>WGLX01000044.1 GCA_016125355.1 Actinomycetales bacterium | reverse complement strand
GAGGCGGGGACCGTACGCGACGTTGTCGTAGACCGACATCGGGAAGGCGGTCGGCCTCTGGAACACCATCCCCACCCGTCGCCGAAGCTCGACGAGGTCGAGAAGGGGATCGTGGATGTCGCGGCCCTCGAAGGTGATCGAGCCGGTGAGGGACGCACCGGGCGCGAGATCGTTGAGCCGGTTCAGGCTGCGCAGCAGCGACGACTTCCCGCTCCCACTCGGGCCCACGAGCGCGGTCACCATGCCGGCCGGAATGTCCAGCGTGACGCCCACCACCGCCGGCTGGCCGGCGTACGCGATGGTGACGCGCTCAAGACGGAACAGTGGTTCGCTCACGGGGACTCCGTGAAGGGGACCGCGACGTTGCGACCGAGATTGCCGGGGAGCGGACTGACCAGTCGCGTGGTCAGCAGGGCAGTGACGGACTGGACGAGGAGCAGGCCGATCAGCACCAGCAGCTGCACCTGGGCCGCCGCCAACGGCGTGGCGCCCCCGAGGAGCATCCCCACGAAGGCGCCGGGCAAGGTGACGAGGCCGGCACTTCGGGTCTGGTCGAGGGTGGGGACGAGCGCGCGCTCCGAGGCGCGACGCGCGAAGTGCGAGCCCGCCTGACGGTAGGTGGCGCCCAGAGCGACGTAGTTCTCGAACACGGGCAGGTTGTCGGTCACGTCGTCGCGCAGGCGCATGCCCGCCAGGATCGCGGTGGTCATGGCGCCGCCGATCATCTGGGCGCTGAACGGCAGGAGCGCCTGCGCGGTGAACGACAGCGCCCCAGTCGCTGCGACGATCAGCACGGTGGCGCCTGCGCCCAGCAGGATCGCGACGAGGACCGCGGCGAAGTCACGGCGATCGCCCCTCATCCGGCGATTCGCCGTCCATGCCGCGGCCAGCACCATGATCCCCAGGTAGACAGCGGCTCCCTGGGGGTGGGTGAAGATCCACGCGATGACCAGGGCCACCGCGATGAGCTGGACGAAGGCACGCGCCGCCGCCACCGTGAGATCCGTGCGGTGGCGGATGCCGCCGACCGACATCACGGCGATGGCTGCCGCGAACAGCAGCGCGAGAGCGATGCCTGTGCGAACCGGGTCGACGCTCACGGATGCACTCTCACTGCTCGGCGCCCTGCCGGCGAGTTCGTCCTGTGGGCGAACTGGTCGCCGACTACTCCGGCTTCATGACGATGAGCTTGAGGGTGCCCACCGTCTCGTCCTGCATCGTGTTCTGCGCACCCGGGGGACGCGTCACGATCGAGATGGTCGTCGTGCCGACCCGCTTGGCCGTCACGGTCCAGGTCGTGGTCCCGGGAACCCCCACCATGCCGCCGGTGTTCTCTGGCGCCTTGTAGACACCCTTGGAGATGGTGGCGATCTTCTTGTCGTTCGCCGTGCAGCATCCGCCCTCTGCGTGCCACGAGTACCCCGTGGTGCGGTTGGTGGACAGCGTGATCCTGATGGCCTCGCCCGGGATCAGGCGCACCTGGGCGGGCAGCTCGGTCACCGTCAAGGTCACCTTCTTCGCGGTCGGCGCGGAGGCCATCGCCTGGGCGGGGGCCGCGCCCAGGGCGGCGATGCCACCGAGGACGAGGGCCGTGGACAACAGGGCAGCTGAGCGACGCAGTCTCATCATGCGTGCGAGCCTACGCCGTAGCCCGCCGAATCACGCTCGTCTTGTCCTCTTCGCGGCGCACCTCGAGCCGATCGGGGATGGACTCCCGCATCTCCGTGACGTGGCTGACGACGCCCACGACCCGATTGCCGGCCCGCAGGGCATCGAGCTGATCGAGCACCTGGCCGAGGGTGTCCTGGTCGAGGGATCCGAAGCCCTCATCGACGAAGAGGGTCTCGAGGGCGGAACCGCCCGCCTCGCCCCGCACCACGTCGGCCAGCCCCAGGGCGAGGGCCAGGGAGGCGTAGAAGGTCTCGCCCCCGGAGAGGGCCTTGGGGTCCTGGCTCTGGCCCGTCCAGGAGTCAAGGAGGGTGATGCCGAGTCCGGACTGGCCGGATCCGGCCGTGGTATCACTGGGCGCGAACGAGAACTTCCCCGCGCTCATGCGCTCCAGGTGCCCGGACGCGGCCTCCAGGACGGAGGCGAAGCGGCGCTGGAGCGCGTAGCTTCGCAGCTGAAGTCGCAACCGGTTGTCGGCCGTCACGAGTGCGGCCAGCTGCATGGGCACCGTGGCGGACTCCCGCACACGCGCCCGCTCCTCGATGGCGGCGTTCAGCTGGGCGGCCAACGGTCGCGACTCATCGCGGATCGCCGCAGCCGTGGCGGCCTCCTCGGTGAGCGTGACCAGCAGGGCCTCGGCCTCAGCTCGCTCGGCCGCTCGCTGCGTGGCGTGCGCTTGCGCGTCCGCGGCGGAGACGTCGGCGAGATCGGCAGGGACTCGGGCCAGAGCCGAGGCCAGCGCTTCCAGAGCCTCCGCAAGCGATTCGAGTCCACGGACCCGTGACTGTGCACTCTCAAGGAGGGCGGTCGCCGATTCCGCGTCACCGATCACCTCGATGATCTCCGCCTGCCGTTGCCGCTCGGCCTCCCGCTGGGACGTCATCGTGGACGTGAGCTCGGTCAACCGCAGGCGTGCTTCGGCAGCCCGCGCGCTCAGCCGTTCGAGCTGCTGGCGGATGCCGGCGATCTCCTCGTCGAGGGCGGCCACCTCGCGAGCTCCGGCTTCGGCGACCTCGCGGCTCGACTGGGCATCGGCGAGCTGGCGGAGCACGCCCTCGTGATCGAGGTCCCCCAGGGCTCCCTGCAGGGCGGCGAGCTGCCGAGCCCCCTGGTCATGCGCAGCGCGGGCCGCGACGGCCCGTTGTCGAGCCTGGGCGGTCGCCGTGCGCGCCGAATCAAGGCGGGCCTGTGCGCGGGCGATGTCGTCGTCCGACACCGCGACGAGCCCCTCGGCGCCCACGGCGGGCGCAGGGTGCTCCGTCGAACCGCACACCGGACAGGCGCCACCGTGCGTCAGGGTGCCGGCGAGGACGGCGGCCGAGGCCGCACGTTGCCGGTGCGCGAGCCCGAGGAGGTGCTCCTGCGCCGCATCCTCGGCGCGCTCGGCTGCCACCTCGGCATCGGCCGCCTCCTGCGCCTTGGTCGCCAGGGCCGCCACCTCGACCAGTGCCCGATCGAGCTGCGTCGCCGTGTCCCGCAGGCCGATGAGACGCTGTTCGTCCGCCTGCGCGGACTCCAGGCGAGCAGCCCGCGCCGCCGCCTCCTGACGCTTCGCCTCGAGTCCCGCCAGGGCACCGGGAAGGGGCTCCCGCTCCTCCTCCAGGTCGCCGATGAGCTGGCGTGCGGCATCGGCCTGATCTTCGAGAGCGCCTAACTCGGCCCGGCGATCGGCTGCCCGCGCCTCCCACGAGGCATGGGCAGCCAGGGATCCGGTGAGCCGGTGCAGCTCGGTGAGGCGCTGTCGGGCGCCGGCCGCATCCACGGTCGCGTCGGCCGGCTCGACGGCCGCACGCGCCCTCGCGACCTCCTCCTCGGCCCGGGTCACGTCCGACAGGATCGACCACGCCTCGCTCGCCTGGTCGGCCGCCTTGCGGCGCGCTTCCGCGACGATGGCCTGCTCATCGCGGGCGGTGGCTGTCCGCTCGGCCTCCCGGTCCAGGGCGGCGAGGATGTCGGCCACGCGGGCACAGCGCACGTCGTCCGTGACATCGGCGTCCGTGAAGGCCACCTCGGGAGGCATCGACTCCAGCCAGGCGGCCAGCCGCCCCTGGAGCTGCTCCGCGGCCCCGGTGACGACCGTGTCCGCATGGTCGAGTCGCTGGCGGGCCTGCCGACCCTGCTGGTCCAGGTCTGCCTGGACGGCGGCCATCAGACCGTTCTCGAGCAGGGGCTCGAGGCTGCGCAGACGATCCGCGGGCGTCTGGCGGAGCAGGTCGGCGAAGCGCCCCTGTGGGAGCACGACGAGTTGCCGGAACTGGTCGACCGTCATCCCGAGGATCTCGGTGATCCGGGCGGCGACCTCCCTGCGGTCGGTCCGGATGATGGGCTCGCCGTCGTCGACCAGCTCGGTGAGGACCTGCAGGGGCCCTCGGGACCTGGCCCGACGTTCGGGCTCGTCCGGGTCGCGGTAGCCGGCTGGCACCCGGGTGATGCGGAACCGCCGCCCGTCCACCGAGAAGTCGCACGCGACACCGGTGGGCTCGGTCTCCTCGCAGAACTGGCTGCGGATGCGCATCCGCGTGGAGTCATCGTCTCCCGCCGACACCACCCCGAACAGGGCATAGACGACCGCGTCGATGATGGTCGTCTTCCCGGAGCCGGTGGGCCCCTCGATGAGGAACAGGCCCGAGGAGGCCAGGTCGTCGAAGTCGATGTCCTGGGCGTGCCGGAACGGCCCGATGCCGGTCAGGGAGAGCCGGTGCAGCCTCATGACTGCATCTCCACGATGCGAACCCGCTCGACGGACTCGCGGACGAGGGCGATGTCCTCGGGGCCCGCGGCCGCGCCGGTCACGTGCTCGATGAACGCCAGCACGAGCGCCACGGGATCCGCACCACCGCCGGCCGCGCCCGCGACCGGTGGGGAGACGGGGAGTCCCGCCTGCGGCGGCAGCCATGCCAGCTCGAGGGTGTGTGGGAAGCGGGCCTGCAGCCGGTCCATGGCGTGCTCCGGTCGGCGGGCATCGGTCACGATGGCGCGGACCCAGGCGTCCTCCGCGTGGGTGAGGTCCTCGTCGTCGAGCAGGTCGTCCACCGTGCCGGTGATCGTCGCGAGCCGCCGGGGCACGGGGGTCGCGATGGTCTCGACCGTGACGGGCCCGTCGGGAGGCAGGTCGACGAGGCTCACCGACTTGACGTGTGCCTCCTCCGAGAACGAGTAGGCGAGTGGCGATCCGCTGTAGTGGACGAGGGGGCCGCCGGGACCGGCGATCTGCTGAGCGCTGTGGAGGTGGCCGAGTGCCACGTAGTCGACGCCCGAGAACACGGATGCGGGGGCGTCGTTGACGCCGCCCACGCTCACATCGCGCTCCGAGTCGCTGCCTGTGCCGCCGGTGATGAAGGCGTGAGCCATCACCACGGAGCGAGGTCTCCCGCCAGCCGGCGAGATGGACCGCGACTCGAGGTCCGCGCGCACGCGGTCCATCGCGGCCGTCAGTACCGCATCGTGCGACTTCTCCACCCCCCATCGGGTGCGGACGAGCTCCGGCTCCATATAGGGCAGGGCGTAGACGAGGAGCGTCTCGGAACCCGAGGTGAGGGTGATCGGGTTTGCGACTTCGTCGGGATCCGTGCGCACGTGGATGCCCGCCCTCTCCAGGAGACGATGCGCGAAGCCGAGGCGGACGGTCGAGTCGTGGTTCCCGGACGTGAGGATGACCGGGCACACCTCGCCGAGGGTCGCCAAGGCCTCCTCGAGCACCGCGATGGCCTCGACCGACGGGATGGCGCGGTCGTAGATGTCGCCGCTGACGAGGATCGCGTCGACCTCGCGGGCGCTTGCGAGGTCGGCCAGCCAGACCAGGAAGCCCCGCTGGTGGTCGACCAGGGGTACCGAGCGGAGGAGTCGACCAAGGTGCCAGTCCGATGTGTGGAGCACGCGCACCCGGGGCTGCCTCCCTCTCCGCACGGTGCCTCCGTGCTCGGCACGATGCTACGGGGATCACGCCTCTGGCCGGCGGTTCCCCGTAGGATCGCTCCATGACCAATGTCCGCGTGGAGCCTGCTGACCGGTCGTGGACCACCACCAAGGTCGTCGCCGTGATCGTGGCCATCCTCACCGGGGGCTACATGCTCCCGTGGGCGATCGCCGCCGTTCGGGACGTGCCCCACTGGTCCGTGTTCTGGGTCAACCTCCTGCTCGGCTGGACGATCATCGGATGGGTCGTGGCGCTGGTGATGTCGTTGCGTGCCCAGCGACAGGTCGTCACCTTCGACTGACGCGGCAGGTCCACCGGGACGGCTGGTGCGGGGAGGGGGACGATCGTGGCCAGCGAGCAGATGAGCGTGCCCCGCCTGCTGGGTCTGAACCTCGTGGTGGCGGTCGCGTATGCGGTTCTGGGCATCCTCTCGCTGACCATCGCCGAGGTCGGGGTGTCCGCCCCGTTCTGGCCGGCGGCCGGCATGGCCTTCGCCGTGGCCTACCGCTGGAGGTGGCGCCTGCTGCCGGGCGTGTTCCTGGGCTCGGTGGCCACCAACGCCGTCACGCTGTACGGAGCGGGGGTCCAGTCGTGGATCCCCGTGGTGGCCGCCGTATCGGTCGCGGCCGGGGCCACCCTTCAGGCGGCTGCCGGCGGTCGCGCCACCCACAGGTATCTCGGCGCCCGGTCTCCGCTGGAGACCCCCCGCGACGTCCTGCTGTTCCTGCTGCTCTCCGGTCCGGTGTCCGCGCTGATCGCCTCTACGGTGGGCACGGTCACACAGGTCTCGACGGGCATCCTGTCTGCCGGGCAGGCACCGGCCGCCTGGCTGGTGTGGTGGGTGGGGGACGCGCTCGGCATCATCGTCGTCGGGCCGCTCACCTTGATGCTCCTGCCCGACCAGCGCCGGATCTGGGACGGACGGCGTTGGACGATCGCCGTTCCCTCGTTGATCGCCGCCGTCCTGCTTGTCGGCTCGGTGGTCGCCTCCGGCTCCATCGACGCGCAGAGGCTGGCGACCGAGCGGCGCCACATGGCGGAGGACGCGCAGTCGACCCTGCTCGCCCAGCTGGGCCGCCAGCAGGAGGTCCTCGAGGGCATCAAGGGCCTGGAGCTCGCCTCGGACGTGGTGACGGCCGAGGAGTTCCGCGTCTTCACGGCCCCCGCGCTCGTGCGCTTCCCGGCGATCCAGGCAGTGTCGTACAACCCCGTGGTGCAGGCGGAGGACCTTGCCGGGTTCATTGCCGCGCAGCGCGCCCAGCCGGACCGTGCGGACTTCACGGTGACGGAACGGGACGCCGACGGCAATCTCGTCCCCGTCGGCAGTCGCCGCAGCTACGTGGTGGTCCAGTACATCGAGCCCCTGGCTGCCAATGCCGCTGCCCTGGGCTTCGACATCGCGTCGAACGCGGCCCGCCTTGAGGCGATCACCCGGGCGACGGACACGGCCGCGCCCTCCGCGACCGCGCCCGTCGACCTCGTCCAGGAGACCGGGACGCAGAAGGGGGTCCTCGTCCTCACTCCGGTGTTCGAGCAAGGCCAGCCGCCTTCGGATGCGGCGTCACGGCGCGACCAGATCCAGGGATTCGCGGTGGGCGTCTACCGGCTCTCGGACCTGCCCGACGAGGTCTTCGACGGGAGCAAGTGGGACGACCTCACCCTGCGGCTCACCGACGTCACGGCGGGAGCTGAGCCGACGGTCTTGGGAGAGCGGGTCGCGCTGTCGGACCCGACTGTCGACCTGGCCAGCGGCGAGCCGGACCCCATCGACATCGGGACGATGAAGGTGTTCGGCCGCACCTGGGCCCTCGAGGTCATCCCCGTGGCCGGGGCCCTGGCCAGCGGCCCATCCGAGTCGTCGCCCATCGTCCTCATCGGCGCCCTGGTCGGGGTATACCTCTTCGAGGCGCTGCTCATCCTCCTCACCGGTCTGGAGAGGAGGTCGCGCCGCGAGGCTCTCCAGAAGTCCTACGAAGCCACCCATGACGAGCTCACGGGCGTGACCAACCGACGCGGTTTCATCGACCGCCTGACGGCCCTATGCGACCGGGCAGAAGCGGACCAGGCGACCCACGTCCTGCTGTTCGCCGACCTGGATCGCTTCAAGCGGGTCAACGACCAGGCCGGTCACGAAGTGGGGGACCAGATGCTCGTGGCGGTCGCCGAGGCGCTGCGTCGCAATGTCCGGGGTGGCGACACGGTCGCCCGCGTGGGGGGTGACGAGTTCGCCGTGATCCTCAGTGACTGTCCCCTCCCGGTCGGGGAGCGCACGGCTCATGCCGTGATCGAGAGTGTCGACGCGATCCGCATCGAGTCACCAGCCGGTGAGATGGGCGTCGGCATCAGCGTGGGTCTCACGCCGTTCGGATTCGGCAGGTTGAGCGACCCCGACGACGTCCTGAGGCGTGCCGACGTCGCCTCCTATGTCGCCAAGCGGGCGCCGGGCAGTCGCGTCCACGTGGCCGAGGGCACGGAGAAGCGCGGAGTCGCCCCCGACCTGCAGTAGTTTCGCTGCCAGTCGCATCCGAACCGCCGTCCTGGCGAGCGAAGGGGCATGCATGAGCCGCTGGGCCGTCCGCCATCCCGTCGTCGCACTCGCCTCGTGGGCCGTGCTCCTGGTGGCGATCGGAGTCGGTGCCTCGGCGTTCGCGGGCTCGTTCAACGACAGCTTCGCCCTCCCGGGTGCCTCCTCGACCAAGGCGCAGGAACTCCTCACTGAACTCGCCCCCAAGGGCAAGGAGTCCTCGTCGATCAAGGTGGTGTGGTCCCGCTCCGGTGAATCCGCCGTCTCGGAGAAGACCCGCCGCGAGATCGAGCCGATGCTGAAGCGGCTCGCGGAGCAGCCGTCGACCACCTGCGTGTCGACGCCGTTCGGCACCACCCTCGGCAGGGACTGCCGGCCGGCCGCGCCCACCGACCTCCGGGCCGTCGTGCGCTCCGCCGCGTTCGTCATGATCGAGAAGGAGACCGGACTCGACGCCGCCCAGGTGGAGACGGGGGTCCAGTTGCTCGATGCGCTCGAGCCCCTGGAGAAGGCGGACCCCGCAGCGCTGGCAGGCGTCGCGAAGGCGCTGCCCGCGCTGGCCAAGTTGGCGCGCGCGCCGGCGTCCGTGGTCGACGGCCTCGCCTCGATGACGCCGAAGGACCTGTCCGGTCTCGTGGGTGTCGCCGGCATCACCACGGCCGATGTCGAAGCCCTCACGGATGCCTTCGCCGCCGCACAGCGGCTCGCCGGGCTTCCGCCCGAGGACCTGCAGAAGCTCGCGGACGCCGATCCCACCACATTGGCCGACTTCGCGAGGGCCCTGCCGTCAGATCTCGTCAAGGCGCAGGAGGTCATGACCAAGGTGACCGACGAGGTGCACCGACTGGAGGATGCGGCAGGGGCGACGGAGCGGGCGACATCTGCGGTCGCCAAGGACAGCTCGGTCGCCTATGCCACGGTCACGTTCGACCGGACGGCGCTCTCCGCCAGCCAGGCGGATCGGGTGCTCAGCGTGATCACCGATGCCAGGACCCCCGACCTGCAGATCGGCATCTCGGGTACCGCGACCGCCGCCGCGGGAGGGGGACCCGACAGCTCGCAGGGGGCCGGCCTCCTCATCGCCTTCGTCATCCTCGCCGTTGCCTTCGGCTCGCTGATCGCCGCAGGGCTCCCCATCGTCGCGGCCATCACGGGGTTGGTCGCCGGTCAGCTGCTGGTCGTCGTCGTGGCACGGTTCACCGACGTCCCGTCCTTCGCCCCCGCGCTCGCCGCCATGATCGGACTGGGCGTCGGCATCGACTACTCCCTGTTCATCCTCAATCGGTTCACCCAGGGGGTCCGCAACGGCGTCGAGCCCAAGGACGCGGCCGTCACGGCCGTCGGCACGGCGGGGAAGGCCGTGGCCTTCGCCGGTTCCACCGTCATCGTGGCGCTGCTGGGGATGTTCGTGCTGAGGATCGACTTCTTCAACGGCCTCGCCCTGGCCGCTGCCACCACCGTGCTCATGGTCATGCTGTCGGCCCTGTGGATGCTTCCCGCGCTGCTCTCGCTGCTGGGCCGGCGATCGCTGAGCCTCAGGCTGCCGTGGGCGCGCCATCCCCAGCCGTTCGACCCGCGGACATCCCGGTGGAGTGCCTACGGCCGGCTCCTCCAACGCATGCCGGTGGTCCCGGCGGTGCTGGCGCTCGTCCTCGTGGGGGTGCTTGCGTGGCCGGCCGCGTCGATGACCCTGGGATTCCCCGATGACAGCTCGGCCGCCCAGGGCAGCCCTGCGCGGGTGGGTTTCGACCTCCTGGCGAAGGGCTTCGGCGACGGTGTCAACGGGCCCTTCTACGTCGCCGTCCGAACCGACAAGCCGCACGACTACGCGGCGTTGCGTGCCGTGGTGTCCGACTTGGAGCGGACACCGGGTGTCGCCTCGACGCTCCCGTCGACCGGGATGATGCCCCTGCTCGAACTGGACCACAAGGCCTTCGGGGGTCACGACGACCGCATCACCAGCGTGATCGTGCAGCCGGAGTCGACGCCGTCCTCGGAGAGGACGACGGAACTGCTCGACCGCATCCGGGCGGACACCGCGCCCAGGATCGCGAAGGACACCAGGGCGCAGATCTACGTGGGCGGCACCCAGGCGGTCTCCGAGGACTTCACCTCGGAGCTGCAGGCGGCACTGCCGGTCTTCCTCCTGCTCGTCGTCGGCCTGGGCTTCCTGGCACTGATGCTGCTCTTCCACTCGCTGCTGATCCCGCTGACGGCAGCCGTGACCAGCCTCCTCAGCTTCTTCGCCGCGCTGGGCGTGACGGTGTCCGTCTTCCAGAAGGGGATGGCGGACTCGCTGCTGGGCGTGACCGGCACCGGCCCGATCCTGCCGTTCCTGCCGATCATGGTGTTCGCCATCCTGTTCGGCCTGTCCATGGACTACCAGGTGTTCCTCGTCTCGCGGATGCGCGAGGAGTGGGAGTCGAATCCGGACAACAAGGAGTCGGTGCGCCTCGGCCTCGCCGGCTCCGGGCGGGTCGTCGTGGTGGCCGCGACGATCATGACGAGCGTCTTCCTGTCGTTTGTGCCGACGACGAACGCCACCATCAAGCTGTTCGGGGTGGCGCTGTCATCGGCCGTGCTGATCGACGCCTTCGTGGTCCGACTCGTCCTGGTGCCGTCGGTGATGAGCCTGTTCGGCAGGGCCAACTGGTGGATGCCGCGCTGGCTCGACCGCGTGCTGCCCCGGATCAGGCTGGAGTGACGCGTCGTCGACCGTCGCCGTTCGTCAGTGCGTGGGCATGCAGGCCCAGCACAGGCCCGAGGTGTCGGTCCGCGTCACGGGGCCGTGGCACTGACGGCAGCTGTCGCGCTCATTGAGTCCCATGGGCTCACGGCGTTCGTCGTCGATGGACGTGCGGGCATGGGTGAGGGGGTATGCGTACATGTTCCTTGCTCCTTCGGCGCGCACCGCCAAGGGGCGTGCGTACCGTTGTTTCGGGTGCGGACGCCTTGCGGCGAGCGCACCGTGTGGTCTCGGTGTGCGGTCCGGCGGGGCTGCCCTGAGGCGCTCACCTTGCTGGTCGCACATGCGCGGCTGGTGCCGGCGCGCGCCATCACGGTAACACGAGTCGATGCGAAAGCACGATTCGCGATCGATGGGTCAGCCCGACGGCGGCTCTTCCACGGGCAGCAGCCGGCGATCGAGGACGGCTCCTGCGGCGATCGCGAGGGCCAGCATGCCGAGGCTGAGGACGGCGGCCCAGCCGGGCACGTCCCCGAGCCCGTTGATCGGATCCGGATCGTCGGGGCACATCCCCAGCCCGCACTCCGGGACCACGGAGATGGCGATGACCAGAAGGTCGAGGAGGACCCACACGATGGCGGTCAAGGCCAGCATGCGCAGCCAGCGACGTTCGCGGAGGATGCCGCCGTCGTTCGCGGCGAACGGCGCCGCCCACAGGAGCATCGCCGCGCAGCCCACGATGGCAATCGTGAACGTCGCGAAGGCCCAGGTGTACAGGTGCCAGCCGGCGAAGGCCGGCCCGTAGCCCGGATCGCGGGGATCGGCGATGTGCAGGAGGATCTGCCGCGTGCTGGCCGCGCCGCCCACGACAGCCGCCAGGATGCTCAGCGCGTAGTGGGCTGGACGCATGCCCCAGAGCAGGTTGAGCAGCGGCCCGATCGCGAGGCCGATCATGGCCGAACGCTGGATGAGGCAGAGCGGACAGGGCTGTTCGCCGACGCCGAACTGCAGGTGGAGGGATCCGGCGAGGACTCCGATCAGCGCGAAGAGCGCCAGGACGTTGATGATGCGGGCGATGCGCGTCTCGCGCCGTTCGACACTCACGAGGGTCCTAGAAGTTGAGCGGGATGTCGGAGGACATATGCAGCTTCAGCAGCACTGCGGTCCACGCCAGGGTGACCAGCGTGAGCGGGATCGTCCAACGCCGCCTGAGGAAGGCGCCGAGGAACACGGCGATCCAGAGGATGAACATCGACAGCATCATGCGTGGACGCTAGCGCCCCGTTCGCGTCTCGCGTGCGGATGACTCGCTGCCATGGTCGTCGTAATCTGAGGCTGTCGACCGGCGAGCGAGGGAGGTCGCCATGCAGGCGAAGGTCGGGGACCGCATCGTGGTCCACGGAACCCACGTCAGTGACCCCGAGCGGGATGGGGAGATCCTCGAGGTGCACGGCCCGGACGGCGGACCGCCCTACCTCGTACGGTGGTCGGACACCGGTCACGAGTCGCTGTACTTCCCGGGGCCCGGTGCCGTGGTGGGCGAAGCGAGCTGACGGGGTTGCCGGGCTGGGAGCCAGGGGGGCCGCTCAGCGGCCGGACG
>WGLX01000026.1 GCA_016125355.1 Actinomycetales bacterium | reverse complement strand
CGGGAGCACGGGGTGTGGCTGACGCCGACCGAGAACGGCTCGTGCGAGATCACCGCCGCCCTGCCACTGGCTCATGGAGTGGCGGTGATGGACGCGATCACCACGCTCGCGAAGGATCCGCGGTTCGAGACCGCGGACGGGTGCATCACCACCGGGCAGCGGAAGGTCGCCGCGCTGGTGACGTTGATGCTCGGCGACCCGGGCAGCGTCGCCACCATCACCGGACCGGTGTCCGAGGCCAAGGTGCGGGCCTCGGTGAGCGTGCTCGTTCCCCTCGCCACGCTGACCGACACCGACCCGGCCGCTGCGGGCGGGTCTATCGGCGGTGAGCCGGTCACCGCCGACACGATCCGCGACCTGCTGATCGATACGGATCCGTCCTCAACGCTCCGCAAGCTGGTCACCGACGCCGCCGGGTGCATCCTCGACGCCGGTCGCGCCCGGTACGCGGTCACGGGCCTCCAGCGCCACCTGCTCGCGCTGCGGGACGGGACCTGCCGGTTCCCCGGCTGCACCCGACCGGCCGAGACCTGCGAGGTCGACCACGCCACCGCCTACGACAACGGCGGACGCACCGATCTCGACAACCTCGGACCACTCTGCAAGCACCATCACCAGCTGAAAACCCACGGCGGCTGGCACGTCACCACCAGCCACCGCACCGGCCACTGCACCTGGCGATCACCCCTCGGCCGCATCTACGAGCACGAGCCACCCGACCACCAGCACGAGCCACCCGACCTCATCCCGGCTGGGCGGGCCGATCACGCGCCACCCTTCTAGCCGGTCGCGTCAGGGCTTCCGATCACTCCTCGTCGTCGTCGAGGCGAGCCAGCCACGTTGCCAGCCGCTCGATCGGCGTCTCGAACTCCGGATTGAGGTCGACGAACGTGCGCATCTGGTCGGCCACCCACTCCAAGGTGACCTCCTCCTCGCCGCGTCGCCGCTGGAGTTCCTCGATCCCGCGATCCGTGAAGTACATCGGCGGCTACTGGAACGCGCGCTCGACCACCGAGCGCTGCTCCTGCTCGTGCCGCTGGTGCGTGCCGCAGGCAGGCGAGGACGACGACGGACGGGTGATGCCCGTGACCGGGCGGTCGATGATCTCCGGCAGGTTGATCGCGACGAACGGCCAGGCACCCTGATTGGCCGGTTCCTCCTGCGCCCAGACCAGCTCGGCATTCGGGTACTTCAGGAGCGCCGGGGGAAGGGTCCGCCACGGCAGCGGGTACAGCCGCTCGAACCGCAGGATGGCCACATCGGTGATGCCGTTCTTGGCCCGATGCGCGGCGAGGTCGTAGTACACCTTGCCGCTGCACATGATGACCTTGCGGATCTGCGGTCCCTCGAATCCCGGATCGGTGATCAGCGGGTGGAAGTGACCGGTGGTGAACTCCTCCTTCTTCGACACCGCCTGCTTCGATCGCAGCAGTGACTTCGGCGTGAAGACCACCAGGGGCCGCACGATCTTCGCGTTGGCCTGCAGCCGCAGGATGTGGAAGTACGACGCCGGCGTGCTGGGCATGGCGACGATGATGTTGTCCTGCGCGCACAGCTGCAGGAACCGCTCAGGCCGTGCCGACGAATGGTCCGGCCCCTGGCCCTCGTAGCCATGGGGGAGCAGCATCGTCAGCGACGACCGCTGGCCCCACTTCTGCTCGGCGGAGGTGATGAACTCGTCGATGATGGTCTGCGCGCCGTTCGCGAAGTCGCCGAACTGCGCCTCCCACATGACCAGCGCGTCAGGCCGTGCCACCGAGTAGCCGTACTCGAAGCCCACCGCCGCGAACTCGCTGAGCAGCGAGTCGTACACGTAGAGCTTGCCGCCATCCCGGTAGCACTTCTTGAGGGGCTTGTACTGCCACCCGGTCTTGCTGTCCACGATGACCATGTGCCGGTGCCCGAACGTGCCGCGGCGGACGTCCTGCCCGGCGAGGCGGACGGTGCGGCCCTCCATCAGCAGGCTGCCGACGGCGAGGGCCTCCGCCATGCCCCAGTCGATCGCGTCCTCGGCCACCATGGTCGCCCGGCGCTGCAGCTGAGGCTGCAGCCGCGGATGCACGGTGAAGTCCTCCGGGACCGTCAACTGCGACGCGATGACGGTCTCGATCTCCTCCTGGGAGATCGCCGTGTCGATGTCACCCGCCGGCGGCTGCGGTGCCAGCTGCCGCTCGCCCTGCTCGACGACGTCCGCCTTCGACGGGCTGAACGTCGCCTGCGAGTCGTTGGTACGGGTCTCCTGGAAGATCAGCTCGAGCTGCTCCTGGAAGTGTCGCAGCGCCGTCTCCGCCTGCTCGAGGGTGATGTCCCCGCGGCCGATCAGCGACTCGGTGTAGTGCTTGCGGACCGACCGCTTCTGGTCGATGACCGCGTACATCAACGGCTGGGTGAGTGACGGGTCGTCCGCCTCGTTGTGCCCCCGGCGCCGGTACGTCACCAGGTCGATGACGACGTCCTTGTGGAAGGTCTGCCGGAAGTCGAACGCGAGCTCCGCCACGCGGATCACGGCCTCGGGATCGTCGCCGTTGACGTGGAAGATCGGTGCCTGCACCATGCGCGCGACATCGGTCGGGTAGACCGAGGAGCGGCTGTACTTCGGGCTGGTGGTGAAGCCCACCTGGTTGTTCACGATGATGTGCAGGGTCCCGCCCGTGCGGTAGCCCTGGATCTGCGACATCTGAAGCGTCTCGGCGACCACGCCCTGACCGGCGAACGCAGCATCACCGTGGATCAGCACCGGCAGGACGTTGAACGCGTCCTCCCGGGGGAGCCGATCCTGCTTCGCGCGCACGATGCCCTCGAGCACCGGGTCGACCGCCTCGAGGTGGGACGGGTTCGCCGCGAGGTACACGCGCGTCGTCGTGCCGTCGGGTGCCGTGAACACCCCGCTGGTGCCGAGGTGGTACTTCACGTCGCCCGACCCCTGGACGAGGTCCTCGCCGAAGTCGCCCTCGAACTCCTTGAAGACCTGGGCATAGGACTTGCCCGCGATGTTCGTGAGGACGTTCAGGCGACCGCGGTGCGGCATGCCGATGGCGACCTCGACGATGCTGTCGTTCGATGAGCAGAGCAGCACCTCGTCGAGCAGCGGGATCAGCGACTCGCTGCCCTCGAGGGAGAAGCGCTTCTGGCCCACGTACTTGGTCTGGAGGAACGACTCCAGGGCCTCGGCCTCGTTCAGCTTGTGCAGGACGCGCAACTGCAGCTCGCGCGGCGGCTTCACATGCGGGACCTCGACGCGTCGCTGGATCCACTCGCGCTGCTCGGGGTCCTGGATGTGCATGTACTCGATGCCGATGGTCCGCGTGTACGAGTCGCGGAGCACGCCGAGGATCTCCCGCAGCTTCATCAGCGGCCGACCGCCGAACCCGCCGGTGGGGAACTCGCGGTCGAGGTCCCACAGCGTCAGGCCGTGCTGCATGACGTCGAGATCCGGATGCATCCGCTGCTCGTACTCGAGCGGGTTGGTGTCGGCCATGAGGTGGCCGCGGACCCGGTAGGCGTGGATGATCTCCTGGACACGGACGGTCTTGTTCAGGTCGGTCTCGTGGCTGGCGGAGATGTCCTGCGCCCAGCGGATGGGCTCGTAGGGGACCCGGAGGGATCGGAAGATCTCGTCGTAGAAGTCGTCCTCGCCCAGCAGGAGCTGGTGGATCCGGCGCAGGAACTCCCCGGACTGGGCGCCCTGGATGATCCGGTGGTCGTAGGTGCTGGTGAGCGTCATGATCTTGGAGACCGCGTTGCGGTTGAGGGACTCCGCCGAGGCCCCCTGCCACTCGGCCGGGTACTCCATGGCGCCGACGCCCAGGATGCAGCCCTGGCCGGTCATGAGGCGGGCCACGGACAGCTGGGTGCCGATGGTCCCGGGGTTCGTCAGCGTGATCGTGGTGCCCTGGAAGTCGCTCACCTCGAGCTTGCCCTGCCGCGCCTTGCGGACGAGGTCCTCGTACGTGGCCCAGAAGGTGGCGAAGTCCATGCGCTGGGCCGACTTGATGCTGGGGACGAGCAGCTGGCGGGTGCCGTCCGACTTGGCGATGTCGATGGCGAGGCCCAGGTTGACCTCGGCGTTGTTGACGACGGCGGGCTTGCCGTCGACCTCGGTGTAGGCGTTGTTCATCGCCGGGACGTCGATGAGCGCGCGCACCATGGCGTAGCCGATCAGGTGCGTGAACGAGACCTTGCCTCCGCGACCGCGGGCGAGGTGGTTGTTGAGCACGGTGCGGTTATCCATCAGGAGCTTCGCGGGCACGCCGCGGACCGACGTCGCCGTCGGGACGGCGAGGCTCGCCTCCATGTTGTCGACGACCCTTGCCGCCGGCCCACGCAGGATGCGGGTCTCGCGGGGTGCCTCCACCTCGTGCGCGGGCAGCTTCGTGGCACCGGGTGCCATGTGCGCGGCGGGCACGGGAGCGGCCTTCTCGGGTGCGGGTGTGGCTGGTGCCGGCGCCGGCGCAGCGTCCGTCCCCGACACCACGATGGTGGGCTCGACCGGCGATTCGGGAGCCTTGTTGCTCAGCGGGGAGAAGTCCGGCGGTGCGTAGCCCTCGAAGAACTCCCACCACGCGGGGTCGACGCTGTTCCTGTCTTCGAGGAACTGCTGGTAGATCTCATCGACGACCCACTCATTGGGGCCGAAGCCCACCAGACGGCTCTCGGGTGACTCCGTGGTCACGTGCTGTCCTCTCCTCGGCCCGCCGGCGCATGGGGCCAACGAAGGTCAAGGTTAGTCGGCCGGGGGGAGAGGAGCACTCAGGTGATGTCGCGTGACCCGGGCTCCATCACTCAGGTGATGTCGCGTGACAACGTCGTCCGCGAGGCAATCGCCCCGAACACCGCCGCGTACCCGATCAGCAGCAGGATCCCGCCCCAGACGGGCAGGGTGTCGGCGGACACGAGCTGCCCCGAGAACTCGCTGCGCAGGCCGACGTCCATGGCAGCCTTGAGGGCATCACCGGGGAGCCACATCCCGACCTTGGGGAATGTCAGCCCGATCAGGGGCTCGAGCAGCAGCATCCACAGCAGCGCCGTCACGATGGCGGCCACCTGGTTGGGAATGAGTGCCCCGATGCTCACGCCGAGAACGGCGTAGAGGACCAGGCCGATGACCGAGCCCAGGAGGACGGACAGCCACATGTCCGCGGTGAGCGGCGCGTGGTCGAACGGGATCAGGGCCACCATGAGGGTGATCGTCACGGCGATCATCGTGAGGACCGCCACCGCGACCCCGATCGCGGCGAAGAGGAGCATCTTGGCCACCAGCACCCGGGATCTCCTGGGGGATGCCAGGTAGGTGGACGTGATGGTCATGTGGCGGTACTCGCCGGTCATGGCGACGATGCCCATCAGGAGGACGAAGGTCGACGCCGTGCTGACCTGCCCGAGCGTCGACGTCAGGTAGTCGGGGTTGGTCAGCATCCCGGTGGGCGTGGTCGCCGTTCCGGCGAGTCGATCCAGGATCCCCGGAGCCGCGAGCAGGACGAGCATCCCGGCCTGCAGGCTCGAGTAGCCGATGGCGATGATCGCCAGCACCCACGCGAGCTTGGTCGTGGCCGTCTTGCGCCACTCGGTGGCGAGCATCGTCCCCACTCCGGCGCTCATGCCGCACCTCCCGTCATGTCTAGGAACATGCGTTCAAGGGCGTCCGGCTCCGCACTGAGCTGGTGCAGCTCGAAGCCGCCGACATGCGCCTGGTGCCCGACCTCGGCGGGGCTCAGGCCGATCACGAGCCAGCTGCCGTCCGCCCGCGGTTCGGTCTGTGCACCCGCGTCGCGAAGGGCGGACATGAGGCGGTCGGCCTCGGGGGAGCGGACCAGGACCCGGCCACTGCTCCGATCGGCGAGGCCGGCCAGTGGTCCGGCGTGCACCAGTCGGCCGCGGTTGATGATGACGACGTCGTCGACCGTCTGCTGGATCTCCGCCAGCGCGTGGCTGGAGACGAGCACGGTGGCCCCCTCGGCGGCGCGGGCCCTGAGGAAGGTGCGCAGCCAGGCGATGCCCTCGGGGTCGAGGCCGTTGGCCGGCTCGTCGAGGATGAGCGCTCCCGGATCACCGATCAGGGCGGCGGCGAGCGCGAGGCGCTGGCGCATCCCCAGCGAGTACTCCACGACCCGGCGCCGCGCCGCGTCGGCGAGTCCCACGAACTCCAGGACGTCGTCTGCTCTGCTGAGCGGGACCTGGGCGGCGGTCGCGATGATCCGGAGGTGGTTGCGACCGGTGCGCCCGGGGTGGAAGCCGCTCGCCTCGAGCGCCCCGCCCACGACGTGCAGGGGGTCGGCGAGGTCGGCATACGCACGGCCACCGACGAGGGCCCGGCCCTGCGTCGGTCGTACCAGTCCGAGCAGGCAGCGCAGGGTGGTCGTCTTGCCCGATCCGTTGGGGCCGAGGAATCCGGTCACCCGCCCGGGCTGGACCGTGAAGGAGAGGTCATCGACTGCGGTCACGGACCGGCGGAACCGCTTGGTCAGCGAGTCGACCTCGATGGTGGGACCGTCGACGAGGGTCATGGCCCCCACGCTAGTCCTTGCGGGGGGGGTCGGTCTCAGGCCACCATGCCCGGCCGGTTGCCCTTCACCACGACCCGGCCGCCAGCCGCCTCCCACGCGCGCATGCCGCCCTTCAGGAGGATCGCGTCGATGCCCTGACCCGTGAGGGTCTGCGTCGCCGCTCGTGCACGATGCCCACTGCGGCAGACGACGATCACCCGCCGGCCCTTGGGGAGGCGTCGGGCCGCCTGGGCGGCCAGCTGTCCAGCAGGGATGTGGACGGCGCCCGGCGCCCGTCCGGCGTTCCACTCGCTGTTCTCACGGACATCGAGCAGGGTGGCGCCGGCCGACACGAGGGCCATGGCCTCGGTGGCCGTGACGGACGGCGTGCGGAATCGGTCGAAGAACCCCATGGCGCGGAAGAATACCCCACGGGGTATGGCTCCGAATCACGCCGCAGCGGAGGTGGCCTCCTGGCTGATCTCCTCGAGGGACCGGCCGGTGGTCTCCGGCACCTTCCTCCGGACGAAGAAGATGGAGACGACCGCGAAGGCCGTGAAGATGCCGTAGGCCACCGTGAGGCTCTGCGACGCGATGGGCGGGAAGGCCGTCGACACGGCGAAGTTGGCGATCCACTGGGCGGCTGCCGCGACGGCCAGGGCCGCGGCGCGAATCCGGTTGGGGAACATCTCGCCCAGCAGCACCCACACCACCGGTCCCCACGACATCCCGAAGAAAAAGACGTAGACGTTGAAGGCCACCACGGCCAGGCCCGCGGTCGCTCCGCTGAGAGCGGGCTCCAGCCCGCCATCGGCGTTGGCGACCTGCGGCGCGGTGCCGAAGATGATGGTGAGCATGGCCAGCGTGATGACCATGCCGGACGAGCCGGTCAGCAGCAGGCGCTTGCGGCCGATGCGGTCGATCAGCGCGATGGCGAGGAGGGTCGTGCCGACATTGACGAGGTTGGTGATCATCGACGTGAAGAACGCCTGGTCCTGGCTGAAGCCCACGGACTGCCAGATCAGGTTCGAGTAGTAGAAGACCGCGTTGATGCCGACCAGCTGCTGCAGGGCGCTCAGGATGATGCCGACCCACACGATGGGCAGCAGGCCGAACCGCCGGCCGCGGAGATCCCCGAACCGCGGCTTGTGCTCCGTGTCCATGGTCGCCTGGATCTCCGCCACGGTCCCGGCCTGATCGGTGGTGAAGATCGTCTCCAGCACGGCCTGGGCCTCGGCGGGCCGGCCCACCTCGACGAGGTATCGGGGCGATTCCGGGATCCGGAGGGCGAGGAACAGGTAGACGGCGGCGGGCACGACCTCGACGAGGAACATCCACTGCCACGCCTCGATGCCCAGCAGCCACTCCGAGGTGGCCGAGCCGGCGGCCAGGACGATGAGGTAGTTCGTCAGGCCGGTGGCGAAGATGCCCAGCACGATGGCCAGCTGCTGGAGGGAGCCCAGTCGCCCCCGCAGACCCGCCGGCGAGATCTCCGCGATGTACATGGGAGCGACGACGCTCGCCACACCGATGGCGGCACCGCCCACCAGCCGCCAGAGCATGAGGATCTCGACATTCGGCGGGAAAGCCGTGCCGACCCCCGAGACCGCGAAGAGCAGCGCGGCGATGACCATGACGCGGCGGCGACCCAGGGAGTCCGCGAGCTGGCCCGCGAACCAGGCGCCCACCGCCGATCCGAGGAGGGCGATGGAGACGACGAACGCCATCGCCCCGGAGCCCAGGTCGAAGATCTCCGCGATAGCGGTGTTGGCCCCGTTGATGACTGCTGAGTCGAAGCCGAAGAGGAAACCGCCCAGGGCGGCCGTGGTCGCGAGCCGTACGACCCGGGCCGTCCGGTAGGGGGCGATCGGCGTCGAAACGGGACCCCGCTGAGACATGCCGCAGACGGTAGCGGTAAGAGCACTCCGAAACGTGCTTTACCCTAGTCGGGTGCCGTCCTACCGCCATTTCACGCTGGCCACCGTGGCCGCGATGGGGGTCATGGCGTCTTCACTCGTGCTGAGCGGCCCCGCTGGTGCAGAAACGTCGACCCCTCCCTCGTCGCCCGCTGCCTCCTCCAGCAGCCCATCCGTCAGCCCCACCGTGACCACTCCGGGAGCCCCGGCGATCACGCGGGTGGTCGCCGGCCTGGCCAGTGGCCAGTTGCTCGTGCGTTACACGCCGCCGACCGAGGACGGCGGGGCGCCGATCGTCAGCTACGAGGTCACCGTCAACGACGGCGAGAACTGGTGGCCGTGTGTCGGCGTGTCGGGCGAGTGCACGCTCACCAACCTCAGCAACGGCACCAAGTACGCGATCGCCCTGCGGGCGGTCAACGCCGTCGGGCCGGGACCCGCGAGCGCCCCGGACACCGGCACGCCCACGATCCCCGTGGGCGAGGATCCCGACAAGCCGACGAAGCTGCCCAAGCCCATCGCCTGGACGGGCGTGACCTTCAATGCGGCGAGCAACGGGCTCGGCGTGTCCGGCGAGCGGACCAAGCTCGGCGTCGGCACCCTTCCCTCGCTCACCTTCGCCCAGCCCATCTCGGACAAGCGGGCGGCGGAGTCCCACCTGACCGTGAAGGCCGTGATGCCGACCGGCAAGGTGCGCGACGTCAAGGGCGCCTGGGGCTGGATGAGCGACCGGGAGGCGATCTTCCGTCCGGAGAAGTTCTGGCCGGGCCACGCCACCATCATGATCACCTCGACCCTCGACCGTGCCGTGCTCGGCAGGTCGGGCAAGAAGTACGTCGTGGGCCGCAAGACGCTGGCCAAGACGTGGACCTTCAAGACCGACCGCAGGCTCATCGCCAAGGTGGACGGCAAGAAGGTCATGATGAAGGTCTTCATCGACGGCAAGAAGGTGCGCACGATCCCTGTCTCGCTGGGCAAGGCCGACTGGGAGACGCGCAACGGCGTCAAGGTCATCAGCACGCAGAAGGAAGCCGACAAGACCTACACGAGCCAGTCCCTCGGCCTCGGCCCGGAGGAGGCGTACTCCCTCGAGGCGCCGTGGAACACCCGTCTGACCCCGACCGGTGAGTTCATCCACACCGCCACCTGGGCCTACGGACGCATCGGCCGCTACAACGGCTCGCACGGCTGCACCAACGTGCGCGAGGAGGATGCCAAGTGGATCTTCTTCGAGACCATCCCCGGCGACGTGGTGGAGTACACCAACACCGGCGGTGACACCGTGCAGTCGTGGAATGGGCCCGGCGGCCTGTGGAACATCCCCTGGGACCAGTGGCTGAAGAAGTCGGCTCTCGGGAGCGGCGGCGTCGTCGATTCCAGCAACGCCGAGTCCTCGGGCGGCACGATCAAGGCCGAGGCCAGCGCCTGACCCATCCGGGCTGGCAGGATCGCGGCATGACTGCGTTCGACGAGGCCACGACGCTCGTGGCCGTGGAGCAGACCAGCCAGTCCGCCACGTTCGTCTGGGATGTCCCCGACGGCTGGCAGCAGGGGCGCGGCGCCTGGGGCGGCCTTGCCGTGGGCGCGATCGTCGGAGCCGTCGTGAGAGCCGAGCCCGACCCGTCGCGGTCCGTGCGCAGCGTGAGCATGCAGATCTCTGCGCCGGTCCTCGTGGGTCGGCATCAGGTCGTCGCCTCGGCCATCAGGGTGGGCCGCGGCATGTCGACGTGGGAGGTCTCGGTCACGGACGCGGACGGCGCCCGGGTGTCCGGCGGGACCGTGATCACCGGTTCCGCACGATCCGGCTCCGCTGAGCGTGCCGAGTCCGGCTGGAGCCCGCTGCGCATGCCCGAGGTCCCCCCGGCGGACCACGTGCCGGCTCTGCCGACGGGGCCGCCCTTCCCCACCTTCACGCAGCACTGCGAGTACCGCGTCTCTTCGGGCCTCCCGTTGCAGGGTGGGGAGGGGGAGACCCTCGGGTGGATCTCGTACCGAGACGCACCGACGTGGGCGGACGTGCCATTGCTCGCGCTCGTCGATGCCTGGTACACGGTGACGCTGGTGCCGCTTGCGGACCTCGTCCCCGTCGGGACCGTCACCTTCACCGCCAACCTGCTGGTCGATCCCCGCACCATCGAGCCGGGCGCGCCCCTGCTGCACCACGGGCTCATCACCGCATCGCGAGACGGATACGTGAGCGAGCTGCGCCGCCTGTGGACGCCGGATGGGCGCCTCGCGGTCGAGAATCTGCAGACCGTCGTCGTGGGCTAGTCGCGGCTGCGGCGAGGCACCCCTGCGTGACAGGATGCACGCATGTCCGACGCCCGTCCCTCCTCGTCCGTCGTCGTCCGCGGTCTCGATCGCGCTGTCGGCGCGCTGGGTCCCGACCGCAGCCTGACGGAGCGCGTGGCGCTCTTCGCTGCGGCCATCTCGGTGGGCCCCTCCTTCGAACCCGGTCTCCAGCCCCGTCGCACGATGGACCAGGCCGTGGCCACGGGGGTCATCGCGGCCACCACCCTGTCGGCCGTCACCGTCGCACAGAGCGCGATCGAGTCCATCGGGCGGCGGATCACCGGCGGGCGTACGGATGCCGCATCCGCCTCAGCCCGCCTGGCGTTCACCGTGGGCAGCAACGCGGTCATCGGCGCTGTTGCCGAAGGCCTGTCCCGGGCCCTGCCACCCCGCGAGGATGAGCGGCTCCGGCGAGGCCTCGTCCGGGTGATTGCCAACCGCACCGCCCGGGTGGCCGCCCTCGGGGCGACGGCGTCGGCCCTCATGGGCAGCAGCGACATGGCCGTGGAGCGCAATCGCGAGCGGCGCTGGATCACGCGGATCCCGCTGGCCCTGCCGGCCGGCGTCGCGATCTCCGCCTTCCACATCGATCGCGTGCACCGTCGCGCGGCTCAGATGGGCGACACCACGATCGAGAACGTGTCCATCGGCAAGTCGGCCGGCATCGCGGTCGGCGTGGGCGTGGGCGTCATCGGCCTGCAGAGCGCTGAGCGCCTGCTCGCCCACGGGGTGGCACGGGGGATCGCCCGGGTCGCGCCACGCTACGACGTCGTCTCCAATCCATTCGGGCACCTCGTGGCCCTCGGCGTGCTGGGTGGTGGCCTGCTGGCCGGATACGAGTACGCGGTCCGTCGCGTCGAGCAGGGTGGCGCCGCGGTCGAGCCCGCCTACGACCTCCCCGCGCAGTCACCCATGGTCTCGGGGAGCCCGCAGAGCCTCGTGCCCTTCGACACGCTCTCGCGCGAGGGCCGGCGCTTCGTGAACATGGTGCTCACTCGAGACGAGATCGAGGAGGTGATGGAGGAGCCGGCCGTCGCCGACCCCATCCGCATCTTCGTCGGGCTCGACTCCGCTGCCGAGCTCGAGGACCGGGTCGACCTGGTCATGGACGAGCTCACCCGGACGGGGGCCTTCGAGCGGAAGGTTCTGTGCTTCGCCTCGCCGACGGGCTCTGGCTACATCAACTACGTCATGGCCGAGGCGCTCGAGTACATGACCCGAGGCGACTGCGCGATCGTGACGATGCAGTACTCCATGCTGCCGTCCTCGATGTCCCTCACCCGCACGGGCATCGCCGTCGAGCAGAACCGCGACCTGATGCACGCCATCACCGGGTACCTGCGCGGCATGCCCCCGGAGAAGCGGCCACGCTTCGTGCTCTTCGGCGAGAGCCTGGGCGCCCAGACGATGCAGGACGTGTGGCGACACCGGACGGTCGAGGCGATCGACCGCGACTTCGTCCACTCGTCGATCTTCCTCGGCACCCCGTCGGCCACCGAGTTCGCCAAGTCGTGGCGCATCAACCCCGGCAAGGTCGATCCCGAGGGCAAACTCATCGAGGTCGACAACTACGGCCAGCTCATCGACCTGCCCGAGGAGAAGCGCTCGCGGGTGCGTCATGTGCTGATCAGCCACTACGACGACCCGATCCCCAAGTTCGGCACGAACATCCTGCTGCGGCGCCCGTGGTGGCTCGGCGCGCCGGAGACACGTCCGCCGGGGGTGCCGAAGTCGACCACCTGGCACCCCGGCGTCAGCTTCGTTCTGACGGGCGTCGACCTCGTCAACGCCATGCAGGTCATCCCCGGCACGTTCGGCCGCCGGGGGCACGACTATCGCGAGGACATCGCCCGGTTCGTCTCCGCCATGTACGACCTGCCCGTCACCGGCGACCAGCTCCTCGACATCGAGCGGGCACTGCGCGAGCGCGAGCTGACCTGGGCCCAGAAGCGGGTCGTCACGGAGCAGGTGGCAAGGGCGCGTGAGGCGCTGATGCGCGAGTTCAAGAGCTGGGGTGTCAGCAGCGGGAACGACCTGCAGGCGGATGCCGTCCTGCGCCAGATGTTCGGCTCGACCCCGGTGGGTGCGATCGCCAAGGAGGTCCCCGAGGTCACGCCCCCGTCGTGGCAGCGATCCTGATCTCCTTCGCGTACTGGAGGATGCGGGCGACGTAGGCCTCGGTCTCGGGGAACGGCGGCACGCCGTCATACTTGAGCACGGCTCCGTAGCCCGCGTTGTAGGCGGCGAGCGTGTTCGTGAGGCGGTTGCCGGCAGCGCCCCGGACCAGCTTGCGATTGATGCAGTTCAGTGCCGCCGCGGAGTGGATGGCGTCCACCGGGTTCCAGATGTCGGCTGAGCCGTCCTGGTCGCCGTCGATCCCGTACTGGGCCCACACCTCGGGCATGAACTGGGCGATGCCCTGGGCTCCGGCGGGGGAGACCGCACGTGCGTCCCAGCCGCTCTCGGCGGCGATCTGCGCAGCGAGGATCTCCACGGGCACGGCGTCGCACCGCTTGGCGGCGTTCAGGAGCACCGGTCGCAACTCGTCGGGCACCTGCGTGGGATCGGAAAGCAGGCGCTGGGCCGGGGTGGTCGTCAGGGCCATCCAGCCGCCGATCGCTGCGGTGCCCGCCAGCGCGACGATGAGCACGAGGGCGACGACGACCCGCAGCCGGGAGCGCCTGCGCACCCGGCGACGCTGGTCCGTGCGCGGCGTGGCCATGGGTCCACGGTAACTGCTCCGACACCCGATCGGAAAAGTCCGAACCGCCGAATCGTGGGCATTCCGGTGCTTGGCGCGCTGCAGGGCCCCGCGTAGCGTGGCCGTGTGACGGTCGAGCCGACGCCCGGTGGGGAGGGACGGGTCCCGGACCTGTCGCGCCCGCAGGTGGAGGGGATGTTCGAGCAGCGCCTCTCCGAGGCGTTCCTGACCCTGGGCTGCTTCAACCTCGCCGTCTTCGGAAAGACCGGCGCGGGCAAGTCCACGCTGGTGAACGCGATCTTCGGGCGGGACGTCGCGCAGACCGGGATGGGCCGTCCGGTCACGAAGGGCCTGGTCTACTACCGGCACCACGACGGCTTCCTGGGTGTGTACGACTCGGAGGGCTTCGAGACGGGCACGGCGGGCGACGCGATCGTGGCCGGACTCAGGCGCATCGTCGACGAGAACCGTGGCCAGAGCTTCGACACGCAGATCCATGCTGCCTGGTACCTCGTGCGGTGGTCCGACCGGCGGTTCGAGGGGGCGCAGGAGCAGTTCGTCCGGGAACTTGCCGCGTTGGGGCTGCCCGTGATCATGGTCCTCACGCAGGTGCCGTCCCGTGACGGCGAGCCGCATCCTGAGGCCCGGGAGTTCGCGCAGTACATCGAGGGACTGGGGCTGCCGCTCAAGCCGAACGGGCGCGTGGTGCTCACCAACGCGCTGGCGGATGAGTTCACCGGCCACCCGGTGTTCGGTCTCCAGGAGCTCCTCGACGACACCTACCTCGTCATCCCCGAGGCGGCCGAGGCGGCGCTGACCGCCGCGCAGGTCGTCGATGTGGGCAGGAAGAAAAAAGCCGTCGCGGCGATCATCAACCAGGCCGTCGTGGTCGCCGCTGGCGTTGGGGCAACGCCGATCCCCTTCGCTGACGCGGCCCTCCTGGTCCCGAACCAGGTGACGATGATCTCCCGGATCACCGCCGCCTATGGCCTGCCGCCGAGCCGATCCCGGGCCTTGGCCACGACCGGCTCACTGCTCCTCACCGGGGGCGCCACGATGGCGGGCCGCTACGCCGTGACGTCCTTGCTGAAGTTCATCCCGGGTGGTGCGGTCGCGGGATCGGCCATCTCGGCAACGGTCGCGGGCGCCTTGACCAAGGCCGTGGGCATGGCGTGGGCCCGTGTCTGCGAGTACGCATTGACGCTGGACACCCCGGCGCGTGACCAGTTCCTGGCCAGCCCGGAGGTCTCCGAGAAGTTCCTGGCCTTCCTGAAGGAGGCGCAGAGGGCCGGGACGGGATCGCGCCGTCGCTGAGGGACGGCTTCGTCGTCACCCGGCATGGTCCCCCGGCGGGTGTTAGCGTCGTACCCCGGATGGGAGGCAGCATGAAGAAGGCACTGTTGGTCGTGGCGGCGACGGCTGGCGCCGTGGCCGGCGTCATCGCCTGGCGCCGTCGAGGTGGCCCCGAGGCCGTGGGCTCCACGGCGGATCTGTGGGCGGAGTCCGTCTCGACAGCGGCCGGTACCGCGGCGGGTGCCGTCACCGGAGCTGCCCGAGCGATGTCGGGGGCGGCTGACTCGGCGGCGCAGCGGGTGGCCGATGCCGCCGCCACGGTCGGGGCCACTGCCGAGGAGGCGGCGGACGCCACCAGTCGAGCGGCGGACGACCTGGCCGCCAAGACCTCCAAGACGGCCAAGGATGTGGCCGACGTCGTCGGGGACGCTGCCGAGGCAGCGGCGGAGGACGCACGGGCGGCGACCGACGAAGCTGAGGCCGCACAGGAGGAGGCGGCAGACGTGGAGCCTGCGCCCGCCAAGCGAGCCCCTCGGAAGCGGGCCAAGGCGGCCCCGAAGGAGCCGACCGAGGCATCCGGCACCGAGGGCTGAGCCCCTCTGCGTGAGCACGGGACGTGAATTCGCCCTGCGCGAACCCCGCACGCGCTCGTGCGCCGAGGTGGTGGTTCTGTGGCATGGTGGTCGAAGGCGTGCTGACGCGGAGGTGATGTGATGCGCGATCCCAGCGAGCTGGTGACGTGGCATGACCGCGTCGACGTCGCCGAGCGCCCCCTGCTCCTCTACGCCTTCACGGGCTTCGTCGACGCGGGAGCCGGCGTCCGCCTGGGCTACGAGCAGATCCTTCAGGAGTGCGAGCATCGCCTCGTTGCCACCTTCGACACCGATGAGCTCCTCGACTACCGGGCCCGCCGTCCGAGGATGACGTACGTGGTCGACCACTTCGCGGCCGTGGAGATCCCGGAGATCTCCCTCCATGAGGTGACCGATCCCACGGGACAGCGCTTCCTGCTCCTTTCCGGCCCGGAGCCGGACTACCAGTGGCTGCGCTTCCTGGCGGCCGTGGACACGATCGTCGACGCGTTCGATGTGCGCCTGGCCGTGGGCCTGTCGGCCATACCGTGGCCGATCCCGCATACCCGTCCCTTGGGAATCACCGTGCACGGCAGCGAGCCGGACCTCGTGGCCGGCCACGTGTCCGTCATCGGCGAGATCGAAGTACCAGGGCACGTCGGGGCCATGCTGGAACTGCACCTCGGTCAGCGCGGCGTCCCGTCCATGGGGGTCACCGCACAGGTGCCTCACTACCTCGTGCAGTTCGAGTTCCCGCGGTCCGCGATCACGCTGCTGAGCGGCGTCTCGGCGGCAACGGGCCTCGTGCTGCCCACCAGCGGGCTCGATGATCCCGCGAAGCGGGCTGACGACGAGGTGTCCGAGCAGCTCGAGGGCAACGACGAGTTCGCCGGCGTCGTGGCGGCGTTGGAGGGTCAGTACGACCAGATGGCGGCCATCTCCTCGGGAGCGACCGGCGGTCTGGGCGACCTCGCGGGCAGTCCCATGCCGACGGGTGACGAGATCGCCGCCCAGGTCGAGCAGTTCCTCTCCAGTCTCGACGACTCGGACGGCGACGAGAAGCAGGACTAGTCGGTTCCCTTCCTCACGGAAGCGAGAGGAAGGTCGGGAACCTGTAATCCCGGCGTCAGCGAAGCGTGAGCGTCCCGAGAGGCCGCTCCCGCAGTCTTTCTCCATCAACGACCCGGTCCGCCGGGCCAACCACTTGGAGAGAGCATGAACCGCAGCACCGCTCGTTCGCTGACCATCAAGGGAGGCGCCGTTCTCGGCGCAGCCAGCATCGCGCTCCTCGGTGCCGTCGCCCTCAGCCCTGCCGCGTCTGCCTCGGAGAACTCGAACAGCCACAGCCAAGGTTCGGAGGATCACGGGTCGGACCACGGTGATAACGGCCGTTCGGGCGACCACGGTGATAACGGTGGTTCGGGCGATCACGGTGACAACGGTGGTTCGGGCGATCACGGTGACAACGGTGGTTCGGGCGATCACGGTGACAACGGTGGTTCGGG
>WGLX01000013.1 GCA_016125355.1 Actinomycetales bacterium | reverse complement strand
CGCGGACACATGACCCGCGGACAGCGAACCTGCCTCGAGGGCATCGCGCAGGGGACGCATCGGCCCGGCGAGGTCCGCGGCATGCTCCAGCTGGACGTCCATGGCGCGGGGGCTCAGCCGCAGCGCCGCGGCGAGCTCGGCCGAGGCGAGCATCTCCGCCGTCACGAACCCGGACGCCCGCTCCGCGCGGTCGGCCTTCTCGGTCTCGAAGTGCGCGACCAGCCGCTCCGCAACCTCCGCACGCGCCTTCGCCTGGAACCCGGCCACAAAGGCCGCGAACCGGTCCACCTGCTGCGCGAACGTCACCGCCTCATCCGCCGACAGCCCGGCCGGGTCGACCTGCAGCAAGTTGGCCAGCTGACCCACACCCGCCGGACATGACACCGCCGTCGCCAAGGCATCGCTGTCGGTCCACTCCGGCAGGTCGTCGAACTCCTCGTCCAGCCACGCCGGAGCCTCCGCGACCGGCGGCGGCCAGTCCGCGAGGAAGTCGTCGGGAAGTTCGAACATGTGTTCGATTCTAGTCGGGCGTGGTCCTCGAGGCAACCCCAAAGACACGAATTCCTGTTGCTGTTCAACAAGAATCGGCGGTCATGCCTTCCGCTTGGTCGAGTGTGCTCGCTACGTCGAAATGCAAAGGTCCGCTGCCAAGGGAACGGCCCGTGTCAGGGTGAGTGACGGGCCTTGACGTGGGCACGTTCTCACCGTTGCCAACAGTTTGCGAGCCCGGTTTCCCCGAAGAAGGCTATGGAGGACTGCTCGTGCTCCGCGGGGGACCAGGGATCGAGTTCGTGAGAACGGCCACGCTACTCGCGCCGGCTCAGCGGTGATGGGTAGTTCTGCCCATGCTGGTCTGGACGCGCCCATAGTCAGAGTGCGGGGGTCGAACGGTTGTGGGATGGTGCGGCAGGCAATCCGCCACCCCGACCTCTGGAAGGTACGTCTCGATGCTTCACGTAGATCTGCCCACTGACGACGACCTGCGGCAGTTGGCCGAAGGGCCGGACGCTCCCACCGTCACGGTGTACCTGCCGACGACCCCGGTGACCGCCTCGGCGGATGCCGACCGGATCGCCTTCATGAACCTTGCGCGCGAGGGCGTCGAGGCGCTGCGTTCGGCAGGCGTGTCCAAGAAGGAGGCCGACACGATCGCTGAGGAGCTTGAAGACCTCGCCGACGACGCGGACTTCTGGGCGCACCAGGCCCACGGGCTGGCGGTCATCGTGTCCCCGTCGACAACGGCGACCTTCCGGCTTCCGGAGACACTGGAACCAGCGGTGTTTGCCGGCGATCGTGCCCGCCTCGCGCCGCTGGTTGCGGCCGCCTCGTCGCCACGGGCCTTCCTGGTCCTCGACCTCAGCGCTGATGGAGCCCGGCTGCTCGAGTCCATCGGTGACGGCACCGGCACTCGCGTGTCCGTGCCGAACAAGCCGAAGTCGGCCGCAGACCATGCCGGCAAGTCGAACATCAACGATCGATCACTGTCCGGGCGGCTTGTCGGGGACGAGGGACGCAACGTCCATCTGCGGTCCTACGTACGCGCGGTGCATTCGGCTGTTCGCCCGCTGTTGCACGGTGAGCGGGAGCCCCTGATCCTGGTCGCAACCGAGCCGTTGGCAAGCATGTACCGCAATGTCAGTGCCTACCCGTACCTGCTCGATGCTGGGGTCAGCCTCAGCGCCGACCACGAGTATGATGCCTCCGTCGCGCGGATGGCTGCTCCGCTCGCGGCCGACGCGATCGAAGCGGACACAGCGGCACTCGTGGACCTCCTGGCGACTTGGCAGGAGGTCGGACGCGCCGCGCTGGATCCTGCGACCGTCGCCCGGGCGGCTGTGCAGGGGGCCGTGGGCACGCTCCTCGTTGATACGACCGTGGACCATTCGGGGTCGGTGCACAGTGACGGCACGCTCGCCTCGGCCGGCGGTCCCGGTGGGCTGGTCGAGGATCTCGTCCGGCTGGCGCTTGCGAAAGGCGGGTCCGTCCGCCACGTCGCAGCCGAGCGCCTCCCCGGCGGGACGCCGGTGGCGGCGATCCTGCGCTGGGCCGCGGCCTGACTGGTTGCGGGGCGGGACGGCAGGGGCCAAGATGACCGGCGCAATGAGTGACGACAACATCCGCGGGTCCGTCGATGACCTCATGCCATGGGTCGTCGACGGGCTCTGCGACCTTGTCCGCATTCCCTCCGTCGCGACCGAGGGGTTCCCACCGGAGCCCGTCCTGGCGGCGCACGATGCCGTGGTGCGCCTGCTGCGTGAGGCCGGCGTCGAGCAGATCGACGATCTGGCCATCGAGGGGAAGACCGGCCCCGTCGTCGTGGGCACGGTGCCGGGCCCACCCGGCGCGCCCACCGTCCTGCTGTACTCGCACTATGACGTCGTTCCCGCTGGCGACGAGTCGCTATGGGACACCCCGCCCTTCGAGCCGGTTGAGAAAGATGGCGCGATCTACGGCCGCGGGACGGCCGACTCGAAGGCCAATATCATGGGGATCCTCGCAGCCCTCCGCGTGTTCGACGGCCGCCCGCCGGTCACAGTGCGCATCGTGATCGAGGGGCAGGAGGAGTACGGCAGCCCGTTCGACATCTACCCGCCTCGTGATCCATCGATGTTCGCGGCGGACGTGATGGTGATCGCCGACGTCGGCAGCGTGCGTCCGGGCGTTCCCACGATGACCTCAGCGCTGCGAGGCTCGGCGTCGGTGCGGATCGACGTGCACACGATGGCCGGCGACGCACACAGCGGCCTGTTCGGGGGTGCTGCCCCCGATGCCCGACAGGTGCTGATCGCCGCCCTGGCCACGCTGAACGATGCCCACGGCGACGTCGCGGTGCCCGGCCTGCTGCGCGAGCCCTGGCCGGGCCTCGAGCTCGACGAGGAGGAGTTCCGCAGCAACGCGGGAGTCCTGGAGGGGGTGCCGCTCCCGGGTACTGGCAGTCTCGGCACGCGCATCTGGACGGGGCCGGCAATCACCGTGATCGGGTTCGATGCGCCCGAGGCGGATGCTCCCCTAAACGCCGTGGCGTCCAGCGCTTCGGCGATGCTGAACCTGCGCGTGCACCCTGCGCAGCCGGCGGCTGAGGCCCAGCAGGCGCTCGTCGATCACTTGCGCAGCCTGAGACCGTTCGGTGTCGCCCTCGAGGTGACCCCCGGCGAAGCCGGTGACGGATTCATGGCCGACCAGGACGGACGAGTCGTGCGGGTGGCTCTCGACGCGCTCAGTCGAGCCTGGGAGTGCGACGCCGGCATGCTGGGCAGCGGGGGGTCCATCCCGATCGTCACCTCCCTGCAGCAGGCCGTGCCTGAGGCCGAGATCCTGCTGTTCGGGGCCACGGATGGCCATGCAGCGATCCACGCACCGAACGAGAGGGTGCTGCTCGACGAGCTGCGCCGATCCATTGTTGCCAAGGCAATCCTCCTGCGCGAGCTGGGGAAAGCCTCCGACCAGCAGGGAGCATGACTATGGGCGACTTCGGCGTCTACTCGGAGGTGGGCAAGCTGCGCACCGTCATGGTGTGCGCGCCCGGACGGGCGCATCAGCGACTGACTCCGTCCAACAACGACGACCTGCTCTTCGACGATGTCATGTGGGTCGAGGCCGCCAAGCGCGACCACTTCGACTTCATGCAGAAGATGCGTGACAGGGGCATCGAAGTTCTAGAGATGCACAACCTCCTGGCGGAGACCGTCGCCGTCCCCGAGGCGAGGGCGTGGATCCTCGACCACCAAGTCGTCCCCAATCAGGTGGGTGTCGGCCTCGTCGACGAGGTACGCAGCTACCTTGACGGGCTGCCGGACCGCGAGTTGGCCGAGACGCTCATCGGCGGACTCTCTACGGAGGAGTTCCCGGAGACGGTGGGCGGTGACATGCTGCGGCTGGTCCGTGATGCGGCCGGGGTCAACGAGTACCTGCTGCCTCCGCTGCCGAACACGCTCTACACCCGCGACACGACCTGCTGGATCTATGGGGGCGTCACTCTCAACCCGCTGTTCTGGCCGGCCCGGCACGAGGAGACCATCCTCACCACCGCGATCTACCGCTACCACCCCCGGTTCGCCGGCAAGGTGAACGAGTGGTGGGGAGACCCGACGCAGGACTGGGGCCTGGCCACGGTCGAGGGCGGCGACGTCATGCCGATTGGCAACCGCACGGTTCTCATCGGCATGAGCGAGCGGACCTCTCGCCAGGGCATCAGCCAGCTTGCTGCGGCGCTCTTCGAGCGCAAGGCGGTGGACCGCGTCATCGTCGCGGCGATGCCGAAGCTGCGTGCGGCCATGCACCTGGACACGGTGTTCACCTTCGCGGACCGGGATGTCGTCCTGCTCTACCCAGACATCGTGCACGGCATTGAGACGTTCTCGTACTACCCGTCCGACGCGCCGAGCGGCCTGGAACTGCGCAAGGAGCCGACGTCCTTCGTGGACACCGTCGCCTCCGCCCTTGACCTGCCGCGTCTGCGCGTGGTGGAGACGGGCGGGAACGCGTACCAGCGTGAGCGGACACAGTGGGACTCCGGTGCGAATCTTGTCTGCGCCGAGCCTGGCGTGGTGTTCGCCTACGACCGCAACACCTACACGAACACCCTGCTGCGAAAGGAGGGGATCGAGGTGATCACCATCGTCGGCTCCGAGCTTGGTCGCGGACGTGGTGGCGGGCACTGCATGACCTGCCCGATCGAGCGCGATCCGGTCGACGCATGACGGCCACCGAGGCCGAGGCCGAGGTCGAGGGCAAGGCGAAGGGCCGTTCGTTCTCCTTCCCGTCGGCAGTCACGACGCTGGCGATTGTCACCGTTCTGGTGTGGGTCGCGGCGATCTTCATCCCGGCGGGTCAGTACCAGCAGGACGGCGATGGTTCACCGATCCCCGGCACCTTCGAGCAGATCCCGTCGCCGCTGACCTGGGGTGAGCGGATCCAGCAGCTCGTCCTGGCTCCGATCAACGGGCTGTACGGGCTGCTGAACCCCGAGACCGGTGTCGTCGACACCGAGACCGTCGGGCGGATGTTCGGCCAGATCGGCGTCATCGCGTTCATCATGGCTATCGGCGCGTTCATCTCCGTGTCGTTCGCGACCAAGAGCCTCGAGGTCGCCGTCGGCGCGCTCGCCCATCGGCTGCGCAGCAAGGGCTGGCTCCTGATCGCGGCCGTGATGGTGCTGTTCTCGGTGCTCGGGTCGACCATGGGTTTCTCGGTCGAGACCCTGGGCTTCTACGCGCTCCTCATCCCGCTCATGGCTGCTCTCGGGTACGACCGCCTCACCACCTCGACCATGATCATCCTCGGCTCCCTCACCGGTGTGATGGCGTCGACGGTCAACCCCTTCTCCATCGGCGTCGCGTCGGGAGAGGCGGGCGTGTCCATCGGCGACGGGATTGGGCTGCGGCTGCTCCTGTGGGTCCTGCTCACCGCGATGTCGGTGGCCTGGGTGCTGCGATACGCGGCCAAGGTCCGGCGCGATCCGACAGCATCGCTGGTCGGCTGGGACGAGCCCCAGGGCGAGGACGCTAGCGACACGGACCTGACCGCTGAGCACCTCGTCCACGAACCCGAGGACACCCCGCATGTCCTCCGCCGGATGCAGAAGTGGGTGCTCGTCATCACGGCGGGCGCGTTCGGACTGATGATCTTCTCCGTCATCCCGTGGTCGAGCCTGCTGCAGTCCTCCGCCGGACCGGCCGACTACCTCACCGATCACGCCACGGCCACGGCACCGTTCGCCTGGGAGCTGGGCTGGTGGTTCCCGCAGCTGGCGATGCTGTTCATCCTCGCGTCCGTCCTCGTCGGCATCGTGGCCCGGATGGGCGAACGCGAGATCGTCCGCCTGATCGGGGCTGGCGCTGCCGACATGATCGGTCCGGCCTTGGTGGTCCTGCTCGCCGGCGGCGTGTCGGTGATCATGACGAACACGCAGACGCTGGACACGATCCTGCACTCGATGGAGACCCTCGTGCAGGGTGCGTCCGCCGGGGTGTTCGCCGTCGTGGCGGTCATCATCAACATCCCGCTCGCGGTGCTGATCCCGTCCACCTCGGGGCACGCCGCCCTGGCGATGCCGCTCCTCGCGCCGCTGGCCGACTTCGCGGGGGTGGCGCGGTCGACGACGATCACCGCATGGATGGCGGGCGCCGGGCTGACCCTCATGTGGGCGCCGACCAGCGTTGTCGTCGTTGGAGGCCTGGCGATCGCCAAGGTCGGCTACGACAAGTACCTGAAGTTCGTGTGGCCGCTGCTGCTCGGCATGCTGGTGGTCTCCGGCACGGTGATCGCCATCGCGGCCGTGGCGGGCTGACCGGCCATGAGCGACGCCGCCATCACCCTGCTCACCCTTGGGGTGGTCGTCGCGCTGTTCGTGTGGAACCGCCTGCCCGTGGAGCTCGTCGCGGTCGGGTCCGCGCTGATCCTCTACGCGACGGGCGTGCTGACGCTGCCGCAGGCGCTTGCCGGTTTCGGTGACCCAGCGGTCGTCTTCATCGCTGCACTGTTCATCGTCTCGGAGTCGTTGGACTCCAGTGGCGTGACGGCCTGGGTCGCGCAGGCGATCGTCGGCCGCTCCACTGGGGGCTGGCGGCGCCTGCTCGTTCTCATCATGATCCTCGCAGCAGTCTTGACCGCACTCATCGGCCTGAACGGTACGGCTGCCGCGCTCATCCCCATGGTGGTCGTGATCGCCCTGCGTCGTGCCCTGCCGCCGTCGCGCCTGCTCATGCCGCTGGCGTTCGCCGGCAGTGCGGGTGGGTTGCTGCTCCTGACCGGCAGCCCTGTGAACGTGGTCATCTCCGAGGCAGCAGCCGACGCGGGCGTCGGGCCCTTCGGCTTCTTCGAGTTCGCGATCGTCGGCGTGCCGCTCGTGATCGGCACCGTTCTCCTCATCCTCGCGATCGGCAGTCGGGTGCTGCCCGATCGCGAGAGCGACCAGCTGCCGCCGGACCTGTCCGGCCTGGCGGGCACCATCGTCCGGGACTGGGGACTGGATCGTGTCTGGCACCTGCGGGTGACAGCCACCTCCGCGCTCGTGGGTCGGCCGCGCGTGGCACCTCATAGTGATCTGCCCGCATCGATGCGGATCGTCACCGTGATGGACGGCGCAAGTGGGACCCCGACGTCCCAGGGGGCCGTAGCGCCCGGTGACCGAATCACCATGCTCGGCGACCAGCAGGCGATCGCCTCGTTCGCCGCAGAAGCCAGTCTCGACGTGGAGTCCGAGCGAACTGCGGACGACGTCGAGCGCGACCTCCTGACCAAGGACACGGGAGTCGCCGAGGCCGTCATCCCTCCCCGATCGCTGCTGACCGGGGAGACGGTCGCCCCGAGCCAGGTCGTCGATGGCGGCCTTGTCGTCCTGGGCATCTCCCGCGGAGGCTCCGATCTCGGCGGAGGTGCCACGCGGCTGCGCGAGGGCGATGTGGTCCTCGTGGAAGGCTCGTGGGAGGCGTTGGACGCTGCTGCGCGCTCACACGACCTGCTCATCGTCAACTCGCCGGAGCTCGTGCGTCGACAGACTGTGCCGCTCGGCCGGGGCTCCGTGGCGGCACTGGTCGTCCTCGGCGCGATGGTCCTGCTGCTGGCAACAGGAATCGTGCCCGCCGTCGTGGCCGCCCTCGTCGCAGCACTGGCGATGGTCCTCCTTCGGGTTGTCACGGTCCAGCAGGCCTATCGCGGCATCTCGTGGACGACCGTCCTGCTGGTTGCGGGCATGATCCCGATGGCGACCGCCGTGACCACCTCCGGTGCCGGGGACCTGGTCGCGTCCGTGATCGTCGACGTGGTCGGGGACGCCGGACCGGTCGTGTTCCTGGCCGCCATGTTCGCCGTGACGGTGGTGTTCGGTCAGCTGATCAGCAACACGGCGACCGCGCTCATCATGATCCCGATCGCCGTGTCCGCCGCGGAGAAGCTCGACATCTCTGCCCGGCCCGTCCTGATGAGCCTGTGCGTGGCTGCCGCGGTGGCATTCCTCACTCCGGTGTCCACCCCGGCGAACCTCATGGTGATGGGACCGGGCGGCTACCGCTTCGGCGACTACTGGAAGCTCGGGCTTCCGCTGGTGATCCTGTTCGGCGTGGTGTCCATCGGCCTCGTGCCCCTGGTCTGGCGCTTCTAGTGCAGCCGGCCCCTGATCCATCCGTGGTCGAACGACAAGGGCTGATCGCGTCTGCAGCGACGTCGGGAGTGATCGGCTTCGTCGGCATCGCTACCGGGGTGGTGGCCGACTCGCAGATCATCTTGCTGGATGGCTTCTACGCCCTGCTGGGACTGCTGTTGTCGTGGCTGGGTCTGTATGCGGGACGGCTCATCGACGCCGGCCCCACGGATCGATACCCCTTCGGGCGGGAGACACTCGCGCCGCTGGTCGTTGGGATCCAGGGGCTGGTTCTCCTCGGGTCACTCGGCTACGCGGGTCTCGAGGCCGCCCAGACCATCGTGGCCGGAGGCGCAGAGCCCTCGGCCGGGCTTGGCGTCGCATACGGAGCGCTGACACTCGCTGCGTCGGCGGCTCTCGCCGGCTGGCTGCGAGCACGCGAGCGAGGATCGGACCTGCTGGCGGCCGAGGCGGTCCAGTGGCGTGCGAGCGCGGTGCTTTCGGGCGCGATGCTGGTGGGGTTTGGGATCGCGTGGCTACTGCAGACGAATGGCCTCGACAGGATGGCCTCCTTCGTCGACCCGGCCCTGGTCATCGTCGCGATCGCGCTCCTCGCACCCACGCCGTGGCGGATGATCCGCTCCGCGCTGCGAGAACTACTGGAGGCGACGCCGGACGAGTCCGTGAGCGGGCCCGTCAAACAGGCGGTGACGACACTTCGTCATCGTCATGAGCTTCCCGAGCCGAACATGCGACTGGGGAAGCTCGGTCGCAAGCTCTACGTCGAACTCGACTTCCTCGTGGACGCGGATGACGGCTGGACCGTCGGTGACGCGGACCTTTTCCGACGGGAGCTTGCCGCTGATCTGCGCCGTCCGGGGCAGGTGCTGTGGCTCAACGTCGAACTGCACTCGGATCCAGACTGGGATTCCTGACCTGCCGCTCGCCGTCGACGAGGCCGGGGGGCGGGCCCGGAAGCGGCCGTATGGTCAGGCCCTCAAGAACGGCACGGACCGACAGCACTGCGCGCGAACTCGATGACGTCTTCCGCAGGCTGCGCTCCACATGCTTGGCGACGGTGCTCTCCGTGATGAACAGGCGACGAGCGATCTGCGCGTTCGTCAGCCCGGCAGCCACGAGCGTCACCACTTCCATCTCCCGTCCGCTCAGCCCGTAGGGGAGCCCGGGCTGACTGGTCGTGACGAGTGTTCCCTGCGGTCCGCCATGCAGGCCTACGCGATGCCACGCACCATGGGGGTCGACCCACCATAGTCGCGATACCTGGTTGACGGGAGGTCGCTCCGCAACCACGGTGGTGACAAGCCCTGACCCGGGTACAAGGAACGGGCCGGGCGCTCGACTCGGGATCGCAAGCACCTCTCCACGGTCGGTGACGATCGCGCAGTGCTCGCCGGACGGACGCCCGGTGGTCACCCAGAGGGGGCCGTGCATCCAGTCGATGAAGCCGGCGAGGACGGTGAGCAGCTGGTCGGTGGCCTCGCCGTCCGGCAGGGTGACGAGAGGACGGTCCCCGGCGGCCCCCCTAGCGAGCTGCAAGTGGCCGGTCACCCGGCCATCCACGGACGTGAGCGGGTAGGTCCGCTGCACCACCGCCGGGTCCGGGTGCGACGCCGCGAGCACCTCCTCGGCGTGCGACGCGGGATCGCGCTGCGTCACCTGCACGAACGTGCCTGACAGCAGGTCGCTGAGCGTCGCCACCGCCCGCGACGCCGCCTCCGGAAGATCGTAGGGGCCGAGCCCGATCTGGCCCATCAGGGCGGCCGCTCGCCACATAGCACGATCGTCAATCGTGTCGTCGTCGGGGCGCATGGCGCCGACTGTAGTCATTGCCGTGAGCGAGCTGCGCGGCCCCGACGCCGGCGCTATCGGGCACCTAGAATGGCACCGGTTGACAGCAATGTCGGTCGCCGTGAGAGTCGAGGAACCATCGTGCGCATTCCGTGGCGCCGGCTCCTACGTCCCATTCTGCTCGTCGGCGTCTCCCTGCTCGTCGGCCGGATCATCATCGGCCTCATTGGCTCGATCGACTGGGGTGCGGTCGTCTCCTCCCTTGCTCGGCTTTCTTGGACCTCTTTGCCGCTGCTGGTTGGACTGCTCCTGGTCCGCCAGTCCTTCAACGCGATTCCGCTCGCGCGATTCGTTCCCGGGCTCGGTTGGTGGCGGTCGGCACAGAACGATGTGACGGCGAACCTCTTGGGGGTGGTGACGCCACCACCGGGTGACGTGGTGATTCGGGTCTCCATGTTCCGGTCCTGGGGTCTCAATCCAGTCGATGGCATGGCCGGCGTCACGCTGAACTCCCTGACCTTCTACGTGATCCGATTCGCGGCACCTGCGCTCGGTGTGGTCGTGCTCGTCGGGGAAGAGTTGTCAACGGGCCGGACCTGGCTCGCCGTCGGATCGTTGGCGATCGCGGCCGTGATCGTGGTTGCTCTTGTTCTCGTGTCTCGTGGGGAACGCTTGGCTTTCCTCGTGGGCACGGTGGCCGGTTCGGTGGTCGCTCGCTTCCGTGAGGACACCGAGCCGGAGAGGTGGGGCGCCGCCGTGCTCGACTTCCGCGGCCGTATGTCCACTCGCCTCAGTCGTGGCCTGCCTGGAGCGCTTGCTGCACTCGCCGGCATGGTCATCGTCGACGGGCTCGTGCTGCTGGCTGCGCTGCGCTCGGTTGGGGTGCCTGCCGATGCCCTGTCCGCCGTCTGGGTCCTCGGCGCCTTCCTCATCGCCTACCCACTCACCGCCCTCCCGCTGGCGGGCCTTGGCGTCCTCGATGCCGCGCTGGTCGTAGCCTTCGTCGACGTTGCGGGGACGAGTCTGGAGCCCGAGGTCGTGGCGGGTTTGATCGTCTGGCGCCTGGTCACCATCGGCGGACCTTTGCTGTTGGGGCTGCTGGCCCTCGGTAACTGGCGTCGGAACGTGCGTGGGGATGACGGAATGGAAGGGCTTGCTGGACGGCGGTGACGACCCTGCACGGTGACAACGTGGCTGTGCTGGCCGTCGATCGACAATCGCCCACGGTTACTGCGCCTCGGGGCGCCATAGCGAGCACGTCGTCGTCAGGTTCCTGACCGCGGGCGGGGCAGACAGGTGCGCCGATCGCTGATGCCAACGACGCTTTGGGGTGAGTGACGGGACTGGAATTGGGCAAGTTCTCACGAATGGCAACGACTTTCGCGCCTAGTCCCCCCCTAGTAGGGCCCTTTCGAGGACAGCTGCTGTCCCCGCGGGGGACAGGTGGCGGTGGTCGCCGGATGTTCCACCTGCCCTTGATCGAGGGGAGTCACCGGGGTACGCCGGTGTGGGCACGTTCGTGGACGCTGGTGCCCAGCGTGCCGGCTGTCCGGGAGATGGCGTCCCACACGTGCCGCACCTCAGGGTGTGACGCGGCATTGCAGATCCCCGGGTCGCGTCGGGCAAGGTCGGCAAGGTGCTGGATGGCGTGCGCCACGACATGATGCTCGTGGAGCAGCGGCGGTCGAGGACGCAAGGGGTCGCCCGAGGTCACTACGCCGGTGGAGACGAACGCCTTGGTCCCGTCGTGGTCGGGTGTGGGGCTGACGGTGGCGTAGGTCAGGATCACATGATCCGTGGGCTCCCATCTCCAGGACGTCGAGTGGCACACGCCCGATCCGCCTGCTGGCAGGTGCATCTGGCCCAGGGCGGCTTGATCCGGGTCGTCGCCTGTGGTGATGGTTCGCGACGAGAGCCGCCATCGCAGGGCGCCGCCATCGGGGTCGGGATGGAGGTGGATGACCTCGACAGTGACTCGGTGTGCCGGGTGCCGGCTCCCGTTCAGGACGTCCGACATGACTGGCACACCCCGATCAGGCACATGCTCACGTCGGTCAGCCGGAGTGAGCAGGTGCTCTCGTCGTCCACGGCAGTCGGGCTTGGGCCGGCGGTGTGGTCGATCGTTCGCCCACACACGGAACATGTGGCGTGAGCATGCGCCTCATCGCAGAGTCCGTACGTTGCCCCCTTCGGTCCGTACGCGACATGCACGATCCCGGAGTCGAGCAGACTCGTGAGGGTGCGATGCACAGTGCTGAGGTTGACGGTGGTGCCTTGGTCGACCAGGGACTGATGCACTTCGACGGCGGTCCGGTGGCCGGGCGCGTGAGCCAGGTGCTCGACGACGCTCACCCGCGGCCCGGTGACGCGACCGTGGGGGCGCAGGAGCGCCAGTATGTCGTCTCTGCCCAGTGCCATGTCAGGTCGGGCTGGAGATGTTGCGGGGATCGAACCCGAAGGGGAGCTCGAGCCTGTTGCGGGTCATCAACTGCTCGTCCAGCAGGATCTCCCGGGTTGGCCCGTCGGCCACGATGACTCCGTCGGAAAGGATGACTGACCGCGGGCACAACTCGAGGGCGTACGGCAGGTCGTGGGTCACCATCAGCAGCGTGATGTCCAGTGAGCGCACGATGTCAGCGAGTTCTCGACGGCTCGCCGGGTCGAGGTTGCTGGATGGCTCATCCATGACGAGGATCTCCGGGCGCATGACCAGCACGGTCGCCAGAGCCACTCGGCGGCGCTGGCCGAAGGACAGGTGATGCGGAGGCCGGTCGGCGAAGTCGAGCATCCCCACGGCGTCGAGGGCGCTGGAAACGGCCGCGTCCAGTTCCGCGCCCGTGACACCGGCGTTGGCGGGGCCGAAGGCGACGTCGTCTCGAACGGTCGGCATGAAGAGCTGGTCGTCCGGATCTTGGAAGACAACTCCCACGCGGCGACGGATCTCCGGGTAGTTCTCGGGTTCCACGGCCAGCCCGGCCACGGACACCGTGCCTACCCCGCCGGACAGCAGGCCGTTCAGGTGGAGCACGAGGGTCGTCTTCCCGGCACCGTTCGGGCCGAGGAGGGCGACGCGCTCGCCGCGATTGACGCGCAGGTGGACCCCGAAGAGGGCCTGATGGCCGTCGGGGTAGGCGAAGGCCAGCGAGTCGATGAGAAGGCTGGGGGGCGTTGTCATGGCTGCACCACGGTGGCGGTGACGGCCACGATCAGCGCCCCGGCGGGCAGCATCATCGACTTCACCCAGTCGGATCGAAGGGTCACGGCGTTGTCGAGCCGGGGCAGACGGCCGGTGTAGCCGCGACTGAGCATGGCCAAGTGCACGCGCTCTCCCCTTTCGTAGGAGCGGATGAACAGTGCGCCGGCCGACTGGGCGATCACGGGCCAGGACCGGATGCCGGTGGCCGTGAAGCCACGGGCATCCCGTGCGAGCTTCATCCGCCCCATCTCGTCGGTCACCACATGCATGTACCGGAGCATGAACGCCGCGATCTGCACGAGCAGGGTGGGGACTCGTAGCCGCTCCAGCCCCAGTAGCAGGTCCCGGGCAGGTGTCGTCGCCGCGAGCAGGATGGATGCCACGACTCCCAAGGTTCCCTTGATGAGGATGTTCCAGGCCGCCAGCAGTCCTGCGGTGTACATCGTGATGCCGAAGACCTCGACGGTGTCTCCCGTGCCGAAGAACGGCATGAGCACCGCGAACAGCACGAAGGGCACCTCTACGAGCATGCGCGGCAGGATGATCTTCGCCGGGATCAGGGCCGCCCGAGCGACCGCTGCGAGCATCAACGCGTAGACGCCGAAAGCCCAGAACTGCTCCGGTGGCGTGAAGACCACGATGAGGATGAAGGACACCATCGCGACCGTCTTGACCTCGGCCGGAAGCCGATGGATCGCCGTGTGCCGGTGAACCAGCAGTCGCTCCCCGACGTCGTGCCCGTGGGTGTGGGGGCTAGGCATCTACGTGCGTGGAAGCCTGCTCGTCTGACGGCTTCTTGCCGCGGGCGAGCAGCCAGAACATCCCGAAGGCGACCAGCGCCATGACTGCGACGCCGATGATGCCGGCCAAGCCCACGGACAGGCGCTCGTTCTCGACTCCCGCGATGGAGTAGTCAGCGGTCGGCAGCGTCGCATTCGCACTGTCGGCGGCGTTCTCGATGAACCCGTGGTCCTCGGCAACCTTCTCAAGACCGTCGGGGCTGCTGCTCGCGTAGTAACTGAGGACTCCCGCAGCAAAGAGCGCCACGCCCAGACCCACCCAGATGATGACCCACACGCTTCGCTTCATGTCACGCGACTCCCTTGGCCGGCTCGACAACCAGTACTTGCTTCGGCAGCAGGTCGCGCACCCCGTACACCAGATCGGGGCGGGCGAGGAACACAGCGGCGACGGTCAGGGCCGTGATCAGACCCTCGCCGATGCCGATGAGGATGTGCACACCGGTCATGGCCACCATCACCGTGGGCCACCCGATCGTGCCCGTGCCGCCGATGGCGTACTCGAGGACGAACGCCAAGGACGATACGGGTACGGCGATCAGGCCAGCTAGGAACGCAGCGAAGAAGACCTTGGGCTTGGACACTCCGATGGCGCGGATCGTCCAGCGGAAGACGAACCAGCCCACCACGGCCGTGACGAGGCCCATGTTGATGATGTTCAGGCCGATCGCGCTGAGACCGCCGTCGGCGAAGAGCAGGCCCTGCACGAGGATGACGACGCTGACGGCGAGGGCTCCGGCATACGGGCCCACCAGGATCGCGGCGAGCGCACCGCCCAACAGGTGGCCGCTGGTACCGGCAGCGACGGGGAAGTTCAGCATCTGCATGGCGAAGATGAAGACCGCCACGAGGCCGGCCATGGGGGCCGTTCGCTCGTCCAACTGCTTGCGGGCACCCCGCAGGCAGATGACGATCCCCAGTGCGGCGATAACCATCGCCACTAGGCTTACGGGGCCGTTAATGAACCCATCGGGGATGTGCATGGTCTGAACGTGCATGTGGCGCCTCCTCTGCCAGGCAGGAGCATATTGCGGCCTCTATGCAACTGCAAAAGTTCTGCGATAAGAGCATCCGGCCGGTCCGGCGCCAGGGTCCCCCTCAGGCCACGAGGTGCCCTGCCCCGGTCGCACGGGGTGCGCTCTGGCAGAGGGCGCAGGCACCCCGCAGGACGACGTCGGCCAAGTCGACGGAGAAGCCGTGCTGGCTGCGAACCTCCGCTGCGGAGGCCCGCATGGCGGTGGGCGGGACACACTCGATGAAGGCACAGGTCGTGCAGACCAGGTGAAGTCCGCGCCCATGGAGGAAGTAGTGCGGGACGGCACCCACGAGGAAGGCCCGGGATACCAGCCCAGCTTCATCGAGGTGGTCCAGCGTCCGGTAGATCGTGGACAGGTTGACGCTGGGCGTCTGCTCTTGGATGGCGGCCGCCAGGTCGGTGGGGGTCGCGTGCTGGAGTTCCTCGAGCGTTTCGAGGACGAACTGCCGCTGCGGGGTGGCACGTAGGCCGGCGGTTCGCAGGGACGTGATCCAAGTCATGGGTTTCCTTCGCGCCGAAGTGAGGCTGTCGAGGGACCGACGATGAGTCGATCGGAAGTTCACCGAGGGGCGGGGGACCGTGACGGTCCGGGCGCCTCAGTCGCTGGCGGGACGACAGTCGTAGGCGAGAACGGGAAGGCGATGACCCAAGGCGACGAGCTGGATCGCGACGAAGCGCGGCTGAACAGCCAAGTGCACTTTCGACATGGGATCGCCTCTCTCCGGAGTCGAAAGATACCGGACGCCTGTGGTGGGTATCAAGGGCCAAGGCAATCGGCCCGCACCGGCCATGGGCGGCACACCTAGGACCCGAGCAGTCGTGTCGTCGACGTTGCCGCGCGCCCGGTGAGGTGATCGCCATGGCTTAACCGCCCGCCCCGGCCCTGCCCGCGGCCCCGCTCGCCGTCATCCGCGAGTGCGAGGCACCGAAGGGGTCATGGGGTCTTACCAGGTAGGGCGGTGTTCGCCCTCGGCCGCGGGGCGGCCGCTCACCTGGGAGGCCCGCCGTGGCGCAGATCGATTGGTGACGTCCCCGGTGGTGGTGGGTTTTCGGCCTTGAGCGTGGCGTAGTCCGCGACGTAGAGGGCCATCGTGCAAGGGTCAGTGAGTTCGGGCTAACGAGACTCACGAGAGGACACCTTGCACGATGGCTATGGACCAGT
>WGLX01000020.1 GCA_016125355.1 Actinomycetales bacterium | reverse complement strand
TGGTCCATAGCCATCGTGCAAGGTGTCCTCTCGTGAGTCTCGTTAGCCCGAACTCACTGACCCTTGCACGATGGCCCTCTACGTCGCGGACTACGCCACGCTCAAGGCCGAAAACCCACCACCACCGGGGACGTCACCGCAGGTCGTTCATCGCTGTCTCCGCTTCCGGGGAGCACTTGTCCCCTCACCTGGTTGACCGCGGAACCCCCTCGGTGCCTCGCAAGTTGTGCGCGCGAACGGAATGCGAGGCACCGGGGCCGACAAGACGGTTCGTACAAGTAGGAAGCCGCTGACATGCCAACTACTCCAGATCAAGGACAGCCATGGACATCAAGACAAGTCCAGCAACACGAATCACGGTCCACAGGACCACAGGAATCACGACCCAAGGCACAGATAGGAAGACGGATTCACAGACGAAGGACAACGACGACAAGCCAGAAATCAGAACCCGGGCTGGCATCCCGATGCCCTCCGGCCGGCGGGCTCGTCGGGGAGGTGCTGGGGATGCCGCGTAATGGGCACCTGACGAAGCTCGCGCACGGCACGGATCTGCGGGGCCCAGGTGGGCTACCGCCTGGCGGGAATCGACCCGGGCCGGAGCCTGTCGAGGCGGGCGCAAGAGGCCCAGGTCGACTACCGGCTCGGCGAGGGACGCGTCGACTCGCGGCAGGTGTGGTTCCTCGGATCCGGTGCCACGGCAGCGCAGCTGGAGTACCGGCCGGGCGAGCAGTTGACCGCCGCCGACGGCGCCATCGTGCGCGAAGCGATGTTCGGAATCGATCGGAGAACCGGCCTGCGCGTGCGCATCAACGAGGAGCGCAACCGCCACGCCCGGATCGCCGCGGCACCGTTCCACACGGTGCTCACGGAGGCCTGCACCGAGGCCGGCATCGAGCCCACGAGCCTGTGGACCGGACGCAATCCCACGGCCCAGCTGCGGGCCGTCGCCAACGCCGCGGCGCGACCGAACGGCACAATCGCCTTCCGCTCGGTCGCGACGCTGCTGCGGTCCATCGAGTTCGCGTGGGAGTCCTACGCGATCGGCGTCGGCAAGGGTGAGACTGTCGACCCACCCGCGATTCGCGTCGATCGGGACGAGGTCCTGCGCCGCCTGGGTGCCCACCATCGGGCCCTGCACGAGGCGGGCAGCGCCCAGCTCCTCGACGGGGTTGAGCTGGACTTCACCCTCCACGACACGGATATCGGAACCCTCGTCTGGGATCACACCGCCGCGGACGCCGCGCGGATGGTCCCGACCGGGAACGCCGGCTACGAACTGACCGCGACGTGCCCAAAGTCATTCAGCGTCGCGGCGTTCCTGGACGCACCGGAGCGGCGCGAAGATTGGCTGGCGACGGTCCGCGACGCCGTCACGGATGCCACCGATGAGCTCATGCGCCGGGTCGCTCACGGCCGCACCGGGCATGAGGGCGACGGACGGCAGGCGACCCTCATCCGCGGCGACGGATACGCCGCAACCGTGAGCATCGAGTCCTACAGCCGCGAACTGGACCCGCACCTGCATGCGCACGTCATGATCCCCAACCGCGTGGTCTGTGTGGACGGAGTGGAGCGCACCATGGCTAGCGGCGGCAGCGACCTGGTCAATCACGCCTGGTGGTTCCAGGCCGAGTTCGAACGTCGACTCCGCGCGCTGTCCGTCGAGCGCCAGCTGGTACCCGGCTGGGAGTTCGACGCAGCGAGCTGGCAGTGGGAGGTCGCCGGAGCCGACCCCGAGATCATGGCTCTCTACTCACAGGCGCAGGCCCTCGTCCGTGCCGCGACCCTGGATGACCTCGAGGCCGACGGACTGGCCGTCAGCCGCGACCGGCTCACCCTGCTGGACTCCCGCGCCAAGCGCCGCGTGACCCAGTCCAAGAGCGAGCAGACCCTCACGTGGGACGAGGTGCGGCACCGGATGCTCACTCGTGCCTACGCCCGCCACGTCGACGTCCGCGGCGCGTTCGACCGTCCCGACACCCGCGCCGACTGGCAGAGACCCGAGACGTGGAGCCCCTCCGACTGGGCGGCGACCGTGGACGAACTCTTCTGCCAGAACAAGGGCGCGGAGATCACCGCCCGGATCGAGGCCGCCGTCCGCTCCCTTGCCCCGCACGAGTGGAACGAGGCCAGGATCACCGACACCGTCCGCACCGTCATCACGAGGGCCTTCACCACTGGCAACGTCCGCGCCCGGGGACGCGTCGGCACCCTGACGCATGCCTCCAACCGGGTTCTGATGGCGGAGTAACGGGCAACTGAGGCCTTTACGGCCGGGTTCGACCGGAGCCCTCATCGGCTCACCTCCGACCAAGCAGAAGCCGCCCTGACCCGGTGGATGAGCGAGTCCGGCTGGACCACCGCGGGGCGCGAGTTCACCCCCGGTCAGCGGGCCTTGTTCGACCAGATGACCTGCGGCACCGACCGCGTCTCGGTCGTCGTCGGCGCGGCGGGCGCGGGCAAGACCACCGCGGTCGACGCGGCCCGGCACGCCCTTGCCCTGCACGGCAAGCAGGTCTACGGCGTCACCGTCGCCGCGATCGCCGCTCAGGCTTTGCGGGACACGGCGAAGGTCCAGGCCGGCACCGTCTCCTGGCTGGTCGCCCGGATCCGCGTCGAACGCAACCCCGCCCACCCGGTCCGGGACGAGATCGCCCGCCTCGAACGCTCCCGCCGAGGCGACCAGCGAGCCCGTGCCGAGCGCCTCCGTTCACGCTTCTCGATCCCGACGATGGAGCACCTCGTCATCGACGAGGCCTCCATGATCCCGGCCACCGACCTGGCCGAGGTCCTCGACTGGGCGACGCGCCGCGGCGTCACGGTGACCCTCATCGGTGACCACAAGCAGCTCCAGCCGGTCGGACCCCCAGGGCTGTTCGCCCAGTTCCACGCTGCCAGACCCGGGGCCGTGCTGGAGGAGAACCTGCGCCAGCGGACCGACGTCGGCCGCGAATGCGCTGCGTTCCTGCGTGACGGCGATGCGGAAGCCGCCTTAGCGCGGCTCGCGGACGCCGGGCAGCTGATCGTTGTGAACAGCCAGACCGAAGCCGAACGAGTGCTGGTGACCTCCTGGGCGGAACGGGCTGCCCGAGCCGGGACCCCGGCCGAACGCCTGGCCACCGTCGCCCTCGAGTCGGATCTCAACAACCAGGTCGACCTCCTTAACCACCACGCCCGGGCCGAGGCCCGCCGTCGCGGCTGGGTCACGGGCCCGGACCAGTCCTACGCCTTCCGTGGCCGGGAGGTCACCTTTGCCGTTGGGGACCAGATCATCGTCGCGAAGAACATCAACCGGCGGAATGCTCCGACGTTGGCCAATGGCACGCGTGGCATCGTGACCGCCATCCACGACGACTACGTGGAGCTGACGCACTGGTCCGCCGGGGCGCCCGTCCACGAGACGCTCACCGCCAAGCAGGCCGTCACGCACGCCCGCCACGGCTACGCCATGACCACCCACAAACTCCAAGGACAGACCCTGGACTCGCTCGTCATCGACGTCGGGCCTGACCGCGATATGGCCTCGGCCTACGTCGCGCTCACCCGCCACCGGGACGACATCGTCGCCGTCGTCAACGCCGCTGACGTCGCCGACGGCCCCTGGGCCGAGCAACTCATGAACGCCACCCCCGAGGCCAGGCGCGACGCCATCGTCGCCATGGTCGCCGAGCGCATCCAACGCAAGGGCTTCAGCACCCAGCCGACCGCTCACCACTCGACAGGCATGTACCTGCGGCTGGAGGCGCCGTCCGTCGGAATGACGGTGTGATTCACGCCCGGAAACGGATCGGACTCCCGAAGCATTTCCGTGGCGGATTACGGGTAGCCGCTTGGCATATGGCAGGGGCTGCTTGACCGTATGGCCCTCGCGGTCTGGTTGCGGTGCAACCGTCTGGAATCCGTCAAGATCCACGGCTGGCGCATCAAGGACGCGTCAAGGCATCGGAATCTCGATGATCGAGAAGGCACAGTCGAGTCATGGCTGTCATGCACCACAACTGGTCTCTCCTGGGAGACCTCGCGATCGAACCTCAGTCCCGACACGTCCGCTTCGAGGTGACGGTGGCATCGGCCTTCGGAGCCAGTCTGGTGTGGGCGGCATGTGCGTCCACGGTTGCCTTGGACCCGCCTTGGCGGGTGGCGGGCTTCCTCGTGATTGCGGGGGCTGTCGGCTACGCGGCGACGCCCAGCAGCGCGCTCGTCGCGGGCGTCGTGATCGGCTTGTTTGTCCAGGGGTTCGGCTATGCCACCGGGGGTGTCATCGACGGTTCCATGGTCGTGTTCGCGCACGTGGGACTGGGCTGCGCCGGTGCGCTGGCGGCGTCCTTGGTAGGACGTGAGCGGCGCGTCTCCTCTCGTTCGGGAGATGAGCAACCGTGACCTGGTTGAGTCTGCTTGCCTTGCTCACCGGCACCGGGCTGCTGGCGTACCTGGTGGTCGCCCTCGTCAGGGCGGAGCGCTTCTAGCATGACGACCACGGCAGCGGGGGTCTTGCAGTTCGCCCTCATCGTTCTGGCCCTTGCCATTGCCTATCGACCGGTGGGCGACTACCTCGCTCGCGTGGTGGAGAGCCCTCGTCACTTGGGGATCGAGAAACTCCTGTACCGGGTGTCGGGTATCGATCCCAACGCCGACCAGCGCTGGTCAGCGTATGTGCGGTCGGTGCTCGCGTTCTCCGGGGTGGCGATCCTGGTCGTGTTCGCGGTTCTTCGCCTGCAGGCGTACCTGCCCTACTCCCTCGGACACGAGGGCATGTCGCCTCTCCAGGCGCTGAACACCGCGGTGAGCTTCGTGACGAACACGAACTGGCAGTCCTACTCGGGCGAGCAGACCTTGGGCTATGGAGCGCAGATGGTCGCGCTCGCGGTCCAGAACTTCCTCTCGTCGGCCGTCGGCATCGCGATCGCTGTTGCCCTCGTCCGTGGTCTGGTGCGCACCCACACCGATCGCCTCGGCAACTTCTGGGTGGATGTCACGCGACTCACACTGCGGGTGCTGCTGCCGGGGGCCCTCGTGTTCGCGTTGGTGCTGCTGATCGGGGGCGTCGTCCAGAACTTCGCGGACACGACGGCCGTGACAACCCTCGCCGGAGGGGCGCAAGCCATCCCCGGTGGGCCGGTGGCGAGTCAGGAGGCGATCAAGCTTCTGGGCACCAACGGCGGTGGCTTCTTCAACGCCAACTCGGCGCATCCGTTCGAGAACCCCTCCGGTTGGACGAACCTGATCGAGATCTTCCTGCTCCTCGTGATCCCGTTCTCGCTTACGCGCATGTTCGGGCGCATGGTGGGCGATGTGCGTCAGGGTTACGCAGTGCTCGCGGTCATGGTTGCGCTCTGGACTGCGGTGACGAGCCTGACGGTCTGGGCCGAGCTCAGTCATGCCGGCCCGGCGCTCCAGTTGGCGGGCGGGGCCATGGAGGGCAAGGAGGTCCGCTTCGGCGTGCCGATGTCCGCCGTCTTCGCCTCCGCCACGACGGGAACCTCCAGCGGAGCCGTCGACGCGATGCATTCCTCGTTCACTGCCGGCGGCGGAGGTCTTCTGCTGCTCAACATGGTCCTGGGCGAGGTCTCGCCAGGCGGGGTCGGATCCGGTCTGTACGGCGTCCTGATGGTCGCGTTCGTCGCAGTGTTCGTGGCCGGCCTCATGGTCGGTCGAACCCCGGAGTATCTGGGCAAGAGACTGCGACCGCGCGAGATGAAACTGGTCTCGTTGTACATCCTGCTGACACCGTCGCTGGTGCTTGCCGGCCTCGGGATCGCGATGGCCAGCACAGTGGGCCTCTCGTCGATCCTGAACCCCGGCCCACACGGTCTGTCAGAGGTGTTCTACGCGTTCGCCTCCGCGTCCAACAACAACGGATCCGCGTTCGCTGGTCTCGACGCGGACACGAGCTTCTACAACGTTGGGCTGGCGGTGGCGATGGCGCTGGGTCGTTTCCTGCCCATCTGCTTTGTGCTTGCTCTCGCTGGCTCCCTCGCATCGCAGGGGACCGTCCAGCCCAGCGCCGGGACACTTCCGACCCATCGCCCGCAGTTCGTCCTTCTGGTGATAGGTGTGATCCTGCTGGTCGCCGGCCTCACCTTCGTGCCCGCCCTTGCCCTCGGTCCCATCGCGGAGGCCCTGTCGTGACCGTCACCAGTGTCGAACCGTCCGCCCCGGCGCGGGTTGAGTCCGGTGCGTTCCGGCCGTCGGCCTTGCTCACGAGCGTCCCCGAGGCCATGCGGAAGCTTGATCCGCGCCTGATGTGGCGCAACCCGGTCATGTTCGTGGTCCTTGTCGGCTCGTCGCTGACCACCGTCGCCGCGATCGCGAACCCGTCGGTTTTCGCCTGGGCAGTGACCGTGTGGCTGTGGATGACGGTGGTGTTCGCCAATCTCGCCGAGGCCGTCGCCGAGGGCCGTGGGCGTGCTCAGGCCTCCACGCTGCGCGCCACCAGGCGGGACACGATGGCGCGGTTGCTCCATGCCGATGGGACGGAGTCGGCGGTCCCGGCAACCCAGTTGACGGTGGGGGACCGAGTCGTGTGCGAGGCCGGCGACGTCATCCCGGGCGACGGAGATGTCGTCGAGGGAGTGGCCAGCGTTGACGAGTCGGCGATCACGGGTGAGTCAGCACCCGTCATCCGCGAGAGCGGAGGCGACCGCAGTGCCGTGACCGGTGGTACCAGGGTCCTGTCGGACCGCATCGTCGTCCAGGTCACGGCAACCCCGGGCCACACGTTCGTCGATCGTATGATCGCCCTCGTCGAAGGGGCCAGCAGGCAGAAGACGCCGAACGAGGTCGCGCTGAACATCCTTCTCGCGTCCTTGACGATCGTGTTCCTGCTCGTCGTCATGACTCTCGGGCCACTAGCCTCCTACTCGGGAGCATCCACAGACGTCATCGTGCTCGTCGCACTGCTCGTCTGCTTGATTCCCACGACGATCGGCGCGCTGCTCTCGGCCATTGGGATCGCCGGCATGGACCGCCTCGTTCAGCGCAACGTACTGGCGATGTCCGGACGGGCTGTCGAGGCGGCGGGCGATGTGTCCACGCTGCTGCTGGACAAGACGGGAACTATCACTCTCGGGAACCGGCAGGCGGTGGAACTCCTGCCTGCGCCGGGAGTGGATATCAATGAGCTCGCGGACGCCGCCCAGCTGAGCAGCCTCGCGGACGAGACCCCCGAAGGTCGATCGATCGTGGTGCTCTGCAAGGAGAGGTACGGACTGCGCGCTCGCGAGGAGGGGGAACTCGCCGAGGCCACCTTCGTGCCGTTCACCGCACAGACGCGGATCAGCGGAGTTGACGTCCATGGACGTGCGGTGCGCAAAGGTGCGGCGGGGTCCGTCTTCGCTCACGTGACGGCCGTCGGCGGATCGGTGCCGGCCGCGTGCTCGGAAGCGGTGGATGCCATCGCCGGGTCGGGCGGGACGCCGCTAGTCGTCGCTGACGGCGCGAAGGTCCTCGGCATTGTTCATCTGAAGGACGTCATTAAGGCTGGCATCCGTGAGCGGTTCGACGAGTTGCGCCGCATGGGAATCCGCACCGTGATGATCACCGGAGACAACCCGATGACTGCGCGCGCGATCGCGGAGGAGGCTGGCGTCGACGATTTCCTCGCCGAGGCCACTCCCGAGGACAAGATGGCGCTCATCAAGAGGGAGCAGGCGGGTGGCCGCCTCGTTGCCATGACCGGCGATGGCACAAACGACGCGCCCGCCCTTGCGCAGGCAGACGTCGGTGTCGCCATGAACACCGGAACCTCGGCCGCCAAGGAGGCCGGAAACATGGTCGACCTCGACTCCAACCCGACGAAACTCATCGACGTCGTCGAGATCGGCAAGCAGCTCCTGATCACCCGCGGCTCCCTGACGACATTCTCCATCGCCAATGACGTCGCCAAGTACTTCGCGATCATTCCGGCCCTCTTCGCGACTGCCTATCCAGGGCTGGACTCTGTCAACGTGATGCACCTGTCCAGCCCTGAGTCGGCCATCCTGTCGGCGGTCATCTTCAACGCCCTCGTAATCGTTGGCCTGATCCCGCTCGCGCTGCGCGGCGTGCGCTACCGGCCGTCGAGTGCTTCTGCCCTGTTGTCGCGGAACCTTCTCGTCTATGGCCTAGGCGGCGTGGTCGTGCCATTCATCGGGATCAAGCTGATCGACCTCCTCATCTCGAACATCCCTGGGATCGGCTGACATGAACCTTCTCCTGCGTCAGGCCTGGTCCGGGTTGCGGCTGCTTCTGGCCTTCACGGTGATCCTCGGCGTCGCGTACCCCGTGGCTGTCTTCGCCGTTGGAAGGTTCATCCCGGCTCAGTCCGACGGCTCGTACGTAACGGATGCCCAAGGCCGGGTGGTGGGCTCCGCGCTCATCGGCCAGGCATTCGAAGGGCCTGAGTGGTTCCAGTCTCGGCCGTCGGCCGCCGGGGCCGGCTATGACTCCTTGGCCAGCGGGGGAAGCAACCTGGCCGCCGACAATCCGGACTTGGTCTCCGTCGTCGCCCATCGCAAGGCTGCCGTCGCCGCGCGTGACGGCGCGGATCCCGCGTCTGTGCCTGCTGATGCCGTCACGGCGTCCGGCAGCGGGCTCGACCCCGACATCAGCCCTGAGTACGCGATGCTGCAGGTGGCGAGGGTCGCCGCCTCCCGCGCCCTCGATCCGGCGCGGGTGCGGGCCTTGGTCGAGGAGCAGACCCAGGGTCGGTTGCTCGGCTTCATCGGCGAGCCGAGGGTCAACGTTCTTGCGCTCAACCTCGCGCTAGAGCGCGCCACATGACGGCCGGAGATCCGGGACGTGACGCCGACCGGCCACCCTCCAGGTCCGTCCGCGGGGACAATGCAGGCATGAGCCAGGGTCGTCTTCGGATCTACCTCGGCGCGGCGCCGGGAGTAGGCAAGACCTACGCCATGCTCGGAGAGGCGCACCGTCGTCTGGAACGCGGCACCGACGTTGTCGTCGCGCTGGTCGAGTCGCACGGTCGACCGCACACCGCCTCCCTGACGGCTGGGCTCGAGGTAATCCCCCGGCGGACCATCCACTACCGCGACAGCACTTTCGAGGAGATGGACCTAAATGCGGTGCTGGCGCGCAAGCCCGATGTGGCTCTGGTTGACGAGCTAGCGCACACGAACGTTCCTGGATCCCGTCATGCCAAGCGCTGGCAGGATGTTCACGAGCTTCTCGATGCGGGTATCGATGTCATCTCCACTGTCAACATCCAGCACCTCGAGTCCCTCAATGACGTGGTGGAGTCCATCACGGGTATCAAACAACGCGAGACGGTTCCCGATGCCGTCGTCCGCGCCGCCGACCAGATCGAGCTCGTCGACATGACCCCTGAGGCACTCCGGCGGCGACTGGCCCACGGGAACGTGTATGCCGCGGACAAGGTTGACGCGGCCCTCGGCAACTACTTCCGAGTCGGCAACTTGACGGCCCTGCGCGAACTTGCCCTCTTATGGCTTGCGGACCGAGTCGAGGAGGGTCTTGAGAAGTATCGAAGCGAGCACGGCATCAACGCCACGTGGGCCGCGCGCACGCGCATCGTCGTGGCGGTCACGGGCGGCCCCGAGAGCGAGACGCTGCTACGCCGGGGGGCGATGATCTCCGGCCGGGGCCTCGGCCGCGACCTGGCTGCCGTCCACGTCGTGCGCGGCGACGGAACCCTGGGCGCCAGCCCGGAGTCACTGGCTGGCCTCCGCCGCCTCACGGAGGACCTGGGCGGTACGTTCCACACCGTCGTCGGCGAGGACCCCGCCCGCGCAGTCCTCGAGTTCGCGCGGTCCGTCAACGGCACGCAGATCGTGGTAGGAGCGTCGCACCTTGGGAGGCTGCGCCTGGCGTTCAGCCCCAGCACTGTCGACCGCATCGTGCGCGACTCTGGCGACATCGACATCCACGTCGTCACACACGAACGTGCGGGGCGAGGCCCGCGAGGAAGCGCCTCTAAAGGGAGGCCAGGTCGCCGGAGCGTGTGGGCCTGGGTCCTCGCGGTAGCGATCCCGCCGCTTCTCACGGTGCTGCTCCTTCCCTTCGAGGACTCCCTCTCACTGACTACTGTCCTGCTCGCCTTCGTTCTGGGAGTGGTCGGCTCAAGTCTCGTCGGGGGACTCGCACCTGCGGTCGTCACCGCTCTCATCGCCGGCCTGATGGCCAACTACTTCTTCACGCCACCCGTGCGAACCTTCACCATCGCCCAACCCGAAAACGCGTTCGCACTCGCCGTCTTCGTGATCGTTGCGGCGATCGTGGCCACCATCGTTGAGCAATCCGTCGCTCGGGGACGGGAGGCGGCCCAGCGACGAGCCGAGGCGAATGTCTTGCTGTCGCTGACGACGGAGGTGCTCGGCCGCGGCGATGCCGTTCAGGCACTGATGAGACAGGCGTGCACCACATTCGGCATGCGCAGTGCAGCTCTCTTCGAAGAATCGGCCAACGCGCCCCGATGGTCGACGGTCGAGGTCGTCGGCGAGGCCCCACCACGATCACCCGAGGGAGCCGACGTGACAGTCAACGCCGGTCCCGGCCTCACCCTCGCGATGTCCGGGCGACCGCTCGCGGCGAGCGAACTGCGACTCCTCGGCGCCTTCGCGGCCCAGACGGCCGCCGTTCTCGAGCGCAATCGACTCGCTGCCCGGGCCGCCGACTTGGCCCGACTGCAGGCTTCAGACGCCGTACGCACGTCCCTGCTTGCCGCCGTCTCTCACGATGTCCGCACGCCGGTGGCGGGGATCAAGGCCTCACTCGCCACCGTGCTCGACCCCGATCTCAGGCTCAGCCCCTCGGACGCCCGCGAACTCCTCCAGGAGGCCGCCGACGCTGCCAACCGCCTCGACGGACTGTTGAGCAACCTTCTCGATCTCAGCCGGGTGCAGATGGGGGCTGTCAAACCGGTGTTCGAGGCCGTGTCGCTAGACGAGCTTGTGGGCGCAGCAGTCTCAACACTGCCGCAGGAGAGGGTGATCGACGACTCCGAGGAGTCTCTTCCGCTGGTCCGGACCGATCCCGGGCTGCTCGATCGCATCCTGGCCAACCTCTTGGAGAACGCCAACCGCTACAGCCCCTCCGATGAGCCCATCCGCATCTGCACGGGGGTTACGCCGGAGGGTTTCGGTGAGATCCGGATCATCGACCGCGGGCCCGGGGTTCGCACGGACGAGCGACGTCGGATGTTCGAGCCCTTCCAACGGCTGGGCGACGTGCCGTCCGGCGTCGGCGTAGGGCTCGGCCTCGCGGTCGCGAAGGGTCTGGCCGAGGCGATTCAGTCGGAAGTGGAGGCCGAGGACACCCCCGGAGGGGGCCTGACCATGGTCGTCCGCGTCCCGCTCGCGACGACCGAGATGAAGCAGCCGTGACTACCGTCTTGATCGTCGAAGATGACGTGGCCCTTGCGCGCGCGCTTGCCATCAACTTGACCGCACGGGGATTCACCGCGCGCACCGCCGCTAACGGGCGCGGTGCGCTGGAACAAGTCGCGGGGGTCCATCCCGACGTTGTCGTCCTCGACCTCGGACTGGCAGATCTCGACGGAATCCAGGTGCTGCACGGCATCCGTGGGTGGAGTCTCGTGCCCGTGATCGTGCTCTCCGCTCGGAACACGAGCCAGGAGAAGGTGCAGGCTCTGGACGCCGGTGCAGACGACTACGTCACCAAGCCCTTTGAGATGAACGAGCTCCTCGCCCGCATCCGCGCGGCCGCGCGCCGCGGCGAACAGGGAGGAGCCGGCAAGCCGGCAGTAGTCGCCACCTCAGTTTTCACCGTCGACCTCAGCGCCGGTCGAGTCAGCCGCGACGGCCAAGCGGTGCGACTCACGCCGACGGAGTTCCACGTGCTTGAGGTGCTCGCTCGGAACGCCGACAGACTCGTGCCCTCTCGCCAGCTGCTCACTGAAGTGTGGGGGCCTGGCTACGAGGGCGAGAGTCACTACCTGCGGGTGTACATGGCTCAGTTGCGCCGCAAGCTTGAGCCAGATCCCTCACATCCCCGCTTTCTGGTTACCGAGCCGGGACTTGGCTATCGACTCGAGACCGACCCCGCGGACACGCCACCTCGCAGTGGATGACACCGCGGACCGTTCGGTGGGCGCGCGCATGTGTTCGAGTTGCGCGACGTTTGCCCAGCGGCGGGTTCGCAGTCTCACCCGATGGTGACGTCCCCGGTGGTGGTGGGTTTTCGGCCTTGAGCGTGGCGTAGTCCGCGACGTAGAGGGCCATCGTGCAAGGGTCAGTGAGTTCGGGCTAACGAGACTCACGAGAGGACACCTTGCACGATGGCTATGGACCAGT
>WGLX01000025.1 GCA_016125355.1 Actinomycetales bacterium | reverse complement strand
TCGCCCGCCGCATCGCCGAGGGCAAGACCAAGCGCGAGGCCATGCGCTGCGCCAAGCGACACCTCACCAAGAAGCTTCACCGAACCCTCATGCGCGAGCCAGCCCTGGCCACTTGACGGAAATAGAAGAATCCCGGCTCAAGTCTGCAGACTTGAGCCGGGAAGCGGTTCAACTCGTCGAGGGGGGGCTAGCGGTCGACGTCGCCCATCACCATCGGCAGGGACATCACGACGTCGGCGATGTGCTCCTCCGGAACCCCGACGAGGGCAGCCCCGAGCGCCTGCATCGTGGCGAACGACGCCGAGCGGATCTTCATCCGCAGCGGGTACTTGTCGCCGGACCCTGCGAGCAGGCAGCCCGTCTCGCCGATCGGACCCTCTATGTCGGCATACGACACCCCCTCCGGGATCCGCACCACCTTCGGCAGTCGCACGTCGATCGGCGCGCCCTCGAGGCCGCGCAGGGCGTCGACGCACGCCAGGGCGAGCCGCGCGGACCCCGGCACCTGTTCGACCAGCACCCCGTAACGGGCCGGGATATCCCCTTCAGTTCGCACCGCGACCGTGAGCAGGTCCCTCAGGTCGCCGTAGGCCAGATACGGGGCATCCCGACGCAGGTCGCGGTCGAGCCCGCTGGCCCGGCCGACCGGACCCGCAACCGCGAGGGCGATCACGTCATCCCGCGAGAGGACGCCGACGCCGGTGAGCCCCGCCACCTGCGACACCACGCCCTCCTCGATGGCTCGCGCTGCTGCGAGGACCGCCTCCATGGCCTCCAGGTACCGGTCGAGCAGCGGCGGCGAGACGTCGAACGGGACACCGCCGATCCGGCAGAACCCCGGATGGACCCGGGCGCCGGTCGTCTCCTCCTGGAGCGCCACCAGCCGCTCCCGCAGTGCGTCGGCCGCCTCGCGCGCCGGGCCCGCCACGGGGGCGAGGAAGGCCAGCGCCACGCTGATCCGGTTCGCCTCCGCCACCAGCGTGCGGATCCACGTCGCGCGCGGCGGCGGTGCGATGCCCAGGGCGACCTCGAAGGCCAGCGCCACGCCGATCTCCGACGAAGCCGCCGAGAGCCAGTCGTGCCGATCCGCGAGCGCCATGCCCTGCCGCCAGTCCCGCGACTCGAACAGCTTCTCGGCGCTGCGGTGCATCAGGCCGGGCTGGGGATCGGCCGTGATGACCCGGCCGTCCTCGACCTCGACCGCCAGCCCGAACCCCGGAACGGCTGCGGGATGTCGCGGCCCGAGGATCAGTTCCTCGTGTTCCGGCAGGTGCGCCGCCATCCCGATGCCCAACTGCCGACGCGTCGCCACGTGGACATCGTGCCAGCCGGCTGCCCACTCAGGGCGCGGACGTCCGGGGGCGGCGGTCTACGCTGCCGCAGGTGAGCATGTCCGGACCTCCGCGGCTGCGGGTGGGTGTCGTGGGCGCGGGACGCGTGGGCGTCGTCCTCGGTGCCGCCCTGCGTCGCGCCGGCCACGAGGTGATGGCAGTCTCGGCGGTCTCCGACCTCTCCCGACTCCGCGCGGAGGCGCTCCTCCCGGGCGTGCCGATCCGGGCCGTCCCGGAGGTGGCCGCGGACGCGGACCTGATCCTGCTCACCGTGCCCGACGACGTGCTGCCCGGCCTCGTCGACGGCCTCGCCACCACCGGCGCGATCCATGCGGGCCAGTTCGTCCTCCACCCGTCGGGCAGGTACGGCATCGGCGTCCTCGCCCCGGCGGCCGCCGTCGGTGCGGTCCCGCTCGCGGTGCACCCGGTCATGACGTTCACGGGCACGAGCGTCGATCTCGCCCGGCTGGAGGACTGCCCCTTCGGCGTGACCTCGGCCGACGCGCTCCGACCGATCGCCGAGGCGCTCGTCGTCGAGATGGGTGGGGAGCCGATCTGGGTCCCCGAGGAGGCGCGGGCGACGTACCACGCGTCCATCGTCTTCGGTGCCAACTACCTCATGACCGTCGTCGCGCAGTCACTCGAGATGCTCCAGCGGGTCGGGATCGAGAACCCGCAGCGCCTCATGGCACCGCTGCTCAGCGCCTCCCTCGACAACGCCCTGCGGCACGGGGACTCGGCGCTCACCGGCCCGGTGGCCCGGGGTGACGCCCAGACGATCGCCGAGCACCTCGACAGCATCCGTGACCTGCCCCCGGTCGTCGTCGACGCCTACCGCACCCTGGCCCGGCTGACGGCCGACCGGGCCCTCGCCGCGGGCCTCATCGACCTCGCCGACGCGCAGGCGCTGCTGGACGTGCTCGCCACGGAGGGACCCACCCCATGAAGGTCGTGCATTCCGCCCTCGAGCTCCGGGGGCTCGAGCGCCCCGGGCCCCGGGCCGTCGTCATGACGATGGGCGCCCTCCACGAGGGCCATGCCGAGCTGGTCCGTGAGGGGCGGCGACGGGTGGGCGCGGGCGGGTCCGTGGTGGTCACGGTGTTCGTCAACCCCACGCAGTTCGGGGCGGGCGAGGACTTCGACCGCTACCCCCGCACCCTCCCCGAGGACGTGTCGCTCGCCGACCAGGCCGGTGCCGACGTGGTCTTCGCTCCCGACGCCGTGGACGTCTACGGTCCGCAGCGCACGTTCCGAGCCGACAGTGTCACCATCGATCCGGGCCCGCTGGCGACGATCCTCGAGGGCGCCGCCCGGCCGGGGCACTTCCGAGGCGTGCTCACCGTAGTGGCGAAGCTCCTGGGCATGACCCGACCGTCGATCGGCCTGTACGGCGAGAAGGACTACCAGCAGCTGGTGCTCATCCGCCGGATGGTCGCGGACCTGGACCTGCCGGTCGAGGTCGTCGGCGTCCCGACCGTGCGCGAGGACGACGGGCTGGCGCGGAGCAGTCGCAACCGGTACCTGACGACCGAGGAGCGCGCGCTCGCGGCCGCGGTTCCGCGGGCCCTCGATGCCGTCGCGGCCCACGCGTCGGACGGTGTCGACGCAGCGCTCGTGGCCGGCCGTGCCGTGCTCGACGCCCATCCCGTGATCGAGACCGACTACCTGACGATCACCGATCCCGAGCTCGGCCCCGCTCCGGAATCCGGGCCGGCGCGGGCGCTCATCGCGGTCCGGGTGGGGTCGACGCGCCTCATCGACAACCGCCCTGTCACCGTAGGCCCATGAACGGGAGCACGTGGATCCCCCGGCGACTGACCGCGCCGGAGCCGGGCTGGTCGGCACGTGCCGACGTCATCGTCATCGGGTCCGGGGTCGCCGGGCTGACGGCGGCCCTGCGCGCACGGGACATCGGTCGCACCGTCCTCCTGGTGACGAAGGCCCAGGTCAACGAGGGCTCCACCCGGTGGGCGCAGGGCGGGATCGCCGCGGCCCTCTCGGAGGAGGACTCCCCGGACGAGCACCTCCACGACACTCTCGTCGCGGGGGTCGGGCTGTGCGACGAGGACTCGGTGCGGGCGCTCGTCACGGAGGGCCCGGCGGCCGTGCGCGAGCTCATCGCCATCGGGGCGCACTTCGACATGGACCCCAGCGGCGCCATCGCCTTGACCCGGGAGGGTGGCCACCTGCGCAACCGGATCGCGCACGCCGGCGGGGACGCGACGGGTGCCGAGATCTCCCGCGCCGTCATGGCCGCGGTGCAGCTCGATCCGGGCATCGTCGTCCTCGAGAACGCACTGGCGCTGGACCTGCTCCTCGACGAGACCGGCGCCGCCCAGGGCGTCACCCTCCACGTCATGGGCTCCGGCCAGCGCGACGGCATCGGCGCGGCGCTGGCCCCGGCCATCATCCTCGCGACCGGCGGCTTCGGCCAGGTGTTCGGCCAGACGACCAACCCGTACGTGTCCACCGGCGACGGTGTCGCCCTCGCCCTGCGCGCCGGCGCGCGCATCGCCGACATGGAGTTCGTGCAGTTCCACCCGACCGTCATGTGGCTCGGCCCGCATGCGCAGGGACAGCAGCCGCTGGTGTCCGAGGCCGTGCGCGGCGAGGGGGCGGTGCTGCTCGACTCCGCGGGGACGCCGTTCATGACGGGCGTCCACCCGTTGGCCGACCTCGCCCCACGGGATGTCGTCGCGAAGGCGATCATGAGACGGATGCGCGAGGAGGGCACCGCACACGTCTGGCTCGACGGGCGCATGCTCGGCGCGGACACCTGGTTCCAGCGGTTCCCCACGATCCTCGACTCGTGCCGGTCCCGCGGCATCGATCCGGTGACGGACCTGATTCCCGTCGCCCCGGCGCAGCACTACGTGTCGGGCGGCGTGCGGACCGACATCTGGGGCCGGGCCAGCATCCCGGGGCTGTACGCGTGCGGCGAGGTGGCGTGCACGGGCGTGCACGGCGCCAATCGCCTGGCGTCGAACTCGCTGCTGGAGGGACTGGTGTTCGCGCGGCGCATCATGACCGCCCTGGAGGAGGACGAGCTCACGGTGCGCGAGCCGGTCGCGCCGTCTGGCCCGAGCGGCCTGGTCCCGCACGCCCTGCGGCGGTCGATGCAGCAGGTGATGGACCTCGATGCGGGGGTCCTGCGCAGCGCGGAGTCCCTGTCCGTGGCGACCGGCGAGCTCGCGCTGCTGGCCGACGTGGGCGGATCGTCCCCGTCGACGGAGGACTGGGAGACCACGAACCTCCACCAGATCGCGACCGTGCTGGTGCGGCAGGCACTCTTGCGCACCGAGACCCGCGGCTCGCACTGGCGCGAGGACTACCCCGAGCGGGACGACGAGCGATGGCGGGTGCACCTGGTCTCGATGGTCGATGAGCACGGGCAGGTGCACACGGTGCAGGAACCGGTACGTGGAACCGCGCAGGGATGGGAGTGACGCGCTGATGCCGACATCGAGGATCGCGCCGCGGGTGCGGGATGAGCTGGTTGCGGCCGGGCTCGATGGGGATGCCGTGGAGGCGCTCATCCGGGTGGCCGTCGAGGAGGACCTCGACGGCGGCGTCGACGTGACCACGGTGTCCACGGTGCCGCCCGCGCAGCGGTCCGTCCTCGAGCTCGTGGCCCGGCGGCCCGGCGTCGTCGCGGGGGTCCCCGTGGCTTCGGCCGTCTTCTCGTTCGTCGGCGCGGATGCCGTGACCATCACGGAGATCGCTCGTGACGGGGATGCCGTGGCCCCGGGCGACGTCGTGCTCGCCGTGGCGGGCCCGACGCACGTGCTGCTGCAGGCCGAGCGCCCGGCCCTCAACCTGCTGGGCCACCTCAGCGGCATTGCCACGCTGACAAGTGCCTGGGTGGCGGCGGTCGCAGGAACGAGGGCGCAGATCCGCGACACGCGCAAGACCACCCCCGGGATGCGGCGGCTGGAGAAGTACGCCGTCCGCTGCGGCGGGGGAGTCAATCACCGCATGTCGCTGTCCGACGCGGCCCTGGTCAAGGACAACCACGTGATCGCGGCGGGCGGAGTGGCGGAGGCCTTCGCCGCCGTGCGCGAGCGCTTCCCCGGTATCGACGTCGAGGTCGAGGTCGACTCGCTCGAGCAGCTCGACGAGGTCCTCGACGCGGGTGCCGACCTGGTGCTGCTCGACAACTTCACGACCGAGCAGATGCGCGAAGCAGTGCGCCGCACGGCAGGACGCGCCCGCCTCGAGGCGTCCGGCGGCCTATCGCTCGACGTGGCTGCCGAGGTGGCCCGGACAGGAGTCGACTACCTTGCGGTCGGAGCGCTGACCCATTCCGCGCCGGTGCTCGACATCGGTGCCGACCTTCGTGAGGAGTCGTAGTGCTGCTTGCCATCGACGTCGGCAACACGAACATCGTCCTCGGCCTCTTCGACGGCGAGGAACTGAGCGCCTCCTGGCGGATCAAGACCGATGCCCGCACCACGGCAGACGAGATGATCCTCACCTTCCGCGGCCTGCTGGCAGGTGAGCGGGAGATCGACGGGATCGCGCTGTGCAGCACCGTGCCGGCGGTCCTTCACGAGATGAGGGTCATGTTCGAGCGCTACTTCGCGGACACCCCGACCGTCATCGTGGAGCCGGGCACGAAGACGGGTGTCCCGGTGCTCACGGACAACCCGAAGGAGGTCGGTGCCGATCGCATCGTGAACACGATCGCGGCGCACCACCAGTACGGCGGACCATGCATCGTCGTCGACTTCGGCACCTCCACCAATCTCGACGTGGTGTCGGCCAAGGGCGAGTTCCTCGGCGGCGCCCTCGCCCCGGGCATCGAGATCTCCATCGAGGCCCTGGCCTCGCGAGCTGCCCAGCTGCGCAAGGTCGAGCTGGTCCGGCCGCGGTCGGTCATCGGCAAGAACACCGTCGAGGCGCTGCAGTCGGGTGCGCTCTACGGATTCGCCGGTCAGGTCGACGGTCTCGTCGACCGCATCGTCGACGAGCTCGGCGAGGTCACGGCCGTGGTCGCCACTGGGGGCCTGGCGCCGATCGTGGTGCAGGAGTCCCAGACGATCACCCACTACGACCCCGAGCTCACCCTCACCGGGCTCCGCCTGGTCTTCGAGAAGAACGTGGACCGGTCCTAGCCGAACTCGCGGTTGATGCCGGCCACGAGTGCCGGCACGGCCAGCAGCCCATGCGTGTGCCCCGCCGTCCTCGGCAGGATGAGGGTGCGGATGCCGAGGCGGGTCCCGCCGCCGTCGTCGTTGGCATTGTCACCGACCATGAGCACCTCCTCCGCCGGCAGCCCCAGGGCGGCCAAGGCGGCCTCGAAGATGCGCAGGTCGGGCTTCACCGCGCCGACCTCGTACGACAGCACCGTGTGCTCGACCCAGGGGGTGACGCCCTCCCGGTCCAGCACGGTGCGGATGGGGACGCCGGCATTGGACAGCAGGCACACCGGGATCCCCATGGCCCGCAGTTCCGCCAGCATCGGCACGGTGTCGTCGTAGGCGTGCCACGTCGACAGCATCGACTCGTAGAGGGCGTCCGCGAGGCTGCGGTCCACGGCGGGACCGGCCTCGATGAGCTCGTGGAACACCCGGTGGTGGTCGACGAAGGACAGGTCGCGGCTGCTCGACGGATCCTTGACGCGGGCGCCCTCCCAGATCCGGTCGAGGAAGGACACCAGTTCGAGCCGCTGATCGTCGTCGAGGTCGTGCGGCGCCGTCGCGAGGGCGGTGTCCAGCCACTCGTCGGCATCGCCCTGGTCGATGAGCGTCGAATGGATGTCGAAGATGACGCCGCGGATGGGTCCGGGCAGGGGCCAGGCCTCCGTGGCATCGCTCATGTCAGCAGCCTACGGGCCATCGAATAGCCTTCTCGTCGTGACCAGCGACGCCGAGAACACCGCACCCGTGGCCGGGATGGCCGCCGACGAGGGCGAGGACGACCTGCCCGAGCAGATGCGGATCCGGCGCGAGAAGCGCGCGGCGCTGGCTGACCGGGGGATCGAGCCGTACGCGATCGGGCTGCCCATCACCAGCACGATCCGCGACGTGCGCGAGGCCTACCCGGACCTCCCGGCCGACTCGTCGACCGGCACGAATGTCGGCCTGGCCGGCCGGGTCATCTACTCGCGGAACACCGGGAAGCTGTGCTTCGCGACGCTGCGCGCGGGGGACGGGTCGGAGATCCAGGCCATGCTGTCGCTGGCCAACGTGGGCGAGGACCAGCTCGCGGCGTGGAAGGACCTCGTCGACATCGGCGACCATGTCTTCGTCAGCGGGGAGGTCATCACCAGCAAGCGCGGCGAGCTGTCGGTCATGGCCGACGAGTGGCGCATGGCCGCCAAGGCGCTGCGCCCGCTCCCGGTCGCGCACAAGCCGCTGAACGAGGAGACACGGGTTCGGCAGCGCTACGTCGACCTCATCACCCGGCCAGAGGCCCAGCAGGTGGCTCGCACCCGGGTGGCGGTGGTGGCCTCCATCCGGCAGAGCCTGACGCGTCGAGGCTTCCTCGAGATCGAGACGCCCATGCTGCAGACGCTGCATGGCGGTGCCGCGGCTCGCCCCTTCATCACCCAGTCCAACGCCTTCGACATCGACCTGTACCTGCGGATCGCGCCGGAGCTGTTCCTGAAGCGGGCGGTTGCGGGCGGCCTCGAGCGGGTCTTCGAGGTGAATCGCAACTTCCGCAACGAGGGTGCCGACCGCACTCACTCGCCCGAGTTCACGATGCTGGAGTTCTACCAGGCGTACTCGGACTACCAGGGCGTCGCGACGCTCACGCGCGAGATCTACCAGGAGGCGGCGCTGTCGGCGCACGGATCGCTGACGGTGCAGCACCACGACGGCACCGTGCTGGACCTGTCGGGCGTGTGGCCGCAGATCGACCTGTACGGGTCGCTGTCCGAGGCGATCGAGGAGGAGATCACCCCGCAGACGCCCCGCGACCATCTCGTCATGCTGTGCGACCGGGTCGGGATCGAGTTCCACCCGACCGCCGTGCCGGGCAAGCTGGTGGAGGAGCTGTTCGAGCACTACGTCGTGCCCTCGCTGGTCAATCCGACGTTCGTCATGGACTACCCGGTGGACACCTCGCCGCTGGTCCGCGCCCACCGGGCCAAGGACGGCGTCGTCGAGAAGTGGGACCTCTACATCAACGGCATGGAGTCCGGCACCGGCTATTCCGAGCTGATCGACCCGGTCATCCAGCGGGCGCGCCTGGAGGAGCAGTCGGCCCTCGCGGACCGCGGTGACGTCGAGGCGATGCACGTCGACGAGGACTTCCTGCGGGCGATGGAGCACGGCATGCCGCCGATGGGTGGTGTGGGCGTGGGCGTGGACCGGATGCTGATGGCCCTCACGGGGCTCGGGATCCGGGAGACGATCCTGTTCCCCCTGGTCAAGCCGGAACAGCGAGGTCACGAGCGTTCCCAGAATCCGGAACGGTTCTCGTGACGGCGACGCACCCGGACGGGGTGTCGATCCGGCCGGCCCGCACCCAGGACGTGCGCGCGATCCGCTCGTTCATCGACACCTACTCCACCGACGGTCGACTGCTGTCCAAGGCGACGGTCACCCTCTTCGAGGACATCCAGGAGTTCCTCGTCGCGGAGCAGAACGGCCGCATCGTGGGCTGCGGGGCACTGCACGTGATGTGGGAGGACCTGGCGGAGGTGCGCACCCTGGCGGTCGATCCGGAGATGGCCGGTCACGGCATCGGCGGGGCCCTGCTCGACGCCCTGCTGCTGCGGGCCCGCGACGTCGGCGTGCAGCGCGTCTTCTGCCTCACCTTCGCCGTGCCCTTCTTCGAGCGTCACGGCTTCGAGGAGATCGACGACACCCCGGTCGACCACGACGTGTATGAGCAGCTCCTGCAGTCCTACGACGAGGGCGTGGCCGAGTTCCTCGGCCTCGAGCGCGTGAAGCCGAACACCCTGGGCAACCACCGGATGCTGGCGCGACTGTGAAGCGGGTCATCGCGGGCCTCGTCGCCGCAGGGCTGCTCCTCATGGCCCCTGCGCCGGCGTCGGCTCGCGTTCCCTCCGCCCCCGACCAGCCGCTCGCGGGAAAGCTGATCCTGCTGGACCCCGGCCACCAGCTCGGGAACTCCAACCCGAAGTTCGCGAAGAAGATGGCCCAGAAGAAGTTCAACGGGTCCATCGTCAAGGGCTGCAACACCACGGGTACGGCGACGAACAAGGGCTTCCCCGAGGCCACGTTCACCTGGCGGGTCGCGAAGCGGCTGAAGCGGATCCTCGAGGCGCAGGGCGCACGCGTCGAGATGACGCGGACGACGAACTCCTACGACGACTGGGGTCCCTGCGTCTGGGACCGCGCCGGCATGGCGAACTCGCTGAAGGCGGACGTGATGCTCAGCATCCATGCCGACGGGGCGTCTGCCCGCAGCAAGGGCTTCTTCGCGATCGCCCCAGGGCTAATCAAGGGATGGACCGACGACGTCGTCAAGAAGGACCGTCGACTCGCCACGGCGATGATCGCGGGGATGGCCGCTGCGGGAGCGACCCCGTCCAACTACGTCAGCAAGCAGCTCATGATCTCGCGCACCACGACGGGGCTGAACTTCAGCAACGTGCCCACTGTGACCATCGAGGTCGGCAACATGCGCAACGCTGCGGAGGCGGCGCGGATGTCGTCGTCCTCGGGCCAGCGGCAGTACGCGCAGTGGCTCGCCGCGGGCCTGGACCGGTTCTTCGCAGGTCGCTAGTCGCCGAACGACCGCACGAGCGTGCGCAGCAGGTCGGCGAGCTCGGCCTGGCGTCCGGCCGACAGCACGTCGAGGATCTCGTGCTCCCGGGAGACGAGGTCGGCCATGGCGTTGTCGACGGTGCGCCGGCCCGCCTCGGTGAGGACGACGCGCACCCCGCGCCGATCGGCCGGGTCAGGCTCGCGGCGCACGAGGCCACGCTGCTCTAGCCGGTCGATGCGGTTGGTCATCGTGCCGCTCGTCACGAGGGTCTCGGCGCCGAGCTGACCGGCCGACAGTGAGTACGGCTCGCCGGAGCGGCGCAGCGCGGCCAGGACATCGAACTCCCAGCTGTCGAGGTCGTGGGCGGCGAACGCGTCGCGACGGGCGAGGTCGAGGTGCCGTGCCAGCCGGGTCACGCGGGAGACGACCTGGAGCGGGGTCACGTCCAGATCGGGCCGTTCCCGGTGCCAGGCGGCCGTGATGCGATCCACCTCGTCGCCGTGGGGGGTGGGCTGGGCGGGCGCCTGCGTCATGGCGACATGCTACGTCAAGAATCTTGACGTCAAGATTCTTGACCCGAGACCTGAGGTCAGGAATCCTGACCCGAGATCTGCGGGGCGGCCTCAGGACTTGCCGACCGGCCTCGGCTTCGGCTCGAGGTTCTGCAGGCCGTTCCACGCCAGGTTCACCAGGTGGGCGACGACCTCCTCCTTCTTGGGCTTGCGCACGTCGAGCCACCACTGCCCGGTCTGGGCGACCATGCCGACCAGCATCTGCGAGTACATGGCGGCCCACTTGGGGTTGAAGCCGTACTCCTTGAACTGGCGGGCGAGCAGCACGTGCACCCGGGCGGCGACATCGACGAGCAGGCCCGCGAAGGTTCCGCGGATGCCGCTCTCGCCCGACTCGGCGTCCGACCCCGAGGGCGTGTCCCGCACCAGGATGCGGAAGCCGTCGGGATAGCGGTCGATGTAGTCGAACAGCGCCATGCCGGCGCGCTCGAGCAGGGTCCGCGGGTCGACCCGCACCCCGTCCGGCTCGTCCACGTGGAGGGCGTCGGTGATCGACACCAGCAGATAGCTCATCTCGCGGTCGACGACCACCGCGTACAGGCCCTCCTTGCCGCCGAAGTGCTCGTAGACCACCGGCTTGGAGACGTCCGCCTTGGCGGCGATCTCCTCGACGCTGACCGCCTCGAAGCCCTTCTCGGCGAAGAGCTTGCGGCCGATGTCGAGCAGCTGCTCGCGGCGCTGCTGCCCGGTCATGCGGACCCGCTCGCGGGTCGCGGGGCGGCGAGCCTCGCGACGGGTCGCGGTCGTGATGTCGGTGACGTTGTCGTCCGGCTCCGCGTCCGGGGTGATGGGCTCGGCCATGGTCTCGGCTACGAGGCCGCCGGCGCGCGGTAGCCGCGCACCCGCTTGGCCATGCTCGGGTCCTTGAGCTTGGCGACCACCCGCTCGGGCTTGGGCCAGCGCACGTCGCGGACCAGGTGCGTGCGCTCCAAGGAACGGATGAGGAGGGCGCTGATGTCGAGCTGGCCCTTGAGGACGCCGTGCCGTGCCGCGGTCGGCTCGGCGTGGTGCAGGCTGTGCCAGTTCTCGCCGAGGGCCGGGAGGGCCAGCCACCAGACGTTGGACGACAGGTCGCGGGACTCGAATGGCCGGGTGCCGAACACGTGGCAGATGGAGTTGACCGACCACGTGACGTGGTGGACGAGCGCGACGCGGACGAGCGTGGCCCAGAAGAAGGCGGTCAGGGCGCCAGCCCACGACCAGGTGATGAGCCCGCCGAGGACGGCCGGGAGGAGCAGGGTGCCGACGACGATGGCCGGGAACCAGCGGGAGATGGCCCGCAGGTCCTTGTCGCCCGCGATGTCGGGCGCGTACTTGCTGATGGGGGACTGGTTCTCGTCGAAGAGCCAGCCGACGTGGGCGTAGTACAGGCCCTTCGCGACGGCTCGCTTCGAGGTGCCGTAGCGCCACGGCGAGTGCGGGTCGCCGACCTCGTCGGAGAACTTGTGGTGCTTGCGGTGATCGGCGACCCACTGGGCCACCGATCCCTGCAGGGCCATCGAGCCCATGATCCCGAGGGTGATCTTGAGGCCTCGTCCGGTCTTGAACGAGCCATGCGTGAAGTAGCGGTGGTAGCCGACGGTGATGCCGATCGCGGTGATCGCGTAGAAGGCCACCGCGAGGATCACGTCGACCCACGACAGCCAGCCGCCCCAGGCAACCGGGATGGCGGCCAGCACGGCGAGAAGGGGGACCACGACGAACACGCCGATCGTGACCCGCATTCCGGCGCTGTTGAGCTGGACCGGCTCGGAGGCGGAGGTGGACTGGACCTCGGGGGTCAGGGTCATGGTGCTCCTTCGACGTGACTACCTACGGTTCCGTAGGTTACGGGGCCGTAACCTCGATCGTCAACCGGCGATGGGGGGACCAAGGTCCCGGGTTCCCTAGAGTGGTGCCGCACCATCCCGGGTCGTCTAGCGGCAGGACAGCGGACTTTGAATCCGTGAACAGAGGTTCGATTCCTCTCCCGGGAGCCACCCCCGGAAATCCCACGCCCGGCGTCACAACGGTCGGTGCGGAGTGACGCCGGGCGTGGGATTGCGCGTCAGTGCGTGCTCGCCTGACAGAGGCAGAACGGGTGTCCGGCGGGGTCGAGGAACACCCGGAAGTCCTGCCCCGGCTGCACCTCGTGCTTGACCGCCCCGAGGGCGAGGACGGCCTGCTCACCGGCGTCGAGGTCGTCGACCCACAGGTCGATGTGCTCCTGCTGAGGGTGCTCCTGCCCCGGCCACGTGGGGGGCCGATACTCCGCCACCGCCTGGAAGCACAGCATCTGCCCGTCGCTCGCCCGCAGCGAGACCCATTCGTCCGAGGCGTCGACGACCGGCCAGTCGAGGATCCCCGAGTAGAACTCGGCGAGGGCCTTCGGGTCAGGGCAGTCGATGCAGGTCCAGGCCATGCGCGCGATGGGAGTCATGGGCCGAGGGTGCCACGACGGCCTGACGGCGTCAGCCGTTCACTGCCAGAAGGGCGCCGCAGCGGGAATGAGGGGAAGCCGGGATGCCACCCTGCCGAAGCGGTCGTCCTGGTCGCGCCACGAGGCGTACGCGGCGTCGATCTCCTCCCGGCTGCGGGCCACGAAGTTCCACCACATGAGCAGGGGCTCGTCGAAGGGGACGCCGCCGAGCAGCATGAGGCGGGAGTCCTCGGCCACCTCGATGCCGAGCTCATCACGGCCCGTGCCGAGGTAGGCGATCCGCCCGGGGGTCAGTTTTTCGCCCTCGACGGCGACCGAGCCCCGGAGGCTGATCAGTGCGTGCTCGAAGTCCGGTCGGAGGGGAAGGGTCGTCGGGCCGTGAAGGTCGAGGTCGACCCCCACCAGCTCGGTGTCGTGTCGCGCGGCACTGGCCAGACCCCCGTGCTGCCCGATCAGGACCGTCGCGACCGCGCCGTCATGCTCGATACGAGGCAGCTCGGCGTGGTGCTCGAAGGCGGCCTCACCGTGCCGCGTCGCCTCAGGCAGGGCGATCCACAGCTGGATCCCCTCGAGCGTGCCGCGGTAATGGCCGGTCGACTCCTCGGCGTGGGCGACGGCGTGGCCCGCGGTCATCAGGTTCAGCTGGCCGGGCGTGATGACCTGCTCGGAGCCGAGGGTGTCCTTGTGGAGCACCTGGCCGTCCAGCAGCCATGTCACCGTCTGCAGGCCCATGTGCGGATGCGGGCCGATGTCGGGCCCCCCGCCCTCCTCCACGTCGGCGGGCCCCATGTGGTCGGCGAAGCACCAAGCGCCGACCGTCCGGCGACCACGGCGAGGCAGGGTCCGGCGCACGGTCAGATGACCGACCGTGGCCTCGCGGCCCTCCCCGACCTCGATGACGCCCATGGGGGCATTCTGCGACCGGAGGTTTCGCCCGGCAAGGCATCAGCGCCCGGACCATCGGTAGGGTGGGCCTGCCTTCCCCGGCAGCACGAGCGGCTCGCCGCCCCGACCCGACGGAGGAGTAGTCCGTGACCCCCTCCCGCCCCTCTGTGGTTGTGATCCTCGCGGCCGGCGAGGGCAAGCGCATGAAGTCCCGCACGCCCAAGGTGCTGCACGCCGTCGCGGGGCGTTCCCTGCTCGGGCACGTGATCGAGGCCGCCTCGACCCTCGAGCCTCAGCACCTGGTCGTGGTCACGGGTCACGGCCGCGACGCCGTGCAGGCCCACGTCCAGGAGGTCGCGCCGTGGGCGGTCACGGTCGTGCAGGAGGAGCAGAAGGGCACCGGACACGCCGTCCGCATCGCGCTCGCCGACCTCGGCACGCGGGGGATCAGCACCGCTGACGGCCCCGTGGTGGTGCTCACGGGCGACACCCCGCTGCTCACCGGCCAGACCCTGGTCAGCCTGCTGCTCGAGCATGGCGCCACGTCCGCGAGCGCCACGGTCCTCACCGCCCGCCTGGCCGACCCGACGGGCTACGGCCGCATCGTGCGCCGGGCCGACGGCTCGGTCACGGCGATCGTCGAGGACCGCGACTGCGACGACGACCAGCGCCTCATCGACGAGATCAATTCCGGCATGTACGCGTTCGATGGTGGACCGCTCGCCGATGCCCTCGGCCGCCTCACCACGGACAACGACCAGGGCGAGGAGTACCTCACGGACGTCATCGGCCTTCTGGAGGCCGAGGGCCTCGCCGTGGCCGCGTCCGTGTGCGGCGATCCCACCGAGATCCTCGGCGTCAACGACCGGGTTCAGCTCGCGGAGGCGGCCGGCATCCTGCGCGACCGGATCAACGCATCCTGGATGCGGGAGGGGGTGTCGATCCTGGACCCGGCGAGCACCTGGATCGACATCGACGTCGACCTGGAGCCGGACGTGATCCTGCGCCCGCAGGTGACCCTGCGGGGCCCGACGACCGTCGCCTCCGGCGCCGTCGTCGGACCGGGCACCACCCTTATCTCCTGCGAGGTCGGTCCGGACGCCGAGGTGATCCACACGTGGGCGGAGCTCGCCGTGGTGGGCGAGGGCGCCAAGGTCGGTCCGTTCACCTACCTGCGTCCGGGTGCCGTGCTGGGACGCCGGTCCAAGGCCGGTGCCTACGTCGAGATCAAGAACAGCACCGTCGGCGACGATGCCAAGGTGCCGCACCTGTCGTACGTCGGTGACGCCGACGTCGGCACCGGGACCAACATCGGCGCGGCCACGGTGTTCGTCAACTACGACGGGGTGGCGAAGCACCGCACCGTGGTCGGCGACCACGCCCGTGTCGGCAGCGACACCATGCTCGTGGCCCCGGTGACGATCGGCGACGGCGCCTACACGGCGGCCGGCTCGGTCATCACCGAGGACGTCCCGCCAGGGGCGATGGCGGTGGGCCGGGCACGGCAACGGAACATCGACGGCTGGGTCGAGCGCAAGCGCCCCGGCTCACCCGCTGCGCAGGCCGCGGAGGCCGCCCGGCAGGATGCGACCCACGAGACCACGTCCGAGTCCGAGTGAGCGTAGGAGCGCCGGTGTCAGATATCTCGGTTCCCAACCAGAAGCGACTCGTCCTGCTTGCGGGACGCTCGTACCCGGAGCTCGCGCAGGAGGTGGCCGACGACCTGGGCATCGACCTCAGCCCGACCCTGGCCTACGACTTCGCCAACGGCGAGATCTTCGTGCGCTTCCAGCAGTCGGTGCGCGGCACCGACGCCTTCGTGCTGCAGAGCCACACGACGCCCATCAACAAGTGGATCATGGAGCAGCTGATCATGGTCGATGCCCTCAAGCGGGCGTCCGCCAAGCGGATCACCGTGATCGTGCCGTTCTACGGCTATGCCCGGCAGGACAAGAAGCATCGCGGCCGTGAGCCCATCTCCGCCCGCCTCATGGCCGACCTGTTCAAGGCGGCCGGCGCGGACCGGCTCATGACCGTCGACCTGCACACCTCGCAGATCCAGGGTTTCTTCGACGGCCCGGTCGACCACCTGTTCGCGATGCCGCTGCTCGCCCAGCACGTCGCCTCGCGGGTACCGCGCGAGGACATCACGGTCGTCTCGCCGGATGCCGGCCGCGTGCGGGTGGCCGAGCGTTGGACCGACATCCTCGGTGCGCCGCTGGCGATCATCCACAAGCGCCGTGATCCCGATGTGCCGAACCAGGTCAAGGTCTTCGAGGTCGTCGGTGACGTCGAGGGCCGCGTCTGCGTTCTCGTCGACGACATGATCGACACGGGCGGCACCATCGTGAAGGCCGCCGAGACGCTGTTCGAGAACGGCGCCAAGGACGTCATCGTGGCCGCGACGCACGCGATCCTGAGCGACCCGGCCAAGGAGCGGCTGCAGAACTCGCAGATCTCCGAGGTCGTGGTCACCAACACGCTGCCGATCTCGCCGGAGTGCGAGTTCGAGAAGCTGACGGTGCTCTCGATCGCCCCGATCCTGGCCAAGGCCATCACCGAGGTCTTCACCGACGGGTCCGTCACGAGCATGTTCGAGGCCAGCCCCGAGGGCGCTGAGGCCTCGACGCACTGACCCCTGTCACGGCCGGGGCCGGTCGAGACCACCGGGTGGTTCGGGGTAGACTTCGGGAGCCCTCGGCGAGGGTGGACGTGCATGCTGACGGACCGTCAGCCACACGCACACCGTAATCGACGTGGTCGGCGCCCACAGGCGTTGCCGAGGCCCGACACTGACCGAGGAGTACCAGCTGTGACCACTGTGGCCCTGACCGCCATCCCCCGCTCGGACTTCGGCAAGGGAGCCGCCCGACGCCTGCGTCGCGACGGCAACATCCCCGCCGTGATCTACGGCGAGGGCACCGAGCTCGTCCACATCGCCATCGCCAACCACGATCTCGACCTGGCGCTGCGCAAGCCGCGCGTCGTGCTGTCGATCTCGATCGATGGTGGCACCGTGCTGACCAAGCCGCGCGACATCCAGCGCGATCCGGTCAAGCGCACCCTGGAGCACATCGACCTGGTGATCATCACCGAGCAGGAGGCCAAGGAGCGGTCCGCGATGGCCGACGCCATCAAGGCTGCGACCGAGGCCGCCGAGGAGGCGGGCATCGACGCCGCCGCGGCCGTGCAGGCCCTCGAGGAGGCTGTCGCCGCCGGCGAGGATCCGACGAAGGCCGCTGAGCACGCCGTGGCCGATGCCGAGCATCAGGCCGAGGCCTATGCCGAGGCCGCGGCCCACGAGGCCGAGGTCGAGGCCGCCGCGGCCGCCGAGGAAGGCGGCGAGGCGGGGGCCGGCGCCGAGGCTGTCGCCGACTCGGAGTAGTCCGGGTCGGTGTCGGGCAGCCCTTGGCTGGTCGTCGGTCTCGGCAATCCGGGACCGGAGTACGCAGCCACCCGCCACAACGTCGGCTTCCTGGTGGTCGACCGCCTGGCCGACGCGCTGGGCGTCAAGCTGGCGCGCCACAAGCGTGGCCACGCGCTGGCGGCCGAGGGAAAGTTCGGCGTGCCGGGCGCGCTGACGCCGACCGTGCTCGTCGAGCCCATGTCGTACATGAACGAGTCGGGCGGTCCGGTGAAGGCCCTGATGGCCTTCTACGGAGTCGAGCCGGATCACCTGGTCGTGGTCCACGACGAGCTGGACATCCCGTTCGCGGCCATCCGGGTGAAGTTCGGTGGCGGCGACAACGGGCACAACGGGCTGAAGAGCATCCGACGGGCGCTCGGCACGGGGGACTTCTTCCGCGTGCGGGTGGGCATCGACCGGCCCCCCGGCCGCCAGGAGCCGGCCGACTACGTCCTGAAGCCGTACTCGTCGGCGGAGCGCAAGGAGCTGCCCGAGGTCGTGCAACGGGCGGCGGACGCGGTCGAGTCGCTGCTGACGCAGGGCCTCGAGCGCACCCAGAACACCTTCAACACCTAGATTCGTTTCTCCCACTTAGTGGGAGAAACGAGCGAAAGGGCGCACTTTCGGGCCCTTTTCGCTCACCTGTCCCACTACGTGGGAGAAACGAGGGAAGCGAGCATGAGTGCGGATCTGACGGAACTGACGGGTCTGACGGACGCGGAGCTGTCGCGGCAGGTGGCCCGGGAGGCCGGTGAGCTGCTGCTCGAGCTGCGGGCGGGATTCGGCCCCATCAGCGACAAGGAGGCGGCCAACGCCCTGCGCAAGCAGGCCGACCGCGCGTCGCACGTGATGATCATGGAGCGGCTCTCGGCGGCCCGACCGGCCGATGCCATCCTCAGCGAGGAGGGCAAGGACAACGACAGCCGGCTCAGCGCCGACCGCGTGTGGATCGTCGACCCGCTCGACGGCACCTTCGAGTACGGCCAGGGCCGCGTGGACTTCGCCGTGCACATCGCCCTGTGGGAGCCAGGCCCGCGCACGCTGTCGGCGGCCACGGTCGACCTGCCGGCCCAGGAGCTCACGCGCTCGGTCCTCGACGAGGCTCCGGCGCTGCCCGCCCTCCCCACCGACCGCCCGATCCGGGTGGTGGCGTCGCGCAGCCGGCCGCCGGCCACGCTGCCGCAGACGGTCGAGGTCCTCGGCCGCCTGCTCGGCGAGGCGGGCATCAACGACCACGGGGTCGAGATCATCGACGTGGGATCGGTGGGCGCCAAGGTCAACGAGATCCTCAGCGGCCACGCCGAGGCCTACGTCCATGACACCGGCTTCTACGAGTGGGACGTCGCCGCACCCTATGGGGTCGCGCACCACTACGGCCTCGTCGCCTCGCACGTCGACGGCGAGCCGGTGCTGTTCAACGCCATGCCCCCGTACGTCAACAACCTCATGGTCAGCCATCCGGAGCTCGCTGGTCCGCTGCGCACCGCCCTGCAGGAGGCGGCGACGTCGTGAACCTGACCGGCCTGCTGGCGTGCGCGGAGTCCGACCCGGGATTCGCCGGGCTCCGCGACCTCGCACGCGCCGGTTCCAGTGCGGTCGTGGAGGCACCGGCCACGACGCAGCCGCTGGCGGTCGCGGAGATCGCCCGCTCGTCGTCGCGTCCGGTCTTCGCCGTCACGGCGACCGGTCGCGAGGCCGAGGACCTGGCGGGCGTCCTGCCGGACCTGGTGCCGGGCGTGCGCGTGGCGGTGTTCCCGTCGTGGGAGACCCTTCCGCACGAGCGCCTCTCCCCGTCCACGGACACGGTCGGCCGCCGCGTCGCCGTCCTGAACCGGCTCGCCCACCCGAGTGCCGACGATCCGCTGGCGGAGCCGCTCGACGTCGTGGTGACGTCCGTCCGTGCGTTCCTCCAGCCCCTGGTCGCCGCCATTGCCGATGTGCGGCCCGTGCGGATCCAGGCGGGCGACGAGGTCGACCTCGACGACCTCGTGGAGACGCTCGTCCTGATGGGGTACGAGCGCAACGACCTCATCGAGCGGCGCGGTCAGGTCGCGGTGCGGGGCGGCATCCTCGACGTCTTCCCGCCCACGGAGGAGCACCCGCTCCGGGTGGAGCTCTGGGGGGACACCGTCGAGGAGATCCGCTCCTTCTCGGTGGCCGACCAGCGTTCGCTCGAACTCGTGCCGGAGGGCGTGTGGGCGCCGCCGGTCCGTGAACTGCTCCTCAGCCCGGAGGTCCGCGAGCGCGCCGCGGCTCTGGCCACCACCCACCCGCACCTGGCCGAGATGTGCACCAAGCTCGCGGACGGTATCGCCGTCGAGGGCATGGAGTCGCTGGCACCGGTGCTGACGGACGGCATGATCACCCCGCTCGAGGTCATCCCCGGCGGGGCCGACGTCGTCCTGCTCGATCCCGAGCGCATCCGCCGCCGGGCCCACGACGTCGTGCGTACGGCCCAGGAGTTCCTCATGGCCTCGTGGCACAACGCCACCGTGGGCAACGCGGCGCCGATCGACCTCGCGGCCGCCTCCTACCGCGACCTCGAGGATGTCCGAGACCTCGCGGCTGCCCGCGGTGACGGCTGGTGGCGGCTCACGGCGCTGGCAACGGACGAGGAGCTCGAGTCAGGCACGGGTGAGGCGAACCTCCGCGTCGCGGCCCGTGAGCCCGAGTCCTACCGCGGCGACTCGAGCCGGGCGATCGCCGACCTGCGGGCTTGGGCGGGCGAAGGCAGGCGCGTCGTGCTCGTCGCCGAGGGCCACGGCTCCGTGACCCGGCTGGTCGAGGAGCTCGCCGACGGCGGAGTCCCCGTCACGGCGGTCGAGGAACTGGTGGCGCCGCCTGACGCCGGACTGGTGACGGTGACGCGAGGGCGGCTCCTGCACGGCTTCCTCCTCGACACCTGCGCACTCACGGTGCTCACTGAGACCGACATCGTCGGCCAGCGCTCGTCGACCAAGGACATGCGCCGCCTTCCGTCGCGCCGTCGGCGCACGATCGACCCGCTGACGCTCAAGCCGGGCGACTTCGTCGTCCACGAGCAGCACGGGGTGGGCCGGTACGTCGACATGGTGCGGCGATCCGTGGCGGGTGCCGAGCGCGAGTACCTCGTCCTGGAGTACGCGGCAAGCAAGCGCGGCCAGCCTGCGGACCGGCTGTTCGTGCCCACCGACCAGCTCGACCTGATCACCAAGTACGTCGGCGGGGAGGCCCCCACCGTCCACCGGCTCGGCGGCGCGGACTGGCAGAAGGCCAAGGGCCGGGCGCGCAAGGCGGTCAAGCAGATCGCGGGCGAGCTGATCCGGCTGTACGCGGCCCGGCAGGCCAGCCAGGGCTATGCCTTCGGGCAGGACACGCCCTGGCAGCGCGAGCTCGAGGATGCCTTCCCCTACGTCGAGACCCCGGACCAGCTCGCCTGCATCGACGAGGTCAAGGCCGACATGGAGCGGACCATCCCGATGGACCGCCTCATCTGCGGTGACGTCGGCTACGGCAAGACGGAGATCGCCGTGCGAGCTGCCTTCAAGGCGGTGCAGGACGGCAAGCAGGTGGCGGTGCTCGTGCCCACGACGCTCCTCGTGCAGCAGCACGCGTCGACCTTCGCCGAGCGGTACGGGTCGTTCCCGATCCGGGTCGCGGCGCTGTCCCGGTTCACGACCGACGCTGAGGCGAAGGCCGCGATGGAGGGCATCGCGAACGGTTCCGTCGACGTCGTCATCGGCACGCACCGACTGCTCACGACCGGGGTGCGGTTCAAGGACCTCGGCCTGGTGATCATCGACGAGGAGCAGCGGTTCGGCGTCGAGCACAAGGAGCACCTCAAGGCGCTGCGGACGAACGTGGACGTGCTCGCGATGTCCGCCACGCCGATCCCGCGCACGCTCGAGATGGCGGTCACCGGCATCCGGGAGATGTCGGTGATCCAGACCCCGCCCGAGGAGCGGCACCCTGTCCTCACCTTCGTGGGGCCGTATGACGACAAGCAGATCGGTGCAGCGATCAACCGTGAGCTGATGCGCGAGGGTCAGGTCTTCTTCGTCCACAACCGCGTCGAGTCGATCGACCGCGTGGCGCGCCGACTCGGGGAGCTGGTGCCCGACGCCCGCATCGCCGTCGCGCACGGGCAGATGAACGAGCATGCCCTCGAACAGGTCATCGTCGACTTCTGGAACAAGGAGATCGACGTCCTCGTCTGCACCACGATCGTGGAGTCGGGCATCGACATCGCCAACGCGAACACCCTCATCGTCGACCGGGCCGACACGCTGGGCCTGTCGCAGCTGCACCAGCTGCGGGGCCGTGTCGGCCGTGGCCGCGAACGGGCCTACGCGTACTTCCTGTACGCCGCCGACAAGCCGCTGACGGAGACCGCCCACGAGCGGCTCGCGACGATCGCCCAGCACACTGACCTCGGATCCGGCATGCACATCGCCCTCAAGGACCTGGAGATCCGCGGGGCGGGCAACCTCCTCGGCGGTGAGCAGAGTGGTCACATCGCGGACGTCGGCTTCGACCTCTACGTGCGGCTCGTCGGCGAGGCCCTCGCGGAGTACAAGGACGAGACCGTGTCGGCGCCGGCCGAGGTCAAGGTCGAACTGCCGATCGACGCGCACATCCCCGCGGTCTACGTCCCCCACGAGCGGCTGCGGCTGGAGGCCTACAAGCGGCTGGCGGACGCGGCGACCGACGAGGCGGTGGACGAGGTGGCCGCTGAACTGATGGATCGCTACGGCACCCTGCCACCGCCGGTGGAGCTGCTGCTGACGGTGGCTCGCTTCCGCGCGCTGGCCCGTCGCGCGGGACTCGACGAGGTGATCCTCCAGGGGAACGGGATCCGCTTCCACCCCGTCGAACTGCCGGAGTCGGGCCAGCTGCGCCTGACCCGGCTCTACCCCCGCACGCTGATCAAGCCTGCGGTCCGTACGATCGTGGTGCCGCGTCCGGCGACCGCCCCCCTGGGTGGTCAGCCGTTGCGCGACGCAGAACTGCTGAGCTGGGCGTCGGACCTCATCGCCGCCGTCCTGCTCCCGACGATGGAGCCGACCCGATGAAGCCTGTCCGCCGCCTCGTTCTCGCCGCCGCGGCCGCCACCATGTCCGTGCTCGCGCTGAGTGCCTGCAGCACCCCTGCCGCGGGCGACGCCGCGACCATGGGCAGCACCGGCGTCCCGGACGACTCGTTGCGCAACCAGGTCGAGGCCGTCCTGGTGGCGAAGGGACAGCCGACCACGACCGAGGACCAGCCGCTCGTCCAGCAGACGCTCAGCCGCATGGTGACCTCCTACCTCGTCGACACCCTCGCGCAGCGGGAGGGAGTCACGGTCACCGAGGGCCAGATCGACGAGCTGCTCGCGAACTACGACGGCCAGGTGGGCAGCCGCGCCAAGGTCGAACAGGTCTTCATCGAGCAGAACGTGGCGCCCTCGCAGATCCGCACGATGCTCAGGCTGCAGATGCAGGCACAGGACCTCGGCATCAAGCTCGATCCGCATGGCTCGGCCAATGAGCAGGGCCAGGCCGTCTTCGACGCCGTAGTGAAGCTGAGCGAGGAGCTCGACACGACGGTGAGCCCCCGCTACGGCACCTGGAATGACCAGACGCTGTCCGTGGGCCCGGTCCCGACTGACCTGTCCGTTCCGCCTGTCCTGAACTGATGGCCGATCGGTCCGCGCCTCGACGGGGGGAGCGCGTCCTCGACCTGGTCGAGGTCATGGACCGGCTGCGCTCACCGGGTGGGTGCCCATGGGATGCGAGGCAGACCCACGAGTCGCTCGTCGAGTACCTCATCGAGGAGGCCTACGAGACGGTCGAGGCCATCGAGGAGGCGGACCGCGACCTGCTCCGTGAGGAGCTCGGCGACCTGCTCCTCCAGGTCGTCTTCCACGCGCGCATCGCGCAGGAGGACGCGGCGCAGCCGTGGACCCTCGATGACGTGGCCGACGGCATCATCACCAAGCTGATCGCCCGCCATCCGCACGTGTTCGGCGAGGCGACCGCGGAGACGGCCGAGCAGGTGGAGGCCAACTGGCACGCCCTGAAGGCCAAGGAGAAGGGGCGCGAGTCCGTCACGGACGGGATCCCGAACGCCCTGCCGGCCCTCGTCCAGGCGGGAAAGGTCCTGTCCCGCAGCGCCTCGCTGGGTGACCGGCTCCCGGCACTTCCGGCAGCCGCTGCCGCGGACGACATCCTGGCGGACGTCGACGACGAGCACGTGTTCGGCGATCTCATGCTCGCCCTCGTCGCCGCCGGTCGGGCGCGTGGCTTCGACGCGGAGTCGGCGACGAGGGTCGCGACCCGTCGCCGGATCGCGACCATCAGGGGTGTCGAGGGGCTCGAGTGAGCGTCACCGACGCCTTCCACGCGCTCGCCGAGGGGATCGTCGATGACCTGCTCCGGGCCGACCCGGAGACGGCCACCTCGCTGGGCGAGCACCGTTTCGACGATCGACTCGCAGACCTGTCGTCGCCCGGGGTGACGGCGCTGCTCACGACGATCGACGACCGCCTCACCGAGCTCGACGGCGTCGACGACCTCGAGCTGGAACTCGCCGATCAGGTCGACCTCGAGATCGTGCGGGCGCGCCTGCTGCGCACCCAGTTTGAGTGGGGCGAGGTTCGACGCCACGAGTGGGACCCGATGGTCTGGAATCCGGGTACGGCGTTGTACCTCCTGCTGTCGAGGGACTTCGCTCCCCTGGACGAGCGCGCGGCCGCTCTGCGCGGCCGGCTCTCGGCGATCCCCGATCACCTCGCGACGGGACGCCTCACGTTGGGGGAGATGTCGGCCATCCATGTGGACACGGCCGTGGAGCAGCTCGCCGGGACGGCGGCGTTGATCGACGGGCAGGCGCGCGCGGTCGCCGGAGACGACCCGGTCGTCGACGCTGCCCTGGCGGCGACCCGGGAGTTCGCGTCCTGGCTCGACGAACGCCGTGCCGGGGCCATCCGCGACCCGCGCCTGGGGCCGGCCCTGTATGCCGGGGCCCTGTGGCATGCGCTGGACGAGCACATCTCGCCCGACGAGCTCCTCGACAAGGCGAAGCAGCACCTCGCCGGAGTGGCCGAGCAGCTCGCCGAGACCGCCCAGCAGTACCTGGGTGCATCGCTCGAGGGACGCAGCAAGAGCGACCTGATCCGCGAGGCGTTGGCTGACGTGGCGGCCGCGGCACCCGTCACAGATGCGTCGGTGCTCTCGCTCATCCAGGCTGCCCTGGACCGCACGACCTCGTTCGTGGGGGAGCGCGACCTCGTCTCGTTGTCCGACCTCGACGTCCGCGTCATCGAGATGCCCGAGATCCACCGGGGGGTCGCCGTCGCCTACTGCGATGCCCCGGGTCCCCTCGAACGAGGTGACGTCGTCACCTATGTCGCGGTCGCGCCCACGCCCGCGACCTGGGATCCCGAGCGGGTCGCCTCGTTCTACCGCGAGTACAACGGCGTGCAGCTGCACGACCTGACGGTTCATGAGGCCATGCCGGGCCACGTGGTGCAGCTCGCGCATGCACAGCGTCTGCACTCCCCGACCCGCGTGCGCCGGTTCGGGCGCAGCGGCGTCTTCGTCGAGGGCTGGGCGGTGTACGCCGAGGAGCTGATGGTTGAGCGCGGCTACTCCCCGGACGGGAGCGATCGAGGGGCGCTCGCACTGCGGGTCCAGCAGTTGAAGATGCAGATGCGCAGCACCATCAACACGATCCTCGACATCGGGGTGCACGCCCATGGCCTTCCGGAGGATGAGGGGATGTGGCTCATGCGGGAGGTCGCCTTCCAGGAGGAGGGGGAGGCGGCCGGCAAGTGGCGCCGCGCCATCCTGACGGCAGGGCAGCTGCCGACCTACTTCGCGGGCTACCTCGCGGTCTCCGACATCGTCGATGACCTCCGCGTCATGCACGGCGAGTGGTCGGACCGTCAGGTCCACGACCTCGTGCTCGGCCAGGGGTCGCCGTCCCCGCGACATCTGCGCTCCCTCCTGGGCATCTGAGCCCGATCCTTGTCACCCGCTCCGCGCGGGAGAAGACTGGCCGTCGCTGGGGGCGAACCTTGGAGTGGACATGGCGGACCCCTACGGAACGGTGATGATCGGGCGCCTCGCGGTGCCGGTCGAGCAGCTGCTCGCATCGCAGGCGGACTGGCGGGGACGCAATGTGCCCGGTTTCGTGCGCGAGTCGGTCCTCCTCGGTGACGACGGGAGGACCGTGGTCATGACCGTGGTCTTCGAGTCGAAGGACGCGTACCTCGCCCTGGCGGATGATCCCGGACAGGACGAGTGGTGGAGCACGGTCGCGCGGCCGATGCTCGAGGAGGACCCGCAGTGGATCGACGGTCACTGGGCGGGGACCGTCGAGGCGTAGCCGAGCGCCCGACCCGCCGCTCTTCTGGGGCTGGGGGCGCCACCTCTACGATCACGCGGTGAGCGGCTATCGGGAGTACCTGAGGATCCCCGGTGTCGCGCGCCTCCTCTTCGCCTCGACCTTCGGTCGGCTCGCCTACGCCATGTCCAGCCTGGCCATCTACTTCCAGGTCCTGAGCATCACCGACAGTGTCGCCGTGGCCGGGCTGGCGGTCGGCCTCTCCGGCGGGCTGGGGGCGATCACCGCCGGTCCGCGGGGCCTGATCGTCGACCGCTTCGGCCAGACCCGGCCCCTGCTGGGATTCGTCCCGGCGTACACCATCAGCTGCCTGCTGCTCGCCTTCGGCGCGCATGGCGCGGTGAGTGCCGTCGCGCTGAGCGCCCTCATCGGCCTGACGGCCCCGCCCATCAACATCAGCATCCGCCCCCTGTGGATCGACATCGTCGGTCTCGATCGGGTGCGCACCGCGTACAGCGTCGACACGGCGTACCACAACGTCGTCATGCTGCTCGGGCCGGTGATCGCCACGCTGGTGGCGCTGCGCCTCTCGCCCACGGTCGCGATCGCGATGGTGGGCGTGAGCATGCTCATCGGGGGATCGCTGCTCACCCTCAACCCGCATTCGCGGTCCTGGGTGCCGGAGCCGCGTCAGCACGGGGAGCAGGGACTGCTGCGCTCCCCCGCGATGCGCCTGCTGGCCGTCGAGGGCGTCGTGCTCGGCCTCGCGATGGGCTTCATCACCATCGGCATCCCGTCGCTGGCGACGCTGTCCGGGCAGGACGGCCTCGCCGGCCCGACGATGGCGGCGATGGGCGTGGGCGCGATCATCGGCAGCCTGTGGGCAGGTGCGAAGGCGAAGGACATCGCCCCGGCGCACGGCCTGCGGACCGCGTCGATCCTGCTCGCGGTCGCCCTGCTGCCCCTGGGGTTCGTGCCGATCGGGCCGTGGATGATGGCCGTCGTCCTCGTGGCATGGACGTTCTTCGGGCCGGCCGAGGTGTTCTACCTCGAGGTGGTCGACATCGTGCGGCCCCGCGGCACGGCGGTGGCCGCCCTCGGATCGCTGTGGATGATCGAGGGCGCGGCCGGGGCGGTGGGCAACGCGGTCGGCGGCTGGGTGGCCGAGGGCATCAGCCCGCACCTGACCCTGGCGCTGGGCAGCCTGGCGGCCTGCATCTCCCCGCTCGTGTTCAGCATCGGCATCCGAGGCGTGCTCAAGCCGGCGGCCGACCTGCCCGCGCAGGTTGCGGCCGACCGCGTCGTCGAGGACGCCTAGACAGCCTCCCGGCAGCGCGCGGACAGCGCCGCGTCGGGGATGGCCGCGCAGACCTTCTGGGGAGCGACCCTGCCCCGATGGTGCACGGACGAGTAGGACCCCATGCCCTGGAAGCACGAGTCCCGCACCGCGGGCGCGCTGGCGCACACGGTCGCGCCGATCATGAGGTCGTCGGGGTGGTACTTGACGGCCCGACTGCCGACGCCGCGGGCGCACATCTGGCGCCCGGAGCCACGTGCGTCGGAGCGGCACCATTCCATCGCCCCGGCGAAGTCATCCGGCGCGGACGCCAGCCACACCGTCGGCGCGTAGAACCAGCAGTTGGCGACGTAGGGAGAGCGGGTGCCACGGCACACCTCGGCAGCCACCGCCGGATCCTCCGCGGCGGCAGTGAGCCCGCCGTCGCCGGTGTGCCCGGCCGACAGGTCGGCGGAGAACAGCTGCATGAACACGCCCTCGCCGCACCGTGCCGCCAGGGTCGCTGTCGGCGACCGGTCGCAGAGCGTCAGGGAGCGGTCGACGTCCATGCTCGTGGCGAACATCAGCCCGTGGCCCACTCCGTGGAAGCACGACCCGTCGTTGGCGGGGGCGCAGATCCGCAGCAGGTCGCGCGCCGGGTGCTTCGATTCCCCGAGGGCGGCCTCGATCGCCCCGTGGGTGTAGCCGCCGCCGCACACGTCATCGCGAGCCTTCAGGGCCGCCTGCGCCCCCGCGATCCCCCCGCCCGCCATCTCGACCGCCTCGCGCCCGAGCTCGTGGGCGATCGGATGGCAGACGCCCTCGAGGGCGGGCACCTTCCGGATGCGCCGCTCCAGTGCCCGCAGTGCCGCTGCCGGCCCCTTCTCGGTCCCGATGGCCAGCAGCGCGTCTCGGTTGGTCTCGTACAGCTGCTGCAGGGTCGGCGTGCTCGTCGCGGCGGACGTGGCGGTCGGCGTCGATGGCGGGTCGGACGTCGGCGGGACGCTGGGGGGCTGGGATGGAGCGGAGGCCTGAGGCAGCACGCCCACCGCCGGTGATCCCGTGCAGCCGGCGAGGAGCATGACGATGACCCAGCCCGCCATCACCCCCAGTTTCCGCACGTGTCGATGCTAGGACTTCCACCGGTTTCGAGTGGTATGTCGGCTGCCCCTAGGCTTTCCGGTATGGCTGCTATCGACGCGATCATCGCCCGCGAAATCCTCGACTCCCGTGGCAACCCCACCGTGGAGGTCGAGGTCCTTCTTGACGACGACACCGTGGCCCGGGCCGCGGTGCCCTCCGGCGCCTCCACGGGCGCCTTCGAGGCATCGGAGCGCCGCGACGGCGGCGATCGGTACGGCGGCAAGGGCGTCCTCGAGGCGGTTGCCGCGGTGGAGGAGGAGATCGCCCCGGAGGTGGTCGGCCTCGACGCCACCGAGCAGCGCCTGCTCGACCAGGTCATGATCGACCTCGACGGCACCCCCAACAAGTCGCGGCTCGGTGCGAACGCGATCCTCGGCGTCTCGCTCGCGGTGTCCAAGGCTGCTGCCCTCTCCGCCGGCCTGCCCCTGTTCCGCTACGTCGGCGGCCCGAACGCGCATGTTCTGCCGGTGCCGATGATGAACATCCTCAACGGCGGCGCCCACGCCGACTCCAACGTCGACATCCAGGAGTTCATGATTGCCCCGATCGGCGCGGCGACCTTCGCGGAGGCCCTCCGTCAGGGCGCCGAGGTGTACCACTCCCTCAAGAGCGTGCTGAAGAAGGAGGGCTACGCCACCGGACTCGGCGACGAGGGCGGCTTCGCGCCATCCCTGCCGAGCAACCGCGCCGCCCTGGAGCTGATCGCCCGTGCCATTGAGGCCACCGGGCTCTCGGTGGGCTCGGACATCGCGCTGGCGCTGGACGTTGCCTCCACCGAGTTCTACGCCGATGGCTCCTACACCTTCGAGGGCGCCGCGCGGTCGGCCGAGTGGATGACCGGCTACTACGAGTCGCTGGTCGCCGACTTCCCGCTGGTGTCCCTCGAGGATCCGCTGGCCGAGGACGACTGGGCCGGCTACGTGCACCTGACCGACGCGCTCGGCGACAAGGTCCAGGTGGTGGGCGACGACTTGTTCGTCACCAACCCGGAGCGTCTGCAGCGCGGCATCGACGAGGGCGCCGCCAACGCGCTGCTCGTCAAGGTCAACCAGATCGGCACCCTCACGGAGACCCTCGACGCGGTGTCGCTGGCTCAGCGCAATGGCTACCGGTGCATGATGTCCCACCGCTCGGGCGAGACCGAGGACACCACGATCGCGGACCTGGCCGTCGCCACCGACTCGGGCCAGATCAAGACGGGTGCTCCGGCGCGTTCGGAGCGCGTGGCCAAGTACAACCAGCTGCTGCGCATCGAGGAGGAGCTCGCGGACGCGGGCCGCTACGCGGGCGCGTCGGCCTTCCCCCGGTTCGCGCGGTCCTGACGCCGCGGCCGCCCTGTCCCGCGGGTCGCTCGCGGGGCAGGAGCGGCATCCGTGACACCATCAGTGCGTGACTGCTTCGGACACGGAGGTTCGCGCGCCCAGCGCCGCCTCCCGGCCCCCGGAGCCGAGGCGATCGGGTGGCTCGTTCACGAGCCGGGCCCTCATCCTCGCGGTCGTCATCGGGACGCTCCTGCTCGCGCTCGCCGTCCCTGTGCGGTCCTGGTTCGGCCAGCGAGCCCAGATCGCCACCCTCCGGGCGGATGTGGAGGCGGCCCAACAGCGGGTCGCCGACCTCGAGACGCAGAAGCAGCGCTGGGATGACCCCAACTTCGTGGCCGCGGAGGCCCGCAGGCGCCTGCACTTCGTCCTTCCCGGCGAGATCGGCTATGTGACGCTGGGCACCGAGCAGCAGGTGCTGGCTGCCGATGGCGCGACAGGCCCGGGGGAGCCGTGGTACAGCGCGCTCTGGGGTGCCGTGCGGGCTGCCGACTCACCACCGCCCGCGCCGTCGAAGAAGCCCAAGGCAGATGGCCAGTAGCGCCATCGACCCGGAGGACACCACCGCCATCGCCCGTCAGCTCGGCCGGGTGCCCCGAGGTGCGGTGGCGGTCGCGCACCGGTGCCCCTGCGGGGAGCCCGACGTCGTCACGACCCATCCGCGACTGCCCGACGGCACGCCCTTCCCGACCACGTACTACCTGACCTGTCCTCGGGCGGCGGCCGCGATCGGCACCCTGGAGAGCAGCGGTCTCATGCGGGAGATGGAGGCGAGGCTGGCATCGGACGAGCAGCTCGCCTCCGACTACCGGACCGCGCATGAGCAGTACCTCGCCGTGCGCGAGGGCCTGGAGCACGTGGCGGAGATCGACGGCATCAGCGCCGGGGGGATGCCCACTCGGGTGAAGTGCCTGCACGTGCTGGTGGCCCATTCACTGGCCGCCGGCCCCGGCGTCAATCCCCTCGGGGACGAGGCTCTCGCGCTCCTCGGCGACTGGTGGACCCCCGTCTCGTGCGCCGACCATGCGGAGTCCTGGTGACCTACGCCGCGATCGACTGCGGCACCAACGCCGTGCGTCTCCTTGTCGCCGACCTCGACGCCGACGGCGTGCTCCACGAGCGGGTGCGTCTCATGGAGATCGTCCGGCTCGGCGAGGGTATCGACCGTACCGGCGAGTTCAGCCGGGCCGCGTTGGACCGTACCTTCGCCGCCCTCAACGGGTACGCCGGCGTGATGGCCGAGTTCGGAGTGACGCGGGCCAGGTTCGTGGCGACGTCCGCCAGTCGCGATGCCCGCAACCGGGAGGTGTTCGTCGCGGGCGTACGTGAGCGCATGGGGATCGACCCCGAGGTCATCTCCGGCACCGAGGAGGCGTCCCTGTCCTTCACGGGTGCGGTGCGCGGGCTCCCCGCGGGCCTGGTCCGCTCACCGGTGCTGGTCGTCGACATCGGCGGCGGCTCGACGGAGTTCGTCCTGGGCACGGACCGACCGGAGCACTCGAGGAGTGTCGACATCGGCTGCGTGCGCATGACCGAGCGCCACCTGCACGACGACCCGCCGACCGCCCGGCAGATCGAGGCCACCTGGGGCGACATCGAGGCCGCCGTCTCCCTCGCGGGCCAGGACGTTCCGTTCGGTGACGCTCGGTGCCTCGTCGGCCTGGCCGGCACGGTGACGACCGTCGCGGCCATGGCCCTGGATCTCCCGGCGTACGACGCCGACGTGCTGCACGGCTGCGTGATCGGCACCGACGAGGTGGCCGAGGTGACGGAGAGGCTGCTGCGGATGACGCGGGCCGAACGGGCGGCCCTGCCGTTCATGCACCCCGGTCGGGTCGACGTGATCGGGGGCGGGGCCATGGTGCTGCTGGCTGCCCTGCGGGCGTCCGGGCAGGGTGCGGTGATCGTCTCGGAGACCGATATCCTCGATGGCATCGTTTACACGTTGGGTCCCGAAATCTCCTGATCCGTGGTGCAACCTTTCATGTAATCGGTTGTGTCGCATGACTGGCGTGCCTAGACTCGCCACCGTCGGAGGAGTTCTTGTGGGGATCACGATCAAGGACGTCGCGGACGCTGCCGGCGTCTCGACGGCCACGGTGTCGCGGGCGCTGCGGGGTCTCCCGAACGTGGATGCGGCGACCCGGGAGCGTATCCAGCGGATCGCTGCGGACCTCGACTATGTGATCTCGCCCAGCGCCTCACGGCTCGCCAGCGGGCGCACGGGCAGCATCGCGGTCATCACCCCCTACATCGCGCGCTGGTTCTTCGGCACCGTCCTCTCCGGGGTGGAATCGGTCCTGCAGAGCGCGGGCATGGACCTGCTCCTCATGAGCGTGAGCACGCCCGAGGGCCAGCACCGGCTGCCTCCCGCGCCACGGCTGAGGCGTCGGGTGGACGGAGTGCTGGTCATCGCCCTGCCACCCCAGGACCCGCAGCTGCACGAGGTCCTGGCCCTGGGTATGCCCACCAGCCTCATCGGCGTCGCCGTCCCGGAGGTGCCCAGCGTCACGATCGACGACGTGCACGCCGGCCGGATCGCCACACAGCACCTCATCAACCTCGGGCACGAGCGCATCGGCGTGATCAGCGGAGCGCCCATCGACGCGCGCTACACCGCGGAGCACGATCGGTACCGCGGCTTCGAGGAGGCGATGGGCGGGGCGGGCCTCGCTATCGATCCGATGCTGGAGGCGTACGGGTACTTCACCATCGCCGGTGGCGAGCAGGCCATGACGGCCCTGCTCACGCAGCAGAGCCCGCCGACGGCCGTCTTCGCGATGTCGGACGAGATGGCGTTCGGTGCCATGAAGGCCATGCGCAGCCACGGCCTGCGCCCCGGTGTCGACATCTCCCTGGTGGGCATCGACGGACACGACATGTCGGAGCTCCTCGACCTCAGCACCGTCGTGCAGCCCGTGCAGGATCTCGGCCGGATCGCCGCCGAGGCGCTCGTGCTGCAGCTCCGGTCCAATGCGGACGTGGCGGCCGAGGCCATCCGACTGCCCACCCAGCTGATCGTGCGCGGGTCCACGGGGCCGCGCAGCAGGTGACAGAACCGTGGTGGAAGCGAGCCTCGGTCTACCAGGTCTACCCACGCTCCTTCCGTGATCTGAACGCTGACGGCACCGGTGACCTGCGCGGTGTCATCCACGAGCTCCCGTACATCGCCGCCCTGGCGGTCGACGCCATCTGGCTCTCGCCGTTCTACACCTCGCCGCAGAACGACTCCGGCTATGACGTGGCCGACCCGCGCTCCGTCGATCCGGTGTACGGAACCCTCGACGACGCCCGCGAACTCATCGACCAGGCGCACTTCCGCGGGCTGCGGGTGCTCGTCGACGTCGTCCCGAACCACACCTCGAGTCACCGCGACTGGTTCCAGGAGGCTCTGGCCGCGGGGCCGGGGAGCGCCGCCCGCGAGAAGTACCACTTCCTCGACGGCCGGGGACCGGACGGCGACGAGCCGCCCAACAACTGGATGAGCATGTTCGGCGGGTCGGCCTGGACGCGGGTCACCGAGCCTGACGGTCGTCCCGGGCAGTGGTACCTCCACCTCTTCGACTCCACCCAGCCCGACCTCAACTACGCGAACCCGCACGTGCACCTCGATGCCCTCGAGACACTGCGGTTCTGGCTCGACATGGGAGCCGACGGCTTCCGCGTCGACGTGGCGCTGGGCCTCGCCAAGGACCCCGCGTATCCGGATGTCGACGATCCCGAAGGGCTGATCCTCGCGCTGCGGATGGACCTCGACGACGGCTCGCCGCAGGCCATGGAGCGCCGCCGCCGCGTGTCCAACTCCGCCTTCCTCGACCGCGACGAGCTGCAGGACATCTACCGGGAGTGGAGGCAGCTGCTCGACAGCTACCCGGGGGACCGGATGGCGGTCGCGGAGGCGTGGGTGCCGCCGGAGCGGGCCGCGCGCTACGTCGCTCCCGACACGCTCCACCAGATCTTCAACTTCGACTTCATGGCCGCACCGTGGGATGCCGAGCGCGTCCGCGATGTCATCCAGACCACCCTGGAGCAGCTCGAGATCGCCGGGGCACCGCCCACGTGGGCGCTCTCCAACCACGACACCCCTCGCGTGGTCACGCGGCTCGGCGGCGGAGACTGCGGTCGACGGCGGGCCCGGGCGATGGCCCTGATCGCGCACTGCCTCCCCGGGTCCATCTACGTGTACCAGGGCGAGGAGCTCGGGCTGGCGGACGCCGACCTGCCGGATGAGTCGCGCCGGGATCCGGTGTGGTTCCGGACCCTGGGCGCGCAGAAGGGCCGCGACGGCGCCCGGGTGCCGCTGCCCTGGCATGACCACGAGCCTCCGTACGGGTTCTTCGACCCGGGTGGTGAGCATGAGGCATCACTGTGGCTTCCCCCGCCCCCGGACTGGGCCGCCTTCAGCGTCGCGGCGCAGAGCCTGGACGCGGCCAGCACCCTCGGCCAGTACCGGGCCATGCACCGCCTGCGGCACACGCATCCCGGACTGTTCGACCTCGACAACGTGTCCTGGCCGGAGACCGAGCCCGGCGTCTTCGCCGTGCGCCGGGGCTGCGGATTCTCCTGCGTCGTCAACTTCACCGACGACGAGGTCGTCTCGCCGATCCAGGGCTACGTCATCACCGCCAGCGATGCGGGCGTGCGCCTCGAGCGCACCGTCGTCACACTGCCGCCGGACACCGGTGCCTGGATCCAGTCGTAGCGGCGCCGTGGCAGGCTGACGCCATGACGCAGTCGAACGGGCCGGACGGTTCCTGGTCGGTGCGGACCGTGGACGGTGCCGAGGTCCGCCTTCGCAGCGGCCGCGTGGGGCTGGTCAGCGTCGACGTGACGGCGCCCGTGATCCGCGGACGCCTCCTGGTCTCGCCCGGCGGCGCACGGCTCTCGCTCGTCCTCGGCCTGGATCGACTGCGCACCGGCAACTTCATCATGCAGGCCGCAGCGCGCACGCTGGTCACGCGCCACGATGCCCGCGAGCTGTCGTACGAAGGGGCCGGCCCGGCGGCCGGGAGCGGATGGGAGCTGTCGGGGGACGCGGTATCCGGCGACATCACCGTCGCCCTCGTCCTGACAGTGACCCCGCTCGGCCCACCGCACACGCCCCTGGGCGAGATCGAGATCGTGGGCAGTGCAAACGTGGGCACCGTGCACCTGCCACTGCCGGGGCTCGGCACGGTCGAGGACTTCAGCTTCGACGTCGACGCGCGGTTGGCCCTCCTGCCCGGGCACGACTGAGAGGCAGGCGCGTCGGATACTGGTGGGGGGTGATGATGATGACCAGCGCACTGGGTCCGGCCAGCCGGGCCGCCGCACTCAGCCGTGTTGACGGCCGGATCATCGACCTGCTGGTCGTGGGTGCCGGGGCCACCGGTTCGGGAACGGCGCTCGATGCGGCCGCCCGCGGCCTGGAGGTCCTCGTCATCGACAAGGGAGACCTGGCCGGTGGCACATCGAGTCGGTCGAGCCAGCTCGTGCACGGGGGATTGCGCTACCTGCAGCACGGCGACATCGGGCTCGTGCGCGAGTCACTTCGTGAGCGCGAGCTCCTCCTCACCCGGCTCGCCCCTCATCTCGTGCGGCCGCTGCCGTTCCTGCTCCCGCTGCGCCGACCGGTCATCGATCGTGCCTACCTCGGCGCCGGACTGACCCTCTACGACGTCCTGGCGCGGTCGCAGGCGCTGCCCCGCCACCGGTATCTCGGCCGTCGGTCCGCCCTAGCCCGGTTCCCGGACCTCACCCCCTCCGTCGTCGGCGCCCTCGAGTTCTACGACGCCAAGATGGACGATGCTCGGCTCGGGGTCGCGATCGCCCGTACGGCTGCGCAGCACGGAGCGCACGTCGCCCCGCACGTCGCCCTGGTCCGCGACCTCGGGGTCGGGATGGACGGGGCCCGGCGGGTGGTCGTCAGGGACGAGCTTTCCGGCGAGGAGCACACCGTGGCGACGCGGTCGATCGCCCTGTGCACGGGCGTCTGGACGCCACAGGCCGCCGCGGTGTTCACGGGTGCCGACGAGCAGGTCGACGTGGTGCAGTCGAAGGGCGTGCACCTGCGCCTGCCGCGGTCCGCCATCGACGGCCACACCGCCCTCATCGTGCCCACGGAGCGAAGCGTCCTGTTCGTCATCCCGGAGCGTGACCACTGGCTGATCGGCACCACCGATACCGAATGGCTCGAGCCGCCCGACGAGGTGCGCCCCGAGGAGGACGACGTCGACTTCCTGCTCGGCGAGCTCGCCGGGATCCTCGCGCGGCCGGTGGCACGTGAGGAGGTCACCTGGACCTACGCGGGGCTGCGCCCGCTGGCGCCGTCCTCGGTGGAGGGCGACACGGCCAAGCTCACGAGGGAGCACCGCATCGTCCGCGTGGCGCCCGGCGTGCTGTCGATCGTCGGAGGCAAGTGGACCACCTACCGCGTCATGGCCAGTGACCTCGTGGACGAGCTGCTCCGCGAGGGGGGACATGCCCTCACCCCGTGCGGCACGGCCCATCTGCCCCTGGTCGCGACGCACGACGAGGAGGTGGCCGCCCTCATCGCCGAAGATCCCGGGCTGGGCGAGCCGCTCGTCGGCGCGCCGTCCTTCCGTCGCGCCGATGTGGTGCAGGCCTGCCTCCACGAGGGCGCGGCGACGCTCGACGACGTCGTGCTCAGGCGGCTGCGCCTGCCCCTGCACATCGACGTGGTCACGGACGACACGCTGGCGGACGTCGACGCCGTGCGCTCCTGGGCGCTGGTCGACCGCTAGGCCCTGCTCACGCCTCCCACGTGCCCGAGTGGATGTCGTCGGCGTCCACGATGCGGTACGCGTAGCCCTGCTCCGCGAGGAAGCGCTGGCGGTGCTGGGCGAAGTCGGCATCGACGGTGTCGCGCGTCACGACCGAGTAGAAGTGGGCACCGCGCCCGTCGGCCTTCGGCCGGAGCACCCGTCCGAGACGCTGGGCCTCCTCCTGCCGTGAGCCGAAGGTGCCGCTGACCTGGATGGCGACGCCGGCCTCCGGCAGGTCGACGGAGAAGTTGGCGACCTTGCTCACCACGAGCACCCGGATCTCGCCCTGGCGGAACGACTCGAACAGCCGCTCCCGTGCACGCACCGGCGTCTCGCCGGTGATGACCGGGGCGTCGAGGTGTTCGCCCAGCTCGGCCAGCTGGTCGAGGTACTGGCCGATCACGAGCACCTGGTCGTCCTCGTGGCGCTTGGTGATCTCCTCGACGATGCGCAGCTTCTCGGGGGCGCACGACGCGAGCCGGTAGCGGTCCTCCGGCTCGGCCATGGCGTAAGCCATGCGATCGCTCTCCGGCATCGTCACCCGCACCTCGATGCAGTCGGCCGGCGCGATGTAGCCCTGTGCCTCGATGTCCTTCCACGGCGCGTCGTACCTCTTGGGGCCGATGAGGGAGAAGACGTCGCCCTCGCGGCCATCCTCGCGGACGAGCGTGGCCGTCAGGCCGAGTCGGCGGCGGGACTGGATGTCGGCTGTGAATCGGAAGATCGGTGCGGGCAGCAGGTGCACCTCGTCGTAGATGATCAGGCCCCAGTCGCGGGTGTCGAAGACCTCCAGGTGCGGGTAGATGCCCTGGCGCTTCGTCGTCATGACCTGGTAGGTGGCGATGGTCACCGGGCGGATCTCCTTGCGGGCGCCGGAGTACTCGCCGATCTCGTCCGCGGTGAGCGTCGTGCGCCGCAGCAGTTCATCGCGCCACTGACGGGCGGCCACGGTGTTGGTCACGAGGATGAGGGTCGTTGCCTGGGCGAGGGCCATCGCGAGCGCACCGACGATGGTCTTGCCGGAGCCGCACGGCAGGACGACGACTCCCGAGCCGCCGTGCCAGAAGCCCTCGGCGGCCTCGGTCTGGTATGGCCGGGGCTGCCATTCCTCGGCCTGCAGGCCGATCGCGTGCCGCTCGCCGTCGACGTAGCCGGCCACGTCCTCCGCAGGCCAGCCGAGCTTGACCAACGCCTGCTTGAGGTGACCGCGTTCACTCGGGTGGACGATGACCGTGGTGTCGTCCACCCGCGCGCCGAGCAGCGGGGACACCTTCTTGCTGCGCAGCACCTCCTCGAGCACGGGGGCGTCGATGGACTGCAGGACCAGCCCGTGCACCGGGTGGTTGTTCAGCTGGAGGCGTCCGTAGCGGGCCATCGTCTCGGCCACGTCGATGAGCAGGGCGTGGGGGACGGGATAGCGGGAGTAGCGGATCAGGGTGTCGACGACCTGCTCAGCGTCGTGGCCGGCGGCGCGGGCGTTCCACAGGCCGAGGGGGGTCAGCCGGTAGGTGTGGATGTGCTCAGGCGCGCGTTCGAGCTCCGCGAAGGGGGCGATCGCCTTGCGGCAGTCCGCTGCCGCCTCGTGGTCGACTTCGAGCAGCAGCGTCTTGTCGCTCTGCACGATCAACGGGCCGTCGGTCACGGCAGTCCCTCCTCAGATTTGAACCGCTTCCCGGCTCAAATCTGCAGAAGTGAACCGCTATCCCCCCGATTCTGCCGAATTGAGCCGCTCGGTCCCATTCGGCGTCCTCGGACGCCACAGGGCGCCGTCGACGAACGCGGCGCGTGAGTGTCGTCGGGGCAAGCGGTTCAACTGCGCAGATCCACCGCGAAACCGGCTCAATCTGCAGATTTGAGCCGGGAAGCGGTTCAACTCGTGGGTGGGGTGAGGCGGGACAGGAGGGTGGCCAGGAGGGCGGCCCGCTGCGCCATCGCGGGGATGCTCGTCCACTCGTGATCGGCGTGCGCGCCGTCGCCGACCGGCCCCAGTCCGTCCAGCGTGGGGATGCCCGCGGCCGCCGTGAGGTTGCCGTCACTCGCCCCGCCGACGGCCCGCCCGTGCAGCGGCTCAAGCCCGAGGTCCATGGCGATGCCCTGGGCGAGGATGAACAGGTCAGCACTCGCCGTCTCCTCCATAGCCGGGCGGTCGATGCCTCCGCTGATCGAGACCTCCACGGGCAGCCCCTCGGACGACCAGCCGCGTACCAGCCGGTCCACCCGTACCTGCTCGTCCGTCGTCCACGCCCGCACGTCCAGGGTCAGGTGCGCCTCAGCCGGTACGGTGTTGCTGGTTGTGCCGGCGCGCAGGATCGTCGGGGTCACCGTCGTGCCGCGCTGGGCAGCTCCCCAGGCTCGCGTCTCCAGCGCCAGCTCGGCCGCGCCGAGGAGTGCGTTGACGCCACGGTCCGGGTCCAGGCCGGCGTGCGCGGCCCGGCCCTGCACGTCGAAGACGTACCAGGACGTCCCCTTGCGGGCCGTCTTCAGCGCGCCGTCGAGGGACGGCTCCAGCACGAGCACCGCCTCGGCCCGGCCCGAGGCCTCGGCGATCAGGGCCCGTGACGCCGGCGAGCCGATCTCCTCGTCCGTCGTGAGCAGCATGCCCACGCCTGCGGACTCCGCCAGCCCCGCGAGGGCGAGGGCCGCCCAGCCCTGGACGATGCCCGCCTTCATGTCGAACACGCCCGGCCCGCGGAGCCGCTCACCCTCGATGCGGAACGGCAGTCGGTCCAGTGAGCCCACGGGCCAGACCGTGTCCAGATGCCCGAGCAGGAGCACCCGAGGCTGTGTGGCGCCCCAGCGCCAGGCGGGCCGGCCGCCATGCTCCTCCAGCCGGGCGGGCTCCGGCACCCAGGCCTCGAAGATGCCGATCGCCTCCTGCACGACGGCGCGGCAGGCCTCGACGTCCTCGCTCGGGGACTCCACCGTCACCAGCGCCTGCGTGGCATCGACCATGGCGGGCAGCAGGTCCTCCGCCGCGGCAAGCAGTTCGGACGGCCGCATGCTGCTCCCTCGGTCGCTACGGTGGTCGCGTGACGGACCACTCCCCGGCAGCTGACCTCGCTCGTGCCGAACAGCGGGCCGGCGTCGCGATCCGTCTCGCCACCGACCTTAGCGACCTCGACATCGCGCGACGGATCTTCGACGTCGTGTGGCCCAGTGCGGACGGTGCGACCCAGATCCCGTCGAACCTGATGCGCGCCCTCGTCCATGCGGGCGGCTACGCGTCCGTCGCCTACCTCGACGAGGTGCCGGTCGCCGCCGCCCTCGGGTTCGTCGGCCGTCATCGCACGGGCGACGGCTGGCACGACCACCTGCACTCGCACATGGCCGCCGTGCTCGAGCCGCATCGTGACCGGCACATCGGCTCGGCCATCAAGCTGCACCAGCGGGCCTGGGCGCTCGACAGCGGCCTCGACACCATCGTGTGGACCTTCGACCCGTTGGTGCGCCGGAACGCGCGGCTCAACCTCCTCAAGCTGGGCGTCGACGTCCACGGCTTCGAGGCCGACTTCTACGGCAGCATGGACGATGGCATCAACTCCGGAGACCCCACGGACCGGCTGTTCGCCTGGTGGCGGCTGGACTCGCCCCGGGCCTATGCCGCCCTGGCGGGCCGGTTCGAGCCGCTGGACCTTCTGGAACTCGCCGAGGCCGGTCGCGATGTCGTGGAGATCGATCTGCCCGACGACATCGTCCGGCTGCGGGCGGAGGCCCCGGCCGAGGCCGGACGCTGGCGCCTGGACCTGCGCGCCGCGCTCCAGGAGGCCTTCGCCGCGGGGTACCGCATCATCGGAGTGAGCGTGGCCGACGGCTACATCCTGGAGAGGACACCATGATCGAGGTCATCCGACTGCACCGTCTCAACATCCCGCTGGTGCGCCCGTTCCGCACCAGCTTCGGCACGGAGACGGTGCGGGATGTCATCCTCGTCGAGGCGGTGTCCGGCGACGGAACCAGCGGTTGGGGCGAGTGCGTGACGATGTCCTGGCCGGGCTACAGCTACGAGTACGGCGACACGGCGGTCGACGTCATCACCAGCCACCTGCTGCCCGCCCTCGCGGAGTCCGACGACGACGATCCGTTCGAGACGCGCCGGGCGCTCTCCGTCGTGCGCGGCCACCCGATGGCCAAGACGGCGCTCACGACCGCGATGCTCGACGTCTGGCTGCGCGAGCAGGACCGCTCGCTCGCCGCCTTCCTCGGTGCCACGAAGGAGTTCGTTGACAGTGGCGTGTCCGTGGGCATCCCGACCACGGAGTCCATCCCGGCGCTGCTCGAGGAGGTGGAGGGCTACCTGGCCGCGGGCTACCAGCGCATCAAGCTGAAGATCGAGCCCGGGTGGGACCACGAGCCGGTGGGGGCGGTCCGCGGGCAGTGGCCGGACATCCGGCTCCAGACCGATGCCAATCAGGCCTATCAGCGCAGCGATGCCGAGCACCTGGCGGGCATGGACGAGTTCGACCTCCTGCTGCACGAGCAGCCCCTGGAGGAGGACGACTGGTACGGGCACGTGCTCCTCTCCGAGGTGTGCCGCACCGCGATCTGCATGGACGAGTCCATCCACTCGGTCGCGAGCGCGGACTCGGCGCTCGAGCTCGGGGCGTGCTCGATCATCAACATCAAGCCCGGACGCGTGGGCGGCTACCTCACCGCCAAGGAGATCCATGACGTGGCCGTCACGCACGATGCGCCCGTGTGGTGCGGCGGCATGCTCGAGACCGGGATCGGCCGTGCCGCCAACGTCGCGCTGGCGGCACTTCCGGGCTTCACCCTGCCTGGTGACACCAGCGCCTCCGACCGCTACTACCGGGTCGACGTGACCGAGCCGTTCGTCCTCGAGGACGGACGGCTGCGGGTGCCGACCGGTCCCGGCATCGGCGTCGAGCCGATCCCGGAGGTGCTGCGTGACCTGACCGTGTGGTCTACCGAGCTGCGTCGGGGCTGCTGCCGACCGAGCCGTCGAAGACTGTCTCGGGGTAGCCCTCGCTCTGCAGCCATTCCCAGGTGTCCTCGACCGTCCGCGGCATGGGTCGGCAGGTGAGCCCGAGTGCGGCCGCCCGCCGCGTGCCGACGTCATGGACGGCGGCCCACTCGCCCTCCGGGGGCGTCCAGATCGGCAGTTCGGTCCACGGCTGCCAGCCCGCCTCGGCCACCTCCTCGGGGGTCAGCCAGCGCAGGCGCGCCGTCGACCCGGTCACGGACACGGCGGTGTCGAGCAGGTCACCCATCGTCGTCATGCCGACCGGGCCGACCGTGTTGACGGTCCCACGCGCACCGCGACCCGGTGCCTCCACAAGCCACGCGGCCAGGTCGCGGCCGTCGATGTACTGCAGCGGCCGCTCGCGCGGCCCCGGCGCGATGACCTCGCCGCCCTCGGCGAGGCGGTGCAGCCACCAGGGCAGCCGGCCCACCTGCTCATAGGGGCCCAGGATCAGGCCCGCGCGGGCGAGCAGGCAGCGGTCGGTGCCGAACGCGTCGAGGACGGCCAGCTCGCTGCCGCGCTTGTCGGCGGCGTAGTCGGTCAGGTCCGCCGACGGATCGGCATCGACCACCGGCTCGGACTCGTCCGACTGGCTCGCCCACGGCCAGGTGTAGACCGAGATGCTGGACACATACGCGTAGCACGGGGTGCGGTCCGCGAGCAGGCGGGTCGAGTCCTGCACGATGCGCGGCGCCCGGCTCCACGTGTCGACGACCAGGTCGAAGGCCCCCGCTTCAGCGAGGGCGCGCTCGAGGTCTCCTGGCACGGTGCGATCGGCGCGCGCGAAGGTGACGCCGTCGGGCAGAGATCGGCCGATGCCCCGGTTGACCGCCGTGACCTCCCAGCCGAGGGCCAAGGCGTGCTCCACAGCCGCGCGACCGACGTGCCGAGTGCCCCCGAGGATGAGGATGCGGGTCATGAGGCCTCTCCTGTCTCGTCCGTGGCCGCCGCCGCTCCGGTGATGCGCGAGATCGAGAACTGCCGCACCGAATCCGTGCGATGGTCGAAGGCGGTCAGCACGCCAGCGGCCAGCCGGATGGGATCGACCACCTGCTGCGAGACCTCGCCATCGGTACCGGCGTAGCCGATCCACACGGGGGCGTTGTCCTCGATCGCGGATCGGAGCAGCGAGACGACGGCAAGGGCGCTCAGCCCCGGCAGGTCGACAGCCGCCGCGGGTCCCGAGATGGGAGCGCTGCTGCGGTGCGTGGCCCGATCGCCCGCGCGCAGGGTCCGCACCGCGGCCTCGACGAGCGTGTCCTCGGGGGCGCGGCGCCGGGCCACCGGCGTGGCCTTCGGCGTGCGCACGCGGCGGTCCTCCGGCCGGCGGATCACCACAGCCCCGTCCGGGCTCTCGGCTGCCGGTGCATAACCGGCGGAGCGCAGGGCGGTGATCACCTCCGAGGTCGGTGCCTGGCTGATGACCACGGAGTCGGCGATGCGGTGCAGCCGCAGGGCGCGCAGCCGCCGATCCGCCACGAGCGCGGTCAGCGCCTCGGTGTTGTCACTGCGCACGTATGCCAGTGCACTCCCCACCCGCACGGCCCCGTAGCGGCGGGCCGCGTCGTCGATGAGGTACGTCAGGGGCTGCGGAACGGGGGTGCGCGAGAGGTCGGCGAGCAGCGCGTGGATCGCCTCAGCGTCCCATCCGGCGTCGAGTCCCCGTCGAATGGAATCCTCGGAGACCCGGTAGACGGTCGCGTGTCCGCGGGACTCCACGTCGGCCAGCAGGCGCAGGCTGCGCGCGGCACTGGCCACAAGCGGACCGGGGGCGACGATCGTGAGGTCGGCCTGGATGAGTACGTGGTCGACGTCCTCCGGCAGGGCAGCGGAGATGGCTTCGGCAACCCGCGTCACGTGCCCGCGGCGCCCGGCCGCCGACGTCACGTGCGGCTCGAGCAGCAGGCGGGCAGCCGTGCTGAGCGCCCCCGCGGCGAGCACGCCGAGGTCCGTGCCCTCGCGCAGGGTCGCGGAGACGGCCAGGTGGCGCAGCTCGCCGGCTCGCCGCGGCTGCCGGTCGTCGAGCACCGCGAGCAGCTCCGCCTCGGGCAGTGACGCGCCCGGCGGGAGGTCGGCCAGGAGCCGGATGGTGTCGCGTCGGAGCACCGGGATGGCGCTGCGGTCCCGGTCGGCGGACAGCACCTGCGTGCGGGCGTCCGCCAGGGACGGCAGTCTCGGCAGGTCGAGCCAGGCTTCGACGAGGGCGATCCACTGCTCGGCGGGCGACTGGCCGACCCAGGCGTCGAACTGATCGGTGGGCACCCAGTGCGGTGTCTCGTCGCCGTCGTCGTGCAGGAGGCGAGCCGCGTGCGCGACCTCGATGGTGAGGGAGGCGCGCGCCCAATCCGCGTGCAGGGCCTCCCGCGCGTGCGCGAAGTCCCGTAGGGAGAGGGCGCCGCTGCGCAGCACCCCGGGCGGGTGCACCGACCAGTCGTCGAGCAGGTCGCGCACGAGGGCGAGTGACTCGCGGGCGTGCAGCGCCGCCTGGGCATCGACATGGGTGGCGTCATGCGGTTCGCCGTGGAAGCCTCCCGGCGGAGGCCACTGCGGTGCCCTGGCCTTCGCATTGAGCTCGCGGGCCGGCAGCACCGCGCGCAGGGCGGTCGGTGCGCCCCAGACGAGGGCCCGGACCACGAGGCCGTCCAGGGCGCTCGCGCAGGCCTCGCGGGCCTCGGGGGGCAGCCCCGCAGAGGCGGCGTCGAGGATCGCGGCGTACCCCACCGACTCCTCCGCGGTGAGGTTCGACGCCGTGCGCAGGACGTGCAGGTGCATGGCATCGAGCGTGTCGAGGCAGCGGGCCACGGACGGACCCGTCGTGGCCCGTGCGGTCAGCGAGGTGAAGTCCGGGGGAACCGGGTGCAGCAGGTCGGGGCGCAGCTGCAGCAGCGCGGCGAGCTCGTCGTCCGACCGCTGCCGCAGGTCGTCCGCGAGGCTGCGCGGCGCGCGTTGGCCGGCCACCGTCGGTCCTACCGCCCGCGCCGCTGACGGGCCTGCATGGTGAGGCCTACGAAGACCACGATGAGCCCCACCCCGGTCAGCATCGCCAGGAACCACATGGCGCTGGGGAGGGTGAGGGACGGCACGACGAGGGGCAGCATCGCGATGACGGTGCAGAGGAGGCCGATGACGGTGATGATCCCGCCGATCCGGAGGACACGGTCGGCCGATGAATGCTGGTGCGCCACAGGGTAACCTTCTCAGGCGCAGGGAAACGTCCTGCGCGTCACCCTGCTGTGAACGCCATGAAGGAGCACGCCGTGCCTACCGGGACCGTGAAGTGGTATGACGCCGAGAAGGGCTTCGGCTTCATCACCTCGGACGAGGGCGATGACGTGTTCGTGCATGTCTCCACGCTCCCCGCGGGTGTGACCTCGCTGAAGGCGGGCACGCGCCTCGACTTCGGCGTCGTCGACGGCCGGCGCGGGAAGCAGGCCCTGTCCGTGACCGTGCTGTCCGCGGCCCCGTCGGTGGTCAAGGGCACGCGCAAGCCGGCGGACGATGTCGCGATCATCGTCGAGGACCTCATCAAGCTGCTGGACGGAGTCTCCAACCAGCTTCGTCGTGGGAAGTACCCGCCGGACGCCCAGGCCCGCAAGGTCGCGGCGGTGCTCCGGGCCGTCGCCGACGACCTGGACATCTGACCGCGCGGGTCGGGAACCCCGACCCTGCTGGCCGATCCAGGGGTCAGCCTGCGGGCACCAGCTGGAAGAGCCAGAGCCCGTTGGTGTCGCCATTCGTCCCGGCGATGATCTCCATGTTCAGGCCGTCCGAGGGGACGCCCTGGAACTCGGGGAACGTGAACCGGAAGTAGGTCTGGGTCAGCGGTGTCTGGGTGAGCGGCTGGCCGGCGATCCGCGGGGTCCAGCCCTTCTCGGCCACCACCGGGTCGACGCTGATGCCGACCACCTCGCCCGGCACGACCGGCACGGTGGCGAGCGACCCGCCGGACGCATTGGACAGGACCTGCTGGGCGCACTGGGTCGCGTCGATCGCCGACGAGGACGACCAGCAGGCGGCCTCGCGCCACTCGGATGAGGTGCCCGAGTACACCGTCGCGATCGGGTTGGGCTTCGAGCAGGCCGTGAGGGTCAGGGCCGCTGCGGCCAGGACGAGGGCCCCGAGGGCGATGCGCGTGCGGGTCATGGCTCGACCCTACCGGCCCTGCCGCGACGCCCTGCGACCGATCCGGGCCCCGGGCACTCCGCTCGGCGGACCGTGGGACACAATCTCTGCATGGCTCCCGCCGCATCCGATGCCAAGCGCGACTCCCAGCTGGTCGCAGCGGTCGATGCTGCCCGCGCGGCCGCCGAGGAGGAGGCGGGCGCGGACCTGGTGGGCGACCATCTCGGCGTCGTCATGGAGGACGACCGGCTCGCCACGCACACCTTCGCCTGCCTGAGCCCGGCCTACGTCGGCTGGCAGTGGGCCGTGACCCTCGCTCGCGCCCCGCGGGCGCGCGTGGTCACGGTGACCGAGGTGGTGCTGCTGCCCGGTGAGGGTGCGCTCATCGCGCCCGAGTGGGTGCCGTGGAGCGAGCGGATCCAGCCGGGGGACCTCAGCCCCGGCGACGTCCTGCCGACGCCCGCTGACGACCCGCAGCTCACCGCGGGCCTCACCGGTGAGGCAGACCTCGACGGCGCGTCGTCCGAGGCGCCCCTGCAGCCCGGACAGTGGGAGCTGGGCCTCGGCCGGGTGCGCGTGCTCTCCCCGATGGGTCGGGATCACGCGGCGGACCGGTGGGAGGGCGGAGACTTCGGCCCGACGTCGACGATGGCCCGGCACGCGGCGCTGGAGTGCGCGAGCTGCGGCTTCCTGCTCACCATCGGGGGCCCGCTCGGACAGGCGTTCGGGGTGTGCGCGAACCGCATGGCGCCCGCGGACGGCCATGTCGTGTCACTGAGCTATGGCTGCGGCGCACACTCCGAGATCGAGCGCGAGGGCGAGGCCCGGACGGCGGTCCGTGCGGAGTCCGCTGCGTCAGCCGAGGATCCGCTGGACCTCGGTCACTCCTGATCCGACGATGATGCGGCCGCGTCCATGCGGCCCCTGCGCCAGCGCAGGAAGACCAGGCCGAGCGACCCGCTGAGCACGCCCACGACGGCGGCGCCGATCCACCACAGGGTGCCGTCGCCCTCCAGCCGGCTCCAGCTCACCAGCAGGACGAGCAGTACTCCGAGCCACACGGCCGTGCCGATCGAGACGGGGAGGATCCCGTCCGCATCGGATCGGCGGAGTCGGTCACTGCTCATGATGAGCACACGCTACTGTGCGTCCTGTCGCCCGACGCCCCGTCCTTCCCTGGCGCGCAGAGATGACCCTTTGGCCAGGAGGACGTATGTCTGCCCCCACTCTCACGCCCACGAGCGGCTTCGATCGCTGGTTCCAGCTGACCGCCCGCGGGTCCACCTACGGTCGCGAGGTCCGCGGGGGACTCGTCACCTTCTTCACGATGGCCTACATCGTGGTGCTCAACCCGCTGATCATCGGCACCGCCAAGGACGTCAACGGGCTCTTCGTCGGCGGCACCGATGACGTGGTCAAGGCGATCACCATGGTGTCGGCAGCGACCGCCCTCATGGCCGGGCTCCTCACGATCCTGATGGGAGCGATCGGGCGGTTCCCGATCGCGATCGCCGCCGGCCTCGGGCTCAACGGCTTCGTCGCCTACACGCTGGCACCGCAGATGACGTGGGCCGATGCCATGGGCCTGGTGGTCATCGAGGGCATCGTGATTCTGCTGCTGGTGCTCACCGGCCTCCGCTCGGCCGTGTTCGTCGCCGTCCCCGAGCAGCTGAAGTACGCGATCGGCGTCGGCATCGGCCTGTTCATCACCATCATCGGACTGGTCGACGCGGGGATCGTCCGCCCAGGCGTCCCCCTGGTCACCTTCGGCGTCTTCGGCGAGCTCCAGGGCTGGCCGATCTTCGTCTTCGTGGTCGGGCTGCTGATCACCGCGGTCCTGGTGGCCCGCAAGACCAAGGGCGCCATCCTCATCGGCATCGTGGCGACCACGATCCTCGCGATGGTCGTCGAGGCCGTCGCCAACGTCGGACCCAAGACGGGGGCGGATGGGTCCATCGCCAATCCGACGGGCTGGGGGCTCAACGTCCCTCGGGTCCCCGATCAGCTGATCAGCACCCCGGACCTCGGCCTCCTCGGCCAGTTCAACCTGTTCGGGTCCTTCCAGGCGATCGGCGTCGTCGCGGCCCTGCTGGCCATCTTCTCGCTGATGCTCAGTGACTTCTTCGACACGATGGGCACGGCCTTCGGGCTGGCCACCGAGGGCGACCTCCTCGAGGAGGATGGGCAGATCCCGCACTTCGAGAGCATCCTGGTCGTCGACTCGATCGCCGCAGCGGCCGGTGGTGCGGCATCGGTCTCGAGCAACACGTCCTACATCGAGTCGGCCTCGGGCATCGGCGAGGGTGCGCGCACCGGCATCGCATCGCTGGTGACGGGCGGGCTGTTCCTCATCGCGATGTTCTTCTCCCCGCTGGTGACGGTCATCCCCTACGAGGCCGCATCGCCCGCACTCGTCATCGTCGGCTTCCTCATGATGACCCAGATCCGGCACATCGACTTCACCGACTACGAGATCGGCATCCCCGCATTCCTCACCATCTCGCTCATGCCGTTCACGTACTCGATCACCATCGGCATCGGTGCTGGGTTCGTGTCGTGGCTGGTCATCAAGATCTTCACTGGGAAGATCCGGGAGATCCACTGGCTCATGTGGGTGGTCTCGCTGGCGTTCCTCTTCTACTTCGCGATCTATCCCGTCGAGGTCCTGTTCGGCGTGAAGTAGGGGCTCGTACGCTGGAGCCATGGATCCCCGGACGCGGCGTTTCGTCACGCTCGCCGTCCTGATCTCCCTGCTCGCGGTGGTGGTCGTCGCGGCCCTGCGGAACTGACGTGCGGCTGGTGCGGCTGGCGGTCGCGATGGTCGTCGCCGTCGCGATGGTTCCGCTGGGGGCCATTCCTGCCCAGGCCCTCCCCGGGGTCACGGAGCAGTGCCGCTTCAGCGACGCGCGGTTCACCGAGATCAGCGGGATGACGTACTCCCAGCGGCACCCGGACGTGATCTACCTGCACAACGACTCGTCCGGGGGGCCGCGGGTGTACGCGGTCGATGCGCGGACCTGCGCGACGCTCGCGACGATCACGCTGGCAGGGATCGAGGCTCGGGACCTGGAGGCCATCGGGTCCGGCCGGGATCGCAAGGGCCGGCCGGTGATCTGGGTCGGCGACATCGGTGACAACCGGGACTCGTGGCCCGAGGTGCGGCTGCACCGGTTCCGCGAGCCGGCCGTGCTGCGGGACCAGACGCTGCCGGTCAGGACCTACCGGTTCACGTATCCGGATGGCCCGGTCAATGCCGAGGCCCTCCTCACCGACCCGAACGGCCTCCGGGTGTGGGTCGCCACCAAGAAGCTGGCCGAGGGACGGATCTACCGGGTGCCTCTGCGGTCCGGGGCCGTGGCCGTCGCCCGGCCTGTCGGCGTCGCGGGGGGACTGACCACCGACGGGTCGATCAGCCCAGCGGGCGACCGGTTCGTGCTGCGCGACTACGTCGACGCCGAGGTCCGCAGCGGGAGGCCGCCCGGGCAGGACCCGTTCACGGTCTACCTGCCCATCCAGCCGCAGGGCGAGGCGATCACCTGGACCCCCGACGGCAGCGCCCTGCTGGTGGCTGGTGAGCGCGATGACCGGCTGCTGCGGGTGGCCATCGAGCCGGCGCCGGTGGCCTCGACGGCGGCGTCCCCCTCCGCCTCGGCTCCCTCGTCGAGCGCGGGGCCATCGGACACGACTGACGCCTCCGGTCCCGGGCCCCTCGCTCCACAGACGGTGGACGGCGGTTGGGGGGCCTGGCTGGCCGGTGGCCTCGTTCTGCTGGCTCTCGCGGTGCTCGCTAGTGCGGAGTGGCGACGACGTCGGGCACGACATCATCCGGCACCGGATGGAACCAGATGATCGCCAGAGCCGAGAGGAGGAACACCGGCACCAGCAGGAACGCGACGTGGAACCCGAACGCGTCGGACAGCGTGCCCAGCGCGAGCGGTGCGATCGCGATGGAGATGCCGCCCGCAAACGAGGCCGCCGCACTGGCGCGGTCGGTGTTGCCGCCGGAGGCGCGCGCGACCCGGGCCACGCCCATCGGCCAGTGCACGCCGATGCCCACGCCGGTGAGGAACATGCCGAGGAGGACCACCGGCCAGACCGTGAACGACCACGCGACCGAGAACGCGGCCAGGGCGACGAGGATCGAGCCCTTGAGCACCGACTCGCTCGAGTGACGCTCGGCGAGTCGTGACCCGCCGATGCGGCCGACGAGCATCCCGCCCGTGACGGCTCCGAGGGATGCCGCTGCTGCCGCCCCGCCGAAGCCGCAGCGCTCCCGGAGCAGGTCGGCGCCCCACAGGGTGAGGGAGAACTCCGTCGACAGGAACGCCATGATCACGCCGAGGGACCAGTACACGGCGGCCGGGAAGCGGCCGTGGGCCGCCTCGTCACGGGCCAGGCGCCGGGTCCCATAGGCGAGGACGTGCCGACCGCGCCACAGCTCGAGCAGGGCCAGGCCGATCACGACGATCCACAGGCCCCATCGCCAGCCGAGGACCGTGGCAGCGCCCAGTCCCACGATGAGCGGTCCCAGGATGCCGGCCCCGGAGGCGAGCGCATTGGCCTCGGTGAGCGCGGCGGGGCCGGCTGGTCCCTGGTGGTCGAGGAGGAAGGCATTGGTCGAGATGAGCATGGCCGTGCCGAACAGCGCGGCCAGGGCGGCCCCGGTCATCGACAGCGCCGGGGATGCGCCGGGCCACGTGTAGACCAGCAGTGCGGCCATCGACGCGAGGGCGGTGGCCCGGAGGACGACCCCGCGTCCCCAGCGCCGGATGGCGGGCGCCGCGAGGGCCGCTCCTACGAGGCCACCGACGGCGAAGGCGGATCCGTGCAGCGACCCGACGGAACGGCTGGTCCCCTGCTCGTCGCGCAGGAGGGCCTGCGTGGCCCCGAAGGCATACAGGAACCACGCCCAGAGCGAGATCTGGACGTAGGTCAGCCACGTGGGCTTGTCCCGCAGGGGTCGGGTGAAGCGGACGGGGGACCCGGCCTGCGGGGCCGGTGCCCCGTCGAGCCGGGGGTCGGTCACGTCAGCTGCGTGATGACGTAGTCGAGGGAGCGCAGCAGCTGCCGGACGTCCTCCGGCTCCACGGCCGGGAACACGGCGATGCGCAGCTGGTTGCGGCCGAGCTTGCGGTAGGGCTCGGTGTCCACGATGCCGTTGAGCCGCAGCGCCTTGGTGATCGAGGTCGCGTCGACGGCCTCGTCGATGTCGATGGTCGCGACGACCTTCGAGCGGAGGGCCGGGTCGGTGACGAACGGGGTCGCGAGCTCGTTGTCCTCGGCCCAGTCGTAGATCAGGCCCGATGACTCGGCGCTGCGGCCGACGCACCAGTCCAGGCCGCCGTTTCCGTTGAACCAGTCGACCTGCTCGGCCATCAGGAGGATGGTCGCCAGGGCGGGAGTGTTGTAGGTCTGGTCGAGCCGGGAGTTGTCGATCGCGGTCTGCAGGTCGAGGAAGTCCGGGATCCAGCGGCCGGACTCCTTGATGGCGGCGGCACGCTCGATGGCTCGCGGCGACATGAGGGCGAACCACAGGCCGCCATCGGACCCGAAGGACTTCTGCGGAGCGAAGTAGTAGGTGTCGAACTGCGCCGGGTCGACGGCGAGCCCGCCGGCGCCGGAGGTCGCGTCGAAGACCATCAGGGCATCGGCATCCGCGCCGGCCACGCGGGTCGGCGAGATGGCCACCCCCGTCGACGTCTCGTTGTGCGGGCTGCAGTACGCATCGATGCCGGCCTCGGCCTCGAACACCGGGGCGCTGCCAGGATCGGAGGTCAGGATGGTCGGGGCGCCGAGGTGCGGGGCGTTCTTCGCGCCCTTCGCGAACTTCGAGCCGAACTCCCCGAAGGACAGGAACTGCGCACGATCGCGGATCAGGCCGAAGGACGCGATGTCCCAGAATGCGGTCGAGCCGCCGTTGCCGAGCACCACCTCGTAGCCCTCGGGAAGGGAGAAGAGGTCAGCGAGTCCCTGGCGCAGGCGGCCCACCTGGGACTTGACGGTCTTCTGGCGGTGCGACGTGCCGAGGTAGGTCTGCCAGACATCGGCGAGGGCGTCCACCTGCGCCTTGCGGACCCGAGAGGGGCCCGAGCCGAACCGGCCATCGGCGGGAAGGAGGTCGGCGGGGATGCGGATGTCTTCGGGCGACGCGGGCACGTGGCTCTCCTGCAACTAGATGGTGCGTCCAGCCTAGTGGTCGCTGCGGAGTGCTCCGTCCGCGCCGTCGGGCGTCAGCGCCGGCCGGAGCGGTACCCCGTCGGCGACACCAGGGAGTCGTCCCACCCGGGGACCTGCTCGGGCCGTCGGGGCCTCGGACCGACGTACTTGGCCGACGGCCGGATCAGGCGTCCGGTGCGCTTCTGCTCGAGGACGTGGGCGCTCCAGCCGGCGAGCCGGGCGCAGGTGAACATCGACGTGAAGTGTTTGGCGGGCACCTCGGCGAAGTCGAGGACGATGGCCGCCCAGAACTCGACATTGGTCTCGAGGATGCGATCGGGGCGGCGCTCGCGGAGCTCCTTCAGGGCCGCCTGCTCGAGGGCCTCCGCGACCTCGTAGCGCGGGGCGCCGAGCTCGCGGGCCGTGCGCCGCAGGACGCGGGCGCGCGGGTCCTCGGCTCGGTAGACGCGGTGGCCGAATCCCATGAGCCGCTCACCACGGTCGAGGACGCCCTTGACGTAGGCCTCGGCATTGCCGGTGCGCTCGATCTCCTCGATCATGCCGAGCACGCGGCTGGGAGCGCCGCCATGCAGCGGGCCGCTCATCGCGCCGACGGCGCCGGAGATGGCGGCCGCCACGTCTGCGCCCGTGGAGGCGATGACACGCGCGGTGAAGGTCGAGGCGTTCATGCCGTGCTCGGCGGCGGACACGAAGTAGGCGTCGACGGCCTGGACGTGCTTGGGATCCGGCTCCCCCCGCCAGCGACGCATGAAGCGCTCGACGATGGTGCTCGCCTCGTCGACTTCCGCCTGCGGGACCATGGGCTTGCCGATGCCGCGGGCCGACTGGGCCACGAAGGACAGGGCCATGACGGACACGTGGGCGAGGTTCTCCCGCGCGGTGTCGTCGTCGATGTCGAGCAGCGGCCGCAGGCCCCACGCGGGTGCGAGCATCGCGATCGCGGACTGCACGTCGACGCGCACGTCGCCCGAGTGGATCGGGATGGGGAACGGCTCGGCGGGCGGCAGGCCGGGATTGAACTCGTTGTCGACCAGGAGCCCCCACACATTGCCGTAGGACACCTTGCCGACGAGGTCCTCGATGTCGACTCCGCGGTACCGGAGGACGCTTCCGTCGCGATCCGGCTCGGCGATCTGCGTCTCGAAGGCGACCACGCCCTCCAGTCCCGGAACGAACTCGCCCATGGGTCCTCCTTGTCGGCAACGTCCTCCCCATTCAACATGGACGCCGAATCCATGATGAGATCGGGTCATGAGTCTCTGGTCGCCGCCGCCGGACCAGCCACCCTCCACGCTCGCCGATCTCCGGGTGTCCTATGACCAGGGCGTCCTGGACGAGGAGAGCCTGGCCAGCACGCCGCTGCAGCAGTTCGGCCTGTGGCTGAGCGACGCGGTCACCGGTGGGGTCGTCGAGCCGAACGCGATGGTCCTGGCGACTGTGGGCGACGACGAGCAGCCGAGCGGGCGCACGGTCCTGCTCAAGGACGTCGATCCCCGGGGCTTCGTCTTCTTCACGAACTACGGATCGACCAAGAGCCGGCAGCTGGAGCAGCGACCGGGGGCCTCGCTCGTGTTCCCCTGGTTCTCGATCCATCGCCAGGTCGTCGTCATCGGCCGCGCCGAGCGCCTCCCGGAGGAGGAGTCGGCGGCCTACTTCAGCAGCCGGCCGCATGGCTCGCGGCTGGGGGCGTGGGCGAGCCGCCAGTCCGAGGTGATCCCGGATCGGGAGGTGCTGGAGTCCACCTACGCCGCCCTGGCCGCCGAGTACCCCGAGGGCAGCGAGGTCCCGGTGCCGGACTTCTGGGGCGGCTGGCTCGTGCGCCCTGCGTCGGTCGAGTTCTGGCAGGGCCGGGTGTCGCGCCTCCACGACCGGCTGCGGTTCCGCTCCAGGGCGGGCGGCCCGGCCGATCTCGCGGATGCCGGTGCCTGGCTGGTGGAGAGGCTCTCCCCGTGAGCACGGACTGGCTTCGCGACGCCGTCATCTACGAGATCTACCCGCAGTCCTTCGCCGACTCGAACGGCGACGGCATCGGCGACCTCCGTGGCGTGATCGATCACCTGGACCACCTGTCGTGGCTGGGCGTGAACACCATCTGGTTCAACCCCTGCTTCGCGTCGCCCTTCCGCGACGCGGGCTACGACGTCTCGGACTACCTGCAGATCGCGCCCCGGTACGGCACCAACGACGACATGGTCGAGCTGGTCGACGCCGCGGCAGAGCGGGGGATCCGCGTGCTCCTCGACCTCGTCGCGGGACACACCTCCATCGCGCACGAGTGGTTCCGGGGGGAGCTCGCCGCGGACGGTCCATCGCCGGAGGGGGACCGCTATGTGTGGAGCCTGAATCCACCGCTGCGGGACACGTCCGGTGACATTCCCGGGACGGCCGCGTGGGTGCCGTCACCGGGGCCGCGGCCGGGCTGGTACCTCAAGAACTTCTTCGACGAGCAGCCGGCCCTGAACTTCGGCTGGGCGAGGCTGGAGCCGGGCGAGCCGTGGCGGGACGCGGTCGATGCTCCGGGTCCGATGCGCAATCGGCAGGCCCTGCGCGACATCATGGCGTTCTGGCTCGATCACGGCGTCGCGGGATTCCGCGTCGACATGGCCTTCTCCCTGGTCAAGGACGATCCGGGGCACGGCGAGACCACTCGGCTGTGGCGGGACCTGCGGGCATGGCTCGCGGAGGCCTATCCCGATGCCGTGCTCATCCCCGAGGGGATCGAGCCACGTGGGCAGGGCACGCCGGCCTTCGACGCGGACTTCCTGCTCGTCATCTTCGAGCAGCACGCATCCTTGTTCGATAACGGTGGCGCGGGCCAGGTGCCGTTCCACGAGCCACTCGAACCGTTCTTCCAGGCCGAGGGCGGGGGGTCGTTCCACCCCTTCCTCGACGCGTGGGAGGGGCTGACCTCGGAAGCCCCTAGCCGGCCGCTGATCCTCGCGAGCGCCGACCACGACCTCAACCGGCTGGCTCATGGCCCCCGCACGGCTGCCGAACTGCGCCCGGCGTTCGCCTTCCTGCTGACGTGGGGCACGGTGCCCTCGATCTACTACGGGGACGAGATCGGCATGCGCTACCTGCCCGGCCTTCCCGACGTCGAGGGGTCGATCTGCAATCCGGCCTACAACCGCTCTGGGTGCCGCACCCCCATGCAGTGGGACGGCACGGCGAACGCGGGCTTCTCGACGGCCGCGGCATCGGAGCTCTACCTGCCGATCGACCCGGACCCCGCGCGCCCCACGGTGCTGGCCCAGCGGGATGACCCCGGCTCGCTGCTGCACCTCGTGCGCGACCTCATCGCACTCCGCAAGGACGAGCCTGCCCTGGGTGCGCGGGACGGTACGCGGGTCCTGCACGCGGACTACCCACTGGCCTACCTGCGCGGTGACGATCACCTCGTCCTGATCAACCCCACGACGGATGTGCGCACTGTGGAGCTGCCGCGGCTCGACGGCGCTCGGCTGCTGCTGGGAGAGGGCGTCGGGGTGAACGGCGGGGCGGTGACGACGGCCGCCTGCGGGTTCGGCATCTGGCGGCTGCAGCCCTAGGAGCACGCGGGCGTAGGTTCTGGCCGTGGCCCGACTGCTCGCCGACCTGACCCCCCTGCGGGTCAGCGCCTCGTACCGTCGGCTCTGGGCCGCCCTGGGGATCAGCAACGTCGGCCAGCAGATGACGGCGGTCGCCGTGGGGCTGCAGGTCTGGGATCTCACGCGGTCGAGCTTCATGGTCGGCCTCGTCGGCCTGTTCCAGCTCGTCCCCCTCGTCGGCTTCGGACTGTACGGCGGGACGCTCTCGGACGCCTTCGATCGCCGAAAGGTCGGGCTCGTCTCGGCCATGGGCCTGTGGCTGTGCTCCGCCGCCTTCCTGGCGCAGTCGCTTGCCGGCGTCGGGTCGGTCGCCCTGCTCTACGCCGTCGTCGCGGTGCAGTCGGCTTTCTTCGCGGTCGGGAATCCCGCCCGCCAGGCCATCATCCCGAGGATCGTCCCCGCCGAGCTGCTGCCGGCGGCGAACGCCCTCGGGTTCATGACGTGGAACATCGGCTTCACCCTCGGCCCCGTGCTCGGCGGCCTCGTCGTGGCGGCGACGGGCACCGTCACTGCGGCCTATGCCCTCGACGTGCTCGCCTTCACCATCGTCGTGTGGGCCATGTTCCGCCTGCCGAGCCTTCCGCCGATCGTGGCGCCGGGTGCCGTGCGACCCAAGGCCGGCTGGGCGTCCGTGCGCGAGGGCTTCGCCTTCCTTCGCGGCAAGCACAACCTGCAGATGACCTTCTACGAGGACATGGTGGCGATGGTGTTCGGCATGCCCCGGGCACTGTTCCCGGCGATCGCCGCGCAGTGGTACGGCGGCTCGACGGCCAGCGTGGCGCTGACCCTGGGCCTGCTGTCGGCGGCGCCCGCCGCGGGTGCCCTCACGTCGGGGGTGCTGTCCGGGCCACTCGGGCGCGTGCGCATGCAGGGACGCGCCATCGTGGCCGCCATCGTCGTGTGGGGTGTCGCGATCGCCGCCTTCGGGATGGTGCGGTGGCTGCCGCTGGCGCTGCTCCTGCTCGCCGTGGCCGGGGCCGCCGACAACGTGTCCGCGGTGTTCCGGACGACGATCCTGCAGTCCGCTACCCCTGATGAGTACCGCGGCCGGCTGCAGGGGGTCTTCACCGTGGTCGTGGCCGGCGGCCCGCGGCTGGGCGATGTCGAGGCGGGCGCCATGGCCGCCCTCGGGGGCGAAGCATTCTCCGTCATCACCGGTGGAGTGGCGTGCATCGTCGGGGCTCTTGCGCTGACGGCCAAGTTCCCGGGCTTCCTGAGGTACGACGCCCATCACCCGGTTCCGTAGGGAAGGCTGCGCCCATGAAGCTGCCGATCCGCACAGAGCGTCTCGTCCTGCGCGAGTTGTCGGTGGACGACCTCGACGCCTACCTGCTCATGGTCTCTGACCCCGAGGTGATGCGGTACCTGTACGAGGACGTCATGGACCGCGAGGCCGCCCTGGCGGACCTGACCCGACGCCTGGGTTCGGGCGATCCGGAGGAGGGCGCCTGGCGCAATGTCGCCGTCGAGAGGAACGGGGGATTCCTCGGCCAGGTGGGCGTCTGTCTGAGAAGCGTCGAACATCGCCAGTGCGAGGTGGGCTATGCCTTCCGTGCCGACGCGGGCGGTCAGGGGTACGCGACCGAGGCGGCCGGCGCGATGGTGGACTATGCCTTCCGTGAGCTCGGAGCGCACAGGGTCGTGGGACGTCTCGACGCGCGCAACGCCCCCTCGGCGCGACTCCTCGAACGGCTGGGGATGCGTCGCGAGGCGCACCTGCGGGAGAACGAGTTCGTCAAGGGCGAATGGACCGACGAGCTCGTCTACGCGATCACCCGCGACGAGTGGGACGCCCGCCGCTCCCGCTGACCGACTTCTGCCCGCGCGGAGCGGAACCCCGAGCCGGACCCCGCTTCGGCCCGCGATCGGACCGCTTGGGCCCGCGCCAGGAGCCGCGCTCGGCCCCGCGCTCGGAGCGCTTCGGCTGCGGCTCGGTCCACGGGACGCCGCTCGGCTGCCGCGCTCCCGTCACGTCGGCGAGGGCTTCGTCGGCCGGTCGAACGCGAGTCACCTGGGGGGTGACGCCCGCCTGGCTGGTGAGCCGCTCGACCTGTCGACGCGACTTGGGATGGGCCAGCGTCACCACGGTGCCGGACTCGCCGGCCCGCGCGGTGCGACCGGCGCGGTGCAGGTAGTCCTTGGGACCGGCCGGCGGATCGACCTGCACGACCAGCGTGATGCCATCGACATGGATCCCGCGGGCCGCGACGTCGGTGGCGACGAGGGCCGTCGTCACCCCGTCGTGGAGGTTCTGGAGCGTGCGGGTGCGCACCGCCTGCGTCTTGCCGCCGTGGAGGCCGCCCGCGGCGACGCCCTCGGCATTGAGCTGCGCCGTGATGCGGTCGACGCCGGCCTGGGTGCGGGCGAAGAAGATCGTGCGTCCCTGGCGGGAGGCGATGCGGGCGAGGACCTCACTGCGGTCGGCCGGGTGCACCAGCATGATGTGGTGCTCCATCGACTCGACGGGCGCATGCTCGGGGGCGAGCTCGTGGCGCACCGGGTCCGTCATGTAGCGCCGGACGATCCCGTCGACGTCGCCGTTGAGCGTCGCGCTGAACAGCATGCGCTGGCTGCCCGGACGGGTGAGGTCGAGGATCTCGCGCACCTGCGGCAGGAAGCCCATGTCACACATCTGGTCGGCCTCGTCGAGCACCGTAATGCGGACGCGGGACAGGTCCACGGCACCCTTGTTCACGAGGTCCGTCAGCCGGCCAGGCGTCGCGATGACGATGTTGGTCCCGCGACGGATCGCCTCGATCTGCTTGGCGTACGGCATGCCGCCGGCGACGAGGCGCATGCGGACGCCTGCGGCCTCGGCATGCGGACGCAGGCTGTCCGACACCTGCATGGCGAGCTCGCGCGTCGGCACGAGGATCAGGCCCTGCGGCTGCAGCGGCGTGGTCGGGTGGTTCTCGAGCTGGACGAGCATCCCGAGGCCGAACGCCAGCGTCTTCCCGGAGCCCGTGCGGGCGCGGGCCAGCAGGTCGCGACCGGAGATGGCGTCGGGGAGCGTGGCGGTCTGCACCGGGAAGGGTGCGGAGATGCCCGCCTTATCCAGCGACTGGACGAGGCGAGCGGGCACGCCGAGATCGGCGAAGGACATGGACATGCGAAATCGATTCTGTCGAGACGTCACGCGTGTCTCGACGTGATCTCCGGACGGTCAGCGTCTCGGTGGATCGAAACTCGCAGGTGGGCGCACCATGCGCCCCGAAGTCTGTCCCGGTGGGGACTGCTCAAGGGTACGGGTCCGCGGCCGAATCCCGAAATCGGCCACCCACCGCCGACTGCTACGGGATTCGTCACATGGCCGCGCCGGTGTGACGAATCCCGTAGCAGTCGGCGAGGTGGTGGGGGTCGGTGTCAGCGCTGCGCGCGATCGCGCAAGGCCTCCGCGACGATCTCGTCGACGCTGACGCCGCGACGCTCAGCCTCGCGGCGCACGGACTTGCGGAGCGACTTCGGGACCTTCACGTCGAGGGAGACCAGCTTGTCCTTGTCCGGCATGCCGACGGAGTCGGCCGTCGAGGCCCCGGGACGGCGCAGGGAGGTCTCGGGGCCTGTGTCGACGGGGGTGCTCGGATGGACGTCGGCGTCCTCCGCCTTCTGCAGTCGCGACCGCAGGGTGGGGTCGTTCGTCACGTGAGGAACCGCCGGATCGAGACCCGCGGCTCGGGCTGCTTCGGCGGCACGAGCATGTCGAGCAGGTCGTCCATGATCTCGGCGACCTCGCGAGACCCGGGGGAGTTCCACGTGTGGATCGGGCTGACCGCGCGCTGCGACTGCGGGATGCCCGCGCACTCCGGGAGGGGCGGGTCGTAGATGAGGCGGCCGTGGGCGTCGGCCAGCCGCTCGAGGTTGAGCCGGTGCTCCCGGTCGTCGGGTCGGAACCGGTTGACGACCACCGCCGTGGCGCGCAGCCGCGGGTTCGTGCTCCGCGAGATGACGTCCACGGCCTCCAGCGCCTCTGCGGCGCCGTGGAGGGAGAAGTGGCTCGGCTCGGTCACGATGACGGCGCGGTCTGCCGCGGTGAGCGCGTTGCGCGTGAGCTCGCCCAAAGACGGTGGGCAGTCGATGAGCACCAGGTCGAACCGCTTCGGGACGGTGGCGAGGGCGGTGCGGAGCCTTTGGGACGAGTTGCGGCCGCGCACGCTGGTGCGGTGCTCCAGCGACCGTTCCGATGCGATGACCGACACGGAGGGTCCCCAGCCGCTCTCGACAATGGCGTCGGCGGCCACGCCGGCCCGTGCGTCGGCCAGCACGTCGCTCGTGGTGAAGTCGGCGCCGAGGACGTCGAGGGCCATGGAGGCGTTGGCCTGCGGATCCATGTCGATCACGAGGGTCCGCAGGTCGCGATCCCACGCTGCGCTGGCGAGCCCGAGGGCCACGGTCGACTTGCCCACGCCGCCCTTCATCGAGAGCACGGCGACGACGGTCATGCCGAGAGCCTACGTCGGCGAGGCGTCGAGCAGTCGGATCAGGTGCGGCAGGTCTGCGATCCGGATGTCCGCGTCGAGGTCGCCGAGGCCCGCGGTGAGCGTCCCGGCGGCTCGACCCGAGTCGACTCCGGCCTGGGTGTCCTCGACGGCGAGGCAGCGCTGCGCCGCGACCTTCGCCCTCCGGGCCCCCGTGTCGAAGGGATCGGGATCGGGCTTGCCGCGGACCGTGTCCCGTCGGCTCACCAGGACGGTCGGCGAGATGCCCGCGGCGCCCAGCCGGGTGCGGGCCAGCGGCTCGTCCGCGCTGGTGACGACGGCCCAGGGGATCGCGTGGGCGTCGAGCCATGCAGTGACTTCGAGGGCCCCGGGAGTGGCCACGACGCCGTCGAGGTCTCGCGACTCCCGGTCGAGCACCCCATGGGCGCGTGCCCAGTCGTGGTGGGCCCGCTCGGTGGCCACGACGGAGTCGACCAGCGTGCCGTCCATGTCGAACAGCGCGGCATCGATCTCCCGGACGGCGCCTCGGTCGTCGCGCAGGAGGAGGATCATCTCTTGATGGCCTCGAAGTCGGCGAGTGCCACCCCGCGCTCCACGGCGTGGTCGACGACCCGTTGCGGGTAGCCGTGCCGGTAGCCGGCGGGGTCGTTCCAGGGCTCGTGGACGGCCGCGCCCGGGAGGTGGCGCAGCTCGGGGACGTAGCGCCGCACGTACTCCCCATCCGGATCGAACTTCTGGCCTTGGAGGATCGGGTTGAAGACCCGGTAGAACGGCGCCGCGTCGGTCCCGCATCCGGCCGTCCACTGCCAGCCGTGCACGTTGCTGGCCAGGTCGCCGTCCCGCAGCCAGTGCATGAACTCGCGAGCGCCGAGCTGCCACGGCAGGTGCAGGTCCTTGACCAGGAAGCTCGCGACGACCATCCGGACCCGGTTGTGCATCCAGCCCTCGGCGCGCAGCTGGCGCATGCCGGCGTCGACGAACGGGTAGCCGGTTCGGCCCTCGGCCCAGGTGGCCAGCATGGCCCGGGCCGTCGCCCCCTCGGTCCAGCGCATGTCGTCGTCGTATCGCTGGTCCAGGGAGGAATGGGCGCTCTTCGGCGCCGTGGCGAGCACGTCGGCGTAGAACTCCCGCCAGCACAGCTCCTTCGCGAAGACCTCGTCCTGCTGGCCGAGCTCGGCCAGCATCGTGCGCGGATGGATCTCGCCCCACCGAAGGTGGTGGCTCATCACGCTGGTGCCCGGCAGGTCAGGGCGGTTGCGCGATTCGGGGTAGGCGGCGAGCCGCTGGTCGCGGAAGGCGGCCCAGCGGGCCCGCGCCGCCTGCTCCCCGGCCGCCGGCAGCTCGAGGTCGCCGAGGTCCGGTCGGTCCGGGAAGCCGTCGCACTCGACAGGCATCCACCACTCGACGTCGGTGGGTGGTGCGCCCGCGGGCCCCCGCCAGCCATGGCGTGTCCACGCCTTCCAGAACGGGGTGAACACGCGGAAGGGGGTGCCGTCGTCCTTGGTCACGCGACCGGGCGCGACGGCGTAGGGCGAGCCGGTGCGGACCAGCGGAACGCGGAGGGCCGCCTCCACGGCGTCATCGCGTCGGCGTCCGTACGGCCCGAAGTCGGCGGCGACGTGAACGCTCGTCGCGCCGCTCGCGCGGGCGATAGCCGGCACCACGTCGACCGGATCCCCGTGCTGGATGAGGATCTGGCCCCCGAGGCTGTCGTCAAGCGACCGCAGCGCGTCGACGAGGTAGGCCTTGCGCACGGGGCCGGACGCCTGCCAGAGGACCGGGTCGACGACGAAGAGCGGCACGACGCGAGGGTCGTCCCCGGAGCCGGCCTCCTCGATGGCGGCCAGGAGGGCGGGGTTGTCACCGAGCCGGAGATCCCGGCGGAACCACATCACGGTCGGCACGTGGGCAGGCTAGGCAGTAGGTTGAGGGTAGGCAAACCGAACGTGGGCGACCAGCGAAGGAGTCTTCGTGAGCGACCTCATCGACACCACGGAGATGTACCTCCGCACCATCTTCGAGCTCGAGGAGGAGGGCATCGTCCCCATGCGGGCGCGGATTGCCGAGCGACTCAGCCAGAGCGGGCCGACGGTGTCGCAGACGGTGGCGCGCATGGAGCGCGACGGCCTCGTGGTCGTCTCCGAAGACCGGCACCTGGAGCTGACCCCTCTCGGCCGGGCCGCCGCGACGCGGGTCATGCGCAAGCACCGGCTGGCGGAATGCCTTCTGGTCGATGTGCTGCAGATGCCGTGGGAGGAAGTGCACGCGGAGGCCTGCCGCTGGGAGCACGTGATGAGCGAGTCCGTGGAGCGCCGTCTCCTGGAACTCCTCGGTAATCCGACGGCGTCGCCGTACGGCAACCCGATCCCGGGCCTCGACGAGCTCGGGCCCGCCACGCGCGATGCGGCGGACGAGGGATCCCTCGTCAGCCTCAACGAGGCGGCCGTCGACGAGGTGCGACGGGTGGTGATCCGGCGGATCGCCGAGCCGCTGCAGGAGGATGCGGCGGCGATGACCGTCATGCACCGGGTTGGTGCCATGCCGGGTGCGGCGGTCAAGGTGCACCGTTCCGCGGGCGGGGTGACCGTCGGCAGCGGCGGTGAGTACGCCGAGCTGGCCGACGAGGTGGCCCTCCACGTGCTCGTCGAGACCAGCTAGCGGCGCGGGACGCCCTCCCACGAGTTGAACCGCTGATCCCGGCTCAAATCTGCAGATTGAGCCGGGATCAGCGGTTTTCTGCGGAATTGAACCGCTCGAGGGGCGCTGGACCAGGAGCGCGGCGTGCGCGAGCCGAAGCGGTTCGAATCGGCAGTCTGACCGCGAAACCGGTGCAATTCTTCAGAATTGCACCGGGAAGCGGTTCAACTCGTGGGAGGGAGGGCCGGTGCTCGTGCCTATCCGAGCCCGGCTGACGCCGGTGCTCGGTCGAACCCCGGCCGCGCCGGCATCCCGCTCTCCCCGCCCGGTCCCAGCTTCACCCCGAGCATCTGATGCAGCTGGATCTGATTGATCTCGAACCCGAGCCGCGATGCCGCCATGTACAGGCGCCATACCCGCGCCGTGCCGATACCGGCCTCGGCGACCGCCTCGTCCCAGTGCGACTCGAGGTTCTCGCACCAGAACTTGAGGGTCATCGCATAGTGCTCGCGGAGGTTCTCCTCATGCCGGATCTCGAAGCCGGCGGTGTTCATCGCCGTCATCACCTGTGACGGTCCCGACAGCTCCCCGTCCGGGAACACGTAGCGGTTGATGAACGACTTGCGGAAGTGCGTCTGCCAGCCGTCGTTCGGGCGGGTGATGGTGTGGTTGAGCATTCGGCCCTCGGGGCGGAGCTTGCCGTACAGGAAGGAGAAGTACGACGGGTAGTTCGCCCGCCCGATGTGCTCGGTGAGGCCGATCGACGAGATCGCGTCGAAGCCCGATTCCGGCACGTCGCGGTAGTCGCTGAACCGGATCTGCGCCACGCTGCCGAGGCCCGCAGCCTCGATGGTCTCCTGGCCCCACTGCGCCTGCTGCTCGGAGAGGGTCACGCCGATGGCCGTCACGCCGTAGTTCTTGACCGCGTGCATGACCATGCCGCCCCAACCGCAGCCGACGTCGAGCAGCCGCATCCCGGGCTGCAGGCCGAGCTTGCGGCACACGAGGTCGAACTTCTCCTCCTGCGCGGTCTCCAACGACGCATCCCAGTCGGGGAACACGGCGCACGTGTACGCCATCGAGGGCCCGAGCACCCAGGAGTAGAAGCGGTTGCTCACGTCGTAGTGGTGGTGGATGGCCTCGGCGTCACGGTTCTTCGAATGACGACGCCCGCCCAGCCGACGCTCCTGCGGGGGGATCGGCGGACGCTTGAGCGCGAAGGGGGCGAAGGCCTTCGCGAGCTCGAACTTGTCGCGCCAGGACAGGTGATCCAGCGGGAGCGGGTACAACTTCGACAGCGCCGTGTAGGCGTCGCCGACGATCTCAAGGTCGCCGGCCACGTATGCTCGAGCGAGGCCCAGTTGGTTGGGCGAGGTCGCCAGGTACTCCACGGCACGTGGGCTGCGGACATCCATGACGACGTCGCCATCCTGAGGCCCGGCGGATGAACCGTCGAACGCGCGGAATCCGACCCCCCTCTCCGGGGGCACGATCATCGAGAATGCATCCGCGAGCTTCACTGCCGCTCCACCACCTTCGCGTAGAGATCCCTCAGTCGTTCCTCAGGATCGTAGGACTGCTTGAGCTGGGCGTACTCGTCCCCGCCGTAGATCGACCAGAAGGTGTCCCGGTCGTAGAAGGCGGTCGAGTACAGGGACTTCCGGCCGTCGAGCTTGGTGACGACCTCCTCGATGCGGCGGTTGACGCGGCCCTCGGCCGGGTCCACGCCCTCGGGCAGTGCGACGGTCGACCAGAAGCCGACGTTGACGTAGAGGACGTCGGGGTCGAACTCGTACAGCGGCCAGCGGACCGAGGGGTCCCGCTGCTTGAGCGGGCACACCCAGACCGGCTCGATGCCCACCTCGGCATGGAAGAAGTCGAGGAACTCGGCCAGACGGTCCGCGGGGACCTCGATGTCCTGGACGACGGCCTCGCGCACCGGGCGGCCGCGCCGCGCCGCCACCCGGTTGGACAGGTCGTGCCGACGCTCGATGGCGACGAGCTTCCAGTACACGTCACTGCGCAGCTTCGACTTCGGCCAGAAGCGTCGAACCGCGGGCTTCTGCGCACCGAACGCGCGGGAGCACCAGAACCAGTCGGTGTCCCATCGCCACAGGTAGTCGTGGATGGTCAGGACGTCGAGGGTGCGCTGCTGGATGGACCGGTAGTAGATGCCCATCCCGGTGTAGTCGCTCGGGCTCATCCCGGGCGGCGGCTGGTCGACCATGGTCCCGACGGTCAGGTACTGCTCGTCGGCGGCGAACACCGTCCCGTCGAGGAAGTCGACGCGGCGCCCCTCGTACTCACGTGACGCGGCGATCTGCGTGAGGGCCGCCGTCATGGTCGCAGCTGTGTTGAAGCGCACGTGGCGGAGGAGGACATAGGGCCGCGTCGGCTCGAGCTCGATCCGCAGGCGGAGTGCATAGCCGAGGGAGCCGTACGAGTTGGGGAAGCCGTAGAACAGGTCCCGGCGCGGATCATCGGGCGCGCCACTGACGGTGAGGATCTCGCCTGCACCGGTGAGGATGTCCATCTCCAGCACGGACTCGTGGGGTGTCCCATTCCGGAACGACGCCGACTCGATGCCGAGTCCGGTGACGGCTCCGCCGAGCGTGATGGTGCGCAGCTGCGGCACGCACATGGGCATCAGGCCGTAGGGAAGCGTCGCGTCCACCAGGTGCTCGTAGGTCGTCATGCCCAGCACCCCGGCCGTGCGGGTCTCCGGGTCGACGTGGACGCCATCGAACGCGGCGACATCGAGGCCGGGGGCGCTGACCTCGCTGCGCGGGCGGAACAGGTTCGAGGTGCGCTTGGCCAGCCGGATGGGCGAGCCGACCGGGATCGACCGGTACTGCTCGAGCAGGGCCTCGCGCAGCATCCGGTAGCGCGCCTGCCAGTCGGCCTCGGGTACCACGGATGTCACGAGGGAACAGGCTAGTCCTCGAGGGCGGCCCCGTCCGAGGGACCGGGACGGGACAATTAATTGACAGTTCAACTATATGAGCGCATACTCATGGGGTGATGGACTGGACGCCGGAGGCGGGACCGATGCCCGCGCTCTACATCGGCCATGGTGCCCCGCCGCTGCTCGACGACGTGCTGTGGACTCAGCAGCTGCGCACCTGGACCGCCGGCCTGCCCCGCCCACGCGGCATCCTGATCGTCTCGGCGCACTGGGAGAGCGCGCCGGCCGCGATCTCCGCAAGCGCACCCGGCACCCCGTTGATCTACGACTTCGGGGGATTCGACCCCAAGTACTTCCGGATGACCTACCCGACGCCGGACGCCACGGAGCTCGCCCGACTCGTCGCATCGGTGTTCGCCGATTCGGACCCGCTCCACCAGCACAGCAGCCGCGGCCTCGACCACGGGGCATGGGTGCCGCTCACGGTGATGTACCCGGAGGGCGACGTCCCCGTCCTCCAGCTCTCCCTCCCCACCCACGATCCGCAGCGCCTCCTGGACCTCGGCGCGCGCCTGCGCCCCCTACGCGAGCAGGGCGTGCTCGTCATCGGCTCCGGATTCCTGACTCACGGGCTCCCGTACCTGAGGGATTGGAGCCCCGCGGCCCGCCCGCCGGGATGGAGCGTCGACTTCGACCTCTGGGCGGCCGAGGCCATCGACGCTGGGGACGTGGACACCCTCGCCTCCTATGCGAACCGTGCTCCGGGCATGCCCTACGCGCACCCGTCCGTGGAGCACTTCGTGCCGCTGTTCGTGACCCTGGGGATGGCCGCCGATCCGGCTGCACCGCCGCAGACGGTCATCGACGGCTACTGGTTCGGGCTCGCCAAGCGGTCCATCCAGGTGGCCTGATCGGCGTCGGGCGGATCGTGGGTGACAATGTGCGGGTGACCCAGGTCCCCATGGAGTACCTCGATGCCGGTGCGATGAATCCGGACAACGATCCCGACACGAGGTCGTGGCTGCGGCGATGGCTGCCCGCCCTCCTCGGTGCGCTGGCCTTCGTGCTCTTCGTGGGGTTCATCGGGGCCATTGCGGCGGACTCCATCGCGCGCAACATCGAGATGAACAACCTCGTGACCGCGATCGAGAAGTCCGAGGCGGCGATGACCGAGGTGCAGGACAACGTGCAGGGCATCGCGGCCGCCTACGGCGACCGTCTCCCGCTCAGCCCCGAGGATCAGGACTCCCTGAGCGTCGCCCTCATGGCGGCTGCCGCTCAGGGTCGAGAGCAGATTGCCGCGGCAGGCGAGCAGGTCGGCGCGGTGCGGTGGGCCATCTGGCACAAGGACATCCAGCGCGCCCAGCAGGCCTACCTGGCGCACAACCAGGCGTGGCAGGACTACCTCGCTCGGGCGTCCGAGGACGGAGCGGAGTTCGCGCGACCGCAGGACCAGGTGAACGGGACGTTCCAGGATGCCGAGATGGCGGTCAAGCGGGCCGTCCCGGTGATCCCGCTGTTCCAGCTGCGCGAACGGGTGGACGCGATCTTCGCGCCGCCGCCGTCCGACCAGTCGGGAAGCACGGGAGGCACGGGCAGCGGTCAGACCGCCTGAGGCGTCAGCCCGCGGCCGCCGGCTCGCGCTCGGGCTCCGCCGCCGGCTCGGCCTTGGCGAGCCGGCTCGGCCACCAGACCTTCTTTCCGATGTCGTAGGACAGAGCGGGAACGAGGGTCGACCGGATGATGAAGGTGTCGATCAGGACACCGACGGCGACCGCGAAGCCGATCTCGCGCAGGAAGACGAGCGGCAGCACGCCGAGGACAAGGAACGTAGCCGCGAGAACGATGCCCGCGCTCGTGATCACCCCACCGGTCACGGTGAGGCCCTTGAGGATGCCGGGTCGGGTGCCGATCTTGATGGACTCCTCGCGCACGCGCGTCATCAGGAAGATGTTGTAGTCCACGCCCAAGGCCACAAGGAACACGAAGGCGAACAGCGGGAAGGACGTGTCCGCTCCGGCGAAACCGAACACGTGGTTGAAAAAGATCGCACACACGCCCAGGGTCGCGAAGAAGGACAGCACGACGGTCCCCATGAGCAGCGCCGGCGCCGCGATGGATCGCAGGAGCAGGATCAGCACGAGGAAGACCACCACGAGGACCACCGGGATGATCAGGTTGCGGTCGTGCAAGGAGGCGATGTCGACGTCGAGCTGCGACGCGGTCTGCCCCCCGACCAGCGCGTCCGCTCCGCTGACGGCGTGCACGTTGTCGCGCAGGGCCTGCACGGCGTCGATCGCCTGCGGGCTGTCGGCCGCGTCGGCCAGCGTCGCCTGCAGCTGTACCCGCCCGTTGACGATCTTGGGGGGCGCCTGGTCCGACCCCGGCACGCCCGCCGGGATGCCCGTGTAGACCGAGACGCTGGCGATGCCGGGGGTGTTCTCGGCCGCCGTCTTGACCGCGTCGAGGCTGCCCTCGTTGGCGACGATGATCGCGGGGGTGCCGAGGCCCCCGGGGAAGTGGTCTGCCAACTGCTCCTGTCCGATCACCGAGTCAGTGCGCTCGACGAAAGCCTCCGTCGTCGTGATGCCGTCGGCCTTCAGGGTGAGGCTGAAGCCCGCGAGGATCAGCATGACGAGGGCGGTGACCACCCAGGTCCCGCGCGGCCGGCGCCCGATGCTGCCCGCAAGGCGCGACCACAGACCCGAGAGGCGCTCGTCCTGCTCACCCTCCCGCGGGACCTTGGGCCAGAAGGCCCACCGACCGGGCGGGAACTTCGTCCGGGAGAACGGCCCCCACTCCGGACGGCGGATGCGCATGATGCCGAAGACCACCCAGGCGACGATGGTCACGACAGCGAGCAGCCCCCCGAACGCCGCGAACGGTCCGACGGAGACGTCCGTGACGAGGCTGAGCCCGAGGCCGATCACCGTGGGGATCAGGAAGGCGAAGATCGGCAGCACCACGCTGGGGATCACGAGCAGGGCAGGGAGGAAGGTCAGGATGACGATGAGGGCGCCGAAGATGCCCGCCGCACCCACCGGTCCGAGTGAGCGGTTGGAGTTGAGCTCGCTCAGGAGGAGGCAGAGCAGGCCGATGATGACGGTGCCGGCACTGGCCAGAATCGGCTCGACGGTGCCCCGCCATGCTGCCTTCATCGCGTCCGTGTGGAGCGTGTGGTTGTGCAGCTCCTCGCGGTATCTGGCCACCATCAACAAGGCGTAGTCCGTCGCCGCGCCGAAGACGAGCACGGTCAGGATGCCCTGGCTCTGGCCGTTGAGGACGAGGATCTCGTTCTTGGCGAGGATGTACACGATGGCGCTGGCGACCGACAGGGCCATGCCGGCGCTCACGAGCGGGATCAGCCAGAGGAACGGGCTGCGGTAGACGAAGATCAGGATGATCGCCACGATCAGGGCGGTGGCGCCGAGCAGCGTGGTGTCGATGGCTCCGAAGACGGAGATGAGGTCGCTGAGGATGCCGACCGGGCCGGTGACGTTGATCTGCAGGTCGGGATACTCCGCGGCGGCGTCCCGTATCGCCTGGGTGACGGCGCTGAGCGACAGCTCCCCGTCCGACGTCCGGTTCTGCGCGAGGTCGGCATTGAGCGGCACGGCGATGAGCGCTGCCTTGCCGTCAGCCGACGGGATCGGGACGATCGGCGAGGGGTCGAGGAAGTCAGCCACCGTGCCGTCGCGGTCCACGGTGAGCGTCGGGATCTGATCGGCGAACGACTTCGCCGTCGCGAGGTCCTGAGGGGTCAGCGCTGCGCCGTCGGGGCGGGTCACGACCACCAGGGCGGGGAAGGACTGCTGCTCCGCGAAGGCGGCGACCTCGTCGGCCACCAGGGTCGATTCGGCGTTGGCGGGCAGGAAGGAGGCATTGTCGTTCGTCTGGACCTCGGACAGCTTGCCGCTGAGCGGGCCCACGGCCCCGCCGATCAGCAGCCAGCCGACAGCCACGGCGATGGCCAGCCAGACGCCGCGTCGTGCCGTGCGCGTGCGTCGAGATGCCGGATGCTCCGCCGTTCTGGTCTCCTCCGCCATGCCCAAAGCCTGATGCAGCGGGCGGCGATCCGCCACTCGGCACGCCCGGAAAGCACCTAGGGTGAGCCACGATGCACGACTACCTGCTGGACCTGGCCATCGTCGCCACCGTGGCCGTGAGCGTGGCCATCGTGGTCCGCCGCATGGGCTGGAACATGGCCATCCCGCTCATCGCGACGGGCGCCTTCCTCAGTGCGATTCCGGTGGGTCCGGACGCTCCGTCCGACCCGGAGTTCATCCTCATGGTGATCCTCGCCCCGCTCGTCTTCGGCGAGGCACTCGGCTCGTCCTACTTGGACCTGCGCAAGGTCAGCCGGCCCGTGCTGGCACTGTCGGTGGGCCTGGTGGTGGCCACGACCTTCGTGATCGGGGTCATGTCGTCGGCGATCGTCGCCATCCCCCTGGCCATGGCGTTCGCGCTGGGAGCCGTGCTGGCGCCGACGGACGCGGTGGCGGTCAGCGCCGTCGCGCGGCGCGCCGGGCTGCCCCGGCGACTGGTCTCGATCCTCGAGGGCGAGAGCCTCGTGAACGACGGCACCGGCCTGACCGCCTTGCGGGTGGCGCTTGCGGCCGCTGCGGCCGGCTCGGTGACCCTGCTCCAGGTCTCCGGCGTGTTCGCCATCGCGGTGCTGTCCGGTGTCCTCGTCGGCGCCGTGGGCGGTTGGACCATCACCCGGGTGCTGCGCTGGAGCAATGACGTCATCGCCTCCAACGCCCTCATGCTGGTCGCGCCCTTCCTCCTCTACCCGCTGGCCGAGCTCCTCCAGGGGTCGGGGATCCTCGCCGTCGTCGTCGCCGGCCTGGTCATCGCCCACGTGCAGCACTCGGATCCGGGCTACTCCGAGCGACTGCAGGGAGCGGTCGTCTGGCGGCACATCACCTTCCTGCTCCAGGCGCTCGCCTTCTTCATGATCGGGATGGAACTGCCGGACGTCGCGATGCGCCTGCACCCGGGCCAGTGGCGCGCGGTCCTGATTCTCATCCCCTCGCTGCTCCTCGCCCTCATCGTCACGCGCGCGGTGTTCGTGTTCGCGATGACGTCGCTGGGGCGCGCGAGGGCGGGCAACCACGGCCGGTTCCCCCTGGCAGGAACGGTCATCCTCTCGTGGGCGGCGGCCCGGGGGCCGGTCTCCGGGCTCGCGGCCTTCTCGATCCCGATCACGTTCGATGACGGCACCCTCGTTCCGTATCGCGACGTGATCCTCGCGACCACCTTCGGGCTGATCGTGATCACGCTGCTCCTATCGCTCACCCTGGCTCCGCTCTCCCGCTGGCTGCACCTCCACTCGGATGACGACGGCAAGATGCTGCGCCGCATCGACGCCGAGCTGGCCCGCGCCGCGCTCGACCGGCTGTCCGCCATCGAGAGCGAGGCGGAGGCGGACGGGAATCCGCTGCCCCCCGAGGTGAGTGAGCGGCTCCGGGAGGATGCCGAGCGACGGATCCTGGAGTCGACGAAGCGCCGGGACGTCACGGCAACCGAGGAACTGGTCACGTCGAGGATGCTCGCGGCGGCCCGCGAGATGGTCCGGGCCGAGCAGGAGCAGCTCATCCGCATGCGCGATGAGGAGGGCCTGCCCGACTCGCTGGTCCGGCCGGTCATGTCGGGCCTCGACGTGCGCGACCAGTCGCTCCAGCCGCGGGGACGCTCCGACTAGCCTGCGGGGCGAGGCGGCAGGGACGCCATCCGTTCGACGACCTCGGCGGCGGCATCGGCCACCAGCTCCGCAGCTCGGGCCATGGCGTCGTCCGCGTCGACGGCACGGGATCGGCAGTCCGCCCAGGCGACCAGGCCCAGCCCGCGGGCGTCCTCGGCGCTCAGGTCGATCGTCCCGCACACGGCCCCGACCGGCACGCGGGACTGCCGGCTGAGTGCGGCCACCCAGCCCGCCCCCTTGCCCAACGCGGTCTGGCGATCGAGTCGACCCTCGCCGGTGAGGACGACGTCGGCTGATTCGATGCTCGGCTCGAGCCCGATGGCGGAGCCGATCAGCTCGGCCCCGGGGGCCGACGTGGCCCCGAGGGCCAGGAGGGCCGCACCGGTGCCACCGGCGGCTCCGGCGCCCGGGAGATCTGCCACGTCATGACCCACGGCCCGCGCGAGCGCCCGGCTCCACCGGGTCAACCCGTCCTCCAGCCTCTCGACCTCCTCAGCGGTCGCGCCCTTCTGCGGCCCGAAGGTTGCCGCGGCGCCGTCCGGGCCCAGCAGCGGCGCCGTCACGTCGGCCGCCACCGTGAGGGAGATGTCGGCCAGCCGGCTATCGATCGCAGACAGGTCCACGACGGCGACCTCGCCGAGCGTCGAGCCCATCGGGGTCACCGGGTCCCCCCGCTCATCCAGGAGGCGCGCGCCCAAGGCGGCCAGCATGCCCGCACCGCCGTCGGTCGAGGCGCTGCCGCCGATGCAGACGATCAACTCGGCGGCCCCGTGGTCGAGGGCGGCGCGGATCGCGTCTCCCAGTCCGGCCGTGCTGGAGGTCATCGGTGCCAGGAGCCCTCCAGGAAGCCGGGCCATCCCGCAGGCACTGGCCAGCTCCACGACGACGACCTTCCCGTGCCGGGCGAGGGCCGCCGCTCCGGGCTCGCCGGTCGGGCCGCGAGTCACGACAGGAGCCCGCGTGAACCCGCTGGCGACGAACGCGTCGACCGACCCGTCGCCACCATCGGCCATGGGGCGCAGGACGAAGTCTCCGGACGGAAGGACCCGGGCCGACCCAGCCGCCATCGCGGTGGCCACGCCGGCCGCGCCCAGGGAGCCCTTGAAGGCGTTCGGAGCGAGCACGACGCGCGTCATCCCGATACCTCCGCGATCCGTGATTCACCCCGATTGTGCGTCAGGATGGCCCCGGCGCACTGCCAGCAAACCACGAGGAGGCTGCGGATGTCCGACACTCCACTGCTCGATGCCTGGCGCCGCGCGGCCGGGGCGCGACGACGTCCGATGCAGGTGCCCGGCCACAAGATGCGCTATGCCTCCGGTGGCGCGGGCTGGGCCGCGGACCTGGTGGGCGACACCGTGCGGGATGACGTCCCGCTCCAGGGCGGCGTCGACGACAACGCCTACAGCCACAGGTATCTCGAGCGGGCCGAGGCACTCTGGGCGCGCGCCATCGGCGCCGATCACAGCCGGTTCCTCGTCGGCGGCTCCTCGCAGGGGAACATCACGGCCCTGGCCACGGTGGGCGACCAGGACGTACCGATCGCCATCGACCGGACCTCGCATCGCAGCACGCAGGCGGGGCTCGTCCTCATCGGCGCCCGCCCGGTGTGGATCTACCCGCGCCTGCATCCGGAGTTCCATCTCCCGGTCGGCGTCGAGCCGAGTGCCCTGCAGCAGGTGGCGGCCGGCGTGAACGGGTTCTTCGCGACCTCGCCGTCCTACGTGGGAACGCTGTCGGATGTCCACGCCCTCGCGTCCGTGTCGCAGGCGCGCGGGGAGCCGCTCATCATCGACCAGGCCTGGGGCGCACACCTGGACTTCCTCCCCGGGGGTGGCGCGATCCGCGCCGGGGCCGACTTCGTCGTCACCAGCGTCCACAAGGCGCTGCTCGGCTACTCGCAGACCGCCACGGTGAGCATGCGCGACGGGCAGATCCCGCGCTCGACGCTGGATCGCTGGGTGGACCTCACGACCACGACCTCGCCGTCCGGCACCCTCATGGCCACGATCGACGCGACGCGGGCCGCCATGGAGCGGGACGGTGCGGCGCGGCTGGCGCTGCTGATCGAAGTGGTGGCCGAGGCACGGCGCCGGCTGGCCCGGGTGCCGGGACTCGTCGTCCTCGACGACGCGAACGCGGGCTGCCGCGTGGACCCGATGAAGCTGACGCTCATCCTTCCGGGAACCGGCGCCGACGGGTCGGTGCTCGGTGAGGCCCTCTGGCAGATGGGGCACGGGCCGGAGTCCGCCGATCACGACACGCTGGTGCTCACCGTCACCGTGGCCGACGAGCCGGAATGGGTCCTCGAGTTCGCCGACGTGATGGCCGCGTTGATCGAGTCGCACCGGGACGAGCCCCGGCCACCCGCCCCCCTCGACGTGTGGCGGGTAGAGCCCGACGTCGTGCTGACCCCTCGGGAGGCGTTCCTGCGGGAGCGGCGACGGATCCCCATGCGGGAGGCGATCGGCCAGGTCAGCGCCGAGCAGTTCTGCCCGTATCCGCCCGGCGTTCCGCTGCTCGCCCCGGGCGAGCGCGTCACCCGGGAGAGCATCGACGCGATCCGGGCGGCCAGCCGCGTCTGCCGCGTGGCCTACTGCAGCGATCCCAGCCTGGAGACCATCCTCGTCGTCGATGCCTAGCCGCATCGCGCGGCAGCGGCTCAGGCAGCGACCAGGGTGGCGAGGACCGCGATGTCCGGGTCCTCCGCGGGATCGATGCCGACACGGCTGATCAGGCGGGTCACGGTGCCGTCGGCCTCCGCCTCGACCCAGGTCGCCCGGTGCTCGAGTCCGAGGTGCGGAACGCCGGGCAGGAGCAGCGCACCCGAGGCGGCGCCCGCGCACTCCGGCGTGGACGGGGTGGTCTCCGCCGGCGGATGCAGGACGAAGAGCGCGGCCGGTTGCGGGGTCGACAGCTCACCGGGCCGTGGAGCGTCGTCCCCGATCACTGGCCCGGCCAGGGTCACCAGCCCGACCGTGTCCGGGGCCGGGTCCTCGGGCAGGTCGTCGAGGGACCGGAACACCGAGGTGCGTTGGACCGTGCCCGGATACGCGGCGATGCGTACGGCGAGGGCGAGGAACTGCGCCCACTCTCGAGTCGACTCGGGCCAGCGGCCGGAGATGACGAAGCCGGCCAGGGTGTAGTCCGGACGCATGAAGGGGGCGATGGTGACGTCGCTCATGAACAACCTCCTGCGTGTCGTGGTGCTGCACAGCGCTGCACTCGGTTGGGGGCAACTGTGCGGTGGCGTGCCGCTGGCACACAAGACCCTGTGAGTGCCAGCGTCGGCCCGATTGTGAGCGAATCGCGAGGTTTCCGTGGGGAAGATGCGAGGGGCGGTCGGCAAGGTGGGCTCGCCAGTGCGGCGCAGGCACTGGTCGGGGTGGCTGCCGGACCGCTGAGGGGCTGGCCCGGCAACCACCTCAGCCGCCCGCCTGCGCCGCACTCAGCCCGTGACGTAGCGGAGGGACGGCAGGGCCGCCTGCACGGCGAGCGTCTGCTCGTGCGTCCAGCCGGGCGGCTGCACCGCGAGAGCCACCGCGACGGCCATGTTGGCGCTGTAGTTGTGGCCGACCTCGGGCGGCTCGCCACCGCTGATCAGGTCCATCCCCACCTGGAGGAACGTGATGATGGGCATCCAGCGCATCTGCGGCATCACGCCCGGCCCGAGTGGCGGTTCCAGCCAGTCCGGTTGCGAGAACAGCAGGCTCGGGCTCCAGTAGACGACGGGATCGTTGGCGTGCGCCGCGAACACGATCGTGGGTGGGGTCTTGGCCTCGGCGCCATCCGGATCGTCCGCCGACACGAGGACCCGCACGATGCGGTTGTCCCCGACGATCGGCTCCCACGCCGGTCCGCCCGTCCGGGTGGCCTGCCAGGACTTCCACAGCACGGATTCGGCCGGCGGCCCCATCCACACGACGTGGGGGATCTCGCGGGTGACCTCCTCCGGCGTCGTGGATGCCGACCATGCGCCCTGGGTACCCAGGGATCCGAGGGACTGGCCGAAGAGGATCAGTTCCGGACGGCTGTCCTCCGGCAGCTGGCGCCACGCCGCGAGGACGCCGTCGATGGTGTTGGCGTTCTGCTCGACGGTGGTCTGCGGGTCGATGACGAAGCCGATCCAGGAGGGCACCGCCGAGTACTGGACCGCGACAGTCGTCACATCGCCGTCGGTGACGGCCTCGAGGGAGTTGATGGCGTCAGGGTCGACCCATCCCGTCCCCGTGACACCGAAGATCACGAGGTACTTCCGGCTCCACGCGTCGACGCGATCCAGTTCCTGCAGTGCGAGATCGGTGCGCGCCTGCGGGGTGTCGCCCTGCTGCATCCCCACATAGACGCGCGTCGGCCGCTGCGCTGGCCGCCCGGTGATGGCCGTGATCCGCTCCGGCGTCATGGTGTTGCTCACGTAGAAGCGTCCCTCCCGCCCCAGGGTGCTCCACGGGGTGAGGCTGTCGGCGCTGCCGCTGTTGATGCCGAGGTCGGTCGCCTCCTGTCCCGAGGCATCGGCATTCTTCGAGTCGTACGACGAGACCAGCCACGACAGGGTGCCCTGGATCCCTGCGGCCATCAGGACCAGCAGCACGACCGCCACGATGAGTCGGGTCCACCGCACCGGTACCGGCAGCCAGCGCGCGAGGAGCCCGCCCAGGCTGTCTGCACCGACGCGGATGAGCCGTCCGACCATCACGAGAACGGCCGCGATGACGACGGTCGCGCCGGCGACGACGAGGGATCCGGAGATCGGCTCCTGCATGGACAGCTGCTCCTGCTGCTCCAGCTGCCAGCCGACGGCGATCGGGGTGAAGGCAATGGCCGGGATCCAGAACCCCGCGAGGATCACCGCGCGGATCCACCGCGGCAGCGACCAGTGGGCGATGGCGGGGACCTTGCGGACAGCCCACTCGATGGTGGTCCCGATCGCGTATCCCGTGATGCTGCCGACGGAGGTGAGGATGAGCAGGAAGGTCATGGGGACCGGGAGCAGCGACGGGGTCAGCGCCGCGGCGTAGCCCACCGCGGCGCCCACGAGTCCGCTTGTCGAGGGCAGCCGCCGGAGGATCGTCGAGGCGGTCGGGATGGGCCGGGTGAGATCGCTGGTCACCGGGGGAGTGTAGGGGGCCGGCCCTGCCGGCCCTCGGCCATGATGGTCCGATGAACACTGCCTACGATGCCGCGTCCGCGGACCTGGAGTACACCGACCTCGACCCCGCTCAGTGCCCCGACGGCGTGCTGGCCACGGGCGTCGCCACACTCGCCGAGACATCCTTCTGCGATGTGGGCGTCTGGGAGCACCCGGCCGGTCGCTCCACGGACGTCGAGGCCGATGAGGTGTTCGTCGTGCTGTCCGGGCGAGGGCGCGTGGTCTTCTCGGATGGTCGCGAGCTGGAGTTGCGTCCGGGAACTGTCGGGGTCCTCCAGGCCGGAGCCGAGACGACGTGGATCGTGAGCGAGGCCCTGCGGAAGGTCTGGATCACTCCGCGTTAGGAGACGTGCCTAGGCCAGGGCATCTAGTTCGGCGACCGCGTCGGCGTCGAGCTCAACCAGGGCCCCGCCGCAGTTGTCCTCGAGATGAGCCACCGACCCGGTGCCGGGAATCGGCAGGACGTTTTGCGCGTGCTGCAGGAGCCACGCAAGGGCGACCTGCCCCGGCGTCGCGCCCAGGCGGTCCGCCACCCGGGCGAGCGGGCTGTCCTCGCCCAGCAGGGCCCGGTTGCCGAGGGGGAACCACGGGATGAACCCGATGCCCTCGCGTGTGCTGAAGTCGAGGAGTTCCTCCGCACTGCGGTCCGCCACGTTGTACAGGTTCTGCACGCTCACCACATCGAAGTAGTTCCGCGCCTCGACCACGTCGGCCACGGTGACCTCCGACAGGCCGACGTGCCGGATGAGGCCCTCGGACTGCAGCGCGGCGATCTCCCCGAACTGCTCCTCCCGCGGCGTGCGCGGGTCGATGCGATGCAGCTGCCACAGGTCGATGCGATCCACGCCGAGACGGCGCAGGGACATGTGCACGCACTGACGCAGGTACGGGGCACGTCCGACCGGATCCCACTGGTCGGGGCCCTGGCGGGTGAGCGCGCCCTTGGTGGCGATGACGAGGCCGTCATAGGGGTGCAGTGCCTCGCGGATGAGGTCCTCGCTGACGTAAGGGCCGTACGAGTCGGCAGTGTCGATGAAGTCGACGCCCAACTCGACCGCGCGTCGGAGCACGGCGATCGCCTCGTCGTGGTCCTGCGGCGGGCCCCAGATGCCCGCGCCGGTGATACGCATGGCGCCGAAGCCGAGGCGTCGAACGGTCAACGGATCGGAGCCGCCCGCGGCGAGCGTGAAGGTTCCGGAGGCCAGGATGGGCTTGGTCGTGGGCGAAGTCATGCAGCCATTGAACCCGATGCGGCGTCAGGCCTGAGGGTCGGCGTCCTCCGCGGCCGGAGTCGCAGCGCCCTTGCGACGCCATCCGCGGCGCTTGGCCGGGCCACGCTCTTCCGTGGCCTCGACGGGCGTGGCGTGCTCGAGCTCCGGGAGGAGGTCGAAGCGCTTGCCGTAGATGTCCAGGAGGGCCAGCAGCATCGCAGCCACGGGCACGGCGAGGAACGCCCCCGCCACCCCGAAGAGCGCGGCCCCCAGCAGGACCGCGCCGAACGACACCGCCGGATTGACGTTGACCGCTCGGGCGCTGATGCGCGGCTCGATGGTGAGGTTCTCGACCTGCTGGTAGAGGACGGCCCAGGCGAGGGCGATGACGCCGATCCAGGGGTTGTCGCTGACGAGGCCGACCAGCACCGGCAGGACGATCGAGATGTAGGTGCCGATGGTGGGCACGAACTGGGCCACGATGCCGGTCCACAGGGCCAGGGGCAGCCAGTACGGCATGTGGATGGCATAGAACACGGCTGCCGTCGTGGCCGAGTTGATGGTGGCGAGGATGACCCGGGCGCCCATGTAACCGCCGGTCTTCTGCGCGGTCGTGGACCAGACCGTGGCGACGATGGGCTGCCAGGCGGGGGGGAAACAGTCCGGCGATCCAGCGCTCGAACCGCGGCATGTCGGCGGACATGTAGAAGAGGAAGAGCGCGAAGGTGAAGATGCTGAAGAAGCCGCCGACGACGGTGAGCAGGAAGCCCACGAGGCTCAGCGCGGCCTGGCCAGCGGCGCTGGCGATGTCAGCCGTCTGGATGTCGAAGGAGGCCATGAGCCCCTTGATGTCGAAGTCCGTTCCGAGGCGCTGGTTGGCCCAGTCGACGGCCTGGTTCAGGACGTCAGGGATGCGCAGCGCCAGTTCGGTGATCTGGTCGAGCAGCAGGTTGCCGAATGCCAGGAGGAAGAGCACCACGAACAGGGCGAACGCGAGGATGACGAGCATCGTTGCCACGCCTCGGCGCATCCACTGCGAGAGCCATGTGACGACCGGCGCGATCGTGATGGCGGCGAACCAGGCCATGAGCACGGTGAAGATGACGTTCCCGCCGTCCTGGAGGACGAATCTGAGGAACAGCCCGAGCGCGATGACCCCGAGTACGACGAGCCCGACGCGCCACACATTCGAGGGCTCGAACCGCACCGTGTTCGTGCGCTCGAAGTCCGACATGACCCCGAGGGTATGTCGTGACGTCTGCCCATTCGGTGACCCCACGCCGCTCCCACCGGGGTGAAGCGGTTGCCACGGCGGCCGGGCACGCGGTTGACTCGCGGAGGACGCGGCGCGAAGGAGTCGGGATGGCCCACGGTGACGTAGTAGCGAGCGTGCGAGGCGTCACCAAGACCTACGGCGAGGGTGCCGCCGAGGTGCGGGCGCTACGCGGCATCGACCTGGATCTCCATGCGGGTGGGATCGTCGTCGTCCTGGGGCCATCGGGCTCGGGCAGGACGACCCTGCTGAACAGCCGCGGCGGCATCGAGGCGGCATCCAGTGGCACGGTCACGCTCGGCGGGAAGGACCTGAGCGGCAGGACCGCGGAAGAGCTCGCCACCGTTCGCAGGGACAACGTGGCGTTCATCTTCCAGTACTACAACCTGATCCAGACGCTGACCGCGCAGGAGAACGTGCGCATCATCGCGGAGCTCACCGGCCGGTCCGGGGGCGATGGATTCGACGAACAGGTTGCGGAGGCACTCTCGGGCGTGGGCATCGCCGACCGCGCGGACGCCTTCCCGGCCCAGATGTCCGGAGGGCAGCAGCAGCGGGTCGCGATCGCCCGCGCCCTCGTCACCGGACCACGGCTGCTGCTCTGCGATGAACCCACCGGGGCGCTGGACCTCGCGACGGGGCGACAGGTCCTCAGCCTGCTGCAGCGGGAGGCGCAGGGATCCGAGCGCTGCGTCGTGATCGTCACGCACAACTCCGGGATCGCGGTCATGGCGGACCGAGTGATCCGCGTCCATGACGGCGTGATCGCCGGAGTGACCGCACAGGACGCGAGACCCGCCGATGAGGTCGTCTGGTGAGGGGACATCCGACGCTGCGGCGCAAGCTGCGGCGGGACATCCACCGGACCCTGCCCCTGTTCCTCGCCCTGACGGTGACGGTGATGCTCGGCATCGCCCTCTACGCGGCCGCGAACAACGCATACGTAAACCTCACCGCGTCCTATGACAACGCCTTCGTGACCCAGCGCTTCCCCGACCTCTTCGTCACGACTCCCGATCCCGGCGCCTACAAGGACGGGGTGGCCACCGCACCGGGCGTGGCCGCCGTGCGGACCCGCGTGCAGGCGGACCTGCCGATGGCGGTTGCCGGGACCAACAGCACGTCCACGAAGCTCGTGGGTCGGGTGGTCGGCTACCCGGACAGCGGTGCCCCCGATGTGGCCGCGCTCACCATCCTCTCCGGGGCGAGCAACCCGTCGACCGGGACGGTCCTCGTCGAGGAGCACCTCGCGGACACCTTCGGGCTCACGGAGGGCGACACCCTCATGCTGACGACGGCGACCGGCGACCAGCAGGTCACGGTGGCCGGGATCGTCAACAGTGCCGAGTACCTGTGGCCGGCGCCGAGCCGGCAGGACGTCTTCGTGCCTGCGGACTCCTTCGGCGTCGTGTACGCGACCGATGCCGACGCCCGCACCTGGTCAGGAGCCGGTGACAACCAGGCCCTTGTGCTCCTCACGGACAGCGCGCGGAACGCGTCGGACGCCGCGACGACGCTGGATCAGCTCTCCCAGCAGGCGGTCGCCGCGGGTGCCACGCAGGTGCTCACCCGGGCGGAGCAGCCCTCGAACTCCGTCCTGCAGGAGGACATCAGCGGCTTCCAGCAGATGGCGACCGCCTTCCCGGTGCTCTTCCTCACCGCGGCGGGCCTGGCGATGTACGTCCTGCTCACGCGTCGCGTCGCGCAGGAGCGGCAGATCATCGGCACCCTGCGCGCGTGCGGAGTGCGCGGCCGCACGATCGGCTGGCACTACCTGTCCTATGGGCTGGCCGCTGGGGTGATCGGGGCGTTCGTCGGACTGCCCCTCGGAACGCTCATGGCGGGAGCCATGACCCGCGTCTACCTGGGGGTCATCGGCCTTCCTGAGCAGCTGGCCGTCTACGCGGGGTTCCGGATCGAGACGCTCGCGGTGGGCCTGGCCTTCGCCCTGGTCGCCACCGCGATCGCCGGGGGATTCCCGGCCCTGAGGGCCGCTCGGATCGCCCCGGCGGAGGCGATGCGGGGCGACGTGCCGGCAGGCCAGGGGCGGACCAGCCGCGTGGAGTGGCTGGTGCCGGGGATGCGGCACGTCTCCGCGCGCTGGCGGATGATCGTGCGGAGCATCGCCCGCAACGGCCGCCGCTCGGTCTTCACCGCCGCCGGCGCCGTGCTCGCCCTCATCCTCGTCCTGGCGTCCGTCGGGATGCTGGACACGATGACGCACCTGATGTCGGTCCAGTTCCAGCAGGTGACCACGTCAGACGCGGCGGTGCAGTACGCGCAGCCCGTGGGGCCTGAGCAGGTCGATCAGGTGAGCGCGGTCAGCGGCGTCGTCGCGGCCGAATCGGTCATCTCCCTGCCGGTCTCGATCCGCTCGAAGGATGCCGTGTATGCGACCACCCTCACCGCCTTCGACGCGGACACGCGGATGCACGGCTTCATCACCAGCCAGGGGGAGCCCGTTCCGATGCCGGCCGACGGGATCCTCGTCGATGAGTCGATCAGCGCGCAGCTTCCTGATCTCGCTCCCGGGGATTCGGTCGACCTGACGTTCCCCGACCTCGGCACGACGGTAACGGCGACGGTCGCCGGCTTCACGTACGAGCCGCTGGGGACCTTCGCCTACTCGTCGAAGGACTGGCTCACCTCGCAGGTGCCGCAGGCGGTGCCCCTGTCCATCCAGGCTCGGTTCGCCGACGGCGCCGACCAGGCTGCCCTTCAGGAAGCGTTGTCGGCGCTGCCCGGGGTCGTCTCCTACTTCGCCACGTCGTCGCTGCAGAGCACCTTCGACCAGTACTCCGGGCTCTTCTACGTGTTCGTCGGCGCGATGCTCGTCCTGGGCGCCGCCATGGCCTTCGCCATCATCTTCACGACCATGAGCGTCAACATCGTCGAGCGACAACGAGAGCTCGCGACCTTCCGGGCCGCCGGGGTCCGGTACCGCACCATTGCCGGCCTGGTGGGCGGGGAGAACGTGATCGTCGTGGCGCTCGGCGTCATCCCGGGGCTCGTCCTCGGCCTCATCACGGCCGATGCGATGCTCCAGACCTACTCGAGCGACCAGTTCACCCTCACCCTGTACATCAACCCGGTGACCCTGGTCCTGTCCGCCCTCGCCGTCCTGGCCGTGGCCGTGCTGTCGCAGTGGCCGGGCATGCGGGCGATCCGTCGGATGAACGTCGCCGACGTCGTCCGCGAGCGATCGTGAGGGCTAGGGTCCTGCAGCGTGGCACGTATCCATCGAATCCCGGTCTCCCGGCCGGCTCGGGTGCGGACCGTGGAGCCGGATGAGCGGGTGGACTGGCGCCGTGCCGTGCCCCTCGTGCTCGCAGAGACGTTCGGACTGGGCATCCTGTCGGTGCTGCTATGGGTCTTCGATGCCAACAACAGCGTGCTCGCGCCCTACCTGGTGCCCCCGCTGGTGAGCTTCGTGCTGGTGTTCGCGACGGCGCACTCTCCGGCGAGCCGGCCACTGCGTGTCCTGGTCGCGTACACGATCGCCGCGACTATGGGACTGGCCATCGGGGCCATCCCGGCGCCACGGGTCGTGACGGCGATCGTGGCCGCGGCCGTGACGTTGCTGCTCATGCACCTCCTGGGCGCCTTCCACGCCCCGGCTGTGGCGGCCGCGCTCATCGCGGCCTTCATCTCCCACACGTGGGCGACGGCGCTGGCGACCCTGCCGCTGCTCGTCGGGCTCGCGGTCCTCGTCCTGGCGCTGGTCTGGGTGACCCATCGGCTGCTCGGCGACCAGCAGTACCCGAACAAGTGGTGGTAGCCGGGATCGGTCACTTCTGACCGATGGTGCCAGCCTCGATCTCCTGGCCCAGAGCCGTGTCGACGACCACGGTCACTCCGGTCGGCAGCTGACCCTCGAGTCGGTTCACGAGGTCGGCCGGATCGGGCAGTTGACCCGGGCTCAGCACGCGGACCCGAACCGTCGTGCCCTGCACGTCGATGCCCTGGATAAGAGTCCCGGGGGCCTGGGCTGCCCACGAGCTCGCGGCCGCGTTCACCCGGCCGGTCCAGATCGTGACCAGCAGCGTCGTCGCCGTGTTCACCAGCAGGGGAACGAGGATGATGAGCATCAGGATGCTGAGCGTGAGGTAGGTCTTTCGGCGGGACACGGCCGGCCTGCTGCCCAGGGCTCCGGTCTGCGCGATGACCGTGAACACCAGGGCGCCGATCAATACCAGCGCGAGGAGGTTGGACAGGAAGAGCAGTAGTGCGCCCAGGGCCAAGCCAATGGCGCCCTGGCCGAGGCAGACCCCGACGACCGCGAGCGGCGGGACGAGCGAGATGGCGATGGCAACGCCTGGGAGAACGGCGGCGACATCCCTCCGTGACATGGCTACTGCCCCGGCAACGCCGGTCGCGAGTGCGGCGATGAGATCGGTCAGGCCGGGGGAGGTGCGGCCGGCGATCTGCGAGTTGGCGAGCAGGTTCACGCCGCCAGGTACCAGCAGGGAGAACAGGGCTCCGATGGCGATCGCCAAGGCCGCGCCCAGAACGACGTAGAGAAGAGAGCGCCGACTGAGAGTCCGGTCGCGCTTGGCGATACCCAGACCGACTCCGAGGATGGGTGTTGACAGCGGGGCGATGATCATCGCGCCGATCACCGTTGCGGTCGAGTCAGACAGGACTCCCGCGCCGGCGATGACGGCCGACAGGGTGAGCATCGTCCAGAACGCCGAACGCTTGGCGCGGTTGTCCCCCGAGGAGAGGTCGAGGTCCGCGGTGAGCTCCTCCACGGAGCGCCGCTGGTTCTCCGGGAGCAGGGTGTTCGAGAGGTTGCTGAGCACGGTCGCACCGCCTCCCTGATCGGCTGACCGGAGAGTAGGGCACCGGGACGCGAGGGGGAAGGGCCCTCCTACGCGGTGTAGGCAGCCACGAAGTCGCGGGAGACCGAGGACAGGTAGCGGCTCGTGGGGCGCTGGAACTGGACCAGCTTGTGCGGCACGACGGTCGACCCGTGATGGTTGTAGGTCATGTAGCTGACCCATGCCGTGTTGATGTCCAGCTGCATGGCGGTGACGGCGCCGGCCCGCTGGAGCAGGTCGGCGAGGGAGGACACCGTCAGGGCATCACCAGCGACGTAGACGAGGTCACCGCTCGCCGTGACCCCGAGTCCGGAGCGCCAGACGGCGTAGGCCCCGCCAAGGGTCGCCCCCCACGTCGACTCCACATTGCCGTCGAGATTGCTGGAGAGCTTCCCGTCGTGGATCAGCGGCTTGAGGTTCTGGCGCACGTAGGCGACGTCGGGGGACATGGAGACGTCCTTGCCCCATGTGCCGACGGTCGCGTGTCCGTCCTTGTAGATCACGAGGGACGCGGCGCCTTGCGTCAGCGTGCCGACGGTGTTCCCGTGGTCGTAGATCCCGCCCTTTGCGTCCTTGAGCTTGAAGCCGCCGTTGAAGGTGGCGACGAGCTTCGACAGCTCGGACTTCGTCACGTGGTCGGGCAGGGTGAAGCCCTTCGTTCCCGGGTCCTGGTACCCCGGATGGAGTGCGAACTTCAGGGTGTGACTCATCCAGGCGACGCCGGCCAGGTAGGACGTGTGGACCTTGTCAGGACGCACGAACGTCTCCTGGACGAGGGGGTCCGTCGCCTTGCCCACCTTCGTCACCCATACGCCCTCGCCCTTGAGGGCGGGGCTGACGGGCGTGGACATGGGAGCGAGGGCCGGGATCGCTGCCGCGGCGGCCGCCTTGCCCGGCACACCGATCTGCACGGGCGCGCTCTCAGCGGCGCCGGCGGCGAGGAGCGACATATCGGGCGTGCCACCGGATCGCGGCGGATTCATCCGGTACTGCACGGTCTCCGCCGCCGTCACGACGACGCCGAGGCCGTGGTCGCGTCCCCACTCGGCCAGTTTGGTGACGGTGTCGTCACCCGGTGCTCGGAGGGCGCTCGTGATGGACCACCCGGTGATGGTCACGAGAACTGCCATCACGATCGCCACGGTGCGCAGGATGCGACCACGCCGTCGGCGACGCATGCGAGGTGGACTGGGCTCCCGGGGGTTCGGCTGCGCCGGCCTGTCGATCACGCTCGTCTGCGTCATGGCACCTCTTCTCGGCCTACCCCCGTGCGGAAAGGACTGACTGCAGTCCCGCCTGGCCGAGAAGGACTGGGGCGACGCTAGGGAAATGGTGTGAGCGTGGATCCAGCCGTGGGTAAATGTCCGGTAAGCCGCTGGTGAGGCCTGGCAGCCCCTAGAAGAAGGTGACCTTCCGGGTGCTCAGGCCGTACACCGCCTGGACGATGCCGACGGTGCCCTTGGCGGTGCGCTCGGCGATGAGGGGGCTGAGGTTCTGGATGCGCCGCGCCGACTGCAGGGCATTGGCCTCGATCGCCTCGTTCAGGGTGTGCCCGGGGGGCAGGGCCTCGACGGCCGGAGCCACGAGGCGGACGATGCTGTCGACGTTCCCGCCGGGCATCGTCCCCGTCGCGAGGGAGGCCTGAGTGGCATCGACCGCTCCGCAGTTCGCGTGTCCGAGCGCGACGATCAGGGCGACCCCGGTGTGCTCGACGGCGTACTCAAGGCTGCCCAGCGTCACGTCATCGACGACGTTGCCGGCGTTGCGCAGGATGAACAGGTTCTTGCCCGCCACGGCGAAGAGGTCCTCGGGAACCACCCGGGAATCGGAGCACGACACGATGGCGGCGAAGGGCCACTGGCCGGCCTCCGGCGCCTGGCCGGGAGGTGCATAGGTCGTGCGCTTCGACGTGCCCGCCACCCATCTCGCATTGCCCTCGCGCAGCCGGTCGATCGCCATCTGAGGCGTTACCACGACACCGTCCGGACGGGGGGCCGCCTCGGCCTCCGACGCCGAGATCGCACCCAGGGCGAGGGCGGAGAGGCCCGCTGCGCCTGCCATGAACGACCGACGACTGAGCTCCATGCGAACTCCTCAGCAAGTAGACGCGGACCCAGTCGTCCGGTCCCGCGACAGTAGCGGGACCGCCGTGTGCGAGGGGGCGCGATCCGGAACCAGCCCCCGGCCGCACGTTCTCTAGACTGTTCACTGCGCCGAGGGTTAGGCGCGTATCCCGGCTCCGTAGCTCAGGGGATAGAGCAGAGGTTTCCTAAACCTTGTGTCGGAGGTTCGAATCCTCTCGGGGCCACCACGTCAGCCGTCCGTCTCAGAAGGGCGGCGGTTCGCTGACTCCTGTGACATCTGCCGGGATGAGGTCGGGTGCTTCGTGCTGGTAGATGCGGCCGAGGGGGGATCGCCAGGTGCAGGCACCCGATCGTCGGCTCGTGGTGATGTGCCAGCCGCCATGCGTCTTCAGCTGGTGGTGATGTTTGCAGAGGGGTCCGAGGTTCTCCAGATCAGTGCGTCCACCGGCGTGATAGGCCGTGGCGTGGTCGACCTCGCACACTTCGGCGGGTCGGGTGCAGCCGGGGAACCGGCAGGTCCCGTCCCGCAGCGCGATGAGGCGGCGCTGGGTGTCGGTGATCGCGTACCGGGCGCGACCGGCGTCGACGATGCAGCCGGCGGCGTCGGTGACCAGCTTGCGGAGCGTCGAGGACGGGTCGGCGTCGGCGAGGAGGTCGCGGATGGTGTCCGCGGTGACCGGCTCCCCCGCGATGTTGCC
>WGLX01000031.1 GCA_016125355.1 Actinomycetales bacterium | reverse complement strand
GCGAGCGATCCATGACCTTGGTGACGGCCACCACAACGATGACGGAGGGGCAGGTGACGACACCGGAACTCATGACGGCATGATCAGAACACTGACCTGAGCGCGAAGAGCGAAAAGCCACCACTCAGGGGGACGTCACCGATCGATTCCCACAGTTCACGTGACCGAGGCGTCCATGTCGCTCGACAGGACGTGGATCCAGACGCTGATCGCACATGGTCTATGGAGTCGCACCCAATATCCCAAGTCGATCGTTCCCAGCCACGATCCACAGGACCCGGAAAGCCCTTCACAGCCACCGATCTGAACTCCTTACCCGCGAGCAGCACGGCATCTATTCACGCCTTCATCACCTATCCGGCTTGGAATCCGGATTCGGCGCTGGCCGCGGGCGGTGTCAGATGAGCACGCATGCGAAGGTCACGACCATCGCTCACACGGCTGCGGGCACGGGCCAGCTCTGGTACCGGGTGACGGGGCAGGTGGGCGTGAGCAGCTTGCAGGTCGCCTACCGAGTCGGAACCGGCACCTGCGATGGCGATGACCAGGTGCGGCGCGTCCGGTTCGTGGGTAGGGGAGCGACGGCCGAGCTGATCGGCTTCCGGCCCGGCGAACTCGTGACCGAGCCGTCGGACTTCCTGCACATCGACCTGGCCTTCTCCGGCCAGTACCTGACGAACGGAGTGAAGACCCAACGCTCACGGCTTGCCCGGGTGCCGGCCGCTCCCGTCTACGACGTGGTGAGCCGGGCCGTCGCTGCTGCCGGCGTCGAACCGGAGGTGCTGTTCAGCTCGCGCGACGGATCGGCATGGTGGCGGGCGCTGGAGCGTGCCGCGGGGCGGGACCGGTCCGTGTCGTTCCTGACGGCCGATGGGGTGCTGCGGACGACAGTTCGCGCCGGGGTCGGGGTTGCCGCCGACGACCTGCAGGGTGCGCTGGGGGGATGGGCACGCGCGTTGGCGGCCCGGCCGGTGGAGACCGGTCGCGGCCGGCGCAAAGACGCCGTCGACCAGTTGGACCTCGACGGGCTCCTGGCGGATGCGTCCAGTGACGTCGAGATCGGTGAGCGGTTGTGGAGAGCGGCCGGTGCGGCTTCGTCGACACACGTGCCGGTCGGCAACGCCGGCTACGAGCTCACGCTGACTGTGCCGAAGTCGATCAGCCTGTTCGCCCTCAGCGGTGACCCCGCGAACCAGGGGCAGTGGCTGGACGCGATGGAGGCAGCCGCCACTCGGGCACTGGAGCGGCTGATGGCGGAGGCGGGGTTCTGCTCGACCGGCCACCGCGGCGACGGGTTCGACGTGCGGAACATGCCCGCCGACGGTTGGGCCGGGTTCATCGCCGCGGAGATCTCCTCACGGGCTGGCGACCCGCACCTGCACGTGCACTGCACCCTGCCCAACGTGCTGGTCGGGCGGGACGGGATCGTGCGGACGATGGCCGACGGTGGTCGCGAGCTACACATCAACGCTCCCCGCTTCGCGGCCTGGGGACAGGAGTTCCTCATCGAGGAGGCCACGGCCCGGGGAGTGGTCACTGACGCGTGGTTCGACCCGCAGTCGTGGCAGTGGCAGCTCGGCGGGTTCCGGCCCGACACCCTGCTGGCCTTCTCTCGCGGCAGGCAGGCCGTTACGGAGAAACTAAGGTCCATCGATGACGGTCAGGCGATGACCGCTCGGGCACGGTCGCGACGCGACCGAGCGGCGAAAGCCGCCCCGACAGGTGCCAAGACGCACGACCAGCCCACCTGGGGGCAGCTGGCCGCCGAGGTCCAGGCGCGGGCGCGATTCCTGAACCATCGACCTGTCGACCGAGCGCGCCGGGTTGGGGTCGGGAGGCCCGCAGCCGGTCGAATGGGACGGCGTCACCTGGGTCCGGCGCGGATGGCCGACGCCGAGCGGCTGCGGATCACCCGGCTGGTGCTCGAGCGGGGCTTCGTCCGCGGCGACGAGTCACACGACACGGGCATGCGCACCGGCGGCCAGGTCTGGGTGTCCGGGGCCGCCCTCGACGCCGAACAGTGGCTGATCGACAAGGTCGGCCGGCAACCAGTCGAGATGATGCCCGAACGCCTGCCCTGGGCGACCTGGGCGGGACTGGCGGCGGAGGCGACATCGATCGGCTGGTACCTGACCGACGAGCAATGCGACGCCGTGTTGGCCATCAGCCGCGGCACGAACCCGATCACCCTCATCGCCGGAGTCGCCGGCTCAGGCAAGACCACCGTGCTGCAGGCCGCACGCATGGCGCTGGAGGCGGACCGTCGCCGCATGCTCGTCGCTTCAACCGCGACCATCGCTGCGGCCAAGGCCGGTCACGAGTCCGGTGCGCCGTGGATGAACCTCACTGCGCTTCGCAAATCGATCGAAGCGGGTCACGGTCCGAACGTGTCCGTCGTCGTGATCGACGAAGCCTCGATGGCGGACGTGGTGTCCGTTCAGCAGATCGCGGCCTGGTGCCGCGGCAACGACAAGCGACTGGTCCTGCAGGGCGACGCCGCACAGCTGGGTGCCGTCGCCGCCGGGGATGCGTTCACCGTGCTGTGCCGGGTCCATCCCGATCATGTGGTGCAGCTGACGACCAACATGCGCCAGCGCACCGACGATGGCCAGGTGATCGCGGAAGCCCTGCACTCCGGTGACGTGGCCGCGGCATGGGCTCGTCTGGGCGACACCGGCTCGCTGATCGTGGCGCGCAACCGCGAGCACAAGCTCGAGTTGCTCGCTCGCATGGTTGCCGACGGCATCGCCACCCACGGTGCGGACCAGGTCACGTGCGACGCGGTCACCAACGCAGAGGTCGACGACCTCAACGACCGCATTCACAACCGACTCATCGATACCGGTCAGGTCGACCCGTCAACCGTGCGGACCTACCGGCACGTCACCGGCGACATGCGACTGGGCACCGGAACCGTCCTGCGCATCTCGCGCCCCGCTTCGGGAACCCGCGGACGGCAGGCACTGGTCCGCGGTGAGCGCCTGACCGTGCTCGAGGCGGGCCGGGACCGCATTCGTGTGGCCGGCGCGGACGGACCCAGCGCACACTGACACCCAGCGTGTTGATCGCGCACGTGAGCTACGGGTACGCCGGCACCACACACAAGGTCCAGGGCCAGACGAGCGAGATCCACATCGCGTCCATCGACCCGCGCAAGGACGGTCGCAGCCTGTATGTCACCGCCACGCGGGCACGGGAGCGCATGATCCTCGTCGCCGACGCCCGCGACTGGCTCAATCCCAGCGAACTCGCCCGCGCCATGAAGTGGCCCGAACAGCAACTCGACGACGAGGTCATCGAACGCGCCGGCGCCCACCTCGCCGGACGACCGACCCGCGTCGACTCCGCGACCTTCGCGGTGCAGCCGGTCCACCACGGCCCCACGGGACCGCGGCCCGGGTTCGGGATCGCAGGGTGACTCTGTTACGCCGCGCTACTCAGCTCGGAACAGCGACAGGTTCGGCAGAAGCTGGCTGGCGGCCTCGTGGATAGCGGTCGCGCGGTTGAGTGCCTGCTCGGCCTCGTCGTGGCCGACCTCGTCTCCCGGCAGGCGGGGGTACTCGATCTCCGATCGTCGCCGACGCAGAGACGAGAACGCGTCGAATGGCCCACCGAACTGCGTGCGGACGACCTGCTCGGTGGTGACGTGGTGACCGCTGGACATCGTGCGCAGGCCCTGCTGGGCGAGCAGCGCCGCGCACGACTTGCGGGCGGCGTCGTATGCCAGCACGTAAGCCGCCTCGGGGTTCTCGTCCAGTTCGCGTGCTGCCGAAGCGAGGAGGTTCGCGGCCGATGCCAGCAGCGCAGTTCCATCGGCCGCGGCGCCGCTGACGTGCTCGAGCGAGCCGCCGCGGACCAGCGCCTGGATCTGGTCGCGACCTCGTTGCCACGTCATGACGCCACCGCCGTGACCTCAGTCGGGAGGACGTGGACCACGGGGCGCCGCACGATCTCGTCGAGCAATGGATCCGTGGCCGGGTCTGCCCATGCCTGTGTGCTGCGCAGCACCGGATTCACGGGTCGCCCGAGTCGGGCCTCGGCGCGCTCTGCTGCGGCGTACAGGTCCTCGCGGGACAGGTCGTCCGCTACCGCGAGGACGTCGATGTCTCCGGGCGGGGGACCTGCTTCCCCACTGAGGCGGGCAGCCCATGATCCGAAAATGAGCACATGGTCGGCCCCGAGGCCGGCGAACTCGTCCTGAACGACGACCTTCGGGCCGAAGGTCAGCATGATGATCTGCGTCAGAGGGGTGACGACGGGGTTGCTGAGGTCCGGCTGCACGAGTCGGGAGCGACCGACCTTGCGGGAGTGGACCAGGCCACCGGTCTCCAGCCGAGCGATCTCGGACTGGGCCGTGGTCAACGGCAGGTGGAGTCGCGCCGCCAGTTCGGTGATGGTCCATTCACGCGCCGGGTCGATCAGCAGGGCGGCGAGGACCTCGCCTTGCGTGCGCGACCGCAGGATCGGGAGCAGCGGGGGAGCATCACTACGCATAAAGCGAAGATATCACCGGATTATGCGTAGTGTCTACGGTGCCGGCTTAGCGCGCTCGACGCGCCAGGTCGGCAAGCCGGGCGTTGAGCCAGGCCGCTGCCGCCGCCACATCGGGGATGACGTCGAGGTCGGTGGCTGCCTCGGCATAGGCCGTGGGCCAGTCCGGGCCCACTGTGCAGCGGCCGGGGAAGGCGTGTGCGCGGCGGAAGTCGAACAGTCGCTCCGTGGTCACCGAGACCAGTTCGACGCCCGCCTCATTCGTTGACCACAGCAACTGCAGATCGACGAGGTCGTGCGCCCGCTCGCTGCCGGGCTCGGTACAGGCGTGGATCTTCTGCGCGATCTGGTGATGCACCGCCAGGATCGGCACCGGTTGCGGTCGAGGAAGACCGAGCGCCGCGAACAGGTCCACGATCTGGTCGGGGAGCAGGAACTCGCCGGACCCGTCGCTGGTGGCGCCGAGCTCGTCATAGCCGACCTCGAGCACCACCGTGCTGAACGGGCGACCGTAGGCAGCGAGCTTCACCGCGTACGGCTGCATCACATACGACGAGGGGACGCCGTCTCGTGGTCGCGGTGCTTTGGCGAGAAGCTGGCCGGTGAACGGCCCCCACCCAGCGGCGAGGGCGGCACGAAGAGCATCAGCGAGGACGTCCTGGGCGTCGCGACACGCGACGTCGAGGCCTGTGGAGTCTCGGGAGAAGCCCAAGCCCAGACGGATCTTCATTCCCGATCCGCCCGTGACCAGCGCGCCAGGCAGAAGCTGCGCGACAACGACCTGACCGATCGTCACGCGAACGCGACCAGCCTGCTGCTGCATCGCATCCGCGTATGAGCCCATGCGTCGCTCGAGTGTCGCCAGGCTGCCCGGATCCGAGACAGCCGCGCTCATGCGCTCACCAGCGCGAGCCGCTCCAGCACGTCCGTGGCGTCGTTGTCGTCGAGCAGGTCGCGGGCCACGGCGACACGAGTCGCCTCGACCAGGCGGTCGCGCATGACGCGCCCCCGGCAGGCCACGAGCGCCTCGCCCAGGGGCATCGTGGGCAGCCCGTCCACGTACTCCACGTCACCGCCCGCCATCGGGACGATCTCGATGCTGGCCGGCAACTTCTCGCGGATCCGACGGTCGGTGCCGACCTTGATCGTTCGCGGGTTCACCAGCGCCAGGTCGTGCACGGCGAGGACGGACTCATCGACCAGGCGAGCCCCAGGACCGACGAGCGCCAGAGCCTGCGCAAAGGGCGTCAATGAAGTGGTGGGCGCCTCATCCATCCGGTAGACGCCATGTCCCACCCGGGTCAGGGCACCTCGTGCGGCGAGCTTGCGCACCTCGACCGCCGGGACGCCCGCCGCGGCCGCCTGGCCGGTGGTGACGATGCCGTGATGGTCGAAGGCCAGCCAGCGCAGTGTCTCGCGATAGGTCATGACGCCTCCGGTGGCAAAACCGTACCAAAAAAGGTACGGATATGCCAAGCGTGGGAATCGTTCGTGAGGGGATCCGAGAGTTTGCGAGGTACCGAAGGGCCGACGCGGTTGATAGGGGTAAGAGCACTCACGCGGAGGACCGATGGACGCCACGTATGCCCGGCCAGGGGAGCGCGCTGTTCCCACACGGTTCCTCACGGCCGAGGAGGCCGCGGACTACCTGGGCCTGTCCGTCAAGACCGTCCTGCGCGCCTACCGCGGGGAGGGTCCCTACCGTGCCCGTCCGCTGCCCGGCTACAAGCCCAGCCGCAAGGTCCTGCGCTTCACCCTCGAGGACATCGACCGGTGGCTCCGATCGGCCGTGGCGCCCCGCGCCCCCGAGCCGTACGCCGGGACGGGACGGCAGCGCGCCCGACGTGTCGCGTGACTGCCGGCGGTCAGTCACCGAGCAGTCGAGCGATCGCCAGGGCCGGCTCGTTGCGTGCAGCGTCCATCAGGTGGGCGTAGACCTTCAGCAGAACGGCGGGATCGTGGCCAAGGCGATCGGCAACGGTCAGCACGGGAACGCCCTCCGCCAGCAGCCAGGAGGCATGTGCGTGACGCAGGTCGTGGATGGTGGCCTCGAACGGGATGGCGTCGTCGGCGAAGGCCTGGACGACAGCTGGCCGCCACACGCGACTGTGGAAGTTGTTGTAGTGGACGACCGTGTCGTACGTCGTCACGAACACCTCCGCGTTGCCCTTCTTGCCATCGACCAGAGGACGCAGGAGCGCGGCGAGTTCGGGGTCGATCGGGATGATGCGATTGCCCTCGAGGCTCTTGGGCCCGCCGCGTTCGTATCGGCCGTACTGCTCGGTGCGCTTCCACGCCTCCTCGACGTTGATCAGCGGCGGCTCGCGATCGAGTTCGACACGTCGCGCTGTCAGTGCGGTCGCCTCGCTGAAGCGCATGCCAGTACGGCCGAGGGTCTGCACGAGCGGCACGTAGTACTCGGGGATGTAGGTGAGCAAGGCCTTGAAGTCGTCCACCGACAGCGCCTGGATCCGCTTGCGCTTGGAACGGCCCGGCCCCAGGCCCACCGCAGGGTTGCGAGGAATGTGCCCGAGCTTGACCATCAGGTTGAGCCCGCTGGACAGCCGGCTCTGCGCGTGACGCCGCGTCTTCGCCGAGAGTGTGCGCTCCTCGCTCACCACCTGCGATGCCCTCGGCCCGCCACTGTTGGCGCCGCGCTTCTGCAGGCGGATATGCCAGTCGTGGATCGCATCGACGGTCACCTTCTCGACCGCCATCTCCGCCAGCGGATCATCCTCGGGCAGGTAGCGATCGACCTCGCGGCGGTAGTCCGCCTTGCTGCCCTCGGTAGCCCTCTGGTTGACGTCGATCGCGCGGATCGCTGCCGAGCGCACGGTGTAGCCACTCAGGCCCTCGTCAGGCGGGGGATAGCCCACGCCCTTGACCCAGCCGACGGGCCAGCGCTCGCCCGATGCCTCCACGTCGCGCAGGAAGGCCTTCGCCTGGAGTTGCCGCCCGGGGCCGAACGTCTCGGACTGCTTCTGGCCGTTCTCGCGCCAGACGACGCGGAACGCGGTCGAGCCGTCCTTCCGGGTGCGCTTCTCGAGGGAGGCCATGAGGGCACCGTACGGCGGGTCTCTGACGCATCAAAGCGGAGCGGGGAGCACCCTGTGGACGACTCCTGTCCCCAGGGTGTCCCCGCCAGTTCTTGGCTCTCCGGAAAATCCTTTGATACCAACAACGCTTTGGGGTGAGTGACGGGACTTGAACCCGCGACCACCTGGACCACAACCAGGTGCTCTACCAGCTGAGCTACACCCACCATGCCGCGCGAACGCGGACGCCAGAGTCTATCCGAGCCTGCCTCATGCTCAGACCCGGGACCAGTCTCTAGAGAAGCGGCACGTCCTCGGTCACCGAGGCGACGCCGTGGTCGACGACATGGTTCTGGCCGAGGGCCTGCGCCGTGGGGGAGTCCGGTCCCGGGTGGGGGACGAAGACGGCATCGCGGTAGTAGCGCAGTTCGGCGATCGACTCGCGGATGTCGCCGAGGGCGCGGTGGTTGCCGTTCTTCTCCGGAGTCGCGAAGTAGACGCGCGGGTACCAGCGCCGCACCAGCTCCTTGATGCTGGAGACATCGACGAGCCGGTAGTGCAGGTGGGAGTCGAGAGCGGGCATGTGCACGGCGAGGAAGCCGCGGTCGACGTAGACGCTGGACCCGGCGAGCGGCGCCTTGCGAGCCTCCGGCACGTGCGCCTTCACGTAGTCGAGAACTTGGTTCTCTGCGTCGGCGAGCGTGATTCCGTTCGGGATCTCCTCGAGCAGCCCGGATGCGGTGTGCATCGCGACGACCACATCGTCCATCTCGTTGAGGGCGGTGTCGGTCTGCGGCTTCACTACCAGGGCGATGCCCTCGTCGAGCTCGTTGAGCTCGCCGTCGGTCACGATGCAGGCGATCTCGACGATGTCGTCCTTGACGGGATCGAGGCCGGTCATCTCGCAGTCGATCCACACGAGCCGGTCGTTGCCGTTTGCCATGACCGACAGCCTACGAGGATCCCGTCGCCTCAGCGGACGAGCCAGCGAACGATGTCCGATTCGGTGACGATGCCGGCAAGCCGGCCCTCCGCATCCAGGACCGGCACAGCCTCCACCGTGTGGTCGGCCATCAGCTGGGCCACCGAGAGGGGCGGGTCCTCGGGATGCACCGAGACGAGGGGCACCATCGCCAGTACGTCGCGCACATGACGGTGGCTCAGGTGGTCGGCCGTCGCCGGGACCTCGGCCAGGATGTTGCGGTCGCTCAGGACACCGAGGCATCCGCCGTCCCTGTCCAGGACGACCAGGTGCCGGAGGCCGGAGACGAAGAGCAGCTGCCACGCATCCCACAGGCTCTCGTTGACCTCGACGGTGAGGACGGGATTCGACATGAGGTCCGCCACCGTCATCTCCGGCCTGCGGGCCAGCGACTCTGCAGCGGTCATGCCGCCGACACCTCCTCCGGAGTCGGCGGCACGACGACAACGGGCACCTTGGACTTGTGGAGCAGTCCGTTGCTGACGGAACCGAGCAGCGCACCCATCGCCGGTCCATGCCCGTGGGTGCCCACGACGGCCATGGCCGCGCCCGCCGAGGCATCGACAAGCGCCTGGACGGCGGGCGCCCGCACCAGCCGCTCCTCGACCTCGACATCCGGGTAGTCGTCGCGGAAACCCGCAAGGATCTCGGCGGTGAGCCGCACCTCGTCGTCGGCGACGTCGGCCAGGGGTACGGGCACGGGGCCATTGGGGACGATGAGCAGGTCGTAGGCGGGGACGTCCCACGCGTGCACCGCGGTGAGCGTCCAGCCTCGACGGCTCGCCTCGTCGAAGGCGAACGCGAGAGCGGCGGTGGCCGCGGGGGAGCCGTCGATGCCGACGACGATCCCGCCGGCGTCCTCACCAGGGAGGTCGCGAATGACCGCGACGGGGCACTCTGCATGTGCGGAGACCTGACCGCCCACCGAGCCGAGCAGCAGTCCCGAGAAGCCCCCGCGCCCCCGGGAACCGATGACGACGAGGTCGGCAGTCTCCGACGCCTCCAGCAGGACGGCGCTGGGTGCTCCGATGGCGACGTGGGTGGTGACGCCGGCACCGGTGATCCCCGCGGCGTACTCATCGAGCTGCGAGCGGGCCTGCTCCTCCAGCTGCTCGACGAGATCCAGGCTCGGCGGGAGCCCCACGCCGAGGCCGCCGGTGGCGACCGGGGGAAGGACGGCGTGCACGAGGACGAGTCCGCGGCCCCGGGCCGCAGCCTCGGCAGCGGCCCATCTCACGGCGCGCTGTGCGGTGTCGGAGCCGTCGAAGCCCACGACCACGCGCCCCTCGTAAGGATCGTCCTGTGGCATAGGGACAGCATGATCCCACGAGTGATCTACGCCACGGGGAAACCGACCCCGGCTGCAGGGACCAAGGTCACCTCTTTGGCGGGAGTGACTCGGTCTCGGACAGGTGCCCGAGGTTTCCGGACCGACCCGTCGAGTCGGATCACAAATCGGGGCGATTCCGGCGTAGACTCCACCCGTCCAAGCCCTGCGTGGGTGTCGGCAGACATCAAGGAGTCAGCGTGGAAGGCAGTCGGACAGCCGAGGTAGTGCGAGGGGTCGTCTTCCCGCTCATCCTCGTGGTCGTCATCCTGGCGCTGGGGATCGTCACGGGCAATCAAGCCGTCTTCATGGCGATGCTCGGTGCTGGGCCACTGCTGGCTGCTGTTTTCGCGGACGTCCGATTGACGGCAGTCGTGGCGATCGTCACCGTGCTCACGGCTTTGGCGTTGGCCTTTGTCCCGGGTGGCGTCCTGCTCGAGGACATGGGCGCCTCGCTGGTCGCCGTCGTCATCTTCAGCGTCCTTGCCATCGTCGCTGCCGCCATCAAGCGGGATCGTGAACGCGAGGCTCCCGTCGTCACGGCAGCGCGCCGCAAGCCCGGAAGCTTCCAGCTGCAGACCCAGGCAGATCTGGACTCGATGACGGGTCTGCTCAATCGCCGCGGTGCCATTCGCGCCCTCGGGCCGCGCAACGTGGGGTCTGAGCGGGTTATCGCGTTCTTGGACTGTGACTTGTTCAAGTCCGTCAACGAGGAGTTCGGCAGCGACGTGGGCGATGAGTTCCTTCAGGCGATTGCCGGTCGGCTGAGGCATCGCCTCCCCGCCCACGACACCGTGGCCCGCTGGGACGGCGATGAGTTCCTCCTCGCAATCTCCGCCGACGAGGCGAATTCACGGCCCGCCTTGGAGCGGCTCGTGTCGGGCATCAATGGCACCAACATCCGCACCACGGCGGGCCCGGTCCCTGCCACGGTATCGGTCGGGGCAGCGTTGTGGCGGCCCGGCCAGGAGTTGGAGGACGTCATCGCCCGCGCAGGCAGGGCCCTCTACGCGGCCAAGCACGGGGGACGTGGTCGAATCGTCGTCGACGCGATCGACGCGGCCGAGCCCGAGAAGGGCACGGTCCCCGAGGTCGAGGAGATGGGCTCCTAGGTGGTCTGCCAAACCACGGCGGCGTGCACAATCTGGGATCCGATCGAGAGCATTCTGAGAGGAAGTGGGTCGATGCTCTCTTCGTAAGCGACATCCCGCGGGAATGCTGCGACACGCACGCCGGCCCAAGGGCGCAAGACAGGCAAAACAACTCAAGACGGTCAACACTATGGCCGTGGCCGTCTGGCCACCGAATCAGGGGAGTAGGAACCACATGAAGACTCTTGCTATGAAGGCGCACATCAAGCTGATGCAGGCGAAGAATGACCGGGGCGCCACGGCCGTCGAGTACGGCCTGATCGTCGCTCTCATTGCCGTGGTCATCATCGCCGCCGTCGTGATCCTGGGGCAGAACCTGAGGAGCACCTTCGACTCCGTGGCGACATCTGTCTGAGCGGGGTATCTGGGACGGAGGCCGAACGTCGCCGCCTGACGGTCTGCGGGCTGTCGAGGATGTGCGACGTTCGGCCGTCTCAGTTCGGGGTCGAGATGGGAGCGGGTCCACGCACGTGGACGACCGCTTGACACCCGTCCCAACTGCGGATTCCGCTGCGGTTGCCCATACGGGGGCAGCCTGTGGAGACACCCTGGCGGGTCGAGTGGCATGCCTTCGAATGAACGGCGCGTTTGGCGCGAAACAGACAAACTGTCGCTAAGGTGGGGCACATGAAGAGGTGGCTGCCTATTGTCTTGGCCATTGCCCTGGCGATCATCGCCGCGGGCTTGGTCTTTTTCTACGTCAGGGGCGCCGAACAGAGGGCGGTGGAAGAGCAGCAACCCGTTACCGTTCTGGTTTCGACAGCCAACATTCCCCGCGGGATGTCTCTCGGGGATGCCTACGCCAGTGGTTTGGCCGAGAGCACCCAGGTGCCCGGCAAGACTGCTCCCGTGGGCGCGGTTTCCGGCGTCACGTCTGACAACGCGAGTCTGCTGGCGATCAACGACATCAACCCGGGACAGATCCTGCTCGCGACGAGCTTCGTGGCGGAGTTGCCCGACGTGACTCCCGTGGCGATTCCTGACGGAATGCTCGCTATCTCGATCTCCTTGGGTGATGTGCAGCGGGTGGGGAACTTCTTGCGCCCAGGGGCCGAGGTGGTCGTGTTCGATACCTACAGTTCGGGCGAGACCACCCCTGGTGGGACCGCAGGCACGGGCACTCTGACGACGAGGGTCCTAGTCGATCGTGCGCTCGTTCTCGGTGTCGGCGAGGTGGCCACGACGACGACGACCAATCCGGACGGCACCACGGCTGCGCCACCGAGTTCGTCGCTCATCACCTTGGGTGTCGATCAGGCCGCCGCGGAGAAGATCATTCAGGCCTCGCAGACGGATTCGCTGTACTTCGGCCTTCTGGGCGCCGGGACAGAGATCACGCCGAGTAGGGGCACCACCGCCGGTAATCTGTTCGACTGAAGGGGAGCAGGCCGTGCCAGTCGTACTAGGAGACACTGAACGCGACGCCGAGCGATTTCGGTTCACGCTGGCGGACGACGTTTCTCTGGTGGAGAACCAGAGCAAGCTCGAGCAGTACCTTGAGGATCATCCGGACGAAGACCTCATCATCGTCGGGCCGGACGTGACGATGGCGGTGGCCTGTGAGGTCGCGGAGACGTATCGACTCAAGCGCCCTTTTCTTGGCGTCGTGCTGATGCGGCGGCGCATGGAGGTCACCACGATGGCGGAGGCCTTGCGCGCTGGAGTGCGTGAGGTCGTGCTGGCGGATGACGTGGAGGCTCTCGTGGGCGCCACGAAACGGTCGATGGCCGTCTCCGAGCAGTTGCGCAACGTGGAGATGGGCGATGCGGGCGCCAATCGTGGCCGCATCATCCTGGTGTTCTCGACGAAGGGGGGCAGCGGGAAGACCACCGTGGCCACGAACCTGGCCACGGCCCTCTCCCTCGAAGGAGAAGGCTCCTCGGTCTGCCTCCTGGACTTCGACTTGGAGACCGGGGACGTGGCCATCGCGCTGCAACTGGATCCGACCCGCACCATCAGTGATGCCTTGGGCATGCAAGGCGGCCTGGATGATCGTGCCATGGCCTCGCTCGTGGTGCCCTACCGCGCCAACATGGACTGCCTGCTTGCTCCGACACGGCCCGCCGACGCGGAATTCGTCACGCCCGCCCTTGCGGAGGAACTGGTAAGGGTCGCCGCCCAGATGTACGACTACGTGGTCATCGATGCGCCGCCAGCGTTCACCGAAGTGGTCCTGCGCTGCTTCGACATCGCGGACACCTATGTCCTGCTGACGACACTCGACATGCCGGCGCTGAAGAACCTGAAGGTGTCAGTAGACACGCTCGACAATCTGGGCCTTCCACGCAACAAGTGGCAGGTCGTGCTCAACAGAGGTGGTTCCCGAGTGGGGCTGACGGCCGGCGACGTCGAACGCACCATTGGTGTTCCCATCTCTGCCGAGATCCCGTCGAGCGTCGAGGTCCCCGCCCGTTTGAATGAAGGCGTCACGGTCGTTGAGGCCAACCCGCGACACGCGGTCGCGCGCGCCTTCCTCGATCTGGCGGACAAGTTGCGCAAGGCGCCCGCAATGACCAAGGGTGCTCCTCCGGCGCCGCCGACAAAGCGGGGCCTGTTCCGACGGGGGTCGTAGCCGCACATGGGTCTTGCCGAGCGTTTGAACCAGGCAGGTGTGCCTCGCAGTGTCGCGGCCACCACGCCTTCCCGTGCTGGCGTGGGCATTCAGCATGATGAGTACGCGCAGCTTAAGCACGACGTTCACGACCAATTGATGTCATCCCTTGGTCAGCAGGCCTATGCCGGACAGATGGACACCCGTCTCCTTGAGGAGAACGTCTTCAATGCGATTCAGGCCGTTCTCGCTCGCTCCAAGCGTCCTCTGTCCACATCCGATCGGGCGCGGATCACTCAGGAGATCATCGACGACATCCTGGGCAACGGTCCACTCGAGCCCTTGCTGCGCGACCCCGACATCACCGAGATCATGGTCAACAGGGCCGATTCGATCTACATCGAGAAGGCCGGTCTGATCCACAAGACAGACCTGAGATTCAGCAGCGAGGAACACCTCCGCCGGACGATCGATCGCATCGTGTCACGGGTTGGGCGACGCGTTGATGAAGCCAGTCCCATGGTTGACGCTCGGCTGCCAGATGGAAGCCGGGTGAACGCGGTCCTCCCGCCTATTGCGCTGGACGGCTGTTCCCTCACCATCCGCAAGTTCTCGAAGGACCCCTTCACCGTCAAGGATCTCGTCACGATCGGCACCCTCACGCGGGGCTCGGCGGAGGTCTTGGAGGCCTGCGTCCGCGGTCGGTTGAATATCCTGATCAGCGGCGGCACAGGCTCCGGAAAGACGACCACGCTGAACGTGCTCAGTTCGTTCATCCCTGACAACGAGCGCATCATCACGGTCGAAGACGCGGCCGAGTTGCAGTTGGGACAGCCACACGTCCTTCGGATGGAATCGCGGCCGGCCAACGTCGAGGGACAGGGGCAGGTGACCATCAGGGACCTCGTGCGCAACTCCTTGCGCATGCGCCCTGACCGGATCATCGTCGGTGAGGTGCGCGATGCCGCTGCCCTCGACATGATGCAGGCGATGAACACCGGACACGATGGCTCGTTGAGCACCGTTCATGCGAACAGCCCGCGAGATGCCCTGAGCCGCATCGAGACCATGGTGCTGATGGCGGGCATGGATCTGCCCGTGCGAGTGATTCGCGAGCAGATTTCCTCCGCCATCAATGTCGTCATTCAGATCAGCAGGCTGCGTGACGGTTCGCGTCATGTGACAAGCGTCTCCGAGATCACGGGAATGGAGGGCGACACGATCCTGATGCAGGACTTGTTCGCCTTCGACTACCGACAGGCGGATGAGTCGAACGCCTTGGGCCGCCTGATCCCGACGGGGATCACGCCCAACTTTGCCGAGAAGTTGAGTGCACGGGGTGTCGACCTCACCACGGAGCACTTCAGGGTGCCCTGGGGCAAGTGATGGTCGCGCATCGTGCCCTAGTCAACGCTTTCGTCGCCATCGCCGCGGTACTCCTCGGTGTGACCTTCGGTGCGCCTGCGGCGCGGGCGGACGATGCTCGTTCCGTCCAGGTTGTCGACCAGACGGGACGCACCGTCACCTTCATGGTGTACCTCGACCCCAGCGTCCCACTTGAGGCTGGCTCCACGGTGACGTCGAGCGTCATTGTGTCAGGTGTCGAGGTGCCCTCCGAGCCGACGAAGATCGCGGACGCCGCGGCATCCAAGGAAGCTGTCCTCGCTCTGGACGTCAGTGGCTCCATGCGCGGATCGCGATTGACGGCTGCGAAGGAGGCTGCCGTCAACTACGTCAACTCCCTACCGGCAGACGTCGAGATCGGGCTGCTGAGCTTCAACAACGTGGTTACGGTCGACGTTCAGCCGACCACGGACAAGGAAGCCGTGATCGCTGCCATCGAAGGGTTGGAGGCAGGTCGAAAGACCGCACTCTACGACGCGATCATCTCCGGTCTCGGCGTAGCCGATCCGGCAAAGGGCGCCAGGCTTCTCGTCCTCAGCGATGGCGGGGACAGCGCGTCCACCTCGACGCTCGACCAGGTGAACGCGGCAGCGTCGGCCAAGGGTGTGCCCGTGGACATCGTCGCCCTCACCCCGTCGCCATCGCATGAGGTGCTGCTTCAGCAGATCGCCGATGAGTCCGGTGGGCAGGTGCTGCTGGCCCAGGATGCAACGGGCCTCAAGGCAGCCTTCGAACAGGCGACGGGAAGCCTTGGCGGAAAGGTGAAGGTCGTCTCCGAGATCCCGCAGAACGTGGATGCGAGCAATCGCTTCGCTGTCGTGGCCGTAGGCGTCGACGGAACGGACTACCGCGGTACCGCGCAGATGCCGGAGACCGATGCCCTGGCGGGCAATGGCACGTCACCGATCACCTTTCCAGCGGCTGGGGATTCCCCCGCTACGACCCCCCTGACGACGCAGACCTCCACCGACGCGTGGATCTACGCGCTCCTTATCGCCTTGATCGTGATCGTGGGAGCGCTGGCGATCGCTTCCTTCCGCAGGCAGCAGCGTGCCCGCCTCCGCGTCGAACAGGTGCTGTGGTACTCCACGGCGATCACGTCCGGCGAGTACGGCAAGCGGCCTGAACTGGGTGATAGTTCCCTACTCGCCGGGCTCGACAAGTGGATGTCGACGCAGGGCTGGTACGCGACAACCGACTCACGCCTGGACAACGCTGGTGTGCGGATCTCGGTCGCCACCTGGCTCGCTATCCGGGTGGTGGCGGCACTCGTGCTGTCCGTGATCATCGGCCTCCTCCTCGGCAACGTCTGGATCGGTCTCGCGATCGGCATCATTCTTGGCTGGTTCGTGAGCGGGGTCTGGCTGTCCTCCAGAGAGTCGGCCCGTCGGCGGCAGTTCGAAACGGAACTGCCGGACTTCCTCATGCTCATGGCCAGCTCGCTGAGGGCGGGGCTCAGCGTTCAGCAGGCGTTGGACTCGGCTGCCTCAGAGGGCACGGGCGAAGTCAGCCGCCAGATTCGTCGCGCCATGAGTGAGGTCCAGATGGGCTCCACCGTCGAGGATTCACTCCTGCGGGTCTCGGACAGAATGCAGAACGATGACCTGAAGTGGACTGTCACGGCGCTGGCCATCCAGCGCGAGGTTGGTGGCAATCTCTCCAACATTCTCGATACGGCGGCCGCGACGGTGAAGAGCCGCTTCGAACTGCGGCGGGAAGTCCGTACGTTGTCAGCGGAGGGACGCCTCTCCGGCTGGGTTCTGGCGGCCCTGCCGATCGGTCTGTTCGCCTACATGCTGGTCGCCAATCGGGACTACGTGTCGTTCTTCTGGACCACGACCATCGGCGTGGTCTCCCTGATCGTCATCTGCGTGCCCTTCATCGTCGGATTCATCTGGATGCGACGCATCGCTCGGATCGAGGTCTGACCATGGCAGCGATACCCGTCATCGTCTCCCTGATGGTCTTTGGCGTCATTGTCTACGGCGGCTGGTGGCTAATGAACCGCCGTGAGCAGGCCGCAAAGAAGCGCTCTCTTGCGATGGTCCAGGGCTACGCCTCGAACAACATCCACGAGGCTCTCGAGGCTGCGAGGCGTCAGGAATCAGTTCTCCGAACTGCGGTCCTCTCGCTCGGCGAAGCCCTGACGACCAAGCGGCAACGCGAGCGCATCGAGCGCAACGCGCTCTATGCCGGGAAGAACGATCCGGCACTTGTCGAGGAGTTGATCATCCGCAAGGTCATCTTCATGCTGGCCGGGCTGGTGTTCGGGCTGCTGCTGGCGATGCTCCTCAGCGGGGGAATCTGGTGGATCTTCGTGCCCGTGATGACCGTCGCCGGACTGTTCCTGCCCGACCTCCTCATCTACAACGAGGGACTCAAGCGTGACGAGGAGATGCAGCGTCGGCTCCCGGACGCGTTGGACATGCTCAACCTGTGTGTCGAATCGGGACTCAGCTTCCAGGCAGCCATGAGCCAGGTCGCGGACAATCAGAGTGGGCCGATGGCCGAGGAATTCGGCGTGGCCCTCAAGGAGATGCAACTAGGGCGCACGCGGTCCGAAGCGCTGACGGCCTTGGCAGGTCGTACCCGGACCGAGGACGTCCAGCGATTCGTCTCCGCCATGCTTCAAGTCGACAAGATCGGCGTGCCCGTTGCAGCGGTGCTGCGTGAGCAGGCGCGTGAGATGCGGGCCAAGCGCTACGCGCGCGCTCGTGAACTGGCGCAGAAGGTGCCGGTCAAGATCCTCATCCCGCTCATGCTGTGCCTGCTTCCAGCCCTTTTCATCATCATTCTGGGTCCGGCTGCCTACAGCATCTACAAGGTGTTCGCTGAGACCCTCTGAGGCGCCATTCAGCCACTCCGGGTGCGCATCAGCGACTCCTGCACCACCGACGCCACCAGCACGCCCGACTCGTCGAAGAACAGGCCCCGGGCGAGCCCGTGGCCGCTTCGTGCCACGGGGGTGTCCTGGGCGAACAGAAGCCAATGGTCCGCCCTGGTGGGCGCGTGGAACCACATGGCGTGGTCGACGGAGGCCAGCATCAGATTGGGCCGCTCAAGCACGGCATTGTGCGGGGCCAGCGCGGTGCTCACCATGGTGAGGTCCGACAGGTAGGTCAGGGCGCAGGACTGGATGAGCGGGTCATCGGGCAGATCCTCCTCGACCCGCACCCACGCCTTGCGCTCGTACCGGCCGTCGACGAGCTCCACCGGGCGCTCGCCGTCGATGACGCGCAACGCGATCACGGCCGAGTCCGGGTAGTCCAGTTCCCGCGCGCTCTTGGGGTCGAGGTAGGAGGGCAGCTCCACGGGGATCTGTGGGACTTCCTCAGGAGGAGCGGCATCGGGACGGGCGAACTGATGGACGGGACCGGTGTCCTCCACGGCGAAGGACGCCGTCATCATGAAGATCGTCTCGCCATGCTGCACCGCGCGGACGATCCGCGTGGAGAAGGAGCGACCGTCGCGTGGGCGGTCCACGAGGTACGTGATCGAGTCCTTGGTGCGCCCCGGGCGCAGGAAGTACCCGTGCAGGCTGTGGACGAGGCGTGCGGGATCGTCGACAGTGCGCCCGGCTGCCATGAGGGACTGGGCAGCTATCTGGCCGCCATACGCCCGCAGCGGAGACCCCGAGTGGCACAGGCCCGTGAAGATGTCACGGTCGATCTGCTGGAGGGACATCCGGTCCGCGAAGTGCCCCTGCCAGGGGTCCCCGCTCACGCGAGATCCGGAGGGTTCGGCGCTCAGATCCCCGCCGCAGTGCGAGCGGTCACGTTGTCGTCCGGAAGCGGGTAGCCGGCGCGATCGCACGCGTTCTGCATTCGCAGGGACGCCTTGGCGAACCGGGCCTGCTTCGCCTTGGGCAGGTCGGAGAGCGCCTGGTTCTTCTTCAGGCCCAGCACGATCTTGCGCATGCGCTTGGCGTTGGCGAGCATCTTCGCATCGCCGCTCCCGTCCTGGACCGCGGCCTTGGACTGGGCCTTCATCGTCTTGAGCAGCGACGTGAACTGGTCCTTGGCCTGCTGCTCGGTGAGGTTTCCATTGGCGACCGCGCCGCCAGCGTAGGAGCTGTTCAGCAGGTCGAGCTCGAAGTACGCGGCGCAGGCGTCGGCGGCGGCACCTGCGGCCACGGGTGCCGCGGTGGCGGACTCCGAGGGCATCACAGAGGGCAGCGAGGACGGCATCGCCGACTCGGATGCCGAGGTGGACGCGTCATCACCACCGGAGCAGGCGCCCAGTGCGAGGGTGGCAACGGACAACGTCGCCGCGATGGCCATCAAGCGCTTGGAACGGGCGATGTGCATGTGGGGAACCTCCGCAGTCGACGCAGCCAAACCAAGACCTACTATCTCGCGCCCGCGCGCATGGCGGGTGCCGAAACACGCAGTTCGGAGCGCGAGCCCCTGGGGCCGAGGTTACGCCCCGCACCTGAGCGTCCTCTCAGGAGACCCGCGACGGAGTCAGTGGGCGTGCGCGAAGGACAGCTCGTGTCCCTCGCTGTCGAACCCGGCGGCCTGCCAGACCCGATCCGCCACCGCATCGGCATCCAGGATGCGACCGTCGTGATCGGGCAGCACCACGTGGACGTGGATCCCGTGCCCGGCGAGCTCGGACGTGAGGGAGGACATGAGGGCAATCACGGCGGCACGCGTCGCATCGTGCACGGCGTGCTCGGCGCCCGGCGTGATGTCGAGTCCGGGCGCCACGGCGACGATGCTGCCGTGCATCTCCTCCAGGTAGGGCATGGACGCGGTCGCCAGCAGGAACACGCTCTTCACGTTGACGTCCATCATGACGTCCCACGCCTGCGAGCCGAACTCCTCGACCGGTCCGTCGACACGTACGTCCGCGCAGTTCACGATGCAGTCGATGCCGTTGCCGAGCATCGCCGCATGGGCCGCGGCGCGACGGCAGTCGGCCTCGTCGGTCAGGTCCGCGGTGATGTGCGCCCTGGCGTTGCGACCCACATGGCTGCCCTGGTCGCACCCCACCACGAACCAGCCCTCCTTGCGGAAGCGATGCGAGATCGCGAAGCCGTGGTCACTGTGGATGCCGGTGATCAGGACAGAGGGGGCGCGGTCGGCTGGCATGCCTCATGCTCCCACGGTTGTCCGCCGAGGCCAAGATCGTGTCTCGCCGAGGGCACGAAGCGGCAGGCCGAGGAGGCACACCGCGACGAACGACAACGTCGGAAGCTCGCGCCCCAGTCTCAGTATGAGGGGATCGTCCAGGCCCACAGGAATGATCTCCTGGCCGATCAACGGCGACCCGACGATGTTCATCAGGAGAAGGGCGGCTCCTAGGACCATGAATCCGGGGTTTCTGAAGAGGAGCAGCCAGATGGCGATGAGCACGGCCCAGACCTGATGGTGCGGCCACGACACGGGTGAAATGGCAACGGCCGCGGCGCCGACGATCAGAACGGCCGCCACCGGCTGGCCCGCCACGTACTGTCGGCGAGCATTGATGAGTCCGGCAATCCCGGCAACCGACGCCATGAGCAGCCAGTAGGAGGTGCGCGGTGGTCCCTCGATGCCCAGCCGTGCAAGCATTCCGAGGATCGACTTGTTCTGAACCGTGGCGGGATCGCCGACGCGGGTCACATCGAAGATCCACGCAGTCCAGAAGCCAACGGACCCGCGCCAGTTGACCACGAAAGCCGCCGCCGTGGCGACGGCGAAGACCGATGCCGACAAGATCGCGGCCCGCCATTGCCGAGTGATCATGAAGTACGGCACTGCGATGAGCGGCGTGAGCTTGATGGCGGCCGCCAGGCCCGACAGTGCCCCACGAAATCGGCTGCTGACACCGCCCCCGATGTCTACGAGCAGCATCGCAGCCACCGCGAAGCTGACCTGCCCCAGGGCTAGGTTGTTGACCCCGGGCAGTGTCAGGAGCAGGGAGATCGTCGCTGCGGCGCTGAAGCAGATGAGTCGTGTCGGCTTCGGCGTGGTGCCCAGCCATGTACGACTCGTTCGCGGGGCTCGGAAGACGAGGAACGCCGCCATGGCCGCCATCAGCGCCAAGGTAGCCAGCGTCCACAGGGAGTCGAGGACGGCCACGGGCACCCAGGCGGTCGGCACGAGAAGCAGCGCCGCGAAGGGCGGATACGTGAAGGGAAATCCACCGATTCGGGTCGGGTACATCAGCCGATAGTCGTAGACGTCACCCCCGTGGAGCCACTGGGTGACCGCCCCTCGATACACCGCCAAGTCCCACAGCGGATCCGTGTTGACGACGCTCACGAGGTACCACTCAAAGGCCATCACGGCCACGGTGACGAGGCTCAGCACGAGTGCACAGAGCCAGCCCAGGCCGTCCGCAGATGGGCGCTTCATGGGTCGAGCCTCGCAGATGAATCGTCGGACGGACTCGCGGCACGCTCCGGGCCATTGCTGGGGCCACCTCCCATGATCCGCGGGACGAGTCAAGATGCGGGATCGGGGGTTCGGTGGCAGATTGGGACGATGGTGGCGCGGCGCGATCCGAGCGAGCAGATCGACTTCGTCCTGCGCCGACACTTCTCGGCCACCTTCACCTCGGCCCAGAGGGCGGCGGTCGTGGCCGTCATCCGTGAGTGGGACTGCCAGCAGGAGCAGATGAGCCTTGCGGAGCGGCAGCGGCACTGGCTGAGGATCGCGCGTGAGGCGATAGCCCCTCGACAGTACGGCGAATGTGCCAAGGTGGGCGGGTAGCGACGCCTGAACCGGGAGGGCCATGTCGAGCGACGATGCCGCCGAGCGATTCCTCGATGAGCTCTACCCCTACCGCCACGAGTCGGAGACCTACCGGCGCATCCCTGACCAGGGCCGCGCCGCGGACGAGGTGATTGCCGAGGTCCGCTCGTTCGCTCGGCGAGAGGACGAGATCGGCGACGACGGCCGGGTGTCGGGAACCCTCTACTCGGGAGACCACGAGCACTACCACGCGCTGAGCACGGTGTTCGAGCAGTTCGCCCACGTCAACGTGCTGCAGCGGGACATGTACCCCTCGGCGACGAAGTTCGAGTCCGAGATCATCGCCATGGTGGCAGACATGCTCCACGGGCGCTCGGGCGAGGTCGACGCGTGCGGTGTCGTGACGAGTGGCGGCAGCGAGAGCCTGATCACCGCCCTGTACACCTACCGCGAGCAGGCCGCGGCGAATCGCGGCGTCACGAGGCCGAACGTGGTCATGCCGCGCACCGCGCACGTCGCGCTCGACAAGGGCGCGCACTGGCTGGGCATCGAAGTGCGCCACGCGCCGCTCACGGACGCCTACGTCGCGGACGTGGATGCCATGGCCGACCTCATGGATGACAACACGATCGCCCTCGTCGGCTCGGCGGCCAACTACGCTCACGGCCTGATCGATCCGATCGGGAACCTGGGCGCGCTGGCGATGGAGCGCGGCGTGGGGCTGCACGTCGACGGCTGCCTGGGCGGCTTCATCCTCCCGTGGATCGAGGCGAACGGGGTCGAGGTCCCGCTCTGGGACTACCGGGTCCCGGGCGTGACGAGCATCAGCGCTGACACGCACAAGTTCGGCTACGCCCTGAAGGGGACGTCCGTCCTCACCTACCGGACGAAGGAGCTCCGCGCCCATCAGTGGTTCGCGTATCCCGACTGGCCGGGCGGCCTGTATGTCTCTCCGGGTTTCGCCGGCTCCCGAAGCGGTGGGCTGATCGCCTCCACCTGGGCCTCCCTCGTCATGACCGGCCGGCAGGGATACCTCGCGGCGGCCCGCGATATCCATGACGCGGCCCAGCGGATGGTGCGAGGCATCGGGGAGATCCCTGGGCTCGAGGTCATCGGGGAGCCGACCTTCCTGGTGGCCTTCACGTCCGACGAGCTGGACATCTACCTCGTCAACGACGAGCTGAAGCGCCGGGGCTGGCGGATGAACGCCCTCCAGCTGCCGGCAGCCCTGCACTTCTGCGTGACCCGCCCGAACACCCCCGACGCGGTGGTGGATGCCTTCCTCGGCGACCTCCGGGCGGCCGCCGCCTATGCGGCCGAGCATGCCGGCGAGACCTCGGAGAGCGGCGCGCTGTACGGCTTCTCCGGCTCCCTCGAGGGACACGCCACCATCACCGGCCTCATGGGCGGCTACCTGGACGCCCTCCACGACCCGGCACCGTGACCGCCGACGACAGGTGGATCCTCGCGATCGACCTGGGCAACGGTGGCCCGAAGGTCGGGGTCGTGGACGCGCGAGGCGAGATCCGGGAGGTCTCGTTCCGGCCGGTCTCCGTCCAGATCGGTCTCGACGGCTCGGCCACTCAGGACGCCGACGAATGGTGGACTGCGCTGCAGGAGGCTGCGATCGAGGCCATGGGTGCGGCGTCGACCGCTCCGGACGGACTGGCGGCCATCGCGATCACCGGGCAGTGGGGGTCGACGGTCCCCGTCGACGAGTCGGGGCGGCCCGTGGGCGAGGTACTCCTGTGGGCGGACACCCGCGGCGGCCGGTACTCGCGCGAGGTCATCGGCGGGCCCTTCACCGTCCAGGGCTTCGCGCCGGACAAGGTCCTGCGCTGGGTCCGGCGCACCGGTGGCGCGCCGACTCCGTCCGGTGCGGATCCGACCGGCCACTCACTCGTGCTGCAACGCGAGCTTGCTGACACGTACGCGCAGGCCCGGTACCTGCTGGAACCGGTCGACTACCTCGGCATGCGGTTCACCGGGCGGGCCGCGGCCACCCCCGCGTCCATGATCCTCAGCTGGATCACCGACAACCGGGTCGGTCGTGAGCCTCGATACGACCTCGACCTGGTCCGCCGTGCCCGGCGCGACCCGGGTCGGCTGCCGCCGCTGCTGCCCACGGGCTCGGCGTTGGGGGAGGTGACGAGGGAGGTTGCGCAGGCACTGGGCATCCCGGCGGGTGTGCCCGTGATCGCCGGGATCCCGGACCTCCATGCGGCGGTGATCGGCAGCGGTGCCATCGAGCCGTACGAGACGCACGTGAGCATCTCGACGACGGCCTGGATCGGCGCCCGGGTCCCGTTCAAGCGCACCGACGTCCTCCATTCCATCGCGTCCGTGCCCGGGCTCGATGCCGACCACCCGATCGTGGCGAACAACCACGAGACCGGGGGCGCCGCGTTGCGCTGGCTGCTGGAGCAGGTCCTGCCCGGATCCACCTACGAGGACCTGGTCGCCCGTGCGGAATCGGCCCCGCCGGGCTGCGAGGGCGTGATCTTCACGCCCTGGCTCAATGGCGAGCGCAGCCCCGTCGAGGACAAGGACCTGAGGGCCTCCTTCGTCAACGTGTCCCTGCGCACCGACCAGGCCGCGCTGATCCGGGCGGTCATGGAGGGCGTGGCCTTCAACGCGCGCTGGCTGTTCGATGCCTACGAGAAGTTCCTCAGGCGGGCGGTGCCGAGCGTCCGGATCATCGGCGGCGGGGCGCAGTCGGACCTGTGGTGCCAGATGCACGCGTATGCACTCGGTCGACCGGTGGCGCGCCCTGCGCAGCCGCGCGATGCCCAGCTCCGTGGCGTGGCGATGTGGGCGCTCGTGTGCCTCGGCGAGCTGACGCTGGCCGAGGCGGGTCGGCGCACCCCGGTCACGGACGTGTTCACCCCCGAGGGCCCGGATGCCGCGGTCTACGCCGAGCTGTACGCCGAGTACCGGCGCCTCTACGGCCAGTTGAAGGGGATCCACCACCGGTTGAACCGGAGGATCAGCCTGCCCGGAAGGACGATGACCTGATGCCGACCGTGAACCTCCGGGGCCTGACCTTCGACTACGTCGACGAGGGCGACGCAGGCGCGCCCGCCTGCCTCCTGCTGCACGGCTTCCCCCAGGACCAGACCTCGTGGGACGAGATCTCGGCAGGCCTCATGGCAGCGGGCTACCGTGTCGTCCGATTCGACCAACGCGGCTACTCGCCCGGGGCCCGGCCCGGTCCCGTCCGCGCCTATCGACTGGCCGAGCCGGTGTCGGATGCGGTCGCGCTGCTGGACCACCTGGGCCTGGACACCGTGCACGTCGTGGGCCACGACTGGGGTGGGGCGGTGGCCTGGGGCATCGCGGCGCAGCACCCGGAGCGCGTCCAGACGCTCACCGTGCTCTCGACGCCGCATCCCGCGGCACTCGCGCGGGCGATGTTCACCAGTGCGCAGGGGCTCAAGTCCTGGTACATGGGCCTGTTCCAGGTCCCCGGCCTCGCCGAGCGGCTGCTCGCGCCGGGGAGCCGATCGTGGAAGGGCCTCACCCGTGGCCTGCCCGCGTCGCACCGTGACCACTACGCGGAGCGCGCCCGCGAGCCCGGCGCGCTGCCGGCGATGCTGAACTGGTACCGGGCGATGCCGTCCGACATGAGGAGTCCGAGCGTTCGCTGGCGCCGGATCACCCCGTCCACCCTCTACGTCTGGGGTGCCGACGATCCGGCACTCGGCCGGACAGCGGCGCGGCTCACGGGGGACTGGATCTCCGGGCCGTACACCTTCGTCGAGCTCCCGGGGGAGGGGCACTGGCTCCCCGAGCGCTGCGCGCCGAAGGTGCTCGCCGTGCTGCTGCCTCTTCTCGGCGAGGTGTAGCAGCGGACGCGCGTCAACGTCGCGGAGGTGGCAGGGTGCGGTCATGAGCGATTCGCACCGGTCCGTCACCATCGAGCGGCTTGAGAAGGGCCGCTACGTCGCGCGCAATGAGCGAGGGGCGGAGCTGCCCTTCGGGGCCGCGGGCTCCGACGAGTTCACGCCGACGGAGCTCCTCCTGGTGGCCATCGCCGGCTGCACCGGGGCGGACGTCGACTACATCACGGCCAAGCGCGCCGAGCCGGTCTCCTTCGTCGTGACGGGGGAGGGCGACAAGATCCGCGACGACGAAGGCAATCGCATGGTCAACCTGCGCGTCACGTTCACCGTGGAGTTCCCCGAGGGCGAGGACGGCGACGCTGCTCGCGCGGTGCTCCCCGACGCCATGATCAAGTCCCACGACCGGCTGTGCACCGTGAGCCGCACGATCGAGCACGGGACGACGATCGAGTCGGTGATCGGCTGACGACGGAAGGCCCGCGCAGGCGGAGGACGACATGGGCGGCAGGCGGCTGAGCGCACAGGATGCCTTGTGGCTCACCCTGGACCGGCCCAACAACCTCATGGTCATCGATGTCGTCATCGCCCTGGGTGGGCAGGCGGACCTCGGTGACGTGAGGGCGGCCTTCGAGGGCATGCTGGCCCGGCATCCGGTGTTCGGGCAGCGGGCGCGTCGGCGCGGGCTCGGCTGGGAGTGGGTGGACGACCCGGACCTCGATCTCGAGCGCCACGTCACGCGGGTGCGGTTGCCCGAGGGCAGCGGGATGGCGGAGGTGCAGCAGTTCGTCGCCGAACAGCGCTCGATCGCCCTCGACCGCACCCACCCGCTCTGGCGGTCGTTCCTCGTCAGTCCGGTGTCCATGGCCGACCACGAGGTCGGATCGGTGATCGTGACGCGGTTCCATCATGCGATCGCCGATGGCGTCCGGCTGACGCAGGTCATGCTGGGGGTCCTCGACCCCGGCTACGCCGAGGACGTCCCTGCGGTGGCCCGTGAGGGTGCCCGGGGTGGAGCCTCGGTGCCGCCGCTCGACCGGATCCGGGCGGCGGGCGATGAGGTGGTGCATCTCGCCGGCGCGGGCACGAGGGCGGTCGTCTCCGCGCTCGCGGGCGCAGTGAATGACCCTGTGGGCACCGCCGGCGCGGCCGTGACCGCCGTTGCCTCGGGCGTCGGTGCCCTGCAGCACCCGGACCGCTTCGTCGACGCGCTCGAGGAGGCGGGGGCGAGCGACCATCGCACCGTCAACGATGCGACGACGGCCGGCAAGCTGCTGCTCGGCTCGACGCCGCGGACGGTCTGGACGGGTCGGCCGGGGGTGCGGAAGGCGATCGCCTGGTCCGAGCCGCAGGACCTGGCCGAGGTGAGGTCCGTCGCCCGCGAGCACGATGCGACGATCAATGACGTCCTGATCGGTGCCCTGGCCGGAGCCTTGCGACGGTACCTCGCCGAACGTGGTGAGGACGTGAGCGACGTGCTGTGGATGGTGCCGGTGAACCTCAAACCGTTCGACAGCGAGCTGCCCGAGGACCTCGGGAACCACTTCGCCCTGGTGATGCTGGACATGCCCCTGACCGGGGAGACTCCCCATGCCCGTATCGCCGATCTCCACCGCCGCATGCAGCGGATCAAGAACTCCGACGAGCCGGTGCTCACTTTCGGTATGCAGAAGGCCATCTCCGCAACGCCGTCGGCGATGGCCACGGCGCTGACCGACTTCTTCGCCAACAAGGCCGTGGGCATCCTGACGAACGTGCCGGGGCCGGCGCATGGCCTCTCTGTCGGTGGCATACCCGTGCGCCAGGTCATCGGCTTCGCCCCGTGCTCGGCGGACCAGCCGCTTACAGCGACGATCTTCACCTACGCGGGCACGGTCACCGTGGGCTTCGCCAGTGATGCCGCCCTCGTGCCGGACCCCGAGAACCTCGTCACCTACGTGGTGGAGGAGCTGCAGGCGATGGCTCACTAGCGGTCGCGGGAGCGAACGAGGGCGTCAGACCTTGCGCGGCACCTTCCCGGTCACCTTCAGCATGCGACACATGAACCGGTGTCCGCCATCCGAGGTCGGACCGAACATCAGCGGGCAGCCGCCGTCGATGACGGTCACCCCGTTCCCGCGTCCGAGGGTCGCTGCCGTGGGCGACACGCTGCCCCCTCCGAAGGCGCGGTGCATCCAGACGCGGGTGATGCCGAGGGCTATGGCCTCGCGCATGGTCGCGTCGGCGTGCTCGGGCCGGGTGCCGATCACCACGGCGTCGACACCGCCGGGAATGGCGGTGAGCGAGGCGAAGGCGGGGTCGCCCTCGACGGTCTCCGCGTTGGGATTGACGGCGAACACCTCGTAGCCGCGTTCGCGCAGCCGCTGGTAGACGGCGTTGCTGCCGTGACCGGCCGGGTTGCGGGAGACCCCGGTGACCGCGATGCGCTTCTGGGCGAGGAAGTCCTGTGCAGCTTCGGCGATGGGAATCATCGGCACTCCTGACGGCGCGCCCCAGCCTCGCGCCGACTCTCACGCTACGCCCAGGAATCGCCCGGTTGCCACGTGAGCGGACCTTGCGGGAACTAGCCGAATCGCCCCTGGATGTAGTCGATGGTCTGCTGGTTCTTCGGGTTGTTGAACATCACGTGCGTCGGACCGGACTCGATGAGATGGCCCGGCTGGCCCACGCCGGCGAGGTTGAAGAACGCGGTGTTGTCGGCGATGCGGTGCGCCTGCTGCATGTTGTGGGTCACGATGATGATCGTGTACTGGCTCTTCAACTCGCGGATGAGATCCTCGATGGCGAGCGTGGAGATCGAGTCGAGTGCCGAGGCTGGCTCGTCCATGAGCAGCACCTCCGGCTGGATCGCGATGGCCCGGGCGATGCACAGGCGCTGCTGCTGCCCGCCCGAGAGGCCGGCACCGGGCTTGCTGAGCCGGTCCTTGACCTCCTCCCACAGGTTCGCGCCGCGCAAGGACTGTTCCACGATGTCATCCATGGCGCGACCCCTGTGCCGACCGTCCTTCTGCAGCTTCAGGCCGGCGACGACGTTCTCGTAGATCGACATCGTGGGGAACGGGTTGGGACGCTGGAAGACCATGCCGATGGTCCGCCGCACGAGGACGGGATCGACGTTAGGCGCATAGATGTCCTGCCCGTCGAGGAGCACCTGCCCTTCGACGCGCGCTCCGGGCGTGACCTCGTGCATGCGGTCGAGGGTCCGCAGGACCGTCGACTTGCCGCAGCCCGATGGGCCGATGAACGCCATGACGGACCGCTGCTCGATGGCGAGATTGACCTTCTCCACGGCGAGGAAGTCGCCGTAGTAGATGTTCAGGTCCTTGATCTCGATGCGGTACGGGAGGCGTGCCTCCTGAGCCGTCGCCCCTGAGGGCCCGGGCGTCTCTGCCGCTGTTCCGACGTGGGTGTCGGCGTTGGTCACGGTCGTGCTCCTGTCGTGGACGGCATGGTCGAGGACTACACCTTCTTGGGCGCGTAGATGGCAGCGAGTACACGGGCACCGGCGTAGAAGATCATCACGATGATGATCAGCACGAGGGCACCGCCCCAGGCCCGGTCCAGTGAAGCGGTCGTGCCGCGCTGGATCTGGTCCCAGATGAACACCGGAAGAGATGCCTGGTTGCCGCTGAAGGGATTCCCGTTCATGTCCTGCGCGAGGAAGGTGGTGAGCAGCAGGGGCGCGGTCTCGCCGGTGACGCGGGCTACGGCGAGCATGACGCCGGTGATGATGCCGGAGATCGCCGTGGGGAGGACGATGCGGAGGATCACCTTGTACTTCGGCACGCCCAGTGCCAAGGCCCCCTCGCGCAGTTCATTGGGCACGATCTTGAGGATCTCCTCGGTGGCCCGGATCACGACCGGGACCATGAGGATGGACAGCGCGAGCCCGGCCGCCAGTCCCGAGGTCGGGAATCCGAGAGTGAGGATCCAGAAGGTGTAGATGAACATGCCGGCCACGATGGACGGGATGCCGGTCATGACGTCGACGAAGAAGCTGATCGCCTTCGCCAGGCGACCGCGGCCGTACTCGACGAGGTAGACGGCGGTCAGGATGCCGACGGGCACGGAGATCACGGCCGCGATGGCGACCTGCTCGAGGGTGCCGACGATCGCATGGGCCACGCCACCGCCCTCGGCGCGCGGGTTGACGTTCCTCATGGTGCTGGTCAGGAAGTCCCACGACAGGACGCTGAACCCCTTGACCACCAAGGTGATGAGGATCCAGAACAGGGGCACGAGGGCCGCTGCGGCCGCCGCGTAGATCGCAGTCGTGGCAAGGCGGTCCACGGCGTGCCGTCGACCCTCGACCACGAGGGTCCACGCCGTGTAGCCGATGAAGGACGCGGCGAGGGCGACCACCCAGTCGGCCAGACCGATGATCGTGATTCCCGTGATCCGGACGAGGACGCCGACGGCGACGGTGACCGCCAGGCAGACCCATGCGGCGTACCGGGGAAGGCGTCTTCCGGTGAGTCGATCAGGATCGACGTCCAGGGTTCCCGCGGTCGGGCCACCGGGACCCCCGGCCCCGGAGGCGGTGAGGACGACCGTTCCCTCGGGAACACGCGGGTCGTTGGTCGCATCGCCCATCAGTTCGCCCCCGAGAAGTCCTTGCGGCGGTTGACCATCCAGCGCGCCGTCATGTTCACGATGAGGGTGATGAAGAACAGGATGAGGCCGGTGGCGATCAGCGCACTGCGGCCGTTGGCTCCGGCCTCGCCCCATTTGAGGGCGATGTTGGGGGCCACCGAGTTCCCGCCCGGCTCGGTGATCTGCCAGTTGATCTCAAAGACCGCGGAGAGGATCAGCGCGACGGCGATCGTCTCGCCCAGCGCGCGGCCGAGTCCGAGCATCGCGGCGGAGATCATGCCGGGGCGGGAGAACGGGAAGACGGCCATCCGCACCATCTCCCACCGGGTCGCGCCGAGGGCGAGGGCCGCCTCGATGTGCCCCTTCGGCACCTGGAGGAAGACCTCCCGGCTGATGGCCGACACCGTGGGCAGGATCATGATGGCCAGGACCATGCCGGCGATCATGATGCTCTTGGTGTACAGCTCCTTCTCGTTCGAGAAGATGGGAATCCAGCCGAGGTAGGTCGCCAGCCATTCGGAGAACGGCACCACCTGGGGCATGAAGTTGTACAGGCCCCACAGGCCGAAGATGATGGACGGAACCGCCGCCAGGAGGTCCACGAAGAATCCGAGGCCCGTGGCCAGCCGCGGCGGAGCGTAGAACGCGATGAACAGGGCGGCGCCGATCCCGATCGGTACCGCAATGACCATCGCGATGACGGACGTCCACAGGGTGCCGAAGATGAGGACCGACATGCCCCATGCCGGTGGATCCGCGTCAGGTGCCCACGCCTGGTAGGTGAGCGGGTTGACGGAGTCCGTCGTCAGGGACGGGATCGACTTCCAGACCAGGAAGGCAGCGATGGTCGCGAGGATGACCAGGACGAGGATCCCGGACCACGTGGTCAGGAATCGGAAGTTGCGGTCACCCGGTCGGACGGACGCACCCGTGATCGCGGGTGGCGAGTCCGCCCGGGATGGCTCCCGTACCGGTGCGCTCACAACGTCTCCCTGGTCGATGGTCGAGGGCAGGGGAGGCCTGCCAGCATAACCGGCTGCCTCCCCTGCCCTCAGGGTCCTGACGGATCAGGAGGTCGGCAGCGCGTCCACGGCTGCGCGGACCTTCGTCAGCAGGTCGCCGGTGATCGGCACGTAGCCGGCACCGGTCAGGCTGCTCTGGCCGGCGTCCGAGGCCGCGTAGGACAGGAACGCCTGCGTGAGGGCCGGGTTCTTGTCGGCGGGCAGGCCGGCCTCGCAGGTGAACTCGTAGGTGACCAGGACGATGGGGTAGTCACCCGGAGTCTTGGTGGCGTAGTCCAGGCTCAGCTCAAGGTTGTTGCCGGAACCGACGATCTGAGCGCCGGCGATGGTGTTCGCCGCGTTGTCGGACGTCGCCTCGACCGGACCGCCGCCGTTGTCGATCTGCGCCGCCTTCGCGTTGGTGGCGTTCTGGACGTAGGACAGCTCGTCGTACCCGATGGAGTTCGGCGTGCTCTCGATCGACGCGATCACCTGGTCGGACCCCTTGGCACCCTGGCCGCCGGGGGCGGTCCAGTCCTTGCCGACGCCGTAGGTCCACGCGCCGTTCGAGGCCGCATCAAGGTAGCCGGTGAAGTTGGCCGTCGTGCCGGACGAGTCCGAGCGGTGGAACTGGGCGATGGTGGCATCGGGCAGGGTCACGCCGGGGTTGAGATCGGCGATCTTGGCGTCGTTCCACTTGGTGATGGTGCTGTCGAAGATGCCCGCGAGGACGTCCGGCGTGAGCACGAGGCCGTCGACGCCGTCGAGGTTGTAGGCCACGGCGATCGCACCGCCGACCATCGGGATGTTGATGCCCTGGCCGCCGTTCTCGCACTGCGCGGAAGCAGCGGCGATGTCGGCGGCACCGACGGCGGCGTCGGTGCCCGCGAACGAGGTCTGGCCGGAGGTGAAGGCCTCGACTCCGGCACCCGAGCCGACCGCCTGGTAGTCGATCGTGGCGTCCGGGCACGCGGTCTGGTACGCGTTGACCCACTCGGTCACGGCATTGGCCTGGGCGCTGGAGCCCGAGGCGGAGATCGAGCCGCTCTGGCAGTTGATGTCGCCGGCCGGTGCGGCGGCCGCACTCGAGGCGGCTGCCGGGGCCGAGGCGTTTCCGGCGGTGGACTCACTGCTGCTCGAGGACGAGCACGCGGTCAGCACCAGCGTTCCTGTGGCGAGCGCCGCTGCTGCGACGGCTACCTTGCTCTTCTTCACGAAGGTCCTCCGTGGGTCGATTGCGCGCGGGGCAGGTGTGCCGCCGGTGACGTCCCCCTGAGTGGTGGCTTTTCGCTCTTCGCGCTCAGGTCAGTGTTCTGATCATGCCGTCATGAGTTCCGGTGTCGTCACCTGCCCCTCCGTCATCGTTGTGGTGGCCGTCACCAAGGTCATGGATCG
>WGLX01000018.1 GCA_016125355.1 Actinomycetales bacterium | reverse complement strand
GCGAGCGATCCATGACCTTGGTGACGGCCACCACGACGATGACGGAGGGGCAGGTGACGACACCGGAACTCATGACGGCATGATCAGAACACTGACCTGAGCGCGAAGAGCGAAAAGCCACCACTCAGGGGGACGTCACCCGACGTGCAGGCCACGCTCGACAGTGTCACCGCCTTGTCACCTCCGGGAGCTGGCTCGTCGCCCAGTACCAGACGCCGTCGCTGGTGGCCCGGCTCGGCCGGACGGCGTCAAGGGTCATGGCGCGCCTCGCCGGTGAGCAGTCCCCACTCGTCGATGAGCCCTGGCGGAGCCTGTGGTCAGCTGCCCAGATGGCTGAAGCGCTCGGGGTTCGAGGATGGACGGTGGTCGAGGACGTCGACATGCTCACCTACGCGCGACGCATCGGTGCCCCCGCGCAGCGCACTCGATCGCTGTCCGGTGCCCGCGTCGTCATCGCCGAGTGGCGGGACGTGCGGGCCTGAGGAGCGCCTGACCCCCGCACAACCCGCCACTCGGCACAGGTTGCGGGGCGATGAGCGTCAGCGGCGCAGGGTTCGCAGGCTCCCCGTCGTCGAGATCGGGGTGAAGCCATCGGCGACGGCGCTCTGCCACACCTCGAAGGGTGCCTGCCCGCCGTCGGCCGGATCCTCGAACACGTCATGGATCGCGAGGATGCCTCCGGGGAGGACGAACCGCGCCCACGCGTCGTAGTCGGCCATGGCGACGTCGAGCGCGTGCCCGCCGTCGATGAACAGCAGCCCGACCTGCGTGCCCCAGTGGGCGGCCACCGTCGTCGACTCGCCCACCACGGCCACGACGAAGTCCTCCAGCCCCGCGTCCTCGAGGGTGCGCCGGAGGAACGGGAGCGTGTCCATGCGCCCGGAGCGTGGGTCGACGACCTCGGGATCGTGGTGCTCCCACCCGGCCTGGTTCTCCTCGGATCCGTGGTGGTGGTCGACGGTGAACAGCACGGTGCCGGCGGCCCGGGCGGCGGATCCGAGGTAGACGGCCGACTTCCCGCAGTACGAGCCGATCTCCAGCAACGGCCCCAGGCGACCGCCCTCGAGGCCGGCCTGGTGCAGGTCCTGCCCCTCCGCGTCGGGCATGAATCCCTTGACCCGCCGGGCGACGGACAGGAGGTGGCCGTCCATCACTGCGTCGATCGTCCCTTCCGGGACGAGCGCAGCGAGGCCGCAGCCTCGTGCATCGCGAGGAACTCCTCGAGGCTGACCGCGCCGACCGCCTCGCCGATGACGTCGAGCGGCAGGTCGTCGAGCGTGCGGAACCGGACGCACGATTTGCCGACGTCCATCCGCTTGCCCGTGGCCCGGTAGGCGTCCTCGAACCGGCCAAGCAGGTCCTCGCTGCCGTAGATCCCCATGAGGTAGACCGCCATGTGGTTCTTCTGGGAGGCGAGGGCAGCGAAGAGGAGCGGCTGGCCGTTGTAGGTGTCCGGGTATCGCGAGAGCGGCACCTCGTACGCGATCATCCCCCAGTTCATCCGCTCCATGACGCCTTTCGGCAGGTTCCTGCGGATGACGGTCCGGACCTTGGCCAGCGCGCGCCGCCGGTCCTCGGGGAGGGCAGCGAGGTACTCCGTCACGGTGGCGGCGTCGCTGTGCACGGGGACACGCTACGCGACCGGCTTGCCTCCCCGTATCCTGCTAAGTTAGCGTACCCTTACTTAGGGCAACCTAAGCATGGCCAGCCACCCACGATCTCCGAAGGACGTCATGTTCAGCAGCTATCTCATCGGCTTGCGCGAGGGCCTCGAGGCCGCGCTCATCGTGGCGATCCTCGTCGCCTACCTCGTCCGCACCGACAACCGCCACGCGCTCAGCCGCTTGTGGCTCGGCGTGGGCATCGCGGTGGGCCTGTCGGTCGCGCTCGGCCTGGCCATGACGTTCGTGAGCGAGGAGCTGGGCGACAAGGCGGCCGAGGCCTTCGCCGGCATCACGTCGGTGCTCGCGGTCGGCCTGATCACCTGGATGATCTTCTGGATGGCGATCAACGCCCGCCACATCAAGTCCCATCTCCACGGACGCCTCGACGAGGCCCTGGCCACCAGCACCGTGGCCGTGGCGATGGTCGCCTTCTTCGCGGTCATCCGCGAGGGCCTCGAGACCGCCATCTTCCTGTGGGCCGGCATCCGGGCCTCGGGCGACGGGACCGCCTCCGTCGTCGGGGCACTGCTCGGGCTGGCCACGGCGGTCGTCCTCGGCGTGCTGATGTACCAGGGTGCCGTGCGGCTCAACCTCGCAGCGCTGTTCACCTGGACCGGGGCGCTGCTCGTCCTCGTCGCCGGCGGCATCCTCCGCTACGCCGTGCACGAGTTCCAGGAGGTTGGGTGGCTCCCTGGTGAGGGCAGCGTCGCGATCGACGTCAGCGGCACCTTCCCCCCCGATGGCGTCGTCGCGACGCTCGTCCGCGGCCTGCTGAGCCTGTCGCCGACGATGACGTGGCTCGAGGTGATCGTCTGGGTCGCCTACGTCGTGCCGACCCTCATCGCCTTCGCCCTCGTCCTGCGCCGCCGCCAGGCTCCGCGGCCGGCGGGCGCAGCACCCGCGCCCCAGTCGTCAGGACCAGTAGACGACCACGCGGGTGCCGACCGGAACCGTGTTGAAGAGTCGGGTGGCCACGGCCAGGTCGCGGACACCGACACAGCCGTGCGATCCGTGGAGGTACCCGTAAGCCGCGAAGTCCGGTGAGTAGTGCACGGCCTCGTCGCCGTTGAAGAACATCGCGCGGGGCATGTACGAGCCGTAGATGCTCGACGTGTGGTTGTACGACTTCTCGTGGATGCGGAAGACGCCCTCGTCGGTCTCCATCCCTGGCCGGCCGAACCGCGCGTCGGTCGTGAGGGTCACCTTGCCCTGGCGGACCAGCCGTAGGACGCTCGCCGTCTTGTCGATGCACAGCGCCATCCGCACCGACGTGCACGCCTTGGGCAGCTGGCCGACCGGGGTGGACTGCTTCGTGAGGATCCGCCAGGTGCGGCGATCGACCGTGCCGGTGGGCGTGAGCCAGTTCTTGGACTGGAAGGCCTTCACGGCCGCGCGGGTCGTGGTGCCGAACGCGCCGCGCGCGCTCCGAGGCGTGGGGTAGCCCAGCCAGGCGAGTCGCTCCTGCAGGGTCGCGACCATCAGGCCGTAGTGGCCCTTCGACAGCGGCAGCCGGGTGCGAGGCGGCGTCACCGACGGCGCCGCCTCGGTCGTCCCCGTGGTCGCCGCCATCACCACGTTGGTGCTGATGAGCTGGTCGCCCTCCCGCCCGGGCGCGCTGAGCGGCGACGGCCCGGTGACATCGAAGGTGGGCACGGGATCCGGTGGTGCCTCGTCGGTCGGAGCGGCCGAGGTCTCGCTGGACGAGGGCGTCGGCGACAGCAGCGCCGGCGGGGGCGTAGGCGTCGCGTCATCCTCCGCTGCCGCGGGCGAGGCCGTCAGCAGCGAACCGGCAAGGCACGTTGCGAGGAGCAGCAACGTGGGGGAAGCACGATGCACATGTCAACGGTAGGGGCGAATGGGACGAAAGTGACGAAGGCGCGCGGGCCGTGCCCCGCTCCTACGAGAAGTACTGGTGGTACGTGCCCTGGGCCCACGTGATCGACCGCGTGCAGACCCACCCGCCCTCGCCGCCGTTCGGCCACTGCGCCCACGACGGGGTCCAGGTCATCTCTGCGGGATCCCAGTCGCTCTGCCAGGGGATGTCGAGCGCGGCAGGGGGGTTGTCGCACGTGGCGTCGGCACTGGCGCGCTGGTACTCCTGGACCCACACCTGATTGGGCGTCGCGACCACCGGCGGTGCGAGCGCCGCCTGGGCGGGTGAGGAGACGGCCAGCAATCCGACAACGGCGCCGGATGCGGCAGCTGCGCTGACGAGGACGCGACGCATGGGAGTCCCCCTTCCGGCCGGTGCCTTCGATCGGCCTCGCCCCACGGTAGCGCCGGAGACATCGACGCTCGGTGCTTTCAGGCGAAGTGCCGGAGGAACCACGACTGGGCGAGGCGGCCCGCCTGCGCCAGGGTGCCCGGCTCCTCGAACAGGTGCGTCGCGCCCGGCACGATCTCCAGCAGGTTCGGGCACTGCAGCTGCGCCTGCGCCTGGCGGTTGAGGTCGATGACCGGGTAGTCGCGGCCGCCGACGATGAGCAGCGTCGGAGCCTGCACCTTCTCCAGCCACACGCCGGCCAGGTCGGGACGCCCGCCCCGCGAGACGACGGCCGCGATGTGGTCCGGCGCCTCCGCCGCGGCGACGAGGGCCGCGGCTGCGCCCGTGGATGCGCCGAAGTAGCCCAGGGGCAGTCCAGCCGCCTCGGCCATGTCGTGCACGCACGTGGTTGCCTGCAGCAGCCGCTCCGCGAGCAGTTCGATGTCGAACACGTTCGCCCGGTTGTCCGCCTCATCCTCTGCCAGCAGGTCGAACAGCAGCGTGCCGATGCCCGCACTCTGGAGCTGCTTGGCGACGGAGACATTGCGGGGGCTCCGTCGGCTGCTGCCGCTGCCGTGCGCGAACAGGACGACGCCGCGTGCGCGGGCCGGGATGTGCAGGTGCCCGGGCAGTCGCAGCCCCTCGCAGGTGATCTCGACGTCTTCCGACGTGGAGCGTGCCGGCACCTGCCGGCGATCGTCGTGCCGCGGATGCAGTTTCAGGATCCGGACGACCTCGGCGTCGGAGACCTGCGCGAAGTCCGTGTAGTGCTGACCGACGGCATAGAACGGCTCAGGGGTGTCGAGGCAGACGACCGTGTCGGCCATGCCCCGCAGCCAGTCCACGGCCTGGACGGACCCGACGGGGACGGCCACGGTGATGTGGGCGGCACCGAGATGCCGGGCCACCCGCACGCCTGCAGCGGCCGTCGACCCGGTGGCCAGGCCGTCGTCGACGATGATGAGATTGCGGCCGGCGAGGCTGAGCTGGTGCACGCCATCGCGGTACGCCTCGACGCGCCGCGCGATCTCGCGGCGCTCGGCCTCGGCGATGCGGTCGAGCTGGTCGCGGGTCACCCGCAGCGCGCGGGTCGCGGAGTGGTCCACGACGAGGGCACCGTCCTCGCCGACGGCACCGATGGCGTACTCGGGGTTGCCGGGCGCCCCGAGCTTGCGGACGACGAGCACGTCGAGCTCGGCGCCGAGCGCGTCGGCCACGTGGGCCGCCACGGGCACCCCGCCGCGGGGCAGGCCGAGGACGAGGGGATTCGGCAGGTCGTAGGTGGCGAGTCGGGCGGCCAGTTGGCGGCCAGCGTCGCTGCGGTCTCGGAACATCGAGCACCTCCCCGGCGGGGTCGTCAGACCGACCGCGTCGTGGAGCCCCGTCCGCTGCTGCGGGCGGTGGGCCGCGACGTGGTGCAGCCCCCACCGCGGCCATCGTCCCACCGTCAGCCCGACGAGGGAACCCGTCCAAGGTCCCGTCCGCCCTCGGGCCCTCGCCTTGCTTCGGCGCCGGGCGCGGCGCACAGTGGAGGCATGACGGGATTCACGCCCGTCACCGGCGGGCGGAACGACTACGACCGGCTCCTGGAGCGGATCGGCGATCGCCGTCACGTCCTCATCGGCGAGGCCTCGCACGGCACCCACGAGTTCTACCGCGAGCGGGCGCGTCTCACCCGGCGCCTCATCGACGAGAAGGGCTTCACCGCCGTGGCCGTCGAGGCCGACTGGCCGGATGCCTACCGCGTCAACCGGTGGGTCCGTGGGCAGTCCGGAGACGACGGCGCCGTCGAGGCCCTCGCCGACTTCCGCCGCTTCCCCGCCTGGATGTGGCGCAACGAGGACGTCGTCGCGTTCCTCGAGTGGCTACGGGCCTGGAACGACGCGCAGGCCTTCGACGAGGCCAAGGTGGGCTTCTACGGCCTCGATCTCTACAGCATGCGGGCCTCGATGGATGCCGTCGTCTCCTACCTCGATCGCCGCGAGCCGGTTGCCGCTCGGGAGGCGCGGGCGCGCTACGCGTGCTTCGACCTCTTCGAGGGCGAGGGCCAGCGCTACGGCCATGCGGTATCGATGGACTACGCCGCACCGTGCGAGCACGAGGTGATCGAGCAGCTGCTGGACCTGCGGGAGCGTCGGCACGCGCTGCTCGCCCAGGACGGCTGGCTCGCGCAGGACGACTTCTTCTTCGCCGAGCAGAACGCCCGGCTCGTGCTCAACGCCGAGCACTACTACCGCCAGATGTACCGCGGCAACGTGTCGTCGTGGAACCTCCGCGACACCCACATGGCCCAGACGCTGCAGGCGCTCACCGAGCACCTCTCCGCGCGGCGTCCGGCCAAGGTTGTCGTCTGGGAGCACAACTCGCACGTCGGCGATGCCCGGCACACGCAGATGGGCCGGCATGGCGAGGTCACCGTCGGCCAGCTGGTGCGCGAGCGGGTCGGCGACGACTGCTTCTGCATCGGCTTCACGACGCACCATGGCACCGTGACGGCGGCCAGCGAGTGGGGCGGGATCGCCGAGCGCAAGCGAGTCCGGCGTGCCCTGCCCGACAGCTATGAGGACCTGCTGCACGGGCTCGTCGGCGCGCATGGGGATGCGTTCTGGCTCGCCACGGACGAGGTGTCCCTGCCCGACAACCTCTTGGAGCGGGCCATCGGGGTGATCTATCGCCCGGAGACCGAGCGCACCAGCCACTGGTTCCATGCCGATCTCGGCCGGCAGTTCGACGCGGTCATTCACGTCGACAGGTCGCATGCCCTCCATCCGCTCGAGCGCACGCCCCTGTGGGACCTCGGGGAGCCGCCGGAGACCTACCCGTCCGGCCTGTGACTACGGGCCGAGTGGCGGGTTGTGCGGGCTTTCGCTGCGCTCAGACCCGCACAACCCGCCACTCGGCGAGGGAAGCGTGGTGGTCGGCCGTCCACAGGGTGATGCGCACGGGTCGACGCGGTGATGGGCCGGACGTAGACCGTGAGCATGACCCTCCCACTCGACAGCAGCCATGGCGGTTTCACGGTGGGCGCGGCGGGCGGCGCGGGGCTGACCCGCGCTCAGGCGGCCTCCGCCCGATTCGCGGCCCCGTCAAGAGGCGCTCGCGTCAGCCTGGACGCCGTCGACCCCCGTCGAGCGCTGTGGGAGGCGACGCTCGGCGCCTCGAAGCCGGGCGCCGTGCTCACGAATGCCAGTGCTGCCCTTCACTGGGGGCTGCCCCTTCCCCCGTGGCTGGGCCTCGCCGAGGATGCCCCGACTGTCGTCGCGGTTCCGCCGGGATCGGCGCATCCCGACCGTCGAGGAGTTCGGGGACGGCGCGTCCGCCTTCCTCCGCAGCACCTCGTTGATCACCGTGGACTGCTGGTCACGGTGCCGGCGCGGACCTGGCTCGACTGCGCCGCCGATCTTCTCGTGCCGTACGTGGTGGCGATGGGGGACGCCGTTCTCCGCACCGGCCTGGCCACCGAACGCGAACTCCGCGGCATGGTGCGGTGGGGGAGAGGACGACGAGGAGTGGCTGGGGCTCGCCAGTCCCTCCCGCTGCTGGATCCGAAGGCGGAGTCCCCAGGGGAATCCCTGGTGCGGGCGCATGTGCTTCTGGACGGCCTTCCCGCGCCCGAGTGCAACCCCGACATCTTCGCCGACGGGGTATGGCTGGCCAGGGTCGACATGTGCTGGCCGGGGGCGCGGCTTATCGTCGAATACGACGGAGCGGGGCATCGCGAGGAGCGTCAGCGACGGCGCGACGCTCAGCGGCTGAACGACCTGCAGGCGGCCGGCTGGCTCGTCATCGTGCTGACTGCGGACGACCTGCGCCGACCGGGCGCGATGGTGGCCCGCATCTCACGAGCCCTCACCGCCCGCACCCCCTGAGCGCCGAGTGGCGGGTTGTGCTGTCCCAAACCACCGTTGGGGCAGCACAACCCGCCACTCGGTTAAGGGAGCGCAGCCCCTAGAATCGTCGCGGCCAACGCGGGGCGTAGCGTAGTGGCTAGCGCGCCTGCTTTGGGAGCAGGAGATCGGGAGTTCGAGTCTCCCCGCCCCGACCACGCGGAGCCCCCGCTCCTCGGTATCCACCCAACGAGAAGGAACATCTGTGAAGAGCGACGTCGAGATCCTGTCCCCGACCCGAGTCAAGCTGACGGTCGAGGTGCCCTTCGAGGAGCTGAAGCCAGCCCTCGACGCCGCCTACGGACGCATCGCCTCGCAGGTCAACGTCCCCGGCTTCCGCAAGGGCAAGGTCCCCGCCCGCGTCATCGAGCAGCGCTTCGGCCGTGGTGCGGTCCTCGAGGAGGCCGTCAACGAGGCCGTCCCGAAGGCCTACGAGGACGCCATGCGCGAGAACGACCTCGTGCCGCTGGGCCGTCCCGAGGTCGACGTCACGGAGATCGAGGACGGCCAGCACGTGACGTTCACCGCCGAGGTGGACATCGTGCCGCCGTTCGACCTCCCCGACTACGACAGCCTCACGGTGACCGTCTCCAACGCCACCGCGTCGGTCGACGAGGTCGCCGAGCAGCTCGACGCGCTCCGCGGCCGCTTTGCCACGCTCAACGAGGTCGACCGCGCGGCAGAGGACGGCGACGTCCTGCTCGTCGACATCGCGGGTGAGACGGCTGAGGGCGACGCGGTCGAGGACCTCGTCGGCAACGCCCTGTCGTACGAGCTCGGCACCGACGGCATGCTCCCCGGCTTCGACGAGGCCGTGCGCGGCGCCGCCAAGGGCGAGACCCGCACCTTCGAGTTCACCCCGCAGAACGGCGACTGGGCGGGCATCCCGCTGACAGTCAACGCCACCGTGACCGCGGTGCGCGAGCGCGAGCTGCCCGCCCTGGACGACGACTTCGCCCAGCTCGCCAGCGAGTTCGACACCGTCGACGAGCTTCGTGAGGACACCGCCGAGCGGGTGGGCCGCATGAAGCGGCTCGAGCAGGGCTCCGAGGCCCGCAACAAGGTGCTCGACGAGCTCATGGAGTCGGTCGACATCCCGCTGCCGGAGGGCGTCATCGCCGCCGAGGTCGAGGACCACTTCGCCGACGGCCACGAGGGCAGCGACGAGCACCGCGCCGAGGTCGAGCAGCAGGCCCGCGAGTCGCTCAAGAGCCAGCTCATCCTCGACAAGATCGCCGCGAAGGAGGAGGTCTCCGTCGGCGAGTCCGAGCTCTCCGCGTGGCTGATCCAGCAGGCGCCGCGCTACGGCATGTCGCCTGATGCCTTCGCCAAGGCGCTCGTCGACGCCGGCCAGGTGCCCATGGCGATCCAGGACATCCGCCGCGCCAAGGCGCTGGCCGTCGTGCTCGAGAACGCGACCGTCGTCGACGAGGACGGCAACACCGTCGACCTCAAGGCGCTCGACGCCGAGCTCAACGCCGCGATGGCGGCGCAGGCCGGCATGGGGATGCCCGAGATGGTCGAGGTCGACGAGGAGGTCGACGTCTACACCGACGAGGACGGCAACGTGGTCGAGGTCGACGTCATCGAGGAGATCACCGAGGTCGACGAGGTCGAGGTCGACGAGGAGAAGTAGCCGCGCCTTCTGCGGCTTGCCGCGCTTCGCCGACGCCCCGGGGATAGCCTCGGGGCGTCGGGCTTTTCAGGGAGGCGTGATGGCCAAGAGCAGCAGCGCGGCGGCCGGCGGTGCGGGTGCGGTCTACGGCATCGGGTTCTTCGGGGCCGTGGTGTGGAACTGGCAGCAGGCGGAGACGTTCTGGGGCTACCCCTGGGGGGTCATCGAGTCGTTCTTCTGGCCGGCCTTCCTCGTCTTCGAGCTCTTCAAGGGCATGCTGGCCATCAACGGCGGCTAGCCTGCGGGTCGGTCCAGGCCGAGGGGAGAACGTAGGGGAGGGGGGTCTGGGTGGACCCGTTGAGCTTCTTCGTGGCGGTGGGGCTGTCCTACGGGGCGCTGGCCGTCCTCCTGGTGGTGTCTGATCGACCCCAGGCCCGGTCGGCCACGGGGCTGCTGGCGATCGGCTACGCGGGCGTCGCCGTCGGGGTCCTCCTGCAGGGATTCGCCGGGGCGTTGCCGGTCTGGCTCGGTGCCGTCCTCGGCAACCTGCTGGCCTGGCTCGGGCTCCTCGTGCAGGGTGAGGCGATCATGGCCATGTCGGGACGCTCCCTCGGCCGGCGGGTTCTGGTTGTCTGCGGCTTCGGGGTCATGGGCGTCTCCGTCCTCGCGCTGCTGGCGTCCCCGGCCTGGCGGTTCGCTCTCGGCAACCTGGCCTACGCGGTGCTGTTCGCACTGTCCGGCTGGGCGTTGATGAGCTGGCGCGACGCGCCCGGAGCGCTGCGTCGCCTGGCCTCGGCGCTGTTCCTCGCCTCCTCCGTGCTCTACGTCGTGAGGGCCGTCGAGTACCTGCGCGGAACGCTGATCCCGACCTTCGACCGCACCGTCGTTCCGACGGACTGGAACAGCGCCCTTCTCTACCCCCTCATCTTCACCAGCCTCCTCGCTGGCGCGTTCAGCGTCCTCCTGATCCTTCGGGTCTCGGTGGAGCGGCGGCTGCAGGAGGCGAGCGCCCAGCTGGGTCGTCTCGCCGCCTACGACGACCTGACCGAGATGCCGAACCGGCGCTCGCTGCTCGAGCGCGCGCGCAGCGAGTGCGCGCGTTCGGACCGGGGGGGCCGTCCGCTGACGGTCGCAGTGATCGACCTCGATCGGCTCAAGTTGATCAACGACAGCTACGGTCACGCTGCTGGCGACGACGCGCTCATGCGCGTGGCTGCCGCGTGCCGGGCGACCTTCCGCGACGACGACACGGCCGCGCGGATGGGTGGCGACGAATTCGCCGTGCTCCTGTCGGACAGCGATCTGGCGCAGGGCTGCGCGGCCCTCCGCCGCATGCTCGCGACCCTGGGCGCCGAGCCGCTCGCGGTGGGCGCGTACTCGGTGGCGCTGACCGCCAGCGTCGGGGTTGCCGAGTACCGGCGGGGTGAGGACCTCGACGACCTGCTCGCGCGGGCCGACCGGGCGATGTACCAGTCCAAGCAGCGAGGTGGGGGCTGCGTCGAGGCCGCATCCGACCCTGCTGACCCCGTCCCTGCGCGGAGTGACCAGGACGCCTAACCGAGCCCGGCGCGCCGCTCGGCCTCGCGTTCCGGCGTCTGCAGCCACTGCGGGTAGCGCCAGTCCCACGCCTTCGCGGGGTCGTCCTCGATGCGCGGGACCTCGTTCCACGCGGCGGTCGACACGTTGTACAGGCCCTGCACGGTGTGCACCCAGACGCCGAACGCCGCGAGCACGGCAGCGGCACCGACCAGCAGTCGCGCGGGCCATGTCCGGTACGACCGCGGCCACACCAGCACGAAGGCGAGGAACAGCCCCGGCAGCACGTCCGTCATGAGTCGCGGACCGTACGAGAAGCCGCCGTACCACTGGGGATGCCGCGCGACGACGATCCAGTGGGCGAGGGGCCACCCGAGGGCCACGACGAGAAGGCCGCCATAGCGCCGCGCCTGCGCGGGTGCTCGGATCGCGAACAGGGGGAGGAGGACGAGGACGGGGGTGAATACGAGCAGTCCACGCGAAGGGCTGACCAGGTGGCCCAGCAGCGCCTCCCCGAACGTGTCGGTGCCGAGCCGCTGCGGCTGGTAGTACGGCGGGGGCCAGGCGCCGTACAGCAGGTTGCTCGCGAGCACGAACGCGCCGGCCAGCACGGCCAGCCGCGCCACCGCCTTGCCGCCCGCGGCAGGTCGCCTCACGAGGACGAGGCCGAGGGCGAACGGGGCCAGGAGCGCCATGGTCGGACGGCACAGGTAGGCGGCGAACAAGGCCGCCGACAGCAGGGGCCATAGGCGCCACTGCTCGCCCTGTGTCATCCGCACGAGTGTGAGCAGGGCCAGCAGCGCGAAGACGACCGCGAAGTCGTGGGACCACAGGGCGGTCCCGCCCGTCGAGGCGAGAGTCGTCCCCCACCAGGCGGCGGCGGCCAGCAGCAGTGACGTCGCGAACGGCAGGAACCGGCGGGCCACGGCGAACAGGAGCAGGACCGTCAGTGCCGCCGCCAGGGAGGCGATAGCGATCTCGAGCTGCGCACGATGGTCGAAGACGTCGACGCCTGCCACGATGGCGAGGCCGACGAACGGCGCGGCCACGAGCGACGTGCCGATCGGGAAGTAGTCGTAGTAGTGGCCGTCGCGCTCGTAGAAGTTGTAGCGCGAGGCCAGGTAGTCGCGACCGAAGGCGTCGAGGGTGACGGTCCCGTGCCGGACGAGCTGCTCGCTGACGAGCAGCGTCCCGCGGGTGTCGGCCTCGGTGTAGCGCACCGGGCTGGCGAGCACCGTCAGGGCGGCGAGGCAGGCGACGAGCGTGACCAGCACGGCATGCCACGGCCGCCGACCCTCCCCGTTCATGACCCCACCCAACCACCACCTCGCGCGGCCGGGGTTCAGCCACGGGCGAACTGCCCGGTGGCTGGGGAAGCCGCACGGCAGGCTCCACGTTAGGGTCGGATGACGGGTACCAACGGGCACCCGCGACAGGAGGCTCAGGTGAGCGACATCTACGTGCCGAGCTCGCGCGGAGCGGGCGGGGGCATGACCGGTTTCGGCGACATGCTCGACGAGCGGCTGCTGCGCGAGCGGATCATCTGGCTCGAGGGCCCGGTCATGGACGAGAACTCCAACCGGATCGCCAAGCAGTTGCAGGTGCTCGCGGCGGAGGATCCCGAGAAGGACATCTCCCTCTACATCAACTCGCCCGGCGGCTCGATCAGCGCCGGCATGGTCATCTACGACACCATGCAGCTGATCCCCAACGCGGTCGCCACCGTCGCCATGGGCCTCGCGGCCAGCATGGGCCAGTTCCTCCTCTGCGCGGGCGCGGCAGGCAAGCGCTACGCCACCCCGAACACCCGGATCATGATGCACCAGCCGTCCGGCGGCCTCGGGGGCACCGCGTCCGACATCAAGATCCAGGCCGAGCAGATGCTCTTCATCAAGAAGCGCATGGCCAACCTCATCGCCGAGCACACCGGCCAGACCCTCGACCAGATCGAGAAGGACTCCGACCGCGACCGCTGGTTCGATGCGGACGAGGCCCGCGAGTACGGCATCATCGACCACGTCTACAGCACGCACGCGGACGCCCCGAAGTCCGACAAGGGAGGGGCGAAGTAGCCATGAACAACCTCTACAGCCCGCAGTCGCGCTACATCCTCCCCGAGTTCCGCGAGCGCAGCGCCAACGGCGAGCGCATCCACAACCCGTACACGAAGCTGTTCGAGGAGCGCATCATCTTCCTCGGCGTGCAGATCGACGACGCGTCCGCCGACGACGTCATGGCGCAGCTGCTCACCCTGGAGTCGCTCGACCCCGACCGCGACATCCAGATCTACATCAACAGCCCCGGCGGCTCGTACACGGCCATGACGGCCATCTACGACACCATGCAGTTCGTCAAGCCGCAGGTGCAGACGGTCTGCCTCGGCCAGGCGGCCAGCGCCGCGGCCGTCCTGCTCGCGGCCGGCAGCCCGGGCAAGCGGTTCGCGCTGCCGCACAGCCGGATCCTCATCCACCAGCCCTACACCGAGGGTGGCGGCCAGGGGTCCGACATCGAGATCCAGGCGAACGAGATCCTGCGCATGCGCAAGGAGATGGAGGGCATCATCTCCAAGCACACCGGCCGCACCGCGGAGCAGGTGGAGCAGGACATCGAGCGCGACAAGATCCTCACCGCCGAGGACGCCAAGGAGTACGGGATCATCGATGCGGTGATCTCCAGCCGCAAGGCGTAGTTCTTACCCCGCGCTACAGGAGGCCGAGGAGGCGGGCCCGGTCGGCGGCCTCGTG
>WGLX01000004.1 GCA_016125355.1 Actinomycetales bacterium | reverse complement strand
CGCGGACACATGACCCGCGGACAGCGAACCTGCCTCGAGGGCATCGCGCAGGGGACGCATCGGCCCGGCGAGGTCCGCGGCATGCTCCAGCTGGACGTCCATGGCGCGGGGGCTCAGCCGCAGCGCCGCGGCGAGCTCGGCGGAGGCGAGCATCTCCGCGGTCACGAACCCGGACGCCCGCTCCGCGCGGTCGGCCTTCTCGGTCTCGAAGTGGACGACCAGCCGCTCCTGCACCGCGGCGAGGGCTCGTGCCTCGAACCCCGCAAGGAACGCCGACACCCTCTTGACCTGCTGGGCGAAGGTCACCGCCTCATCCGCCGACAGCGCCGCCGGGTCGACCTTCAGCAGGTTCGCCAACTGACCCACGCCCGCCGGCCGGCACACCGCCGTCGCCAGGGCATCGCTGTCGGTCCACTCCGGCAGGTCCTCGAACTCGTCGTCCAGCCACGCCGGAGCCTCCGGAACCGGCGGCGGCCAGTCCGCGAGGAAGTCGTCGGGAAGTTCGAACATGTGTTCGATTCTAGTGTGGCATGACCACGGAACGCAACCCTCAATCCACCGAAAGTTGTTGCTATTCAAGGGAAATGGCGGCAGAGAACTGTCGGTCTCCGTCACTCCTCGTTCGTGTGCTGCTCCAGCACCTCGAGGACGCGGCTGAGGTACTTCACGACCACGGCGCGTTCCCGGGCGCTGAGTCCCTCCTCTGCCTCGACGAGGTCCGTGACGAGCGGACCGATCTCGCCGAAGACGGCGTTGGCGCCCTGCGCCGTGGGGCGGAGGACGCGACGGCGTCCGTCGGCCGGGTCGGGCTCGCGCACGACGTGCCCGGCCTGCTCGAGCCGGTCGACGAGCACGGTCGACGAGGCCGAGGTCATGTGGAGGCGGCGCGACAGCTCCACCGGGCCGAGCGAGTTGCCCATGATGTGCTCCATCGCGTCGACCTCGCTCGGATTGAGTCCGAGGCGGTGCGCGATCGCTACCCGCAGATCGGGGATGGCCTGGATGACGGCGTACAGCGCATCCGTGACCTCGGACGCCGGCCAGTCGCCGGGGGGCTGTGGGGGCATGCCACCCCCGCGGGCAGCCTCCGCGTGATAACTAGACAATCTAGCGAACCTCGATTACTGTGAATGTCGCTAGAAAGACTAGCGAAAATTCTGCGGCCCTGCGAGCCGCGCTGGCCAGAGGAGTATCACCGTGAGCTTCCCGACGGGGCACGCCGCCCGCCGCCGAAACGCCTTCCTGCTGCTGGGCCTCGTCGTGCTGATCGTGGGCGCGATCTTCGCCGTGCAGCCGTCCACGCCCGCGGCGCCGCTCGTGTCGTCGGGACTCCCGACGAGCTACCAGTCCGCCGAGGCGGAACTGCGCCAGCAGGCGCTGCCCAGCGAGGGCGTCGCCCCGGCGATCGTCGTGTACAGCCGCGAGGACGAGGCGGCGCTGACCGAGCAGGACAAGCAGGCCGTGACCGGCCGAGCCGCGGCCCTGGCCCCCCTCGGCGTCGGCGGCCAGGCCGCGCCGCCGGTGTACTCGGCGGACGGCAAGGTCGCGATCGTCGCCGTGCCGGTCGACACGACGAACGACGAGGCGGTCTCCCCGAAGGTCGCGGAGATCCGCACCACGGCGGCGGCCGACCTGCCCGCCGGACTCATCGCCCAGGTGACGGGCGGCCCCGCCATCGTCGCCGACCTGACCAAGGTGTTCGAGGGCGCGGACACCACGCTGCTCCTCGCGACGGCCGGGATCGTCGCTGCTCTGCTGCTCATCACCTACCGGAGCCCCTGGCTCTGGCTCGTGCCCCTGACCGTCGTCGCCGTCGCGGAGCAGACCACCCTCAAGCTCGTCGACCTGGTGGCACCGCACTTCGGGATCGTCGTCGACCCTGCGGCGACGGGTATCACCAGCGTCCTGGTCTTCGGCGCGGCGACGGACTATGCGCTGCTGCTCATCGCCCGCTACCGAGACCAGCTCCGCAAGGACGAGTCGCGCTTCAACGCGATGCGGGTCGCCCTTCGCCGCACGAGTGAGCCGATCATCGCCTCCGCGGCCACGGTGACGCTCGCCCTGCTCGCCCTCCTGCTGGCCCAGCAGGAGAACCTGCGGGCCATCGGCTTCGCCTCCGCCGTGGGCGTCATCGTCGCGATGCTGACCGGACTCTTCGTTCTCCCTGCTGCGCTGGTGGTCTTCGGCCGCGGACTGTTCTGGCCGTTCGTGCCGCGCGTCGGCGACGTCCCCCGCGAGGGGAAGTTCTGGGGGCGCATCGGCGAGTCCGTGCGTCGCCGGCCGCATGTGGTCGGCGTGGGCGCCACTCTCGTCCTCGTGATCCTGGCGACCGGCGCCATCGGGCTGCAGGTCGGCCTCAGCCAGAACGAGCAGTTCCGTGTGAAGCCGGAGGCGGTGCTCGGCCAGGAGACCCTCGCCCGGTCGTTCCCGGCTGGCGCCTCCGCGCCCGCGGCGGTGCTCACCAACCCCGCGTCCGTCGACGCGATCACGGCGGCTGCCACGTCCACGCCCGGCGTGGTGTCCGTGACTCCGGGTCCCAGCGCCGGCGACGTCGCGCAGTTGGACGTGGTGCTGTCGGCCGAGCCAGGCACCGCGGAGTCCTACGACGAGGTGCGCGCCCTGCGTGATGCCGTAGCGGCGGTGCCGGGAGCGGATGCGGTCGTCGGCGGCGACACGGCAACGCGGCTCGACAGCAGGGACGCCGCCACGCGAGACGCCACGGTCATCATCCCGATCGTCCTGTTGCTCGTCCTCAGCGTGCTCGTCCTGCTGCTGCGCTCGCTGCTCGCGCCGGTGTTCCTGGTGGCCACCGTGCTGGGCACCTTCTTCGCCGCCTTGGGTGCGTCGTGGTGGATCTTCACCAATGTCCTGGGCTACCCGGCGCTCGACAACGCGGTGCTGATCCTGGCTTTCCTGTTCCTGGTGGCACTCGGTGTCGACTACAACATCTTCCTGGCGACCCGGGCCCGAGAGGAGGCCATGCTGTCCAACACGCGCGACGGCATGCTCACCGCTCTGAAGGCCACGGGCGGCGTGATCACAAGCGCGGGAATCCTGCTCGCCGCCGTGTTCGCGGTGCTGGGCGTACTGCCGCTCATCGCCCTGGCCCAAGTGGGCTTCATCGTGTGCATCGGCGTTCTGCTCGACACCCTGCTCGTGCGCACCGTGCTCGTGCCCTCGCTGGCGTTCATCTTCGGCGAGCGCTTCTGGTGGCCGGCCCGGGTGGACGGGCGGGAGCGCACAGGCTCCGGTGACGAGCGGATGGTCGACGCCGTCATCGCCTGACGCGTTGCTGGGGCCCTACGTGTCGGTCCGGCCGAACTGGCCGCGGTGCACCACGGACTCCAGCTCACGGCGGCGCTTGTCCACCGCCGGCGACTGGGGTGGCGTGTCCGGTGCACGGTGTCCGACCGTGATGCCGCCGAGGGGCGCGTACTCGTCCGGGATGCCGAAAGTGGCACGGAGCGAGTCCAGCTGCTCCGGGGGGACGCCGAAGAAGCAGGGCGTCGAGCCCCTCGTCGACGGCGCTCAGCAGGATGAGCAAGGACGCCATGCCCGTGTCGATGAACCAGTAGGGCGCCGGCCATCGCGCCTCGGCGCGGTCCTCCCAGCCCTTGTCGGGCTCGGCATACCGCGCGAGGTAGGCGGCCTTGTGCGCCAGCGGGACGATCACCAGCGGCGCCAGCTGCATGGTCGGCGTCTGCTCGACGCGGGTCGGCACGTGTGGCCAGAAGCGGGCACGGTCCTCGGGTTCCGTCAGCACCAGGAAGGCCCAGCCCTGCGAGAAGCCCGCTGACGGAGCTCGCAGCGCCGAGGCGATGATCCGCTCGATGACGTCCTGGGGAATTGGCTCATCGGTGTAGTGGCGGATCATCCGGCGACGGCGAAGGACCTCGGAGAACTCCATGCGGTCCAGTCTGGCACTCGCGTCATGGCTGCTCGCGTCCGTGGCACCGTCGGCTGACCATCGTCCAGCGACGCGGGTCTATGGTCGACAAGTGAGCACATCGCCATCGTGAGGAGCCGAGCATGGACCAGATGTCATCCGGAATGACCACCCGTCCGCTGGGTTCGCGATCGGGCATAGCTGTCAGTGACACCGGACTCGGCCTCTGGGCCGTTGCCGGCAGTGAGTGGGGGCCGGTCGAGGACCAGGGGTCGCTGGATGCGATCGAGGTGTCCTTGGATGCCGGGATCACGTTCTTCGACACCGCTGACGTCTACGGCGCCGGTCATTCGGAGGAACTGCTCGGTCGCGCCATGGCGGGACGTCGGGACCGGTTCATCGTGGCCACGAAGATCGGCTGGACCGGATTCGACCGCGAGGCGGACCGGTCCCAGTACGACACCGTTGACGCCCTCATCACCGGCGTCGAGGGCTCGCTGAAGCGGCTGGGCACGGACGTCATCGACGTGATCCAGTGCCACATCAACTACCGGGAGCCGAACACCGACGTGTTCATCGAGGGCTTCCGCAGGTTGAAGGAGCAAGGCAAGGTGCGTGCCTGGGGGGTCAGCACCAGTGATCTCGAGCTCCTGAAGTACTTCAACGCCGATGGTGACTGCGACACCCTGCAGATCGACTACTCGATCCTCAACCGGACCCCGGAGGCGGAGACGCTCCCGTACTGCGCCGCGAACGGCATCGGCGTGATCGTGCGCGGTCCGCTTGCCATGGGCCTGCTCGCCGACAAGTTCACGCCCCATCAGATCTTCCCCGAGAACGACTTCCGAGCGAACTGGATCAACGACCCCGAGCAGAACCGTCAGTACCTCGATGACCGGCGCGTGGTGGCAGGACTGCGGTCTGTCGTCCCCGAGGGTCAGTCCATGGCTGAGTTCGCGCTCCGGTTCGTCCGCAGCAATCCCGCGGTCAGCGTTGTGATCCCGGGTGCACGCGATGGGCGGCAGGCCGTGGCGAACGCGCAGGCAGGTGCGGCACCCCTGCTCTCGGACGACGAGCGTGCCGCGGTCGACCTGCTCGTCCCACCGGGGGGCGGTCGTCGGATCTGGCCCGCCTGAGGGCTGGCGCTCCCTCGGAGGCTGGTTCGCGGCCGCGTTCGTCTGACACGATGAGTCGCATGCCCTCTGGCCACGCGGTGTCGCGTCGGTGGGCCGTGATCCGGGACGCGATCCGGACCCAGTTGTGGCCACTGCCGACCCTTGCGATCCTCGTCGCGGTCGTCGCGGGCGTGGCCCTGCCCCGACTCGATGCCGCTCTCGACGAGGGCGGGCTCGCCCCGCACGTCGCGTACCTCTTCGACGGCGGCCCCGAGGCAGCCCGATCCGTGCTGGCTGCCATCGCCGGGTCCCTGGTCACCGTCACGGCGCTGACGTTCTCGCTGACCCTCGTCACCCTGCAGCTGGCCAGCTCGCAGTTCTCACCGCGACTGCTGAGGACGTTCACGACCGATCGAGTCGTTCAGGGCACGTTGGCCCTGCTCCTTGCCACGTTCGTGTACGCGCTGACGGTCCTGAGGAGCGTGCGATCCGGCTCGGCCGCGCAGGGTGACTTCGTCCCGCAGCTGTCCGTGACGATGGCGTACCTGCTCACGGTGGCCAGCGTCCTGGCGCTGGTCGGGTTCCTCGCGCACCTCGTCCGCGAGATCCGGGTCGACACGATGCTCCGCAACGTCCACCGGGAGGCCTCGCTCACCCTGGCGGCCGCGCTCCCCGACGGGGATCACGTCGACCCGACGCCGACGGCATTCACGCCACCTGCGACGGCGGCCCATCTCGTGGCCGGCCGGTCGGGCTTCCTGACGTCAGTCGACGAGTCCGCGCTCCTTGATGCGGCCCGGCGATTCGACGTCTGCCTCGCCATCGATCGCGCTCCGGGGGACTCCCTCGTCTCAGGGACCCCGGTGGGGCGGGCCTGGGCAGCGGACGGCACGGGAGGCGTGCCCGCCGAGAGCTTCCCGCAGCTGCAGTCGGACGTGGCCGGGGCGCTCACCATCGGCTTCGAGCGGACGTCGGCACAGGACCTGGGCTTCGGGCTGCGGCAGCTGACCGACGTCGCGGTCAGGGCCCTGTCTCCCGGGATCAACGACCCGACGACCGCCGTCCACGCGCTGGGGCACAGCAGTGCGCTGCTGTGCGAGCTGGCCGCCGCCGATCCCGGTCCCCGCCAGCTCCGGGACGAGGAGGGCCGGGTGCGCGTCCTCGTCGATGCACCGACGCTGGCGGACCTCCTCGACCTCGCCGTGTCCCAGCCGCGTCGGTATGGGGCGTCCGATCCCGCCGTGCTCGTCCGGCTGCACACCCTCCTGGCGGAGCTCGCGTCGTCGTCGGCGCGTCCCGACCACCGGCAGGCGGTTGCCGATCAGCTGACGCGGCTGCAGGGCACGGTGGCCGAGCAGCGCTTCGACGAGGCCGAGCTCGCCGGGTTGGCGAGGGCCGAGGCGCTCGTCGAGGGTGCGCTCCAGGGTCGATGGGCTTCCTGACCCGGCCGTGCCCCGCATCGCTCAGCCGGTGCGTCGGAGGATGAGCAGCGTGCTCACACCGGCCACCAGCTCGGCCAGCACCAGCGCCGCTGCAAGGGCGTTGGCGATCCAGAACCACGCCGTCTCGGCCATGGCCAGGCCCGCCACGCCGACTGTCGTGACCGCCAGCGTGTAGCCCGCTGCGGCGCGGCCCCGCCACAGGGCGATCCGCTCGTGCTCGGAGGCGGCCCGACCCGTCCCCCCCGGCTGCCTCGCCGCCAGGATCGCGTGACCGGTGGCGGCGATCAGCACGAGGACGATCACGGCCACCGCCAGGGGAACCTGGTAGGCGGTGTCCATGGCCCCATCGTCCTGAAGTCGCGGGATCACGATGGCGGCGTACAGGGCGCTAGCGACCACCAGGGCCACCATGGTGATGGAAATGCTCTTCTGTCGGAACGACATCTGCTCTCCTCCTCTGCGTCGTCGCGTGGGTTCAGTTGCTTCTCGTGGACCGGCGCAGCAGGGCGATTCCGGAGGCGAGGTACCACGCAATCACCCCGACGCCGAAGGCCGCGGTCAGTTCGTCGGCGAGCACGAGCGTGGTGGTCAGGACGCCGATCACGCCGACGAGCAGGCCCAGGACGTTGATCGAGCGGGGCAGCAGGCCGGTCCGCAGCGCGCCCATGCTGACCGCGGCGACCCACAGGCCGCCCACCAGTTCGATGCCACCGCCCATGCCGGTGAGGAGCAGGTCCAGCGACAGCCAGGTCGATGCGGCGTCCGCGGGAGAGGTGTCGGCAAGCCCGGCGATCATGTCGACGCCCGCGATGGCGGTCATCCCGACCGCGAACATGAGTGTCGCCCAGATCGTTCCGAGCGCGGTCTGGGCGCGGGCCCAGCCCGGGGCCCGCTCCCGGAGCAGGCCGTGCAGGGTCACCGTGCCGGCGACCAGGGCGAGGCCGAAGCCGATGAAGATGACCGCGTACCAGGTCTGGAGCTCGACCGGATGCTCCGCCACCAGGGCGACGTTGCTGGCCGCCGAGCTTCCGGGCGCTCGGTAGCCGTCCCACGGCGCGATCATGAGCACGTACATGACCATGCCCGCCAGGAATGCGGCCCCCTGGCCGAGTGCCGCGAGTCCGCCGGCGCGGGGCAGGCGACGGGGGTGGTGGTCGAGGGATGTGGGTGGGAAGTCGGTGATGGTCATGGCGGTCCTCCGGATCGGATGTCGGCGTGGCGCGATCAGTACCGAGATCGCGTTTCATGACACGATGCCGAGGTTCCGTTGTGGCGTCTAGGGCCAATGAATGACGATTCGTGCCAGAAAGGTGACCACAGTGCTGGCGCAGATCGCCATGGCATGGACGTTGACGCCAACGACGTCCCCCTCGACGATGGTCCGATGCGCAGCCGATCGGTGGTCATCGTGGTGTTCGACGGGGTTCAGGGTCTCGACGTCTTCGGTCCCGCGGACGTCTTCTACTTCGCCAACTACCTCGCCGCGCAGAACGGGGAGGAGGAGCCGCCGTACTCCGTCGAGCTTGCCGCGCGGGAGCCGGGCCCGGTCACCACGGCCGCCGGCCCGTTCCTGTTCGCGACCCGTTCGGTCAGCGACCCCACTCTTCGGCCCGACCTGCTGCTCATCGCCGGGGGGCTCAGCGTGGGAGACGCGGCCCTGGGCGAGGAGTTCCTCACCCCCTTGGCGGGACTGGCCGCGCGCAGCGCCGACGTGGGGTCCATCTGCACGGGCGCCCTCCTGCTGGCCGAGATCGGGCTCCTCGAGGGTCGGCAGGCGACGACCCACTGGGCCCTGGCCGATCAGCTCGCCTCCGAGCACCCGGGGATCCGACTGGATGCCGATCGGATCTTCGTGCGCGACGGGGTCTGGACGTCGGCCGGGGTCACCGCCGGTATCGACCTTGCCCTGGAGATCGTCCGTCATCACCACGGCAGTGAGATGGCCGCCCAGGCGGCGCGCAACCTCGTGGTGTACCTGCAGAGGGCGGGAGGGCAGCAGCAGTACAGCGCCCACCTCGCGGGTCAGCGGGCATCCGACCAGACGATCCTCGACCTGCTCGCCTACATCGCCGACCACCCCGACGCCGATCTGACGATCTCCGCCCTCGCAGAGCACGTCGGGATGGCACCGCGATCGTTCCAGCGGCTGTTCACGCGGGAGGTCGGCACGAGTCCGGGTGCCTATGTGGAGCGGGTGCGGGTGGACCTGGCCCGGCAGCTGCTGGAGCGGACCGATGACGGACTGCATCGCATCGCCCGTCGCTGCGGCTACGCCACCGTCGAGACGCTGCACCGCTCGTTCCGGCGCCTCGTCGGTGTCACGCCGGGGCAGTACCGCGATCGCTTCCGCGCACCTCGACCAGCGCCTCTGACAGCGGCTTCCGGGTGAGATCGGGGACCGTGCAGTCCCCGGCCGGGTAGCCGACCGGGAACAGGATGCAGGGCCGCTCGGTCGATGGACGGCCGAGGATCTCGGTGAGGAAGCCCATGGGATTGGGGGTGTGAGTCAGCGTGGCCAGGCCCATCACGTGCAGGCTGGCGATGAACAGGCCGCAGGCGATGCCCACGGACTCCGTCACGTAGTAGTTCTTCCGAAGCGAACCGTCGGGCATCGGTGTCGACTTCTGGGCGAAGGCCACGACGATCCACGGCACCACGTCGAGGTACGCCTTGTCCGACGAGGTGCCCAGCGGGGCGAGCGCCTCCCGCCAGGCGTCCGGGAGCCGACCGCCCTCGTAGTTCTCCTGCTCCTCCTTCTCGGCCGCGACGCGGATGCGGTGCTTGACCTCCGGGTCGTCAGTCGCGACGAAGGTCCACGGCTGCTGATGCGCGCCGCTCGGTGCCGTGTTGGCGGTGGCCACCGCGGTCTCGATCATCGTGCGCGGGATGTCGTCGCTCGAGAACATGCGGACGCTGCGCCGACTGTCCATGGCGGCCAGGAAGTCCAGGCCCCTCTGCAGTCCGACATCGGCGGGGATCCTGGGCGGGGTGTACCTCATGGGCCCAGACAACCTCATTTGGTGGTCGCGCGCATGACCTACTGTGAGCCGGGGAGGAGGCGTGATGCTCGATCACCTGATGCTCGAGAACGGTCATCGGCTTGAGTTCTTCGTCGAGGGCGAGGGCGAGCACCTGCTCGTCTACCACCACGGCACCCCGGCGGCCGGGCCCATCCCCCGCGACATGGTCGCCGCCGCGGCGGCGAACGGCTTCACGATCGCCGAGCTCGTCCGCCCGGGGTACGGCGAGTCCACGCGCCAGCCCGGGCGCACGGTGGCCGACGTGGTCCCGCTCGTCACGGCGCTCGCGGACCATCTCGGCCACGAGCGCTTCGTGACGATGGGCTGGTCCGGCGGCGGGCCGCACGCTCTTGCCACGGCGGCCCTGCTGCCCGAGAGATGCGCGGCGGCCATGACACTGGCCGGCGTGGGGCCCTTCGGCGAGGCCGACCTGGACTTCCTGGCGGGAATGGGCGAGGACAACATCGCGGAGTTCGGTGCCGCCCTCGACGGCGAGGCGCCGCTGGAGTCCTTCCTCACCGAGGCTGGCGACGCCTTGCGCGAGGTGACGGCGGAGCAGTTCATCGAGCAGATGAGCAGCCTCCTCCCTGCCGTCGACCAGGTCCACCTGGGGAGTGCGGTCGGCGAGGAACTGGCCGCCGAGATCCGGTGGTCCGTGGCCACCGGCATCTGGGGCTGGTTCGACGACGACATCGCGTTCACCCGTCCCTGGGGCTTCGACCTGACGGCTGTCTCGCGCCCCGTCCAGGTCTGGCAGGCGACGGAGGACCTCATGGTGCCGTTCGCCCATGGGCAGTGGCTGGCCGCCCGGATCCCCGGGGCCCGGGCGCACCTCGTCGACGGCGAAGGGCACCTGTCGTTGGCCGCCAATGCCTTCGGCCCCGGCTTCGCCACCCTCCGAACTCACCTCTGAGCCGCGCAGGACAGTCCATGAATGCGTTCCGGCACCGCGACTACCGCATCTTCTGGATCGGTGCGCTGCTGTCGAACACGGGTTCGTGGCTGCTCAACCTGACCCTGCCTTACGTGCTGTTCCAGCTGACAGAGTCCGCCCTGTGGGTCGGTGCGTCGGTGGCGGCGCAGTTCCTGCCGATGTTCGTGTTCAGCCCGTTCGGCGGCTCGCTCGCCGACCACCATCCGCGCCGCCGGATCCTTCTCATCATGCAGACGGCGATGGCTGTGGTCGCCCTGGGCCTCTGGCTGGTGTGGGCGCTCGGCCTCCGGGATCCGTACCTGCTGCTCGCCCTGGTCGCGCTGATCGGGGCGCTCAACGGCGTGAGCATGCCCAGCTGGCAGGGATTCGTGCACGACCTGGTGCCTCGTGAGGACCTGCTGTCCGCGGTCACCATGAACTCGCTGCAGTTCAACGCCGCGCGGGCCATCGGGCCGGCCCTGGCGGGGGTCCTGCTCGCCACGCTGGGCCCGTCCTGGGCGTTCGGCATCAACGCCCTGTCGTTCGGCTGCGTCATCGTCGCCCTCCTGCTCGTGCGGGCAGGACGGGATGCGGTGCGAACGCCGAAGACGGCGAGCGTGGCGCGGCAGTTCAGCAGTGCTCTGCGCTATGTCCGGACCCAGCCGGGGCTGATCATGTCGATCGTCGTGGCGGCGACGATCGGCTTCCTCGGCAACCCCATGTTCTCGTTCACCGTCGTCTTCGCCGGCGCGGTCTTCAACGTCGGACCCGTGGCCCTCGGCCTCATGAATGCGGCCCTCGGCGTCGGCGCCTTCGCCGCGGCGCCCATCGTCTCGGGGTCGCGCTGGTCGCCCGCCCTGAGTCGTCTGGTGTCGATCGGCCTCGTCGTCTACAGCGCCGCGTTGATCGTGTTCGCGATGGCCCCGGGCTATGCCGTCGGTCTGGTGGCCGCCGTCGTCATCGGAGCCTGCTTCCTCGGCGTGGTCGCCTCCATCAACACGGCGACGCAGCTGATCGTGGCGGATCCCTTCCGCGGTCGTGTGCTCGCCATCCGGCTCATGACCTTCACGCTGGCCGCGCCGCTGGGCAGTCTTGCCTGGGGAGCGACCTCCGACGCCATCGGACCGCGCCCGACGGTGCTGATCGCGGGGGTGCTCATGGGCGTCATCACGGCCGTCCTGATCTCGCGCAAGCGCGGCTTCCGTATGGCTCGGCTCGACGATCCCCACGACGAGCTCCAGGCGAGCAGGAACTAGCACCATGACCGAGGCGTCCGACGGTGGGGTACGTGCGTGGGCCGACCTGTACTGGATCCCCCTCGGTGCGGGTTCGAGGGTGCCGGTGGTCCGCTGGAACGGCCTGGTCTTCGAGGCGATATCGGCCACGATGCAGGGCCGACCCCGCTGCGATCTCTACCACGCGGGCCTCGTCCTCCACCTTGACGGCGACCGCTACGTCATCGAGATGGCGCCGGCCTGGGGCTCCGGCAGCGCTGCCGCCGACATCGTCGGAACAGGGCCTGTCGCGTTCCGATGGCTGGGTCGTTCCCGCATCTTCCGGTACCAGGTGCGCTGCTGGCGGGACGGCGTGATCCCCGACCTCGCCTTCGCGGTGGACGGCCCCCGGCGCGTCACGACGCAGCGTGAGCAGGTCCGCCGGATCCTCGATCTGGCACCGCAGGTCCCCATGGCCACCTGGGGACGGGACGAGCTCAGGACCGGCGACATGCGGAACTCCAACTCCCTGGTCGCGTGGCTGCTCGCCCGCAGCGGGATCGACGTCGGTGCGGTCGTTCCCCCCGTCCGCGGGAGGGCCCCGGGATGGTCGGCCGGCCTGGTGCTGGCCGCTCGCGTCACCCCCGGCGAAGCAGGCTGAACGCGATGTCGGGCCCGTTGCCGAGGGAGTAGGCGAGCCGTATCCAGAGCATCGCCAGGTGCTCGAGATCGCGCGCCGCGGCGAGGGGGCCGGCGTCCACGGCGTCGAACCCGATCCCCTCGGCGAGGTCCATCGTCAGTCCTTTGGCGGCGGCGTCGTCCCCGGCCACGAGCATGACCGGCCGCTGGCCGGAATAGTCGGGGTCGGTCATGTTCTCCGACCCGGTGGTGTTGAAGGCCTTCACCACGCGGGTGCTGCCCACCCAGTCGCGGTCCAGGGGAGCGCTACGAGGACGGCGTCCGCACCGGACACGGCCTCAGCCGGCGCGGCCCTGTCACCGAGCCCCGAGTGCTTCGGATCCTCGGGGTCCCGCACGCCAAACACGACCTCGTGGCCGGTGTCGGCCCAGCAGCGTCCGAGGGCCTGGCCGACGCGGCCGGACCCCACGATGGCGATCCTCATGCGGCCTCCTGACCTCGCGGCCACATGCTGCCATGGGTCGGCAGTACGGGGGTCGTGGCGCAGCCGTCGCCCGCTCACGTAGCCTCGAGGGGATGGCCACCGAGAACCTGCACGCCGCCGCCCTCGTCCCATCCGACGCCACGGAGGTGGTGTCCCGATATGTCGTCCCGGCGGCGGCCGTCGTCCTCGGCGTGGTCGCGGCCCTCGTCGCCGCCGCCGTGCTGCGAAGGATCATGCGTGCCTCCGGCGGCCGGTGGGCGCTGCTCGCCAGCCTGAGCGAGCGCGTCACGTGGCCCCTTCGCCTGCTGCTGATCACCATCGGTGTCTGGGTCGGCATCAAGGCGACCATCGGCCGGCCGGCCGACGGCCTCCTCTGGGAGTTCATTTTCATCGCGGTCGTGGTCGCAGCCGCATGGCTGCTCATCGAGGTCACGCGCTCGATCCAGGACGGCATCACCGCCCGGATCCCGATCGACGTGGCCGACAACCGCCATGCCCGGCGGGTGCACACGCAGGTGCAGATCCTCGAGCGGCTCGCCATCGCGATCATCGTGATCGTCGCGGTGGCCGCGATCCTGCTGTCCTTCCCCGGGATGCGCGCTCTGGGAGCATCGATCCTGGCGTCCGCCGGCCTCGCGGCGATCGTCGCGGGCATCGCCGCCCAGTCCTCCCTCGCGAATGTCTTCGCCGGGCTCCAGGTGGCCTTCGCCGACGCGATCCGCGTGGATGACGTCGTCATCGTGGAAGGGGAGTACGGGCGGATCGAGGAGATCACGCTCACCTACGTCGTGGTGCGCATCTGGGACGACCGCCGCATGATCCTTCCGTCGACGTACTTCACCAGCACCCCCTTCGAGAACTGGACCCGCACCGCCTCCGACCTGGTGGGCACCGTCGAATTCGACCTCGACTGGACCGTCTCGGTGGACGCGATGCGCGAGGAGCTCGATCGCCTCCTGGTGGACACGGACCTGTGGGATGGGCGCTCCGCCGCCATCCAGGTCACCGAGGCCACGGGGGGACGCGTCCGCGTTCGCGCAGCCGTGTCGGCCGCGTCGGCCCCCGTGCTGTGGAGCCTGCGCTGCTACCTGCGCGAGGGGCTCGTCGCGAACGTGCAGAGGACGGGTGCCGGCCTGCCGCGCACCCGGCTCGAGGCGATCTCCGATCTCCCCGCGGATCCGGGGATTCGGCCGGGCTCCCAGGGGGACTAGCGCCGCGCGCCTCCCTGAGACGGCAACGCCCGGGGCAGCTCGCTCAGGCAAGGAGAAGCGAGTGCCCCGGGCGTGACCATCGCCGGGTCAGGATGACGCGGTCAGTTGGCGGTATCCCCCTCTGCCGATGCCTCAGCGCTGGGCTCCGTCGCCTCGTTCTGGCTCGGCATGGCGCTCGATGACGGGGCCATCGAGGGAGCCATCGACGGTGCCGTCGTGGCCACGGCATCGGACGAGCTCGAGCTGCTGGAGCTGCTGCATCCCGCGAGCCCCAGCGTGCCGACGGTCAGCACGGCTACGGCGGCGGACATGAGCTTGATGTTCATCCTTCTCCTTTGTTGGGTGATCACACGGCGTAGAGAACGCCGTTGGACTCGGTGACGTTGATCTTGCGCAGCGGCTGGCGCGCCGGGCCGCGCACCGCGTCTCCGTTCGAGGCGTCGAATCGCGCGCCGTGGCACGGGCAGGCGAACTGCCCGCTGGGCTGGTCGAAGCCGACGGTGCATCCCTGGTGTGTGCACACCGCGCTGTAGGCGAGGTACGTGCCGGCCTTCGGCTGCAGCAGGTAGGCGGGATCGCCCGTCGTCGGATCGGTGAAGGCCTTCACGCCGCCCACCGGGACGGACGAGGCCTTCCCGAGCTTGACACCGTTCGCCGTTCCTCCGCCCGTCGTGGTCGTCGTGGTGGTCGTGGTGCCGGCCGGCATGGTGGGAGCCGCTGCTGTGGCGTCGCCCTGCCGCGCCGAGGCGGTCAGCCGGCCCACGCCGCCCAGGAGCGCGGCCCCTACCGCGATGCCGCCCGCCACCACTCCGGTACGGAGCAGGGTGCGGCGCTCTACCTCCAGGGCGACGTGGGCCGACTCATCGGCCGGCGGCGGTACCGCCAGGCGCATGCGGCGCCGTGTGGCGTCGCGGATCACCACCTGCAGCGAGTACAGGCCGCCATCGCCGCCGATGATCAGGGGAGTGAAGGCGAACACGAACACAATGTCCGGGCCGAAGAAGTAGGGGGACGTCCCCCAGCTCACGGTGAGGAAGAACGACAGGCTCAGGAGCAGCCCGCCGAGGGCCGCGATGCGCGTCCACAGTCCGAGGAGGACGCCCAGGCCCACGAGCAGCTCGCCCATGGCGATCGTCAGCCCGAACAGCGCAGCATGGTCCGCCGAGAAGGTCACGAGAGGCCCGATGGGGCTCCCGGGCGCCGCCGCCAGCATCTGGCTGCGGACACCGTTCGGGGAGGTGGGGTCCAGGAAGGCCGGGTCGAAGAACTTGAGGAGCCCGGCGTAGATCATGGTGATGCCGAGGAACAGGCGCAGGGGCAGCAGGACCCAGCCGACCTCGGTCATCCGCCGGAGCCAGATGTCCCGAGGCGGGGTCGGGGCGGGAGTCGTTCTGCGGGCAGGTCTCGTCGCGACGGTGGCCTTGGACACGCAGCGAGGAGATCACACCCAGCCTGAGCCCCACCTGAGCCGACAGGAGTCGACCGACCTGATCCGGGCCGGCGTCAGTCCCGCACGGGCGTGTAGAGCAGGCCGATGAACTCGGCCAGGATGCGCTCGCGGAGCCGCGGAGGCATCACCTCCAGCAGGTGGTTGACCCCCGCCATGCGCATCGGCAGTCCGCCGCCGACCACGGCTGCGGGATCCAGGCCCGCGAAGGCCAGCAGGCCCGCGAACTCCTCACGCGTGAGCGTGGACGGGTCGAGAGAACGAGCCACCTCGACCAGCTCGGGCGCCGGCTCTGCCGAGGGTGCGATCCGTGCTGCTGCCACGGACTCGGCCAGGTCGGAGAGGAGCGGCTCGACGTTGTCGAGGCTCGCGGCGGTCACCGTGAGGTGGAGATTGCGGGGGAGGCCCACGTAGGCGAACTGCGGCTGGAGGTACCAGCCGCGCTCGCGCATCTCGTCGGCGACGACGAAGACGTCGACGCGCGGGTCGTCGCTGGCGACCGCCACCAGCGAGGCATCGGGCGAGCCCAGCAGGCGAAGCCCGGGAATGGCGGGGAGTCCGGCGACCAGCGCGTCCGTGGCCGCGCGCGTGCGCTGCGCGAGCCGGGCGTATCCGTCGGCGCCCAGGTACTCGAAGGCGGCCCATGACGCGGCGAGCGGACCGGCGGATTTCGTCGACTGCATCGTCGTGTTGATCATCGCGTAGCCGGGCCAGTCGGCGGACGCGAAGTACGACGCGCGCCGCAGCTCGGCGTCTCGGAAGAGGAGGGTCGACGCGCCCTTGGACGCGTACGCGTACTTGTGCAGGTCCACCGAGATCGAGGTCACGCCATCGACCGCGAAGTCCCACTCCGGCACCGGGAGGCCGATCCGTCTCCACCATCCGAGCACCCAGCCGCCGATGCACCCGTCGACGTGGCACGGGATGCCGCGCTCCGCGGACGTGCGGGCTATCTCGGGCACGGGGTCGCAGACCCCGTGCGCGTAGGACACCGCCGAGCAGACCACCAGCACGGTGCTTTCATCCATCGCCGCCGCCATGGCCTCCGGGTCCGCACGGAAGGTGACGGGATCCACCGGGACGAGTCGGATATCGAGCCCGAAGTACTCGCAGCCCTTCACGAATGCGGCATGCACCGTCACCGGAGCGACGAGGTTGGGGCGGGCGATGCCGGGTCGCGCGTCGCGCGCTGCCTTGACGGCCAGCATGCACGACTCCGTGCCTCCCGACGTGAACGTGCCCACGGCGTCGGGCGGCGCCTGGGTGAGGTCGAGGACGCTGCCCACGACCTGGTTCTCCAGCCCCACGATCGAGGAGAAGACCGTGGGATCGAGGCCGTTCACGGCCGTGTACATCGATCGCGCTGCGTCCATGGTGAGGTCGAGATCGGGCAGCCCCGAGTCGTAGACATAGGCCCACGTTCGTCCGCCGTGGGTCGGTACGTCCGGCGCGTGGCGGGCCTCGAGGTCGCTCAGGACGTCACCTGGGGATCGCCCGTTCTCGTTCAGTGTCATCGGATCCCTCCGTGGTCAGGAGTCGGGTGCGTGGTCGGGAAGGGAGATGCCCGTGCCGGTGCCAGCCGCTTCGACGACCGCCGCGAGACGCTCCGCGGAGAGGTCGTAGCGACGCAGCACCAGCAGGGACAGGCCCATCGCGATGGCAGGCAGCACGGAGAAGGAGACCAGGATGCCGACGATGGCCCTCGAGGGCTGGCTCACGGACTGCCCGGACTCGCTGGAGAGGAACCCCGCGAGGGCGAGGACCACGCCGACGAGCGCCGGGCCGAGGGCGAAGGAGCCCGTCTCGCCCGCGGTCCACAGGCCGGTAAGGAGGCCGGATCGGCGCACACCGGCGCGGGCCTCATCGGCCTCGACGGTGTCGGGCAGCATCGCGAGCGGGAACAGCTGCATTCCGGAGTAGCCGATGCCGGCGAGGACGACCAGCAGCAGGACGCCCACGGTCGGCAGGACCCTGCCGGCCACCAGGAGCAGGCTGGCCATCGCGTACAGGACGGAGGCGGCCACGTAGGCGCGCTTCTTCCCTACGCGGTGGCCGTACCTCGTCCACAGCGGCATCACGAGGATGGCCGGGGCGACGAGGCCGGCGAACAGCAGCGTCGTCGCCCCCTCGTCGCCGAGGATGTAGGTGGCGAAGTAGGGGATGGCGGCGAGCGTCGCCGCCGTCGCCAGCGCCTGGACGACGAAGGTGCCCCACAGGCGCAAGAACCACGGATTGCGGCGTGCGACGGCGATCGCCGTGATCAGCGAGCCGGCTCCTGACGGTCGGGTCGTCCGCGGGGCACGCCGCGTGCCGAACACCGCCCCGATCATGCTCAGGCCCATGAAGACCGCGATGGCGATGACCATGACCAGGTAGCCGGTCCGTCCATCGCCTGCCCACGTGACGATCAGCGGGGCCACTGCACCGGCCGCGAGGATCCCCACGGTGAGCGCGACGATCCGGTAGGACACGATCGTGGTCCGCTCCGCGTAGTCGTCGGTCATCTCGGCCGGCATTGACACATACGGCACTTGGAACAGCGCGTAGGCGGCGGCCGCGATCAGGAAGCTGATGCCGGTCCAGGTCGCCGCTCCCGACGGCGAGAGATTCGCGGGAGCGGCGAACATGGCGATGAAGGCCACGGGCAGGAGCAGCCCGCCGGCGAGCATCCATGGGCGACGCGCGCCCCATCGGGTGTGGGTGCGATCGGACCAGCCGCCGACCAGCGGGTTCCAGACCACGTCCCAGAGCTTGGGCAGCAGCACCGCCACGCTGGCGACGCCGGCTGCGACGCCGAGCGTGTCGGTGAGGAAGTACAGGAGGAGCAGCCCCGGCACCGTCCCGAACGTGCCGGTCGCGAGTGATCCGCTCGCGTACCCGATGTACGTGCCGCGGCCGAGTCTGCGCTGCGCCGTCACGCGCTGCATCCTTGCACCCGAGGGCAGGGAATGAAGGGGCTTCGGGCTGGCGTACAGTCGTGGCCGGTGAGCCGGGAAGACTGGTCGGCACGGGTCCGACCGTTGGAGGATTGATCTTGGATCGCCCTGCCACGACATCGGCGCCCTCGTCGAACCGTCGCACCCGGGCCCTCCTCTACAGCCGTCCCGCTCTTCTCATCGCCTTCGCCTTCGCCGTCATGGCGGACCCGGTGTCGTCCGTGGCCTACGCCATCGAGGCCGCACTGCGCGCGCTCGGCGGGGACCTGTCGCTGCTCCTGCCGACGATGGCCCTGGTGGTCGCGGTCGTGGCGGTGGTCATCGCCAACTACCACCAGCTGGTCGCGCGCTTCCCCGAAGGCGGTGGCGCGGCAGCGGCAGCGGGCTCAGCGTTCGGCGAGGCCTGGGCCTTCATCCCCATCGGGGCGCTGATCGTGGACTTCGTGCTCACCATCGCGATCAGCGTGTCAGCGGCCGCGTCCGCCGTGATCGCCTATCTCCCCTCGTTGGCGCCGTGGCGCGTGCCGCTGGCCGTCGTCGTGGTGATCGCCGTCGCCGCCCTGACGTGGTTCGGGCACCTGGGCCGCGCCGTCTTCGCGGCGATGACGATCGCCTTCGTGGCCGTGAGCGCCCTGATCCTCACAGGTGGGCTCACCGCGGAGGCGGCGCCGTCGACACCGTCGCCGGGCACCGGACATCCCGCGACGGTCGCCATCCTGCTCGCCTTCCCGGTGGCCATGGCCCTGGCCACCGGTGTCGAGGCACCGTCGTCGGCCATCGCGCAGCTCGGGCAGCTGGACGACGCCGGACGGCGGCGCTTCGGTCGAATCACGCTCTGGCTGACCCTCGGCATCGTCGGCACCCTGACCCTCGGCCTCACGGTCGTCGCCGTGCGCCTCGGCATCGGGATCCCGCCGCCGGAGTCGACGCAGATCGCCGAGATCGCCCAGGCGTCGGTGGGCCATCGCCTCTACGCCATCTTCCAGGTGATGACCGCGCTGCTGCTCCTGGCCGCGGCCAGTTCGTCGTTCCAGGCCGGCCCCGGCCTGCTCAAGGCGCTGGCCCGACGCACTCATCCGGAGGGCCATGAGACGGGGATCCTTCACCATCGCATGGGGGCCGCGAACCGCCACCACACGCCGTACTGGGCGGTCGCCGTCTTCCTGCTCGTCTCGGTCGGCGCTGTGGTGATCGCCGGTGCGCAGGACCAGGAGCTGGTGCTGTTCTACGCGGTGTCCGTCTTCGTGAGCTTCCTTGTCGGCCTGGTCGCCATGGCCCGCTTCGAGTGGCAGGAGCACCGGCCGTGGGCGATGACGCTGAGCATCGGGGGCGCCGTCGTCATCGCCTTCACCCTGTTCATCAACCTCCTGCGCGGGTATCCGACGGTGTCGCTGGCCGCCGCCCTCGGAATCGCCGGCCTGCTCTACGCCCTGTGGGTCCGTGCGGGACGACCACGGGGCATCGCTCAGGCCGTCATGGATGCCGAGAGCGAGAGCGATCACTAGCGGGTGCTCTCGCCCGACGGGATACGTCGCGACAGCAGCAGCCAGAACCCGAGCCAGCCTTCGCCGACCATCGACGGCAGCGCCACCAGGGCGAGGAACAGCCCTGCGACCGACTCGTAGTCCGGCAGCACCAGGCGGGCGGCGGTGTCGGCGACGTAGGCGACGCCCGCGAACACGAGGACGCAGCCGAGCACGCGGGGGGCGAAGCCCGAGCGGATCACGAGACTGCCCAGCAGCACCAGGTGCAGGCCGAAGATCCCCAGTCCGAGCTTCCACATCGTCTGGAAGGTGTCGATGTCGCCCATCACCTGGTCGGCGCCGGCCGCGTCGAGCGCCGTTGCACCCGTCGTGGCGAAGGCATGGGCGAGGAACAGGACGGCGACCGCGAGCATGGCGCTGTAAGCGAGTCGAAGGCCCCCCATCCACAGCGCGCGCGTGCGGTCGACCGGGCGGAACACCACGTAGAGCGCCCACGACAGCACGATGTCGAGGACGACGATGACTCCGAAGCCGAGGACGCCCACGAGGAACAGGCCTCGCCCGTCGACGATGTTCGCGGTGGTGGCGGCTGCGTCGCCGTCCACCACCAGGCCCTCGACGACGAGGAAGTTCGCCACGATGGCCAGGACGAACATGACGAGGTAGGACACTCCGGCGATACGCGCCACGCGGCGCGTGTGCCCGCTCGGGGACCCCGGGGCGGGGTACGCAGCGGAGGACGGATGACGGGGACTGACGCTGGTGCGGGACATGGCTTCTCCTATCGGTGAGGGCGGTGGTCGCTAGGCGTTGGCCGGGTGGATGGTGAGGACGGTCTTGCCGGTCGTTCGTCCGGAGGCGAGATCGGCGAGGGCCCGCCGGGCCTCGGTGAGCGGGTGCACCCTGCCGATCACCGGAGCGACGGCGCCGCTGTCGAGGAGCCGCGCGAGGCGGTCGGTGCTGTCGTGGTGCTCGCGGCTCAGGAAGGCGGTGAGGCGCTGGCGGGAGAAGCGCGACAGGAGGGCCGCTCGCGCATTGCGGGCGATGCCGCCGGTCCACCGATCCCCGCCTTCCCCGCCGACGATGACGAGGGTGCCGGTCGCCGTGAGCGCGCGCTGGAGGCGGCGCACGGGATTGAGGCCACCCGCGTCGATGATCAGGTCGTAGCGGTTCTCGCCATCGAGGTAGTCGGCTCGCGCATAGTCGATGACATCGACGGCGCCGAGGGCGCGAACAGCGTCCGCCTTGGCGGCGCTGGAGACACCCGTGACCCGGGCGCCGAGGGCGACGGCGATCTGCACGGCGAAGGAGCCGACGCCGCCTGACGCCCCGATGACCAGGACGGACTGGCCCGCCTTCACCCCGCCCACGTCGGTGACGGACTGCAGTGCCGTGGCGCCGGACACCGCGACGGCGGCCGCGCTCTCGAAGCTCACCGAGGCCGGCTTGGGGCTGAGCTTGCTCTCCTTCGCCGCGGCGAACTGGGCGAAGGCGCCCCGCCCGATGCCGAACACCTCATCGCCCACCTGGAAGCGGGTGACCGCGGATCCTGTGGCCACGACGACGCCCGCCAGGTCGAGTCCGGGAACGGGCTGCTTCGGGCGCCGGAGGCCGAACCCGAGCACCCGGACCACGTACGGCGTCCCGGTCAGCAGGTGCAGCGTGCCCCGGTCGACGCCCGCGGCGTGCACCTCGACGAGGACCTCGTCGTCCGCGATGGCGGGCAGGTCGAGGACCGCGGGATCGAGGACGTCCGGGCCGCCGTAGCGGGGGGCGATCACGGCCTGCATGCGGGTGGGTCCCGTGGTGGCGGGTCGGTCAGTGGCGGATGCGGTGGTGGCGGGGGATGACATGACTCTCCTTGAAGTAGTGTCGTACTAAGTACGACGATGTGCGGAACAGTACCCGTACTTAGTACGATGGTCAAGCGCACCCCAAGGAGACCGATGACCAGCACCGCTGCCCGCCCGCCGCTGAACGAGGACCGCGTCCTGAACGGGGCGCTCGCGCTCGCCGACCGGATCGGGATCGAGTCGTTGACCATCCGCCGACTGGCCGAGGAGCTCGACGTCAAGCCGATGTCGATCTACCACTACGTGCCGTCGAAGGAGGCGATCATCGACGGCATGGTGGACCGGGTCTTCGCGGAGATCGACCTGCCCCCGGCCGATGAGGCGTGGACCGAGGCCATCCGGACCCGATGCCTCTCCGCGCGGCGGGTCCTCAATCGGCACCCCTGGGCAGCGCCGCTGATGGAGTCGAGGACGTCCCCCGGCCCGGCGAACCTGCACCACCACGAGGCCGTGCTCGCCTGCCTTCGGCGGGGTGGGCTCAGCTGGCAGCTGACCGCGCACGCGTACGCCGTCCTCGACAGCTACATCTTCGGCTTCGCGTTCGAGGAGGCCACGCTGCCGTCCTTCGACGAGGAGGGCTTCGCCGAGCAGACGCGCCAGATCGCCGAGGGCTTCGACACGACCCTGTACCCGACGCTGGCCGCCTTCGCCTTCGAGCACGTGCTCCAGCCGGGATACGCCTTCGGAGTCTCCTTCGAGTTCGGGCTCGACCTGATCATCAACGGCCTCGCCCGCGCTGCCGCGGACGGCCTCGACTAGCGCCGATCGCCGAACTCAGCCGCCACTGCTGTCCGCGAGATCGCGGTAGGCGAAGGCGTCGGCCGGGACGGCTGTCGCCGAGGAGGTGGTGCCCGGCATGATCGCGAACGTCGGCTCGAACGAGGTGAGTGCTCCGGCCAGCGTCATGAGGACGGACGCGTCGCCGGCGAGCGCTGCCGTGCCGTCGGCGACCTGCTCCTGCAGAGGCCGCGTGCCGATCATCGCGTCCTCGAGGTCGGAGCGGTTGATCGTGAGGGTGAGGTCCGGCTCATCCGCGAGGAATCCCAGCAGGCTGGTCAGCGCCCCGTTGCTGAGTTCGACGACGAAGGACTCGTCCGTGTCGGGGGTCACGAGGTTGACGACGAAGGCAGCCTCGCCGAGCTTCTCGCTGTCGAGGCGGATGCCGAGGTAGTCGAGGAACTGCAGGGTGCTCAGGGCGCGAACCATGTCGGGCCCTGTGCTCTTCGGCGCGGTGCCGCTCGGGATGCCGGAACGGAGCTCGAGGGCGGCCGCCAGGAAGCTGTTGCGGACGCTGGGGCTCTCCTGCTGGTAGCCGACCTGCTCGAAGGCATCGGCGAGCAGATGCCGCCCGGCCTCGTTGTCGGGTTCGCCGTAGACGAGCCTGTTCAGGATCTCGATGGCCAGCAGGTACTCCCCGTCGGCCATCAGGTGCTCGGCCCGGGCGATGATCGCAGCGGATCCGCCCATCATCTCGACGTAGAGCGGGGCCGACTCCCGGGGAGTCAGCGGGATGAGGGTGGCCGGATTGCCGTCCCAGTACCCGAGATAGCGGTTGATGACCGCGCGCGAGTTGTGCTCCACGCTGCCGTGGTAGCTGCGCGCGGCCCACTGGCGCTCAAGGGCCTCGGGCACCCGGTAGACCCGGTGGATCTCGTTGATGGTCACGCCCTGGTTCGCCAGGTGCATGACGCCGTTGTTGAGGTGTGCGTACGCATCGCGCTGGGTGCGCATCACCTCCTGGATGCGGTCGTTGCCCCACCGGGGCCAGGAGTGCGACGCGAACATCACCTCGGCGTCCCGCCCGAAGAGGTACAGCGCCTTGTTGATCTGCCGGGACCACTCCAGCGGGTCGCGGACGAGGGCGCCGCGCAGCGTGTAGATGTTGTGGATCGTCGCCACGATGTTCTCGGCAGCCCAGAAGGCCTTGAGGTCCGGGAACCAGGTGTTCATCTCCGCGGGTGCCTCGGTGCCGGGGGTGTTCTGGAAGACCATCCGCACGCCGTCTACGGTGAGCTCCTCGATGTCGTCGACGATGTCGACGGTCGGAGGGATGAGCCCGGCCGTGCCTGCGGCGACGCCCTTGCCGATCGCCTGGTCGACGTGGCCGAACGGGCTGCGGTCCAGCAGGGATCCGTACTGGTAGAACATCCGGCGGTTCATGGCATTGCCGGCGTAGACGTTCTCGGCCACGGCATGCTCCAGGAACCCGACCGGGGCGATCACGGGCACCTTCCCGGAGCGCACGTCGGCGACATCGACGACCCCATGCGCGCCCGCGAAGTGGTCACCATGCGAGTGCGAGTAGACGACCGCAACCACGGGGCGCTCCCCGAGGTGCTCGTTCACGAGGGCCAGGGCCGCCGCGGCCGTCTCCGAGGCGGTCAGCGGGTCGAACACGATCCAGCCGCTGTCCGATCGGATGAACGAGATGTTGGCGAGGTCGAATCCGCGGACCTGGTAAATGTGACCCGGGACCACCTCGAAAAGGCCGTACTCCATGTTGAGGATGGCCTGTCGCTGGAGCGACGGGTGGATCGAGTCGAAGTCCTCGCCGGACAGCAGGAAGTCGTAGGCGCCCATGTTCCAGGCGACGTGTCCTGCCGCGGCCATGATCTGCCGGTACGGGGGAGCGGCGATGAAGCCACGGTGGGCCTCCTCGAAGTCGCGCTCGTCCTCGAACGGGAGGCGGGTTCGCGCCGCAGCCTGGGCCGCCACGGTCGTGGCGGACGGCTGCTTGCCCAGTGCGTGGAAGTGTTCGTGGGTCATGGTGGATCCTCCGGGGCAGGCCGTCCTTGAGACGGGACGGCTCGGTGAGCCTAGGCGTGATGCCCGGGGCTCGCCACCGTCGATGCAACCAGCGCCACGGCCGGCAGATCGGCGGGCGCCCACTCCAGTTCGTGGAGCTCAGCGGGTCTCAGCCATCGGATGGCTGCGTGCTCGTGCGGTCGGGGCGTTCCCGCAGTAAGCGTGCAGTAGAAGGTCGTCAGCGTGACGGCGACAGCCGGGTACATGTGGGTGGTGGTCGTGACCTCCGTGCCGACGGCCACGGAGCAGCCCAGCTCCTCCTCGATCTCGCGTTGGAGGGCGGCTGGCAGCGACTCCCCGTCCTCCACCTTGCCGCCGGGGAACTCCCACAGCCCGGCGAGATCGCTCCCTGGCCCGCGCTGTGCACACAGCACCCGGCCGTCGTCGACGATCACCGCCCCGACCACGTGCACCCGTGTGCTCATCGACTCCCCCACTGGCCCAGCGACACACGCCGTGAATGTCCACGTCGGTCAGCAGCAGGCACTTTACTTTCGCGGCGTGGCTGCGCACACTCGACGTGATCGCACGGATACGCGGGAGGCGGGATGACGGGCGCTCGACGAGCGTCGCCTGACGAGGCGGCTGCGCCTGGCCCGTGGCGGGACCGCAAGCGTTACCTGTGGCTGTTCGGCCTACTCATCCCGTCACTGGCCTTCATCGCCCTCGGCGCCTACGCCGCCACCGGGTGGGCCGTGTGGCTGTGGCTCGGACCGCTCTTCGTCCTCGGACTGGTCCCGGTCGTCGACCTCGCCGTGGGCCGTGACGACTCGAATCCCCCCGACGACGTCATCGCGGCCCTGGAGGCCGACCGCTACTACCGCTGGCTCACCTACCTGTTCCTCCCACTGCAGTACGGCGGCTTCCTCACCGTGTTCTGGGCGATCGCCACGTGGGACCTGACGACCATCGACCGCATCGGCCTCGCGGTCACGATCGGATTCATCGGCGGCATCGGCATCGCCACGGCCCATGAGCTGGGCCACAAGCGCGACAGCGTCGAGAAGTGGTTCGGCAAGATCGCCCTGGCGCCCGCCTTCTACGGCCACTTCCAGATCGAGCACAACCGGGGTCATCACGTCCGGGTGGCCACGCCCGAGGATCCGGCGAGTGCCAGGGTCGGGGAGAGCTTCTACCGGTTCTGGCCGCGCACAGTGCTCGGCTCTCTGCGCAGCGCCTGGCGCCTGGAGCGCACCCGCTACGCGCGCCGCGAGCAAGGTCCGTGGCGCCTCGGCAACGACGTGCTGAACGCCTGGCTGCTGTCGGTGCTGCTGTGGGGAGTCGTCCTGGTGTGGCAAGGGCCGGCCATGCTGCCCTACCTGGTGCTGCAGGCGGTGATCGCGTTCTCCCTGCTCGAGCTCGTCAACTACCTCGAGCACTACGGCCTGCTCCGCGAGCGCGTCGGCGCGCCGGGTCGCGAGCGCTATGAGCGCGTCGAGCCTCGGCACAGCTGGAATGCCAACCAGATCGCCACGAACGTGCTGCTGTACCACCTCCAGCGGCACAGCGACCACCACGCGAACCCGACCCGCCGCTACCAGGCGCTCCGCGACTACCCCGATGCGCCGCAGCTGCCCACCGGATACGCGGGCATGATCCTCGTCGCGCTCGTGCCGCCGTTGTGGAGCCGGATCATGGACCCGCGGGTGCGCGCGCACTACGACGGCGACATCGGCCGGGCCAACATCCAGCCCTCGCGCCGCACGGCGATGCTGCGGCGTTATCCCCCTCCCGTCGATGGTGTGCCTCCCACCCGGCCGGTCGCCCCCGAACCGATGTCGTGGTCCGGCGTGACGCCGACGACGACGGATTCGGCGGTGCTCGGCTGGCGCTGTCCGGGATGCGGCTACCTGTATGTCGAGCGGGCAGGGGCGCCGCGCGAGGGCTTCCCACCCGGCACGGCGTGGGCGACGGTCCCCGACGACTGGGAGTGCCCGGATTGCGGGGTCCGGCAGAAGGCCGACTTCGCGCCCGAGGCCATCGCGTCCGCCTGAACGGCGCACCCGCCGCCCCCGGGTCCCGGGAATGCGGTCGGCGACGCGGCATCATGCAAGGGTGAGCGGGGCGACGAGCAGCGTTTCGGCGAGCCCGGATCAGGCGGCCGGCCACCGGCTCATCCGCCGAATGCAGCTCTCGCCGGAGGACCGACGCTCCGCCATGGATGCGCTGCTCCTGCGGCCGGGTCACCACACGCGCAACCGGTACGCCTTGATGCTCGTGCTGTCCGTCGTCATCGCGACCATGGGACTCCTGCAGAGCTCCAGCGCCGTCGTCATCGGCGCCATGATGATCGCCCCGCTGATGGCCCCGATCCTCGGCATGTCTGCCTCGATCGTGATGGGCTGGGGCGGGCGGCTGCTCACCAGTGGCCTCTACGTGCTGGTCTCGATCGTGGGATCCATCGCACTGGCCTGGGCACTGGCTCGGTTCATCCCGGTCGCCGTCGCGGGCGTCCCCATCGAGGTGCTGGCGCGCTCCAGCCCCGACATCCGCGACCTGGTGATCGCCCTCGCGGCGGGAACGGCGGGGGCCTTCGCGACGGTGCGACGTGACGTGTCCGGCGCCCTGCCCGGAGTGGCGGTCGCGGTGGCCCTCGTCCCACCGCTGGCGGCCGTCGGTGTCCTCCTCGGCCGTGACCAGCCCGACCTGGCGCGCGGCGCCGCGCTGCTCTTCGCCGCCAACCTGTTCGGCATCATGCTCGCCGCTGCGATCGTCTTCCTGGTGACCGGCTTCGTGCCCGAGCGCGTGCGCCGCCGCGGTCGGTCGAAGATCACGCTGGCGCTGGTGCTGATCGTCATCCCGGTGGCCGTCGTCGGCGCCGTGCTCACGCAGCGGTTCGTGCACACCGCCAATGACGCGAAGACCCTGCGCGCCGCCACCGAGGCGGCGCAGACGTGGCTGGAGGCGGCCGCGCCGGATGAGCTCGGCACCGTGCGCCTCGTGGGCGACACGATCGAGGTCAACGTCTCGGGCCCGACTCAGACGCCGCCCACGCAGGGACTCTCGGAGGCGCTCGCGAGCGTGCTGGGCCGCGCGACCCCGGTGTCCGTCCGCTGGACGCCCGTGCGCGACGGTGACGCCCAGGAGCCGCAGCCCGTCGTGCTGCCGTTGGATGAGGCCCGGCCGATCGTGGAGGCGTGGCTGAAGCCGCAGGGCCTCCACCTCAACGGACTGTCGTACTCGGGGGGCTCCCTGGTCGTGGACACCGTGGGCCCTGAGCCGCCGGGCGATGCCGGTCCCCTGGAGCGCGCGCTCGCCGAGGCTCTCGGCCAGGCGCCGACGGTCAGCCTCGCCTGGACGATGGAGGCCGCGCCGCCGCCCGTGGAGGCGACCGATGCCGCGACGGTGGCGGAGCAGACGACGCGGCAGTGGGCGCAGTCGCAAGTCGGCGTCTCGGTCCTCGGAGCCGACGCCGTGAACGGGCAGGTCAGCGTGACCATCGTCAGTGCGGCGCCCCCGGACGTGACCGACCTCGATGCGCTGCTCAAGGCTGCCCTTCCGGACCAGTCGGTGGCCATCCGCTGGGTGCCCAGCACCCAACTGCGCGCCGAGCCCTTGCCCTTCCCGCGCGCCCAGTAGCCTATGCCCGTTCGGGGGAGGTAGCGTCCCCTCGGCATCACTCGACACCACTGAGGGGCGATCATGACTCGTAGTGCAGGAACCCGGATCGGGATCGTCATCGCGGCGCTGGCCGCCATGGTCGCGGCCCTGCTCCCCAGCGGGCCGGCGGCGGCCGTGGGCGGGTGCGCCATCAGCGGTGCAAGCGCCACGGGGTTCGTCGGGCAGCAGCAGATCCTGAGCGTCGTCAACTGCAACGACTCGACCCTCGTCACGGCCACCTACCCGAACGGAGCCAGCCAGGACGTGCTGATCGGCACGACGAGCGGCCCCAACGGCCAGGCCATCTGGACGCCCAATCAGGTCGGCGTCGCGAATCTCTCGCTGAACGGCACGCCGTGGGCCGGCGTGCTGGCCACCTCCACGATCCGGCAGGTGCCTACCCAGACGACCATCGCGGCGCCCAACACCGCGCAGGTGGGCGTGCCCACCCTGATCACCGTGACCGTGCAGTCGCAGAGCCCCAGCAGCTATGTGCCGACCGGCCAGGTGACCGTCCGCGACGCGAGCGGCGCCACGGTCACGACGATGGGCCTCACGCCGAGCTCCGGCGTGAACGGGCAGTCCTTCGCCTACTGGCGGTGGACCCCGCCCAGCACGGGCACGTTCACCTTCCAGGCGTCGTACGCCGGCGACTCCAATGCCCTCGCCTCGACCTCGCCGGTGGACGTGGTCGCCGCCACGACCAGTGGCAACACGATCTCCCTCACGGCGCCCGGCACCATCACCCAGGGTGTGCCCGCCCTGCTGACGGCGACGGTCGTGCCGCTCAATGTCCAGGGCTCCGTGGGCTTCACGCTCAACGGCGCGCCGATCAGCGCGTCGGTCCCGCTCGTCAATGGCGTCGCCACGTTCCTGTGGACACCCAAGGTGGCGGGCACCGTGACCCTGGGCGCCAACTACATGACGAACGGCGGCCGCTCCGGCTCGACCACGGACACGGTCACCATCGCGCCCGGACCCACCTCGCCTGATGCGATCACGTTGACGCAGCCGGGCTTCGGGACGTGGGCCCCGAACGGGGTCTACACGCGTGGCAACGGCACCTCCTTCACCTTCCAGGCAGCGACGCTGTCCGGCAGCCCGGTCATGCTGAGCACCAAGGGAGCGGGTCCCTGCTCGGTCACCGGCCTGACGCTGACCGTCACGGCCGGGAGCGGGCAGTGCAGCCTCATCGCGCAGTCGGCCGGCAGCGCCGGGTACCAGCCCGTCACCCAGACGTACACGGTCCTCGCCGCACCCGGGCAGCAGACCGCCACCCTGGCTGCCCCGCCGTCCGGTCGCTTCAACAAGGGCCGCACCATCCGACTGCAGAACGCCAACCAGGGCGTGACGAACGCCAACCAGAACATCACCTGGCGCATCTCGAACGGCGGGAACCGCTGCCGACTGCGCTTCCCGGCCAACGGCGCCGTGAACGTCCAGCTCCAGCGCCCCGGCCAGTGCACGGTGGTGGCGCGGGCGCGGGCGGTCAAGGGCCAGTGGAAGGAGTTCCGCCTCCAGCGGACGTACACGGCTCGCTAGCCGACGGGAGCGCGGGGGTCGAGTGAGGTGACCGCACTGCCGATGGCGGTGGCCATCGCGCTGTCGCCGTTCGCGGTCATCCCCGCGGTCCTGCTCCTTCTCGCCGACGATCCCCGCCGTATGACGGGGTCGTTCCTGGCCGGCTGGTTCGGCGGTGTCGCGATCGCCACGACGGTGGCGGTGCTGTTCTCGGATGTGATCGACGCGTGGGAGGCACCCGCGTGGCTGTCATGGCTGCGCGGAGCGGTGGCGGTGCTGCTCGTGATCCTCGGCATCCGGGGGCTGGTGAAGCGGCCGGATCCCGACGGCGGAGGGTGGGCGGACCGACTCGCCGGCGCGACGCCGAGGCGCGCCTTGCGTCTGGGCGCGGTGCTGTCCCTCGCAAACCCGAAGGTGCTGCTGCTGGCGGCGTCGGGCGGGCTCGCGATCGGCGCCGAGGGCTGGGCGGCCGCGGGGCAGATCGTCGCGGTGGCCGCCTTCGCCGTCGTCGCGTCGATCGGGGTCGGCGGCCCGCTCCTCCTGCATGTCGGCCTCGGCCCGCGCGCCGAGGCGCCGCTGCGCGCGCTGGAGGCGTGGCTGGCCCGGTACGGGGACCGGGTCATGGGCATCGTGCTGCTCGTGCTGGGCGGGTACCTGCTGCTCTCCGTGCTGGCCTAGGCGTTCCGTCCGGGCAGGGTGGTCAGGCGGTCCCGGAGAAGATCTCGAGCAGCTTGCCGATCCGCTGGTTGGCCTCGGCCGGGTGGCGGAAGCGCAGCTGCGGATCGATGCGGTACTCGTTGCGCCGGCCCACGCGCTTGCGCGTGACGTAGCCGCCCTCCTCCAGGTCGGCGAGGATGGTCATGACACTGCGCTCCGTCACGCCTACCGCGTCGGCGAGGTCGCGCACCCGCACGTCGGGATGCGCCGACAGGTACACGAGAACGTGTGCGTGGTTGGTCAGGAAGGTCCAGTCACTGGCCATGCGGGCACCTCCACTCACCTGCAGTCTATGGCAGGCAACTCCTTTCCTGCATCACACTGCGCTGCTCCTGGACGCAGCCTTCCCGTGGCTAGAAGTAGCCGGCCGCCTTCTTCGCCTCCATCGAGTCGTGCTGATCCCCGTCGACCAGGCGGCCGGCGCGCTCGCTGAGGCGGGTACCCGCCAGCTCCTCGATGAGGGCATCGATCGAGTCGGCCTCGGACTCGACCGCCCCGGTGACCGGCCAGCAGCCCAGCGTGCGGAACCGCACCTTCCGATGGACCGGCTCCTCGCCGGCCTCGAGGGGAAGCCGGTCGTCGTCCGGGACGATGAGCACCCCGTCCCGGAGGATCGTGGGTCGCTCCCGGGCGAAGTACAGCTCCACCACCGGGATGCCCTCGCGACGGATGTACCGCCAGACGTCCAGCTCGGTCCAGTTCGACAGGGGGAACACCCGCATCGACTGTCCGGCGGTGAGCTGGGTGTTGGCGGTCCGCCAGAACTCCGGCCGTTGCCGGCGCGGATCCCAGCGCTGTCCGGGCTCGCGGAGGCTGAAGATGCGCTCCTTTGCCCGGCTGCGCTCCTCGTCCCGCCGGCCGCCGCCGATGGCCGCGTCGAAGCCGCCCTCCTCCAGCGACTCGAGCAGAGGCACCGTGCGCATGATCCGCGTGTACTCGTGGGTGCCGTGGCTCATCGGGCTGACGCCCGCGGCGATCCCCTCCTCGCTGCTGGCCACGACCAGGTCGATCCCCATCTCCCGGGCCATGCGGTCGCGGTGCTCGATGACCTCGCGGAACTCCCATTGGCTGTCCACGTGCATGCAGGGAAAGGGGATGGGGGCGGGGAAGAAGGCCTTGCGCGCGAGGTGGAGCAGGACGGACGAGTCCTTGCCGATCGAGTAGAGGAGGAGGGGCCGGGAGAAGGCGGCCGCCGTCTCCCGGAACACGTGGATCGCCTCGGCCTCCAACGCATCGAGCACGTCGTCGGCCGAGGCGACCGATGTCGGCAGCGTCATGCCCGCGTTGCCTGGATCACGCCCGCCGAGCAGAGGAACATCCCACGCCACGACGCATCGCCCTCGAGGGCCATCTGGGCCTGGCGGTACTCGGCCGGGTCGAAGCGCGAGGCGAGCATCGGATACGTCGGGTGGTAGTTGTACCAATGGAAGCGGATGTCCGTGAAGCCGTGGCGTCGAACCACGTCGGCGAGCTCGAACGGGTTGTGGAACCGGGCGAGGATGTCGTCGTAGGCCGGCGCGTCCTTCTCCCATGTGCGTCGCGGCGGGAGGTGCACGGCAAGGCGCTGGTCGAGATCGTCGGCGACGACGTCGCGGAAGCCCGGCGGGACATCCACCAGCAGCTCGTCGAGGATGAACTCGCGTGTCGGCCGGTTGAAGGTGAACATCGAGAACATCGAGTTGCGGAACTGCAGGAGCAGCGTGCCCCCGGGACGGCAGAACCCGGACATCGCTTCGACGAAGTGGTCGTCATCCTCCACATGGGGGATCACGCCGAGCGCGAGGACGGCATCGAAGGTGCCGCGCCGGGACTGCTCCGCGGCCACCGCTTCGGTGTCCTGGATGTCGAGTTCGACGAGCAGCTCGGGATCGAGCCCGTGTCGGACCAGGTTCTCGCGCCCGAGACGGACCATCTCGGGCGAGAGGTCGCTGGCGGCGATGCGCAGCCCGAGGTCCTCGTGCAGGCGAATGATCGGCGTGGCCTCGCCGGCGCCGAGCTCGTAGGCCGAGGTGGCGCCCGCCTCCTTCAGCAACCCGGCGACCATGCGCAGGCGGAAGAGGTTGGCGGGGTACTCGGCGGACTCGGTCACCCGCTGCTCGTCGTACTGCTCGTGATAGGTCGGCGCGGAGCCGTCGTAGTGCGCGGCGACGTCGCCGGTCTTCGTGGTGGACGTGGTGGACGTGGTCACGCGGGGACCTCCTGGGTCGGTCGGGTTGCCTGGACGAGGAATGCGGAGCAGAGGAACAGGCCCCGCCAGCCGGAGGGCTCGTTCTCGAGGGCGAGGGACCCGTCGCGGAAGACCTCGCCTAGCTGGCCCTCCAGCACGGGTGGGGCCACGTGGTAGTGGAAGGGTCGGATGACGATGTCGGTGAACCCAGCGGCTCGGAACAGTGCCGGCACCTCCAGCGGGTTGTGGTACGTCGCATGGCCCACCGACGCGGGTGGCAGGTCCATGCGCAGGCGCGGCTCGAGGAACTCGCGCACCGCGTCGCGCGCCTCGGCGGGGGCGTCGAACAGCAGGGAGTCCAGGATGAAGTCCGCGCTGTAGCGGTTGAAGGTGAACAGCGAGAAGAGTGCGTTGCGGCACTCGACGAAGGCCGTCCCGCCCGGCCGCAGCAGGGCGCGCATGTTCTGCAGGGTGGCGAGCTCCTGCTGCGCGTGGGGGAGGATGCCCAGGGCCAGGAGGGCGTCGAAGTCCGCCTTCCGTCGGAGCGACGGGTAGGTGGTGGCGTCCCCGATGTCGCCCCAGCAGACGGCGTCCGCGGGGCGTCCGTACTCCTGGATCCTCTCCCGGCTGACGGCCACGAGCTCGTCCTTGATGTCCATGCCCGACATCTCGATCCCGGCCGACGCGAGCACCGGGATCGCATTGCCCTGGCCCACGCCGACCTCGAGCAGACGGCGGGCACCGTGCTCCTGCAGGACATTGAGCACCTGCTGGAGGGCGAAATGGTTGGCGGGGTAGCCGTTGGCGAGGTCGCCGAGGGTGTCGTAGGCGCTGCGGGCAACGTCGTCCATGGCGTCGCTCGCGAGGGGGTGTGGCATGGAGTTCCCTTCATCGATGGATGCTAAATGCAGGTTACACTATACAAGCAATTAATTACATGTACTATGCACCCATGCTCATGGTGCGTCTCGTCCGCTGGTCCATCGCCCTGCTTGCCCTCCTCGCCGCCGCCGCGCTGATCGCGGCGGTCGCTGGCCGTCCCGTGCAGGGGACGCTCACGACCGTCCCGCTGGGCGGCCTGGGCGAGGTCCCCGTCGGCATCGAGGTGGGGATCGTGCAGGCGCTCCTGCTGTGCCTCGTCTCGGGCGTCGGCACTGTGGTGGCCTTCTACAGCGCCCGCAACCTGACCGGGCAGCATCGCCTGACGCGCTTCGGCCTCCTGGAGGTCGCCGTGGTGGTCGCGCTCGCGATCTCGGTCACGACGGTGTCGCTGCCCATCCTCGCCTTGGCGTGGACCCTCGCCTCGCTCGCGATCGCGGGCCTGGTCGCGCACGCCGGAACCCCGCAGGCTCAGTCGGCGGCCGGCCAGGTGCGTGCCCGCCTGCTGGTCGGAGACGCGCTCCTGTGGGCTGGTGTGGTCGTGATCGGTCTCGGGCTGGGCACCTGGAGCCTGAGGGACCTTCCGGAGGCCGTCGCCGGGGCGTCGGCTGCGGTCGTCGCCGTGGCCGCCCTCCTCGTGGTGGGAGCGGGCGTGGTGCGCAGCGCCCAGGTGCCAGCGCACCGCTGGCTCCCGGAGACGGCTGAGGCCCCGTCGCCCGTCAGCGCCCTGCTGCACGCCGGACTGGTCAACGGGGTCGGCGTGCTGGCCCTGCTGATGTGGCCCCTCATCGCAGCAGCCGGACCGGCTCGCGTACTGCTCGTGGCGGTCGGTGCCGCGACCGCCGTGATCGCCACCGCGATCATGCGCGCCCGGGCAGATCTCAAGGGACGGCTCGCCTCCTCCACCTCCTCGCAGATGGGCTACCTCGCCATCCAGATCGGCATCGGCCTGCCGGTGGCCGCGCTCCTCCACGTCATCGGGCATGGGGTGTGGAAGGCGGCCCAGTTCCTCGGTGCGGGCGACGCCGTCGCGCGGGTGCGGCGAGGCGATGCGACGCCTGCCCGGCCCCTCACACCCGGGCTGCTTGCCGCCACCGGCACGGGAGCGGTCGCCGCGGTCCTCGTGGCGGCGGTGGTACCGCTGGCCGGCTGGCCGGCCCTCGTCGCCCCCGCGGAGCTGCTCCCGCTGATCGTCGCGGTGGGCGCCGCGTGGCTCGGTCTGACCGTCATCGCGCGCTCGCCGTTCACGGCCCCGGCCCGCGCCTTGGCCGGAGCCGTCATCGTGCTCGGCGCCGTCGGCTACCTCCTGGCACTGCGCGGCATGGGACATCTGCTGGAGCCGGTCGTCGGGGAACCCGCGGCCTGGTCCAGCCGGGAGGGCTGGGTCGCCGCCGCCGTGGCCCTGGTGCTGGTGGCCGTGGGGGTCGCCGGTGCCGTGGTCGACCGGCGCGCGCGTGCGGGCCGACTGCCCCGACTGGCCCGCTGGGCCGGTCGGGCCGCCCTGCGCCCGATCACCGTACGCGAGCGTCTCGCCGGCCGCCCGGTGATCGCCCAGGCCCTGCCCCCGGTGTCCATCGAGGACGCCGACCTCGCCCGGCAGCAGATCGGCATCGGCGCCGCGAGCGTGGGCAGCCTGTACCCGCTGACCACCTTCGTTGCGAGCAATCCGCTCGCAGGCCTCGAGGACCTGGACGTCGCTGCAGCCGGCAGCGTGGCCGCCGACCTGTGGGGATCCCGCCCCGGGCCGGGCGCCCCCGAGTTTCGGCGGGCCCTCGCCGAGGGCCGCGTCACCTTGGGGGATGTCGACCACGTGCTGGCGCAGGAACTGGGTGACGCGGCCTCGGGCTGGGTGCCGAGGGGAGGCGAGGAGGTCGCGCTCGTCGACGTGGCCCGACACCTCCTCACCCGCGATGACGCGACCCCTTGGCAGCGGTCTCGGGCGGCCGCCGCACTCCAGCGCGCGGCGGTCCCGACGAGGCGGGTGGTGCGTACGCCGATGGAGGCGATCGGTGTCCCGGTCGAGGTGCGCACGCGCATCGACCAGATGGGGCACCACTGCTGCGCCCGCTCGCTGTCCGGGGTGAGCTGGCCGGGCGCCTCCGGGCCCTGGCGGGAGCTGAGGGAGACCGCGCCGGTCCTTGACCGGCTGCTCGGCCTGGAGGGTGCCGGAGAGATCGTCGCTGCCTTGCCGGATGAGCCAGCCGAGGCCACCGCGACCCTGATGGAGCACCTCGGGCTCGACCCGGCCGACCGTCCGCTGCTGATCGGTCGCCTGCTGGCGAGGCACCCGGGGTGGCCGTCGCACCTGAGGTGGCGGCTGCGTCACGACCAGCTGGGCGACGAGGCGGGCATCGCTGCGTCGCAGGGTCCCGATGGCGCGGATCTACTGGTCGAACTGGTCGCCACGCGACTCGCCCTCGACGTCATCGCGGCCGAGGCCCTCGCCCCGAGGCTGCTCGCCCGGCCGGTCGACCCGGCCGACCTCGTGGCCGACGAGCCCCCCGCGGATCTCCCGGGCCTGCTCGCGTCAGCGGTTGGCGACGGTGACGATCTCGAGGGCCTCTCCGACCGGGACATCCGCGAAGCCGCCCAGGCGCTGCAGCCGCTCACGTCAGGCGGGCTCGCCCGACTGCGGGCCGCGATCCTCGAGCGTGCCTACGAGCGCACGCTCCTCGGCCCGATCGGCGACCGCGCTGCCGGGACCCTCGACGTGTCCGCCCATGCGGAGCACGGACCGAGGGTCGCTGGGCAGATCGTCACCTGCATCGATGTGCGCTCCGAGCGCCTTCGCCGCAACCTGGAGGAGGTGGGTCCCTGGGAGACCTTCGGGGCCGCCGGGTTCTTCGGCATCCCCGTCCGCTACGAGTCGGCATCCGGCACGGTGAGCGAGCGCACCCCGGCCCTCCTTAGGCCGGTCGTGACCGTGCGCGAGCACGCCCCCAGCGCGCGCCGGGCCCAAGGCGGTAGTGATGCCCTGGCGCGGTCGGTGCGCGCGATCGAGTCCGCGCCGGGCCTCGTCTTCGGCTGGGCCGAGGCGGTCGGCTGGCTGCTCTCGCCGGTCGTCTTCGCACGCACGCTGTGGCCTCGCGCGATGCATGCCGTGGGCCGCATCCTGGGCCGCCGCCTCGGCTCCCCGAAGGCCGGCTGGCTGGAGATCGAGGCCGACACCGCCAGCGTGGCTGCCGCGGCTGCGGCCTTCCTCACCTCCACCGGGCTGCGCGACTTCGCCCCTGTCGTGGTGCTCTGCGGGCACGGCGCGACGGTCACGAACAACCCGCACGTGGCGGCGTACGACTGCGGTGCGTGCGGCGGCGCTGCCGGGGACGTGAGTGCCCGGACGCTGGCCCGCGCCCTGAACGACGGGTCCGTGCGGTCCCTGCTGCGTCGCGATGGCATCGACATCCCCGAGGACACGATCTTCGTCCCGGCGGTACACGACACGACGACCGACCGCGTGCACCTCCTGGCCGCCGAGGACGGGCCACGGGCTCATGCCTCCGTGCTGGAGCGCTTCCGGGCGGATGCCGACGTGGCCGGGGACCGCGTGCGTGCTGAGCGGATTCCGCTGCTGCCCGACAGTGCGGACAGCAGGCGGCGGCTCAGCGTGGTCGAGGGTCGCGCTGCTGATTGGGCGCAGCCCCGCCCCGAATGGGGGCTGGCCGGCGCCGCTGCCATCGTGGTCGGACCGCGATCGCTCACCGAGGGGCTGGACCTCCAGGGTCGGGTCTTCCTGCAGTCGTACCGCGCGGACCTCGATCCCGACGGGGCCGCCCTCCGCCAGCTGCTGGCCGCCCCGGTGGTCGTGGCCCAGTGGATCACGGCCCAGTACTGGGCCTCGCTCACGGATCCCGAGCGCTTCGGGGCCGGCGACAAGACCACGCACAACGTGATGGGCGACGGTACGCGCCTGTCGGCCGTGGTCAGCGGCGCGCGGGGCGACCTGCGCGTCGGCCTTCCGTGGCAGGCCGTGTCGCCCACCGCGCCGCGTCCGGGTGCGTCGGCGGACGATCCCTGGGGCGGCCCGACCCGGCACCAGCCCCAGCGGCTCCTCGTGGTCGTGCATGCCAGCCCGGAACGGATCGAATCCGCCATGGACCAGGAGCCGTCCTTCGGCCGCCTGGTCCGGGGCGGCTGGATCCTCGTGCGGTCGGTGGACCCGGAGACCGGGATCGTCTCCCGCCGGCTGGCCGACGGCCAGTGGCATGTCGGGGAGGCCATCGAGCCGGCGCTCGTGGCCGGACGGTGACACCCGCGGCACCGCCCGGGCCGCCACGATCTCGATGAGGACGCGAAACGGCAGCTGCGGCGAGTACCTTCCGAGGCAGGACGGCGATGCGGGGAGGCGAACGGCATGGGCAGTCGGCGGCGGGGAATGGTCCGGATCGGGATCGCAGGCGTGGCGACGGCATGGGCGGTCTGCCTCCCCGGAACGGCCTATGCGGCCTTCCCACCGCTGGCCCCGCCCCCTCCCACGACGGACCTGGTCCAGGCCACGCTGGCCATGAGCGACATGCAGGACCAGCCGGCCCTGCTCACCGGCCCATCGGCGAAGGCGACGTTCAGCACCGGCTTCACCAACCCGCCCGGCGGCCAGGACCCCTGGCCGGTGTGCATCTACGGGAGCACCTACCCGTCCAGCGTGGCCGTTCCTGCCACGCTGGCCGTCGGCTACAGCAGCAGCAACGGCTACCTGACGCAGACGGAGTACACCTACCCGACGCCTGCCGCAGGGACCAACGCCTGGGCCTCGCTGTCGGCGTCGATCGCGAAGCACTGCGACCGCACGTGGACTGATGAGGACGGCACCTCGAAGGTCAGCCGCACCCGCCTCCCCGCCCAGGGCGCGGCGGGCGATGGCTGGGCGGTCGCGACCTTCACGCCGAGCAGCGTCCTCTACGTCACCGTGGCCCCCGTCGACGGCGGGATCCAGCAGCTCGTCTACTACCGGCAGGGCCGGACGCTGCCGGCCGGCGTCTCCGCAGCCGTCGATGCCCTGTCCTACCAGCTGGCCGACACGTGGGCGAAGCGGGCGACCCTGCCCATGCAGCAGGGCTGGGTCACGGTCGACACCGCCGCGTCGATGCTGCGAGCGGCGGACCTGCCTGCCGAGCTGCCGGTCACCTCGCCCGCCGCGGGCGGCTGGTCGTCGTTCTCGTCGACCGCACCCGGGAGCGGCCCGCGGACCTGCACGGACAACGCGGGAGCGGGCACATGGACGTCGATCTCCTCCCTCGGCGGATGGGGTGACGTGGGTGCCGAGCCCGGCGAGCTCATGCAGGAGGTCGAGGCGTACCAGTCCGACAGCGAGGTGGCGGAGGTGTGGCGACAGCTGCGCCGCATCGTCCTCGCCTGCAACGACCCGGCGGCCCCGGCGATCTCGCAGTCCAAGCAGGTCACTCGCATCTCCGGCGGGGTGTCGGAGTTCGTGTACCACGGCGTTCCCGCCCTCTGGCTGCGCCAGCTCACCAGCGACCCGCAGTCCGGGTTCACGACCAAGAGCTACACCGTGTACCTGATGGCCGAGAACAACATCCAGAGCCTGACCTACTACCTGAGCCGGGACGGGCTGCGTCAGATCCCCCTCGACCAGCTGGCCGTGAACGAGCTGGCGCGGACCCTGGCCGACCGCCTGCTCGCGGCGCAGTCCGGATGACGGCACCGGTCACGGCGCCGAAGAACGTCAGCCTCACCAGTGCCGTCGCCCTCGGCATCGGGGGCATGGTCGGCGCCGGCCTGTACTCGATGCTCGGCCTGGCCAGCGAGCACGCGGGTACGTGGCTGCCACTCGCCTTCCTCGTGGGGGCCCTGGCCGCGGCGTTCTCCGTCTACTCCTACTCGAAACTCGGCGCCGCGTTTCCCTCCGCAGGGGGGCCGGCCAACTTCACGCTGCAGGGGTTCGGGCACACCCTGCTGGCGGGCGGCATCAACGTCTTCCAGTACCTCGCCTACCTGATCGCGGCCGCCCTGTACGCCGTCAGCTTCACGGCGTACCTCGGAGGACTGCTGGGGGACTCCTTCCCGGCGTGGGCCGCACGGGCGATCGGGGTGGGCGTCGTCATCGTCTTCGCCCTGGTGAACCTGCTCGGCACCAACGTGGTCGGCAAGGCCGAGTCCGCGGCCATCGCCCTGGTGATCCTCACGCTGATCGCCTTCGTGATCGGCGGCTCCCTGAAGGCCGATCCCAGCATGATGTTCGGCTCGGACGGCACGGTGCTCGGCGTGACCGTGGCGGCCGGACTGCTGTACGTGAACTACCAGGGGTTCGGCGTCGTCACCAATGCGTCTGATGCGATGGCGGCGCCGCGGAAGGAGCTGCCCCGGGCGATGTTCACGGCCCTGATCGTCGTGACGGTCATCTACATCGCCGTGAGCGCATTGGTGGCGATGCTCGTGCCCCTGCAGACGATGCAGGCGGATTCCGGGCACGTCCTGGCGGATGCGGGGCGGGTGGTCGCGGGTACCGCGGGATTCGTCGTGGTGAGCATCTCAGCGCTGCTCGCTACCGCGGCTGCGGTCAACGCGACCATCTTCGCGGCCTCCAACATCGCCGCCGACATCTCGAAGGAGGAGGAGGTCTCCGCGTTCCTGGCCCGCGTGGTGCTTCGACGGGTTCCCCTGGCACTGCTGTTCTCGGCCGGCGTGGTCTCCTTGCTGGTCGTGGCGTTCCCCCTGTCCATCGTCGGGCAGATGGCGTCGCTCGGCTTCCTGCTCGTCTACGCCGCCATCACTGTCGGACACATCCGTATTCGCGCGAAGACCGGCGCTCGCCTGGGCCTGCTGGTCGCCGCCATCGTCGTCAACCTGGCCCTGTTCACGCTGCTCATGGTGAACTCGCTGACGACTGCGCCGTCCAGCGCCATCGCCATGATCATCACGGTGGCCCTGGCCTTCGGCCTGGAGTGGGTCTACCGCCGCAGAGGCGCCGGGCCCCGGGCTCGACTCGGCACAGGCCAGGTGGAGACGCCCTAGAGATAAGGGCTGGCCGCGGAGCGGGCACTGGGCGGCAGGCCGTCCTCGTCCGGTTCCGCGTCGCGCAGACCGGACAGCGGTCCGAGCGGGAGTTCCCCCTGCTCGTAGGCGTCCGTCTTGGACTCCTCGAACAGCGGTCGGCCACCGAAGGCCTTGAGGATGGCCGGAGCAAACGCATCGGTGGCCGAGGCGACGTTCTGGCATGCGTAGAGGAAGTTCGTGGGCGTCACGTCATCCGCCCAGATCTCCGCCTCGATGATCACCTGGCCGTTCACGAAGAAGGCGCGAGCGAAGTGGATCCGGCTGTTGATGTCGTTGAGCATGGCCATGAGCTCCGGGCTCGGCTCCAGGTCCGCCACCCCGACGCTGAAGACCTGCACCCACGGGTTGACCGGTCCGACGATGCGGACGAAGAACAGGGCGCCGTGGAAGTGGACCGGCAGGTCCCCGTCATGGTCCGGCTCCGGACGGGAACCCGTGATCCGCTCGATGAGGTCCCGGACATAGACGTACGCGACGTCAGGACGCATGCGCTCCCCTCCTCAGTGCTCGAAGCCGATGGGCCAGTGGATGCCGAACCGGTCCACGTCAGCTCCGGAAGAGAGCGGAGTAGGCGTTCAGGGCCGGTTGACCGCCGAGGTGGGCGTACAGCACGTTCGATGTCCGGGGGATCTCGCCCGAGGCCACCAGGTCGATCAACCCGGCCATCGACTTGCCCTCGTAGACCGGGTCGAGGATGACGCCCTCCAGGCTGCCCGTGAGCCGGATGGCGTCCAGGGTCGAGTCGACGGGGATCCCGTAGTAGTCGCCGGCCCAGCCTTCGAGCACGGTGATCTCGTCCTCGCGGAGTTCACGGCCCAGGTCGATGAGGGCCGCTGTGTGGCGGGCGATCCGGCCCACCTGCTCGCGGGTCTTGTCCAGGGTCGCTGAGGCATCGATGCCGAGCACGCGGCGGGGCCGCTCCTGACCGGCGAACCCCGCGATCATCCCCGCGTGGGTGCTCCCGGTCACCGTGCACACCACGATGGTGTCGAAGAAGACGCCCAGCTCTGCCTCCTGCTGCTCCACCTCATACGCCCAGTTGGCGAAGCCGAGGCCGCCGAGCGGATGCTCGGAGGCGCCGGCCGGGATGCCGTACGGCCGTCCGCCCCGCGCCTCCACGTCTTCGAGGGCCTGCTGCCAGCTGTCCCGGATGCCGATGTCGAACCCCGAGGGATCGAGACGGACCTCGGCGCCCATGATCCGCGACAGCATGATGTTGCCGACGCGGTCGTTGACCGAGTCGGGCCAGTCGACCCAGGCCTCCTGCACGAGCACGGCCTTCATGCCCAGATGCGCTGCGACGGCCGCGACCTGACGGGTGTGGTTCGACTGCACGCCGCCGATCGACACCAGCGTGTCCGCGCCGCTCGCGATGGCGTCAGGGACGATGTACTCGAGCTTGCGGACCTTGTTCCCGCCGAAGGCCAGGCCGCTGTTGCAGTCCTCGCGCTTCATCCAGATGCGGGCTCCCCCGAGGTGCTCCGAGAGCCGCGGCAGCGGGTGCACGGGGCTCGGCCCGAAGGTGAGCGGGTGGCGAGGGAAATCGCTGAGGGCCATGCAACGCCTTCTCGGGCCGGGCGCCGGGGCCCGGTCTAGTGGACCAGGGACTCGACTGTAGTGAACTCGTACCCGCGGGCACGCAGGTCGTCGATCAGGCGTGGCAGGGCATCCGCGTCGAGCGTGGACCCGTCCTGGGGGTTCTGGCCGACGTGCATGAGGACGATCGCACCCGGCGTGAGGGCCTTGAGCACCCGCTGCTCCACCCTGGCCGCGGTCATGCCGCCCGACGTGCCGAGCCAGCCGGCCGCGTCGACGGTCCACTGGATTGGCACGTAGCCAAGCTCGTTGAGTCGGATGACATCGGCGGCGGTGTGCGCTCCGTAGGGGAACCGGAACCACGGGCGGGTACCGCGCCCGGCGGCCTGCTGGACGGCCCGGTTCGTGGTCCGGAGCTCGCGTCGGAGCCGGGTCGTGGACCAGTCAGGGACCTTCCCATGGGAGTCGGTGTGGTTGCCGAGCACGTGCCCAGCGCGGGCGATCCGGCGGACCTTGGCGGGGAAGGTGCGCGCCCAGCGGCCGGTGAGGAAGAAGGTGGCCGTGATCCCCTCGCGCTTCAGCGTGCGCAGGATGCTGGTCACGCCTCCCGATCCGCCCCCGGCGTCGAACGTGAGGGCCACCACCTTCTTCCGCGTGGGTATCCTTGTCCACGCCTTGCCGAGGACGGTCTCGGGCAGCGGGTCCGTGGACGCTCCCGGCACGGAGGTCGGGACGCCCTGATCAACGGTGCCGCGCGTCGCCGCGTGCGCGGACGTGCCCGCGACGAGTGCCACCACGAGGCCGATGGCCAGCACGCCTGCCGTCAGGCTCCTCGTAATCCATGGCATGGTTCCATCTTGTGCCGCGGACCGCGGTTCCGCTGCGCTTTCGGTCCGGCGGGCACGTTTGGCCCAGGCGGCCCGGCCGATGCATCATGGAGGGGTGAGAATCTTCGACCGTCATCCCCGGCTGCGCTGGGCGGTCCCCGGAGCCGCTGCCGCCGTCATCCTCGCCGGCGCTGCCGTCGGTACGGCGGGAGTCTCCGCCGACTCGGGGCTGCCCGCCAAGACGGCGGGCGAGCTGCTCGTCGACCTGCAGGGGGCCACGCCCCAGGCGATGTCAGGAACCGTCTCCTACCTGGCCGACCTCGGGATCCCCGCGCTGCCGACCGGCACCTCGGGAGGCAGCAGCGACCTGACCAGCCTGGCCAGCGGCACGCACACGCTGCGCGTCTGGACCGACGGTGCGGGCAAGTCCCGCGTCGACCTCCTCGGGGAGCGGTCCGAGTACGACGTCATCCAGAACGGCAAGGACGTGTGGGTCTGGGACAGCTCCGCGGTATCCGCCCAGCACGCCGTGCTGACGAAGGACGGAGCGCACGAGGCGGACACGACCGCCATGCAGGTGCCCTCGACCCCCCAGGAGGCCGCCGACCTCGTGCTCGCGAATCTCGACCCCACGACCGAGGTGAGTGTCTCGGGTGCCGGGTCGGTGGCGGGTCGACCGGTCTACGACCTGGTCCTCGCGCCACGGCAGAGCGGATCCAAGGTGGCGCGTGTCGTGCTGTCGGTGGATTCTGAGACGGCCACCCCCCTGCGCGTCCAGGTGTTCTCCAGCGCCACCCAGGCGCCCGCCCTCTACGTCGGCTTCACGTCTGTTGACTTCGGCACTCCGGATGCGTCCGTCTTCGACTTCACCCCTCCGGCCAATGCCACCGTGACTGAGATGGGCGGGCCGGACGGGAGCGCCGGAGAGGCTCCGCAGAGCAACACCGCGCCCCCGACCGTGGTCGGCGACGGCTGGACCCGCGTCCTGGTCGCGGCGATGCCTCGGCCGGCCACCGCTGCTGCCTCGGATGCGAGCAGCGGATCGCAGGACCTCATGACGATGCTCGACTCCCTGCCGACGGTATCCGGATCCTGGGGTTCGGGGCACGTGCTCGACGGCACGCTGTTCACCGCGATACTGACCGATGACGGCCGCATCGCGGTCGGAGCAGTCACCGCGCAGCAGGTCGAGTCTGCCCTGGCCGCCGGGTGACCGACCTCGCGGTCGCCACCCACGGGCTGGTCAAGCGCTTCGGCCAGTACGCCGCGGTCAACGAGATCGACCTGGCCGTGCCCCGCGGGTCGGTGTACGGCTTCCTCGGCCCGAACGGGTCCGGGAAGACGACGACCATCCGCATGCTGCTCGGCCTGGCCTTCCCGTCGGCCGGTGACATCCACCTGCTCGGTGAGCCGGTTCCGGAGCGGGTTTCCGCCGTCCTGCCGCGGGTGGGGTCCCTCGTCGAGGGGCCGGCCTTCCATCCCTACCTGTCGGGGCGGGCGAACCTCATGCGGCTGGACGCGGCGGACCGGTTCGCGGAGCCGGGGACGGCGAAGCAGCGGATCGACCAGGCCCTCGATCGCGTGGGACTGCTGGCCGCGGCCCGGAAGCGGTACCGCGCCTACTCACTGGGCATGCGGCAGCGCCTCGCCATTGCTGCGGCCCTGCTCCAGCCGCGCGATCTGCTGGTCCTCGACGAGCCCACCAACGGGCTGGACCCGCAGGGGACGCGCGAGGTGCGCCACCTCATCGGGTCGCTCGCCGAGGAGGGCACCACCGTCCTGGTGTCGAGCCATCTCCTGTCGGAGGTGGAGCAGGTGTGCTCGCATGTCGGGGTGATGCGGCAAGGGAGCCTGGTCGCGCAGGGAACGGTCGCCGAGGTGCGCTCCGGCGCGAAGCCGACCGTCACGGTGTCGACGGCCATGCCGCGCGAGGCCGCCGAGGTGCTGCGTGCACTGGGGCTCAGCGCCGTCATCGAGACCGCCGCGGGCGCGGAGGCCGAGCAGGACGGGGTCGCCCCCGAGCGGATCGTCGCGGAACTGGTCGCTCGCGGGGTCGGCGTACGAGGCTTCGTCGTCGGCACCCCGAGCCTCGAGGACCTGTTCGTCGCGCTGACCGGGGAGGGCTTCGATGTCGGCGAGTGAGACGGCCCCGGTGGTCGAGCAGTCGCGCCGCGGGCCGTCCGCAGTCCGCAGCCACGGACGCATGCTGCGCTCGGAGCTCCGGCTGATCGTCGGTCGCCGCCGGAACCAGATGGGACTGCTCGTCCTGGCGTCCGTGCCCGTGATGATCGCGATCGCGCTCAAGGTCTCGACGCCGCGGCGCGGGAACAACGACTTCATCACCGCGGCCACCTCCAACGGCATGTTCGTGGCGCTGGCGGCGCTGACGATCGAGATCGCGCTGTTCCTTCCCCTGGCCGTCGCCGTCCTCTCCGGCGACGCGATCGCCGGAGAGGCCAACACCGGGACCCTGCGCTACCTGCTCACCGTGCCGGTGACGCGGACCAGGCTGCTGCTGGTCAAGTACGCGGCGCTCGCCATCGGCGCCGTCATCGGCGTCGTGGTGGTGGTCGTCGTCGGCGTCCTGATCGGCGGACTGCTGTTCGGGCTGGGTCCGGTCACCCTGCTGTCCGGGACCCAGGTCTCCCTCGCGGAGGGCCTATGGCGTCTCGTGCTTGCCGCGCTGTACGTGATCGCCGGGCTCACGGCACTGGCCGGGATCGGGCTCTTCGTCTCCGTCCTCACCGAGCAGCCGATCGCGGCGATGATCGCGGTCACGATCATCTCCACGGCCATGTGGATCCTCGACGGCATCTCCCAGCTGGACTGGCTGCATCCGTGGCTGCTGGTGCACTACTGGCCCGCCTTCGCCGACCTGTTCCGGCAGCCCATGTACCTCGACGAGATCGGCCGCGGCCTGCTGGTGAACCTCGCCTACGCCGTCCTGTTCGTGAGCCTGGCGTGGGCGAGATTCGGTCGCAAGGACATCACCAGCTGACCTGACATCCGAAGGACGCCGAAACCAGATCTCGATCCGGCGGTAACGCGGCCGTCACGAAGGCTCCCTACCGTCTTGCCATGACCGGAATGGCGCGCGAGCGGGCGCTCGCGGAACTCGTCGACATGATCGAGAGCGTGGCCAGCCTGCACTGGCGGGGCCGCTACACCGATGCTGGTGAGATGCTCGACGCGGCTCGCGACACGGCTGCGACGCTGGGCCTGCCGACGCGCGGAGGCCAGCCCGGGACCTGAAAGGTGGCGGACCTCAGGTGCCCTGCCGGAGCTTGCGGGCGTAGGCGTCCCACGGCCGCTGGATCAGGATGGGATAGAGCAGCCGCACGGGGAACGGCAGCGCGGACTTCATGTGCGCGCGGTCGTCGTCGTCGAGCGGCTCGAGGAGCATGCCGAAGGCCACGGCCATCCGGTCCTTCGGAATGTACGAGCGGGAGTGCTCGCCCATCTCCTCCCACTCCTCCTGCGTGAGCGTGACGGCTGCCAGCGGGACGATCTGCTGCTCCTCGTCGTCGAGGTGCGGCTGCAGGATGGCGTTGAGGTGGTCGAGCCGGTCGGCGAGGGCCGTCCCGTTCTCGGCCGTCGGCGCCGCCCGCCAGCCGCTGCAGGCCGCGGAGACCGCGTCGATGCCCCCGGTCACCTCCTGGTGCTGCTGCTCGACATGACGCACCGCGTCGGCGCGCTCGGGAACGCGCTCGACCAGGAGCGGGTAGAGCAGGTCGTCCTCGCTCTCGTGGTGGTGATGCAGCATCGAGATGCCGAAGTCGATGTGATCGGCGAGGAAGGCGACCCGCTCCGGTGACGGGCTCGGGTTGGCCCGGAGCAGCCCGGCGGTCTCCGCGTACATCCGCCGGAAGGTCTCGTGCACGATCTTCATGTCGCGCACGTCGATCGGTTGGGCTGGGGACATGGTTCCTCCGAGGGTCGCCCCAGCACGAGCCACCGTAGGGCGTTCTCGTCGGGCCCGGGGCGCTTTCGGTCGGAAGGGGAACCGTGATGGGGCGCTCGCTCACATGCTGGTGGGCCGATGCGGGTTGAACGGCTCGCGACCGGGAGGCGGCTGGGGCGTGGGGAGCAGGGGCTCGCGCGGAAGCAGCGGGCGGACCAGGGGCTCCTCGTCCGAGACCAGTGCCTCCTCGCCGGCATGGCGGATGAGGAGGGTCGCCGGCCCGTGGTCGCGGATCGAGTAGGTCACCTGATGGGGCTCGACGTCGACTCGGAGCTTGAGGTCGCGCCAGCGCAGGGAGAACCGCAGGCGGGTCAGGCCCTCGGGGAGCACCGGATCGAACGCGGGAACTCCATCGTGGTCCCGGAATCCGCCGAAGCCGGCGATGAGGGCCAGCCAGGCCCCTCCCAGGGATGCCATGTGCAGCCCGTTGCGGCTGTTCTGCTGGAGGTCGAGGAGGTCGGTGAGCGCCGCCTCGTGGGCATAGGCGTAGGCGAGGTCGAGGTGACCGAGCTCGGCCGCGAGGACCGCCTGCGTGCAGGCCGACAGGGACGAGTCGCGGACCGTGCGTCGCTCGTAGTAGTCGAAGTTGCGGGCCTTCTCCTCGGACGTGAAGGCGTTTCCGCACCAGTGCATCGCCAGCACGGTGTCGGTCTGCTTGATGACCTGCTTGCGGTACAGGTCGAAGTAGGGGAAGTGCAGGAGCAGCGGGTACGCGCGCCGACCCGTGAAGTCCCACTCGGCGTGCGAGGTGAAGCCCTTCGACTGCTCGTGCACGCCGAGCTCCTCGTCGTAGGGGATCGCCACCGAGGCGGCCGCACCTCGCCAGGCCGCGCTCTCCTCCGTGGTCACGGTCAGCTCCCGTGCCCTCGACGGGTGGCGCAGTGCCATGTCGGCCGCCGCGACGAGGGCACGGGCCGCCATGAGGTTCGTGTACACATTGTCGTCCGCGATGGCGCTGTACTCGTCGGGACCGGTGACCCCGTCGATGTGCCAGCCCCCCTGTTCGTCGTGATGGCCGAGAGACATGAACAGGCGGGCGATCTCCACCAGCAGTTCGAGGCCGACGTCGATCTCGAAGGCCTCGTCGGCCGTGGCCGCGCAGTACCGCATCACCGCGGACGCGATATCGGCGTTGATGTGGAAGGCCGCCGTGCCCGCGGGCCAGTAGCCGGAGCACTCCTCGCCGCGGATGGTCCGCCACGGGAAGGCGGCGCCCTCGAGGTACAGCTCCTGGGCCCGGGCGCGGGCCCGATCGAGGATGGAGTGCCGCCAGCGCAGGGCGTCCGCCGCGGCATCGGGCTGGGTGTAGGTGAGCACAGGCAGGACGAACATCTCCGTGTCCCAGAAGGTGTGCCCGCCGTAGCCGGGGCCGGTCAGGCCCTTGGACGGGATGGCGCGTCGCTCGGCGCGCGCACCGGACTGCAGGACGTGGAAGAGCGAGAAGCGCACCGCCTGCTGCAGCTCCGCGTCGCCCTCGACCTCGACATCGGCCGCCTCCCAGAACTCGTCGAGGTAGGCGCGCTGGTCGGCGATGAGCCCGTCCCAGCCGCTGAACTGCGCCTGCGCCATGGCGCTGGCGACCTGGTCCCTGATGGCGTGCTCCGATCGGGTCCCCGACCATGCGTAGGCGAGGAACTTGACGACGCGCAGCCGCTCCCCGGGCTCGAGCGTGCAGGCGATCGTGTAGCGCGCCCAGTCCTCGCGGACGGCGGAGCTGATCTGCTCGCGTCCCGGGGCCTCGACGACGTGGCTCATCCCCGCCCCCATGAGCAGGCCGCTGGCCTTGGTGCGGTGCAGCAGCACCGTGGCCTGGCCGTCGTGGTCCTGGCCGGCGGCCACCAGGGGCTTCTCCAGGGTGGCCGCGACCCGCGGGTCCTTGGACGCGGGCGGCTGCTCGCCGTTGGCGACGAGCTCGGACTGCAGGATGATCCGGGTCTCCGTGTCGACGGCCTCCACGATGTACTCGATGGCCGCGACGGAGCGCTGGGAGAGGGACACGAGCCGACGCGTCCGGATGCGGACGCGCGTCTGCCCGGGCGACGTCCAGTCGACGGAGCGCTCGAGAAGGCCGCTGCGGAGGTCGAGGCGGCGGTGATGCTCGTGAAGGTCGCCGTACCGGATGTCGAAGGACTCGTCGTCGACGAGCAGTCGCATGATCTTGCCGTCGGTGACGTTGATGATGGTCTGGTCGTCCTCGGGATATCCGTACCCGGCTTCCGCGTAGGGGAGCGGCCGCTTCTCGTAGAAGCTGTTGAGGTAGGTGCCGGGGATCCCGTACGGCTCCCCCTCGTCCAGGTTGCCGCGCAGTCCGATGTGGCCGTTGGACAGGCTGAAGAGGGATTCGGACTGGGGGAGCAGGTCGAGGTCGAGCGCGGTCTCGCGGACCACCCAGGGTTCGACCGGGTACGGCCGTTGAGCGATCATCGATCCTCCAGCAGGTCACCGAGGTCGTCCACCACAGTGTCGGCGCCGTGCTCCCTGAGCGCATCCGCGTGACCCACTCGGTCGACGCCCACGACGAAGCCGAACCGCCCGGCCCGGCCCGCCTCCACACCGGACAGAGCGTCCTCGAACACGGCGCACTGCCCGGGAGGGGCATCGAGCTCGGCCGCCGCGGCCAGGTACGTGTCGGGCGCGGGCTTGCCGGGCAGTCCGCGTTCGCGGATGGTGATGCCGTCGACGCGCACCTCCAGCAGGGGGGTCAGCCCTGCAGCATCGAGGACCTCCGCGGCATTGGCGGACGCCGACACGACCGCGCGTCTCAGCCCGGCCGCCTGCGCTGCCTCGAGGTAGCGACGGGAGCCCTCGAACACGGTGACCCCGTCCTCGCGGATGCGGCGCAGGACGACATCGTTCTTCCGTCGGCCGAGCCCCGCCACCGTGTCCTGATCGGGTCCGTCGTCGGGGCTGCCCTCTGGGAGCTCGATGGAGCGGCTCGACAGGAAGTCACGGACGCCGTCGAGCCGCGGCTTGCCGTCGACATACGACTGGTAGTCCGCGGCCGTGAACGGCCTCAGGTCCTCACCGGGCTGGCCCGATCGCTGCTCGAGGAAGGCGTCGAACATCTCCTGCCACGCCGCTTCGTGCACGGACGCCGTGTCCGTGAGCACGCCGTCGAGATCGAACAGGCAGGTCGTCACGGCATCAGGCAGTCCGAGCATGGGTAGCGGTCACCTCCGCGGTCGAAGCCACGGTACGAAGGCTGGCGGCCAATGACAACGACCGACCCGCGGCAAGGCGCGCTTGGTCGACGGCCGACAAGGGCGCCTTGGTACGTTCCGGCCATGACGGCCGCGTCCTCCGGTGAGCCCGCTCCTGAGCGGGGCGGTGCCTACACGTACGGCGGGCAGGTGACCTTCCAGTACACGCCTGAGCTCGATCGGGAGCCCGACCCGGGGGAGATCGTGTGGTCGTGGGTCGCCTTCGAGGAGGACGCCTCCCAGGGCAAGGACCGGCCGATCGCCATCATCGGACGAACGCCCGATGGACGCTTCGCCGCCCTCATGATGTCGAGCCGTGACCATGACGGAGACCGTCGTTGGGTATCCATCGGCGCAGGACCGTGGGACCGTGAGGGGCGTGAGAGCTGGCTGCGCACCGATCGGGTGCTGGCGGTGCAGGCCGACGCGGTTCGGAGGGAGGGCGCGGTGATGACACCGGCGGTGTACGAGCGCGTGGTCGTGGCGATGGGCGCATCGGCGAGCGGCTCGCTCAGCCCCTCCCTGACGAGGTCGGGCCCGCCTCGGCGGTTCGCCCGACTGCGTCGGCTCTTCGGGCGGTCCTGACCATGCCCGGGAATGCCTGGAACGCCGATGACTACGACAGCCGCTTCGGCTACGTGTCGCGCTACGGAGGTGAGCTGCTGGACCTGCTGGGTCCGGTGTCGGGTCTGCGGATCCTCGATCTCGGCTGCGGGACCGGCCACCACGCCGGGGAGCTGGCGACGCGCGGCGCCGAGGTCATCGGCATCGATGCCGACCCTGCGATGCTCGCCAAGGCGCATGCCGATCATCCGGCCGTGCGCTTCGTTCATCTCGATGCGGCTGACCTGAGCCTTGCCGCTCTCGGCTCGCCGACCGCGCTCGATGCCTGCTTCAGCAACGCCGCCCTCCACTGGATGACCGACCAGGAGGAGGTCATCAGGAACGTCCGCTCGGTCCTGCGCGAGGGTGCGCACTTCGTGGCGGAGATGGGCGGGGAGGGCAACATCGCGGCGCTCGACGCCGCCCTGCGCGGCGCTCTCCAGGACCTCGGCCTGCACGGGATCCGGGTCGTGCGCAACTACTTCCCGACCGTGGGCCAGCAGGCGACGCTTCTCGAGCAGTGCGGCTTTCGGGTCGAGCTCACGTCGTGGTTCCGCCGACCGACCCCGCTGGAGGACGGGAGCACGGCGGCGGACTGGACCCGACTGTTCCGGGCGTCCACCTGGGCCGAGGTCCCTGCGGACCGGTGGGCCGAACTCTCCGCCGCCATCGACCACAGGGCAGCGGGCCTGCGCACGGATGATGGATGGATCGCCGACTACTGCCGTCTCCGCTTCGTCGCCACGGCCGTGTGAGGGTTGCTCTCTGCGCCAAAGCCCGCTAGTCTCCACCAGTCGCTCACAACGAGCGGATTCGGCAGATAGGGGAAATCATGTTCAATGCCAAGGAGAATTGCCTCCTCTAGGCCCCCTGCCGCGCGCATACCGACGAGGATTGCGCCCCCCGGTCGACGATGTCGACCCGTCACGTTGCTCCTGATCACGCAGTAGCGACTGCTCCCAACGCCACCGGTCCGAACCGGATCCGTTGTCGTTGCCTCTCATGGAAACACTGTTCGGCTGCGGCGATCCCGCATGCCGGAAGGGAGTCTGGAATGGATACGCACAGTTCGGTGCGCCGTGCATGGAACCGCTGGTCCATGCGCGCCAACGTGCCGCCGCCGGTGCGCGAGCGTCGTGGTCGACGTCGCTCGACTGACCCGCGGGATCGCCGGCACGGCCAGCCGGCGCCGCGGCATTGGGCCCAGGGTTTCGACCGCCCTGTCGCCTGATGCACACGCACAATCCCGTTGACTGGCCCGGTGGCGGCGCCTTCTCCGTCCGAGAAGGTCGCCACCGGGCCACTCAACGAGTTGGTGCGGCGGCGCGTGTGACGTTCGGCAGACGTTCACCGGACGTCCGCAGTGCAGGCGGCTGCATGTGACCTTGGGGCGTTTGGGTCTTCCCCACGGGGCAATCGGCCCCGGCCCCTCAGGAGGACACGAATGACTGCTGCTCACAAGGCCGGCGCTGCCGGCCTGGCCATCGCCTGCACGGGAGCCCTGATCCTGGGCACCGCCAGCGCGGCCATGGCCGACGACAAGAACTTCTCGGGCAACGTCTCGTACGCCAATGCGGCGTTCGGCTCGCCCAACAACGTACTCGCGTCGGGACTCCGCGAGGCTCCCGTCGCCTGGGGCACCCTGCCTCTGGCGAATCCGAACGGACCCGTCGCGTACTACGGGTACAACACCTCCCACTCGAGTGTCTTCACCCAGAACGCCGATGAGACGTTCAAGACCGAGCCCGACAAGAACGTGTACCTCGTCTTCGGGGGCCGGCACTACCTCTACCAGGGTCACGAGACGGGCGGGATCGGCTACGTCACGCGGATCAACCTCGATGAGTCGGACCTGTCCAAGCGCGTCACGCTGATCGCGGACCTCGACGCCAACGGGCAGCAGGCCCTGCCGACCTTCGATGGCATCACGTGGGATCCGTTCTCGAACCAGCTCCTGCTGACGGCCGAGTCGAAGTACCCCAAGGGCGGCGTGTGGGCCGTGACGCTGGACGCGAACGGCGATGCGGTCGACGGCAGGGCCACCGTCCTCCCGGCCCTCGGCTCGGGCGGCTACGAGGGCGTCCAGAACGACGCCGACGGCAATGTCTGGCTCGTGGAGGACGTCGGTGGGGCGTCTGCCCAGGGTGGCAAGGTCCCCAACTCGTTCGTGTACCGCTTCGTGCCGGTCGACAAGGCCGACCTCAGCCAGGGTGGCAAGCTCCAGGCCCTCCAGGTGCAGGGCAAGGGCGGCCAGCCGGTGACCTACGCCCAGCTCAGCAACGGCACGGACGCGTTCATCTCCGACCTGCACACCTACGGCGCCTCGTTCGCGACTGCCTGGGTCACGGTGCACGACACCGCGGTGGATGGCACCGACGTCTTCGACGCCACGTCGGCGGCCAAGGCGAGCGACGCGACGCCGTTCAAGCGTCCGGAGAACGGCGTGTTCCGCCCGGGCACGAACTTCGGTGAGTTCTACTTCACCGAGACCGGGGACACGAGCACCGACTCGAAGCTGCCCGGGGCCTTCGGCGGCGTGTTCAAGATCGCGCAGAAGGGCGGCAGCGCGGCGACCGGCACGATCCGCCCGGTCTGGCTCGGCGACGTGGCCCACACGGGTTTCGACAATATCGCCTTCGCCGGACGGGATGCGCTCCTCGTCGTCGAGGACGCCGGGGACACGCTGCACGCGCAGCGCAATGCGCTTGACTCCGGCTACTCGGTTCGGATCAACGAGGGGGGCCGCGCTCCCCAGGTGTCGCGGTGGCTGGCCGAGGGCCGTGACGCCTCCGCGACCTTGGACAACGCGAACGGTGGCTTCGGTCGCAACGACGGCGACAACGAGATCACCGGCATCCACGTCTCGGACGGAGATCCGTCGACCGGCGGCATCCTCGGCACGAAGACCCCGAACCCGTTCTCGAGCGGCTGGCGGGTCTTCTGGACGCAGCAGCATGGCGACAACATCACCTACGAGGTGATGTCGGACCGCAGCACGTCCGATCACGGCACGTCCGACCGCTAGCGACGGGGGAAGGGCGCTCCGGCCTCGGCCGGGGCGCCCTTCCTGTTTCCCCAGAACCTCGCGCGCCACCTCGCTAGCGTGGCGGCATGGAGCCACGCCACGGCGGTCAGCACATCATCGACTCGGCACGTCAGGCGGGTGTCGACACCGTCTTCTCGCTCTCGGGCGCGCACATCTTCCCAGTCTATGACGCGGCGGTCGGGGGCAAGGACGCCGTGTCCGCCGCCGACGACCTGCGCGCTGCCGAGCACGGCGGGCCGCTCCGGCTGGTCGACACCCGCCATGAGCAGACGGCCGTCTTCGCCGCCGAGGCGACCGGCCGGCTGACGCGGCGCCCGGGCTTCGCCGCCGTGACTGCGGGGCCCGGTGTCACCAATGCCGTCAGCGGCATCGCCACGGCGCACTTCAACGGCACGCCCATGGTCGTGCTGGGGGGCCGTTCGCCCGACTCGCGCTGGGGCCAGGGGGCGCTCCAGGAGCTCGACCAGCCGCCGATCCTCGCCCCGATCACGAAGGCGGCCTGGACGACGCACGCCATCTCCGATGTCCGCGCCGACGCCGATCGGGCCTTCAGTCTCGCCGCCTCGACGCGCATGGGCCCGGTGTTCTGGGACATCCCCATCGACGTCATCTTCGACAAGGCCGACGAAGCCGCCTCGCCGCCCCCCACCGTGACGGGGGCAGCGGAAGCCGACCCGGATCTGCTCGATCAGGCGCGCATCCTCCTCGACGGGGCGACGCATCCGCTTCTCATCCTCGGCAGCGGCGTGTGGATGTCCGATGCCGTGGAGGCGGCACGCAGTCTCGTCCTTGAGCGCAACCTGCCGGTGATCACGAACGGCATGGGCCGTGGGGTCATTCCACCCGGCGACCCGCATCTGGTCACGCGGGCCCGGTCCGCGGCCTTCCAGGAGTCCGACCTGGTCGTGGTCGTCGGCACCCCGCTCGACTTCCGTCTCGGCTACGGATGGTTCGGCAAGGTACCGGCCAAGGTCGTCCACCTTGTCGACGACGCGAGCCAGGGGTCACCATCGGAGACCGTCGCCGCGACGGTGGTCGGCGACCTCTCGACGAGCATGGCTGCCCTGAGCCAGGGTCGGCCGGCCGACGCGTCCTGGGTCGGCGCCCTGCGCGAGCGGGCGCTCGCGGCCATCGCAGCAGACGCGGCAGACCTGGCCAGTGAGGCCGACCCCATCCATCCCGCCCGGATCTACGGCGAACTGCTGCCGCGCCTCACCTCCGATGCGATCGTCATCGGTGACGGCGGCGACTTCGTCTCGTTCGCCGGGCGCTACATCGAGCCCGAGCAGCCCGGCCGGTGGCTGGACCCGGGGCCGTACGGCTGCCTCGGCACGGGGCCCGGCTTCACCCTCGCCGCCGGGATCGCGCATCCCCAGTCACCGCTCTTCCTGCTCATGGGCGATGGCGCTGCTGGATTCTCCCTCATGGATGTCGACACCCTCGTCCGCCACCGCATCCCGGCGGTCATCGTGGTGGGCAACAACGCGGGCTGGGCCCTGGAGAAGCATCCGATGCGCATGCTCTACGGGTACGACGTGATCACGGACCTACCCGCGACCCGCTACGACGAGATCGTCATCAGCCTCGGCGGGGGAGGCGAGACGGTGACTGACCCCGGCCAGATCGGGCCAGCGCTCGATCGCGCGATGGCTGCGGGGATGCCGTACCTGGTGAACGTGCTCACCGACCCGGAGGCCGCCTACCCGCGCTCAACGCTCGGGATCTAGGCGAGCGAGGAATCCCGAGCGGTCGACGGCCACGCGGGTGTGCGAGCCCGACCCGATGCGCACGGGTGCGGGACCACCGCGCTGCACCGCCTCGACCTCGAAGCCCAGACGGTCGCCCTCGGTCGCGATGAGCCTGGCCGTCGCCTCGATCTCCGCGCCCACCGGGCTGGGTGCGGTGTGCCGGGTGTCGATGTGCGTGCCGACGGTGGTCACCCCCGGGGGCAGCAGGTCGGCGACCGCGGAGCAGGCGGCCTCCTCCATGAGGGCGACCATCCTCGGCGTGGCGAGGACCGGGAGGTCCCCGCTGCCGAGGGCGTCGGCGGTGTCGGCACGCGCCACGGTCAGGCGGGCCGTGCCGACAGCACCCAGGAGCCGGGTGCGGGCACTGTCGTCCAGAAGCCGTGGCATGGGGGTACCTTGCCATGCATGGATCACGATGCCGAGGTGAGCATCCAGGAGCGGCTGTACCCGTGGGCGACCTGCTTCGGATGCGGGCACGCGAACCCCAAGGGCCTGCACCTGCGGAGCTTCCCGGCCGGCGACGAGACCGTCGCCACCTTCCTGCCTTGGCCGGAGCACGACAACGGGATCGGCTTCCTCAACGGCGGCATCATCGCGACGCTCCTCGACTGCCACAGCGGCGCCGCCGTGTTCCACGCAGCGGATGCGCTCGGCATGCAGCCGGCGGACGACATGCCCTACCCCTTCGTCACCGCCGGCCTCGACCTGCGCTACCTGCGGCCTGCTCCGCTCGACGCCCCGGTGGAGCTGAGGGCCGTGGTCAGCTCCATCGACGATGCCGCTGCCATCGTCGACGTGACGCTCCACTACGACGGCAAGCCCCGAGCCGAGGCATCCGCCCTGTGGAAGAGGTGGCGCCCTCGGCCTCGGCCGGCGACCTAGATGGTCGGCCCTCCCGCGACGTAGATGACCTGGCCGGAGACGAACGACGCCTCGTCGGACGCGAGGAAGGAGATCACGTTGGCCACATCCTCGGGCCGGCCGACGCGGCGCACCGCCGTCTGCGCGGCGACCGTCTCCTGGAACTCCTCGAAGGGCACGCCCATCCGCTCAGCCGTCGCCGCGGTCATGTCGGTGGCGATGAACCCGGGAGCGACGGCATTGGCGGTCACCCCGAACGGACCGAGCTCGAGGGCCACCGTCTTGGTGAACCCCTGCAGGCCGGCCTTCGCCGCGGCGTAGTTGACCTGGCCGCGATTGCCCAGGGATGAGGTGCTGGACAGGCTGATGACCCGGCCCCACTTCGCCGCCACCATGTGCGACTGCACGGCCCGCGTCATGAGGAAGGCCCCGCGCAGGTGCACCCGCATGACGTCGTCCCAGTCGTCGACCGACATCTTGAACAGCAGGTTGTCGCGGAGGATGCCGGCGTTGTTGACGAGGATGGTCGGCGGACCGAGCCGTTCGACGACTGACTCGACCGCAGCGGTGACGGCCCCCTCATCCACCACATCGGCGGCCACGTCGATGGCCTGGCCACCGGCCGCCCGGATCTCGTGGGCCACCTCCTGGCAGGCGTCCGGCTCGCGGTCGACGAGGGCCACATGGAGACCCGTCCGCGCGAGGCGACGGGCCGTGGCGGCGCCGATGCCGCGGGCAGCACCCGTGACGACGGCGATGCGCGGCGCCGTCATGCCTCCTCTCCCACGGGCTCGGCCGCGGTTCGACCGCGGAGCGTCCATCTCAGTCCCGTGTCGACGGCCCACAGGATCAGCGCGAGGATCATGGCGACGACCATGATGACGGCGATGAAGACGAGGACGTAGGCCAGCCCCTTCGTGGCCACGTCGAGGAACGGATACGGGTAGGCACCGATGACTTGTCCGCGGATGAGCGCGTAGGTCGCCCAGATCAGGGGCAGGACGAGGGACAGCGGGATGATGCGGCCTTGGATCAGGCCCCGGGGGCCGGCGATGATCCAGACGATGGGTGTGACCAGCGGGGTGATCCAGTGCAGGAGGGTGTTGCTGATCAGCCCCCATCCGCTGAGGCCACCCTCCGCGAGGAGCAGGTTGTAGACCACGCCGGTGATGGTGATCATGAGCACGCTGTCCAGCCGGAGGGTACGCCAGAGCGTGCCGACCCCATCCCGGCGGGTGAACAGTCCGGGCCGCATGACGAGGACGGTCAGGACCACGGCGACCGTGATGTTGCTGAGGATCGTGAAGTACGTCGTCCAGTCGAAGAAGCGCTCAAAGACGGTGTCGTCACCGCCAGGGACGTTCTCCAGGATGGTCGGGTTGGCGAGGTCGTACGTCCCCGCGTAGTACCCGCTGATGTTGAGCGTGAACGAGACCACGACAGCGGTCCAGGCCACGAGGGCATTGAGGGCGAGCAGCGCGCGACCGTATGACGGGGTCTCGAGGGGAGCAGAGGACGAGGAGGAGGGGGTCGTCATGGGAGCACACGGTACGCCGCCGTGTTCGAGCGAAGCAGGCAATCCCGGCGGTGTTAGCGGCAGACTTGAATCCTTGGGGCGGCGACGGAGGAGCGGTCATGGCCAAGAAGAACGCGAAGAAAGGCAAGAAGTCGCGATCGGAGGAGCTCCCGGCCGTTCATGGCGCCGCCCCCGCGGCCGTGGAGCCGCGTGCGCGGATGAAGGAGAAGGAGTACCAGGCGCTGCTGCGTCCCCTGCACGGCGAGCTGGTGGCGATGCAGGACTGGGTCAAGGACACGGGGGCGAAGATCGTCATCGTCTTCGAGGGGCGGGACACCGCCGGCAAGGGCGGCACCATCAAGGCGATCACCGAACGCGTGAGCCCGCGGGTGTTCCGGGTCGTCGCCCTGCCCGCCCCCACTGACGCGGAGAAGTCCCAGATGTACATCCAGCGCTACATCAAGCACTTCCCGTCGGCGGGTGAGGTCGTGATCTTCGATCGCAGCTGGTACAACCGCGCCGGGGTGGAGAGGGTGATGGGCTTCTGCACGCCGGAGCAGACCGAGCGGTTCCTCGAGCAGGCGCCCTACGTCGAGGAGGCCATGGTCACCTCGGGCATCCACCTCCTGAAGTACTGGCTCGAGGTAAGCCCCGAGGAGCAGAAGAGACGGCTCACGAGCAGGATCCACGATCCCCGCAAGACCTGGAAGCTCACCGACATGGACCTCAAGTCGTACACGAAGTGGGTCGAGTACACGCAGGCGCGCGACGCCATGATCGCCCGCACCAGTACGACATGGGCGCCGTGGCACGTCGTCCACACGGATGACAAGAAGCGGGGGCGCCTGAACACGATCACCGACCTGCTGCAGCGCATCCCGTACACGCCTGCGGCGGAGAGGGACGTGCGGCTGCCTCGGCGGCGGACGACTGGCAGGACGCCTCCCATGGACTTGACGGGGTATCGCATCGCCGAGCCGTACTAGGGTCGCCCGAGCACCGATGCGGAGGTCGAGTGGCCGGTAACCAGTCATCGAGCGGGGTCGCCACGCGCGGCTCCGCTCGTTTCGGCTGGCACGACCTCGTCCGCATCTGGTCGTCAGGTGTCTCCGATCGACGGATGCGGCGGCCCACGGACGTGCTGCTGCTCATCGGCTCTGTCGGGACACTGGTCGTCCTCGGGCTGGTGGCTCCCGGTCCGGGCACCGTGGACACGGCCATCGTCAGCCTGCTCAACGCGCTGCCCTCGGTGACGGACGTTCTCTGGGGGGCCACCTACGCCGTCTTCACGATCTGGGGCGTCGCGCTGCTCGTCCTCCCACTGGTGTTCCGGGGACGCCGCCGGCTGACACTGGACATGCTGCTCGCGGCGGGAATCGCGGTCCTGGGCAGCCTGGCCGCGGGGGCGGCCGCCGGCACGTCGCCGGGAGACACCCTGCAGGCGATCGTCTCCACCCCCGACCAGCCCATCTACGTGGCCGCTCGCCTGGCGGTCGGCACGGCCATCATCGTGGTGGCGAGCCCGCACGTCACCCGTCCCCTGCGCTACTGGGGGCGGGTCCTGATCGTGCTGGCAGCGACGTCCGTGGCGGGGCTCGGGCTCGCCCTGCCGGTGGGCGCCTTCGCGGGCGCCGTGCTCGGCGTGGGGGCGGCTGCCCTCGCGCACCTGATCCTCGGCTCGCCCCAGGGCCTGCTCACCGAGGAGCAGGTGGAGATCGCCCTAGCCGATCTCGGGATCGACGTCGACGGGGCCTCCGACGTTCGGGACGAGGTGTCGGGCGAGGTCCTGTGGCGCGCCCACCGGGCCGGCCCACCCGATGTGCTCGTCAAGGTCTACGGCCGGGACGCCTGGGACACCCAGGCGGTGGGCTCGCTCTGGACAGCCTTGACCCGGCGTGGCGAGATGCCCCGTCTGGGCAGCAGCCGACGGTCCCGCGTCGAGCACGAGGCGCTGGCCATCCTGCTGGCGCAACGTGCCGGCTGCCGAACCCTCGACCTCGTCGCCGTGGGCGCCTCGCAGCAACGCGATGCCCTTGTCGTGACGACTGCCCCTGGGCCGACTCTCGCCTCGCTCGATGCGGTCAGCGATGAGCAGCTCGACACGCTCTGGCGCAGCGCGGCTGCCTTGCACGATGCAGGCATGACGCACGGTCGCATCGACGACCGGCACCTGGTGCTCGACCCGAACGGCGAACCGGTGCTCATGGACTTCGCCGACGCGGATCTCACCGCGGATGACCGGGACCTGCTCATCGAGGATGTGCAGCTGCTGGTGGCCACTGCCGGCCTTGTGGGAATCGACCGGGCGCTCGACGCCGTGGACCGGGTGATCGGTCGCGACGGGCTGCTCGCCCTCCTGCCCTACCTGCAGCCCGCCGCCCTCGGTCGTGTCACCCGGGATCGGGTGCGTGCGGCCGACTGGACCCTGAAGGACCTCCAGGCCGCGGCGATCGAACGACTTGACGTCCCGGCGCCCGCTCTTCAGCAGCTGCGCCGCGTCACGGTCAAGTCGGTGGCCCTCGTCGCGTTGATCGCCGTCATGGCCTACGTGCTCGTCGGGATGTTTGCCGGCGTGGACATGGCCAGCGTCCTCGATGCGCTGTCCTCGGCCAACGTCGCGATCCTCGTCGTGGCCCTGGTGCTGTCACCCACGATCCAGATGGCCCTCGCCTTCTCGACCCTGGGCTCGACGACTGCCCGGCTCACCTACTTCCCGGTGTTGATGCTCCAGTACGGGATCCAGTTCATCGCGCTCGTCCTGCCGTCCACGGCCGCGCGGCTGGCACTGGAGGTCCGGTTCTTCCAACGGTTCGGCATCGCACCGACTCCCGCGGTCACGATGGGCATGATCGACAGCTTCAGTGGCTTCCTCGTGCAGATCTCGCTGATCGTGCTCATCCTCGTGTCCAGCCTGCCGGGATTCACCACGCAGGTGTTCGGCTCAACCACCACATCGACGTCCACCACGACGGACTCGGGGCGCTCGACGATCGCCATCGTGATCGCCTTCGCCGTGGTGGCTCTCGTCGTCACCCTGCTCGTGCCGCGGCTGCGCCAGCGCCTGCTGGGCAACGTGCCGCGGATCCGTACCAAGGTGGCGGAGCAGCGGGCCAAAGCAGGCGACGCCCTGTCCGTCGTCCGGCAGCCGCGCAAGGTGGCCATGATGATCCTGGGCAACCTCGGCGCGCAGGTCATCCAGGCGGTGATCCTCGGCATCACCCTCGCCGCCTTCGGGGAGAGCGCCGCCCTGTCGCAGCTCATCCTCATCAACACGGCGGTCAGCCTGTTCAACGGGCTGATGCCCGTTCCCGGTGGGATGGGCGTGGCCGAGGCGGGCTACACCGCCGGCCTGCAGGCGGTGGGGATCCCCGCACCCGTCGCCATGGGCACAGCGATCGCCTACCGCCTCGTCACCTTCTACCTGCCGCCGCTGTGGGGGTCCGTCGCCATGCGCTGGCTCCGCCGCCACGAGTACGTGTAGCCCGCGCTAGCCGGACGACTTGCCGAGCAGCGACTCCAGACGGGCGATCGCGGCCTGCTGCTGGCTGGAGAGCTCCTTGAGCGCCTCGAGCTGCGCATGGACATCGGTCGGCGGCTGCTTCTCCTGCTTCCTCTCCTTCTTCGGGGAGAGGAAGGCGTTGGCGAGGAAGCCGGTCAGCGTGCCGAAGATGCCCACGCCTACGACGATGATGATGATGCCCATAACGCGGCCGGGGTTGGTGACGGGGTAGGTGTCGCCGTAGCCGACGGTCGACATCGTGACGATGACGTACCAGAGGGCATCCGAGGCGTTCGTGATGTTGGCCCCGGGCGCATTGACCTCGAGGCGCAGCATCTGCAGACTGCCGAACTCCAGCATGATGATGCCGACGAAGAACAGCGAGAGCAGGGCGCTGTCGGCGCGATCCTTGATGATGCTCCGGATGATGTTCCGGGCGCCGTAGTCGCGCAGCAGGCGGTAGACCTTGATGAGCCGGAAGACCCGGAGGGCGTTCGTCTGGGCGAACGGGATGCTGGCCAGCATGTCGGCCCAGCCGAAGTCACGGAAGAAGTAGTGCGAGCGGCTCTTCGCGGTGTACAGCCGATAGATGAAGTCGCCCGCGAAGCACAGCGTGAGCAGGAAGTTGATGCCCTGGATGATGTAGCTCATCGACTCGTCGGCGATGAACCAGGCCAGCACCAGGTTGATGATCGACAGGATGGACAGCGCCGCCATGAAGATCTCGTAGCTGGGGTTGCGAAGGCCCGCGGCCTCCTCTGCGGCGTCGATGTCCTGCTCGTCAGCCATGCCGACCATCATGGACCGAGCCGAGCGCGAGGGCGGGGAGGGCACGCTCACTACGCTCATCTGCATGACGGATATCCCCGCGCGAGCGCGGGTCGTGATCATCGGCGGCGGCGTGATCGGCACCTCGATCGCCTACCACCTCGGGCACCTCGGATGGAACGACGTGGTGCTCCTGGAACGGGACCGCATCACCTCCGGGACGACCTGGCACGCCGCGGGCCTGATGACCTGCTTCGGCTCCCTCAGCGAGACCTCGATGTCGATGCGCCAGTACACCCGAGGCCTGTACTCGCGGCTGGAGGCCGAAACGGGGCAGTCCACGGGGTTCAAGCCGGTGGGCTTCATCGAGGCCGCCGCCGATCCGGGTCGCCTGGAGGAGTTCCGCCGGGTGGCCGCGTTCAACCGTCATGTCGGGCTGAACGTGGAGGAGATCGGTCCGCGGGAGATCGTCGAGCTGTTCCCCTTCGCCGACGTGTCCGACCTGCTCGGTGGGTTCTACGTCCCCGACGACGGCCGGGTCAATCCGGTGGACGCCACCATGGCCCTGGCCAAGGGGGCGCGCATGAAGGGCGTGCGCATCATCGAGGGGGTCAGCGTCGACCAGGTGCTCACGCGGGACTCGCGGGTCGTCGGGGTGATGACATCCGCCGGCGACATCGAGTGCGAGTACATCGTCAACTGCGCGGGCATGTGGGCCCGGCAGCTGGGCGAGCGCAACGGCGTGGCCATCCCGTTGCAGGCGGCGGAGCACTACTACCTGATCACGGAGCCGATCGACGGCGTGGATCCCGACTGGCCGGTCCTCGAGGACCCCTCGCGACATGGCTACTACCGCGAGGAGGGCAGTGGACTGATGATCGGGCTCTTCGAGCCGGTCTGCGCCCCGTGGAGCGTCGAGGGGATCCCGGCCGACTTCTCCTTCGGGCAGCTGACCCCCGACTGGGAGCGCATGGGCCCGTACCTCGAGCGGGCGATGAGCCGGGTGCCGATCACGCTCGAGTCGGGCATCCGGACCTTCTTCTGCGGCCCCGAGTCGTTCACGCCCGACCTCGCGCCCATCGTCGGCGAGGCACCGGACATCGACAACTACTTCGTCGCAGCGGGCATGAACTCCGTCGGCATCCTGACCGGCGGGGGCATGGGCCGGATCGTCGCCCAATGGATCGTCGACGGCCACCCGGACGTCGACGTCACCGGGTTCAACGTGGACCGGATGCAGCGCTTCCAGCTCAATCCGCGCTATCGCGCCGAGCGCACGGTGGAGACCCTCGGCATGGTGTACCAGACCCACTACCCGGGGCGGTCCATGCGCACGGCGCGAGGCCTCAAGAGGTCACCCCTCCACGATCGGCTGGCGGCGCGCGGGGCCTACTTCCGCGACGTGAGCGGGTGGGAGGGCGCTGACTGGTACGACCCGTCGGGAACCGCGCCCGAGACTGTCGACCTCTCGTGGGGGCGGCAGAGCTGGTTCCCCCAGTGGGCGGAGGAGCACCGCGCCATCCGCGAGGGCGTCGGCCTCATGGACATGTCGTTCATGGCGAAGTTCCTGGTGCAGGGCCGTGACGCGGGGCGCGCGCTCGATCGCGTGTCCGCCAATCGCGTCGACGGCGAGCCCGGCGTCATCACCTACACGCAGTGGCTCAACGAGCAGGGCACCCTCGAGGCCGACCTCACGGTCACGAAGCTCATCGACGACCGGTTCCTCGTGGTGGCCTCGGACACGGCGCACGGCCATGTCTCGTCGTGGCTGCGACGCCACCTGGGGGAGTCGCGCGCCGCGGTCACTGACGTCACGTCAGGTCTGGCGCAGATCAACGTGCAGGGACCGGGCTCGAGGTCCCTGCTCCAGTCGCTCACCTCGGTCGACCTCTCCAACGAGGCCTTTCCGTTCCGCACGGCCCGCGAGATCGACCTCGGGTTCGCGCGGGTGCTATGCGTGCGCATCACCTACCTCGGCGAGCTGGGGTACGAGCTGTACGTGCCCACGGACATGGCGGTGCACGTCTACGAGGAGCTGCTCGGAGCTGGCGAACCCATGGGCCTTCGCCATACGGGCTTGAAGGCCCTGGCGAGCCTGCGCATGGAGAAGGGCTATCGGGACTTCGGTCACGACATCGACAACACCGACACGGTCTTCGAGGCGGGACTCGGCTTCGCGGTCGACTTCGACAAGCCGGCCGGGTTCATCGGCAGGGATGCGGCACTGCGGCAGCGGGACGCGGGGCCTCCGCACCGTCGACTGGTCCAGGTGCGGCTGCTCGACCCGGATCCCCTCCTGCACCACGCCGAGATCGTCCTTCGGGACGGCCACGAGGTCGGCTACGTACGCGCGGCGTCGTACGGCCACACCCTCGGTGGGGCGGTCGGCCTGGCGATGCTCGACGCGGGGGAGCCGCTCACCGCGGACTGGCTCGCGGCGGGGGAGTGGGAGGTGGACGTCGCCGGGCAGCGCCACCCCGCGGTGACGTCGCTGCGACCCCTGTACGACCCCGGCAACGAGCGCATCCGGAGCTGACCTCCCCGCCCGCGAATCCCACCTTCAGCGTCACAAAACCCGGGTCCATGTGACGCCGGGCGTGGGATTGCCGGCGGACGTGCTCACATGCCGGGCGGTCCGCTGATCATCCCGATCCGCGTGCGGCCGCCCTCCAGCGAGGCGAGGGTGGGGTCGAGGTCCGCGAGCTCGAGGTTCGGCGTGCCCCACTCCGCGAGCTGCTTCTCGATGGCCCGTCGCGCCTTGTCCAGCTTGCGCGCCACCATGCGTCGCGTCGCCCAGTCCTGCTCACGGGTGCGCAGCGCGGTCTCGATGGCGGCCGCCTGCTCGGAGGTGCATGCCATGCCGAGCGCCGCCTGCAGCCCCGTCCGGATGTCGATGCGGTAGTCGTGCCCGCGCCGCACGAAGGTGCCCGGCTTCGACTGCATGCCGTTGAGCAGGTCGATGGTCGCGAGGACGAAGGTCGTGATCGGGCGGAACTTGGTCTCGCGGGGGACCAGCGGCGGCCGGGTGGCCGGAGCCCCCATCCACCACGGGGGCTGCACGAGCATCCGGTACCCGTACTTGTTCACGGGGTCGTCGTGGTGGACGACCATGAGGTGGCGCATGCCCGAGTCGGGTGGGTCGATCTCGTCCGGCTGGCTGACGAGGACCAGGCGGCCGGTGCCATCGACCGCCTCGGCGTCCTCCCGCCACGCGATCCACGTGCGCGTGCGGAACGGCACGCCGAGGTAGAGGCCGCCGTGCACGCCGAGGCTGTCGAGCCGGGTGAGGTCGGCGCCGTCCGCGTCGCTGCACAGGTCGAGGGCGACGTTGGCGCCGAGGCTCTCGCCGATGAGCACGACCGCGGGCCGCTTCTCCTCCGGCATCGTGGCGAGGTGGTCGCGGATGAGCTCCAGGACCCGCCTCGTCAGGTCCTCCGCCTGCCGGGTGCGCGGCAGGGCCAGGGCGGACGGGACGAGCGCATACTGCGGCACCACGATCGCGCAGTCGCCGCGGGTGAGGTACTCCAGCGCCTCCGCGATCGAGTAGTTGAAGTAGCCGACGCCGGTCGGGGAGCCGACGCAGATGAGTGCGCGATCGAAGGCACCGCAGGCCGTCATGTCCTCGACTGTCAGCCGCGCGCGTTCCTCGATATCCGACGCGGACTCGTACCCCCCGACGACGCGAACCGGGTCCACGGCGGGTTCGCCCATGACGGCCGTGATGTCCTCCGCGCTGAGCGCCATGAGGACGAACCGGCGGCCCTCCTTGCCGAGCGAGTCGAAGGGCATGCTGCTGGCAGGCCCGGCGGACACGTGCGGTGACGTGGGCGGATCGGGGTAGGCCGGCTCGATGATGTCGTCCTTCTTCTGGACGCGGGCGGTCATCACGTTGAGCGCTGTGATCCCACCGGCGGTGACGGCACCGAGCACGACCCCGTGGGCGAGCAGCCCGCCCAGGGCGCCGGGGTCTCCGCCGACGAGTCGGCCGAGGCCGCGTTCGATCAGCCGCGCGGCCGCCTGCTCGCCGGCCGTCGCAACCAGGAGCGCGATCCCGGCAGCGGCGCCCACCGCCAGCGCCTGCCCCTCGCGCGCATGTCCCGACACGGCATGCCGCTCGGGGGCGACCATCCCGTACTCGGCAGCCCGGCGGTGCTTCTGCAGCATGCTCACCGCGACGACCCCGCTGGCCGTCGCGATGGCCGGGACGAGCGTCGTGTCGAGCCCCGGCCCCATCCGCAGGCGCTTCTGCAGGTAGGCGTCCCACAGGGCCGAGGCCCCGCCGGCGAGGGACGCGAACGAGATGATGCGCCCCGCGGTGCCCACCCCCGCGGCGACGAGCGACCGTTCGGCGTCCCGCTGCCCGAGGGCCGACATGGACAGCCCGCCCACGACGCCGGCGGTGGCGAGGGCGAGGTTCGCGCGGGGGCCGGGTCGGGTGCCGGGACGCGATCCGATGGCCTGCAGCGTCGCCCAGGCCGTCGCCGAGAGCTGGAAGTGGGTGGCCGCCACCACGCCGGTGGCGATCGCCTGCTGCAGCGGGCTGCGCGGCAGCAGGCCGCGGGCATAGCTTCCCGCGATCGACCACGAGGCTCCGGCGATGCCCGCCTGCACCGCCGAGTCGGTGGCCCACCGACTCAACCAGGCGGCGCGGGGCACGTGGAACCGCATCAGGGTCGTCCCGGGATCGGTCTAGCCCAGCTCGTTGTCGAGCGTGTAGCTGCCCGTCTCAAGCCCGGCCGGGCCGCCGGCCGGGAATCGGAGGGACGCCTGCGAGAACACGTCGGCCCCGGGCCCGGAGGCCAGACCGCCCAAGGTGATGCGGACCCGGTAGGTCTGGACGACGCCCGAGGCGCAGTCCGTCGGGAGGCAGGTGTTCCAGGCGAGTCGTCCGACACCGGTGGCCTTGTCGGCGCCCCACGACGTCCAGCGGATGCGGTTGATGAGGATCCCGGCGTCGGCACACGCGATGACGATCTGCTTGGGCTTGGTGACGCCCTTGCCGAGGCAGTCCACGACGACGGGTGAGCCGGCCGCGTGCGCGGCGGGCGCCACCGCCAACCCGGAGAGGGCGAGGCCTCCGGCGAACGCCGTCGTGATGGCCAGTCGGCGGATCATGGGAACTCCTCAGCGCTCGGGCGGCAGGTCGCGGTCCGAAATCTACCGAAGGCAGCGCGCTAGCCTTTCGAAGATGAGCGAATCAGCCGAGGGCCGGACCGACCGGTCGTCGGATGCGCATCTGCTGCGGCGGCTGGCCGCGGGGGACGCCGCGGAGGTGACGGCGGTCTTCCAGCGCAGCAGGGCGGCCGCGATGCCCTGGCTCCCAGTGCTGCACGACGGCACCGAGGATCTCGCCTTCTTCGGTGCGCAGCTGGGCGAGGGCAGCAGCTGGGGAGCGGTCGTCCATGGCGCCCTCGTCGGCTTCGCCATCCGGCATGACGACTGGCTGCGGCACCTGTACGTGGACCCGCGGCACCAGCGGCGCGGCATCGGCTCCGCCCTGCTGGAGCGGGTGATCGCCGAGGCCGCGGACGGTCTGCAGCTGTGGGCGTTCGCCCGCAACACCCCCGCGATCGCCTTCTACCGGGGGCACGGTTTCGAGGTGGCCGAGCGCACCGATGGGGCCGGCAATGAGGAACGGGAGCCCGACGTGCGGATGACCCGGCGTTGACCGGCGGGGGAATGTGACACAAACGTCACGCTGTTGACATGCGACACGCTGCCAACTTGAGGCACATTTACCTCACGTGCCCCTATGGTGCCTATGAAGGCAGCTTCCCCCTGCGGTGTTCCCACCGCCTGATGCCTTGAGGAGATCGCGTGACCGCCGACGCCCCCATCCTGCACGCCTCCGGCATGGTCGACTTGGCCCCGGAGATCTACCGTCAGCGCCTGGTCATCGAGGGCCTGGTCACGCAGCCCATCACCGCCGCCCAGATCGAGACCTACCTCGCCGAGCTGTCCGAGGTGCTGGACATGACGACGCTGCTCGAGCCGGTCACGCACATGTCTGACACCTACGGCTGGGCGGGCTGGATCCACTGGGAGACGTCGGGTGCGCACTTCTACGCGTGGGACCAGCCGCGGCTGTTCTTCAGCGTGGACATCTACACCTGCAAGCCGTTCTCGAGCGACCGCGCCGTGTCCTTCACCGGGGACTTCTTCTCTGCGACGGAAGTGTCGTACCGCGACTTCTGAGGTCCCACAAGACTCGTTCTGCCTCACCCATTACTTACAATCCTGTGATTTTCGAACAGCTATTTTGATCGTTCATCGGTCGCCCGTTCTCGCATTTCCTCCTCCTCGATCCGTCCCTATGGTCCGGATCAGCCGTTCCGCACACGGCTAGCACACGAGGAGGAACAGACGTGAACGACCTGCTGACGCTTCACTTCAATGTCCATGGTGCACTGCGAGAAGCCGCTCTCGACTGCGAGGAGGCGGTCTTCCTGGAGGCCTTCGGGAACACCCGAAATCAGCTCGAAGAAGAGTACGGACCATACAATGACCAGTCACTGTTTGTGGCGGTCGCGGACGATTCCGGCCACGTCGTCGGAGCCGCTCGACTGATCACGCCGGGCCCCGCGGGCCTGAAGACGCTCAACGACGTGGCTCGCGAGCCCTGGGGCATCGACGGGTTGAGGGCGGCCGCCGCGGCCGACATCGACGTCGCGAGGACGTGGGACATCGCCACGCTGGGCGTCCGTCGTGACTTCCGGGGGGCGAAGCTGATGGTGGCCATCGCGATCTACCACGCGATCATGAAGTCGACGCGGATCAACGAGGTCCGCACGGCGACGGCGATCATGGACACCCACGCCTTCCGGGTGCTCGCGGACGCCGGCTACCTGTTCTCGTCGCTCCCCGGCACCGCGGCCGCACCGTACCTCGGGTCCGAGGCGAGTGTCCCGGTCTACGGGCACTGGTCGGGACTGGCCGACGCCCAGCGCCGGATGTTCCCCGACCTGTACCGGCTGATCACCCTGGGCGTGGGCCTCGACGGCATCTCGATCCCCGACGATGGGGCGTTCGAACTGCGCCCGCAGAACATCGAGCCGCCCACCCGCAAGACGCTCTCGCCGGTCGCGGCCGCCTAGCGCCTCGGCGCGGGATCGCGCGGCGACGGCATCAGGAGCCGGAGGCGTCCTGGAAGGGGAAGTGCTGGCGCAGGCGGTTCGCCCCACCGGTCAGGGACTTGGAGTTCCACTCCTGGACCCAGGCAAGGACCTGATCCGAGGGCATCGGCGGCGACATGTAGTAGCCCTGGAGGAGGTCGATTCCCATGCGGACCACCTCCATATGGGTGTCGGCGTTCTCGACTCCCTCCGCGACCACCCTCAGGTCGAGTGCGTGCGCCATGCTCACCGTGGACTCGACGATGAGGCGGCTGCGCTCATCGGTCGTCACCGTGGAGACGAACGACCGGTCCAGCTTCAGCTCCGTGATGGGCAGGTCACGCAGGTACGCGAGGGAGGAGAAGCCGGTGCCGTAGTCGTCGATGGACGTCTTCAGGCCGTGACGTCGCATCTCCATGATGATCTCGCGGGCGCGCTCGGGGTCGGCGAGGAAGGTGTCCTCGGTGACCTCGATGGTGATGGCATGGCTCGGGACCCCGGACGTCTCCACCGTCTCGTACAGCAGTGGCAGCAGGGCACCGCTGAGGAGTTCGCTGGGGGCGATGTTGATCGCGACGTTGAGGTCGAGGCCGGCGGCCCGCCACTTCGCGGCATCGGCGAGGGCCAGGGCGATGACGGTCTCCGAGAGCGACTGCATGAGGCCGGATCGACGGGCCACCGAGAGGAAGGCCATCGGGGGGATCATGCCCCGCTCCGGGTGATCCCAGCGGACCAGCGCCTCGACGCCGATCACCTGGCTGGTGAGAGTGTCGACCTTGGGCTGGTACCAGGTGATGACATCGCCCTTGGCGAGCCCCCGGCGCAGGTCCTCGCCCATCTTCAGCCGCTGGCGGGAGAACTCGTCTCGCCCGGCGTCGTACAGCTGGGCTCCCGAACGGGTGACCTTCGCCTCGTACATCGCGACGTCGGCCCGTCGTAGCAGGTCGGCCGCCCGCGCGTCCTCGGGCTGGCGGACGGCGATGCCCACCGAGGCGTGCATGGCGAGGTCCATGCCGTCCACCTTCGCCGGCGCGAGCAGGGTCTCCCGGATGGACCGGGCCTCCTCGAGGAGTCGCAGCTCGTCGGCGTGCCGGGTGACGATCGCGAACTCGTCACCCCCGAGCCGGCACAGGAGCATGTCGTGGGGGAGAGCATCACGCATGCGCAGGGCAACGAGCTCGAGGAGCGCATCGCCCGCGCTGTGGCCGAGGGTGTCGTTGACCTCCTTGAAGCCGTCGAGGTCGAGCAGCATCAGGCCCATCTCCCGCTGCTCGGCGATGCCGTCGTCCAGCGCCTTGAGAACCGCGCGCCGGTTGGGCAGACCGGTGAGGTCGTCGGTCTGGGCGAGTTGGAAGGCCTCGGTCGCACGCCGTGACTCCTGCAGCGCGATGGCCAGTCGGGCGCCGGTGGCGACCAGGGTGAGGGCCGCCGGAATGGAGATGGCCCAGCCGAGCAGGCCCGTGGGCCGCAGCAGGAGCATCGTGATCGCCACGAGGAAGGAGGCGATGAGGAAGGCGGGGGGCAGCCGCCGCGAGATGCTCGCGATGGGCGCGCGGGGGGCCGTGGCGCCGTCCGCCAGGAGGAGGAACGCAAGCCCGTAGAGGATCGACAGGATCGTGGTAAACGCGTAGGTGCCGAGGCCGAGGGTGAGCACCAGGCTCGACTCCGCGAGTGCCAGCGCCAGGAAGCCGAGGACAAGGGCAGTGGTGGACCGGCCCCAGCTGCGCGCGGACAGGGCCGACTGTCCGATCACGACGATGGCGAAGGCCAGCGCGATCATCGGATAGAGAATCGCCACCAGCAGCGGAACCCCGCCCTCGGGGAAGCTGTTGACGAACGGGGTCAGGAGCAGACCGCCGGCGGCAGCGGCGACGGCGCCGATGAGGATCACCGCGTCGAGCCACGCGGTGAGGGTGGTGCTGTTGCGCTGATTGGCATCGAGTACCAGGAACGCCGCGAACGCGACATAGGCCGAGATGAACAGCCACTCGCCGGGAGCGGGGAACGTCGTCGCCGACGCCGGGACGGCGCCATTCAGCACGGCCGAACCCGTGGCGTAGAGGACCACCCCGATAATCAGCGGAACCAGCGCGGTGCGCCGGTTCCGGTGGAGGAAGGCGAAGAGCAGCAGCCGTGCAACGAGGACGATGAAGAACACTGCCAGGCTGATCACGAGGATGGACTCGTCCGCCTCGCCCTGCGCCGCCGGGTTGGCGGCGAAGCCAGCGAGGCCCGAGACGACGACGACGGCCCAGCCGGCCCAGGTGAGCAGGCGCACGACGGTATCGCCATCACGAAGCGAACCGAGGCGCCACGCCGCCATCGGCAGCCCTCCTCGCTGCGTCAGCCCCCGTGTCGGAAGCCCCGACTCGGACAGGCTACAAGCGCCGAGCCCCCTACGGGCGAACCTCGGGTGGCGTGCCGTGAGCGGGTTTTCGGTCGCCGCGGACCGCTTCGTCAGTCCCCGAGCGCACTCCGCACGGCGTACAACTCGGGGAAGAAGGTGAGGTCGAGGGCTCGGCGGAGGAACGGGACCCCGCTGGATCCCCCGGTGCCGGGCTTCGACCCGATGATCCGCTCGACGGTCTTCAAGTGGCGGAACCGCCAGAGCTGGAAGTTGTCCTCGACATCGACGAGCGCCTCGCAGCCCTCGTACTCCTGCCAGTGGTGCAGGGGGTCCTGGTAGATGCCGGACAGCACGGGGACGAGCTCCTCGTGGAGACGCCAGGGCTCGTGGACGTCCCGATCGAGGATGTCGCGGGGCACGTCATGACCCCTGCGGGCGAGGAAGCCGAGGAACTCGTCGTAGATGGTGCGCCCGTCATACAGGTCCATGAGCAGGCCGTGGATCTCGGGCTGATGGTCGAAGACCTGCAGCATGTCCGGGTTCTTGTTGCCGAGGATGAACTCGACGGCCCGGTACTGCCATGACTGGAAGCCCGACGAGCTCTGCAGGAACGAGCGGAACTCCACGTACTCGCTCGGCGTCAGCGTGGTGAGCACCCCCCACTGCTCGATGAGCGTGTGCTGGATGTGCTTGACGCGCGCCAGGCCCTTGAGCGCCGGGTTCAACGCATCGCGGTGCAGTTGGTCGCGCACCGTGAGCAGCTCATGCAGCATCAGCTTCAGCCACAGCTCCGATGTCTGGTGCTGGATGATGAACAGCAGCTCATCGTGCCGGGGTGGCTCGCTGATGGGCTGCTGTGCGGACAGCAGGAGGTCCAGGCGCAGATAGTCGCCGTAGGACATCGCCTGCCGGAAGTCCCGACGCACGCCCTGCTCGAGCGACCGGGTGTTGTCGTCGTCGACCACGGCCTCAGGCTACGCGCCGGGCGTTGCCGTGGCGGCCCGCTTGATCACACTCGCACCGCTCGTCAGCGCGCGGCGCCACGGGGGAACGCCCTCGATCTCGATCTCGAGGCTGAAGCTCAGGAAGGTCCGGATCAGGACGATGAGCCCGAGTGCGGCGACGTTCTCGATCGTCGGGGACACCGCGACCGTGCGGATCAGGTCTCCGGCGACGAGGATCTCCAGGCCGAGCAGGATGACGCCGCCGAATGCCCGCCTCAGGACGCGGTAGGTGTGCGTCCCGTCGCGGCTGGCCAGGTAGGCGCGGAGGGCCAGTCCGAACGAGAACACGAGTCCGACCACCAGGACGACCGCGGCTACCACCTCGAAGGCCTGAGCGGTCTTGAGCATCAGGTCGGAGTACGTCGATTCATCCATCGCCGGGCATCACCTCACCCGGATGCGCGTGACGCCCGGGTTGTAGGCCGCCTTGCTGGCCACGACCTTGGCCGAGCCGCGCGACGACGGTGCGTTGAGCGTGACCTTGCCGCTGGCGTTCGTCGTGCCCATCCGGCCGCCGATCTTGACCTTGGCGCCGGCGACGGGATCGCCGGCATCGGTGACGAGGACCTTGACCGGGGCATTGCGGCGGACGGTCGCCGGGGCGGCCTTGACCGTGAGGGTGCGATGCACCAGCCGGTGCCACACGTTGATCGCGTTCTGGGTCGTCGCCGTGTAGACGAGCGAGGCGCCCCCTGAGGTCCCGGCAATCTCGGACTTCCAGAGGTACTCGGATCCTGCGGGTGCTCCCCATGATCCGATTGAGCCGAGCCTGGTCACGGCGGCGTTGGTATGGACGGCGAAGGCCCGGGTCCCGACGTGCCACGTCACCCACAGCCGGCCATCGGGCTCGGCGGAGAGGGCGACGTGCTGTGCATCCTTCGAGCCGGGGACGTCGAGGGTGGCTCCGGTGCCGACGTTGAGGATGCGGATCATCTTGGCCGTCGGGTACCCCATCACGTAGGCGATGTAGACGCCGCCGCCGGGGCGTCCGACCATGGCGATCCGCTGGCTGGGGTCGAGAGAGGCCGCCCGGCCGTCGGTGATGTCCACCGATCCGGGGGCCTGGTGCCAGCCGGCGGACGCGGGCAGGATCTGGCCGACCTGGATGCCGTTCTCGGTCGTGGCGCTCGCGTTGCTGTAGAAGGCGGCGTAGACGACGCCGGTCGCCTCATCGCGTGCGGCCGCCGCGTCGTAGGCGCAGCATCCGCTGAGGTTGTAGGACTGGTCGCTGCCCGCAGGCGCGGGATTCGCGTCCGACGTGCCGACGTGCCAACGGATGCCCGTCGTCGATCCGGCGTTCCCGACCCAGACGGGGGTTCCGGCGTTGTCGATCACATCGGATCCGTAGGCGGCGTAGGCCGACTGGGTCTCGGACATCGAGCCGTTCGAGACCGTCCAGGACGTGGCGTCCGGTGCGGTGGCGAAGTACTGGGCGCCACTGCGGCCCGGGTTGAGGCCGCTGAAGCCGAGGAAGTGCTGACCGCCGACCGAGACCAGCGACGGATTCTCGGTGAGGGTCTGCCAGGTCCACATGGGCGTGGCCCCGGTCACGATGTCCCCGGCGCCATTGACCACCGCCGTGACGTACGAGTCGGCGCTGGCGCTGTCCTGCTGCTCCCACACCACCTGCAGGGTGTCGCCGAACCAGGCGGCCGTCGGCTGGGCGATGTTGCCGATCCTCGGGTAGGTGGTGGCCGACGACGTCTGGGACAGCTGCGTCCAGCCGGACGCTGCGAACGCAGGAGCCGATGACGCGACGACGGCGAGACCGGTGGCGGCCGCCACGAGGGCGGCGGTGCGACGGGTTCGACGGGACATGGCAGCCCTTTCTCTCAGGCGCCCCCCGGCGCTCCCGACCCTAGCGAGTAGGTCAATGGGAGGCGAGGGCTAGCGGAAGAGGTCTTCCAGCGCGACCACCCGGTCGGCCACCGCGGCGGCCTCGCCGGGGTCGTGGGTCACATGCAGCGCGGCCACCCCGTGCTGGCGTAGCGTGTCCGCGACGTCCGCTGCCAGCCGCTGCCTCAGGTCGAGGTCGAGAGCGCTGAACGGCTCGTCCAGCAGCAGCACCGATGGACGCGGCGCGAGGGCCCTCGCCAAGGCGACCCGTTGGGCCTGGCCGCCGCTCAGCTCATGGAACCGGCGGTCGCCGTAGCCGGCGAGGTCCACCCAGCTCAGCAGCTCGTCGGCCTGTCGGCGGGCAGCGTCCCGGCCGAGTCCCTGGCGGCGCAGTCCGTACGCGACGTTGTCCCGGACATTGAGGTGGGGGAACAGCAGGGGCTGCTGGAAGATCAGGCCGACTCCGCGTCGGTGGATCGGCGTGCGGGTGACGTCGCGGCCGTCGACGAGCACCCGCCCATCCATGGCGGGGACCACCCCGGCGATGGTGTTGAGCAGCGTGGACTTGCCGGAGCCGCTGGGACCGAGCACGGCGACGATCTCCGCGGGGTCCAGCGTCAGGTCGATGCCGCGGGCGAACACCTCACCCTCATAGCCGAGCGAGAGGCCGATGGTCTCCAGCCGCGGCGTCATGCCGGCACCCGGGCCCTCGACTGGCCCATGCGATCGACCAGCAGGACAAGGGCCAACGTGAGCGCGACGAGGATCACGGAGAGCGCCGCGGCCACGCCCACCGACTGCTCCCCCGGGCGTCCGAGCAGGCGCACGATCTGCACGGGCACCGTCGGCGCCCCGGCCCGGGTGAGGAACGAGGCCGCTCCGAACTCACCGAGCGAGACGGCGCCGGCCAAGGCGGCCGAAGCCACCACGACCACCCGCAGGACCGGCCCGTAGGCGGTGAGGAAGGCGCGCGTGGGCCGCGCCCCCAGCGTCGAGGCGAGGAGGGCGAGTCGGCCGTCCGCACTGCGGAGGGCAGGCATGACGACCGCGACCACCAGGGGAACCGCCACCAGTGCATGCGCGATCGGGACGAGCAGGTTGGTGCCCCGCAGGTCGGTCGGCGGGCGGCCGAAGGCGAGCAGCAGGCCGAGGCCCATGGTCGCTGCGGAGACGCCGAGCGGCACCATGGCGAGCACGCTGACCAGCCGGACGCGGCCCGGCGCGAGTACCGCCACGGCCGCGAGGCCGCCGACGATCCCGGCGACCGTTGCCGTGACGAGGGCGAAGCCGAGGGACGTGCCGAGTGCGGCGACCGGTGAACCGAGACGGGTTGTCCCTGCATCAACGCTCCCGATGGAGGACCACCACGCGAGGGTCCATCCCGAGGACGAGCGGAGCGAGGCGGCCACGAGCGCGAGCACCGGGGCCAGCACGATCGCGTAGGCGATGGTGACCGTTCCGTAGACGCCGAGGCGTGCCCACGGATCCCGGGAGACCGGGCGCCGGGCCGGCGGACGCATGCGACGGGCCGGATTGCGGCGCCCGGCCGCCGCGCCGAGAAGCAGGACGCCGGTGACGAGAAGCAGCTGGACAAGGGCGCTGGCCGCGGCGCCCGGGAAGTCGAGCAGCACGGCGGTCTGGCGGAGGATCTGCGACTCCAGCGTCCGAGTGAGGGCATCTCCGAGGATGAGGACGATGCCGAGGGAGGTGAACGAGAACACGAACACCACGGCCGCGCTCGAGGCGACGGCCGGGCGCAGGCTCGGCAGCGTGATGTCGGCGAACGCGCGCCACCGCGTGGCTCCCAGCGTCCGGGCGACGTTCTCGAGGTCCGGATCGAGTTGCGACCACTGCGCGCCGACGATCCGAACGACCACGGCGAGGTTCACGTAGGCGTGCGCGATCACCACGAGCGCGAAGCCCAATGGGAGGGCCGATCCGAGAAGCGTGCGGAAGGCCAGTGCGACGACGACGGTCGGCAGGACGAACGGGACGGTGACGAGCGCCTGTGCCACCGCGCGGCCACGGAACCGGTACCGCGTGACCACGTTGGCGATGGGCAGTCCCACGACCAGGGCCAGGACCGTGCTGATGGTCGCCTGAAGGGCAGCGAGCGCGGTGACCTGCCAGAGTCCTGTCGACATCAGTCGGCCCAGCGCCGCCGCCCCGGAGCCACCGGCGATCGTCGTCGTCAGGTTGACCAGGGGGTAGACGAGGAACGCGGCCAGGAAGCCGGCCGGCAGCAGCCACACCCAGGGCAGCCACCTCGGCGTGATCACCGGCCCATGACCGATCCCCACTGCGCGAGCCAGTCGGACAGGTTGTCCGCGACGTCCTGCGGCGGCAGCTGCAGCGGATTGTCGACCGTGGCGGCGAAGTCCGTGAAGACCTGGGGCAGGGCCGTGCCCTCGCGGGCCGGGAACACGAACATCGACAGCGGCACGTCGGCCTGCACGGGCTCGGAGAGCAGCCAGTCGACCACCTGCTGCGCGGCCGCCTCGTTCGACGTGCCGGCGAGCACTCCGGCGTACTCGACCTGGCGGTAGCAGCCGTCGGTCAGGACGGACGTCGATGGCTTGGTGGGCTTGGGGTCCTCGGCGTAGACGATCTCCGCGGGCGGGCTGGTGGCGTAGGAGACGACGAGCGGTCGGTCACCTGTGCCGCCACCGCTGAACTGGCCCTCGTAGGCGTCCGTCCAGGACCCGGACACCAGGACCCCGTTGTCGCGCAGGCGCGTCCAGTAGTCCGGCCACGCATCGCCGTAGCGGGCGATGGTGGCCAGGAGGAAGGCGAGTCCGGGCGAGGACGTGGCGGGGTCCTCGACCACGAGCATGTCCTTGTAGGCGGGCTTTGTCAGGTCGTCGAGACTCGTGGGCGCCGCGATCCCCTTGTCGGCGAGCGACACGTCGTCGATGTTGACGCAGACGTCGCCGTAGTCGATCGGCGTGACGAGTCCTCCCGCCGTGTCGGCGCGCAGTGGCGGTGTCACCGAGTCGAGTTCCGGCGACGTGTACGGAGTGAAGACGCCGGCCGACGTGGCGCGGGCGAGCAGGGTGTTGTCGACGCCGTAGAGCACATCCGCGGTCGGCGCTCCCGCCGCGAGCACGGCACCCGCCACCATGGTCCCGGCGTCTCCGCCGGTGACCACCTCGATGGTGATGCCGGTGCGCTTGGTGAAGTCGTCGATGAGGTCCTGGCTGACCGCGAACGAGTCGTGGGTCAGCAGTCGGACCGTGGTGGCCGCCGGTGCGCTGGGCGCGGTCGACGGCGCCGATCCGGCCGCGGATCCGGCCGCGGATCCGGCCGCGGATCCGGCCGCGGATCCGGCGCTGTTGCCGGACGCACAGGCGGTCAGCAGCAGGCCGCCGACGAGGATGGTGGTGAAAGCACGGAATTTCATGGGTCTCCCTCCGCTGGCATTACCCAGATCAGGTTGTGGGTCGGTGGGAGCGGCCACCCTCTCAGCCCGCCGATCTCGCGAGCTCCCCTTTCGGGACGAGGATATCGGAGGCGGAACGCGGACTTGCCGGGCGTCTCGTCCCGCGCTCTGACAGGCTGGCCCCGTGGAGGAACTCGACCGACGCATCATCGACCTGCTCTGCCGCGACGGTCGGATGTCCTTCGCCGATGTGGCCCGCGAGACCGGACTGTCCACCTCCGCACTGCATCAGCGGGTCAAGAGGCTCGAGCAGCGCGGCATCATCCATGGCTACCGGGCGGAGATCGACTACCGGAGCGTCGGCCTGCCCCTGACCGCCTTCGTGTCGTTGACACCCATCGATCCCGCGGCGCCCGATGACGTACCCGAGCGGCTGGCGGGCATCCCGGAGGTGGAGTCGTGCTGGTCGGTGGCCGGCTCCTATGCCTATGTCCTGAAGGTCCGCGTCGCCGAGCCCGCCGACCTCGAGGACCTGCTGGCCCGGATCCGGGCAGCGGCGAACGTCTCCACGCGCAGCACCATCGTGCTCTCCACCGCGTTCGAGAACCGCCCGCCGCTGATCCCCTGACGGCGCGCCGACTGGCTAGCCTGCTGTCATGGCCGATCGCACCGAACAGGCATTCAGCTGGAGCGAGGGTTGGCATCCGGTCTCGTCGAGGCTCATCACGGCGCGCCGTATCACGCTTGCGCTGGTGTACCTGCTCGTCGTTGCCGGGGTGATCGTGCTGTTCGTCCTGCCGGGAATACCGCAGTGGATCCCGGTCGCCGCGCTGGCGGCGGCCGTGGTGGTCTTCATCTGGCTCTGGTGGCTGATCGGCCGGCGCGTGAGGTCCTTCGGGTACGCGGAGCGCGGTGACGACCTCCTTGTGACCAGCGGGATCCTGTTCCGTCGACTCGTCATCGTCCCCTACGGCCGGATGCAGCTTGTCGACGTCAAGGCCGGACCCATCGATCGGTGGCTCGGAGTCACGACGGTGCAGCTGCACACGGCGGCGGCGACGACCGATGCCAGCATCCCGGGCCTGGAGCCCGACGTGGCCGCCGATCTCCGGGACCGACTCGCACGGCGGGGTGAGGAACGGAGCGCCGGGCTGTGACGACGCCCGACCCGTCCAACATCGGTGACGACCTCGGCCTGGGGCTGCGCCTGCCGGGCCGTGGGACCGAGGATGAGCGTGGCCGACGTCGCCTCCACCCGATCTCGCCGCTCGTGCACGGTGCCTCGGCGCTGCCGATCGGCATCATCCTGCTGCTGGCGTTCGGCGGCGGCGGCCTCATCCGTTTCGGCGCCGTCTCCATCGCGGTGGCGATCCTCGGCGGCCTCGTTGTCGCCATCCTCGTCGCCGCCTGGCAGTACCTCGTGTGGCGCAACACCTGGTACTGGTTCGATGACGATGGCGACTTCCGCGTCGACTCGGGGGTCCTGACGAAGCGGCAGCGCCGGCTTCAGCTCAGCCGCCTGCAGACGGTCGACGTCACGCAGCCGCTCGCCGCTCGCATCTTCTCGATGGCCGAGGTGTCCATCGAGGTTGCCGGCACGCACGACTCGCGGGTCAGGCTCCGCTTCCTCACCCTTGCTGAGGGTCGGGCCCTGCGCAATGAGGTGCTGGCGCGGGCGGCGGGACTTCGCCACGACACGGTGGAGGCGCCGGAGGCGCCCATCGTGAAGGTGCCCGCGAAGGAGCTGGCGGTCTCCCTGTTCCTGCGGACCACGACCGCGGTGCTGCTCCTGCTGACCGTCCTCATCGTCCTGACCTCGTTCCTCAGCGGAGGCTGGGGCGCAGTGGGCCTCGCCCTGGTGACCGGTGGTCTCCCGATCGTGCTCGTGGTCGCTGAGTTCATGAAGTACTTCGACTTCACGGTCAGCGAGTCCCCGGACGGACTGCGACTGCACTTCGGGCTCGCCAAACGCGAGACCCGCACGGTCCCGCCGGGGCGGGTGCAGGCGATCGAGATCGTCGAGCCGCTGCTGTGGCGGCGCTACCGGTGGGTGCGGGTCAAGGTGAACATCGCCGGCGTAGGCGGTGGGGACTCCGGAGGCAACAAGGAGGAGACGCTGCTGCTCCCCGTAGCCGAGCGGTCGGTCGCCCTCGAGGTGATCGGACGGGTGCTGCCCGGCCTCGACCTCGACCGGCTGGACTGGCAGCCCGCACCCGCCCGGGTGTGGCGGCGTTCCCCGATCCAGGGCGGGCGGCTCGCGGTGGCGTGGGACGACCGGGTCTTCGCGGCCCGGCGCGGACGGGTCACCCGACGGCTCACGGTGATCCCGCACGTGCGGGCGCAGTCGGTCCGGCTGACCCAGGGCCCGTGGGAGCGGGCACTGCAGCTGGCGAGTGTGCACGTCGACTCGACTCCCGGCCCGGTGCACATCGTCGGACTGCACCTCGATGCGGGCCAGGCGCGGCAGGTGGCCGACGACGAGGTGCTGCGCGCGGCCGAAGGTCGGCGGGGCGACCACGGAACCCGCTGGGCCGCAGACTCCTAGGAATCCCACCCCCCGCGTCACATCAGGGACGCTGATATGACGCTGCGCGTGGGATTGGCTCAGTGGGTGGCGGACATCTCCTCGGCGATGGCCGCGGCGAAGGCATCCACGTCCTCCGTGGTGGTGTCCCACGAGCACATCCAGCGCACCTCGCCGGTCGTCTGGTCCCACGTGTAGAAGCGGAACCGCTCCTGCAGCCGAGCGGTGACATCGGCGGGGAGGATGGCGAAGACGGCATTCGCCTGGGACGGCCGGGCGATGGTGACGCCCGGGATGGCCGCCACGCGGGATGCGAGCTCGTGGGCCATCGCATTCGCGTGCGTGGCATTGCGCCGCCACAGGTCGTCGGTCAGCAGCGCGAGCAGCTGGGCCGAGATGAAGCGCATCTTGCTCGCCAGCTGCATGGAGGACTTGCGCAGGTAGTCGACGCCGGGAGCGGCCACGGGGTCGAGGATCACGACGGCCTCGCTGAGCATGGCGCCGTTCTTGGTGCCCCCGAAGGAGATGGCGTCGACGCCGGCGTCGGTGGTGAAGGTGCGCAGGTCGGTGCCGAGTGCGACGGCGGCATTGGCGAGTCGGGCCCCGTCGAGGTGCACCCGCATGCCGAGCCGGTGCGCGTGGTCGGTGATCGCGCGAATCTCGTCGACGGTGTAGACCGTGCCGAGCTCGGTGGACTGGGTGATGGTGACGGCACCGGGCTGGGCGCGGTGCACGTCGCCGAAGCCCCACGCCTGGGTGTCGATGAGCTCGGGGGTGAGCTTGCCGTCCGGCGTGGGGATGGTCCAGAGCTTCAGCCCCGCCCCGTGCTCGGGCGCACCCCCCTCGTCCACGTTGACGTGCGCGGTGGCGGCGCAGACGACGGCCTCCCACCGACGGGTCATGGCCTGCAGCGCGACCACGTTGGCACCCGTGCCGTTGAAGACCGGGAACACCTCCGCGACCGGCCCGAAGTGGTCCTTGATCGCATCGTTCAGGGCCGACGTGATGTCATCGTCGCCGTACGCCACCTGGTGCCCGGCATTCGCGCGCACGATGGCGTCGAGGATCTCGGGGTGGACGCCCGCGTAGTTGTCGCTGGCGAATCCGCGCCACGTGGCCTGCTGGGTCGACGTCGTCATGCCGGGGAGTATCCCGCAGCCGTCAGATCGAGTCGCGACCCGTTCTCCACGGGGCCGGCCGCCGCCTCGGCGATCGCCTCGCCCAGCACGGTCACGTGGGTGTAGCCGGTGAAGTCCTTCTCCGGTTCGGCATCCTGCATGGCATCGGTCAGGAGCGCCTTGACGGCGACGACGACGGAGGCCGCCGAGGTGTCCCGCCAGGCGTGGGCCAGGCCGGCCATCCATGCCTCGGCGGCGGCCTTGGCGGAGGCGTAGGCGACGTTGCCGGCGGTCGGCCGGGACGCCGCCGTGCTCGTGACCATGAAGGCGCGCCCGGCGGGCGCCTTCTGCAGGTCGTCGTTGAACACGGCGGTGAGGATCGCCAGCGTGTCCACGATGGGCGGGTGCAGGGCGCGCCAGTTCTGGACCGCATCCGCGTCGACGCCGGCGCTGCCGCGCCAGCCGCCGACGAGGTGGACGATCACGTCGACGCGACCGAGCCTCGTGGCGAGGTCGGCCCGCAGTGCCGACGTCGCCTCGAGGTCGAGGAGGTCCACGGCGTGGCCCTCGCCGGCACCGCCCGCGTCGACGACGTCCAGGAGCGCGTCCTCCGCCGGCTCGGGGTGCGCGTCGAGGATCACGACGTAGTAGCCCCGTCGCGCCAGGGCGACGGACGTGGCACGGCCTCCCCCGCCGGCACCGGCGACGATCGCGACCGGCGTCATGCGGCGATCCCCGCGGTGGCGTCGATCGTCGGCGTGAGCTTGCGCTTCAGCGCCTCGTAGAACACGTTGAGGGGGAACTCATCCGGCAGCACGGCATCCACAGCCACCTTGATATCACCGTCGAGGGGCAGCGCGTCAGCCCCCTTGGCCCAGACCGACGCCGGGTGGGGCTCGACGAGGCCGCTGACGAATGCGTGCGCGGCCATCCACTGGGCGATCCTGGAACGGTCGATGCCCCCGTGGTAGAGCTCCTCGACGGCCTCGGTGAGCTCGAGCATCGCGCCGTCGAGGGAGGCCCAGTCGACGCTGAGGGTGTTGTCGGTCCAGCGAAGAACGCCCCGCCGGTGGAGCCACGCGAACATGATCTGTCCGCCGAGGCCGTCGTAGTTGCGCACCCGGGCGCCGGTGATCGGGAAGCGGAAGAGCCGGTCGAAGACGATGGCATGGCGGATGAAGCGACCGAGGTAGACGCCGGACGCATCAAGGGCGAGCGTCTCGCGGTACGTCGACAGGTCGCAGCGCAGCTCCTCGAGGGCGTACATCCAGTAGGGCATCCGCTGCTTGATCATGAACGGGTCGAACGGCAGGTCGCCCCGACTGTGCGTGCGGTCGTGGATGAGGTCCCACAGGACGAATGTCTCCTGGGCGAGCTGCTGGCTGCCCAAGAGCAGGTCGACGTCCGGCGGCAGGCTCAGCCGGAGGGTGTCACTGGCCGCACGGGCGACCTTGCGGAAGCGGGCCGCCTCGCGGTCGCAGAAGATGCCGCCCCAGTGGAAGTCGATGACACGGCTGGTGGCGACGGTCTCAGGGAAGAGCACCGCGGAGTGCGTGTCGTAGCCGCTGGTGAAGCCGACGAACTCGATCGGCACGAAGGCGGCGTTGTCGTACGTCCGCTCCTGCTCGGCCAGCCAGTCGGGCCAGAAGGTGCGGGTGACCACGGCCTCGAGGTTGCGGTTGGGGTTCCCGTTCTGCGTGTACATGGGGAACACGACGAGGTTCTCGACTCCGTCGTGGCGGTGCTGGTCGGGACGGAACAGCTCGAGCGACTCGACGAAGTCGGGCACCGTGAAGCCGCCCGCCGCCCACGCGCGCAGGTCGCGAACCGTGGCGGCGAGGTGGTCAGCCTGGTGCGGGAACCTCGGCGCGAGCGCCTCGACCGCCTCGCACACCTTGTCGACGAGCGGCGCTGCGCTGTCCGCCTCGGTGGGGTCGATCGCGCCGTCCTTCTCCTGGAGCGGGCGCAGTGCCTCGACGGCGGCCACGAGGCTCGTCCACGAAGGATCGGTGGCGGTCCAGTGCGCGGGGAGCGAGGAGTCCTGGCTGGTCGCGGTGCGGCTGCCCGCGGCCCAGGTGACGAGGTTCAGCCAGAGCTGCCGGTTGTCGAGGTCGCCGATGGAGTCGTCGCCGAAGAGGTCGGAGTCGGCGGCGACGACCACCCGACCGCTGCTGAGCGTGGAGGTGAGGATGAGTCCTGCTCCTGCGGGATCCGCGGACGCGGACGTCCTCGCCACCGTCTCGAGGCCGAGGGCGCCGTCGGCCGCGGCCGCGCGCAGGGCGCCCGCCCGGTAGAAGCAGGCATCGCCCACCCGCGCCACGAGGTCGTGGCGCGGACCGGACTGCAGGTCGGCGAGGACCCACGTCGGCACGTCGTTGAAGCAGTGACCGGGATCCTGCACCGTCACGTTGTCGATGGCGATGCCGAACTGCAGGGCGAGGTCGCCGAGGTTGTTGCCGTACTTGGCCTGCTCGGTCTCCGCGAGGATCAGCAGCCCGCCGCCGCTGTGGACGAAGCGCTCGATCGCGTCGAGCTCGTCGATGGCCAGGCGAGGGGAGCCTTCGCCGGTCGTGTGCTCCCACGCGTCGTCGGCCGCGTGCGGCAGGACCAGCACGTCGAAGCCCGCGAGGGCGTCGTCATCGAGGGGTCCGCGGGCGTGCACCTGGACATCGAGCCCGGCGGCGCGGGCGGCGTCCGCTGCAACGGCATAGGAGGCGTCGGCGGGGTTGACCGGGTTCATGAGCGCCGCCACCTCAGGGCGGGTGGTCCAGGCCTGGCGGTGGGACTCGTCGATGAGGACGCGGGCGAGCGGGCGCATGGGGACTCCGGAGGACGGTCGGGGGAACTTCTTCGCCGCCGAGGCTAGCAAGCCGCAATTCATCCGGTCAAAGTTCAATATTTCCGGACATCATCCCGCTCTGAGTCGACGCGACGTCCAGACGACCGCGGAGAGGATGACCGCCACCGCCAGGGCGAGGATGCCGGTGATCCCGTCCCAGCCGGTGGTGGCCGCCCGGACGATGAGGGCGACCGACATCATGACGGCGGCGAAGACCTGCAGGAAGAGCGAGAAGCGCAGCGCGCGTCGGGTGGCGTCATCGAGCACGGCCCCATGCTGGCATAGGGAGACGACCGGATCAGTCGGAGTTCCACCGCCGGATGACGTGCTGCTCGTGCTCGAAGCCGAGGGCGGAGACCCGGGCCGGGTCGAGGGCGAACAGGCGCCCGTCGACGGGCGGCAGGTCCAGCCACCGCGCGGTCAGGATGCGCAGCACGTGGCCGTGCGCGACGAGGACGCAGTCACCTCCGGCCTCGACGACCGGAAGGCAGCGCGCGAGGATCCGCTCGACGCGCACGGCCACCTGGTCCAGCTGCTCGCCGGGGGTGTCCCCGGGCGGGATGGGGTGGTCCCAGATCAGCCACGACGGGTCGGCCAGGCTGGCGCGGATGTCCGCGGTCGTGCGCCCCTCCCACGCGCCGTAGTCCCACTCGCGCAGGTCGTCAGTGATCTCGTCCGGGACCAGGCCGGCACGCCGAGCCGTCTCGCGGGCCCGGGTCAGGGGGCTGCACAGCACGAGGGCGGGCCGCACGTCGGCCAGTTCCGCCCGCACCGCGTCGGCCTGCTTCTCGCCCTCCGGCGTCAGGGGCACGTCAGTGTGACCGGTGTGCCGACCGTCGCGGCTCCACTCGGTCTGCCCGTGGCGGACCAGCCAGATCGCGGCATCCATCGCTCGAGCCTAGGCCTCGGTCTCCGGGCTGGACTCGTCCTCGACGGAACGCGAAGAGCCGCCGACCACGCCCACCAGCTTCAGTCCGTACCCCACCGACGGCCCGATCAGCAGCGCGAACAGCACGGTGCCGATGCCCACGGTGCCGCCCAGCAGCCAGCCGATCACCACGACGGTCACCTCGATCCCGAGGCGGACCGCGCTGATCGGCCACCCGGTCCGCACGTGGATGCCGGTCATCCACCCGTCGCGCGGTCCGGGGCCGAGGTTGGTCGTCAGGTACAGGCCGCTGCCGAACCCGATCAGCGCGATGCCGCCGAAGACCATCAGCAGTCGCCAGCCGACCGCCGTCGGCTCCGGGAGGAACGTGATGCTGACCTGGAGGGACAGGGCGATGACGACGGCATTCGCGATGGTGCCGAGCCCCGGACGCTCGCGCAGCGGAATCCACAGCAGCAGGACCACGAGGCTGGTGAACAGGGTCGCGGCGCCGATCGAGAGCGGCAGTCGGGTGCTGAGGCCCTGGGCGAGGACCGTCCACGGTGAGGTGCCCAGCGTCGAGTCCACAAGCATCGCCTCGCCCGTACCGAACAGCCACAGCCCGACGATGAGGATGACGAACGTGCCGGGGTTCGTGCGCCAGCGCGACGTCGACCGCCAGGGAGTGACGGGCACGGAATGCGACGGCTTCAGGCGTCTCAACTGTTCGCGCACACGCGCAGTCTGGTCCATCGCTGCGAGCCCGACCGCGCCTACAGTGGGGAAATGGTGACGGAAGCGACAATCCGCGTACGCCGCGTGACAGCCCTCCTCGCCGCGACGATGCTGGCGGCCGGCCTGCTGACCGCCTGCGGAGGCGGCGACGAATCAGCCCAGGCCGACGCCTCCTCCAGTGCCGCCGCAGACGTGGCCACGGGCCAGACCACCCTGCTCGACGCCCAGCAGTTGGACGTCCTCGATCAGTCGGTCGCCTACCCGAAGAAGAAACCCGCCCAGGTGAGCAGCACTCTCACCACGCTCGAGCCGGGCCAGGAGACGGGCTGGCTGCGCCATCGCGTGCCGGCGTTCATCTACGTCCTCGAGGGCACGCTCACCGTGGAGTACGACGCGGGTGTCATCAAGGAGTTCCCCGCAGGCTCGGCGTTCCTCGACGCTGAGGACGTGTGGCACAACGGCACCAACAAGGGCGACGGCACGGTGACGATGCTCACCGTCTTCATGGGTGCGCAGGGCAAGAAGAACACCGTCAACCGGACCCCTTGAACGCACGTCTAGAGTTCGGGGGATGGAGACCGTCGACGACTATCGGGATCGCATCCTGTCCGGGATCCACGTCCTCGACCCCCTCGAGCTGCCCCTGTCCTCCGCGCATGGATGCGTTCTGGCCAAGGATGTCGCTGCCCCTTGGCCCCTGCCGTCCTTCGACAACTCATCGATGGACGGCTACGCGGTGCGAGCGGCGGATGTCGCCTCCGCCACCGACGAGTCACCGGTGACATTGACGGTCATCGACGACGTCCCTGCCGGCTACCGGGCGACGGAAGCGGTACGTGAGGGCACCGCCGTCCGGATCATGACCGGGGCGCCCATGCCCGACGGCGCCGACGCCGTCGTTCCCGTGGAGCGCACCGATGGCGGGACGGACACGGTCTCGATCACCGCGTCGGTGGATGCGGGTGCCTACATCCGACGGGCTGCCGAGGACGTCGCCTCCGGCGACATCGTCCTCTCGGCGGGCACGCTGATCGGCGCTCGCCAGGTGGCGATCCTGGCGGCGGTCGGCTGCGGCCTCGTCTACGTCCACCCCCGTCCGCGAGTGGCTGTCATCTCCACGGGCTCCGAGCTCGTCGAACCCGGCCTGCCCCTGCGGCACGGTCTCATCAGCGATAGCAACAGCTACCTGCTCGTGGCCGCCTGCAAGGAGGCCGGCGCGGACGCGTACCGGGTGGGGCCGATCGTCGACGACGACCGGCAGTTCCTGGCGGCGGTCGAGGACCAGCTGCACCGCTGCGACCTGATCCTCACCAGCGGCGGGGTGAGCATGGGCGCGTATGACACGGTCAAGGCGGTCCTCAGCCAGCTCGGCTCCGTCGAGTTCACGAAGGTGGCGATGCAGCCGGGCATGCCCCAGGGGCACGGCTACGTGGGTGAGGAGGAGGTGCCGATCATCACCCTGCCCGGCAATCCGGTCAGCAGCTACGTGTCGTTCGAGAACTTCGTCCGACCGGCGATCCGTCGGATGCGTGGGCTCTCGCAGCTGCACCGGCCCGTACGCGCTGAGACCTGCACCGTGACCCTCAGTTCGCCGGCCGGCAAGCGCCAGTTCGCGCGGGGACGATTCCTGCCGGGAGGCGGAGTGTCCCCCGTCGGGGCGGGGCAGGGGTCCCACGTGCTCGGCGGCCTGGCCGTGTCGGATGCGCTCATCGTCGTGCCCGAGGACACCACGACGGTGAACGCCGGGGATAACGTGACCGTCATCGACCTGCGCGACGAGTGAACCTCGATCGGCGTCCGTAACTTTGAGGCGCTAGTCTCCCGGCCGTGGCCAAGAGCAAAGATGCCGATCCCCTCGAGCGGTGGCGTCACTTCGAGCTCAAGTACGCGGAGCGCGTGGCCCCGTTCGTCTCGGATCACGAGGCACCACCGGTGAGCAAGGACCAGATGGTGGAGCTCGCGGAGCTGCGCGCCAAGGCGGATCGCTGGCGGGATCGCTTCTTCAAGGCCACTGAGGGCGTCAACGACTAGGCGGCTACTTCAGTCGACCGATCTTGAATCCGCGCAGGTACGACGCCGGCGTGCTCTGGCCACCGTGCTGGGCGTTGTAGGCGGCGGACCCGTCCTTCCCGCAGATGGCCAGGATCCGGGAGGAGCCACCCGGATGGCGGTTGATCCAGTCCGTGAGGTCGTAGACCTTGCGGTTGATGATCGACCAGCAGCTGGCCTCCGAGTTGTGGGTGCGCACCTGCTTGCGCGTGATCCGCTTGCCGGCCGGCGCCACGGCTGGGGCCGCCGCCCGCGCCTCGCTGACGTAGGAGGCCAGCGTCACAGTGGCCGAGCCACCGGCCGCCGATGCGGACTTGAGCGGGCCGACGAGGAACTGCTCGAGCTCGGACTCCGGACGACCCTGCCCCCCGTGCTGGGTGACGAACGCGTCCGTGCCGTCCGTTCCACACATGGCCTCGATCACGCCGGAGCCGCCTGGGTGCCGGCTGATCCAGTCCGTCAGGTCGTAGACGTTGCCGTTGACCGCAGCCCAGCAATCGTCGGGGGAGCCGTGGGCCTGCACGTCTGCCAGGGACAGGGGCGCTGCTGCTGCAGTCCCGGAGACCGACGCGGACGCGGATGACGAGGGGGTGGGCGTCGCTGCGGGCGCCGAGCTGGACGTGATGCGCCAGGCCCAGGCTGCCTTGGCCCCGGAATGGCCCACGAGGACGGTCATGACGATCGTGACCACGGCCACGATGGCGGCCACGACGCCGAGGATGGTGACCCAGGCCGGGCTCTCGCCTCTCGCGCGCGCTCGGCGGTCGAGGACGAACCAGGCGAGGCCGAGGGTGAACAGCGCGAAGGCGAACAGGGGCAGGATGTCTCCGAGGCGGGCGTGATCGGGGGGCAGCCCGATGCGCCGGGCCAGGGCTTCGCCGGACTCCTTGGCGGCCACCGCGCCGACCAGCCCCACGAACAAGCCCGCCATGGTCAGCCAGCCGAAGTTCTTGCGCCAGCGGGGCACGACGATCAGCACGATGAGGGCCAACGCGGACAGCGGCAGGATGACGACCGCGACATGCACGATGAGCGGGTGCAGCGGGAGACCGGCGAAGGTGTCGAACAGGGCTGAGGAAGGGGCGGCTGCCGGGATCGTCACGGCCGCATGAAACCAGTCACGGACCGCTGATTCAAAGTTCAACCAGCCGATTCCCGCCGGACTTTGCCAAACCCGAACACTGCGAACCGAGCGCAGGCGACGTTGACACCATCCTTCGTGGAGCGTTCACCTCGCGTTGATGTGCTGGCAGGGCGTTCTGCACCAACCGCACCTACCGTCACAGGAGACGACAAGGAGCGGGCATGAACGAGTGGATCCTCCGGGTGATGCCGCTGCCGATGCGCTCGCACCTGCCCGTGCAGGCGCCCGCCACCGTGGACCTGGCCCGCTTCCGGATCCGGATCGTCGCGCCTCCCGAGCGCCCGGGCGCCCGCCTCACTGGAGCTCGGCAGTGCACCTACGACGTCGGCCCTGTTCGCATCCTCGCCCTCGACTCGGCCAACCCGCACGGGGGAGTCGGGGGCTCCTTCGACACCGAGCAGCTGGCCTGGCTCGTGCAGGAGGTCGAGCGAGCCCGGGACCGCTACGTCGTCGTCGCGTCCCATGACGGCTCTCGCACCCTCACGAGCACCGCCAACGCGACAGGCAAGCCGCCTCGAGTCTGCGCGGACGAGGTGATCTCGGTGCTGCTGGCCCGGGCGCATGTCATCGGCTGGATCTCCAACACCATTCACGAGCGATCGGGACGCCGCCACGGCGACGTGGCGCACGGATTCTGGGAGATACCGGGGGCGACCATCGGCTACGGAGCTCCGCTCGCCGGCGGGCTCGCGGTGTCCGCGGAACAGCGCCACCTGCATCGCGTGGTGGTCATGCGTGGCGTCCTGTCAGGCGAGGCCGCGCCGAATTGGGAGCTGAAGGATCCCCTTCCCGAGGTCAGCGGGGAACGGCTCGCCGAGCTGGCGCGGCAGTAGTCGCGTTCACCTCGCGTTCACCCGTCGGCCTCCAGGAGTCCATCAGCGTGACCCCGATGTGACACCAATCGCCTCCACACTGCGCCTCACCGCCCCCTGAGGTCGGAATCCATTCACCTTGACGTCACTTCAAGGTCCGCCGATGGCTACCGTTTGGCGGGGATCAACAAGGAGGGCGAGGGTCGTGGACCTTCTGCTTGTCACCGTCATCGCGATCGTCGCGCTCGCGCTCGTCTTCGACTTCACGAACGGCTTCCACGACGCGGCCAACTCCGTCGCGACGGTCGTCGCGACGCGGGCCCTTCCTGCCCGGTGGGCGCCCGCGTTCTCGGCATTCTTCAACTTCGCGGCCTACTTCATCGTCGGGACCGCCGTGGCCAACACCATCGCCAAGACAGTCAAGAGCGAGTACGGGGGCGTCGCCCTCATCTTCGCGGCGCTGTTCGCGGCCATCGCGTGGAACTACGCGACCTGGCGGTTCGGCATGCCGTCGTCTTCCAGCCACGCGATTATCGGTGGTCTCGTGGGTGCCGGCCTCGCGGCCGGCGGCCTCGATGCGATCAGTTGGGCCAGCGTCGACAAGGCGGCCATCGGGATCGTCATCTCTCCCGCGGTCGCCTTCGCGATCGCGTTCGCGGCCATGTACCTCGTGCTGGGCATCCAGAGAGCGACGAAGTGGCATGACAACCACCCGGTCTTCAAGGGGGCCCAGCTGGTGTCCGCCGCCGCAGTGTCGTTCGGGCACGGCGCCAACGATGCGCAGAAGACGATGGGCGTGATCGCCGCGCTGCTTCTGGGTGCCGGCTACACGGAGCTCGCTCCGGACGGGGAGACCGTGGTCGTCCCGGAGTGGGCCGCCCTGTCCGCGTACACCGCCATCGCGATCGGCACCCTGTGGGGCGGCTGGAAGATCATCGAGACGATGGGCCTGCGCCTGACGACGCTGCATGCCAACTCGGGCACGGCGGCCAACATCGGCGCGACGACAGCGATCTTCGGGGCCACCGCGGTGGGCGTGCCGATCTCCACCACGCACGCGGCCGCGTCGTCGATCATCGGTGCGGGCGTGGGCTCGGGCAAGGGCGCGAACTGGCGGGTCGTGGGCGAGATGGTGATCGCCTGGGTGATCACCATCCCCAGCGCCGCCGTCGTCGCGTTCATCATGTTCAAGCTCACCCAGTTGCCGACCGTGGCCGCCTGGATCGCCGTGGGGGCTGTCCTCGTCCTCTTCGCGATCTGGGCCGGATGGGCCATGCTGAACACGATCCACGCGAAGGACGTCGAGGCGGAGATCCCGCCGGAGACCAGGCTCGAGGAGCACGTGCCGGGTCACCCGCACATGTCGGGGCATCCACCGGTCGAGTAGGACCCTGACCCGCCGTTCACCCGGTGTTCACCCTGCGGTCGAGGGCTGTTGGGTACGGCGGCGGCTTGGCGCAACCTTCGTCCACGACTGTTCGTCCATGTCGTCGACCGACACGGAGTCCTTCCGCGACCTTCAGTCCGCAGCGACCTCCCATCGGGGCGACCGGATCTTCAACCGGACCATCACGCTCGCGGCGTTCACCGCCCTCATCGTGCTCGCGGGCATCACGGTCTTCCTCGGCCTGCAGACCATCCCGGTCCTGCAGACGCAGGGCCTGTCCTTCCTGACGACGTCGATCTGGGTGGCCCCCGACTACGGCATCTGGGGCATGCTCTACGGCTCGGTGCTGCTGGCGGTCATCGCACTGGTGATCGCGGTGCCGGTCTCCCTCCTGCTGTCCGTGTTCATGGTCTTCCTCGCCCCCAAGGGCGTGTCGAAGGTGCTCACGAATCTCGTGGACCTCATGGCGGCGATTCCGTCCGTCATCATCGGCCTCTGGGCGTTCTACATCCTCGATCCCGTCTCGCAGGAGTGGCAGCAGCTGCTCAACCAGTACCTGGGCTGGATCCCGATCTTCAAGAACACCAGCGGCAACTTCTCGGGGACGCCGTTCACTGCGGGTTTCGTCCTCGCGGTGATGATGATCCCGATCGTCACCTCGGTGACGCGCGAGGTGCTGGGCAGGACGCCGCCGGAGCTGATCAACGCGGCGGAGGCCTTGGGCTGCTCCCTCTGGACGATGCTGCGCTACGTCGCCCTGCCATACGGGCGGGGCGGCCTGGTCGGTGGTGTCATGCTCGGCCTGGGCCGCGCCCTCGGCGAGACCATCGCGGTGTTCTTCGTACTGAAGATCGTGTTCGAGCCGGTGAACTACTACGACATCATCGAGTCCGGGGGCGGGTCCATCGCGACCCTCATCGTCTCCAAGTTCGGCGAGGCCGCAGGCCCGTACGAGGTCAAGCTGCTGCTCGCTGCCGGCTTCTTCCTCTTCATGATGACCCTCCTCGTCAACGTCATCGCGAACCTCATCGTCAACCGGACGGGACGGCTGCAGAAGTGAGCGCTACCCAGACGATCACCTTCGACGACTCCCGCCTCGAGGAGCTCGCCCAGCAGGAGCCGCAGGCGCCCTGGGGCCGTCGCACGTCGACGTTCCGCGCCGCCGTCATCCCGGGCGTCCTCATCCCGGCGGCCATCATCGTCGGCCTGTGGTTCTACAGCGACCTGCCCAAGCCGGTTCTCATGGTGGCCGTCTACCTGCCCCTGCAGCTGCTCGCCGCCGTCGGCGCGGCCATCGCGGTGCGGGGGACGAAGTCTGCGGCAGACGCGATCATCATCGTGCTTGCCATCGGGGCGACCATCTTCAGCATCGTCGTCCTGGTATCCCTGCTGTGGTCGATCTTCTCGAAGGGCTGGGAGGCCATGAGCACGGCCTTCCTGTTCCAGAACAACGAGTACATCTCGCCGTCCACCCCGCTTGGCTGGGGGGGCGTCGGCCACGCGGTCGTGGGCACCGTGCTGATCGTGGCAATCTCGGCGCTCATCGCCGTGCCACTCGGCGTCATGACTGCCGTGTATGTCACCGAGGTGCGTGGACGTGCCGTACCGTACGTGCGCTTCTTCGTCCAGGCGATGTCGGGCGTGCCCTCGGTCGTCGCCGGCCTGTTCATCTTCACGGTGCTGATCCTCAGCGGGGTCCTGAGCCAGAGCGCGTTCGCCGGAGCCCTGGCCTACTCGATCCTCATGCTGCCCACGGTGGCCCGGACGGCCGAGGAGGTGCTCCGCCTCGTGCCGGAGGACCTCCGCACCGGAGCCCTCGCACTCGGTTCGACACGTGCGCGCGTCGTCCTCCGGGTGGTCATCCCCGCCGCCAAGACCGGCATCATCACCGCCGCCATCCTGGGCGTGGCCCGAGTCGTGGGCGAGACAGCGCCGCTGCTGCTCACCTCGCTGAAGAACGACCGCACGGTGCTCAACCCCTTCAAGGACCCGATCACCGCGTTGCCGACCTACATCTTCGACAACGTGGCGCAGCCGTACCCCGACGCCGTCGTCCGCGCTTGGGGCGCGGCCCTGGTGCTGATGATCATCGTGGCCATCCTGTTCATCCTGACGCGGACGCTCTCCGCCCGGGGTCCGCGGTAAGAGGGAGATTGGGAAGAATGTCCGCAGCAGAGTTCGACGAGATGAGTGTGGAGTCGATGGACGAGCTGGAGACGAGCCTGGCCGCCGAGCCGGTGACGCCGGGCACGGTCGAGATGGAGGCGCGCGACCTCAGCGTCTGGTTCGGCGCCCGCAAGGTGCTCGAGGGCGTCAACATCAGGTTCCCGAAGAACACGGTGACGGCCCTCATCGGCCCGTCCGGCTGCGGCAAGTCCACGTTCATCCGCACCCTCAACCGGCTGCACGAGCTGATCCCCGGCGCGAAGCTGGCCGGATCCGTCATGTACGAGGGCAAGGACATCTACGCCCCCGAGGTCGACCCGGTGCACATCCGCCTGAACATCGGCATGGTGTTCCAGAAGCCGAACCCGTTCCCCAGCATGACCATTCGGGGCAATGTGCTCTCGGGCATGAAGCTCTCGGGCATGAAGCGACCGAACCACGACCAGATCGTCGAGGAGACCCTCACGGCAGCGGGCCTGTGGAACGAGGTCAAGGACCGCCTGAACGCCCCGGCCGGGGACCTCTCCGGCGGTCAGCAGCAGCGACTCGTGATCGCCCGCTCGCTGGCGGTCAATCCGCATGTGCTCCTGATGGACGAGCCGGCCTCGGCACTCGACCCCGGCTCCACCCTGAAGATCGAGGAGACGATCCGCGAGCTGCGCAAGGACATCACGATCATCATCGTGACCCACAACATGCAGCAGGCCGTGCGTATCGCGGACAACACCGCGTTCTTCCTGTCCCTTGACGGCAATCCCGGACGGGTCATCGAGCAAGGCCCGACGACCGAGATCTTCGGCAACCCGCAGGACCAGCGGACCCTCGACTACGTGAACGGCCGGTTCGGTTAACCGCTCGTTCACCCGTACACGGACTGTTCACCTTGATGTAGGGAACCGGTCAAGGACCCACCACTGCAGGGTCACCTGCGCTTCCTAGGTTCCTCCTGCTAGAGCAATCAACCCTTAGGAGATCCCCGTGCGTCGCACTCTCGCGATTCTGGCCAGTGCTGCGGTCGGCCTGTCGACCGTCGCCCTCGCCGCACCGGCCAACGCGGCCGAGAACATCAGCGGTGGAGGCGCGTCCTTCCCGTACCCGTTCCTGCAGGCCTGCGCGGCTGACTTCAACGCCTCGCAGAACAACTTCACGATCCAGTACACCTCGACCGGATCGGGCACCGGCAAGTCGAACTTCACCAAGGGTGTGTTCACCTTCGCCCAGACCGACTCCAAGTACTCGGGCGGCGAGCCGACCTTCGGCTGGACCTACATCCCCGACGTCGGTGGCGCCCTCGCGTTCCCGATCAACCTGAAGAACAAGGCCACCGGTCGTTCGCTCGGCTCGTCCATCCAGCTCAAGCGCACCACGCTGGCCAAGCTGCTCTCGGGCAACCTGAAGACGTGGCGGGCACCGGAGATCCTCAAGGACAACCCGCGTATCGCCAAGGCGATCCCGAACCTGCCGGTCACCATCGCCTACCGTTCCGGCAACTCGGGCACCTCGAACAACACGCTCCAGTACCTGAACGCCTGGGCGCCCACCATCTGGACCAAGGTGCAGGACGACTTCGGCACCGCGTTCCCGGGTGGCAACCCGCCGTCGAACTCCGTGACCGGCAAGGACAACGCCGCCGTGCTCGCGCAGGTCGCGGCCAAGGAGGGCACCATCGGCTACGTCGACTACGGCGACGCCAAGGGCTACCCCTCCGCGCGCATCCAGAACGCCATGGGTCAGTTCGTGGCGCCGTCCTCGGCCTCCGCGGCCAAGAACCTTGCCAACCAGACCAACTTCAACTCCCAGGGTCTGATCCAGCTCAACTACAACCTCAAGGCGAACGGCGCCTACCCGGCCGCCATCTTCACCTACGGCCTTGCCCGGACCGACGGCAAGGGTTCGGACGGCCTCGGCGTGCGCCAGTGGTTCGACTACGTGCTGCAGAAGTGCGGGCCGACCAAGGCGTCCTCGCTCGGCTACGTGCCGGTCGGCGGCAAGGTGCTGGCCAAGGCCAAGACCCTGATCCAGAGCATCAAGTAGCACGACGGTACGACCACAACCGAATACGCTTCATCAGAACATCTGAGCAGTGAGGGTGAGGACGATGTCTCGGCTTTCTCCATGGGTCCGAGGCATCGTCCTCACCGCGTTCGTGGGCACGACGGCCGCCGCGATGGCGGCGTGCACCCCACCACTGCCACCCGATGTTCTCGCTGCACGCGCGGAGAACTCCATCACCTGCCAGGTGGGCGACCAGCCCGTCGCCGTGCCGGAGGACTTCGCCGGGCTCATGCTCGGCGTGAGCAGCAACCTTCAAGGCGTGTGCCCGGAACAGACGATCTCCGAGGCCGCGCCCGGCGATCCGGCCAAGGTGCAGATCGTCGATCACGCACCGACCGCTGAGGATGTGGCGACCTTCCAGCAGAACTGCCCGACGGCCCCCATCATCGTGCCCGTCTTCGCGTATCCCGTCTCCCTCGCCTACAGCATCATCGGCCTCGAGGGCATGGTCTTCCCGCCCGAGGTGGTGGCCGGCATCCTCAACGGCACCATCACCAGCTGGGAGGATCCCGCCATCGTGGCAGCCAACCCCGGCGTCGATCTCACGGGACTGCCGGACATCACCGTCCTCGGCCTCGAGCAGCCGAGCGGATCGGTCGAGGCGATGACGACGTGGCTGGCCAAGGCGGCCCCGAATGACTGGACCAGCGGCCCGAGCAGCACGCTGGCCAATGCGACGACCACCTTCCCCACATCGATGGACCTGCTCTCCGAGCTGACCCTGTCGGACGGCCCGGTGGCCGTGCTCCCCACGTTCCTTGCCGTCAACAATGCGGTCCCGATCGGCAGCCTGCCGGTCAAGGACACCTTCATCGATCCCACGGACACTGGGCTCGCCAAGGTCGGCGCCGGGGCCATGACCTTGACCACGGACGCATCCGGCAACATCACCGCGACCCCGGCGGTGGGCGGCGTGCCGGTTCCGGAGAACTTCGACCTCGCCGCGTCCAAGGTGGTGCTCGCGGAGGGGCAGGATCTCGTCGGCTGGCCGGTCGAGGGCATCGCGCACATGATGGTGTGCAACGACCCGAAGGACCCGCTCCCGCTCTCGACGGCCCAGTACCTCGTCCGGCTCGCCGGCCAGGGCGGCTTGGAGACCTTCGGCGTCATCCCGCTGCCGGAGCCGGTCCGCAAGCAGACCTTCACGCCGCTGAAGGTGCTCGAGAGCTTCGACCCCAACGCCCCGCTCCCCTCCGATTCCACCCTCCCGGGGACCGGGGCCGGCACCGGGGTGGACTCGGGCGCCGCCAGCCCAGCCCCTGAGGCCTCGTAGACGACACGTGCGAAGGGGCGCCACCGGATCGGTGGCGCCCCTTCGCGTGCTCGGGCCGGGTCGGCCGCTAGATGAACAGCAGCTGCGCGCCGTCCGTCATCTCGATGAAGTCGCTGGCATTGATGATGCCGTCGACACCCTCCCACAGATCGTCCTCACTGAGGTGGTTCATGTCGGCGCTGAGCCGGCAGGCCCAGATGTGGGCGCCGGACGCCTTGATGAGGTCGAGGAACTCCGGTACGGGCGGGATCTCCAGCTCGTCCATGGCCTTCTGCATCTGGTGCGTGGCCATCTTGGCCAGGCCGGGCAGCGGGGCGAGGGCGGCGGGGATGTGGGTGGCCGGGTTGCCGACCGGCGAGAACACCAGGTGCTCCATGCGGCCCTTGGTGATCATGTCGAAGCCCCAGAAGGTGAAGAACAGGTGCACGTTGACACCCTCACCCAAGGCGGCGTTGCCGAGGATCAGGCCCGGGTAGGCCATGTCGAGGCTGCCCTTGGAGCAGATGATCGCCAGGGTGCGATCGGTCTCGACCTCGTCGTCGAACGACGGGACGATCATGGACTCAACAGCGGTCATTTCTTCGGGTCTCCTCAGACGCAGCCGGCCGGCTTGGGCAGCCCGGCGATGTAGGCCATCTTCTTGGCAGGCTTCTTCGGGAACAGTGTGAACAGCTTCTTGGTGTCCACGCCGCCCGCAGTCGAGACGCGACGGATGGTGGGCGTCGCGCCCTGGGCCTTGAAGTCCTCGCGCAGGAACCGGATGACCTTCCAGTGCTCGTCGGTCATGTCGACGCCGATGGCGGCGGCGAGGGACTTGCCGATCTCCTCGTCCCACTCGTCGTAGACGGTCATGAAGCCCTCGTCGTCGACCGTGACGTCGCGCCCGTTGATGGTCGTCGTTGGCATGTCGTGCTCTCCTTACTTGGATTCGATGAGGTCGGTGCGCTTGCCGGAGGTCGACATCAGCGCGGGAACGGGCATGGGGCGACCCGGCACGAGGACGTTCCAGTACATCCAGCGGAATGCCAGCTTGCCCATGTGGTTGATACGGGTCTGCTTCAGCAGGCTCATCGGCCCGACACCGGCCACCGGGTACTTGCCCGGGAGCGGCTCGTAGTCGTAGTTGAAGTCGATGAGCATGGCCTTGCCCTCGCCGGTCTCGATGAAGCAGTTCGCGTGACCGTCGAACCGGTGCGACAACGGCTTGCCGGCGATGTACTGCATGAAGTTCTCGACGAAGATGTCGATCTCGAAGTGCGCCACGGAGCCGGCCTTCGAAGCCGGGATGTCGTTGGCGTCGCCCAGGGCGAAGATGTTGTCGTACGCCTTGGACTGCTGGGTGAACTTGTCGACGGGGACGAGGTTGATCTCGTTGCCGAGGCCCGAGCGGGCCACGAACTCGGCACCCATGTTGAGCGGGATCGTCACGAGCAGGTCGAAGGGCACCTCACGCTCGTCATACGAGACGAGGGCCTTCTTCTCGTTGTCGACCTCCATCAGCATGTAGTCGGGCTCGACGGCGATGCCCTTCTCTTCCAGCGTGTTGCCGAAGGCCTCGGCGGCGATCGGCTTGGTGAACGCGCCGGGGAGCGGCGTCACGTAGGTCATCTCGACCTTGTCGCGGATGCCCCGGTCCTTGAAGTAGGAGTCGGCGAGGAAGGCGAACTCGAGCGGTGCCACGGGGCACTTGATCGGCATCTCGACGATGTTGATGACGAGCTTGCCGCCATCGAACTTCTCCAGGGCCTTGGACAGGGCGACGGAGCCGTCGTAGGTGTAGAACTCGAAGACGCTCTTGCCCCACTCCTCGCCCATCATCCCGTCGGTCTGGTCGGGACGGGGCGAGACGCCCGAGGCGATGATGAGGACGTCGTAGTCGAAGCGACGGCCATCGGTGAGCAGGACGGCGTTCTCCTCCGGAAGGACCTGGTCGATCTCGCCGTAGACGAGGGGGACGTCCTTGTTGAGGGCCTTGCGCCGGCTCTTGGTCACCTGGGTCGGCTTGTAGGTGCCGAACGGGATGAACAGGTAGCCGGGCTGGTACCGGTGGTTGTCGTCGGCGTCGACGACGGTGATCTCCCACTCGTTCGTCGCGAGCTTCCGGCGCAGTTTGTTGGCGGCCATGGATCCGGCGGTTCCCCCGCCGAGGATCAGCAACTTCTTCATACCCCCGACGGTATGCCTCCGGGGGATCCTGTCAGCCTGCCAAAGTGCGGGAGTTGCGGTGACGAAGGTCCCGACCCGGGTGGTCCCTCCGGCGCCCGGGAGGACCGCTCAGCCGAGCTGGTCGGCCAGGGGTGCGAGCGTCTCGTGCAGCTCGCGGTACTCGAGGGCCTCGTCGATGTAGCGGGTGTCGAAGTGGTCGCCGCAGGAGCACTCGAGGACGAACCGGCAGATGCCGGTGTCGAAGCGCGAGGAGATCAGGTGGTCGTGGTGGAGCGGCGGGGTGGTGTCAGTGACGGCCCGGTCGCGGCGGATGCCGAATCTCATGGCACCTCCTACGAAGTCATGCCCGGTGAGGGGCTCCCGTGGGCGCGCGGTGCGCCCGATCCGGCGAGCACCGTAACACGTGAAGGTTACCTGGCAGCCATGTCGCGGCCACTTTTCCGACGACTTCCGTTCACCTTCCGTTCACTTAGGCGACGCCCGTGGGGGAGTTCAGTGCGCGTGGCCTCCGGTCGACTCGAAGCGGGCGTACGACTCGCGGATCTCCCTCTCGGCGTCCGAGCGCCCGGCCCAGGTGGCGCCTTCGACGCTCTTCCCTGGCTCGAGGTCCTTGTAGACCTCGAAGAAGTGCTGGATCTCGAGGCGGTCGAACTCCGGGACGTGATGGATGTCCCGCAGGTGCTCCTTGCGCGGGTCGCTCGACGGCACGCACAGGACCTTGTCGTCGCCGCCCGCCTCGTCCGTCATGCGGAACATGCCCACGGCCCGGCAGCGGATCACCACGCCCGGGAAGGTGGGCTCGTCGATGAGCACGAGAGCGTCCAGCGGATCCCCGTCGAGGCCGAGCGTGTTGTCGATGAATCCGTAGTCATGGGGGTAGCGCGTGGACGTGAAGAGCATGCGGTCGAGCCGGATGCGGCCGCTGTCGTGGTCCATCTCGTATTTGTTGCGACTGCCCGCGGGGATCTCGATGGTGACGTCGAACTCGAGCGGCTGCACGATTGACCTCCTCATGCGGCGCTGGGTCGCGCCCGGACCGGCGGGCGCTCTCCCGCCGTGCCTTAGTGTTCCCTAGATGCGGGCCGAAGGAGGAATCGTGGGCACGCGTCGCAGTGAGGCGTTCGTCGCATTCGTGCTGGCGACGCTGCTGTCGGTCGTCGTCGGAGCCCCCGCGAGGGCGGACTCCACGCCGCCCCCGGCCCCGGCGCCCGCGGTCCTCGCCCCCCTGTCGCCCAGCAGCGGCCCCGCCGCGACGGCCACCGGGGTGGCAGCGGAGATCGGCCGACTCGTCCGCAAGGGCCTCGGGTCCAGTGCGGTGGTCGTCTCCGACCCGGCCACCGGGCAGCTGCTGTTCAGCCGCGCCCCCGATCAGCCGGTGATCCCGGCCTCGACGACCAAGCTCACGACGGCGGTCGCCGCGCTCGACATCCTCGGACCGCAGACCCGCATCCCGACGGTGGCGTCGCAGGACGGCAGCACCGTGTACCTCGTGGGCGGAGGCGACCCCACGCTCGTTCGGGCCAAGGGCGGTGACCCCCTGCGTGGAGGGAGCGCCTCCCTCAGGGAGTTGGCAAAGGCCACTGCTCCGCAGCTCGACGGCCCCATCGACCTGGTCTACGATGCCACGGCGTTCCGCGGCCGGACCCTCGGTCCGGGCTGGCCCTCGTCCTTCCCGTCGGCCGGCGTGGTGGCACCCGTGACCGCGCTGGTCGTCGATGGCGGGCGGACCAGCCCAAGGTCACGAAGCCGGGTGAGCGATCCTGCCCAGCAGGCGGCCACGACCTTCGCGCAGCTTCTGAGGCGTCAGGGCGTGACGGTCTCGTCGGTATCTGCCGGCAAGGCAAGCGAGGGCGCCACGGAGCTCGCTCGCGTGGAATCCCCGCCGGTTGCCGACATCGTCGAGCGCATGCTCACCGAATCCGAGAACAACTACGCCGAGGCACTCGCTCACCTCGCCGGGGGTGCGAGCCAGGGGGAGCCGACGTTCGCCGGGGGTGCGTCCGCCGCCCGCGCCTCACTGGCGGCCCTGGGCATCGACATCAGCGGAGTGACCCTGGTCGACGCGAGCGGTCTCTCGCGGCGCAATCGCATCCCGGCGACGGTGCTCGCCGCCGTCCTCACCGATGTCGTGCAGGGTCAGAACGACGATCTGTCGGCCATCGCGCCCGGGCTCCCGGTCGCCGGACTCACCGGGACGCTCGCGAGCCGGTTCACCAGTTCCGCCACGCGGCCCGGGCGGGGCTTCGTGCACGCCAAGACCGGGACGCTCACCGGCGTGGTCAGCATGGCCGGCACGGTGCTCGCCGCCGACGGGCGCCTGCTGGTGTTCGCGATGATCGACAACGACGTGTCCTCCATCCCGAGGACGCGAGAGACTATGGACGAGGTCGCCAGTCGGCTGGCGACGTGCGGATGCGCGTCGTGAGCGGGGCGGCCCCATCGACATCGAGCCTGCGAAGGGATGCGCCATGAGGCCGCTGCTGCTGCCGGTGAACCAGTTCGACCACTTCTACCGGGGTGGCAACCGGATCGGCGAGCTGCGGCATGGGCCCGGCGGACCGCAGCGCCCGGAGGAGTGGATCGGCTCCACGACGGCGCGCTTCGGCCAGGCGCCTCAGGGCTTCAGCGTGCTGCCGGACGGACGGCTCCTCCTCGACGAGGTCGACGCCGATCCGGAGGCGTGGCTCGGGCCCGATCACGTGCAGCGCTACGGGTCGAGCACGGAGGTCCTCGTCAAGCTGCTCGACCTCGACCAGCGGCTGCCCGTCCATCTCCACCCCAATCGCGCGTTCTCCCGGACCCATCTCGGCCTGGCCCATGGCAAGACCGAGGCCTGGTACGTGCTCGATGCCCCCGAGGGGGCGGAGGTCGGCGTCGGCTTCGCGGAGGCGATGACCCTTCCGCAGGTGGCCGACTGGGTGGCGGCGCGTGACAGCGACGCCCTGCTGGGCGCGCTGCGCACCCGCGTGGTGCGACCCGGGGACGCGATGCTCGTCCCGGCCGGCCTGCCGCACACCGTCGCCGCGGGCGTCTTCGTCCTCGAACTGCAGGAGCCGACCGACCTCTCGATCCTGCTCGAGTGGCAGGGCTTCGCCGTGGACGGCGCGCGTGACGGGCACCTGGACCTCGGATTCGACACGGCCCTGCAGGCGGTGGAGCTCGGCGCGGTGTCGGACTCGGATCTCGATCGCCTCGTCATCCCTCGGGAGTCCATCGAAGGGGCCGGCCTCGCGTCGACCATGCCCGCCGCCGCCGACGCGTACTTCCGGGCGCACCGCTTCGACGCCGCGGACGGACCGGTAAGCGTCGATGCCGGCTTCGCCATCGTCCTTGTCCTGGCCGGGCGGGGCGTCCTCGCCAGCCCGGGCGGGTCCCTCGAGGTCTCCCGCGGTGATGTCGTCCTCGTGCCCTATGCCGCGGGTGAGTACACCCTCCACGGCGATGGCCACGGCGACGCGCTCGTCGGGGTCGTGTGCCGTCCGCCCGCGCCGGACGCTCCCACCGGGGCGCGCTAGTGGGCTGCCGATGACCGAGGCCGTGCCCGTCGAGCCGGTCGACTGGGACCTCGCCATCGCGACCGCCCGCCGGCTCGCGCCGAAGGGACCGGACCTGCCGGCCGAGGAGGCCCGGGACGCGGTCGTGATGCTGCGCGCGCTCGCGCAGGACGCCGTGGGCCCCGTGCAGGAGGTGACCGGACTCATCGCCCCCACGACGACGACAGCGGCCGTCGTGGACCGCTCCGGCTGGATCGCGTCGAACGTCTCCGGGATGCGGGTGGTGCTGAACACCTGGGGCGCGTTCGCCGACAAGGCGGAGGCGGCGCCCGCCGTCGTCCGCAGCCTCGGCTCGCGGGGCACGGCCCTCCAGTTGGGCGCGGTGCTTGCCTGGCTGTCCGGCAAGGTGCTCGGCCAGTTCGAGACCTTCGTCGACCCTGGTGCGCCGAAGCGGCTCCTGCTCGTCGCCCCGACGATCGTGCACGTGGAGCAGCAGCTGGGGGTCCCCAGCCGGGACTTCCGCTACTGGGTCTGCCTTCACGAGGAGACCCACCGCGTGCAGTTCGGAGCAGTGCCGTGGCTGGCCGACCACCTGACCGACCGCATCACGGCACTGCTCGAGGCCTCCGACCTCAACGCCCGCGAGGCGCTCCAGCGCCTGGTGGCGTTCGGCTACGCCATGGTGCGCTCCCTCCGCTCGGAGAGCGACGTGAGTGTCATCGAGGCGATCCAGACACCCGAGCAGCGGGTCATCTTCGACGAGCTCACGGCCCTGATGTCCCTGCTCGAGGGGCACGCCGACGTCGTCATGGACGCGGTGGGCCCGGAGGTGATCCCGTCGGTGGGCCTGATCCGCGAGCGCTTCACCCATCGCCGCGAGCAGCCGGGGGCGCTGGACGCCCTCGCACGGACGGCGCTGGGGATGGATGCCAAGCTCCGGCAGTACAGCGACGGTGCGGCATTCGTCCGCACCGCCGTGGACGCGGTGGGGATGGCCGACTTCAACCGGGTGTGGACGGCGCCGGAGTACCTGCCCACCCGCGCGGAGCTGCATGACCCACATGGCTGGCTCCGTCGGGTCGAGTCGCTGCCGTGACGGCTCGGTCCGCGTCAACCGAGACCGTGGACACGCGCACGGCGGTGTCGATGGCGGTCGACGATCTGTCGACGCGCGAGGACCGGGGCGTGCTGGGGCGGGTCATGGTGGCGTGCTCCGGCGGCCCGGACTCCATCGCACTGGTGGCCGCGACCGGGTGGGTGGCCGAGCGACGGGGACTCGCCGCGTCGGCCCTCGTGATCGACCATGGCCTGCAGGTCGGCTCGGCCCAGGTGGCGGACGCCGCCGCCGAGGCGTGCGGGCTCCTGGGCGTGCCCGCCGAGGTGGTCCGCGTGCAGGTGTCCGGTCCGGGAGGCCCCGAGGCGGCGGCTCGTACGGCCCGCTACGCGGCCCTCGAGGAGGCGGCCGTGGCCGCCGGCGCTGACGCCGTGCTGCTCGGGCACACCCGGGAGGACCAGGCCGAGACCGTTCTCCTGCGGCTGACCCGCGGGTCGGGGGCCCGGAGCCTGGCCGGCATGGCCACGTCGTCGGGTCTCTGGCGCCGCCCCTTCCTCCACCTCGAGCGAGCCACCGTGCGGGCCGCCGCGCGCGAGGCCCTCGCACCCCTGGGCCGCGGTGCCTGGTCGGACCCGCACAACGAGGACCCGACGTTCGCCCGCGTGCGGGTCCGTCGGCTGCTGGACGACCTGGGCGAGGCGCTCGGCCCGGGCGTCGTGCGCGGCCTGAGCCGGACCGCCGACCTGCTCCGCGAGGATGCGGACGCGCTGGATGCCGCGGCGCGGGAGGCGTTCGACGCGGTGGCCGTCCGCCGCGAAGGTGCATGGTCGGCGGACTGCGGTGAGCTGGCGGCGCTGCCGGGGGCGATCCGGGGCCGGGTCCTCCGCGCGATGGCACTGGCGGCAGGTGCCCCGGGTGAGGACCTCGACTACGACCACGTGCAGCGGCTGCGCGACTTCGTCGACCGCTGGCGTGGCCAGGGAGAGGCACGTCTGCCAGGAGGGGTCGTCGCCGAGCGCGACTGTGGCAGGCTGTGGCTGCGATCGCCCACCCCCGAGAACGGAGCGCCCGGTGGAGCCTGAGGACCTGACCACGGAACTTGAGCACGTCCTTCTCACCGAGGAGCAGATCACCGGGCGGCTGCGTGAGCTCGCTGCCCAGATCGACCGGGACTACGAGGGCAAGGACCTCCTCCTCGTCGGGGTCCTCAAGGGTGCCGTGATGGTCATGGCCGACCTCGCGCGCAGCCTGCACCGGACCGCCGAGATGGACTGGATGGCGGTGTCGTCGTACGGCTCTGGCACGACGTCGAGCGGCGTGGTCCGCATCCTCAAGGACCTCGACACCGACCTGAGCGGTCGGCACGTGCTCGTCGTTGAGGACATCCTCGACTCCGGCCTGACCCTGTCCTGGCTGCTGAAGAACCTCGGCTCCCGGGGGCCCGCGTCCATCGAGGTCTTCACCCTGCTGCGCAAGCCGGACGCGCAGAAGGTCAACGTCGCGCCGCGGTACATCGGCTTCGACATCCCCAACGAGTTCGTCGTGGGGTACGGCCTGGACTTCGCGGAGAAGTACCGCAACCTCCGGTGCGTCGGCACCCTCGCGCCGCACGTCTACGGCGGCTGACCCACGGTTGGCTCGTTTCTCCCACGTAGTGGGAGAAACGAGCGAAAACGCCTGCTATCGCTGGTGTTTGACTCATCTGTCCCACGTCACCTCGGGTCGTCGGTGCGACGTCGCGGCGCGTCCTGCGGTCATCCACCGACTTGCGGACCAATACCCCCGGGGGTATTATTTCCCGCATGGTCTTCACTGCACATGTCACCGAACTGGCGGCCGCGCACCAGCGCGGCGAACGTGTCATCGACGTCCGCGAGCGGCATGAGTTCGTCTCCGGGCACATCCCCCATGCCGAGTGGATCCCGCTGAGCCTGGTCCCCCTCCGCATGGACGAGATCAAGGGCTCCCAGCCCATCTGGCTGGTCTGCGAGACCGGCAACCGCAGCTACCAGGCCGCGTCCTACCTGGATCGGCACGGCGTGCACGCCGTGAGCGTGGACGGCGGCACGTCCGCCTGGCGCTCGGCCGGATTCGCCGTCACCTCAGGAGCCTGACATGACCTACACCAGCGCCCCGCACATCCTCGTCCTCGAGACCAAGGGCCTCGGGGACCGCAGCTACATCGCGCACGATGGTGACCATGCCCTCGTCGTCGATCCGCCCCGCGACTTCGACCGGATCGAACGGCTGCTGGCCGAGCACGGCCTCACCGTGTCGCATGTTGCTGAGACCCACATCCACAACGACTACGTCACGGGCGGCCTCGAGCTCGCGCGTCGCCATGGCGCCATCTACGTCGTGCCCGGTGACGTGGACCTCGCCTACCTCGGCCAGGACGGGGTCGTTCCGGTCCGCGACGGCGACACCTTCCGCGTGGGCTCGTTCGACGTGGCCGTCGTCCACACGCCCGGCCACACCCCGCACCACGTCTCGTTCGCGGTGAGCCGTGACGGGCATCCCGGTGCGGTGTTCACCGGCGGGTCCCTCCTCTACGGAACGGTGGGCCGGCCCGACCTGGTCGCCCCGGACCTGACCGAGAAGCAGGCGCACGACCAGTGGCACTCCGCGCACCGCCTCGTCGAGCGGCTCGACGAGGAGACCGCGATCTACCCGACCCACGGCTTCGGCTCCTTCTGCTCCTCCATCCAGACGGAGGGCGTGCAGACGAACATCGGGCAGGAGAAGGGAATCAACCCGGCGCTGACACAGCGCGAGGAGGACTTCGTCGAGGTCCTGCTCGCCGGACTCGACGTCTTCCCGGCCTACTACGCCCACATGGGCCCGACGAACGCTGCCGGCCCGGCCGACGTGGACCTGTCGCTGCCCGTGCTCGCCGAGCCGGCCGAGCTGCGCCGACGCATCGACGCCGGGGAGTGGATCGTCGACCTGCGCAGCCGCGAGATGTTCGCGGCGGGGCACGTCGCGGGGTCCGTGAACTTCGACCTCGACGGCCCGTTCATCAACTACCTCGCGTGGATGATCCCGTGGGGCACGCCCGTCACCCTGCTCGGCGCGACGACCGAGCAGATCGAGGCCGCCCAGCGGGAGCTGGTCCGCGTCGGCATCGACCGACCGGCCGCGCAGGCGGTGGGCGGCCCGGTGTTCTGGATGGAGGACGGCGAGCAGCCGAAGACCATCCGGAGGGTCACCTTCGACGGCCTCAAGGCCGAATGGGACGTCGAGCACGCCGGTGTCGTCCTCGACACCCGGCAGATCCTCGAGTGGGAGGCCGGCCACGTGGCGGGGGCGACGTTCATGCCCTTCTACGACGTCCACGACCGCATGGGCGAGCTCCCGCGCACCGAGCCCGTCTACGTGTACTGCGGCTCCGGCTACCGGGCCTCGGCGGTCGTGTCGATGCTGCACCACCACGGCTTCGAGAACGCGGTCCACGTCGACGACGACTTCGGCAACGCAGCCAAGGCCGGCTTCGCCATCGTCTCGGAGGAGGCGCCCAGTCGTGAGCCGGGCTGGACCTGGCTCGCGTCCCGGGCCGTGGTCCGCTCTGCTGGCGAACGCGTCCGCGAGACCGCTGGCTGACCCGAAGGGTGTTCGCCAAGGGCGTCATCCCCCCTCGACTGCGGGATTCGTGGCGCCCTTGGCCGCGTAGTACCGTGATGCGGTGGATGTGAGGAAGCTCCTGCGCGGCCCGATCTTCTGGATCGCCATGGCCGTGATCTTCGTGCTGGTCGGCTCGAGCTTCATCTCCGGCATCGGTGCGCCCAAGGACCTCGACACGAGCCAGGCGATCACCGAGATCCAGAACAACAACGTCGACACCGCCACGATCGTCGACCGCGACCAGGTGCTCGAGCTGACGCTGAAGGACGGGTCCAAGACCCGCAGCCAGTACGTCGAGGGCCAGGGCGTCAACCTGCAGGAGCAGCTCCAGGCCAAGGTCGACGCCAACCAGCTGCCGGGCGGCTACAACATCGTGGTCCCGACGGACAACATCCTCGTCACGCTGCTCGTCTCGCTGCTCCCGGTCGCGCTGATCGTGCTGCTCTTCTTCTTCCTCATGAACCAGATGCAGGGCGGCGGCTCGCGCGTCATGAACTTCGGCAAGTCCAAGGCGAAGATGATCACCAAGGACATGCCGCAGACCACCTTCGCCGACGTCGCCGGCGCCGAGGAGGCCGTCGAGGAGCTGCAGGAGATCAAGGACTTCCTGGCCGACCCGGAGAAGTTCCAGGCGGTCGGGGCGAAGATCCCCAAGGGCGTCCTGCTCTACGGCCCGCCCGGCACCGGAAAGACGCTGCTCGCGCGGGCTGTGGCCGGCGAGGCGGGCGTGCCGTTCTTCTCCATCTCGGGCTCGGACTTCGTGGAGATGTTCGTCGGCGTCGGTGCCAGCCGCGTCCGCGACCTGTTCAACCAGGCCAAGGAGAACGCACCCGCGATCATATTCGTCGACGAGATCGACGCTGTCGGCCGCCACCGCGGTGCCGGCCTCGGTGGCGGGCACGACGAGCGCGAGCAGACGCTGAACCAGATGCTCGTCGAGATGGACGGCTTCGACGTCAACACCAACGTCATCCTCATCGCCGCGACGAACCGCCCGGACATCCTGGACCCCGCTCTCCTGCGCCCGGGTCGATTCGACCGGCAGATCGCCGTCGAGCGCCCCGATCTCAACGGCCGCTACGAGATCCTCAAGGTCCATGCCAAGGGCAAGCCGCTCGCCGAGGGCGTCGACCTGATGGCGGTGGCCCGGCGCACCCCCGGATTCACCGGCGCCGACCTCGCGAACGTGCTGAACGAGGCCGCCCTGCTCACCGCGCGCGGCTCCTCGCAGCTGATCGACGACGAGGCACTCGACGAGGCCATCGACCGGGTCATCGCGGGTCCGCAAAAGCGGACGCGCGTCATGGACGACCTCGAGAAGAAGATCACGGCGTACCACGAGGCCGGCCACGCGCTGGTCGCCGCCGCGCTGCCCGGCAACGATCCCGTGCACAAGATCACGATCATGCCCCGAGGCCGCGCCCTGGGGTACACGATGGTGCTGCCCGACCAGGACAAGTACTCCACCACCCGCAGCCAGATGCTCAACCAGCTCGCCTACATGCTGGGCGGCCGCGCGGCGGAGGAACTGATCTTCCACGACCCGACCACGGGCGCCTCGAACGACATCGAGAAGGCGACGTCGGTGGCCCGGGCGATGGTGACGCAGTTCGGCATGACGGAGCGCCTCGGTGCCATCCGCTACGGACAGGAGAACAGCGAGGTCTTCCTCGGCCGCGACATGGGCCATATGCGCGACTACTCGGAGGAGGTCGCGGCGGCCATCGACGAGGAGGTGCGGTCGTTCATCGAGACGGCGCACCAGGAGGCCTACGACATCCTCGTCGCGAACCGCGATGTCCTCGACGCCATGGTGCTCGCCCTGCTCGAGCGCGAGACGCTGGACAAGTCCGAGATCGAGGAGATCTTCGCCGAGCTGCAGCTCCGCGAGCCGCGGCCCGCGTGGACCGGGTCGGCGCGTCGTCGACCGGACGAGCGCGGACCCGTGCTCACCCCTTCGGAGCTGGCCTCCAACGGGCACCCGTCCAACGGGCACTCGTCCAACGGCCATGCGCCCACCGCGCCGGGAACCGGCGAGCCGGCTGACGCGAACGAGAACGCATGACCGGCGTCGACCCGGTGACGCTGCCCCGCGGGGTCGCGGCCCGGCCGTTCGACGCGGAGGCGACCGAGAAGGCGATCCGCGACCTTCTCGTGGCCATCGGCGAGGATCCGGACCGGGACGGCCTGCGGGAGACGCCCGCCCGCGTCGCGCGCGCGTACGCGGAGATGTTCCGCGGCCTGCAGATGTCGCCCGACGAGGTCCTCACGACCACGTTCGACCTCGGTCACGACGAGATGGTCCTCGTGAAGGACATCGAGCTGTACAGCACCTGCGAGCACCACCTGGTGCCCTTCCACGGGGTGGCGCACATCGGCTACATCCCGAACGAGAACGGGCGGATCACCGGGCTTTCCAAGCTGGCCCGGCTTGTCGACGTCTTCGCGAAGCGCCCTCAGGTGCAGGAGCGGCTCACCACGCAGATCGCCGACTCGCTGGTGCGGATCCTCCAGCCGCGGGGGGCCATCGTCGTCCTCGAGGCCGAGCACCTGTGCATGTCGATGCGCGGGGTGCGCAAGCCCGGGGCGAAGACGGTGACCAGCGCGGTGCGTGGCAGCCTCCGTGACCCGGCCACCCGCGCGGAGGCCATGGCTCTGATCCTGGGGCACTGATGCCCGGGCCGGTTGATCTCGCCCGGCCGGCCGGGTTGCCCGACGACCTCGCCCGCCTCGACCGCACGCTCATCATGGGCGTGCTCAATGTGACCCCCGACTCGTTCTCCGACGGCGGTCGCTACCTCGACGTGGCCGCCGCCGTCGCGCACGGCGTCCGCCTGCGGGACCAGGGCGCCGACCTCATCGACGTCGGCGGTGAGTCCACCCGGCCCGGGGCGCAGCGGATCGCAGCGGACCTCGAGCGGGAACGCGTCCTGCCGGTCATCACCGAGCTGGTCGACGCCGGAGTCCGTGTCAGCATCGACACGATGCGTGCGGAGACCGCCGCGGCAGCAGTGGGCGCCGGGGCCTGCCTCGTCAATGACGTGAGCGGGGGACTGGCCGACCCGGACATGCACGCCGCGGTCGCGGAGCTGGGCGTGCCCTACGTAGCCATGCACTGGCGCGCGCACAGCGATCGCATGGAGGCGCTCGCGCAGTACGACGACGTCGTGCGGGACGTGGTCGCCGAGTTGCAGGCTCGCGTCTCCTCCGCGGTGGATGCGGGACTGCCCGCCGAGCGGATCGTCCTCGACCCTGGCCTGGGCTTCGCCAAGGACGCCGATCACAACTGGGCGCTTCTGCACGAACTGCCGCAACTGCTGTCGCTCGGGCTGCCCGTCCTGATCGGCGCCTCGCGCAAGAGATTCCTCGGCGCACTCCTTCCCGGTGGGGACGGCCAGCCTCGACCGGTCGACCAGAGGGACGACGCGACGGACGCGGTGACCGCCATCGCGGCCGGGCTGGGCGTGTGGGGCGTCCGGGTCCATGACGTGGCCGCCAGCGGCGATGCTGTGCGGGTCGCGGCTGCCTGGCGACGGGGGCGGGCCGATGGCTGACCAGATCACGATCACCGGCATCCGCGGTGTCGGGCACCACGGGGTGTTCGACCATGAGCGAGCCGAGGGCCAGGAGTTCGTTGTCGATGTGACGCTCGATGTCTCGACGGCCGCGGCAGCGGAGACCGACGATCTCGCGCGCACCGTCGACTACGGCGTCGTCGCGACCGCCGTGCACGCTTTGATCGAGGGGGAGCCGGTTGACCTGATCGAAACCCTCGCGGAACGGATCGCGGACGCCTGCCTCGCCTTCGAGGCAGTCGCATGCGTGGCCGTCACAGTCCACAAGCCGAACGCGCCGATCCCCGTGCCCTTCGACGATGTGACCGTCCGGATCGTGCGTGGAGCCGTGTGATGTCCGACGACGTGGTGCTCTCCCTCGGCTCCAATCTCGGCGACTCGCTCGAGATCCTGCGCGGCGCGCTGGTCGACCTGGCGCGGGTGTCGGGCGTGGAGCCGTACGCCGTCTCGTCGGTCTACGAGACGGATCCGGTGGGCGGGCCGGAGCAGGATGCCTACCTCAATGCGGTCGTGCTGGCCCGCTGCACCCTCGCGCCGCAGGACCTGCTCGCTCAGACGCAGCGGATCGAGGCGGCCTGGCATCGCACTCGGGAGGTGCGCTGGGGGCCGCGGACCCTCGACATCGACATCGTGACCATGGACGGCCATGTGCTGACAACGGTGTCCCTGGAGCTTCCGCATCCGCGGGCGCACGAGCGTGCCTTCGTCCTCGTACCGTGGCTCGAGGTCGATCCGGAGGCCGTGCTCCTAGGCCGCGGAGCGATCGCGGACCTCGTCGCGGGTCTGGACTCATCCAGTGTCCGCCGGACCGATTCGGCGCTGCCCCTGCCCCGGGGGACGTCCGCATGAACGCCATGCAGCCCACGCGCATCCGCCTGCTCGTCGCGATCGCGGTCATCAGCGCCGCGGTCGGGTGGGGCCTGGTCCAGATCGTCGACTCCTGGGCGGGTCGACTGGTGGCCGTGCCGTGGCTGGCCGCAGGCTCGCTTTGGCTGGTGGCGGGGTCGGTGGCGTACTGGGCCTGGTCGACGAAGCCGCGCCTCAGCGGGCAGCCGGGCACCCGGCCCATGGACCCGATCGTGGCGGCCCGCTCGGCGGCGTTGGCGATGGCGGCATCCCGGATCGGGGCGCTCGTGTTCGGGCTGTACGGCGGCATCGCCGTCGCCATGATCGGCTACCTGGCCACCGCGTCCGGCGTGCGGACCTTCTGGGCCTCCGTGGTGGCCTCCGTCGGCGCGCTGGCGCTCGCGGCGGCCGCGCTGTGGCTGGAGCACATCTGCCGCCTGCCCGCGGACCCGGGCGATCCGCCACCGGGAACGTCGGGGCAATAGGGTGCTCGCATGAGTGACGTCGCCCTCGAGGATCTGCCGTTCGACGAGTTGCGCGAGCGCGCCTTCAAGCGGGCGGAGCACCATCTGGACGTCGGCTTCTTCACCGACCTGTTCTCGCACATGCCCGGCATGCAGGCCATCGAGGGTGAGGGCGGCGATCTCGGTGCTGTGGGCGGAACCATCATCGAGAGCGTGCGCGCGTGGCGCGAGATGGTGGGAGACAACCCGCTCGATCCGACGACGGAGTCGCTGCTGCGAGCGCGCTTCGTGACCTACCTCCGCGAGCACGGCGAGGCCTGACCCTCTCGGCGCTCCGCCCGCCCGGGCCCGCCCCCACGAGCCCCGCCCCCACGAGTTGAACCGCTTCTGTGATTCTGGGCGTGGCTGGCCTGGGGCTGGCTGGCAGGGTGGGTGTTGGTCTGCTTCTCCGCTGTGACTCGTGAATCGCTTGGCCCCGTGTCGGGTGCCCTTGCCGGGATCTGTCCGGT
>WGLX01000014.1 GCA_016125355.1 Actinomycetales bacterium | reverse complement strand
CGACGGCCATCGGTCCGATCGCCCGTCGACGGCGCATCCATAGCGCGAAATTGTCGTCTGCTCGTGCTTGTGGGGCTGGGGATAGCCCAATAGGCCGCTTGGGTGTCCGAAACGTTCGCCCTTCACCCTGGATCTCATCGAGCCTTGTGGGGCTAATCCTGGGGCTAGGGCCATCCTGGGGCCACTCGCGCAGAGAGCCAAGAACTCTGGAAAACTGTTGCTATCAAACGACTCTCGCGTGGAGCCGCCTCGGGGATTTGAACCCCGGACCTACGCATTACGAGCCCGCGAAATCCGACTCCCAGTGCCCGATTTGCGCCCCGCCCATGAGGCAATCAAGCTCACCGAGACACACTCAGACCCGCCCTGACCGGCGAGGAAAGGGCAAGGAAAGGGCAACCAGCGTCGATCGGTTCCACTCTCTCAAGCGGAGAAGAGACCCGGCGCTACTCTCCGCGAGAGAGGTGCTCCGCGATGCCCACCACCTGCGCAGCGAAGCCCGGGAGATCCTGGAGTGCGACAGCGTGAATGACGTCAAGGTCGACCGACCAGTAGCCGTGGACGATGCGGTTGCGCAGCCGTACAGGCTGGCTCCAAGGCACGTCGGGGTGCGCGTCCCGTAGGTCAACCGACAGCTGTCCCGCCGCCTCACCCACCACGGTCAGGTTCCACAGCAGCGCATCGCGCGCATCCAGGTTGCGGACAAGTTCCTCAGCGGTGTGGCGGGTGGCGATGTCCGTCGCTCGACGCGAAGCTGCGGCAATCTCATCGAGAAGCAGCAGATCACGCCGCATAGACGACCTTCGCTTCCGACAGGACCGTGTCCCTGAGGCGGTGGTGCAGGGCGCGCTTGGCCACCAGGTCCACCGGCCTGCCCAGAACGTGCTCCAGTTCATCAGAAAGGTCGTTGATCGCCCACCCCAGGTGAACGCCGTCCTGGAGGACGTACAGGACGTCGATGTCGCTGTCCGGGGACAGTCGCCCGGAGGCAGCCGACCCGAAGACCGACAACTCGGCGACGCCGAAGCGCTCGCACACCGCCCCAAGGGCAGCGGCGTCCACGCCTTCCAACTCGGTCATAGCGCCAAGATAGCGCTCACATGCGTGCCAGCATCACCACATGACCACGCCTGCGGTGCCGGAGACCGACCTGGCCCGCATCCGAAAATGGGTGGCCGCCACCTTCCCTGACACACCGGGTGTCGACCTCCGCATCGCGCTCGAGATCGATGGCCGCCACGTCACCGTCGTCGAACTCCGCCCACCTTGGGACAACAAGGACTCCCTCGAGTGGGTCTCGGTGTCCCGTGTCAAGAAGGTGGCAGGGTTTCGGCCGCTTGAAAGGTGGGGATCGTCGGGTCGGCGAGGCCGAGGTGGACGTCCATGGGCGTGTTCCAGGCCAGGGCCTCGTGCGGCCGGATGGTGTTGTATTCGATCCGGTAGGCCTCGGCGTGCCGGGCCAGGTCGAGGGCGTCGTCGATCGGCTCGAGGAACAGTCGCTCGAATTTCAGGCAGCCGAAGCCACGTTCACGGGAGCCGTTCTGGCCCGGGGACCGGACTCTGGTCCTGACGTGGCGCAGCTCCGGATGCCGCAGGATGAACGCCTCGAACCGGAAGGACCGGAACGGACCGCCGTTGTCCGTGACCAGGGTGACGACCGGCAGGATCTCCCCGGTCTCGACGTCGACCGGGCAGTCGTGGACCAGCGGGTGCCCGAACAGCCGCTGGTATTCGCCGAGCGCGAGCTCGACGGCCTCGATCGCGTCGAACTGGTTCGCCGTCGGCGAGATATGCCACGGCGGCTCGAGCTTGCTCCAGTAGTCCCGGCAGCCGGCGATCCGCCACGTGCCGCCGGCGATGGTCTCGATCTCGGTGAAGTCCAGCTGCCAGACCTGGTTCGGTCCGGTCGGCGGAACGAGGAAGGCAGCCTTGCGGGCGGCGGCCAGCTGGCGGCGTTCACGCTGGTAGTCCGCGGCCTGCAACAGGCTCTCATCCCGCAGGGCCCGCAACACCGTCGACGCCGATACCGGCACGCCATCGCGGCGGGTCATCGCCCAGATCTTGCGATGCCCCCACGCCACGTGCTCGGTCGCATGCTGGACGATCGTCGCTTTCGCGATCTCGCGGACCGGCTGCGGCCAAGGGCCCTTCGCCGGCCGGTCACCGCGGGCCTTGGCCTGCCACCGCCGCCACGTCCGCTCGGGCACGCCGATCAGCCTGCAGAACCTCGCGGTCGGCATGCCCGCGTCGACGCGGATTACCTCGAGGTCCGCGAAGGGCCCAACCGGCCCTCCGCGCTCTTCTTCCAGACCCGCAACTCGACAGCGGCCTCACCCAGGGCCTGCGTCAGGTCCGCGACCTCGGCCTCCAGCTGCTCCTCCCGGCTCGACGGCCCCGTCTTCCCGGCGATCAGCGCCGTCTTGCCGGCCTCGAGGAACTCCGCCTTCCACCGGCCGATCGACTGCTCGGATACCTTCTCCTTGCGAGCGGCCTCCGCGATCGTGACCTCGCCAGCGATGATCGACAGCACGATCCGGATCTTCTTCTCAGCCGGGATCACCGGCGGCCTGGACATCGACATCGACTCCCTCCGACGAGAGCCGATCATCCATCAACCGGCCTGCCACAAAGGATGACGCGCGACAGTGTCAGGGGTTGGTGAGGGTGAGGGTGGCGATGAGGTCGCCGGGTTCGACTTGGGTGCCGGTGGGCACGGTGAGGGCGGAGATGATGCCGTGGCTGGTGCTGGTGATGGGGGCTTCCATTTTCATGGCTTCGATGACGGCGATGCGCTGTCCGGGCTGGATGTCGTCGCCGATGTCGGCGTGGTGGTGGAGGACGCCGGGGACGGTGGCGGCGAGGTGGGCGGGGTTGCCGGGTTCGGCCTTGGGGCGGGTGGTGGCGGTGGTGGGGGCGTTGTGGTCGGTGACGCGGAAGGCGATGGGTTGGCCGTTGGCGCGGAGGTGGACGCTGCGTCGGCCGGTGTCGTCGAGGTCGCCGATGGCGTCGAGTTCGACGTAGACCTGCTGGCCGGGGGCGAGGGTGAGGGTTTCGACGTGTCCGGGTTCGAGGCCGAACAGGAACGCCCGGGTGGGGATGACGGCGACGTTGCCGTGGGTGGCGCGCAGCTGCTCGTGGGCGGCGGCTTCGGCGGGCAGCATGAGCCTTGTGAGGGCGGTGCGCTGCCGGGCGGGGTCCGTCAGGGCGTCGATCTGCGCGGAGTCCAGGACCGGGTCGGTGAACCTCGGGCGTCCGGCGAGGACCTGCTCGGTGAAGGGCTGGAGGAAGCCGGCTTCGGGGGTGCCGAGCTGACCTTGGAGGAACGCTATGACCGACGCGGGCAGGTCCCGGCCCTCGGGCTGGTGGAGGAGGTCGTCTGCGGTGACGCCGGCGGCGACCATCCAGATGGCCAGGTCGCCGACGACCTTGCTGGACGGGGTGACCTTGACCGGCCGGCCCAGCAGCCGGTTGGCGTCCGCATAGGCGGCCAGGACCTGGGCCATGTCGGTGATGCCGAGGGCGGTGGCCTGGGCTTTGAGGTTGGACAGCTGTCCGCCGGGGATCTCATGGTCGTAGACGGCGGTGGAGGGGGACCGCTGCCCGGCCTCGAACGGGGCGTAGAGGTCCCGGACCGCGGTCCAGTACGGCTCCAGCGCGAGGGCGTCCGCATAGTTCAGGCCGCCGTCGGTGTTCGGGTGGCGCCGGGTGTGGGCGGTGGCAGCGAGGAGTCCGCCGAGGCTGGGCTGGGAGCCGCCGGACGCGAGGGGGCCGCTGGCGGCGTCGATGCCGTCGATGCCGGCGTCGATCGCGGCCAGCAGGGTGGCCATCTGACCGCCGGCGGTGTCGTGGGTGTGCAGGCGCAGGGGCGCGTCGAACCGGTCCCTGATCGCCTCGATGAGCACCGTCGCGGCGGGGGGGCGGAGCAGGCCGGCCATGTCCTTGATCACCAGCCCGTGGACGCCGGCGGCCACGTAGTCCTCGGCAATGCGCAGGTAGTAGTCCAGGGTGTAGGTGGTCTCGGCGGGGTCGAGCAGGTCGCAGGTGTAGCAGATCGCGCCCTCGACGTAGCCGCCGTGGGTGTGGACGGCGTCGATGACCGGGCGGGTGCGGGTGACGTCGTTGAGGGCGTCGAAGACCCGGAACACGTCCATCCCCGACGCGCGGGCGTGCGCGACGAACGCGGCCACGACCTGGTCCGGGTACGGGGCGTAGCCGAGGGCGTTGCGGCCGCGGATCAGCATCTGCGTCAACAGCCCCGGTGCCGCGGCGCGCAGCAGTTCGAGTCGTTCCCACGGGTCCTCGCCGAGGAACCGCAGCGCGGCGTCGAAGGTGGCACCGCCCCAGCACTCCAGACTGAACAGGCCTGGCAGCAGCCGCCCGGTCGCCTCCGCGCCGGGAACGAGGTCGATCGTGCGGACCCGGGTGGCCAGCAGGGACTGGTGCGCATCCCGCAGCGTCGTGTCCGTCACCGCCACCGCCGTGCGGCCGCGCAGCCATCGGGCCAGGGACTCCGGGCCGGCGCCGTCGAGGAGCTGCTTCCCCGTCACCGCCGGAACCCTGGCTGGTTCCCGGTCGACGGGGAGCCGGTCTCTGGGGTCGCGCACGGTGGTGGTGGCGGCGCCGTGGGGGCGGTTGACGGTGGTCTCGGCCAGGCGCAGCAGCAGCGACCCGGCCTCCCCCAGGTGCGCGCCCGGGGTGCCGGCCATCAGCTCCGGGTGCTCGTCCAGGAACGCCGTCGACAACTCCCCGGCCAGGAAGTCCGGATGCGCCAGCAGCCCCTGCAGGAAGCCGACATTGGACGCGACACCGCGGATCACGAAGTCCGACAGGCCCCGCCGCGCCCGCCGCGCCGCGGACGTGAAGTCCGGCCCGGTCGCGGTCTGCTTGACCAGCAGCGAGTCGTAGAACGGCGTCACCACCGCCCCGGCATAGGCCGACCCGTCCAGCCGGATGCCCGGGCCGCCCGGGGACCGGTACGCCACGATCGTGCCCGTCGAGGGCCGGAACTCGTCCGCCGGGTCCTCCGTGGTGATCCGGCACTGGATCGCCGACCGCTGGATACTGATGCCCTCCTGGGCGATGCCGAGATCGGTCAGGGTGTCCCCTGCCGCGATCCGCAGCTGAGCGAGGACGAGGTCGACGCCGGTGGCCTCCTCGGTGACCGTGTGCTCGACCTGGATGCGGGGGTTCATCTCGATGAACGCATACCCGTACCCCGCCACGCTCCGCGAGGCGCGTCCATCCGGATCGGCCCAGACGAGGAACTCCACCGTGCCGGCGGACCGGTAGTCCACCTGCCGGGCGAACGCCACCGCATCCGCACACAGCGCCGCCACCAGCATCCTCGGCAGGCCGGGTGCGGGGGCGATCTCCACCACCTTCTGGTGCCGGCGCTGCACCGAGCAATCCCGCTCGAACAGGTGCACCACGCTGCCTGCGCCGTCGGCGAGGACCTGGACCTCCACGTGCCGCGGCCGGATCACCGCCTGCTCCACGAACAGGGTGTCATCCCCGAACGCGGCCGCGGCCTCGCGGCGGGCCGTCTCGAACACCGCCCGCACCTCCTCGACGGTGTCGACCCGGCGCAGGCCCCGGCCCCCGCCGCCGCCGGAGGCCTTCACGAACACAGGGAACCCGATCCGCTCCGCCCGAGCGACCGCGTCCTCGATGCTTCCGACCGGGCCCGACGCCGCCAGCACCGCCACCCCCGCCCGGACCGCGGACTCCCGCGCCCGGACCTTGTCCCCCGTCAGGATCAGCGTCGCCGGCGATGGGCCGACCCACGTCAGGCCCGCGTCCTCGACCGCCTGCGCGAACACCGCCGACTCCGACAAGAACCCGTACCCCGGATACACCGCATCCGCACCCGCAGAGCGCGCGATCCCAATCAGGGCGTCGATGTCCAGGTACGAGCGGACCGGATGCCCCGGCTCCCCCACCTGGTACGCCGCATCCGCCGACTGGCGATGCAGCGCCGAGCGGTCCTCGTGGGAGAACACCGCGACCGACCCGACCCCGAGCTCGCGCGCCGCACGGGCGGCACGGATCGCGATCTCACCGCGGTTGGCGATCAGCAGCGTGCGCATGGACGGGACTCCTCAGTTCGCGACTCTGGACGGGAATGCGGCTGGGTCAGTCGGCGGCGATCAGGCGCTGACGTTGGGTGCCGAGCTGGTCGATGCCGAGTTCCATGACGTCGCCGACAGCCAGGAACGTGGGCGGGGTCATACCCAGGCCGACGCCGGGCGGGGTGCCGGTGTTGATCAGGTCGCCGGGCTCGAGGACCATGAACTGGCTGAGGTACCAGACCAGGTAGGGGACGTCGAAGATCATCGTGCGCGTGGAGCCGGTTTGGCGGCGGTGGCCGTTCACGTCCAGCCACATGCCCAGGTCTTGCACGTCGGTGATCTCGTCCGGGGTCACCAGCCACGGTCCGCACGGGTTGAATGTCTCGCAGGACTTGCCCTTGACCCACTGCCCGCCGCGTTCGAGCTGGAACGCCCGCTCCGACACGTCGTTGACCAGGGTGAATCCGGCGATGTGGGCCCACGCGTCGTCGGGCGAGGCGAGGTAGCGGGCGCGGGCACCGATGACGATGCCGAGCTCGACCTCCCAGTCGGTCTTCTCCGATCCGCGCGGGACCACCACGTCGTCGAACGGGCCGACCACCGTGTTCGGGGCCTTGTTGAACACGATCGGCTCCTCCGGGATCGCCATCCCGGACTCCTCCGCGTGGTCGGCGTAGTTCAGCCCGATGCACAGCACCTGATGCGGTCGCGCGATCGGCGCACCGACACGCTGGCCGGCCAGGAGCTCGACCGCTCCCGCGTCGACCGCCCGGGCCACAAGGGCGCCCAGCGCCGCGCGGTCGACTCGGGCGAGGAAGTCGCCGTCGATGTCGGCGGTGATCTCGCTGATGTCCACGTAGGAGTCCTCGCCGACCATCACGGCCGGGATCTCGCGGCCGGGCTGGCCGATGCGGGCGAATCTCATGACAGCTCCTTGTCGGGTTCGATCGATAGCGGTGCAGGAACGAGGGCGTGGGCGATGGCCAGGTGCTCCAGGACGTGGACGTACGGCCGGCCGGTGGCGCGGGTCATGCCGATCTCGCAGGTGCGGTTCGCGCTCGCATGCGAGGTCGCGGCGAGGTCGCGGACCTGGGTGGCCTGGGTCGCGGTCGCCGCCGCGGTCAACTCGGGGTGGAGCAGGCCGCGGTCGCCGGCGAACCCGCAGCAGCCCCAGTCGGCCGGTACCTCGACCCGGTCGGCCACGGCACCGGCGAGCGCGAGCAGCGTCGGGGTCAGGCCAAGACGGGTGGTGGAGCAGGTCGGGTGCACCATCAGCGACGGCAGCCGCGCCGGCGGCTGGGGCAGGCGTGGCAGGACGGTGTCGAGGGTGAGGGTGAGCGCGTCGACGGCCGTGATCGGTCGCCCGTAGCCGGCCTCGACCCGGTCGAGCAGTCCCGTCAGGCCCTCGGTGCAGGAGGCCGCGTCGACGACGACGGGCAGCCGGCCGCGGTCGGTGGCCTGCCACAGCCAGGCCTCCATGCGGTGGCGCATCTGGCCGTGCGCGGTGGTCATGCCCTTGGAGGCGAAGGGGGTGCCGCAGCAGGTGTCGGCGATCCCGTCGGGGACCATGACTTCGACCCTGGCAGCCTCGCACAGGGCCAGCAGCGCGGCCGTCACGCCCGGGTAGCCGGGCTCGGGTCCGAACATGGATCCGACGCAGGCGGGCATGAACACCGCCACCGGGTTCACGGCCGGTCGTGGCTCGCGGCGGGTTCCCCCGGCAGGCAGCCCCGCATCCCACAGGGGGACGGTGTCGGCGCCGGTGACCCGGCGGGCGATGCGGCTGCCCGCCGCCGCCATGCGCGGGACCCGCGTCGCGATCGTCAGCGCACGAGCGGCGATGGTGGTGGTGCGGGCCCAGTGCCGGGCGGCGGTCGTCCACGCGCGCTGCTGCGTCGCCGGGGCCGCGTCGGCGCGCAGCCGCTTGACCAGCGCGCCGGTGTCGATGCCGACCGGGCACGCCGTCGCACACATGCCGTCGGCCGCGCACGTGTCCACCAGCGCGTACTCGGCCGTCGCGTCGATCTGGCGCACCGTCGCGGTGTCGCCGGCCTGCTCGGCGCGGGCCCGTTCGCGGCGCAGCGCGATCCGCTGCCGCGGTGTCAGGGTCAGGTCACGGCTGGGGCAGACCGGCTCGCAGAACCCGCAGTCGACGCACCGGTCCACCTCGGCTTCGACGGTGGGGGTGGTCTTGAGGTGCTGCAGGTGGATGGTGGGGTCGTCGCTAATGATGACGCCTGGGTTGAGGATCCCGGCGGGGTCGAACAGGGTCTTGACCTCGCGCATCACCGCATACAGCTCATCCCCGTACTGGCGGCGCACGAACGGCGCCATCATCCGGCCGGTGCCGTGCTCGGCCTTCAACGTCCCACCCGCCCCGAGCACCAGGTCGACCATGTCCTCGGTGAACGCGGTGAACCGGGCGAGGGACTGCGGCCGGTCGAACCTCTCGTTCAGCAGGAAGTGGATGTTGCCGTCCTTGGCGTGCCCGAAGATCACCGACTCCTCGTACCCATGCCGGTCGAACAATCCCGTCAATGCCTCGCAGGTTTCGGCCAGTGCCGGCACCGGCACCGCGACGTCCTCCAGCAGCGCCGTCGTCCCCGACGGCCGCGCCCCGGCCACCGCCGCATACAGCCCCTTGCGCACGTGCCACAGATCCGCCCGCGTCCCGGCGCCCTGCGTCAGCTCGGCCGGCAGCACCACCGGCAGCCGGTCGAGCAGCCCCCGCGCCTGCTCCACCCGGTCCGCAAGCTCCGGCTCGGTGAACTCCTGGAACTCCACCAGCAGCCCCGCATGCCGGTCCACCGCCAGGCCGGGCAGCGCCCGTCCGCCCACCGGGTCGCGCTGCGCCACCCGCAACGCCGTCGCATCCAGCACCTCGATCGCCGCCAGCCCCGAGGCCACCAGCTCCGGCAGCACCCCCGTAGCCCGCTCAATCGAGTCGAACACCAAGAACCCCGTCGCCACATGCGGGCGCACCGGCACCGTGCGGAACGTCGCCTCCGCGATGAACCCCAGCGTCCCCTCCGACCCCACCATCAGGTGCGTCAGGATGTCGACCGGATACGTGAAGTCCACGAATGCATTCACCGCGTACCCCATCGTGTTCTTCAACCCGAACAGCCGCTCGATCAGCCGCACCGACTCCGGATTCCCCCGGACCCGATCCCGCAGCCGCAGCAACCCCTCATACAGGGCCGGCTCCGCCACCCGCAGCTGGTAGTCCGCGTCCGGCTGCGCGGTGTCCAGCACCGTGCCGCCAGGCAGCACCACCACCAGCGACTCAAGTGTCCGGTAAGTGTTGAACTCCGTCCCGCACAGCATCCCCGACGAATTGTTCGCGACCACCCCACCCACCGTCGCCGCCGACTCACTCGCCGGATCCGGACCCAACCGGAAGCCGAACGGAGCAAGACGCGCATTCACCTGACGCACCGTCGCACCCGGCTGCACCCGCACCCGCGCACCACCGTCAAGCACCTCGACCGCCCGGAAGCCCCGACGCGTGTCGACAAGCAGCCCGGCCGCCTGCGCCTGGCCCGACAGGCTCGTGCCCCCCGAACGGAACGTCAGCACCTGATCTCGCCCGGCGCAAGCAGCAAGGAGGGCGGCCATCTCGTCAACCGACGACGCTTTCGATACGGACGAGGGAAGGATCAGGAAGTGCGAGGCATCATGCGCGGCGGCATATCGCCGGGTAATTGAGACACCCTCGTAGCGGGCTGGGGTCGAGGCCGAGGCGAGAGAGGTCACGGGCCTACCCGCCAGAGGGCGCCGGCCGCAGCAGCACCTTCGAGGCCGGATGCCCTGACACGAGTTGCTCGTACCACCGCTGACCCTCGTCGAGCCGGGCAACCACGACGCCCTGCTGCAAGCCCACCGTGCCATCCGCCAACCACGCGAGGCCACGCCGGAAGTGCACAGGAGAGTATGCGAACGCGCCACGGATGACGAGCTCCTGACGCACCGCGGTATTCAGTGGGAGTTCGGTCTCGTCCGAATGGAGGCCGACGAGGACCATCGTTCCCCCGGGGGCGAGGCTCAGCAGGCACTCTCTCCTGGTCGCTGTCGTGCCCACCGCGTCGATTGCCACGTCGACGCCCTGCCCACCCGTGGCCTCCGAGACGACGGCCCGCAGTCCCCGGTCACCCGGGTCCAGTGGGATGCACCCGAGCGCGACTGCCATCGCGAGGCGATCCGGATTGCGTTCCACGACGTAACGGGTGCGCACCCCCGAGGCGGCGAGCACCTGCAGGATGAACAGCCCGATCGCACCCGCTCCGACCACCAGTACCGCGGAGTCGGGGGCGGCAGACGACACCTCGACCGCACGCAGGGCGAAAGCCACCGGTTCGACCATTGCCGCCACGGCAAGGGTCATACCCGCTGGCACTGGCAACACCGCGGAAGCCGGCACGGCGACATACCTTGCGTTACCCCCTGGTAGCGAGGCTCCTAGCAGGAGGCGCCTCGGGCACAACTGCTGCCGACCCTGAGCGCAGAGGTCGCAGCGGCCGCAACTGACCAGGGGGTTCGCGGTCACCTCGTCGCCGATGCTGATGCCCCATGAGGAGTCGATGTCACTCCCGAGCGCCACGATCCGGCCGGAGATCTCGTGCCCGAACACGAGTGGCGGCTGACGGATGCTGCTCTGACCGAGGAATCCGCTCAGCTCCGACCCGCAGATACCTGAGTACTCAACCTCGATCAGAACCTCATCAGGCTGCGGGATGGGAACCGGAAGGTCTCGCATGGTCATTACCCGTGGTGCCTCATAGACCAGGGCTGGCATGAGGACTCGAGGTCCGGGAGCTTCTACCTTCATGGCTGTCCTGCTTTCGTCCGGGAGGCGGATGGTGGGATAGCGCGGCCGCCGAAGCTGTGCGCCGGCAGTCCTGAGACCCCTGGGTCAAGGGCCAGCAACTGGCCCGCGTGCGGCTCGGGTTCTGGACCTTGCGCGGAGGTCACGTAGAGGGTGTCGAGGCCGGTATCCCCGAAGCACACCGAGGTGGGGAATAGCAGGGGCAGGGGAAACTCGGCCGCGAGCGCACCGGAAGGGCTAAACCGGCGGATCAGGCCGCCGCCGAAGAAGGCGATCCACAAACAGCCGTCCGCATCCACCGTCAATCCGTCCGGGATGCCCGGACCCAGGTCGTCGGACACGAGGTACCGCTCGGTCAAGGTGCCTTCGTCGGGCTCGAATCGCCAGGACCACAGCAGTCCCGGGATGCTGTCGACAAGGTAGAAAGACCTTCCGTCAGGGCTCCAGCCCATGCCGTTGGCCACGGTCAGGCCCGTGACCACCCGGCTTACCGAGCCATCAAGATCCATCCGCAGGAGTGAGCCAATCGGTTCGCTCCCGCTGATCGACATCGAGCCCGCCCAGAGCCTTCCCGACGCGTCACACGCGGCATCGTTCATCCGCAGCCGCACCCCCATCTCGGTCTCGGGCTGCGCCAGCGTCACCAAGCCCTGACTGCGGGACTGGAAGCCGAAACCGTGGTCCATGACCAGCAGCCACCCATCGTCCGCCGGGAAGGCCGCCGACAGCGCCCCGGCGCTCACCTGCATGGCGTCCACGGCCCCTGACGGCTCGCGCCAGAACAGACGGGAGGCGTCAATGTCGACCCAACTCAGGCGACTCCGGTCGGCGTCCCAGAACGGCCCCTCACCCAAGATGCATGCTGGCGTGTCAAGCACGTGCACGTCGACGGCACTCACGCCTTACCAATCCGCGGTGGAGCCGTCGCCATGGAACCACTGCGGGGCACGCTCCCCAACGGAGGGTGCGCAGCCGCGGCGGCTTCGTCGAGGGTCACTCCGATGCCGGCCCGCGTCGGGGGAAGCGCATAGCCGGCCTCGATCGTGAGGTCGTCATGCACGACATCGCCTCGCCACGGCACATCAGCACGCATGATCTCCTGGACTAGGAAGTTGGGCGTGGCCAGTGCGAGATGCACATTCACCATGGTCGCCACCGGACCGAGGGGGATCTCGATGGTCGCGGCGGCACTGGTGCGGCCATGGAAGTCGATCATGCTCTCGGCCTCGTCGCCCGCACCCTCACGAGCCGCAGCCACCAAGGCAACGGCATTCGAGATCCCCCGTGCGTCGTTCAGCCCCTGGGTGCGACCAACGGGCAGGATCTTCAAAGCCGTGAATCCAGCCTGCCGTGAGGCTGCCGCCCGCTCCGCGAATACCTTCGGCGAGTCCTCGTCGTACACGGCGGTCGAGTCTCCACCGCCCAGGTGGTCGTGCAGCCGCACCCGGTCGCGGGCAAGCCCACCCAGCAGCCGGTAGAGCGGTACGCCCTGGTCCTTGGCCACGATGTCGTGCAGCGCCTGGTCTATGCCACCGAGGGCGGACATGGTCACCGGCCCTCCCTTGAAGAAGGGGTGTCGGATCATGATCTGCCAGAGTCGCTCGATCTCCCGGGGGTCTCGGCCCACAATGAGATCGGCCAGGTCGCGCACAGCTCCCGCAACGGCATGTGTCTGGAACTCCAGCGTGGCCTCGCCGATTCCTTCCAGCTCATCCTGATCCGTCCGGACCACCACGAAGATCCAATTTCGCATGCCTGCATTCACCACGACAGGCTCAACGGACACGATTCGCATGCTCACCTCCTTCGCACCATTCCCGTGCTTCGGTCGCTCGCGAACTAGATGACCAGCACATCGGGTACCTCCACGACGATGTCGTGACAGTCGATGGGCACCGTCGGCCAAGCCTCCGTGCAGGTGAGCAACTCGGGCCCATCGGGGGAGACAAGGTAGGTGTCCTCCGACTTCACACCGGGCAGTGTCGGGTTCCACGCGAAGGCCTGACCAGCACTGATCAGGTGCCGTGACCACAGGTTCGGTTCGCGTGACGGTCCCGGGCTGAACTCCCGCGTGTCATAGCCAACCGCGCCGCCCTGGAAGTGCCTCCGCCATTCACCGGGATGACCGAGCGCGTCATACGTCGCCGCGGCCTCTTCGAGAGCTGATCCCCACGACGCTCCGACCTGGGTGGCAGCAGCCGCGGCGGCCGCCACCGTCATCACTCGGTCCTGACGCACTCGGGTCTCGTCGTCGACGCCGAACCAGACGGTCCGGGTGACGACCGTCACGAGGCCCCGGCACTCTGCAGCCAGAGTGGCAACGACGGCTCTGTCGATCGGTTCGCCCGTGGGAACCCAGTGCCGAAATGCTGCGAGCCGATCGCCCGTCCCGACAAGTAGAACGAGCGGCGTCGCGCCCGTCGCCTCCAGACGGCCCGCAATGCCTCCTGCGAGCTCCCGCTCCGTGACACCGGGACGCACCTCGCGCAGGACTTCCTCAAGGGCAGCGGTGGCATGCGCCGAGAGCACGCCGAGTCGCCGACACTCGTCATCTAACAGGTGGCTGCGGAGTAGACGGATCTCGACGGAGCAGTCCACGTCCCACCCGGGTACATCGGATCCGACGCGACCGACCGGCGCCAGGTCTCTCACGATGGTCGTCCTGTCGTCGGCGGGCCAGGAGACGTAGTGCGGCCGGAATCCCAAGTCGAGTATCGATTCCTCAGTCTCGAGCCGGACCTGCTCAGTGTCCCACGCGATCAGGTCCACACCCTGGTGGGTGACAACACCCCAGACCAGACCCTCCTGCCGGTCTCGGAGGACGCGATCGGTCAGCCCGGCACCGATCCATGCCACGGATGCCTGCGTCGTCAGGACCACTGCGTCCAGTCCCTCTTCGATCATCAGCGCGCGCACATGGCCAGCCTTGAGAGCCACCTCCTCACGCCGCACGTCCGGGGCAAGTTCCATGGCCAGACCCGCAACGCTCACGTGGAGACCGGTTCGGCAAGCAGCATGCGATGCGGCTGCCCTGCGGCTATGGCGATCTGATCGAAGAGACGGTCGACCTCGGCCGCGGACTCGCTATCGAGCATGAAGCCCGTGGGACGCCGATGAGTGGATGGACCGAGCACCCCCTGGCGCCACAGAAGGTGCTTCTCAATGGCTACGTACCCATCCACCGTCGTCTGCATCGCGACCAGCGTGTTGAGCGGCCCAGAGATCCCGTACGCGGTCTCCCAGTCGCCTTCGACGACGGCGTCCCAGAGGCGCTTGATAGCCCAGCAAACCTCCGCACCCGGCATCGTGCCGACGATCCCGCGGCGATAACTGTCGATGACCGCAGCACCGCCGGACCCCTCGAGGATCCTCGCCTGGCCCGACGTGGCGTCACGCAGCAGCGACAGACGCGGCCCGATCGGCTGTGCCTCGGGCTTGAACAGCACTCGATCCCCGAACTCCTCGAAGAGTTGCGTCTGCACGGCGATGCTCAGTGGCCTCCCCACATAGCCGCTGGCATCCTGGACGACGACGGGTAGCTCAGTGGCCCTGAGAATCTCCGTGAAGTAGACGTGGACCTCGGAGTCATCGATACCCACCGTGACGGGAGTGTTCGCCATCAGGGCAGTCGCGTGATGCTCCTCAGCATGGTTGGCATGCATGACCGCCGTCCGCAGGCTCTCGGCGCCGCAACTGATGACTGCGGCCCTGCCGCGAGCACGCGCGGTCGCGCAGACGAGCTCCGACAGGAGGTTGCGCTCGTCGAAGGAGAGCCGGAGGATCTCGCTCACCATGCCCGTGGTCAGGCCGTCGACTCCTTGGTCCAGCACCCACTCCAGTTCGGCTTGGAGTGCCTCGACGTCTATTGACCCATCGTCAGCGAAAGGGGTCTGCACGACGGGGAGCACGCCGGTGATCCGCGTGGTGTCTGTCGTCGTGGGTGTCATGGTGCAATCCAATCTGGTCTTAGTCGTCGGATTCGGTGCCGCGCTGGGCCTACGAGCGGCCGACCACCGGTTCGATGAACGGGGCTGGTTCCCCCGCCGGAGAGGCGAGGATGTCGAGGTCGCAGCCGCGGGTGGCATCGAGTACGTGCTGCTGGTAAAGGGCGGGCCATCCGCGAATGTGCGGCGTGTCCGGTGGCTGCCACGACTGCATTCGAGCGGCCAACTCGTCGTCGTCCACGACGAGGTCGATCCGGCGCCCCTCGAGGTCGAGGCGCACCGGGTCGCCGTCCCTGGCCAGTGCCAGGGGGCCACCGACAGCTGCCTCCGGCGTCACGTGGAGGACTACTGTCCCGTAACTCGTACCACTCATCCGTCCGTCCGTCACCCGCACCATGTCGCGGACGCCGGCCTCGACCAGTCGTTTGGGGATCGGAGCCATTCCCCACTCCGGCATGCCCGGAGCTCCGACCGGTCCGCACCCTCGGACGAGCAGGACGGATGCCGGGTCGATGTCGAGGTCCGGGTCGTCCAGCTGCAGTCGCATGTCGTCGTAGGTGTCGAAGACGACTGCTGGGCCTTCGTGCTGAAGCAGTTCCGCTGAAGCGCCAGCCACCTTGATCACGGCACCGCCTGGGGCCAGTGTCCCTCGCAGGACGGCAAGGGCCGGTGCCGGTTGCAGGGCGTCATCGAGCGAGCGGATGGTCCGCGAGCTCGGTGCGCTCTTGGCGCCCACTTCCAGCCAGGTGCGCCCATCTGCAGTCACGCAAGACTGGTCCAGCTTGCCGCCGAGTGCGTGAGCGAGAGCGGGTGACGCGCCGGCCCTGTGGAAGTCCTGAGCCAGGCCCGCTCCGCACGGTTCGACATCCACGAGCAGGGGCACGTCGCGGAAGGCGTCGTCCATCGACTCCGGGTCGAGTTGGATGCCCAGGCGGCCAGCGATGGCAGCGAGGTGGATGACCGCGTTCGTCGAGCCGCCGATTGCAGCCAGGGCGACGAGGCAGTTGCGGAAGGCAGAAGCCGACATCCGGTCGCCTGGCCTGTTGCCCTCCTTGACCATCTCGACCACCCTGTGGCCGGTGCGGTGCGCAGCATCGAGCAGTTCGTCACTGCCTGCGGTCATCGTCGCGGACTCGGGCAGGGCCATACCTAGGAACTCGGCCATCAGGCCCATCGTCACGGCCGTTCCCATCACGTTGCAGATGCCGGGCCCGACCGCCCGTAGACAGGTCTCGAACTCGGCCCACTCCGCATCGCTGGTCCGCCCGGCGCGCCGCTTCTCCAGTTCCCGCCACACGTCCGTGCCTGCCCCGAGGCGCCGGTCCCCGAGGACTGCCGCCCTGCGGATGCCGACCAGCCCGACGAGGCCGGGGAGGTTCGCGCTCGCCAGCGCCATGAGCGCGGCGGGGACGTTCTTGTCGCACCCTGCGAAGACGATGAGCCCATCGAGGGGATAGGAGCGAGCGGACTCCTCCAGCTCCATCGAGAGGAGATTCCGGTACATCATCGCGGAGGGCTTCATCAGGTCCTCGCCCAAGGACATTGCGGGAAACGCCGCCGGAGTGCCTCCCGCCGCGAGCACACCGGCCGCCGCACCTTGAAGGAGCCGATCCACGTCGCCGTGGCAGGGGTTCAAGGCACTCGACGTCACGGCGATGCCGATGACCGGACGCCCCTCCTCGTAGTCAGCTCCGGCCATCGCTACCCGGTGGAGGAGGGCGACCTCATCATCACCGTGGAGCCACCGCCCGCTGCGCAGGTCGTTCATCGGGCGGCCTTGTCCGGATCGGCGTCGGCGCAGTCTCGCAGGAGCACCGCAGACCATCCACCATCGACCACGATCGAGGTTCCGGTCACGAAGGAAGCGTCGTCGGAGAGCGCAAAGGCCACGGCTGCGGCGACCTCGGAGGGCATGCCGATACGCCCCAGCGGACTCGCGTCCCGTAATCGAACAGTGGCATCTTCAGGATCGGGTGCGGCGTCCAGTGCGGTCGTGAGCGCGGGCGTGCGGATGGCCCCGGGGGAGATCGTGACGGCGCGGATCCCGATGGGACCGTAGGTCACGGCAATGCTTCGAGTCAGCGCGTCAACGGCAGCTTTGGTCATCTCGTAGACGGGGTAGCCCTCGGCTGCGTGATGGGCGTGCACTGAGGCGATCTGAACGATCACTCCTCCCGCTCTCGACGTCCTCATCGACCCGACCGCCTCGGCCGCCCCCCATAGCGTGCCCAGTTGATTGACCTCCACGACGCGGCGCAGCGACTCCTCGTCGAGGTCGTGCAGGTCATGCCGGCGGGTGATGCCAGCGACGGAGATCCACGCCCGCAGGACTCCCATGCGCTCGGCCTCCTGGCGAGCCGCACGGTGGGTGGCGCGATCGGCGACATCGCCGACAACGACACGGAATCGCAGCCCGTTCTCGCTGGCGCCCAACTGATCCAGACCGATCTGGGCACTGTCCACGGCTACGACCCCCCATCCGTCCCGGAGCAGCCGGCGGACGACGGCCTCGCCGATTCCCGAGCCGGCGCCGGTGACCACGGCCAAGTTCATCGAATGCCTACAGGCCGGTCCGAGCGGGTCGTAGGCAGTACCGTGATGGCCGCGTCGACAGCCTCGATGACCGCCTCCAAGGCGCCCGCCGCCAGAAGGGTCTGCCAGACCTGGTACGGGGCCCGCTCGTAGGCTGATGACTCGGGGAGGTACATGAAACCAGGCCCGTTCGTGCAGTTCAGCACCAACACTGTGTATTTGGGGAAGCGGGCACGCAGTTCCCGCTGCAGGAGCGAGTAGGCCTCGCCCGGGTGGGCCACGATGATCGCCTCGCCCACTCGGGAGATCCACACCGGATGCAGGGCGTGATCTTCATCGGCATACCCCCGTCGCAGCGCGGTCGCCCGATCGAGCCGCTCGTCGATCGTCACGGGCTTCAGATGCGACCAACGCCTGCGCAGATCGTCTGCCGTGACCGGTGCCTGGAGTGGAACCCTGACGTGGAGCATCTGTGCTTCGAGTCCGGGCGACGCACTGAGCGGCACCGGGCTCCACATCCCCAGAGTGGCGCCTGACTCGACGACTCCGGAAAGGGCGAGCCCGTGGCCCGGTTGGGGAAGGTTCTCCAGCACAGTCATGACAGAGTGGCCGAGTATGCGACCGTTGCGCTCGGCGACGTCGACGTCTCCGGTGTACTGATCCCTGGGGGCAAGGTCCCCTGAGGCGCCCTGGAGGAAGACGCACGGCGCTGATGTCGTCTCTTCCACTAGGCGCCGAGCGGGTCCGACGAAGTCGGGTGATACGAGGGGGTTTTGCCACGCGAGAGTAGTGGGATGGCAGGCGTAGTTGACGACTGTCGCCACCAATGACCCGTCACAATCCGTGATCCTCCCGACGATCACGGTGTCGTCGGCGGGCACATCTGGGTTGAACGCCACCAGGTCCAAGTCTCCACACGGCAGATCCCGAACGGTTGCGAGGGGACAGTGGCCTTGGCCCCAGGTGATGATGCACTCCCGGGCCGCGCTTACGGCGTCACGGCAGGCATCGATAACGGAGCCCGTTAGCTCGGTCATGTACTCGGCAAGCAACTGCCCTCCCGGGCGATCCTTGTCACCGCTGTTCGTGGTCGGCCCGGCGTGGGTGTGTACGAGGTGGACCAGCAGCTGCTCCGGTTCGAGGCCGAGAGCATTCAGGATGGGGCCCCGCAGTGCCCGCTCGTCGTCGATCTGACGCCACCAGCCCAGATCGAGGCTCACCAGCACAAGGCGCGAACCGGTTTCGTCGGCCAGGGCGACGACGGTGGCCGTCAGGGGCTGGTGGACTCCCTCGCTGACCTCGTAGCGTCCGGGGGCACCCCAGTTTGCGGTACGGATGCCCACGGGAGGAGTGATGTCACGCCGACTCACACCCACCAGCGCGGCGCTTGTTTGCGGCTGCCATGCCGGAGATGGGTCGGGATGCACATCACCCTCCGATAACCCGAGATGCGTCACGACTCGATCGCTGCCGCGAGGACCGCGTCGAAGTCGTACCTCGGCTGAAACCCCAGGAGGTCGCGAGCCCTCGCTGTGCTCGTGGTCACCGACAGTCGGGGTCCGGGGAGGGACAGGTCGACGAACTCCTGTCCCGTGGCGCTCGCGAGCAAGGGGATGGCCCTGCCGTAGTCCGTGGGTCCCGGGCCGGACAGGTTGAACGTTCCACCCACGGCACGCGGATGGGTCAGCAGACACATCAGGCCAGCCACGAGGTCCCGCACATCACAGAACTGAAACTCGTACGGGGAACCGCTAAGATCCCTGGCCAGCACAAGGGTGCGGTCAGGATCAGCGGCCGAGGCCAGGATTATCTCAGCGGCCTCCCGCCGACCGACGGCGTCCAAGATGGCACTCAGGCCACGTGCGAAGAAGAGCCGACCAGACCAGCCATCGGATCTCAGGATCTCCTGTGGCATGGCTGTGAGGGAGAAGCGAGCCGTCGCAGTGGGTAGGCCGAGGGCCCTGACGTAGAAGTTCGCCATGTCCTCGTCGAGCTGCTTGGTGAGGCCGTAGAAACTGTAAGGGCGAGATGGCAGGTCCTCAATGATCTCGCCATCGACCTCAAGCGCCGGATACACCTCGTCGCTGCTGGCCAGCACGAATCGCCTAAGGTCCGACGCCCGCCGCGCGCACGCATCCATCAGGAGGAAGGTGCCAGTCACGTTCGCCTCGAAGAGTGCCCGGTTCGCGCCCGAGGACCAGTCCATGAGCGCGGCGAGGTGGATGACAGCATCCACGCCATCCACGGCCGCATCAACCGTCCCGGGATCGCTCAGAGAGCCCACCACGACCTGGACTGAGGGCTCAAGCGAGCCCGTCTGCGGGTCGTCAGGCAGGACCACGGTGCGCACAACGCACCCACGGGACTGAAGTCCCGTGAGGACGTGACGGCCCACGCGGCCAGAGCCACCCGTGACAAGAATCGTGGATCCGGCCAGGGAATCCGCACTCCACTCCGACGTCATTGCACGCTCTCCGTTCCAGTCGCTGTGTGTCTATATGGTCTGGGGGTCATCACCGCCGCCTTCGAGGATGAGTGTCATCAACTGGCTGACCGTGGGTGACTCGTGGCGCAGATCCGCCACCTTGCGCCCGTGACGCATGACGATGACGTGATCGGATAACTCGGCAACATGCGGCAAGGAATGGCTGACCAGGCCCACCGCGACACCGCGGTCCCGGATCCGGCGGATGAGATCCAGCACGGCTCCCGACTCGCGCAGCCCAAGGGCGGCAGTGGGTTCATCCATGATCACCACTTGTCTGCACCAGAATGCTGACCGCGCGATGGCAACGCATTGGCGCTGCCCGCCGGACATCGAGCCCACCAGTGCGTCGATGCCAGGTAGGTTGATCTGCAGCGCCGACACTTCCTCCTCGGCCAGCCTGCGCATAGTCCGGCGATTTAGGACCCTCAGAAGTCCCGACTGCTTGAACTGGAGTTCCCGGCCAAGGAACACGTTGGCAGCCACGTCCAGGTTGGGTGCCAGTGCCAGCTCCTGGTACACCACCTCGACGCCCTTCATGCGCGCGTCGAGCGGGTCAGCGAACCTAACCGCCTTGCCGTCCAGGTGCAGCGTTCCGTGGTCTGGCTTGACGGCACCGGTGAGGATCTTCACAAGGGTTGACTTCCCGGCGCCGTTGTCACCGATAAGTGATGTGATCTCACCCGGATACATCGCCAGACTGACGTCGACGCAAGCATCGATGGATCCGTAACTCTTGGAGATGCCTCTCGCTTCAAGCGCGGGTTCTACTTCGCTGGTCATCTGTCACCCCCTGATTTCACGTCGGCGTCGTGTCTGGTCGTAGCTCACGGCGAGCAAGAGCACTCCGCCGAGGAAGATGTACTGCGCTGAGATGCCAAGGTTCAGCAACTGGATCCCGTTGCTGATGATCCCGACGAGGACGACTCCGATCACGGTCCCGGTCATAGTTCCGCGCCCACCGCTGAGTGCCGTTCCGCCCAGGATGACTCCAGCAAGGATGGCGAGTTCACTTCCCAGGAGTCCATTGGCGTCTCCGACAGTCGTGTAGCCCGCTATCAGCACGCCTGCCGTGGCAGCCGCGAGCGAACTCAGGAGGTACACCTGCCACATGCGGCGGCGCACCGGGACACCGGCGAGGCGGGCCATCGTCCCGCCGGTCGTTCCACCGACGGCAAACCAGTGTCGGCCGTAGATGGTGCGTTGCAAAAGGAACCCGCACACTGCAAAGGCCGCGATCATGATGAGGACCGTGTACGGGATCCCGAACACCTTTCCCTGCCCGAGGGTGACGAGGAATGGGTCCTGCACGGCGATTACGGCTCCCCCGGTAACCAGGTACGCGAGTCCTCGCACGAGGAACGCGCTCCCTACGGTCACCACGAATGGATTGATGCCGCTGTAGCTGGTGAGCCAGCCATTGGACATACCCACCAGCGCACCCGCCGCGAGGGCGAGGGCGATTGCCACGGTGACCGGCTGCCCGGCTTGCAGTGTTGCCGCCACGATGCAGGTCGACAGCGCCATCACCGCCGCAATGGAGAGGTCGAGTCCGCCGCTGATGAGAACTATGGTCGTTGCGGCGGCCACGATCCCGTAGAACGAGATGGCGACACCGACGTTCAGCAGATTCTGGGTGTTGAGGAAGTAGGGCGACAGGATCGACAGGGTGATCGCGGCCGCAAGCATCACCGTCAGCAGCCCCACGTATTGGGTGCGCAACGCTTTTACCACGCTGGAGTTCCGTTCTTGATTGATGTGCCTGCCTCGGAGGCAGTCCCCACTTGGGCTGACGCTACTTGCGCCCTCCCGCGTGGGGCTGGCGAATGTGGGAGTTTCGCCACCAGCCCCACGCGGGGAGACGTACCTACGGAAGCTGCTCCGGCAGCATCGAGATTGGCGCGTACACCTCGGCGGGGACTGGCTTGCCGGCCGCGATGTCCTGTGCGAGCGGAATCCAGTAGTCGCCCCAGCTGGCCGCTCCGAGATCGACCGTGCCTACGAGAGCCGTGTCGCCTGCCTGGATGGCGTCCAGCACCTCGGCCCCGCCGTTCACTCCGGTTACTGCACTCGTCGCCTGGCGTCCGGCGATCTTCAGGGCGTTGGCGTTGGCCATGGCCCACAGATCTGCCACGGTGCAGTTGAGGATGTTCTTCGAGTCCGGGTTGGCGGTGAGGATATCGGTGAAGTTAGACTGCAGGTCGGACGATGTCGTGCTTTTGGTGTCGTACTCGACCTCCTTGATCCCCGGGAATGCCGCCTTCACCGTCTCAGCGCAGACGGTTGCCCGCTTTGCGACCTCAGGTCCCGCCGGCGAGAAGAGGGTCGTGATCAGCGTGGTGTCGTCCGCTGTCCACCCACGGGCACTGGCAACATCGATGAGACGCTGACCCTCCAACTCGCCCATTCCGGAGTTGCTGGGTCCGAAGAGGACCGCCCCCTCCGCCGCCGTCACGACCTGGACCACCGGGATGCAGGCGTCCGCATACTGCTTGTTGACCGGGTCCAAAAGGGTGTCGAGCTGGTTGTTGCTGATGACCACAGCCGGCTCACGCACGATCAGTGACTTTGCTGCCGTGATCGGGTCAGTGGTGCTCGGGAACTTGTAGTCGGCGGTGGCCAGGTCGAAGCCCGCGGCAGCGGCACTGTTCGCCATGCTCTCGTTCATCGTGATGTTCACCGCGTTAACGGTGTCCTGCGCAGCGAATCCCACCGTCAACGGCGTCTCCTGCTTGAGGGTGATGGGCTCCCACGTCTCGGGATGGTCCTCCGTCGGCGCGAAGGCGCAGGATGCCTTGTCCCAGAGCCACCACTCGACGCCATTGCCGGCGGAGGGAACCTGGGTCACGACGACCCCTGACGGAGTCGCCTCTGCAGCCGAGGACTCCGCAGGTTCAGCCTCACTCGTCGCGGGCGCGGCAGCCGAGCTGCTCAAGGCAGGTGTGCTGGTCTCCGATGAACACGCGGCGAGCAGCAGACAGCTGCTCGCGGTGATGACTGCGGCCCAGTGCGTTCGTCTTGCCATCTATTACTCCTACCTATGGAAGCCAGTGATGCGTTCGGTTATACCGAACAGCATTCGGAATATCCGTAATCTACTGAGCGCAGCGGCAAACGTCAAGGAACTTCGCCCGTCGATTCAAGCCCGCTGTATTCGCATCCTGTGCAGCACCGGCGGCGTCCTCCACCGACGCTCAAGATGAGCCGCGCTCACCCGCAACGGCTGTTCTCCGATGCCGATTTGAATTCGCCTTGGGGAGGACCCGTCAGGATTCCCTCCACTGGCGCGCCCGACAAAGAGGGCCACATTTGCCAGCCTGCAGATCTCCATGCCGGCGACGAGGTGGCTGACGCTGGTGATGGCGTCATCTGCCACTACCGTCTCAGGCAGGCTCTCGTTCGATCACGGAGCGCACCACCACGCGGCCAGCATCCTCGACTCTTGACGGCCCGCCCTACGCGAACTCATGGAAGCCACCATGGCATAAGGGCAGCTGCTCAAGCCGACGGCCGCAATCGCTAGACACCGATCGTAGGTCGCTTGCGTCGACCCGTTGGGACAAGTAGTCCATTCTCCGCGCGCTTGAAGTCACCCGATTCTGTTCAGTGATTCCGGACGGTGTGCGAGGTCACGACCTTGTCTCGTCTTCGTCTATACCCGGCGGTTCACCATCTGGGCGATCTGGGCGGCCGCCGCCCGAACCTGCCTTCCGACGCTGCGCGGCTGACGCAGAGCGGAATCAGCCTTGAGCCCCGTCACGCTTACGGCTCCCAGCGCATTCCCGTGAACATCGACCACCGGAGACGCGATGCACATGATTCCTTCAGCATCCTCCTCATCGTCGATGGTGAACCCGTCGGCTCGCGCTCGCGCCAGGTTTACGACAAGGCGATCGGCGTCTGTGATGGTTCGCGAAGTCCGGACGGGCATTCCCAGGCGACCCACGAGAGCTCTCACTTCTGACTCAGGCAGGGTTGACAGGAGTGCCTTCCCAACGCCCGTGCAATGGGGCCACTCACGCTGACCCATACGGAGGTCGAGCCGCACGGCAGTTCGCGAGTCGGCGCGAGCCACGACGACCGCCCAGTCGTCATCGAGAACGGCGATCCGGGACGTGAGGCCCGTCTTCTCCGTCAGGGCCCTGAGCACCGGCTGTCCGATGTCCGCTATGGAGGTCTGTGCCGAAGCCTGCTGACCGAGCCGCACCAGCGCCAAACCAAGTCGGTAGCGCCTGGTAGCGCCTTCACCCTTGTCAGACACCAGCCCGTGTGCTCGGAGGGTATGCAGCGTCGCGAAGGCCGTACTCTTGGACAATCCCACTAGCTTGGCCACTTCTGTCACCGTGAGGCCGTCCGCGTGCGCATCCTCAAGCGCCTCCAGGATGGCAACGGCTCGTGCCACGCTCTTCACCTCATACCGATTGTCAGCGCCCAAGACTTGCTGCCCTCTCTCCACTTTCCCCGACTCTTGTTCGGTAGTACCGAACTGTAGGGTACTGATGGTTAGTTGTCCACCGACTGTTGGTCCCGGCCCACAAGCCGGCATCCGTACCGACGCCCTTGCGAAGCCAGACAGGAAGGCACCCGAACATGCCCGGTGACAGCCAAAGCGTCCCCTCAAAGGCGCCGACGTTCCCTATCGGTGACCACCTCATCGGTCCCAACCAGCCGACCTACTTCATCGCCGACATCGCCGCCAACCACGACGGCAGCCTTGACCGCGCGACCGACCTCATGACCCTCGCCAAGGAGGCCGGCGCCGACTGCGCCAAGTTCCAGCACTACCGAGCCCCCCGCATCATCTCCGACTACGGGTTCCGGTCACTCGGCGGCCAGCAGTCGCACCAGGCCAAGTGGCGGAAGTCGGTGTTCGAGGCATACGTCGATGCCTCACTGCCGTGGGAGTGGACACAACCGCTCGCCGAGCATGCTCAGCAAATCGGCATCGAGTTCATGTCCACCCCCTACGATCTCGAGGCCGTCACCCACCTCGACCCGTACGTCAACGCCTTCAAGGTCGGCTCCGGCGACATGAACTGGATGGAGGAGCTGCAGGCCATCGCCCACCTCGGCAAGCCCGTCCTCATCGCGACGGGCGCAGCGAGCCTCGACGACGTCCGCCGAGCCATGGACCGGCTGCTGGACGCCGGGGTGCCCGTCGTCCTGATGCAGTGCAATACGAACTACACCGGCGAGCTGGAGAATGCACACCACGTCAACCTCCGCGTCCTGCAGCAGTACGCAGAGTTCTACCCCGGCGTGACGCTCGGCCTGTCCGACCACACCCCCGCCCACGTCACTGTCCTCGGCGCCGTCGCCCTCGGCGCCCGCGTCATCGAGAAGCACTTCACCGACGACACCACCCGCGTCGGCCCCGACCACGGCTTCTCCATGGACCCCGTCACCTGGCGGGCCATGGTCGACGACACCCGCCTGCTCGAGGCCGCTCTCGGCGACGGCCGGAAGAAGGTCGAGGCCAACGAGCAGGAGACCGTCGTGCTCCAGCGCCGCTGCGTCCGCGCCGCCCGCGACCTGCCCGCCGGCACCGTCCTCATCCGCGACGACGTCGAGGTGCTGCGCCCCGCCCCGCGCGAGGCCATCCCCGCGCACGAGGTCGGCGACGCCGTCGGCAAGGTCCTCACCACCGGGCTCGTGGCAGGCCAGGACCTGCGCTGGGACCACCTCTCCTGACATGACCCCGCCCCGGCCGACACATGCCAAGGAAGTCTCAGACATGCTCGCAGTTGACACGTCTTGGTGACTCACGCAATCGGACCGCACCTACCGCACACGCTGAATCCGCAGGTTGGCGCCGGGCAACCTGCCCTAGGTCTAGAACTGACGGAGGTTGTTGACAGTCTGGGCTCCGAGTTGAAGGAGACCAGATGGCCGATCGGATTTGGACTGAGAAGGAACTGACCCAGCGGGCTAATCGCCGCCTGGCGATCCTGAGGCACGCTGAGGAGGTGTCAGGCAGCGTCGCTGCGACCTGCCGGTACTACGGGATCAGCCGGACGTGCTTCTACCGGTAAAGGAACCGGTACGAGCAGGAGGGCCTGGAGGGGCTGAAGGATCGTTCCAGCCAGCCGCACAACAGCCCGAAGGCAACCCCTGGCGAGGTGGTCGGCAAGATCATCCACCTGCGCCAGCACTATCACTTCGGGCCGATGAAGATCCAGATGTATCTGGAGCGCTACCACGGCATCACGATGAGCACGTCGGGGATCTGGCGGATCCTCAAGCGGCTGGAGATGAACCGGCTGCCCGCCTCCCAGCGTCATCGGCGCACCACCACCCGCTGGAAGAGGTACGAGAAGCAGCGCCCCGGCCATCAGGTTCAGGTCGACGTGAAGTTCATCGAGCCCATCGCGACCGATGGTGGACGGCGCAAGAAGTACTACCAGTACACCGCGATCGACGACTGCACCCGACTGCGGATCCTGCGGATCTACCCCAAGCACGATCAAAGGACCGCCATCGAGTTCATGGACTACGTCCTGGCGCGCCTGCCGTTCCAGGTCGAGAAGGTCCAAACCGACAATGGCGCCGAGTTCCAGCCAGGATTCCACTGGCACCTGCTCGACCAGGGCATCAATCACGTCTACATCCGCCCTGCCACACCCCGGCTCAACGGGAAGGTGGAGAGATCCCACCGCATCGACGCCGAGGAGTTCTACCGGCTCCTCGACGGCGTCATGATCGACGACGCCGGCCTATTCAACGACAAGCTCCAGGAATGGGAGAACTACTACAACTACCAGCGACCCCACGGGGCGCTCGGCGGACAAACCCCGTACGAAAGACTGAAGCAGAAGACAAACGCCTAGACCGTCAACGACCCTCGTCAGTCACACACCTGGGCGAGTCGGCGTTGCGCGGCACCGACGCTCCCAATGCGGTTGTCCAAGTGTGGCGATCAGCAAGCACCTAGCGCTTCTGGCCATCTGCTGCGCAGGTCTGGCCGTGCCGGCCGCCTGCACTGCGCTGGTCGCGGTGGGTTCGGGGGCGATGACCGCAGCCGCCTCGGTCTGCAACGAATCGGCTGAGGCGTCCCCAAGCCCCGGCCCGTCGCCGGAGGTACCGCCGGTCCCCGAGCCCAGCGCTACCCCATCTGTACTGGAGTGTCCGGAGGACCCACTGACGGGCACGTTACCTGCACCGCCTCTTGGCGTGTTCCCGCCGGTCAGTGGCCGTGCTGGTGCTGCTGTGGCGGCGGCGGTCTGGCAGGCCGGTTGGTTCACTGGGATCCATGTTCGCCTCAATCAGTGCCCTCGGCTCTCGCGGATACCGGCGGCCCTACCGAAGTGCCGCCTGCCGCAGGTCTCGAACATCCCGCAGGCGCCGGTACCTGGTGAACGTGGCCGGGGCGTGGATGAAGGCCTCCGGCAGGTCGATGAGCTCGTCCAGCAACTCGTAGTAGCGACTCGGAGTGATCCCGAAGGCAAGGCGGATAGCGGCGTCCTTGTCTCCCACGCGGCGCGACCACGACGACTCGAATTCGACCATCGCGCTTTGCACCGCGTTCACGCCGCCTATCACCTTCTTTCCCCACGACCACGCCGCTCCCCTTGAGGCGGCAGGAAACAACCTAGGGGCGGGCCACTTTCATGCAACGTACAGTGTGACGTACATCACGTGGCCCGGGTTGCATCGTGACCATCATCACTCCTCGACCGTTCCAAACCGACCCGATGCTGAGGAGCGGTTTCTACGCTCACGGGATGCCGGAGGATGAGGAGTTCGTGTGGGATGCGCATGCCCACCCCGATCATCGTGCCTGGCTCGATTCCTTGCGCGCGGTCGGCTGGCAGCGTGACGACGCCGCGCCCGGGGTTCTGCACCCAGACGGCACCACGGTCTTCCGCTTCGTGTACGACACGTCTGGAACCTGAGGGTTACCCGACTGTCCGCCAGTCACTGCGGTGCGACCGTGCCGGAGCGCTCACGAGTCTGTGGTCCCGGGCAGCGCAGCACGTGTCCTGATCGACTGGCGGCCAGTGGCCGGTCGCCGCCGGCACTTCGAGCT
>WGLX01000009.1 GCA_016125355.1 Actinomycetales bacterium | reverse complement strand
GGCTCGCGGAAGATGACGCCGCCGAGGATGTTGCGGATCGTGCCGTTCGGCGACTTCCACATCTTCTTCAGGCCGAACTCCTCGACCCGCGCCTCGTCCGGCGTGATGGTCGCGCACTTCACGCCGACGCCGTACTTCTGGATGGCGTGCGCCGCATCGATGGTGATCTGGTCGTCCGTGGCGTCGCGGCTCTCGATGCCCAGGTCGTAGTACTTCAGGTCGACGTCGAGGTACTTCAGGATCAGCTCATCCTTGATGAACTGCCAGATGATGCGGGTCATCTCGTCGCCGTCGAGCTCGACGACCGGGTTCTCAACCTTGATCTTCGTCACGTCTTCTCCTTGTTCCGTTTCTCCCACTACGTGGGAGAAACGAGCGAAAGCGGGCCATTCCGGGGCTGTTTGGCTCGTCTGTCCCACTACGTGGGAGAAACGAGACGGGGGGCTAGAGGTCCTTGACGTCCGCCTGCTTGGCCTTGACGGCCTCGTAGGCCTCGACCAGCAGGGCCTTCTCGGCATCGGTGAGGGGGGTCTCGACGACCTTCTTGATGCCCTCCTTGCCGATCTCGGCCTCGACGCCCAGGTAGGCACCGGACAGGCCGTACTCACCATCGACCCAGGCGCACACCGGCATGACGGCACCCGAGTCCTCGTGCACGGCGCGGGCCATCCGGGCGGCCGCCGCGGACGGCGCGTAGTAGGCGGAGCCGGTCTTGAGCAGGGCCACGATCTCGGCGCCGCCGTTGCGGGTCCGGACCACGAGCTCGTCGATCTCCTCAGCGGAGAGCAGGTCGGACAGCGGCTTGCCGTCGACCACGCACGCAGAGGCGACCGGCACCATGGTGTCGCCGTGCGAGCCGAGGGTGAGGGTCTTCACGGACGCCACCGGGACGCCGAGCTTCTCGGCGACGAAGTGGGTGAACCGGGCCGTGTCGAGCATGCCGGCCTGCCCGATGACGCGATGGTGCGGGAACCCCGTCACGATCTGGGCGAGGGCGGTCATCTCGTCGAGCGGGTTCGCGACGTTGACGATCACGCAGTCGGGCGCGTACTTCGCCACGTTCTCGGCGACCTGGCGCATGATCTTCGCGTTGGTCTCGATGAGGTCCATGCGGCTCATGCCGGGCTTGCGCGGCAGGCCGGCGGTGATCACGACGATCTCGGAGCCCGCGATGGCCTCGTAGCCCTCGCCGTTCGGGCCGGTCGTCTGGCCCACCATCTTCGTCTCGTAGCCCTCGATCCACCGGGACTGATTGATATCGAGTGCGATGCCCTCGGGCTTGCCCTCGATGACGTCGGTCAGGACGACCGTCTCGAAGATGTCGTACTCGGCGAGCCGCAGGGCGGTCGTCGATCCGTAGAAGCCTGCTCCGATGACGGAGACCTTGCCGCTGCGAGCCATGAAGGTGCCTTCCAGATGCGATGAACGGGAGAAATCTTGACGTCAAGATATCGCAGGTCGAACCTCGCTTGCCGAGCGAGTCAGCAGGCGAGACCTACGCCACATGCCCCGGGACGCCGCCCCTACGCGGAGGGCGCACCCTCCGCCCGATGGCAGGGCCAGCAGACCAGGGTCCGGGGGTTCTCCACCTCAGGGCCGTCGAGGTACGCCTCCCACGGCGCGCCCGTCTGCACGTAGTGGTGCTCGCGCATCCACTGCTCCAACGCCCCGTACGCCGGGGCGATCGTGTCGTAGGGGCCGACGTGCAGGGCGGTCGCGACCGGCCCCGCCGGGAGGGTGGACGGCTCGATCCGGCCGCTCGCCTCGATCGGCCGCTCCACGGGGAAGCCGACCTCCAGGGCGAATTCCTCGTCGAGGAGGTTGACCCGGCAGAACGGCGGGCCGACGATCGGATCCTCGCCCAGCGCTCCGTAGATCTCCCCGATGGCCACAGGCACGAACACCCCGACGGCACCGTGCGCGACGCGGCCCTTGATGACGGCAGTGTCCTCGCGCTGACGCTCGACGATCTCGATGTCGTACTCCATACGACGAATCTAGCGCGGGACGGCCGCCACAATCTCGTCGAGCGAGGAGGGATTGGCCAGTGCACTCAGCCCCTTGACCTCGCGGCCATGCACCGCCTCGCGGACGGCGATCTCCGAGATCTTCCCGGTCTGGGTGCGCGGCAGGTCACTCACCGCGACGATCACCGCGGGCACGTGACGTGGTGAGCAGGCCCTCCGGATGCTCGTGCGGATCGACGCCTGCACGTCCTCGTCGAGAGCCGTCCCGGCAGTGGGCACGACCAGAAGCACGATGCGGGTGTCGCCGTCCCACTCCTGCCCGAAGGCCAGGCAGTCCGCGACGGCGGGATGCTCCGCGAGGGCGGCGTAGATCTCCGCGGTGCCGATGCGCACCCCGGCCACATTGAGCGTGGCGTCCGAGCGGCCCAGGATCGCGATGCCCCCATGCTCGCTGCGCACCGAGCGGTCGCCATGCACCCAGATGCCCGGCCACACGTCGAAGTAGGCGGACCGCAGGCGCTCGCCGGACGGATCCCCCCAGATGCCGACCGGGACGGTCGGGAACGGCTGCAGGCACACGAGCTCGCCGGGTTCCCCATCGACCGCCCGCACGCCCTCGTCCGCGTAGACGTCGACAGCGGTGCCGAGGGTCGGCCCCGCCATCTCCCCCGCGTGGAACGGCCGGGTCGGGTCGCCCCCGACGAAGACACCCACGAGATCGGTGCCGCCGGAGATCGGGTTGATCATGACGGCGGGTCCGAGCTGCTCCGCCAGCCAGTGGGCCGTCGGGACGGACAGGGGCGAGCCGGTCACGAGCACCTGCCGGAGGGGTGCGTCCGCACCGACGTGCTCGCGCAGGCCCACGCCCTCGGCGCGCATGTGGTCCAGCAGCCGGGCGCCCATGCCCAGGTGCGTTGCGCCGGTGAGGCGAGCCGAGTCGAACAGGGCGGCGGCGCCCGGGTAGGTGGGCGCACCGTCATGCAGCACGAGGGTGGCGCCGAGGGCCAGCGTCGAGATCTCCCAGTTCCACATCATCCAGCTGGTGGTCGTGTAGAAGAGCATGCGATCGCCCGGGCGGACGTCTGCGTGCAGCCCGACCTCGACGAGGTGCTTGAGGAGCACGCCGCCACCGCGGTGAATCAGGCACTTCGGCTTGCCCGTCGTGCCCGATGAGAACAGCACGTACGCCGGGTGGTCGAACGGCAGCCGGGCGAACTCCGGCTGCACGTCCTCGTCCAGCGCGCCGGCGAGCGTCTCCACGCCGCATCCCTCCGGGATCGCGTCGACGATCACGTCGTCGAGGTCCTCGGCAGCCAGGGCCACCCAGGTGAGCGATGGCAGGCCGACGGCCACCTCAGCCACGTTCTCGGCCCGGTGGAACCGCTTCCCGTTCCACCGATACGACGGGGCGGCGACGAGAACGGTCGGAGCGAGCTGGCCCAGCCGGTCGAGGATGGCGGGCGCCCCGAACTCGGGGGACACGCTGCTGACGACGGCGCCCACGGCGAGGGCCCCCAGCGTGCACACCAGCGCATCGGGGCCGACCGGCAGGACCAGGCCGACGCGGTCCCCGGCCGACACGCCGCGTGCCCGCAGTCGACGTGCGAACGAGCCCACCCGGCGCCGAAGCTCGCGCCCGCTGACCACCTCGCGCAGCTCCAGGCCGTCGTCACCCTCGCCGACCCAGACCACGGCGGGCGCATCGGAGTCCGCCCAGGGCGCGAGCAGGTTCTCGGCGAGGTTGATACGTGCGTCCGGGAAGAACACGGCCTGGGGCAGGGTGGTCGGCACGTGCGCCACCGGGCCGCGCTCGCCGACGACTCCGAACTCGTCCCAGACGAGGGACCAGAACGCGTCGAGCTCCTCCAGCGCCCACTGCTGCACGGCCACGCTGTCGCCGAGGGCGCGGCCTGCCCGCCGCGAGGCGGCAGCGTGGAAGTGGGCCATCCGGGTCTCGGCGGCGGCCTGCGGGTCCGGCGTCCAGGTGGGCTCGGTCATGCGCTACTCCCCTGCGTCCGCCCGTCCGGCGTGCCACTCGGCAGCGACCTCGATGAGCCGGGCATTGGCCTCCTCCTCGCCGATGGTGATGCGCAGGCCTTCCCCGGCGAACGGCCGGACGGCGAGCCCGGCCTCGTCGCAGGCGGCGGCGAAGGACATCGTGTCTTCCCCGAGGCCCAGCCATACGAAGTTCGCCTCGGACTCCGCCGGGGCCAGTCCGAGTCGCGTGAGGGAGTCGCTGACGGCGTCCCGCTGCGCGATGATCGTGCGCACGCGGGCGAGCAGCTCGTCCTCATGCTGGAGTGAGGCGACGGCGGCGACCTGCGCGAGGGTCGAGACGCCGAAGGGCACCTGCACCTTGCGCATGGCCTCGGTGACCTCGGGGCCGGCGATGCAGTAGCCGACCCGCAGGGCGGCCAGCCCGTAGGCCTTGGAGAACGTCCGCAGGACGGCGACGTTGTCGTACTGCCGGTAGTAGTCGAGACCGTCGGGGATCCGCGACGGGTCGACGAACTCGGCATAGGCCTCGTCGAGCACCACCAGGACATCCCTCGGCACAGCGGCAAGGAAGGCATCGAGGTGATCCCGGTCGACGGCCGTACCGGTGGGATTGTTCGGATTGCACACGAGGATGAGTCGGGTGGTGTGGTCGACGGCCGCGAGCATGGCATCGAGGTCGTGACGGGCGTTCGCATCGAGGGGGACGGCCTGCGCGGTGGCACCCACGATCTGCGTGACGATCGGGTACGCCTCGAAGGAGCGCCAGCCGAAGAGGATGCCGTCCCCCGGACCGCTGGTGATCTGGGCAAGCTGCTGCAGCAGTCCGACGCTGCCGGTCCCCACCGAGATGTGGTCCGCCGGCACGGAATGGCGGGCGGCGAGCGCGTCGATCAGGCCTTCGGATGCGTAGTCGGGGTACCGGTGGATCTCCGGCAGCGCGGCCTGGATCGCCTCCACGACGGACGGCAGCGGCTCGTGGTGGTTCTCGTTGCTCGACAGCTTGAAGGGGACCACGTCCGGGCGGACGGTCGGCTTCTGGCCTGCCTTGTAGGCAGGGACGCCCTCGAGGGCGGTGCGCAGGCGGGGAGCGGGCATGCGCCCATCCTGCCCGAACTGGCTTGGCGGCCCGGCAGGATGGGCGTCATGACCGACCTTCGTGCGTGGCTGCCTCGCGGTGTCGAGGCGATCAGTGAGTGGATGGCGCAGTTCGGCTCCTTCGAGCAGCACCCCTCGCTGCGGGTCGACGACGTGACCCTCGACATCGCGTTCGGGCAGCTCACCGACCGGCTGCAGGACAACTACCCCTTCGGCAGTCCGCGCTACGTGGGGCAGATGCTCAAACCTCCGCACGACGTGGCGGTGCTCGGCTACCTCACCGCCATGCTCATCAACCCGAACAACCACGCCCTCGACGGCGGGCCGGCCACCGCCGCGATGGAGAAGGAGGTGGTGGCACGGCTCGCGGAGATGTTCGCGCTCCCCCAGCATCTCGGGCACCTCACGTCGAGCGGAACGACGGCGAACCTCGAGGCCCTCTGGGTGGCGCGCGAGTCCCACCCCGGCAAGTCCATCGCCTTCAGCGCGGACGCTCACTACACGCATGCCCGCATGTGCCAGGTCATCGGTGTCGAGGGCGTGCCGATCCGCGCCGACGCCCGAGGGCGGATGGACATCGAGGCTCTCGAGCAGGCTCTGGCCACAGGCCGCATCGGCACCGTCGTCGCGACGCTGGGCACCACAGGCCTCGGCGCCCTCGATCCGCTGCCCGAGATCGTCGACCTCGCGCGGGCGCATGGGGCTCGCGTGCACGTGGACACCGCCTACGGGGGGTTCTTCGCGCTCATCGCCGACGACTCCCCCGATGGCGTGGCGCGTGCCCCCTTTGCGGCCATCTCGGGCGTGGACAGCGTCGTCGTGGACCCGCACAAGCACGGTCTCCAGCCCTATGGCTGCGGCGCTGTGCTGTTCTCGGATCCGGGCGTCGGACGCTTCTATGTCCACGACTCCCCGTATACGTACTTCTCCTCCGATGAGCTGCATCTCGGCGAGATCTCGCTGGAGTGCAGCCGGGCGGGCGCCGCCGCGGCGGCCCTGTGGCTCACGTTGGAGGTGATCCCGCTCACCGACGCGGGACTCGGCCAGGCATTACGCGCCAACCGGCGCGGTGCCCTCGCCTGGCATCGACTCCTCGACGAGTCCGACGCGCTGACCGCCTACCAGGCGCCCGAGCTCGACATCGTCACCTACTTCCCGACCCGGCCGACCCTCTCGGAGGTTGATGCAGCCAGCGCGAGGCTCTTCGTCGATGCGGCCGCCCTGCCTCCCGACAAGCAGGTGCATCTCGCCACCTACTCGGTCCGGCCCGCCGCCCTGGCGGCGCGCGGTCACGAGGTGGTGGCCGACGCGGACGCGGGACGCATCATGCGAAGCACCGTCATGAAGCCGGAGAGTGCCGACGCGATCCCCGAGATCCATGCACGGCTGGAGGAGCTGGCGCGCACCTGACCCGTCGACTGCTACGCGATTCGTCACAAGGCCGGGCCCTTGTGACGAATCGCGTAGCAGTCAGCGAAGGGTGGGGCGCAGCCGGACCTCGGCCTGCCGGACCTCATCGACGGTGCGCGCCCCGATCAGCTGCATCGTCGTGCGCACCTCCTTCTCCAGGATGTCGAGCACCCGGCGCACGCCGTCCTCACCACCGGCCATGAGCCCGTAGAGGTAGGCGCGCCCGACCAGCACCCCGCGGGCTCCGAGGGCGACGGCGGCGACGACGTCGGTCCCGCTCATGATCCCGCCGTCGAGGTACACCTCCACGCGGTCGCCCACGGCGGCGGCCACCTCGGGCAGCAGCTCAAGGGGCGCGTTACCCATGTCCACCTGGCGGCCGCCGTGGTTCGACAGCACAAGCGCATCCACCCCGAGGTCGGCGGCGATCCGGGCGTCCTCGAGGCTCTGGATGCCCTTGATCATGACCCTCCCGGACCAGTGCTCCCGGATCCAGGCGACGTCCTCGCCAGTGATGCCCGGGTCGAACACCCGGGTCAGCAGGTCACCGACCGTCCCACCCGTCGTGCTGAGGCTGGCGAAGGAGAGCGGCTCGGTCGTGAGCACGTCGAACCACCACCGCGGATGCAGCGCCATCTCCGCCAGGGTGCCGACGGTCAGCTGCGGGGGGATGGTCAGGCCATTGCGGACCTCGCGACGCCGGATCCCGCCGACGGCGGTGTCGACCGTGAGGATGAGGGTGTCGTAGCCATGGGCCCCGGCACGGTGCATGAGGTCCTCGGGCCGTGCCCGGTCCCGGTTCACGTACAGCTGGAACCAGCGGCGGGTATCCGGGCTGGCCGCCGCCAGCTCCTCGATGGACGTGGTCCCGAGCGTGGACAGCCCGTAGGCGATGCCCTTCTCGGCCGCGACGCGCGCGACTGCCGTCTCGCCATCCGTGTGCAGCATCCGCGTGAACCCGGTCGGGGCGAGCAGGAAGGGCAGCGCGTTCCTGCCGCCGAGCGTCTCGATGCTCGTGTCCACGTCGGCCACATCTCGCAGTACGCGAGGCGTGAACTCGACCCGCCGGAAGGCCTCTCGGCTGCGCCGCAGGCTGGTCTCGGACATGGCCGCGCCGTCGACGTAGTCGAACACGGCTCGAGGGGCGCGTCGGAGCGCCATCCGACGGACGTCCCACACGCTGGCGCAGCGGTCGAGCCGTCGCTGCGTCAGCGTCCTCGCCCGATCGGGCAGGCCGACGAGCGGCAGGATCTCCTGCGGTCGCAGCAGCCGTCGTTGCGTCATCGTCCCTCGACTCAGCTCGGCGGGGGCACCCAGAAGGTGAAGATCGTCAGGCCGATGCCGATCGCGCCGAGGGTGATGACGTCCACCTTCCTCGAGCGGACCACGAGCATGCCGGCGTCCTCCTCGGGCAGGAGGAGGCGCAGGAAGGCCCCGAGCAGGACGCTCGCGGACAGGACGATGGAGCCACGTCGGAAGTTGTCCATCGCCACCATGATCATGGCGATGGCCACGCCGGAAAGCACCAGGGCGATCGGCCACTCGGCCCACCATCGTCTGGGGGCACGCGGCCGCAGCGGAACCACCTCCGCGGACACCTCAGCGTCCTCGTCCTCGTCGGCCACCTGACCATCCTGCCAAAGTCCGTCGTCCTGCTCGCTGGAACTACAGGTCCATCCGGTCGACGACGTGCTCGGCCATCGCGAGGGCTGAGGTCCAGCCGGGCGAGACTGCGTTCAGGATGTGCGTGGATTGCTCTCCCGCCCGGACGACGAAGTCCATCTCCAGCCGCTGGGCACGTACGTCGAACAGCTGCGCGCGGATACCCGGTCGCCCCTTGGTGCGGAAGTCCTCAGGGCGGACCGACGGCACGAGGCGGGCCGCCTCGGCGACCAGGCGCCTCTGCAGGTGCTTGGGCAGTTCGGACGCGATCAGGGAACGAGCGTCATGGTGGGGGCTGGTGAGGAACCGCGGCAGCAGCGTCGCGGTGTCCCAGACCTCCCCGACGGAGGCGTGCGCGAGACCGCCGTACGACTCCCGCCAGAGGGCGGGGATCGCCGTGGGCCCGATCTTGGCTCGGCCATCGACCGCGACCGTCAGGTGCGTCCCGAGGAAGGGATTGCGGGGATCTGGCACCGGATACACGTGTCGACGCAGCCGACCGGGCGGCCAGGACCCGTACCAGTAGAGGCCCTTGAAGGCGAGCATCCGGTACTCCTCCCCCACGCCGAACCAGCGCGCCACGACATCCGCCTGGAGCCCCGCCGCGTTCACCAGATGACCCACGGTGAGGTGCTCGCGGTCGGTGAGCAGCCAGCCGGGGCCGGCGGCCCGCACCTCGGAGCCAACCTCGACGCGGCCGCCTCGTTGGCGAACCCGGGCCGCGAGTGCCTCGACGACGGCGACGGGGTCGGCTGACCCTGTGGTCGGGGACCACAGCGCTCGCTCGACCGTCTGCGCCAGGGGCTCGAGTTCGCGGAGCTGGGCCGCGTCGACCATCTCCAGCGGCACGCCATTGACCTGACCGCGCCGATAGAGCTCCTCCAGTCCGGGCAGCTCGTCCACGGACCTCGTGACGACCACCTTGCCCGTGTCGCGGACGGGGACCCCGCGTTCCTCGCAGAACTCACGCAGCATGGCGTTGCCGCGCCGAGTCAACCGCGCCTTGAGGGAGTCCGGCGAGTAGTAGAAGCCGGCGTGCAGGACACCGCTGTTGCGCCCTGAGCCGTGGGCCGCGAGGTGGGGTTCCTTGTCGTGGACGACGACACCAAGGTCCGGGTGCCGGGCAAGAAGTGCGTCCGCGATCGCCAGCCCGACGATCCCGCCGCCGACGACGGCGACGTCGACCGGCGGCGGCGCGCTCACTCGCTGATCAGCGCGTCGGCCGCGCGTGAGGCGAACGCATCGAACTCCTTGCTGCGCCAGGGGTACTGAGTCGGCGTGAAGCCGAAGATGCGGTAGGTGGCGACGCCGGAGGTGCTGAAGGGGTCGCTCGCCACGAAGGCTTCCGCCGCCTCGCGGCTCGCCGCCCGGAAGACGAGGATCCCACCTTCGGGCGGGTCCTGCCGACCGGAGAAGAGCATGATGCCAGCGTCGTACGCGGCCTTGGACCAGGCTCGGTGCTCGACCAGGTTGTCCAGAACCGCATCCGGACCTACGAGATACTCGGATACGGCCAGGTAGAAGACCTCGTCGTACGCGCTTCCGTTCGCCGACATCGTTACCTCATCACCCTCAGACCCGGGTCCCAGGTGCGACGCGCTCTGCCGCCTGACGCCCGAGCTCGTCCCTAACGTACTCAAGTTCCCGGATCACGTGGTCGGTGATGTCGCCCGACTTCAAGTGGTCTGGCAGGACATCCCAGGTGTACGTCTCGATCTCGAGGTGCGTGGACAGCGGAGACCGTGCGTGGAACGCCAAGGCGGCGTCGATGCCGTCTCGCGTGGTGCGGAACGGGCCGAGGTCGTCCAGGAAGACCGGTACGTGGAAGTGGGTGCGCCACGACCTCGGCCCGGGATCGGCGTCATACGCCTCGATCGCGTCCTCGAGGTTGAGGTAGCGGGTGATCACGCCGTCGCGAAGCTCGGTGGTCTGACTGAGGTAGATGGTGTCCGTGTACCGCTTGAGCTCACGGACGATCTCGTCGGTCACCTCGGGGACGTTGAGCGCCGAGGCCTCCTGGAGCTTGTAGATCGGGATGGCGGCATCCACCAGGAGCTGCAGGTCCGCCTCGATGTCCTCGAACTCGACCGACTGGTGGCAGATGTCGAACACCACGCCGAGGTAACGACGCAATCCCTGGAACACCTCGGCCAGGGGCTGGCCGCTGAGCTCGGCCACCCGCATCGCGGCGGCCGTGGTGTAGACGTGGTTGTTGAAGTACTCCACGGTCTCGGGGATGGTCTCCAGGAAGCAGTATGGCTCCGGCTCCAACGCAAGCTTCACTCGGCGCCCGGTCCGCTTCTCCAGCTCCATCAGGAACGCCACGACCCGAAGCAGGTTGTCGGTGAACGCGGCGACATAGGCATCGTCAACGACCTTGGGCCGGAAGGCGAGCGGCGCCGTCTGGATGGTCGGCTCGACCCCCGGGCCGGTGATCTCCGTCAGAATCGTGGCCACGTTCATCGTGTAGCGGGTCCGCGCCTCCGTGCTCCAGTCCGGCTCGTACACCTCCTCCTTCACCAGCTCGCCCTTGAACGGCCCGAACGGGAAGGCATTGACCGTGTACACATACAGATCCCGCTCATCGAGCCACGCCTTCAGACGTGCCCGCTCAGACGGATCATCGACCAGCGTCTCCGCCGACGCGTTCGAGATGCGCAACGAGACCCCCATCGGCGCATCGGGGCAGAACCGACGCTTCACCTCGGGAACATAGGTCTCCAGGCTCTCCCGCATCTCCGCCCAGGTATCCCCGGGATGCACGAGCGTCGAGTAGGTCAGATGGCCGTAGCCATTGCCGAGGTCCATATGCGCCTTTCAGGTAGTCAGACAGAGCCGTTGTGGGTCACGTGCGAACCTCACCGTCGACCTAGCTGTTGACCATGGCGGCAGCCGTGGTCACGGTGGTGGCGACGGACGGCAGGACCTGATCCTCGAGATGCGTCGCGAACGGCAGCGGAACGTTGGCTGCCGCGAGCCGCTTCACCGGCGCATCGAGGTCATAGAAGCCCTCATCGGCCACGATGGACGCCAGAGTCCCTCCCCACCCGCCCTGGAGTGGGTTCTCCTCGACGATGAGGATCCTGCTCGTCCGCGCGACGCTCCCCAGCACCGTGGAGGCGTCCAGGGGCACGAGCGTGCGCAGGTCGATGACCTCAGCCGAGATGCCCTGCGCAGCGAGCTGCTCGGCTGCCTCGATGACGATCGGCATGGACCAGGCCAGTCCGACCAAGGTGATGTCGTCGCCCGCACGGACGACGTTCGCCTGGCCGAAGGGCACCATGTGCCCTTCGGGGGGACGCTCGCCCTTGCTGGCGAAGAGGGTCTTGTGCTCGAAGAACATCACGGGGTCGTCGCTTCGGATCGCGCTGGCCATGAGCCCGATCACGTCCGCGGGGGTCGATGGAGCGGCGATGACGAGACCCGGGATCGTGAATGCCCAGTTCTCGACGGCCTGCGAGTGCTGAGCACCGAAGCCGAGGCCTCCTCCGTTGGCCGTGCGAACCACCATCGGGACCGTGACCTGGCCGCCCGTCATGTACCGAACCTTCGGCATCTCGTTGGCGATGAAGTCCCAGCAGACGGCGAGGAAGTCCGAGAACATGATCTCCGCGACGGGCCTCATTCCGGTCATGGCCGCCCCCATGGCCGCCCCCACGATGGCCTGCTCGCTGATGGGGGTGTCCCACACCCGAGCCGGACCGAACTCCTCGAACAGGCCTTGGGTGGTCTTGAACACCCCGCCCGCAGCGCCGATGTCCTCGCCGAGGCACACGACCGACGGATCTCGGCGCATCTCCCGCGCGATCCCCTCGGCCACCGCCTCCCGGTAGGTCAGGTCCGCCATTGCGATCCTCCATCGGCCCAGACGTCCGTGAAGGCCTCGCGCGGATCACTGAGCGGCGCCGCCTTGGCCGCCTCGACGGCATGGGTGACCATCTGCTGCGCTCGCCCCTCGATCACGGTCAGCTCGTCCTCCCCGACACCAGCCTCGACCAGTTGGTCGCGGAGCACCGTGACGGGATCCCGCATGAGCCACTGCTCCAGCTCACCCTCTGGCCGGTACTTGGCGGGATCTGTCCGCGAGTGCCCGTAGTGCCGATAGGTCAGGCATTCGATGATGCTCGGCCCCTCGCCGGCTCGCGCGCGGGCAACCGCCTTGCCGACCTCATCCCTCACCGTCACCACGTCGTTGCCGTCGATCACGATGCGGGGCAGGGAGTACGCGGCAGCCCGGTCCGCCGCCGGATGCTCGACAGCCGTGACCGAGCTGATCGGCGTGTACTCCATGTAGAGGTTGTTCTCGCAGATGAAGATCACTGGCAGCTTCCAGACGACGGCGAGGTTGACAGCCTCGTGGAAGGCGCCGATGTTGGTGGCGCCGTCGCCGAAGAACGCGACGGACACCTGGTCGGTCTCGCGCAGCACGGCGGACCACGCCGAGCCCACTGCCATGGGCATGTGCGATCCCACGATCGCGTACGACCCCATCATGTTCCCGGGGGCATAGGTCAGGTGCATCGAGCCACCCTTGCCCTCGCATGCGCCGGTCCCCTTGCTCATGAGCTCGGCCAGGCACGCTTCCGGGGACAGGCCTCTCGCCATGGCGTGATGGTGGCCGCGGTACGTGGCCCAGACGTAGTCGTCAGGTCGCAGCGCGGCACTCGCACCCACGGCGACCCCCTCGTGGCCGGCTGCCAGGTGCGTCGTCCCCTTCACGAGCCCGCTCATGAACAGGTCGAAGGCGGCCTTCTCGGTTCCCCGGATCACGAGGAGCTGCTCGTACCAGCCCCGCAGATCCTGGGTCGAGACCGGCAGGGTCTGAGTACCGTCAGGCATCGACCTTGGGCGCCTGCGCCCGAGCATGCGTCTCGGTGTTGATGTGGCTCTGGCTGTCCCGCAGCGTGTTGAGCGGGCCTCCGGTCGTGTAGTAGCGCTTGCCCGCTACGAGCAGTTCCTCGGCGGGGAACTTCGTGATGACTTCGGCACCGTCCTTGCGGACCACGACCTCCTCCTCGATGCGCGCGGCACCCCAGCCGTCCGCCGCAGGCCAGTAAGTCTCGAGGGCGAACACCATTCCCTCCTCCAGCACCTCGGGAGCGTCGAAGGACGTGTATCGCGAGAAGATCGGCCGCTCCCAGATCGACAGCCCCACCCCGTGCCCGTACTGCAGGGCGAAGGCTGCCTCCTCGGACGGGAAGCCGAATTCCTCCGCCCTGGGCCACAGCGAGACGATGTCCGCCGTGGTCACCCCCGGCTTGACGGCCTCGATCGCCACATCCATGTACTCGCGGCAGATCTTGTACGCGTCACGCTGGGCCGGCGAGGCGGAGCCGACGGCGAACGTGCGGTAGTAGCACGTGCGGTAGCCGTTGTAGGAGTGGAGGATGTCGAAGAACGCCGGGTCACCGGGACGGATGATCCGATCGGAGAACACGTGCGGGTGCGGCGAGCACCGCTCTCCCGAGATCGCGTTGACGCCCTCCACGTGCTCCGAGCCCAGGTCGTACAGGGTCTTGGCGACCAGGCCGACGGTCTCGTTCTCGCGAACACCGGGCCGAAGGAACTCGTAGAGGTCCTCATAGGCCGCATCGACCATCGAGGCCGCGTGGGTGAGCAGACCGATCTCGTCCGGAGTCTTGATGCGCCGCGCCTCGAGGAACACCTGCTGCCCGTCGACGACCTTCAGGCCGAGCGCCTGCATGGCGAACAGCACGGGCAGCTCGATGATGTCGACACCGATCGGCTCGTTCTGCAGACCTCGCTCCGCGAGCACCTCGTAGACCTTCTTGGCCACATCCTCGGCACGCTTGGCCCCTGGCCCGATGGTGCCGCGCAGGGTCGAGATGCCGTAGCGGGCACCGCCCCCCAGGAACTCATCCGAGACCGTGGCCCCCACCGGGCTCACCGCATTGTGGTGCCGCTCGTGCCCGTTCAGGCCCGCATCGGTGTGGGACGCCGCGTAGTCGTAGTCGAGCCACGGGTTCTGAACCCGATGGTGCTTGACCGCCGACCCGAAGTCCCACAGCACAGGCGCCCCGCCACGCGGCAGCACCGCGAAGCGAATGAGCTTGTCCATCGCCCACGTGCCGATGTGGGTGCCCGTCATGTACCGGATGTTGTGGAAGTCGAACGTGAGCACGGACCCCAGTTCGGACAGCGCGAGCGCTTCATTCAGTCGCGCCAGCCGCTGCTCCCGCAGCCTCGGCATGTCGATCCGGTTCTCCCAGTCGACATTCATGCTTCCGTAGGTCGGGGACCCCATCACTACCTCCGTGGCCGGCAGAACCGTCGTTCTGATTGTTAAGTGAAGATTAACGTTTCAAAGCAGGTGGAACAAGTTGTCAATCGGTGGTGAACGGGAAATCCGCTCGGGCTCGGATCTGGTCCAGCGAGGGCCGCGTCGCGAGGTAGTCCGCCGTAGCGGCATCGCGGTCGGCCTTGTTGTAGTAGGCGATCTCGACGAGCTCGAGGGCCAGACCGTCGGGGTCGCTGAAGTAGCACCATCGCCAGCCCGAGAGCGGGCCCTCGTCCACGACGTTGATGTCCGAGTAGAAGACAACGCCCTTGCTCTCGAGCTCCGCCTTCTTCGCTGCGATGTCCTCGACCCGGAAGCACACATGTGCCGCGCCGCGGTGGTTGTTGGGCACCGGCCCGCCGTTGTACGTGGGCTGCTCCGAGTACTCGATGAGCTCCATCTGCGACTTGTCGCCGACCCAGAAGCAGACCTGGCGCAGCTTGCCGCCCGGGACGCCGACGCCCTTCTCCAGCGCCGGTCCCTCGAACCAGGGAGTGGGCTCGTTGGCAAAGGGCAGCCCGAGGATGTCGTGGTAGAAGTAGATGGACCGGTCGAGATCGCTCACGATCAGGCCCGCATGATGGATCGTCTGCAGTTCCATGCCCATGGTGATTCCTCCCTACTTCGAGTCGACGAGGACCTTGAGCTGGTCGCCGGTCGGGTTGACCAGGACGTCGAAGCCCTTCTCGACGACGTCCACGAGCGGGATCGTCGAGGTCACGGCCTTGGTGATGGGGTACTTGCCGGCCGCAACCAGGCGGATGATGCGCGGCCAGTCGGTCAGGTTGTAGCACCAGCTGCCCTTGACGGTGATCTCGCGATTGGCCACCTCCATCATGTCGACGGTGGCGGGCTTCGTGTGCAGACCCGTCTGGACGACCTGGCCCCGCGACCGGGTTGCCGAGATCGCGGTGGTGAGGCCGGGCGTGGACCCGGAGCACTCCACCGCAAGGTCCACGCCGACGCCGTCCGTGAGATCCCTGATCAGATCGCTGAAGCCGTCCATCGTGGGATCCACGACGGGGCCGATGTCCATGGCCTGCGCAAGCCGCGCCCGGTTGGGGTTCGGCTCCGCGATGATGACGGTCGCGGCCCCGATGGCGCTCGCGTACATCGCCGAGAGCACGCCGATGGGCCCCGCCCCGGTCACGAGCACGACGTCACCACCGGTGACGCCGGCCCAGTCGACCCCGTAGGCGGCCACGCAGGCCGGCTCGATGAGCGCTCCCTCCACGTCGGAGACCGTGTCCGGAAGGACCCCGCACTGCGACTCCTTGACCACCGCGAAGTTGGCCAGGGCACCGGTCTCAGCGCTCAGGCCCGTGCAGGCCATGGACGTGCACAGATGGCCGTTGCCCCGACGGCAGTGGTAGCAGCGCCCGCACGTGATCAGCGGCATGATCGAGACGCGGTCACCGATTTTGACGTCGCGGACGTCGGAGCCGATCTCCACGACCCGGCCGCCGAACTCGTGTCCGAGAGTCTGGGGCAGCGTCACGCCCGTGAGCGGGTGCGGGGACGCCGGCGTGACGATCGGCCCCATGAGGTACTCGTGCAGGTCGGTACCGCAGATGCCGCAGAACGACACCTCGACGAGCACATCGTCCGGCGCCTTGATCTGGGGCACCGGCACGTCCTCGACGCGGATGTCCTGGGCTGCGTAGAAGCGGGCGGCGAGCATGACGATTCCCTTCGACGTGACCTAGACGACGGCGCGGCGTCCGCGCACCTGGCTGTAGACGATGGCGGCGATCACGATGAGGATCCCCTGGAAGAAGTACGTGGACCACTGGTCGAGGCCCAGGAACGTGGTCGCGTTGAGCACCTGGATGATCAGACCCGCGCCGAGCAGGGTCCCGATGAAGGTGCCCCGGCCACCGAGGAGGCTGGTCCCCCCCAGCACCACGGCGGTGATCGACGTGAGCGTGAAGTTGGCTCCCTGGGACGGGTCGCCGATGCCGATCTGTGCCATCAGCAGGATCGCGCCCAGGAAGACGCACAGCGAGACCGATAGGTATGCGAGCAGGACCGTGCGATTCACGTGGACACCGACCCGGCGAGCGGCCTCCTCATCGGAGCCAACGGCTCGAAGGGTCAGACCCCAGCGGGTGTACCGGAGCGCGCCTTCGAGGAGGAACGCGAAGATCACGAGCGCGATGAAGGCCACCGGGATCGGGCCGACCTTGGTCTTGATGAGCGCCATGACGTCCGCGTTGATGATGCCCTCAGGCCCATCACGCAGGACGTAGCTGAGCCCTTGGAGGCCGATGTACACGGCCAACGTCGCCGCTACCGGCGTGAACCGCCCATAGCGGATCAGGAAGCCGTTGAGACCACCGGTGATCACCGCCGCCAGCAACATCAGGATGAAGCCCAGCGCGATCTGGCCGAAGGCGCTGTCGACTCCGATGAAGAAGGATGCGATGACCACGAGGAAGCCCGACAAGGGCCCGACGGACAGGTCGATGCCGCCGGTCATCAGGGCGATCGTCTGGCCCATCGCGATGAAGCCGAGGGCGGCCACGAGCCCCTGGATGGCCGTCGTGTTGAACGCGGTCAGGTACCGGTCGTTCTGGGAGAACACGTAGGCGCCGAGCGCAAGCATGACGATGGCGAGGATGGCCACGGGCGAGTAGTCGCCCTGAAGGAAGCGCGACAGGCGGGTGGAGCGCCTGGTCGTCGTCTTGACCTGTTGGGCGTCCGCGCTGCCGTGAGCTGTCGCGCTGACGGCGGCCGCCACGATGCGCGCCTCCGTGACCTCCTCGCCGACCAGTTCGGCGACCACCCGCCCTCGGGACATGACGATCACCCGGTCGCACAGACCCTCGAGCTCCTTGGCGTCCGAGGAGTTGACCACCACGGGAGTGCCATCCTCGGCAACCTCGCGCAGGATCCGGTAGATCTCGGCGCGCGCGCCCACATCGACGCCCTGGGTGGGCTCGTCGGCGACGACGAGGGCAGGCTCGGACAGCAGGGCACGCGCCATCACGACCTTCTGCTGGTTGCCGCCCGACAGGGAGGCGACGTTGGCGTCCATGTTCGGAGCCTTGACCGAGAGCTCGGTGAGCTCGCGCCCGACGGTGGACACCTCCTCCTTGGAGCTCATGAAGAACGAGCGCACGAACCGCTGCAGGGCCACCACGGCAGCGTTCTCCCGCACCGACAGGGTCATCATCAGTCCCTCGCGGTGGCGATCCGCCGGCATGTAGGCGGCCCGCTCGCGCAGGTCCTTGGCCGAACGCTCCTGGCTGTGCACCGTGATGGAGCCCTCGAACTTGGCCAGCCCGGCCAGTGCCGCCATGAGGTCGCTCTGGCCGTTGCCGACGACGCCCGCCACGCCCACGATCTCTCCCGTCTGGGCCTGCACCGAGATGTCGGCGAAGCCTGGCCCCGTGAGACGGGCGATGCTCAGGTAGGTGCCGGTTCCCTCGGTCGAGTGGTGCTTGGGCGGGAAGGTGGACTCGAGCTGGCGGCCGACGATGAGGGTCAGCAGCTCGTCGTCGGTGATGGCCGCGACCTCCATGGTGCCGCGGTACTTGCCGTCGCGGAGGACGGTCACACGATCGGCGAGTTCGCGTACCTCGGCGAGGCGGTGGGTGATGTACACGATCGCCGTTCCGGCCGCTGCTGCCGTGCGGACACGATCGAAGAGGAGCTGGACGGAGTCCTGTCCGAGGGGCGCCGTGGGCTCGTCGAGGATGAGCACCTTCGGCTTCATCACGAGCGCCTTGGCGAGTTCGAGCAGGTGCTTCTGCGCGATGCTGAGACTGCCGACGCGGTCCTCAAGGTGGGCCGAGGACCCGACATCGTCCAGCATCGCCTGCATCGCCTCGCGTCGCGAACCCGTCCCATCGAGGAAACGCGAAGGCACCGCCAGCCGGATGTTCTCGGCGACGGTCAGGTCCGGAAGCACCGCCGGGTGCTGGTGGACGATGGCGATCCCCAACGAGGAGGCCAGTGACGGCGTCAACTCTTCGAGGGTCTGCCCAGAGATCGTGATGGTGCCCGTGTCGGGCTGCGTCGTGCCCGAGGCTACGTTCATGAGGGTCGACTTGCCGGCGCCGTTCTCGCCGAGCAGGGCGTGCACCTCCCCGGGGCGCACGTCGAACGAGACATCCATGAGGGCGGCCACGCCGGAGTAGTACTTCGAGATGCCGACGAGTGACATCGTCGCCTCGGTCGCGACCATCGTGGTGGTGTTCTCGGTCACCTGTTCACCTGTTCCTGAACGGCGGGTCGGATGTGGTGGTGCGGGAGGGGTGGGGTGACCCGCGACCGATGTCTACGGGCCACCCCACCGATCGAGCGCTACTGCATCAGAGCGGCCTGGTCCTCCGCGGACAGCTGGGCGGACAGGTAGATGTCGCCCGGCAGGTCCTTGCGGCACTGCACCGGCATCGAGGCATCCGTGGAGTCCTCGAAGAGCTGGTGCTGGTGAGCCGTGGTGGTCGGCACCTCGCCACCGGTGGCCACGGCGACCGCGTAGTCGATGGCGGTGCGGGCGTGGTCGTTACCCGTTTGCACCGTCATCATCGGGAACTCGTTGCCGGCAGCCTTCTGGTCCTCCCAGAAGCAGCCGAGAACGTTGCCATCGGACGTGGCCAGCGCCGGGATCGGCTTGCCCGCCTTGGTGAACTCGGGCAGCGCACCCACCAGGGACGGGCCGAAGTCGGAGGCGATGCCGTCGATCTGCGGGTACTTGGCGATCGCCGCCGTGAGCACCTGCTGGCTCAGTGCCGGATCCCAGTTCGTGACCTCGAACGGATCCTCGCCGATGAAGGTGTACTTGCCGGTGTCCCCGAGCTCCTTGCGCAGTTCAGTGGCCATGTCGGTGCCCTGGCTGTTGCCCTTCGGCCCGCTCAGGATCAGGATGTTGCCACCGTCCGGCAGGACCTTCTTGAACCACTCGGCGTAGTTGTGGCCGTCGTTCTTGGCGTCCAGCGCGATGTACTTGGTGTAGTCGACGCCGTCCTGGCCGCCCGGGTACACGCGGTAGGGAACCGTCACGACACCCGCGTCGTAGGCCTCCTTGAGCGTGGGCAGGATCGCCTCGCTCGCGTCGGGGAACACCACAAGCGCGTTGACGCCCTTGGCCACCAGACCCTGGATGTCAGAGATGGACTTCTGCAGGTCGCCCTGGCCGTCCGTGTAGAGGAGCTCCTTCACGCTGGGGCACTTGGCCGCCTCCTGCTTGCCGGACTCCGTGGTGACCAGACGCCAGCTATTGCCGCCGAAGCCGTCAGCAAAGCCGAGGGTGATCTCATTGGGGCCGCACCACGAGGGCACGCCGGCAGCCTCCGCCGAGGCGCCGGAGTCCGCCATGGCCGACTCCGCCGGTGCCGCCGATTCCGCCGGTGCCGCCGACTCTGCCGGTGCCGCCGACTCGCTGCTCGACGACGACCCGCCACACGCGGCGAGCGCGAGTGCCGCTACGCCTGCCGTCGCCACGAAGATGACGCGATTCCGCTTCATCCGTACTTCCCTTCCATGTTGGGGCGGCAACTGCGCCGCGCTATTCCGATTGGGTGATCGGAGACTGTGGTCAGGGGCCCGCTGCGGGAGCCCCTGGTGGTGCGGCCGACGCCTTCCCGGATCCCAGGAATCGGGTGCGCAGGCCCTTCCAATCGACGGTGTAGAGGGCGACGCCGATCGCCAGCGCGAACGCCTCGACGAGCGTTCGGGCCGCGAAGGACACGCCCAGGGCGAGCACGAACGAGTCGAGCTGGGAGAGGAAGAGCGCCGCCAGTGCCGTCGCCACGGGGAAGCCCCGACCACCGAGCAGGGAGGTTCCGCCGAGCACGACCGCGGCCACGGAGGGCAGCAGGTACGAGTCGCCCTGGTATGCCGTCGGCTTGTTGAGGATCCCGGCCAGCAGGCAGCCGCCGAGCCAGTAGAGGACCATCGCCCACATGTAGGCGCCTGTGCGGTGACGGCGGACGCGCAGACCGGCTGCCCACGCCGCTACCGGGTTCGCCCCGATCGCCTCGAAGCGGCGGCCCGACACCGTGCGCTTGACCGCCAGCGTCACGACGACGGTGGCCACGATCGCGAAGAACACGGCATTCGGGATGCCGAACGTCAGGCCGGCGGCGATGTTGGCCAACAGGTCGGTGGTCTGCCGCGGAATCCCGCCGGACAGCCAGAGCACGACCGCGTAGAGAAGCGCGTTCATTCCGAGCGTGGCGATGATGGGGTTGAGTCCCAGTCGGCCGATCACGAAGCCGTTGACAGCTCCGGCGACGAGAAGGACGGCGAGAGCCATGAGCACCGCGGGCAGCAGACGCGCGTCGTCGCCAGCCGCCTGGTGCGTGGCGATCACCACGGTCAGCGACACCGCACCGGGCACGGACAGGTCGATGCCGCCCTGCTGGACGACCAGGGTCTGGCCGAGGCTCACGATGGCGAGTACGGCGGCGAACGGCAGCATGCCGAGCAGCGGGCCCTTCGTCACGCTGGACGGCGCGAGGATCGCGCTGAAGGCGAACAGCAGGACGACGGCGGCGGTGACGGTGATCAGGCCACGAGGCGTGCGCGCCCAGAGCCCAGCGCGGGATGCGACGGCAGTCGCCGGTACATCGGTCGCGGTGTCAATCGCCACAGCAGCCCCTTGTCGGTCGCAGTCGAGGAGACGTCGATCACAGGTTCAGCGGGACTGTACATTTGCTGGGAAGTGTTCACAACCGACTAACATCACGAGTCGGTAACGAATGTCTAGCGTGCGCTGAGACTGTACACGCTTACCCCCGTCAATCACGGTGGGCCGAGCGTCCCCTCTCGCGGAGCACGCCCTTCTGCACCTTCCCCGTCGCCGTCCTGGGCAGGTCGGTGAACGTGATCCGCCGTGGCGACTTGAAGCGGGCGAGCCGACTGCGCACATGCTCGATGAGTTCCTCCTCACTCACCTCACTGCCCTGCGCGCGGGTCACGAAGGCGACGGGAACCTCACCCCAGCGCTCATCGGGCACGGCCACCACCGCGGCATCCGCCACTCCGGGGTGATCGAGCAGAACGTGCTCGACCTCGACGGACGAGATGTTCTCGCCCCCGCTGATGATGATGTCCTTCGCCCGGTCACGGATTTCGATGTAGCCGTCGGCGTGCATCACGGCCAGATCCCCGGTGTGCAGCCAGCCGCCGCGCAAGGACTCGGCCGTGGCGGCCTCATCGCGGAAGTACCCCGCCATCACGGTGGCCGAGTCGACGATGATCTCGCCGAGGGTCGCCCCGTCGCGAGGAACGTCCTCACCGGCCGGATCCACGACGCGGACCTGGCGCACGACAGCGGTGCGGACGCCCTGACGTGCGGACAACTCGGCTCGACGGCGCAGCGGTTCCGCGGCCCAGTCGCCCTGGGGCTCGCAGACGAGCGATGGCCCATAGGTCTCCGTCATGCCGTAGAGGTGGAGGATCTCCATCCCCATCCTCTCGGCGTTCTCGATCACCTGCGGCGCGGGTGGAGCACCGCCCACGGCGGCGCGCACCCCCCAGGGGAACCGAGCCTGCCCCGCCTGGGGGTGCGTGGCCAACGACGAGATGACGACCGGAGCCCCGCACAGGTGCGTGACCCGGTACTCAGCGATGGCGGCCAGCACCTGAGCAGGCTCAGGTCGGGGCAGGCACACGTGATGGGCCCCCGCCGCTGTGATCGCCCACGTGAAGCACCAGCCGTTGCAGTGGAACATCGGCAGCGTCCACAGGTAGACCGACTCCGGCCCCAGCCTGAAGGTCAGGGTGTCACCAAGGGCGTTCAGGAAGGCCCCACGATGCGTGTACATCACGCCCTTCGGCGTGCCGGTCGTACCACTCGTGTAGTTGATCGCGATCAGGTCATTCTCTTCGTCGGGTGGCTGCATTCCTGGCCCGCTGCTCCCCGACAGCCAGGACTCGTAGTCCCGTCCGATCAGGACGATCGCGGGTTGCGTGCTCAGGGCGGGAAGGATGCTCTCGATCATCGGGAGGTGCGCCGGATCCACGATCAGCACGCGGGACTCACTGTGCTCGAGGATGTAGGCGTACTCATCCGGTCCGAGCCTGGTGTTGAGCGCCACCAGCACGGCTCCTGCTCCGGGCACCCCGAAGTGGGACTCGAGGAGTACGTGCCCGTTGTGCGCGAGCACCGCGACCCGCTCCCCTCGCTCCACGCCCGCCCCGCGGATGGCGTCCGCGAGCCGATCCGCGCGACCCCGCAGCTCGGCATAGGTGAGGCGCGCCCCGGACACGTCCGAGACCGCGGGTGCCTGCGGCCACACGTCCCCCGCCCGTCGCAGGAAGTCGACCGGGGACAGCGGCGTCATGACCAGGGTTCGATGAGGTGCTGGACGAACCAGTCCGTCGCCTGCTCGGCGGCGACCTGCAACTTCGAGCGATCGCTGTACAGCGTCATGTGGGTCGTGTGCGGCAGTACGTGAAGGCGCTTGCGGGCGGTGGGCAGCGCGTTGTACGCGCCGATCTCGAGATCCCACAGCGTCAGGTCATCGCCTTCGGCGACGATCATGAGCGTCGGGGTGTCGTAGACCCTTCGGGCGAAGGGGATGATGTCGTAGTTGAGGAGCAGATCGACGGACTCCACGGTGCTGCTGTTCTGGTAGAGCGGCGCCTCGGTGTCCTTCAGCGCCTTGAAGGTGTGATACGTCTCGGGGAAGGGCCACGTCGACAGGTCCTGGTCCGGCTCGGCCGTCGCGTGCGGGATGTGCAGGCGTCCCTCCGGGTCGGCGAAGCGGCGCTCGCGATCCTCCAGGATCGTCGCCCAGAGACGCCGGTAGCCCATCGTCCCGTGGACACGTCGCATGTTCTCGTAGCCATCCACGACGGGGATCTGGCTGACGATCACCTTGACGCGCGGATCGATGGCGGCAAGGACGACGACGTGTCCGCCGGAGTAGGAGATGCCCCACGCGCCGAGCCGTTCGGCGTCGACCTCGGGCCGGGTCGCGAGGAAGCTGACCGCGTTCTGGTAGTCGCGGATCTGCATCCACGGGTCGAGGTGCTGGCGCGGCTCGCCGTCCGAGACCCCGAGATTGCGGTAGTCGAAGACGAGGGCGGCGATCCCGTTCTCGGCAAACTGTGCCGCGTAGTGCGGCATGACGAGCTCCCGCACGTAGCACCAACCACCCGCCAGCACGACCGCAGGATGCGGGCCACCTCCGTCAGGGAGGTACAGCCATCCGCGGACCGTGGTTCCCTCGCTCTGGAACTCGACGTCGAGCCTCTCCATGCCCTACCTCCCTGTCTCGTCCCCCAGGTACCGCGCCAATGCGGCCATGTCCTCGTCTCCACGTCCCGCCGCCACCGCTCGCGCGACCTCCTCGCGCACCGCCTCGGCCACGAGGGCGGGAACCTGCTGGTGCCGCGCGAATCCTGTGATGAGCCCCAGGTCCTTGTCCGTCAGGCTGAGACTCATGGCCACCGGGGTGTCGGCGTCCAGGAAGGCGGCCCGCTTGTAAGCGACGAACGGTGCTGCCACGACGCTGTCCATGAAGATGTCGTACGCCGTCGCCGCATCGACGCCAGCACTCGTCACCATCGTGAGCGCCTCGGACACGGCCGCGTTCAGGGTGTGCACGATGAGGTTCACCGCCAGCTTCATGGCCTGGCCGGCCCCGGCCGGCCCGAGGTAGGCCACCCTCTTGGCGAACGCGAGCAGGACCGGTTCGGCACTCCGCACCGCCTCCTCGTCGCCGCTCGCCATGACGAGGAGCTGGCCGGCCGCGATGGTCGGAACGCTCCCGGACACGGGCGCATCCACGAACAGGGCGCCCGTAGGCTCGAGGCCGCGGGCCAGGGCATGGGCGGTGTCGACCCCGCTCGTCGCCATGTCGCAGACCACGGTGCCATGTCGCAGGGCGCGCAGCAGGTCCTCACGGAGCAGGACCTCGCGCGTCACATCACCCGATGAGAGCATGCTGATGACCAGGTCCGCACCGGCCACGGCGTCGGCGGGGCTGGCGGCAATCACTCCGTCGACCTCCGCCGCGACGTCCGCGGCGGAGGTCGCGGTGCGGTTCCACAGGGTCAGTCGGTGGCCCTCCTCCGCGAGCTTGCGAGCCATCGCGCTGCCCATGCGCCCGACGCCCAGGAGGGTGACCTCAGCCACGACGCGGATCCACCACGATCTTGCCGTTCGCAGACCCCGAGACCAGCGGCTCGAAGCCGTCGGACACCACATCGGCCAGGGCGATCGGGTGCGCCGGAAGGATCTCGGACAGGTGCACGCGATCCAGCAGGTCCAGCGCCGCCGGAATATCACTGCCGCACACGTGGGCCACCGTGGTCTGGATGTTCACCTCACGCAGGACGACGTCGGCGAGGTTCAGGGGCTGCGGCGACTTGTTCAGGCCGACGAGGACGACGTTGCCGCCCATGTCGACCATGCTGAGGGCACGCTCGGCCGACCCGAAGACTCCGGACGTCTCGAACACCACCTGGATCCCCCCGGGCACCAGGTCGCGCAGGTCCGTCGCCGTGGCGTCCGGGCTGATCAGCGCGGTGCCCGTCGCCCCCAGGGTGCTCGCCACCTCGAGCCGACCCTGGTCGATGTCCATGGCGATCACCGGGCCGTCGTGGCCACGGAGAGCCGAGCAGATGAAGGTGCCGATCGCGCCGACCCCGAGCAGGACCACCGTGTCCCCCGGCTGGATCCGGGCGCGGTCGACGCTGTGCATCCCCACCGCGAGCGGTTGAGCCAGCGCGGCGTCGATATCGGGAACGGAGTCGGGAATCCTCACGCAGATCGATGACGGGGCGGCCGCGTACTCCGCGAGCCCGCCATGGGTGCTCAGTCCGAGCGTGTAGTAGTGCGCGCACAGATTGGTGCGACCTGCACGGCACCAGGCGCACTCGCCGCAGGAGACTCCTGCCCCGCAGGCGATCCGTTCGCCGATCCGGTGCCGGACATTCGCACCGGCGTCGACGACGGTCCCGATGAACTCGTGCCCGAGGATGGTGGGCCCCTGGTGCCCGCTGCCCGGGTGGGGGGCGTTGAGCGGCACCATCATGGGGCCCTTGCCGTACTCGGTGGCGTCGGTCCCGCACAGGCCGTTGTACGTCACCTCGACGAGAACGTCATCGTCCCCGAACTGCGGGTCCGGGCGATCCTCGACACGAAGGTCGTGCGGGGCGTAGAGAACTCCAGCCTTCATGGGTCAGGCCACCTCGGACACGTAGTGGACCTTGACCTGGCTCTTGTCGTCGAGCACGGTCTGGATGGCCTTGTCCGCCTCGGCGAGCGGGAACGTCGCCGTCACGAGGGGGGTCAGGTCGATGCCCGTGCGGGCGAGGAAGGCGATCGTCTGCGGCCACACGCCGGGCGAGCCGATGATGCCGCGTGCCTGGAGCTCCTTGGACTGGAAGAGTCCAAGTTTGGCCGGCGCGCTGCCGCCGACGTCGATGCCGATGTAGACCAGTCGGGCCCGGAAGCCGGCGACCTCGAGCGCCGAGGCCATGGCCGCCGGCTTGCCGCTCGCCTCGAAGACGACGCTCGCGCCCTTGCCGCCGGTGAGCTCCTGGACCTCCTCGAGGAAGCCCGGTGAGGTGGGGTCGACCGCGGCATCGGCGCCGAGCTGCTTGGCGATGGCGACCCGCTCCGCGGAGGGCTCCGCGACGATGACCCGGGCCCCCTTGGCGGAGGCCGCGGCGACGACGCCGAGCCCGATCGGCCCGGCCCCCAGGACGACGGCGGTGTCACTGCCGTCGAGGTTGTCCGCGCGCACGGTCGCGTAGTAGCCGCAGCTGAACGGCTCGACCAGGGCGCCCTGCGTCCAGCTGAGGTTGTCCGGGATCCGGTGCAGCCATGACTCCTTGGCGACGAAGTACTCCGCCCCTGCGCCGCTGATGCTGAAGCCGAAGTGGTCCATGCCGATCACGCACTCGCCGACCACGCGATCACCCGGCTTCAGGGAAGTGACCTTGCTGCCCACGTCCATGACCTCGGCCGACCACTCGTGGCCCGGGATGATGGGGTAGCCGAAGGGGATGATGTACCGGCCCTCGAGGAGCTCGATGTCGGAGTGGCAGATACCGACGGCGCGGCTGGCGAGCAGGACCTCGTCGTCACCGATGGTCGGAACGTCGATGTCATTGACGGCGAATGCGCCGGGTGACATGAACTGTAGGGCCTTCATGGCGGTCGCTCCTGGGGTGTGTGTTCAGCAATGCTGGCCACACTGTAGGAGTGGAGGCGCTTCGTGTCCACCGATAGTGAACACTTTGTGGAACGTCAGGAGTGCCCTGGCATGCAGTGGTGAACGACCCAGATCCCCCGCGCGGGAACGGTGCCCGGGTTCGTGAGCAGATGCGGGATCGACGGATCGAGGCACATCGATTCCCCCGGATGCAGCAGGTAGGTCTCGAATCCGTGGGTGATCTGCAGGGTCCCGCTCAGGAGGTAGCCGTACTCCATGCCGTGATGGCGCAGCATCCGCCCGTCGTTGGTCGACGAGGTCCCTGCGGGATAGGTGATCTCCATGAAGTCGAGGTTGCGGTCGTTGTTGGACGCGAGCTGCTCCCAGACCACTCCTGAGTCCATCACCAGACGCGGCCGCTCGGCGGGGGTGACCACCTGCACGCGCTCCGAGGTGCCCTCCTTCGCCCAGGCCTCGGCCGGCGAGGAGAAGTCCGAGCGGCTGATGACACCGTTGACCGTTCCGATGGTCGCCGGCGGCACCGCGATCGCGTGTAGCGGATCAACGACGTCACCGGCCGGCGCCGGGGCGCCCCGCTGGAACAGCTCGTCGATGGACACGTCGAGCAGTTGGGCCATCGAGTACAGCGTCGCCACCGACGGCTGTGACTTCCCGTTCTCCATCTGCGAGATGAAGGACGGCGAGACCCCGAGACGTCGGGCGACCTCGCGGAGGGACAACCCGGCCTGGAGCCGCACGTCGCGCAGACGCGCTCCGAGGTTGTCCACCGCACCGCCGTCAGGGGGATCTTCAGCGGCGCCGACGAATGTCGCTTCGGCCATGGCGTCTCCTACCCCCGGGTAACCAAGGCAAGCCTACCTACCTGCACCCTTCACCGCCTCCCGGCCACGCCGCGTCACACCAGGACCATGCCGCCGTCGATCATGATGACCTGCCCGGTGAGGTAGTCCGAGTCGGCGGACGCGAGATAGAGAGCCGTGCCCACGATGTCGTCCGGAGTCGCCGCCCGGCCCCGCAGGATCCCCGAGGCGAACTCCTCGAACGCCTGCCCGGGACGCTCGGCGTCGCCGATGGCGACGAGGTCCTCATCGAGCTTCTCCCACAGTGGGGTGTCCACGACGCCGGGGGCGAAGGCGTTGACCGTGATGTCGTGCTCCGCAAGCGCCCGGGCGCCGGCCTGCGTCAGGGCATTGACCACGAACTTGCTCGCCGAGTAGGGCGCGAAGCTCGGGAACGCCTGCCGTCCTGCGATCGACGAGGTGTTGACGATCTTGCCGGACCGATGGGGGATCATCCGGCGCGCTCCCTCCTGCATGCAGATCAGGGTGCCCAGTCCATTGACGTCCATGACGGCACGCCAGTTCTCGTCCGTCACGTCCATGAAGTGCATCGGCACGTTGTACCCGGCGTTGTTGAAGAGCACATCGAGCCGTCCCGCATGCCCGACGAAAGCGTCGAACGCCTTCACAACCTCGGCACGCTTGCTCACGTCCGCCTGCAGGGCTACCGCATCGCCTCCCTGCGAAGTGATCTCGTCGACGACGCCCTGGGCAGCCTCCTCCCGGAGGTCCAGCACGCCGACCAGCGCACCTTCACGGGCCATGGCCAGGCAGATGCCGCGCCCCATGCCGCTGCCACCGCCGGTGACGAGGATCGCCTTGCCGTCCACGCGTCCCGCCATGACTAGTGCTCCCATCCCTCAAGGTCGGCCACCGAGTACGACTCGCCCGGTTTCATGAAGCTCACGGCGAAGGCGAAGCAGCGGACACCCTCCTCGCCAGCCCTCAGTGAGTGCGCCTCCCCCGGTCCGATGTGCACCAGGTCTCCGGGGACCATCTCCCGCTCCTCGTCGTCGACGCGCATCATGCCGCCGCCGCGGAGGACGTAGTAGAACTCATGGGAGTTGTGGCGATGCGGCTCGATCGCCACGCCCGGCTCCAGCTGGAACTCATTGACGAACTCGAGGTACGAGCCGTCGGTCGCGTCCCGGAGGGTCTCCTTCGGGTACATGAACCAGCTCGTCACCGTGCCCCCGTGCTCGGAGACCGGGTCGATGTCGGTGTTCAGGATTCGCAGCGTCATGGGGGACCTCCCTGTCGGTCGCCGGGCTAGCTCGGGATGACTCGCTCGCGCCTCAGCCGCTCGAAGAGCGCAGCGAAGGAGTCGATGGTGACGCTGGCATCCATGAAGCCGTTGCGCCTGCTGTTCGCCATGTCCGTGAAGCACTCGAGGGGGCGGTTCATGTCTGCGTCGGTGTGCCACCACGAGGCAACGCGGTCCAACTGGCTCTCCACCAGTCCCTCGCGCTCGGCGATCGCAGCCCAGACCGGCTCCATCCCCTCCATCTGCTGGACCAGCGGACGCGGCTCGGTGTGGTAGCCCTCCGGCTCGACGCCGAGCAGCTCGGCGATGCGCGGCCACATCCACTTCCACCGGAACACGTCGCCGTTCGCGGTGTTGTAGGCCTGACTGGGCAGGCCTTCCGTCTCGGCTGTCCAGATCATTTGCCGCGCCAGCAGGTCGGCGTCGGTCATGTCAGTGAGGCCGTTCCACTGGATCTCGTTGCCCGGGAAGCAGAACGGGATGCCCCGCTCCTTGCAGATGGCAGCCTGCACGGCGAGCGTCATCCCCATGTTCATGGCGTTGCCGACCGCGAAGCCGATGACCGTGTGCGACCGGTGGGTACTCCAGCCGAAGCCGTACGTGGCCGCAGCCGACCAGAGTTCGTCCTCCTGCGCGTAGTAGAAGTTCGGCAGGTCGAGGCGGGGCTCGTACTCGTGGAAGGGGGTCTCCCGGCTCTCGCCCTGTGCGTAGGCCTCGAAGGGTCCGAGGTAGTGCTTGAGCCCCGTCATCAGGGAGACGTGGCGCACGGTTCCTCCGGGACCGACTGCCTCGAGGACATCACGCACGATGCCGCTGTTGACCCGGATGTTCTCCGCCTCGGAGTCCATCCTCATCCAGACCGCGAAGAACACCGCCGAGGGGCGCACCTCGGCCAGGGCGTCAGCCGTGGCAGCGGCGTCCGTGAGATCGACCAGGACGGGTGTCACGCCGTCCACGGCCACGGGCGACCGCCGCGAGACGCCGGTGACCTGCCACCCCCGATCGACCAGTTCCTGGCAGAGGGCCTGACCGGCGATGCCGGTCGAGCCGACGACGAGGGCGTGCCGAGAGTCTGACATGGAGTGCTCCTTGCGTCTGTTTGCCGTGGCTGCACGGAGCGTAGAGGAGGGTGACCCGTCTGTAAAGCAACACTGCACGATTGCCGTGAGACGGGCGGACCCCGAGCGCTAGAGGATGTTGCGGATACTTCCTCCGTCGACACCCCACACGCTGCCGGTGACGAAGGCTGCCCTGGCTGAGCTCAGGAACACGACGACGTCGGCCACCTCCTCCGGCGTGCCCAGCCGTGCGAGCGGGAGTTCCCGCTTCCGCATCTCGTGCTCGACGGCTTCCTTGGGGGGCAGGTCGTAGAAGCGCCCCATCGTCTCGGCGAAGCCGCCGGGCTTCGTCCAGAACTCGGTCCAGATGGGCCCGGGTGCGACGGCATTGATCCGGATGGCAGGTCCCTCCGACCGGGCAAGCGCCTTGGTCAGCGAGAGCACGGCGGCCTTGGATACCCCGTAGTCGATCGGCACCGCTTCCGGCTGCCTCGCCAGGTCCGAGGCGTTGTTCGTGATCACGCCCGAACCTTGCGCCCGCATGACCGCCAAAGCCCTCCGTATGGCACGGACCTGCGACATGAAGTTGACGTTCAGGGTCGCTATCCAGTCCTCGTCGGAGAGGTCGTCGAATGACCGGACCGCTCCTGTTCCGACGTTGTTGAACAGGATGTCGAGCCGGCCGCCCGTGACCGCGAGCAGGCTGTCGAAGGCCTCGTCGACACCTGCCGCCGAGGACAGATCCGCCACCACCGTGTGCACCGTGGCGCGTTGCCGGACGAGCTGCGCCGTGCGCTCCAGCTCGTCGCCATCGAGGTCAGCGAGCGCCAGCTCCGCCCCCTCCGATGCGAAGGCCTGGGCCGTTGCCCGGCCGATCCCGGTCGCTGCTCCGGTGATGAGGACAACCCGTCCCGCAAGCTCGGTGTCCATGCGCTGGTCCTTTCGTCGACGACATGACTGGTTCGCGAATTCAGGCTTCCGACCCTCGAGGGCCCACCGTGGCGGCCATCGCGTGGGCTCGCATGAGCTGCTCCCGCGTCTTGGCGACCACGTCGGTGAGCGCCTCATCCAGCGGGCGATGACGGTGCTCCTCGCTGATGATCTCGACCCCCCATGGCCGATCCCACCCCTTCCGGATCAGCGCGCTCGCGAACTCGGCAACGCGGAAGTCCCCGTCCCCGGGGAGCCGACGCCGATAGCAGGTGTCGTCATAGGGGTCGCCCTGCGGCAGCGACGGGCCATCGTCGAGCTCGACCGCCAGCACCCACTCGATGGGAAGGGCCTCAAGGTCGCTGGGCTCAGCTCCCGAACGCTCGAGGTGCCAGACGTCGAGCAGCAGGCCCCCAGACGGGTGGTCGGCCTCGGACACGATCGCTGCCGCCTGGTCGAGTGTCCGAACGTTCGCGCAGGGCAGGAACTCCAGGGCGACGCTAGTGCCGTGATCGGCCGCGTCCGATGCGAGCGAGTGGAATGACTCAGCCCAGAATCCGATGTCCGGCTCGGAGAGGTCCTGCAGGTCTGGCGCCACCTTGACGTGATGGGCACCCAGGCGCTCGGCGAGCGTGAACAGGAACCGTCGGTCGCGGTCGGAGGCCACACGTTCCTCCCCCGATGTCCACCACCGGGACAGGAACTCCAGCTCCAAGTAGTCCATTCCGTTGTCGCGCAGGATGGCGTTCAGGCTCTCCAGGTCTGCCGTCTCGAGGAACCGATGCACATCGTGATCGAGCAACCCGAATGCCGAGAACCCCGCACGACGCGCGGCCTCGATCCTGACCCTCAGGCCCAGGGGGCTTCGATGCCGACCGGGGTAGGGGGCAGCGTCACCTGCGGTCGTCCAGCAGGTGGCCAGAAGCGCATCCGACACCGCGTCAGTGTGTCATGCAGGACTGAACACCGTCAGCCCTTCAGCGAAGTCCCCTCGGCGGCCTCGACCACGTTCGTGATGAGCATGGCGCGCGTCATCGGGCCCACCCCGCCGGGCATCGGGGCGACGAAGCCGGCGACCTCGCGGACCTCGGGAGAGACGTCGCCGACGAGGCCCGCCTCGGTGCGGGTGATCCCGACATCCAGCACGGCCGCACCCGGCTTCACCATTCCGGCGCTGATCAGGTGCGGCACGCCAGCGGCCGCGACGACGATGTCCGCCTTGCGCACATGGTCGACGAGCTCACGGGTGCCGGTATGGCACAGCGTGACCGTGGCGTTCTCGGACTTGCGCGTGAGCAGCAGCCCCAGGGGGCGGCCCACGGTGACCCCGCGACCCACGACGACCACCTCGGCGCCGTTGATCTCGACGTCGTACCGCCTCAGCAGCTCGACGATGCCGCGTGGGGTGCAGGGCAGCGGGGCGGCCTCGCCGAGCACGAGGCGTCCGAGGTTCATCGGGTGCAGGCCATCGGCGTCCTTGGACGGGTCCATGAGCTCGAGGACGCGGTTGGCGTCCAGGTGCTTCGGCAGCGGAAGCTGCACGATGTACCCGGTCACGGCGGGGTCGGCGTTGAGGCGCCGGATCTCCGCCTCGAGCTCCGCCTGGGTCGTGTCGGCGGGCAGGTCGACCCGGATCGACTCGATCCCGACCTCGGCACAGTCCCGGTGCTTTCCGGCGACGTAGGCGTGACTGCCCGGGTCGTCGCCCACGAGCACGGTGCCAAGACCAGGCATGATGCCGCGGGTCCTCAGGGCGTCCACTCTCGTGCGGAGGTCGGCCTTCACGGCCGCTGCGGTCTGCTTGCCATCGAGGGTGACTGCGGTCATGGGGCGATTCTTCCATCGGGCGCCGGATCGCCGACGGCGCGGTGCTCTCCCCTCCGGGACCCGCCCTCCGCTAGGAGAAGGACAGGGACAGCGGGGGGAATCCGCTGAACTCGTACCGGATCTCATCGCCCGGGCGGAGGGGCCGCGGGGCGATGATCGAACCGAGCAGGATGACGTCGCCGGCGCTCAAGCCGCGCCCGAGCTCGGGGGCGAGAGCGGCCGCCCTCGCCACGACGGCGGGCAGGTGCCCGGTCAGCAGTTCGGGCTCCGTCACCTCCAGCCGCACCCGCTCTCCCAAGCGGGAGGAGTGCTCGAACGCGGCGGTCCGCTGTGCGGCAGCGGCCAGCGAGAGGCCCGGATCCGGCACGCTGAGGACGTAGCCGCGATGGAAGATGTTCCCGGCGAGTATGCGATCGGGGTCCTCGGGCACGTGGTCGACGTCGGCGACCTCGAGGGCCGGGCCCACAGCGCGCACGAAGCGGTCGGCATCAGCGGGGTCGAGGGTCGATGGCACGTCCGCGGCGATCCAGCAGGCGATCTCGGCCTCGATCACCGGGCCCGCCCAGCCGTCGACGTCCACCCTGGACCCGTCGGCCAGCTCCCCGCTCGCGAGAAGGTGGCCGATGATCGGGCCGTCGAGGCCGAGGGCGGCCAGCCCGCCCGCGGACCCGAACCCGACCTTCCAGCCGGCCTGGGTCTCGCCCGCGGCCAGCCGGGCATCGAGGACCAGCCGCTGCCGTGCCAGGCCCGAGCGGACCGCAGCCGGGATCACGCCTCGTCGCTCCCGTGCTCGTGCTGGTGGTCGTAGATGACCTCGTAGCCCGCGTCCTCGAGGGATCCGGCGCCACTCCACCCCCACACGAGGACGACGTCGGAGTCCCCGGTGTTCTTGAAGCCGTGCCAGTGGCCCCGGGGCGTGAACACCACGTCGCCCTCGCCAGCCGGCTTCTCCTCGCCCTCGCCGGAGTACATGACCCCCTGCCCCTCGAGGACAATCCAGAACTCGTCGCAGTGGAAGTGACGATGCCGGTCGTGCATCGCACCAGGAGGCAGCACCGTCCAGCCGAGCAGGAAGTCGTCGGATCCCGCCGTGGCCTTGTCGACGAGGAACTGGACGCGCATGTTGACCCAGCCCTCGTCCCGGCGCAGGCCCTGCACGACGGGCACCTCGGCGAGGTTGGTGACGAACGGAGTGTCCTCGGGGCTCATCAGTCCATCCCGCCCATCTTCCGGTAGGCCCGGTGGGCCACGACGAAGTCGTTCCTGTCGATGCCCATGCCGCGGCACGCATTCATCATCTCGTTGGCCGACGAGGCGAGCGGCAGGGGAACGCCGAGCAGCCGGCCCTGCTCCAGCACCAGGGTCATGTCCTTCTGCTGCAGGGTCACGTCGGCCAGCGGCTTCTCGGGCATGTTGCCCTCGAGGACGAAGGGCCCGCGGTAGCCGAGCACCGGCGAGGCCGCCACGCTGTTCAGGATGGCGTCGACGACGGCCTCGCGCTCGACGCCGCCCTTCTCCGCCAGGGCGACGGCCTCACCGAAGGCGATCACCTCCACCATGAGCAGGAGGTTCACCGACAGCTTGGTCTGGACGGCCATGCCCGCCGGGCCGAGGTAGCTCACCTTCGGCCCGATGTCGAGGAGGACCGGGCGCACGCGCTCGTAGGCCTCCCGGTCACCGCCGATCATCACCGAGGCCTGCCCGTTCCTCACCGTGACCGGACTGCCCGACAGCGGTCCGTCCAGCATGGTCCGCCCTGCGGAGGCGAAGGCCTCGTTGACCTCGCGGCTCGCGATGGGCGAGATGGTGCTCATATCGACGTAGACGCCCGACTCGGGCAGGCCGGCGAGGATGCTGTCCGGGCCGAGGGCCACCGCCCGCACCGCCGCCGCGTCCGTGACGATGGAGAACACGACGTCGGCGCCCTCGCTCGCCTCGGCGGGAGACGCCACCGACGTCATCCCCGCGTCGACGAGCGCCGCGTCCTTGCCTGCACTTCGATTCCAGCCGGAGACGTCATGTCCTGCGGCCAGCAACCGCGGCACGATGACCTGCCCCATGTCCCCTAGGCCGATGAACCCGACGCGCGCCATGCATCCTCCTGTTCACGCGGCCCCGCCGCGATCGCCTGCCGACCGATCGGCCCTAGACCTGGCCCTGACCATGGACATGCGGTTCGAGCACTCGGGCCGCGGGGCGACCGAGCACGTCCGTCTCACGCGGGCGCCACGTGCACACATGGACGCCCGGAACCCAGACGGTCCGGCTCGCGCCCGGGACGAAGAACTCCACGAAGACGAAGTCCTCGTCCCCGTCATTGCGGAAGGCGTGGATCTCGTTCTCGTAGTTGTAGAGGAGGTCGCCCGCCTCGAGGTCGACCGGCTCGCCGTCCAGGAGGGCCGTTCCCGAGCCGGACACGATGAACTGGAAGTGCTCGGCCCCCTCGTGATGATGGGGAGCACCGGAGGATCCGGGCGGGTAGTAGATCATCTCGCCCTTGACCGCCTCGGTACCCCAGAGACCGGTGCTCGCGAGGTAGATGCGCCGCCGAGTGTCGTGCTCGGAGTCGAGCACGGGTTCCGTGCTCCAGTCGACTCGGCGAGCCAGGCCCTCGCGCACCGCCGGGTCGTACGCCGAGGCACGGGGCACCCGCACGACCATGAGCTCCGTGGCCTCGGTCGCGGCGAGGTGCATCGCACGGCCACCGGAGATCATCACGATGAACTCCCGTCCCGTGGTCGCGCCGTCGACGTCGACGGATCCGGCCAGGACCTGGAACCAGAGGAGCTCGTCCTGATCGGTGTACAGGTCGAGGGTCGCGCCGGAGTCCAGAGTCACGGCCTCGAAGGCCATCCGGCCATCCGACAGGCGATCGGGCCTTAGCACCCAAGCACGTGTCACCCCGGGGGACCCGGCGGCAGGCTCTCGCTCACCGGACTTCACGACGAACGCCATCACGACCTCCCGAAGGCAGGCTAGGACAGGGCGGCCGACTGATGCAATCGATTGCCTCATCTTGCTGGGCATCGGCGGTCGTCACCCGAACGATCAGGTGCGGAACATCACGTTGACTTCGCATGCGACGTCGAGTGGGATTACGCTGCGCTCACAATCGATTGCACTGCTGGAGGTCGCCATGCCTGTCCGTCCCGCCGCCGAGTTCGCCCAGACGTCCATCGCCGCTCCCGGGATCATCGGGGTCGACTGGGAGGAGCGGGTCGACTACCAGCGACTGCGTGACTACCGGCTCAGCCGTGCCCGCCAGGCGCTGGAGAACAGTGACCTCGGCGCCCTGCTCGTCTTCGAGTCCTCCAACATCCGCTACCTGACGGCAACCCACATCGGGACGTGGGGATACAACAAGACCGAGCGCTGGGCCCTGCTCACCCGTACGGGGACGCCGTGGGTGTGGGACTTCGGCTCCGCCGCGAAGAACCACCGCATGTACTCGCCGTGGCTGGAGCCCGAGCAGTCCCGGGGCGGCAACAACGGCCTCCAGGGCGCGATCTCGCCCACCTCCGGGCTCCCGGAGGGCACCGCCCGCGAGATCGCCGCCATCCTCCGCGAGGAGGGTGTCGCAGACATGCCGCTCGGCGTGGACGTCATCGAGATCCCCATGCTCCGCCAGCTGGAGGCGCAGGGTGTCACCGTCAAGGACGGCCAGCAGGTGATGCTCGATGCCCGACAGATCAAGAACAAGGACGAGATCCTGCTGCTCAGCCAGGCCGCAGCGATGGTGGATGGCGTGTACCAGGACATCTACGAGGCACTGAAGCCCGGCGTGCGGGAGAACGACATCGTGGCGCTCGCGACCCATCGCCTCATCGAGATGGGCTCGGAGCAGGTGGAGGCGATCAACTCGATCGCCGGCGAGCGGTGCAGCCCGCACCCGCACGTGTTCTCCGACCGCTACATCCGCCCGGGCGACCAGGCGTACTTCGACATCATCCACGCCTTCAACGGCTACCGGACCTGCTACTACCGCACGTTCGCGGTGGGACGCGCGACGCAGGCGCACCGGGACGCCTACACGAAGGCGCGTGAGCTCATCGACTCGGCGATCGCGATGGTGCGTCCGGGGGTGACCACCGACCAGATCGCGCGCCTGTGGCCGAAGGCCGAGGAGTTCGGCTTCTCGTCCGAGATGGAGGCCTTCGGGCTGCAGTTCGGGCACGGGCTCGGGCTCGGCCTCCACGAGCGGCCCGTCATCAGCCGGCTGAACTCCCTCGAGAACCCGGTGGAGATCCAGCCGGGGATGGTCTTCGCCCTCGAGACGTACTGGCCCGCCGACGACGGGCACTCGGCCGCGCGCATCGAGGAGGAGCTCGTCGTCACCGAGGACGGCGCCGAACTGCTCACCCTCTTCCCCGCGGAAGAGCTCGTCGTCACCAACGCCTACTAGGAGAACCCGTGCTCTACGACCTCAACGACCCGAACGTCTCCCAGCTCTTCATCGGTGGTCAGTGGACTCCCGCGTCCGACGGGGCGACCTTCGACGTGACGGACCCGGCCACCGGCGAGCTGATCGTCGCCGTCGCCTCCGGCTCGGAGGACGACGCACGTCGCGCCGTCGACGTGGCGGAGGCCGCCCGCGCCGAATGGGCCGCCACGGCCCCCAGGGCGCGAGCGGAGATCCTGCGTCGTGCCTTCGAGCTCATGAACGAGCACCGCGAGGAACTGGCGACGCTGATCGTGCGCGAGAGCGGCAAGGCCTGGAGCGATGCCCAGGGAGAGGTCACCTACGCCGCCGAGTTCTTCCGCTGGTTCGCCGAGGAGGCGGTCCGGGCGACGGGGCACGTGCAGACGGCGCCCAACGGGGACAAGCGGATCCTGACGGTGCTGCAGCCCGTCGGAGTGGCTGTCCTGATCACGCCGTGGAACTTCCCCGCGGCGATGGCGACCCGGAAGATCGGCCCTGCGCTGGCCGCAGGATGCCCCGTCGTGCTCAAGCCCGCCTCCGACACGCCGCTCACCGCCCTCGCGCTAGGGCTCCTCCTGCAGGACGCGGGGGTCCCCGACGGCGTCGTGAGCGTGCTGCCGTCACGACGGTCCGGTGCGGTGGCCGAGGCCATGCTCACGCACCCTGCCACCCGCAAGCTCTCCTTCACCGGCTCCACCGAGGTGGGACGCACCCTCCTGGAGCTCGCCGCCCGAAACGTCGTGAACTGCTCGATGGAGCTGGGCGGCAATGCCCCGTTCATCGTGTTCGGGGATGCCGACATCGATGCGGCCGTGGAGGGGGCCATGGTCGCCAAGATGCGCAATGGCGGCGAGTCGTGCATCGCTGCCAACCGGTTCATCGTCGAGGCATCCGTGGCCGCAGAGTTCTCCCAGAATCTGGCGACGGCCATGGCCGACCTCCGCGTCGGCCCCGGGCTCGATCGTCAGTCCCAGGTCGGGCCCATGATCAACGAGCGGGCCGCGGACGACATCGCGGGTATGGTCAGCGCCTCGCTGACCCACGGTGCCAAGGTCCTCACCGGAGGTGAGCGGCCCAGCGGTCCGGGGGCGTACTACCCGCCGACCGTGATCGCGGACCTCCGTCCCGATGATCCGATCCTCGAGCTCGAGATCTTCGGGCCCGTCGCACCCGTGGTCTCCTTCGACGGGGAGGAGGAGGCCGTGGCGCTCGCCAACGCGACCCCCTTCGGGCTGGCTGCCTACGTGTACACCGGCGACCTCGCACGGGCCCTACGCGTGAGCGAGCGGATCGACGCCGGGATGGTGGGCGTCAATCGCGGCTTCATCTCCGATCCTGCGGCGCCGTTCGGCGGCGTGAAGCAGAGCGGCCTGGGCCGCGAGGGCGGCCACGAGGGCCTGCTGGAGTTCCTCGAGGCGAAGTACATCGCCGTCGACTGGTAGCCGGCACGCGCCGGGCTAGTCCGTGAACAGCTCCGGGTGGCCCACCAGCTCCCGGCGCGTCCGCCGGATGTGGCCGACGAGGTAGCGCTCGGCGTCCACGCCATCGCGCCGCTCGAGGGCGTCGATGAGCAGGTTGTGCTCCGCATTGACCACCCATCGGCGCTGGGCGCCCGCGACCTGCATGAAGGCGCGCCGGTAGTGCTGCGTGGCGTTCCACAGACGGACCACCATGTCCTGGAGGTGGTCGATGTCGCAGGCGCTGTACGTGGCGAGGTGGAACTCCCGGTCGAGCGCGAGGAAGTCGCGGATGTCGTCGATGTCCTCGATGCGCGCCTGCAGGCCGCGGACGTGCGCGAGGTCGGCGTCGGTGAGGTGCGGGATGCTCTCCACGAGGGCGAGGGGCTCCAGCCGCTCCCGCATCCGGTACAGCACCTCGACCTCGCGGCGGTCGAGGACGGGAACGCGAGCGCCGCGGTTCGGCTCGACGGTGATGAGCCCCTCGGCCGTCAGCATCCGCAGGGCCTCTCGCACCGGCAGCCGGCTGGCGCCGAGCCGCTCGGCGACCTCCTCCTGGCGGATCCAGGTGCCCGGCGCGATGGCTCCCTCGAGGATCTCCCCGCGCAGCGCGGCCGCGACCCGGGCGCTGGCGGCCTCAGCCGAGGGTTGGCTCACGCCCGCATCTCCCTAGTCGAACAGCTCCGGATGGTGATCGTAGGCCTTGCCATGCGGGTACGAGACGAGCTCGAACTGCATGCCCCACGGTGCCAGGAAGTACACCCACCGCTGGCCCTCGCTCGCGCTGCGGCTCGCGGTCGGCTCCCCCAGGATCGTGACCCCCTTGTCCCGCAGGAAGGCCACGGCCTCGTCGAGGTCGTCGACGTAGAGGGCCACGTGGTGCCCGCCGATATCGCTGTTGCGTGGCACCTCGACCCGCTGGTCGGGCGCCGCGTACTCGAAGACCTCGAAGATCGCCTGGCCCCCGAGCCGGAAGAAGTGCAGCTCCTCCATGACCGCCCGCGGGTGCACGTTCAGGTGCTCGGCCATCCAGTCGGAGTCGTCGTGGCGGAAGGGACCGAGCTTGTACATGTACTCGCACCCGAGGACGTCCACCAGCCAGTCATGCGCCGCAGCCAGGTCCGGCACGGTGAAGCCGATGTGGTCCACCCGCTGCACTCCGGGAAGTGCCATGGCAACCGCCTCCTCGTCATGTGATGATCTGGATCCAAAACTACCTCAACTCCCCGGAATCACCGGGCATTTTTCCGAGTTTCCCTTGAAATTGGATCCATGTTCTGCGATGGTTTCGGCATGTCCGAGGTATCCCCCCTGCAGCAGTCCGCCCCGTGGGTGCGGCTGGAGACCACCGACGCCGACTGGGACGCGGCCGATCCGGGCCTGCTCGCGACGATGTTCGCCGAGCTCGTGCTGATCCGCTCCTTCGAGGAGTTCGTCCTCCAGCTGGCCGGCGAGGGCCTCATCCACGGCCCGGCGCACTCGAGCATCGGGCAGGAGGGTGGCGCGGTCGGCTCGGCCCTTCCCCTCGTCACGCAGGACACCGTCAACGGCACCCACCGCGGGCACCACCAGTTCCTGGCCAAGGTGCTGACCCACCTCGCCCCGGGCGGGATCGACCCGACCCAGCCGGTCAGTCCCGAGATCCGCGAGGCCCTGCTGCGCACGCTCGCGGAGATCTGCGGCCTCGACCGCGGGTGGAGCCACGGCCGCGGCGGCTCGATGCACCTGCGTTGGGACGAGGCGGGAGCGATCGGCACCAACGCCATCGTCGGCGGGGGCGTGCCCCTGGCGGCCGGCTCGGCCTGGGCCCACCGTCATGCCGGCACGGACAACGTCGCGGTCACCTACTTCGGCGACGGCGCCTCGAACATCGGGTCGACCTTGGAGACCTTCAACCTCGCAGCCGCGTGGCGGCTGCCGCTGTGCTTCTTCATCGAGAACAACCGCTACGCCGTCTCCACCAACGTCTCCGAGGTCACTGCCGAGGACCGCCTCTCCGCTCGCGGGCCTGGCTTCGGCATCCCCAGCTGGCAGGTCGACGGCATGGACCCGCTCGCCGTCTACCTGGCCATGCAGCAGGCCCTCGAGTACATGCGGGCGGGCAAGGGTGCCACCCTCATCGAGGCCGACGTCTACCGCTACTTCCACCAGAACGGCCCCTTCCCGGGCAGCGCTTTCCGCTACCGGACGAAGGAGGAGGAGGCGCAGTGGCGGGCGCGTGACCCCATCGACCGGGTGGCCGGGCACCTCGTGCGGCGCGGGATCCTCTCCGAGGACGCGATCACCGAGGCCATCGACCGATCCAGGGCACTGATGGCCGAGATCGGCGAGGTGCTCCTGGAGCCGGTTCCCGACGGCAAGCCCGGCGAGCGGCGCATCCGTCCCTCGGAGTGGCCGGATCCCGGCTTCGTCGATACCGGCATCCGAGGGGACCTGAGCGAGTTCGACGGCGTGCGCACGGTCGACCGCGACACGTTCACCGGCGCCGTCCAGGAGATGAAGTTCATCGACGCGGTCGCGGCGGTGATGGGGCGTCGCATGGAGCTCGACTCCTCGGTCGTGGTGCTGGGCGAGGACATCCACCGGCTCTCCGGTGGCACCAACGGCGCGACCAAGGGCCTCAAGGACGCCCATCCCGACCGCATCCTCGGCACGCCGATCAGCGAGAACGCGTTCACCGGCCTCGCCGGCGGCATGGCCATGGACGGCCGTTTCCGGCCGGTCGTGGAGTTCATGTACGCGGACTTCATGTGGGTGGCCGCGGACCAGCTCTTCAACCAGATCGGCAAGGCCCGCCACATGTTCGGCGGCGACCACCCGGTTCCGGTGGTCCTGCGCAGCAAGGTGGCGATGGGCACCGGCTACGGGTCGCAGCACTCGATGGACCCGGCCGGTGTCTTCTCCACCTCGGCGGGTTGGCGCATCGTCGCCCCGTCCACGCCATTCGACTACGTGGGCCTGATGAACGCGGCCCTCACCTGCCAGGATCCCGTCCTCGTCCTCGAGCACGTCGACCTGTATGCGTCCTCGGGCGAGGGCCCCGTCGATGACTACGACTACTGCCTCCCCGTCGGCAAGGCAGCGGTGCGCCGCCAGGGCGCCGATGTCACGGTCCTGACCTACCTGGCCATGACGTCGTACGTCCTCGAGGCGGCCGAGCAGGTCGCCGACCACATCGACGCCGAGGTCATCGACCTGCGCTGGCTCGACCGGGCCAGCATCGACTGGGACACCATCGAGGCCAGCATCCGCAAGACCAACAACGTGCTGATCGCCGAGCAGGGTGCCCTGGGCACCGGCTACGGCGGCTGGCTGGCCGATGAGATCCAGCGACGGTACTTCGACTGGCTGGACCAGCCGGTCCAGCGGGTGACCGGCGGCATGGCGTCACCGAGCATCAGCAAGGTTCTCGAGCGGGCGGCCTTCGCCCGCGCCGAGGAGGCCGTGGCGGGACTCGAGGCGATGGGAGTGGGCACCGATGCCTGAGCTGCTCCGGATGCCCGAGGTCGCGGCCGGCGCCACCTCGGCCCTGCTCTCGTCGTGGTCGGTCCCGGTGGACGCGGAGTACGCGTCGGGCAGCGTCATCGCCGTCATCGAGACCGACAAGGCCGTCGTCGACATGGAGGCGGAGGCTCCCGGGCGGATCCTGCGGACCCTCGTCGCCGAGGGCACCGAGGTCGCGGTCGGCGATCCCATCGCGGTCACCGCTGCTCCCGGGGAGCAGGTCGACGACCTCGACGCCGCCGTGGCGGCGTTGGGAGCGGCCAGCACGGCGGCGCCCGCGGCACCCGCGTCCGAGCCCGACGTCTCGCCATCACCCGCGGCCCCCGCGGGCTCCGGGACGCCGGCGCCCCCGACGGCGGCGGCAGGCTCCGGCCGCATCTTCATCAGCCCGATCGCACGCAAGCGGGCGAATGAGGCCGGCATCGACGTCACCGCCATCGTCGGCACCGGCCCGAACGGGCGCATCCGCCGGCGTGACGTCGAGGCTGCTATTGCTGCAGGGGGCACGCGCCCCGCAGCCTCGCCATCAGCACCGGCAGCAACGGCCACGCCCAGCGCGACGGAGCCCGGCTTCGTCGACATCCCGCACACGCGGCTGCGGCGCGCCATCGCGACCCGTCTCACCGAGAGCGTCACCACGGCGCCGCACTTCTACGTCAAGGGCAGCGCACGGGTCGATCGCCTCATGGAGCTCCGTGCCGAGATCAATGCCGGCGAGGATGTCAAGGTGTCGGTCAACGACCTCCTCGTGAAGGCCATGGCACGTGCGCACAGCCTGGTGCCGGCCATGAACGTCATCTGGACCGAGGACCACGTCCGGCAGTTCTCAGGAGTCGACATCGCCATCGCGGTGGCCACGGACACCGGGCTCGTGACTCCCGTGCTGCGCGGGGTGGAGGCGCTCAGCGTCACGCAGATCGCCCGAGCCTCACGCGACCTCGCCGAGCGGGCGCGGTCGGGTCAGCTCCGCCAGCACGAGCTGGAGGGCGGTACCACCAGCATCTCGAACCTCGGGATGTACGGCACGGAGGAGTTCACCGCCATCATCAATCCCCCGCACTCCTCCATCCTGGCGGTGGGTGCGGCGCGCCCCGAGCCGGTCGTGGTCGGCGACAGCATCGTCCCCGCCACGGTGCTCCGCGTGATCCTGTCGGTCGATCACCGTCCCGTCGACGGAGCCATCGCCGCGCAGTGGATGCGCGAGTTCACGGTGCTGCTGGAGTCGCCCGGCCGCATCCTGGCCTGACGCGCCCGCCGCGGACGGCGTGCTGCGGCGGTCAGCGGGCCCAGTACCCGGAGTCCGACTTGGACTCCGCCAGGGCACGGGCGTCCTCGAACCCCGGCGCCATCGACGCCGCGGTGCCGGCGAGGTACTGGTGGTGGTCGATGCCGAGGAGTCGGATCCAGCTCTGCTGGCCGAAGGTGAGCCCGATGAAGCAGCCGAGCTCCACGAGCTGCTCCTCGGTGAAGTACCGGTTCAGGGCCTCCCACATCGCATCCTCGTCGACACTGTTCGGACCCCAGGCGATGGCCTGCGCGTACCGCAGCGCCGCCTTCTGCTCGTCGGAGTACACCTCCGAGGTCTCGAAGTTGAGCAGGTCGTCGTACTGCATCTCCTGCAGGCCATCGGCAGCAGCCTTCTCGGACCGCTGGTTGCCGCAGAACTCGCAGGTGACGGTGCGCGAGATGTACACGCGGCACAGCTCCTTCAGGGAGTGCTCGACGACGCCCTCGCGGAAGATGCTCTGCCACGAGTTCGCGAAGAACCAGAAGGACCGCTCCGAGTGCGCTCGAACCGCCGATGACTCCGGCCGCGGAGTTCCGTGCTCCGCACAGCGGCGCAGTTCGTCCTGCATCGCCTCGCCGAGGGAGTCGAACGGGACATAGCTGATCCGCTGAGGCATGGGAGCTCCTGACGCGAGGGGGCGGGTTGCCTTATGATTATGCAATCGATTGCTGTCGATCTCAAGGACTTCCGGAGGATCCCCGCATGCCGGACGCTCACCGATTGACCGTCAATGGGCGCGACCACGAGGTCCGCTGCCCTGACGGCACGCCCCTCCTCTGGGTGCTGCGGGACCGCCTCGGGCTGACCGGCACCCGCTACGGGTGCGGCGTCGGCTCCTGCGGAGCCTGCACGGTATGGGTGGATGGCCAGCCGACGCACTCGTGCGACACGCCGATCTGGTCTGCGGCCGGCAAGTCGGTGGTCACGGTGGAGGGGCTCACGGAGGCGGGACCGCATCCCGTGCAGCGCCACCTGATCGACGGCCAGGCCGGCCAATGCGGCTACTGCCTCTCCGGGATCGTCATGCGAGCGGCCGCGCTGGTCGATCAGGCACATGCTGAGGGGCGCCACGTCGAGGGCGACGAGGTGCGTGCGGCCCTGGACGGCCACCTCTGCCGCTGCGGCGCCCACAACCGGATCGTCGATGCCGTCGTGTCCGCCGGGGGCGAGTGACGTGCCCGCGAAGCCCGGCAACCCCTCCCTGGCCGCTGCCCCCCTCATCGGCGACTGGCTCGACTTCACCCACGAGGGGATCGTCCGAGCGCGCACCGGCAAGTCCGAACTCGGGCAGGGCATCGCGACGGCCCTGGTGCAGATCGTCGCGGATGCGCTGGCCGTCGACGTGGACTCGGTCGAGCTCGCGCCGCCGGACACGTCCGGACCCGACGAGACCTTCACGGCGGGGAGCCTCTCGGTGCAGCACTCGGGAGGCGCGCTCCACGCCGCGTCGACCCAGGCACGACAGCTGTTCACGGACGCCGCCCGTCGGCGGCTGGGTGCCGAACCCAGCCTTGCCGAGGGCCGGTTCGTCGTCGACGATGCCAGCGTGTCCTACGCGGACCTCGCCGCCGAGGTCGACCTCGCCGTCGCCATCGACCCCACCATCGCCTCCTATGACCCGAGCGGCATCGTCGGCGCGGACCTGCCCCGGCTCGATCTCGCCGACAAGGTCCTCGGTCGGCCGCGATACGTCCAGGACATGCGCCTGCCCGGCATGAGGTTCGCCCGCATGGTCCGGCGCCCCGCCCGAGGAGCCCGCCTCGTGGACGTGGATGAGGAGTCGGCGCTGGGGATCGCCGGGGTCACCGACGTCGTACGGGACGGAGACCTGCTCGCCGTCGTCGCCGAGGACGAGATCGCGGCCCGCGCGGGCGCAGAGGCCCTCCGGGAGAGCGCGCAGTGGCAGGTGCCGGACTCCTCGCTCTCCGATGGCGACATGGTCGAGCAGCTCACGACCGCGGATACGGACGACACGGCGCTGTCCGACGGGCCATCGATCGATGCGCCCACTCTCGCGGCGCGCTACACCCGGCCCTTCCTCGCCCACGCCTCCATCGGGCCCGCCTGTGCCGTGGCCGTGCAGGAGGAGGGTCTCCTGCGGATCTGGAGCCACACGCAGGGCGTCCACCCGCTCCGCCGCGACATCGCCCGGGCTCTCGACCGACCGGTCGACCGCGTGCAGGTGACCCACGTCGAGGGCGCCGGCTGCTACGGGCACAACCCCGCCGACGACGTCGCCTACGACGCCGCGCTGCTGGCCGCCCGCCTGCCGGGCCGCCCGGTGCAGGTCACGTGGACCCGTGAGGATGAGCTCGGCTGGTCGCCGTTCGGGCCGGCCATGGTCGTCGACCTGGCGGCGGAGACGAACGCCGACGGCCAGGTCACCGCGTGGTCGTGGGACGGGTTCGGCAACGGGCATTCCTCCCGCCCCGGGACCCTGCCCACGCCCTCGCTCCTCGCGTACGAGGAGCAGCAGGACGGCACGCCGATTCCGCCGGCAGGCGACCCCCCGCAGGCGGCCGGCGCGGGCACGGGTCGCAATGCGATCCCGGGGTACGAGGTCGGCTCGGTGCGTGCGGTCGCGCATCGCGCCCTGACGATGCCGATCCGGTCTTCCGCGATGCGCTCCCTCGGCGCGCACCTGAACGTCTTCGCCATCGAGTCCCACCTCGACGATCTCGCCCGGCACCATGGCATCGACCCGGTCGAATACCGCCTGCGTCATCTCGGCGATCCTCGAGGACGCGTCGTCCTCGAGAGGGCCGCTCAGGAGTCCGGATGGGGATCCCCTCTCGCCGAGGGTCACGGGCGCGGGATCGGCTACGCCCGGTACAAGGGCACGGGCGCCTGGTGCGCGGCCGTCGTGGAGGTCGAGGCCGTGAGCAGCGTCCGCGTCGTCCGCGCCTGGCTCGCCGCCGACTGCGGACGCATCGTCAATCCCGATGGCGCCGTCAACCAGCTCGAGGGCGGGGCCGTCCAGTCGCTGTCGTGGACGCTCCTGGAGCGCGTGCGGTTCGCAGGAGGACGCGTCCTGTCGGATACCTGGGAGGAGTACCCGATCCTGCACTTCAGCGAGGTGCCCCCCGTGGAGGTCGCGCTCGTCGAACGCCCCGACGAGCCCTGGCTCGGTGCAGGAGAGGCTTCCATGGGACCGACCGCGGCGGCCGTCGGGAACGCCGTGGCCGACGCCCTCGGGGTCCGCGTGCGGGACCTCCCGATCACCGCGGAGGCGATCGTCGCCGCCATGGATTCCTGATTCCTCCGACGCCGCCTGGCTCGCGGAATACAATCGATTGCATGACGGAACTGCATACCGCGGACATCGTCGTCGCGGGCGCCGGCCACAACGCCCTCATCACGGCCGCCTACCTGGCGCGAGCGGGCAAGAGCGTCCTCATGGTCGATGCCCGTCCGATCCCGGGTGGCGGCGTGGCCACCGAGGAATACCTGCCGGGGTACTTCATGGACTCGTGCTCCACCGGGCACACCATCATCCAGTCGAACCCGGTGATCGCCCAGGACACCCTGGGCCTGGTCTCCGACCATGGCCTCGCGTACGTCGACCCGGATCCGGTGGCGCGCGTGGCGATGCCGGATGGCGAGCAGGTCGGCATGTACCTCGACCCCGAGCGCACGTACGAGGAGTTCGCGCGGTTCAGCCGCAGGGATGCCGACACCTATCTGGCGATGCTCGAGGACTGGGACCGCGCCAAGGTCGCCTTCGGGGCCGCGAACAACACGCCCATCGGCTGGGGAAAGCCGCTCGACGCGCTGCTCGACGAGCTGCCCAACGGCGGCACGTGGCGACGTCGACGGGCACTGAGCGCCGTCGACGTGATCCGGCACGAGTTCGAGGAGGAGCACATCCAGGCCTTCCTCCTCTGGGAGGCCTGCCAGACCTTCGGGTCCGTCGACCTCCCCGGGTCCGGGGTCATGCCCTACTCGATCATGGGCGGCCGCCAGAAGCGCTCGTGGACGATCCCGGTCGGCGGCTCCGGGCGTCTCACGGACGCGCTGGTGTCGGTGATCGAGGCGCACGGTGGACGTATCGAATGCGGGGTCACGGTCGCTCGGCTCCTCCTGGAGGATGGCCGCTGCGTCGGCGTGGAGTCCACCGACGGCACGCAGTACCTGGCCCGCGAGGCCGTGCTGTCGACCATCCACGTGAAGCACCTGCTCGACATGGCGCCGCGTGAGGCATGGGGCGAGGACTTCGTCTACGGCGTCGAGACCTACGACATCGGCATCCCGCTCTTCGCCGCCTTCCTCGTGATGGATGAGGTGCCGACGTTCGCAGGCAAGTCACCCGCCGACACGGCCGTCAGCAGCGGCCTCGCCCAGTGGCCCCAGCAGGTCATGGACATGGTGCGCGACATCCGCGACCGCAAGCCCGTCATCGGTTCGGCCTGGACCCTGATCGCGACTCCCACGATCGTCGATCCGTCGCGGGCTCCCGAGGGCAAGCACACGGTCAAGCTGCTGGTTCCCTGCTCCCACGTGGCACCGTACGGCGGCGCCAGCTGGGACGACGTGAAGGAACGTCATGCGGACGCCATGGTCGAGTACGTCGCCACAGCGATTCCCAACGTCACCGAGGCCCACATCGAGGCCCGCATCGTCAAGAGCCCCCTGGACATCGAGCGCTGGAACCCGCACATGATCAACGGCTGCGCACACGGCGGGGACAAGGGCGTGCCGTTCAGCGGCCCCCTCCGACCGGTGCCCGGCTGGGCCAGCCACGAGCTGCCGATCCCGGGGCTCTACCAGACCGGTGGCACCACCCATCCCGGGGGATCGATCACCGGCTCGCCCGGCCGCAATGCAGCCATGGTCATGATGCGGGATCTCGGCCTGGAGTTCCCGGGCTGACGACCTGCCAGCGGATGTCCAGGCGCACCCCGGCATCCTTCATCAGGTTCATGACCGGGCAGCGGGCATGGACCTCGTCGACGAGTTCGTCCAGCCGGCTCTGCGGCTCCTCGGTGGTCACTAACGCCTGCAGCCGGACGGTCTGGAAGTGCGGGCGCACCGATCGGTCCCCGCTCCGGCCCCGGATGTCGATGGTGCAGGCAGCCTCGAAGTCGATCCGCTCGTAGTCGAAGTCGAACTCGGTGGCCGTCCGGCGGAAGGTCACCGCCTCGCAGCCGCAAAGGGCGCCGAGGACGGACTGCAGCGGGGTCGGTCCCGAGCCTCCCCCGCCGGCGACCGCGGGCTCATCGGTGACCTGGACCCCGGCCTCGGCGTAGTCCAGCACGGTGCGCATGGTCCCCATGGCCGTCCCGCTGACCTGTCGGCGCCTGATGAACTCTCCGGTGGGCTCCTCCACGACGGTCACTCCGGATCGAGCCCGTCCGACACGTCGGCGTCCTCGCTCTTGAGCTCGATGCCGGCGTTGGCCGCCGCCACCAGCAGCATCGTCGCGAAGTCCTCGGTCGCGTGGCCATGCCCGATGGTCGACTCGATGATGTCGCGCGTCAGGTTCGTGATGGGCATGGGCACCTCGTGCGCGCGCGCCTCGGTGAGGCCGAGATCGAAGTCCTTGCGCAGGAGCACGGGCGTGAACGTCGGATGGAAATCGAGGTTCACCAGGGCTGGGGTCTTGTACTGGCTGAACATGCAGCCCATCACGGAGTTGTTGATGAAGTCCATGATGTCCTCGCGCTTGACCCCGCCCTTCTCCCCGAGGACGAGGATCTCGGCCAGCGCCTGCGTGTAGATGCCCAGCAGCAGGTTGTGGTACACCTTCACGAGCCGAGCGGCCTCGCCCTCGCCGACGTACGTCACGGACCGGCCGAGTGCCTCGATCATCGGGCGCACCATGGCGAAGGTCTCCTCATCGCCGCTGCACACCACACTCAGCTTTCCTGCAGCCACGACCTTGCCGTTGCCGCTCACCGGCGCGGAGAAGAAGCGCACGCCCCGAGCGTCGGCGGCCTCGCGGACCTTGCGACTGGTCTCGACGCTGACGGTGGAGCAGTCGATCACGACATCGGGCACCTCGTCGCCGGTCAGCAGGCCGACCTCGGGATCGAGCATGACGTGCTCGAGGTCCTTGGAGGCGCTGACCATGCTGAAGACGACATCGCGCGCGCCGAGGTCACGGATCGCTGAGACCTGGGAGGCCCCGGCGCTGACGACCGGCTCCGCCTTCGACGCCGTGCGGTTCCACACCGCCACGTCGTAGCCGGCCCTGACAAGACGGGTGGCGAGCGGTGCACCCATGTTGCCGAGGCCGATCCACCCGAGAGTGTTGATGCCTGTCATTGCCGATCCTCCGTTGTCTTCCCAGTGGTGTGCAGGTGCGTTGTGGGCAGGGGGGCCTCAGGACAGCTGTGCTGCCATCCAGTCGGCGGTCTTGTTGCGGTGCTTGGCCGCGACGTTCGCGCAGCCGTGGTTGCCGTCCGGCAGCATCAGGAGCGTCCCGCCGGTTGCGGCAGCGAGCCGCTCCGCCTCGGTGGACGGGATCAGGCGGTCTCGCGCTCCGAAGACGATGAACAGCGGGCAGCGGATGTCCTGGGCCCGGCCCTCGAGGGTGAGCTGGCGGCCGTACTCCTTCGCTGATGCCTGATCCGGCTGGTGCGACCGCACCGTGAACGTGCGACGGGTCAGCTCCGGCAGCCCCTCCCAGATGCCCGCCCAGTCGAACGGCCCGGCGAGCGCCGCGCACGCCTTGAGGCGGTGCTCACCGGAGGCCATCCGCGGTGCGTAGTAGCCACCGAGCGAGACGCCCCAGACCCCGATGCGGTCGTGGTCCAGGTCGTCGCGCGACTCGATGGCATCGACGATGGCGTGCCCGACCTCCTCCCACGCGGGTTCGATGGGCAGGTCGTACTCCGACTCCCCCTGCCCCGGCCCGTCGACGGCAAGGGTGGCGAGGCCCCGGTCCAGGAACAGCTGTTCGGTGGACCTCAGCTCCTCCTTGGTGGAGTCGAGGCCGCTGATCATGATGACCACCGGCGGGCGCTCGATTCCGTGCGGCTTGCGGAGCACCGCGGGCATGGGGAATCCGCGGAACTCGATCTCCATCCGCTCCCCCGGCGGATCGAGGAACGGCAGCGCATCGGTCAGGCAGCGGACCGCGCGCATGTGCGCGTCCCGCATCTTCTCCGGATAGTCGACGAACACGAACTTGCCGAAGTGGTAGTACACGGCAGCGGTCGACAGGTGATTGCCGGCCGATCGCAGGCGCCCCTCGTCCAGCGCCTCGCGGCCCAGGTCCTCGTGGACCGCACCGGCGGCCACCCACGCATCGCACCAGTCCTCCCAGCGCTCGACGGAGGACGTCACCGACTGGAAGTCCGACACGGCCACGCCATTGGTCGTGAACCGCGGCGCCCAGTGGGCGATGGCCTCCTTGACGAGGCGATCCTGCTCGGCCATCAGCTGCTTCCTCCTCGGATGACAAGCCCGGGCTCCAGGCGATGGATGTCCTCGATGCCGTCGGGGGTGACGAGCACCATCTCGCCGGTCTGCACTCCCGCGCGGTGATCGGTCGTGGTGACGTTCGGCTGGACGACGACCGCCATGCCGGCCGCCAGGTCGATGGCGGGCACCTGCTGGGGCTCACGCGATGCACTGGAGCCGATCGGCTCCAGGTAGCCCATGCCCAGGCCGTGGAACAGATCGTCGGTGGTCGTCAGGCCCGCCTCCTCGATAACCGCCGCTGCGGTGATGAGCTCGCGCGCGGGTACTCCGGGCCTCATGGCCTCGCGCATGCGCGACCGCGCCTGCATCGCTACCTCGTGCAGCCGCACGTACGTGTCCTTAGGCTCGCCGAGCGTCACGGTCCGGAGCACCTGACCGGGGTACTCGGCCGCCACGGCCGCGCTGAGCTCGAACGTCACGACCGATCCGCGGCGCAGCACGCGGCCCTCCGGTACCTGCGAGGGCACATCGCGGTCTGGATCGGCCATGTCCGTGACGCCGATGTAGCAGATGTGGTCACGGGCCCCGAGCCGTGAGTAGGCGGAGCGCGCCGCGGCCAGCAGGTCCCAGTCGGTCGCACCCGGCACACAGGCGTCGATGAGGGCGGCTGCTCCTGCATCACTCGCCAGCGCGCCCAAGGACAGCGCCTCACGCTCGGCAGCGGACTTGATGCGGCGCAGCCGTGCGTGGGCCGCATCGAGTGGGACGAGGTCGACGCCCCGCTCCCGGGCCGCGCCGGCCACCGGCCGAGGCACGCTGCCCAGCGTGGCCGCGCGCGACAGGCCGTCGAGCAGCCGATCGACGTAGCCCTCGGCCGCGTCCGTGACCTCCGTGTCGACCGCGATGCGGCGGGCTTGCGGCACGTGGTTGTGGAACTGCACCCACATCCGGCTCTCACTCGTGCCGAGGCGGTGAACGGCCAGGCGCGACACGGGCCAGCCCGTCAGGTAGGTGACCGCCGCACCCGAGCGGTTCTCGCCGAAGGACAGGACCGCATCGGCCCCGCTCTCCTCGGCGAGCGTCAGCGTGGCCGCACGACGACGGGCGTACTCCTCCGACGGGAAGCCGAAGGCCCAGGGGGTGTTCACGTCAGGAACCTCTGCGTCAGCCAGGCGGGGCATGTCAGCCTCCGGCCTTGCCCAGGTACATCGTGGCGATCTCCGGGTTGTCGGCGATGCCGGCAGCCTCGCCGGAGAGCCGGACCGTCCCCTGTTCCATCACGACGCCGTGTGTCGCAAGGTTCATGCCGAGGCGGACGTTCTGCTCGACCAGCAGCACGGTGCGGCCCGTCGACGCCACCTCGCGGATGAGCTCGGCGACCTTGGCCACGGACTTCGGGTCCAGGCCCAGGGACGGCTCGTCCATGAGGATCACGCTGGGATCGAGCATGAGGGCACGGCCGATCTCGACCATCCGGCGCTGCCCGCCCGAGAGGTTGCCCGCCTTGTCGTGGGCGCGCTCCCGGACGATCGGGATGAGGTCCCCGACCATCTCCAGGCGCTCGTGGAGCAGGGACCGCTGCCGCCGGATGAGGTAGCCGCCCATCAGCACGTTCTCATGCACGCTCATGCCGTCGAAGAGCGCGCGGTTCTGGGGCACCTGCGCCACGCCAGCCTTCAGGATCGCCGCAGGCGGCAGCCCCCCGATCGGCTGCCCGCCCAGGACCACCGATCCGGTGTTCGGCTTGAGCAGGCCGCTGATGACCCGCAGGACCGTGCTCTTGCCGGCTCCGTTGGGGCCCACGATGCAGGTGATGGTGCCGCGCTCGAGCTCCAGGGAGAGCCCCTGCAGGACGAGGCCGCCGCCGTAGCCGGCCTCGACATCGGTCATGGTCAGGACGACGTCAGACACCGGGGGCCTCCAGCATGTGATCGGGGCCGAGGTAGGCCTCGATGACCATGGGGTCGTTCCTGATCTCCTCCGGGCTGCCGGAGGTCAGGATCTTCCCCTCGGCCAGGACATGGATGTGGTCGCACAGGCTGAGCACCAGAGGGATGTTGTGCTCGACGATGAGCACGGTCGTGCCGGCCTCGTTCAGCCGTCGGATGACGTTGGCGAGCTTCTCGATGAGCGTGGGATTGATGCCGCTCGCGGGCTCGTCCAGCAGGATGACGCTCGGCCTGAGCATGAGCACCTGGGCCAGCTCGACCAGCTTCTGCTGACCGAAGCTCAGGGCCGCGGCGTTCTGCCGCTCGAACTCCTGCAGGCCCATGAACTCGAGGATGTCGCGCGCCCTCTCCACCTCGTCGCCCGTGTAGCGGCCCGCCACCATCTGTCGCGCGCTGGTGCGCTCCAAGGGAGCGACCAGGTTGTCGAGGACAGTCATCGACTTGAACAGGCGGGTGATCTGGAACGTGCGGCCGAGGCCGTCATGCGCCCGCGTCCACACCCGCTCCGACGTGATGTCGTTGCCCGCGAGGATCACCTGCCCGGATGTCGGGCGGATCGTTCCGGTCATGCAGTTGAACAGGGTGGTCTTGCCGGACCCATTGGGTCCGATGAGGCCGGTGATGCTCCCGCGCTGCAGCGCCACGCTCACGCCCCCGACGGCGTCCACCCCGCCGAAGGTCTTGACGACGTTGCGCACCTCCAGCACGGCATCGCCGGCGTGATCACGACGATGCGGCCGTGGGGCGATGAGCGTCGTGTCCACGTCGCTCAGCGACGAGGCGATAGACGCCTGGTCGATGAATTTGACGGTCTGACGCTTCGCCTTCCTCCGCTCGATCATCGAGCTGATGCTTGGGAGCAGGCCGGCCGGCATGAACATCACGGTGAGGATGAGGATCGCGCCCATGATCAGGACGCGGGCACTGACCCCGCCCGAGATGGTGGTCGCCGCCTCGTTCGCGATGGCCACGATGAACCCGCCCAGCACAGGGCCCCACAGGGTGCCACGACCACCGATGAGGGCTGCCAGCACCAGGTAGACGCTGGTGAGGATCGCGAACGCGCCGAGCGGGTTGACGAAGCCGAGGTACTGGCCGTACAGCGCACCCGCGGCGCCGAACGGGATCGCGCTGAGCACGTAGGCGGTCACCTTGTAGACCGTGGTGTTGATGCCGATCGAGGCCGCCTTGCCCTCGTCGTTGCGAATGGCCACCAGTCCGGCGCCCAGTCGCGAGCTCATGACGAAGGCCGACAGCAGGATGGTCAGCACGAGGAGCGCGAAGAACACGTAGTAGTACGGCTTCGTGCCGAGGTCCACGGCCCATGACGGCTGCTGCACGATGATGCCGTCGGACCCGCCCGTCAGCTTCTTGAGATTGGCGGCCAGCAGCTGGAACGACAGCAGCACGGCGATCGTGATGATGACGAAGGCGTGGCTCTTGGTCCGCAGGACGATGATGCCGACCACCAGCGCGACGGCGGCGGCGACGATCGCGCCCAGCGGGATGAGGAACATCGGCTCGACGCCCCAGGCCTTGCCCAGGATCGCGCCGGTGTACATGCCGATGCCGAGGTAGACACTGTGGCCGAGCGAGACGTAGCCTGCCAGTCCGCTGATGAGGTTCCAGCCGGACGCCATGATCGCGAAAAGGAAGCACACGATCAGCACGGACTGCTGGTACTTGCTGTCCTGGACGACGATCGGGATGAGCGCGAGCAGGACCAGCAGGATGACGGGGATGAAGACCCGCGGCCTGCGCAGGTTGGCCATCATGCGACGTCCTCCCGCGTCTTGGCGCCCATGAGTCCGTGTGGGCGGAAGAGCAGGATCAGCAGGATCGTCCCGTAGAAGAACAGCGACGACCACTGCGGAAGGTAGGTGTTGGCGAAGGCCTCGGTCATGCCGAGGATGAGGCTGCCGATGACGGCGCCGGGGATGCTGCCGAAGCCGCCGAGCACGACGATGCCCAGGAGTCTGGCGATCCAGTCGTACTGGGTGGCCGGGTAGATCGGGTACATGATGCTGAGGAGGACGCCGCCCACGCCGGCCGTCGCCGCGCCGATGGCGAACGCGAAGGACGCGGACTTCACCGACGAGATCCCGACCAGCGCCGCGCCATCCTTGTTCTGGGCGGACGCGCGCAGCGCCCGGCCCGCCCAGGACAGGCGCAGGTAGGCGTAGATCCCACCGAGGATCAGGAAGCCGAGGACCCCGGAGATCAGCTGGGGCAGCGGGATCACCAGCTGCCCGATGGTGAAGGACTCGGTGAAGTAGGGGGGTGTGACGGACTTGAACTTGTTGCCGAAGATGAGGTTGAGGATGCCCTCGAGGGTCAGCGCCACGCCGAACATCAGCAGGACGGTCATGCCCGGTCCCTGCGGGGCGACCCTCATGACCATGCCCCGGTAGATGCCCCAGCCGAGCACACCCATGAGGAAGCCCATCACGGGGATGAGCAGCAGGGGCTCGACTCCGAAGGCATCCCAGATCTGCCAGGTGAACAGGGCGCTGAAGACAAGGAAGGCTCCCTGCGCGACGTTCACGACGTCCAGGACTCCGAAGATCAGGGTGACTCCAGATGCGAGCAGCGCATAGACGCCGCCCAGCAGGAGGCCGAAGGCCAGTACCTGCACGATCTCCACGGGCTATCACTCTCCTGGCCGGTGACCCGGCCGGTCGTCATCGGGACTCTTGGGGCTTGGTGTGGCGTTGGGGAATCGCAGGGCGGAGGACATCGCCGGCGCGGGGACTCACGCGCCCGACCCCGGCTCGCGCCTCCCATGCGGGAGGCGCGAGCCGGGTCGTCACTTCTACTGCCAGGCCGGCTTCGGGACGATGACGTTGCCGCCGTTGGTCGACGCACCCTCAGGAGCGACGATCTCGACGCTGCCGTCCTGCCACTGCGCCAGGAGGAAGTCGCCCTGCGGGCGGCCGATCTCATCCCAGGACAGCTGGCCGAGGATCGTCTCGACCGAGTTGGCGTGCAGCCAGTCCTTCAGCGCCACGTTGTCGAGTCCACCGGTGCCCTCGACGGCCGCCGCCAGGACCTCGGCAGCGGCGTAGGCGTCGGCCGCATCCTCAGCCGGAACCAGGCCCTCGCCGTTCTGCTTCTGGTACTCGGCGATGAACTCCTCGTTGCCCGGCGTCGGCGCCTTCTCGCTCCACGACACGGCGTAGAAGATGCCGTTCTCATTGCCGGTGCCGATGGCATCGGTGAACTGCGAGCCGTTGGACGGTGCCGAGGTCTGGAACAGCAGGCTCGGGTTGTAGCCCACCTGGATCAGGCTCTTGACGAGGCTGACGCCATCCTCGAACACGGCGCCCTGAGCGATCAGATCCGGCTTGGCCGCCGCGATCTTGCTGGCGAAGGGCTGCAGGTTGGTCGTCTCAGGCGGGTAGACCTCGGAGTAGACCGTCTTGACGCCCATCTCCTCGAGCTGCGACTGCATCGACTCGATGACCGGGGCCGCGAAGGGGTCGTCCTGGGTCACGTAGGCCGCCGTCTTCGGCTTCTGATCGTCCGGCAGCGCGGCGATCATGTTGACGAACGGGTTCGCCTGGTTCGGCGCGGTCGCCTGCTGGGCGAAGAAGTAGAACTTCGGGTTCGCCTCGAAGATCTTCGGCGAGCCGCCGGCCGGAGCCACCAGCACCATCTGGTTGTTCTCGGCCACGGTCGAGGCCGGGAAGTTCAGCAGGGACGAGAACGTACCGAGCAGCAGGTCGACCTTCTCCTGGCTGATCAGGTTGTTGTAGTCCGTGACGACCTGCTCCTGGCTGCTGGCGTCGTCGAGGATGACCAGCTCGACCTGACGGCCCAGCAGACCACCGTTGGCATTGATGATCGACGCCCAGGCCTCGTAGCCCTTCTTGGCCTCACTACCGGGCTGCGAGAAGTCGCCGGTGAGCGGGAGCGAGATGCCGATGCGGATCGGGCCCTCGGCAGAGGTGTCACCACCGGCGGCCGCCTCAGAGGCCGCCGAACTGGCTGCGGGAGCGGCCGATGCGGCAGCGGATCCGCTGTCGCTCGAGCTGCACGCGCTGGCGACCAGGCCGGCCACCGCGAGAGCAGCGGCGAGGCCAACTACCCGTGAGCGTCGGCCGAGCCGACGGTGAACGTGGTTCATGCATAACCTCCAAGGTTGCGCAATCGATTGCAATAGCGCGACCCTGCACCCGCTCCCAGCCGTTGTCAACAGGAATCGCCAAGTTGTTCCGAAGTTGACACCTAAGAGGGATTTGGCATGCTGTGACCCCGACAGCGGATCGGATTTGCCCTGTCGATCGCTGCTCACGATTGCACTGGAGATGCCGTGGCCACTCGAATCACGCTCGGCCAGTTCAGCACGTCGCCCGTCGTCATCGCCGCGCGTCGGCTCGGACTCGACACCCGGAACGGTCTCCACATCGTGACGACGGCGGTCAGCTCGTCCCCGGGCCAGTTCGCTGCGCTGCAGGCCGGCGAGATCGACGTGGCGGTCACCAGCCCCGACAATGTCCTGCTGTACGCGACGACGGACCGCAACCCGGTGGGCTCCCGAGTGCCGGTTCGGATGCTGCGCCCTATCGACCGCGGTCTCGGCCTCGCCCTCACGACTCGGCCCGAGATCACGTCGGAGACCGACCTCGCCGCCGGGCCGCTTGGGGTGGACGTCCTCCGGTCGGGATTCGCCCTGCTGCTGTTCACCATGCTGGGCGAGCTCGGCATCGACTTCCGAGAGGTGCCCTTCGAGGAGCTGGGCTCCACACCCGCCCGCGGGCAGGCGCTCATCGACGGTCGGATCGCCGGCACCATCCTCACCGCTGAGGCGCGCGTCCGCGCCGAGCGGGCCGGGATGACGGTCTGGCGTACCTCGGCCGACGTGTCGGACCGCTATCTCGGGACGGTGCTGGCGGCGCCGGAGGGCACGCCGGCGGACGTGGTGGCGGCACTCACCTCACTGTGGTCCGAGGCGACGGCCTGGCTTCTGCACGGCCCCAGGGACGAGGTGCAGGCCTGCCTGCAGGAGGCCGACGAGGTCCTCGGCAGCGACGAATACCTCTCGCTGCTGCGGGATCCGCAGGTCGGTCTGGTGGAGAGCGAGCAGGTGGACATCGCCGACCTGCTGGTGCTCGTCGGCATCCGCCAGGCCTGCGGCGCCTACGCCCCGGACGCGGGCGACCTGGCCGCACTGGTCAGTCCGTGACCGCCTGGACGCTGGCCCGAACGGCCCGCTTCCTGCCGTTCGCGGTCTTCGTCGCGACCTTCGACCGGTCGGTCGTGGCGCCCATGCTGGTGACGATGGGCCAGGACTTCGACGTCGACCTGACCACGATCACGATCTCGGTGAGCGTGTACCTCCTCGCCTACGGGCTGGCCCAGCCCATCTGGGGGCTGATCTCCGATCGGCTCGGCAGGATCGCGACGTTGCGCCTCGCGCTGGTCCTCGCCGCCGCCATGGACCTGGTGAGCGTGATCCCGATGGACATCGGACCGTTCATCGGCGTCCGAGCTCTCGCGGGCGCCACGATGGCAGGCGTCTTCCCGACCGCGGTCATCTTCCTGGGCGACACCATCGAGAACCCGCGACAGCGCCAGTCGTCTATCGCCAGTCTCCAGACGGGGGTCGCCCTGGGCCTGTCCCTCGGCACGATCCTCGGCGGCATCGGCGTCCTCGTCGTCGGCTGGCAGGCCTTCTTCGTCACCACCGCGGTGGTGTGCCTCGGCCTGGCCGTCGTCTTGCGGCGCTCGCCGAACCCACGGCCCGGCGACGACCGCCTCCCGGTCCTCGTCGCCTTCCGCGAGGTGGCCCGCAATCCCTGGGCGTGGTTCCTGTACGGCCTGGTGTTCCTCGAGGCTGCGGCCCTGCTCGGCGGCTTCAACCTCGTGCCTGCGGCCCTCGAGCGCACGGGGCGCTCGGCGGCCATCGCGGGATTGGCCACCGGAAGCTACGGGCTCTCCGTCCTCATCTCGTCCCAGGTGGTGCGCCGCAGCACCGATCGGATCTCGTCGGCCGGGTTCCTGCTCATCGGCGGCGTCAGTGCGAGCCTCGGGTTCGCCCTGCTGATCGCGGTCGTCAATCCCGTGTCCGTCCTGATCTCCTGCTCACTGCAGGGCATCGCGTGGGTGACCATGCACACGACGCTGCAGACGTGGGCCACCACGCTCTCCAATGCCGCGCGCGCCATGGCGGTCTCGCTGTTCGCGGGCTTCATGTTCCTGGGCAACGGCGTCGGTGCCTTCATCACCGGGTCCCTGCTCGACTTCCGGGGCGCCGCCACCATGTTCACGGTGGTGACGGCGGGCACCATCGTGCTGACCGTGCTGTCCGTGCAGGGCGCGCGGCGCTATGCACATCGCCTAGGGTGACGCCGTGGCCGCGACTTTGAAGGACATCGCGCAGAAGCTGGGCGTGCACCCGGCCACCGTCTCGCGAGCCCTGAACCCGCGCACCGCGCATCTGGTCAACGCCGCCACGGTGGAACGGGTGCGCAAGGCCGCGGCAGCGATGAACTACGTGCCGAACCCCATGGCCTCCGGCCTACGGACCTCGCGGTCCCACACCATCGGGGTGGTCATTCCGGACCTCACCAACCCGCTGTTCCCCGGCATGGTCCGGGGCATGCAGGACACGCTGTCGCGGGCCGGCTACACCCCGCTCCTGGTGAACACGGACAACGACCCCGCGACCGAGGCGCAGATGGTCGCCTCGCTGCGAGCCCGCCGAGTCGACGGCTTCATCCTCGCGACCGCGCGGCGCGACCATCCCCTGCTCGTGGAACTGGCATCCCGGTTCCCGATCGTCCTCATCAACCGGGTCACCGAGAGCATCCAGCTGCCGTCGGTGGCCGCCGACGACCAGCATGGCATCCGCCTCGCCGTCGACCACGTCTACGACATGGGGCATCGCGAGATCGCGCATCTCGCAGGACCGAAGTGGTCCTCGACCGGACATGAGCGTGCCCAGGCCTTCAATCGCGTCATGAGGGAGCTCGGGCTCTCCGTGGCGAAGCGCAACGTCGCCGTCACCGCCTGGAACATCGAGGAGGCGAAGGAGACCGCGATGGGCATGCTGGCGCGGGATCCGCGCATCACGGCCATCGTGGCGGCGAACGACCAGCTCGCCATCGGCGTCATCGAGGCGGCCCGCGAGCGCAGACTGCGCATCCCCCGGGACCTGAGCGTCATCGGCTACAACGACATGCCCTTCATGGACCTGGTCGATCCGCCGCTGACGACGATCCGCGTGCCGCAGCACGAGATCGGCTCGGAGGCGGCTCGACTGCTTCTCAGCCACCTGGCCGAGGAGGGCGGGACCCCCGTCAAGCAGGTCCGCCTGACTCCCGAACTGGTGGTCCGCGCCTCGACCGGACCGCCGCATCCCTGATCCCCCACGACGTTAGGAGTCCGTGTGCGCACTCGCATCCTGGGCAGTGGATCGGCCGCCCTCGAGGTATCGACACTGGGGCTGGGCTGCATGGGCATGTCGTTCGCCTACGGGGTGGCCGACGAGGAGCAGTCCCTGGCCACGGCGGAGCACGCGCTTGACCTCGGGGTCACCTTCCTCGACACGTCGGACTCCTACGGGCCGTACGCGAACGAGGAGCTGCTCGCCCGCGTCCTGCGTCGGAGGCGGAACGAGGTGGTGCTCGCCACCAAGTTCGGCCAGCGATTCCACGAGGATGGTCGGCGCACCATCGACGGCAGCCCCGAGTACGTGCGGCAGGCCTGCGAGGCCAGCCTGCGCCGACTGGGCATCGACAGCATCGACCTGTACTACCAGCACCGGATCGACCGGACGGTGCCGATCGAGGAGACCTGGGGAGCCCTCTCTGACCTCGTGTCCGACGGCAAGGTCCGCTTCCTCGGCCTCAGCGAGGCATCACCGGAGTCGATCGAGCGTGCGCACGCCGTCCATCCGGTGACCGCACTGCAGACGGAGTGGTCCCTGTGGACCCGAGATGTCGAGAGTGATGGGGTGCTCGCCACCGTGCGACGGCTGGGTATCGGATTCGTCGCCTACTCGCCTCTCGGGCGCGGTTTCCTGACCGGCACGATCCAGTCGAAGGAGGACTTCGCGGACGACGACGGACGCCGTGCCTGGCCACGATTCCAGGACGACGCGATCGAGGCCAACCGGCACATCGTCGATGCGGTGCGCACGGTCGCCGAGAGCCTCGGGACGACTCCCGCGCAGGTGGCCCTCGCGTGGGTGCTCTCCCGGGGTGAGGACGTCGTTCCGATCCCGGGCTCCCGGAAGGTCGCACACCTGGAGGACAACGTCGCAGCCACGTCGATCGTCCTCACTGCCGAGCAGCAGGCGGCTCTCGATCAGGCTGCGCCGGTCGGCGCGACTGTGGGAACCCGGTATCCCGAGGCCCTCATGGGCGCGCTGCGCGCCTGATCCGCAAGGCGTGGGGACCAGCGGCCACGAGCACCGCCACGAACGTCATGGCCACCCCTGCGTAGATGTGCCAGCCCAGGCTGGCCCCTTCGGTCGGCGCCAGGAGGTCCAGCACCAGCGAGCCGACGAGCTGACCGAGGATCGAGAGCAGCGAGAACACGAGGACCCCGAGCAGGGGAACCGCCCAGGCCGCGCCCACGATGACCGTAAGCCCGAGGGGGCCGCCGAGGAAGGCCCACCAGGGAGCGGCGCCCGGATCATTCAGTGACAACCCCGCCGCCAGGGCGATACCCAGGGTCAGGCTCATCGCCAGGAATCCCCCGGTGAAGTTGCCCAAGGCGCCGACCAGCGGGTCCTTGGCCGCGACGGCCACCCGTCCGTTGAACGCCTGCTGCGGGGCGATAAGGATGCCCGACGCGAGGGCGAGGAGCGCGATGGCGGCACTGGACGAGCCGGTCTGGAGGCGGTCGGACACGCCGATGCCGACGGCGAGGACCGCCAGCGCGGCTGCGACGATCCGTCTCGCCGTGATGAGGCGCGCACCGGTGCCCGTCAGTCCGAGCCGGTCCACGATCAGCGACCCGGTCGTCAGGCCGGCGATGGTGGCCACGGTGAACACGGCCACCCCGACCAAGGGCACCGTGATGCTCTGCCCGATCAGGAAGAAGCTCCCGAAGAGGCCGCCCGTGAACACCCACCAAGGCAGTGCGCCGGATCGGGCCCGGCCGAGCACCTCGGTCACTCCTGCGCGACCCGCTCGTCGCGCCGACACCACGACGATGAGGATGATGAAGCCGGTGACCATGGTCACCCACGCCGGGAACAATCCGGTGCCCACCCAGTGGGCGAGTTCGCCGTTCACCTTTGACTGGATCGCGATGAAGGCTCCGAGGCCGACTGTCAGCAGGGCAGCCTCGAGCCCCCGGCCTCGACTTGCCGCCACCGGCGCCGCGCTCAGTGGAAGAAGTGGCGGGTGCCGGTGAGGTACATCGTCGCGCCGGCCGCCTGAGCCGCCGCGATGACCTCCTCGTCGCGCACGGAGCCACCCGGCTGGACGATCGCCCGGACACCCGCACCCAGCAGGACCTCGAGGCCGTCCGGGAACGGGAAGAACGCGTCCGAGGCCGCCACCGAACCGCCGGCCCTGTCCCCCGCGCGGTCGACGGCCAGGCGCGCGGAGTCGACACGGTTGACCTGGCCCATGCCCACGCCGACGGCCGCGCCGTCCTTGGCGAGCAGGATCGCATTGGACTTCACCGACCGGCAGGCCCGCCAGGCGAACTCCAGGTCCCGCAGCGTCTGCTCGTCGGCCGCCTCGCCGCAGGCCAGCGTCCAGGTCGACGGATCGTCGCCCTCGGCGTCGATGGCATCGGTCACCTGCAGGAGCACGCCACCGGAGATCGACCGGGACTCGATGTGCTGGCCCATGTGCGGGCCCTCGACCTGGAGGACGCGCAGGTTCTTCTTCGCCGCGAAGACCTCGAGCGCGCCGGGCTCGTACGACGGCGCCACGATCACCTCGGTGAAGATCTCGGCCATGGCCTCCGCCATCTCGCGGGTCACTTCGCGGTTCGCCGCGACGACGCTCCCGAACGCCGAGACCGGGTCCGTCTCGAGCGCCTTGCGGTACGCATCGGCGATGTCCCGTCCCACGGCGATACCGCACGGGTTGGCGTGCTTGATGATCGCCACGGCGGGCTCGAGGTGGTCGAACGCCGCTCGCCGAGCCGCGTCGGCATCGACGTAGTTGTTGTATGACATCTCCTTGCCCTGGAACTGGTGCGCTCCGGCGAGCGCCGGCTCGTGGTGGGCCGAGAGGTACACGGCGGCGCGCTGGTGCGGGTTCTCGCCGTAGCGGAGCACGCTGCCCCGCCGCCACGCGGCACCCACCCAGGACGGGAAGCCGTCGCCCTCCGGGTCGGGGGCCACGACGCTGCCCAGCCACGAGGCCACGGCGATGTCGTAAGTGGCCGTGTGCGCGAACGCCTCCACCGCGAGGGCCGCCCGCTGCTCGAGGGTGAACCCGCCGGCGCCCACCGCCTCCAGCACCTCGCCGTAGCGTTCGGGCGAGGTGACGATGGCGACGTTGGCGTAGTTCTTCGCTGACGCGCGCACCATCGCCGGCCCCCCGATGTCGATCTGCTCCACGCAGTCGTCGACCTCCGCGCCCGAGGCGACGGTCTGCTCGAACGGGTAGAGGTTCACGATGACCAGCTCGAAGGCGAGGATGCCGAGGTCGTCGAGCGCCTCGCGGTGCGAGTCCTTGCGCAGGTCCGCGAGCAGTCCGCCGTGGATGTGCGGGTGCAGCGTCTTGACGCGGCCGTCCAGCGTCTCGGGGAAGCCGGTGACATCACCGACGGCCGTGACCGGCACTCCCGCAGCGGCAATGGTCTTGGCGGTCGACCCGGTCGAGACGATCTCGATCCCGGCCACGGACAGTCCGCGGGCGAGGTCCTCGAGCCCGGACTTGTCATAGACCGACACCAGGGCGCGACGCACGGGTCGACGGGACTGCTCGCTCACGGGTTTCCTCCGATCAGGGTGGACAGGGTCTCCACCAGCAGGGGTCGTTCGATCTGCTTGATGCGTTCATGAAGGTCGGCCTCGGACTCACCAAGGCGCACGTCGATGGCGCGCTGGGACAGGATCGGGCCGGTGTCGACGCCGTGGTCGACCAGATGGACCGTGCAGCCGGTCACCCTGACCCCGTAGGCCAGCGCATCGCGCACCGCGTGGGCACCGGGGAAGGCCGGAAGCAGAGCCGGGTGCGTGTTGACGATGCGCCCGCTGAAGGCGTCGACGAACTCGGCCCCAAGGATGCGCATGAAACCCGCGCTGACCACCCAGTCGGGCGCCAGGGAGCGCACCCGCGCCGTCAGGGCGCTGTTCCACTCGGCACGGCTCGCATACGACGCCGGGGCCTCCACAAACGTGGGGATGCCGGCCGCCTCGGCGCGCGCGAGCGCCGTCACGTCGGGGACGTCACTGCCGACGGCGGTGATCTCCGCATCGAGGTCACCCGCGTGCGCGGCATCGATCAGCGCCTGCAGGAGGGTGCCTGAACCCGAGGCGAGGACGACGAGGCGCGCGGGCACGCCGCAACCCTATCCAGCCGGGTCGCCGCCTTCGCCGGCCCACCTTCCCCCGTTGCTGCGTCAGTTGTAGATGTCTGCGGTCCGATTTGTCCAGCAACAACTGACGCAGCTTCGCGGGGCCGGGCCGCCCGACGACTACACGATCTCCTCGTGGTTGAACTGGCGGTACAGGTGGGAGGTGAACAGGGCACCGAAGGGCAGCGTCACGAGGGTCAGCAGACCGAAGACCAGGCCGCCGATGAAGTACACGAGCACGTTGATCACCGTCATCAGCAGGGCCGCGCTCATGTTCCGCGTGACCGCCTGCCAGCTGGCCTTCATGGCGTCGCCGACGCTGTAGCCCTTGTCCAGGATGTAGTACGGGCCCAGCTGCAGGACGAACATGACGAACAGGCCCGGCAGGATGCACAGGGCCAGGCCGACGATGAACAAGATCACGAAGACGATCGTGAAGAGGATGTACCGGCCCAGGTACTGCGTCGTGAACATCTCTGCGAACGTCGGCGCCACGCCCTGGGTGCTGCGGATGGCCGCGCGCTGCACGCCGATCTGGGCGATGAAGGCGAGCAGCGCGAAGACGAGGCCGATCCCGATCGCCACGACCGCGCTGACGCCGATGGCCGCCGTGCAGGCGTTGACCTGGCCCGGTGTCTGCGGGTTCGAGCAGTCCGTGAGGATGTTCTGGATCGGCCGGGTGCCCAGTCCCTGCACCAGTTGGATGACGGTGACCACCGCCGCAAGACCCACGAAGGCCGCCGCATTCGCCTTGAAGCGGTCGAAGGCCCAGGACATGGCGAGGCCGACGTTCGCGCCGCGGGGCGCGCCCTCCGGGGGAGGCGGCGGCGCGCTCTCAGGCGGGTTCTGATCGGCCACGATGGATCCTCTCGGTGGGTGGGCTACGGATGGCTGGGGTCAGGCGCGGGAGGGGCAGCGAGCGCCTCGCCCTCGACGGTATCGGCCGGATCGGCCACCGGGGTGGGTGCCTCGCCCGGATCTGCGGGTGCGTGTCCCCGCCGGGCTGCCTTCGTGCGTGCCACGCGAAGGCGGGGCAGGCCGGACTGTCCAGGCACCACGGCGCTGGGAACGGCGCCCAGGACGACGAGCACGGCAGCGAGGATGCCCACGGTGGCGGGGGTGGGACCGAGATGGGCCAGGCGGTCCGAGCCCAGTCCTCCGGAGGCCAGCCACGCGACGCCGGCCATGAGCAGCCCGGTGACGGCCGCGGCACCGGCGGCCAGGGCCAGTCGGGTAAGCCGCGGCTCGCGACGACAGCTGCGGGCGATGTGGATTCCCGCCAGCACGCCGGCCAGCACGCCCGTCATCGGCAGTCCCCAGGCGAAGACCGGCGCCTCGGAGGGCAGGGCCGCCAGAAGCGGGAAGGGGGGCAGGTCGGTCGGTGCGCTCGTCGCGATGAACGGCGTCATCGTGACCGACGGCGCGAGGACGACGCCGGCCCCGAGGAGATAGGCGGCCGACCAGACCGCAATCACGGGGGCGTAGGCGATGCCGAGCAACGTCAGTGCCAAGCCACCCCCGATCCCACCGCCCAGCGACTGGGTCATGGTGATGGCGTCATCGAAGTGCGCGAGGAGGGAGGCGGCAGCCGCGATGGCGCCGACGGCCAGGATCGCGAGGACCGCACCGACCCCGGCCCGCAGCATCGCGAGCGCCGGGGCGGGGATGCGCGGATCCGGCAGCAGCCCGGCCGCCCGGGCACTGCCCCAGCCCAGGCCGATGATCGCGAGGACAAGGCTGTGCAGGACAGCGTCGACCAGCGAGGCCCGTGCGGTCGGCTGGTAGGCGAGGTGGGCGATGACGCCGACGATGGCCGCATAGGTGAGTGCCCCAGCCGCCGTGAGCCTCGCCACACCGGACCAGGATCCTGGCCCCGAACGCCGAGCGGCCCAGCCGCCCGCGTACGCGAGCAGGAGCAGCACGATGATGGCCAGGCCCCAGGGCAGGAGGGTGAGCTCGACCCCCGCGATCGCCACCGGGGTGCCCTGCGCCACGATCCAGACCAGACCCCCCAGTCGAAGCGCCCCCACCCAGGTCAGCCCGGTTCCTGGGGAGGCCATCCACACGATCAGCATCGGCACCGCGGCCAGGGAGAAGCCGATCGCAGCCGCCCAGATTCCAGCCAGCACGCCCAAGGGCTCGGGCAGCAGCCGCTGGGGCCGGCGCACCCGGCTCCGCGCCCCCCTCACGACGCTCGCCAGGGATCGACGAGCGGGAGGCCGCCGCCGGGCGGAGGCGCCCGTCGCGGGCGCCTCAGGCGGCAAGGTGGGGGCGGTCACCGCCCCAGAATCGCAGTTGGCCCGCTGCGGATCGGGGACCGCCACGCGAATTGGCGCGGGTAGCCGACCTCAGTCGAATCCCCCGACGACGATCTGGTCCCAGTCGATCACCGACCCTGTCACGATGCCGGAGCCGTCGCTCAGGAGGAAGGCGACCATGTCGGCGATCTCCTCCGGGTCGCCGATCCGCCCGAAGGGCACGGAGGCACCCGCCTTCTCGAGCCAGGTGTCGTCCGCGTCGTGGAACCGGCGCTGGATGCTGTCCTCCGTGGGGGTGGCGGTCCAGCCGATGTTCAGCCCGTTGACCCGGATGCGGTCGTGGCGGTGCGCGTGGGCCGCGTTCTTCGTGAGCGCCACCAGCCCGGCCTTGGCGGCGACGTAGGGGGCGATGAAGGACTGCCCGCCGTGCGATGAGATCGACAGGATGTTCACGATCGACCCAGTGGCCTGCCGTGCGAGCATGTCTTGCACCGCGGCCTGCATGATGAAGAACGGTCCCCGCAGGTTGACCGCGATGTGCTCGTCGAACAGTTCCGGCGAGGTGTCGACGAGTGAGCCTCGGGTGGTGATGGCAGCCGCATTGACCACGCAGTCGACCCGGCCGAAGGCGTCCACCGTCGCGGCCACCGAGTTGACCGCATCGGCGACATGGCCCACGTCGGCACGGACGACCATCGCGTCCACGTCGAGCGCCCCGAGGTCGTCGAGCAGCCCCGAGGCCTTGTCCGGGTCGCGCCCCGTGACAACCACGCCCGCAGCGCCGCTTCGCGCGGCGGTGCGGGCCACTGCCGCGCCGAGCCCCTGTGTCCCTCCGCTGATGAGGACGACCTTGTCCGCCAGGGCATCGCTTCCCAGCACTGTCATGGGGGTGAGTCTGCCAGCGCGAAGTCCACCGCGGCCTCCGCATGCAGCCGCGCCGTGGGGAAGAGGGGCAGGTCGACGTCCTCCGGCGTCACGAGCAGCTCGATCTCGGTGCACCCGGCGATCACGCCCCCGGCACCGCGATCACGGAGCCGGTCGATGGCCTCGAGGTAGCGCGCCTTGGAGCGCGGATCGATGACTCCCCGGACGAGCTCGCCGTAGATCACCTCGTGGATCATCGTGCGATCCGGCTCCTCGGGCACGAGGACGTCGAGCCCGTGCTGCTCGCGCAGGCGACCCACGTAGAAGTCGCCCTCCATCGTGTACCGCGTCCCGAGCAGCGCGACCGTCCCGATGCCCGCCGACGTGACCGCGGCGGCCGTTGCGTCGGCGATGTGGAGGACCGGCACCGCCACCGCAGCCTGCACCTGGTCGGCCAGCCGATGCATGGTGTTGGTGCAGATGACGATCGCCTCGGCACCGCCGTCGACGAGGTTCGCGGCCGCGTCCGACAGCAGCGCGGCGGCGGTGTCCCACCGTCGGGCCTCCTGAAGCAGTTCGATGTCCGCGAAGTTGAACGATCGGATGAGGAGGTCGGCAGACGCCGTGCCGCCCAGGCGAGCACGCACACCCTCGTTGATGATCCGCTCGTACTCGATGGACGACTCCCAGGACATCCCGCCGAGCAGGCCCAAACGCTTCACGCACCGACCGTACTGGGATCAGGCCCAGGTCGCCGTCAGCCGTGGATGATCAGGAAGACCGAGGCCAACGCGCTGAGGCCCAGCGCGATGGAGGTGAAGACCTGCTCGTTCATGCGGCGGAACAGCCAGTATCCGATCAGCGCGCCAAGTACGAGGACGGGCACGAACCACAGATCGGCGAGCAGGGTCTGCGCGTTGAGGAAGCCGAGGCCCACGAGGAAGGGCACCTTCAGCAGGTTCAGCACGAAGAAGAACCAGGCGAACGTCCCCATGAACGCCAGCATCGAGACCCGCATGTTGATGAGGTAGAGGGTCATCGCCGTGCCGCCGGCGTTGGCGGCCATGGTCGTCACCCCCGCGAGGGTGCCGAAGAAGCCGACCACGAGCCGGTTCGGGGGGCGGTCCTCCTCGGCGCGCGGGTACCGACGCCGCCAGACCTCGAGGAGGACGGACGTGAGGATCAGGACGCCGATGAGCCGATCGAGCCAGTGCGTCTCGAGGTAGCGGAACGCCACGGCGGTCAGCACGATGCCGACGAGGACCCCCGGGATCAGCTTGAAGATGAGCGGCCAGTTGGCATGCTGGCGGTACCGGGCGAGCGCGAAGAGGTCACCGAGGAGCAGCAGCGGCATGACGAAGCCGGACGCGGTCGTCGCGCCGAGCGCCGCCGCGAGCAATGGCCCGCCGAGGACGCCGGCCACCGGCATGGCTGTCTTCGAGATTCCGTAGAGGAAGACCGCGACGATCACCGTGCCGAGGACGAGGGGCGTCCACTCGGCAATCACATGCCCACCTTCCCACTACACGCGAGTGGCGGGTTGTGCGGGGCGCGCGCCAGGCGCCGCCCCGCACAACCCGCCACTCGGCGAAGCACTTACCGGGCCGTCATGATCTCCCGCATGAGGGCGGCGGTGGCCGACGGCGTCTTGCCGACCTTCACGCCGACGGCCTCGAGGGCCTCCTGCTTGGCGGCCGCGGTACCGGCCGAGCCGGAGACGATGGCGCCGGCGTGGCCCATCGTCTTGCCCTCGGGGGCGGTGAACCCGGCCACGTAGCCGACGACCGGCTTGGTGACGTTCTCCTTGATGTAGGCGGCCGCGCGCTCCTCGGCATCTCCGCCGATCTCGCCGATCATCACGATGGCGTCGGTCTCCGGATCGGCCTCGAACGCCTCGAGGCAGTCGATGTGTGTCGTCCCGATGATCGGGTCCCCGCCGATGCCGACGCAGGTCGAGAAGCCGATGTCGCGCAGCTCGTACATCATCTGGTAGGTCAGGGTGCCGGACTTCGAGACCAGGCCGATGCGTCCCGGCTTGGTGATGTCCGCCGGGATGATGCCGGCATTGGACTGTCCGGGGCTGATGATGCCGGGGCAGTTCGGGCCGATGATCCGGGTGGTGCCGACGTTCTGCGAGTGCTGGAACGCCTGCGCAGTGTCATGCACAGGAACGCCCTCGGTGATGACGACCGCCAGCGGGATGGCCGCGTCCACGGCCTCGTCGATGGCGTCCTTGGTGAAGCGCGGCGGGACGAACAGCACGCTGACGTTGGCACCGGTCTCCGCCATGGCCTCCGCGACCGACGCGAAGACGGGGATGCCGTCGACGTTCTCGCCGGCCTTCTTGGCGTTGACGCCGCCGACCACCTGCGCGCCCGAGGCGACCATGCGGCGGGTGTGCTTGGTGCCCTCGGAGCCCGTCATGCCCTGGACGATGATCTTGGAGTTCGAGTCGAGCCAGATTGCCATGAGTGATGTCCTCTACTTTCCGGCCGCGAGCTGGGCGACGCAGCGGGCCGCATCGTCCATGGTCTCGACGAGCTCGACGAGCGGGTGATTGGCCTCGGTCAGGATGCGGCGTCCCTCGACAGCGTTGTTGCCGTCGATGCGGGCCACGATCGGCTTGGTGAGCTTGACGCCCTTGGCCTCCAGCATGTCGAGGGCCTGCAGGACCCCGTTGGCGACGGCGTCGCAGGCGGTGATGCCGCCGAAGACATTGACGAAGCAGGACTTGACCTCGGGATCGTTGAGCACGATGTCGAGGCCGTTGGCCATGACCTCGGCGCTCGCGCCGCCGCCGATGTCGAGGAAGTTGGCGGGCTTGATGCCGCCGAACTCCTCGCCCGCGTAGGCGACGACGTCGAGGGTGCTCATGACCAGACCCGCGCCGTTGCCGATGATGCCGACCTCGCCGTGCAGCTTCACGTAGTTGAGGTCGAACTCCTTGGCGCGCAACTCGATGGCGTCAGTGTTCTCGCGGTCGGTGAAGTCGGCGTGCGACGCGTGGCGGAAGTCGGCGTTGCCGTCGAGCGTGACCTTGCCGTCGAGGGCAAGGACCTCGCCCGTCGGTGTCAGCACCAGGGGGTTCACCTCGACGAGGGTGGCGTCCTCCTTGACCAGCACGTCCCACAGCCGCACGAGCACGTCGGCGACCTGGTCGGCGATGGCCTCGGGGAACCGCGCGGCGGCGACGATCTCGCGGGCCTTCTCAGGGGTGCAGCCCTCGAGGGCGTCGACGCGGACCTTGGCGAGGGCCTCCGGGTTGGTGGCAGCGACCTCCTCGATCTCCACGCCGCCCTCGACGCTGGCCATGGCCAGGAACGCCCGGTTGGCGCGGTCGAGGAGGAAGGACACGTAGTACTCCTCCGCGATGTCGGCCGCGGGGGTGACGAGCACCTTGTAGACGGTGTGGCCCTTGATGTCCATGCCCAGGATGGCGGTGGCCTTGGCCAGCGCATCATCGGGCGAGTCGGCGAGCTTGACGCCGCCGGCCTTGCCGCGGCCGCCGGTCTTCACCTGCGCCTTGACCACGACGGGGGAGCCGAACTTGCGGGTGGCCTCGTGGGCAGCGTCCCCGGTCGTGCACACCTCACCAGGCGTTACCGGCACCCCGTGCTTCCCGAACAGGTGCTTGGCCTGGTACTCGTACAGATCCACGCGATCTCCTTCGTCGTGGTCAATTTACTTGGATATCCGATAACCCGGCGTCGAGAGACTACTCTCGATGGACCCGACGGTCACCCCCGGGTGATGTGATCTGTGACCCACTGCACGATCTCGTGGGTGGGCGTGCCGGGCGTGAAGATCTTGGCGACGCCCATCTCCTCGAGCACGGGGATGTCGTCCTCGGGGATGATCCCGCCGCCGAAGACCACGATGTCGGTTGCGTCCTTGGCCTTGAGCAGGTCCATGACCTCGGCGAAAAGCGTCAGGTGCGCACCGGAGAGCACGGAGAGCCCGATGACATCGGCGTCCTCCTGGATCGCGGTGTCGACGATCTGCGCGGGCGTCTGGTGCAGGCCGGTGTACACGACCTCGATCCCGGCATCCCGCAGTGCGCGAGCCACCACCTTGGCTCCACGGTCGTGGCCGTCGAGGCCCGGCTTGGCTACGACGACCCTGATCGGTCCCGCCATGGATGTCCTTTCGGTGCAGGCCTGCAGATGCCCGCACACTACCGCTCGGCCGAGGTGCGAGACTTCGCCAGTGACCAACGCAATAGTGACGACGCCGAACGACCGACCGGTGACCATCGTCGCCCTGGGCGGGAGCACCTCGCCGCTGGCCGCATCCGAGCGTGCCCTCCGCATGGCGGCCGAGCCCGCCGAGGAGGCCGGGGCCGAGGTCATCTACCTGACCGGCCGGGACCTGATCATCCCGATCTACGACACCGAGACCCGCGAGCGCGCGCCCGAGGCCAAACGGGTTGTCGACGCGCTGCGCCGTGCCGACGGCCTGATCCTCGCCAGCCCGGGCTACCACGGATCGGTCAGCGGCATGGTCAAGAACACCCTCGACTACGCGGAGGACCTGCGCGCGGATGCCCGCGCGTACCTGACCGATCGCGCCGTCGGCATCATCTCGGTGGCTCACGGCTGGCAGACCGCCGTCGCGACCCTGAACGAGCTGCGCCTGATCGTCCACGCACTCCGCGGCTGGCCGACCCCGCTCGGCGTGGCGATCAATGACGCCGCCGGCCTCATCGGCGCGGACACGGCCAGCACCGATCCGGCCGTCGCCCGCCAGCTGCACACCATGGGCGAGCAGGTCGTCGACTTCGCCCACGCCATGCGTGCCCGCGATGCGGCTCGCTCCTCCTAGGCTGTCGCCATGGTGACCGCCCTCTGCTTCATCACCGCAGCGCCCCACCGCGTCAACGAGGTCGGGTCGATGATCGCCCGCCTCCCGGAAGCGCGCACCGTGTACTCCGTCACCGGCGAGTGGGACATCATCGTCGTCCTCGAGGTGCGCGAGGTCGATGACGTGGCCCGCGTGGTGACCGACCAGATCGGCGCACTCGACGGCATCGTCGGCACCGAGACGCACATCGCCTTCCGCACCTACAGCCCCGAGGACGTCGACGCGGGCTTCGCGCTCGGCTACTGACCGGTCCCGGCTACTCGCAGGGGTCCGTCGGCGTCAGGGTGTATCTCTCCGTGTCCGTCGCCGTCATGTTCCCGACGGGGGTCTTCACTGTGCCCGGTCCGCTTGCCGTGAGGGTTCCGCCGGTGTCATCCGCCTTGACGGTGTACGTCCCCTTCCCGGAGACCGGGAACCCCTGCAGGGAGCCGGAGTACGAGTAGGTGCCGGACGTGGCGTCCTTCGGCATGAAATCGACGGTCACCCCTCCCCCATTAATCGTGAACGGCTTGCTCAGGCTGCAGATCGTGCCGGTCCCGGTGAACTCCCCGCCGCCGCCGCGCGCCTCGTAGGCCGGCTTGCCGATCTGCACGGCGAGGTCCTTCTTGCCGATACCGCGACGCGAGGTGCTGACCAGCGAGATCGTCGCGGAGTCAGGCGACTTCTCCGACGCCCGGTAGGTGAGGCTGCCGGGTGCCTCGTCGATCTTCTCGGGGCTGACCGAATCGCCGCCTTGCAAGCTGACGTCGACCGGGACCGACAGCGACGTGCCATCCAGCTTGTGACGCACCGCGACCTTCACGTCATGCGAGGACCCCGGCTCCACCTGGCCCGGTGACTCGGCGACGACCTCCACGCAGCGTCCGTTCTTCCAGAGATCCTCGAGCGCTCGGAAGTAGGAGCGCACCATCTCGATGATGGCGGTCATGCCCTCCCGATTGAGGGAGTCCCGGTCTGCGGACGAGGCTCCCTGCGATGACCTGTTGAGGGTCGCGGGGCGCGTTGTCGTGATCACGTCGTATCCGGATTCGGATGCCAGGTCTCCGGCGCGAAGTCCCATCGACGTGTCGACGAAGACGGGCTTCCCCGCTGTTCCGGGCGCTGTCGTCTGCTGACGTGCGTCGATGTCGATGGTGGTCAGGGAGGCGGCGTCGTTCACGGCGCCCGTCGCGGTCGCTGCCAGCTCGATGCCCGCAGCCCCGGACGCCCGTCCCGACGTGGCCGCCACCCGATTGGACACCTCGAACTCGACGACCAGCGAGCCTGCGGCGTCCGGGCACACATCGCCCGTGACCTTCCGCCGCTGGGTGATCGTGACCTCGTTCCCGTCGATCACCTCCGTGGTCGTGAACTCGATCTCGGAACTCACCCTTCCCGCCGAGTCGCTCCCGCCGCCCACGGTTACCGAGGTGCCGCCTTCGCCGGCGGACGCCGTGGGAACTGCCGAGTCCTGGGCCACATACGTGTCGGCGGCCAGGTTGCGCCCGACCGTCGCCCAGTCGCTGGCGCTGCCGTTGTCCGCCCGCGGCCCCAGATGGCCCGCGGCCGATGAACCCCGCCCGCCACCGGTGCCCTCGGCGGTGGGCATGTCCGCGCCTGCGCCGCCGCGCTCCCGCTGCGCCTGACGAAGCAGCCTGACGCTGGCCGTGGTGAACCGCTTCCACGCAATCGCCACCTGAGGGAACTCCGCGACGAGGTCGTCGTAGCCGGGTGGCGCTGGCAGGGTGGCCCCCTCCTCGGAGCGGAGACTCTCTGCGGCGATGGGCGCGACGTCGGCCCGGGGGAGGGTGGCGAAGGCATCCGTCGCCGCGGTCGAAGGCGCATCGCTGGACGCCGCGGCCCCGCCGGACTCGGCCGCCGGACCGGGGCTGGCCGGGCCGGATGAGCCTGTGCAGGACGCCACGAGGAGCGCTGCCGAGGCCAGAACGAGGGCGATCCGCCGCATCCGTGTCCCCTCCGCACGCGCGGGCCGCGTGCCCGGTCCCAGCGTGGACGAGCGTCAGCTCCCCCTCATCGTCCTTTTGCGCCAGATTGCTAGAGCTTCTCCACGGGGGCGTACCGCAGCAGGAGGCGCTTCACGCCGGCAGAGCCGAAGTCGATGGTCGCCTCGGCCTTGTCACCGCTGCCGGAGGTGGACACGACCGTGCCGAGGCCGAACTTCTGGTGGGTGACCCGCTCCCCCGCCGTCAGGGAGATCACCGGGCCGGTGCCGACCACGCGGTCGCCGAGGCGAAGCGCGGCACTGCTCGTGGAGGGCGCGGACCCGTAGCCACCCGAGAGGGGGCTGCGTCCGACCGGCTCCTCGCGACGCCACTCGATGACGTCGGCCGGGATCTCCTCGAGGAACCGCGACGGCGGGTTGAACGCCGGCGTGCCCCACGCCGACCGCGTGATCGCGCGGCTCACGTACAGCCGCTGCCGCGCCCGGGTGATGCCGACGTAGGCGAGCCGGCGTTCCTCCTCGAGCTCGCGCGGCTCCCCCAGCGAGCGCATGTGCGGGAACACGCCGTCCTCCATGCCGGTGAGGAAGACGACCGGGAACTCCAGGCCCTTCGCGGTGTGGAGGGTCATGAGGGTGACGACGCCGCCGGACTCGTCGTCGTCGGGGATCTCGTCGGAGTCCGCCACGAGGGAGACCTGCTCGAGGAAGTCGGCCAGCGTGCCCTCGGGGTTGGCGGTGGCGAACTCCTGGGCCACCGATTCGAGCTCGGCGAGGTTCTCGACGCGGGTCTCATCCTGCGGGTCGGTCGACGCCTGGAGCTCCGCGAGGTAGCCGCTCTGCTCGAGCACCGCCTGCAGGACGGTGGCCGGGTCCGACCCGGCGTCCACCAGGGTTCGCAGGTCGCTCATCATCGACGTGAAGGCCTCGATCGAGGTGAGCGACCGGGTGGCCAGCCCCGGTGCGTCCGCGGCCCGGTCGAGTGCGGCCCCGAAAGAGATCCGCTCGCGCTGACCGAAAGCCTCGACCACGGCCTCCGCCCGGTCGCCGATGCCGCGCTTGGGCACGTTGAGGATGCGACGCAGCGAGACCTCGTCCTCGGGGTTGGCGAGCGCGCGGAGGTAGGCCAGCGCATCGCGCACCTCGCGGCGCTCGTAGAAGCGCGTACCGCCGACGACCCGGTACGGCAGGCCGACGCGGATGAAGATCTCCTCGACCGAGCGCGACTGCGCGTTCGTGCGGTAGAAGACCGCGACATCGGAGGGCTTCAGGCCCTCCTCGTCCTGCAGCCGGTCGATCTCGTTCGCGATGAAGGAGGCCTCGTCGTGCTCGTCGTCGGCCACGTAGGCGACGATCGGGTGCCCCGCTCCAGCATCGGTCCACAGCCTCTTCTCGCGACGGCTGGCATTGCGGGAGATCACGGCGTTGGCCGCATTGAGGATCGTCTGGGTGGATCGGTAGTTCTGCTCAAGCATGATCGTCGTGGCGTTCGGGTAGTCGCGCTCGAACTCCTCGATGTTGCGGATCGTGGCGCCGCGGAAGGCGTAGATCGACTGGTCGGCGTCGCCGACGACGCACAACTGGCCGGGCGGGAGGTCGGTGCCGTCCGGGCCGTTGGATTGGCCCGCGCCTGCGGGGCTCGCTTCGCTCACTCCTCGCTCGGGTCCGTTGGATGGGCCCGCGCCTGCGGGGCTCGCTTCGCTCACTCCTCCCCCCGGGCCGACCAGCTCGCGGATGAGGACGTACTGCGCGTGGTTCGTGTCCTGGTACTCGTCGACGAGGACGTGCCGGAAGCGGCGGCGGTAGTGCTCGGCCACGTCGGGGAAGACCTGGAGCAGTGCGACCGTGTTGGAGATGAGGTCGTCGAAGTCGAAGGCGTTGGCGCGCAGCAGGCGCCGCTGGTACTCGCCGTAGGCCTCGGCGACCAGCTGCTCCATCTGGTTGGCCGCGCGGGAGGCGTAGGTCTCCTGGTCGATGAGCTCGTTCTTGAGGTTGGAGACCTGTGCAAGGAAGGAGCGCGGCGTGAACTTGCGCGGGTCCAGGCTCATGTCCCGCAGCACCATGCCCATGAGGCGCTGGGAGTCCGCCGCGTCGTAGATCGTGAAGCTGCTCGTCATGCCCAGCCGGGAGGCCTCGCTGCGCAGGATGCGGACGCAGGCACTGTGGAAGGTGGACACCCACATGGCGCGTGCCCGGCCACCGACGAGCTCGGCGACGCGCTCCTTCATCTCCCCCGCGGCCTTGTTGGTGAACGTGATGGCGAGGATCTGCCCGGCATTGGCGTCGCCGGTGGCCAGTAGGTGGGCGATGCGACGGGTGAGGACCCGGGTCTTGCCGGAGCCGGCACCAGCCACGATAAGCAGCGGGCTACCGCGGTGCTCGACGGCGGCGCGCTGCGACGGGTTGAGGTCAGCCACGAGGCGCTCGACGCGGGCGGCGCGCTCGGCTGCCCGGTCCTCGCCCGACGCCCGGTCGCGGGCGGACCCGCCGCCCGCTGCTGCACCGCCCCCGGAGGACGCACCGAACCCGGCCGCCGCCAGGTCGAACAACGCGTCGCTCACCCGACGATCCTAGGCGCACCCCCCGACCCTCCGAGTTGAACCGCTTCCCGGTCCAAATCTGCAGAAGTGAACCGCCTTCGGGGGGAAACTGCAGAGTTGAACCGCTCGACGGGTATCCGTAGCGTCGGAGATGAGGGTCGCGCGCGGCATCGAGCCATCGCGACCGCCGCGGGGAAGGTGTTCGCCATGGACGACGAGGGTCGGTTCCCCCAGGATGACCGTCCGTCCGCGGTTCGGGCGCTCAGCGACCCGGATGCATCCGTTCGCCTGCGAGCGGCCTTGCAGGCCGGCCTCACGCCTTCGCCCGAACAGGTCGACGCGCTCATCGATCGATGCGCCGTCGAGCCCGACTTCTACGTCCGCGACATGCTCACCTGGGCCTTGATCCAGCACGACCACCACCAGGTCGTCGCAAGGCTCCTGCCGGAGTTGCAATCCCCCGTCCCACAGGCCCGCGCCCAGGCCCTGCACACGTTCTCAAAGATCGGTGACGCCAGTGTGTGGCCGTCGATCACCCCGAGCCTGCTCGCGGACGAGGACGACGACGTCGCTCGCACCGCGTGGCGGGCGGCCGCCGCGCTGGTGCCGACGGGCTCCCGAGGATGGCTGGCCGAGCTACTGGCCAGTCAGTGGGGCAGGGGGGACCGTGATGTGCGACTGAGCCTGAGCCAGGCCATCGCCAGTCTCGGTGACGCGGCACTGCCGGTCGTGGAGCAGGCCACCACGTCCGAGGACGACGAGGTCCGATGGCACGCGATGGCCACCCAGCGGATCATCGACGATCCGGACCTGGCCTTCGATCGCGCGCTCGAGGACGCCAAGCGCATGCACACACTGCGCGGTGCTCCGCTGATCCCGGAGCGAGCCAATGGTGCCGAGGGGGCGTGATCCAGGTCCCGGAACCCGGATGCCGAGATCTGATTCCGCCGCCGGTCGGTCCAGCGGTTCAGGCCCGACCCGGTTCAAATCGGCGTTCTCACCGCGAAACCGGCTCAAATCTGCAGACTTGAGCCGGGAAGCGGTTCAACTCGCGGGTGTGGGTAGCGGGGTCACTTGGCGCGCTTGATCCAGCCGACGACCTTGGCGCGGACCTTGGCCTGCGTCGACGACTGGACGGCCACCTTGCCATCGGTCCCGAGCTCGGTCACAACGAGACTTGTGTACTTCTGGCCCGGGACGATCGGCGCAGACCGGGTATCCGGCGCCGTGCCATCGACCGGATACACCTTCAGGCTGCCACCATCCGACCCCTTGGTCTTGGTCTGCACCTGGAGGATCACGCCGGTCACCTTCTTCTGGCGCTTCGGCAGGCCGGCAACCCCTGTGAGCGGGCCGATCACCAGCGGCTCGGCAGGGTTGAGCGCCGCCTTGACCACCCGCTTCTTCGGCACGCTGCGCACCTTCACCGGCTTGCCGTGGATGGCGTAGCCGAGCACCTCGACGCGCAGCTGCACCGCCGCGCGCTTCGACGTCACGAACGTGACCTGGCTCCCGGCCACCGGCACCACCATCACCGCGGTCCGCACGCCCTTCTTGGGGAAGGCCAGCACCGCGCCCGCGTCCTTCGCCGCCGGAGTGGCGATGCGCACCTTGCCCCGCTTCGTCGCCTCCCGGGTCGTCACGAGGACGAGCGCCGACGTGGCGTCCCCTGGCACGCCTGCGAGACCCACGGTCCGCTCCTCTCCGGGCTGGAGCGGACCCTGCGCCGTCGACTCGTAGCCGACCTCGGCGCCGATGGAGATGAACTCGTCCTCCAGCGGCGGGTCGAAGGACGGACCCGACGGCGTCTGCGGGGTGGGCGCGGGAGCGGGTGCCGCCGCCGGCGGGGCCTCCTCGCCCATGGGCATCGACGGGCCCGGGGTCGCATCGGTCTTGTTCGGCTGGTCACCCGACGGGTAGTAGCCGACGACGTCGACCGCGAGGTCCGTCGCGCCGGCCGTGGTCGCCAAGGCGATGGTCCCGTCGGTCGACACCGGGACGACGGCCGTTCCGACGGCGTCCATGTTCATCGGCACCTTGACCACCGTCTGCGACTGGCTCTCCCCCGGCGACCAGATCCTGATCTTGGACGGCGCGTTCGACCCCATGGCCGTCACCTGGACCGAGACGGCCGCCACCCCGCTGGCGGGCACGCCACCCTGGCCGGTGACCTTGGCGTAGATGCGGTGGCTGTCACCGCTGTACCGGTCCTGTTCGAGCCGGCATCGCTCCGGTACGCCGATGGCCTTGCGGGTGCCCAGCACGCGCACCGGGTCCACCGGCACGACGTCGGCAGCGCGTCCGCTCGCGGCGACGCTCGCCGAACTTCGAGCCTTGTCGCAGTACGGGCCGTCCATGGGGGTGCCGTCCCAGAAGGACGTGCGGCCGCTGGCGCCGTCCCACGTCAGCGAGATGTGGATGTGGTTGCGGTGGCAGGTGGTGTCGCTGCCCGCCTGCGGTGTGGAGAAGCAGCCCTTCAGCTCGGTCCAGCCCCGCTTGATGTCGTACCCACGCCAGATGCGGTCGTTCCAGCCGATGTACATGACGCCCAGCCGCATGGCGTTGCCGTACGGATTCCCGAACTGGTCGGGGCCGAGGAGCCAGGCCAGGAACGCCTCCGCGTTGGCGCGCTGCTGCGGGTCCCGGACACTCGTCATCCAGTCGAGCGCACGGCCTTCCTTGTGCTCGCTCTGTCCGCCGACATCGCAGGCACGCGGGATCCAGACCGTCTGGTCCTGGCCGTAGGTCGCCTTGATGAGGTCCGCCAGCTTCTGGGTGCCCGGCTTGGGAGCGGGATCGCACTGCGCCTGGCCCTCGTACTCAGGGGCGACGTCATAGCCCTCCGGCAACGGCTGGGCGATGGCCGGCACGGCCGCAGGCGGGAGGTTCGTGCCCGGCACGGGCGGACCCGCGACCGGGCCGGTCCACGTCGACGGCTCCCAGGCATCCCCCTTGACGCCGGCCCCCGCGGACAGCGGCGCCGCCAGGCCCACCGCGATCGTGGTGAGGAAGGCGATCCCGGCCGTCGTCGCACGCCGGCGCCCGCGCACGCGGCGGCACAGGGCACGACCGAGGTGCCGGCGGGGAAGCACGGGGACAACTCTGTCACGGAAGTGACAATTGTGACTACTGTGACGAGCGGATAGAGCCGGATCGGCGCGATTGTCCGAATAGCGGGCGGAATCCCGGGGATCCGCACCCCCGGACCCGAACATCCTGCCGCTGGTTAGGCTCGCCTTCGTGACCGACACGACGAAATCACTCGATCCCCTGCTGCACAACCGTGACGGACGTCGTATCGAACGGATCCTGGCCGTCATGGCCCATCCGGACGACGTCGACTTCGGCGCGGGCGGCACGGTGCGGCGCTGGACCGATGCCGGTGTCGAGGTCACCTACTGCCTGGTGACCAACGGGGACGCGGGCGGCTTCGACCCCGATGTGCCCCGCTCCGAGATCCCGGGCATCCGCCAGGCCGAGCAGCGCGCCGCCGGGGAGGCCCTCGGGGTGAGCGACGTGCGCTTCCTCGGCTACCGCGACGGCGAGCTCTCCGTCAGCCACCAGCTCCGGCGCGACATCAGCCGGGTCATCCGCCAGGTGCGCCCGGACCGGATGCTCACCCAGTCGCCCGACCGGAACTGGGAACGCATCTTCGCCTCGCACCCCGCCCACCTGGCCGCGGCCGAGGCGTCCATCCAGGCGGTCTACCCCGATGCCCGCAATCCCTTCGCTCACCCGACCCTGCTGGGCGACGAGCGCCTCGCGGAGTGGACCGTCCCCGAGGTGTGGATGATCGGCTCGCCCACGCCCAATCAGTGGGTCGACGTCACGGACACCTTCGACGCGAAGATCGCGGCGCTCAGGGCGCACGACAGCCAGACGGCGCACATGACCGAGCTGCGCGAGTACGTCAGCGGCTGGCTCACCCGGCAGGCACAGGAGGCGGGCCTGGGCGAGGGGCGGCTAGCCGAGGCGTTCATGGTGGTCACGACGGGCTGAGGCCGCGCAGCACTCTGACGTGACGCACGAGGTGCCAGAGGGCGCCGCCCGCCGTCACCGCGATGGCCGCCTCGTACGCCGCGAACATCGCCCACACCCACCAGGGCGCGCTGTCCGCGGGGCTCGATCCGTCGTCCAGAATCCACAGGGTCCACGTCGCCACGGTGATCAACCCGAGCACGAGCGAGGCGCCCCACGCCGCGATCTCCATCGCGGGAACCGCGATCCGCGACACCACCCACGACGTCAGGATGAGCGCGCCTCCGAGCAGGATGGCCAGCGGGCCGAACGCAGGATCCAGGACGCCGACGACGAGGACGAGCACCGTGATACCCGCGAGCACGACGCCCGCCACCGTCCGCCGACCCGTACTCATGGGCGGTCCTCCGCGCAGCTCCGCCGGGCGGGCACGGGCTCACGCCCGCGTCAACGCGAGCTTGACCCCGAAGCCGATGAGCACGGCTCCCGTGACCCGATCGATCCACGTCTGGACGAGGGGCCGATCCAGCCACGTGCGCAGGGCGTGGGTAGCCAGGATGAGCAGCGTGAACCACGCCATCCCTTCGGCCACGTGCACCAGCGCCAGGACCCCGCCCCCGAGGGCCGCGGGCACGTCGTCGGGCAGGAACTGCGGCAGGACGGCCACGTAGAAGACGCCGATCTTCGGGTTCAGCAGGTTGGTCAGGAGTCCCCGACGGAATCCCGCCCACGCCGACTCGCGTGGCCGGGCACCACCGTCGAGCGCGATGTGCTGCCCCCGGGCCGCCTTCACGATCAGGCTGATGCCCAGCCAGACGATGTAGGCGGCCCCGACCCACTTCATAACCATGAAGGCCGCCTGCGATGCCGCGAGCAGGGCTGAGACACCGAGGGCCGCCGCGATGCCCCATACGAGGACGCCGGTGCTGATCCCCGCCGCCACCGCGAACGCGCGCGCCCGGCCCTGGGTCACCGAGGTGCGCAGGACGAGGGCCGTGTCGATCCCCGGTACGAGGGTCATCAGGCCCGCCACCACGGCGAAGCCGAGGATGGCGGCGGTCACGGCCTACACGAAGACGGCGACGATGACGTTGACGAGGGTCAGCAGCCCGATCGTGGCCCACAGGCCGACCTGCGGAGCCGGCTTCCTCTTCCCGATGAACGCCAGGACGGCGATGACGATCACGACCAGCAGCTTGATGCCGATCTTGACGTGGTTCAGGTCGCCCTTCTCGTCGTCGCCGAGGGCCCCGCCCTCGATCAGCCCCACCATGATCAGGCCGGTCAGGAGCTGGGTGAGGGCGCCGTCCCACATCCAGCGGGTGACGGTCTTCTCGGGATCGCGGATCTGCACGAGGAACGCGCCAAGCAGCAGCGCCAGGCCGACGAAGTGCAGGACCAGGACGAGATTGAACACGAACTCCATCAGCGCACTACTCCGATTCGATTGTGCGATCGCCTGGGACTATTCCCATTCGATCGTGCCGGGCGGCTTCGACGTGACGTCGAGCGTAACGCGGTTGACCTCGCGCACCTCATTGGTGATCCGTGTGGAGATGCGCGCGATGACGTCGTACGGCAGTCGCGACCAGTCCGCCGTCATGGCGTCCTCGCTCGACACCGGCCGGAGGACCACGGGGTGGCCGTACGTGCGTCCATCACCCTGCACACCGACGGAGCGCACGTCCGCCAGCAGTACGACCGGGAACTGCCAGACGTCGCGATCGAGGCCGGCGGCCGTGAGCTCCTCGCGCGCGATCGCGTCGGCCTCCCGGAGGATGGCCAGGCGCTCCTCGTCGACCGCGCCGATGATGCGGATGGCGAGGCCGGGGCCCGGGAACGGATGACGCCACACGATCTCGGGCGGGAGCCCGAGATCGAGGCCGACCTGACGCACCTCGTCCTTGAACAGGGTGCGCAGCGGCTCGACGAGCGTGAACTCGAGGTCCTCCGGCAGGCCGCCCACGTTGTGGTGGCTCTTGATGTTCGCCGTTCCGCTGCCCCCGCCGGACTCGACGACGTCCGGGTACAGCGTCCCCTGCACGAGGAACTCCACCTTCCCTCCGTGGGCACCGGCCTCGGCGATCACCTGCCGCTCGGCATCCTCGAAGACCCGGATGAACTCCCGTCCGATGATCTTCCGCTTCGACTCCGGGTCGCTGACGCCGGCGAGCGCGGTCAGGAACCGCTCCCGCGCGTCGACCACGACAAGCCGGATGCCGGTTGCCGCGACGTAGTCGCGCTCCACCTGCTCGGCCTCGCCCTTGCGCAGCAGCCCATGGTCGACGAACACGCAGGTCAGCTGGTCGCCTACCGCCCGCTGCACGAGCGCGGCGGCCACGGCGGAGTCGACGCCGCCCGAGAGGCCGCAGATGACCTGCCCCGAGCCGATCTGCTCCCGGATCCGGGCCACCTGCTCGTCGATGACGTTGGTCATGGTCCACGCCGGCCGGCAGCCGGCGATGTCGTACAGGAAGTGCTCCAGGACCCGCTGCCCGTGCTCGCTGTGCAGCACCTCGGGGTGGAACTGGACGCCGGCGAACCTGCGGCCGGGCGCCTCGAACGCGGCCACCGGCGCCCCGCCCGTCTGCGCGGTGATGAGGAAGCCGGGCGGCGCCTCGGACACGGAATCGCCGTGGGACATCCAGACGCTCAGCTCCGCAGGCAGGTCGGCGAACAGCGCCCCGGGCTCGACGACGTCCAGGCGTGTGCCGCCGAACTCACTCAGTCCCGTGCGGGCCACCGTTCCGCCGAGCGCCTGGGCCATGGCCTGGAAGCCGTAGCAGATGCCGAACACCGGGATCCCGGTCTCGAACAGCTCGGCGTCGATGCTCGGCGCCCCGGGCTCGTACACGCTGGAGGGGCCGCCGCTCAGGACCACGGCGGCCGGGCGTCGCGCCGCGATCTCCGCGACCGGCATCGTGTGCGGGACGATCTCCGAGTAGACCCGGGCCTCGCGGACGCGCCGAGCGATCAGCTGGGCGTACTGGGCGCCGAAGTCGACGACGAGGACGGTGTCGAGGTCCAGGGTCACGCGCAGAGCCTATCCGCCCCGCGGGTACCCGGATCACGTCGAGAAGGCACCCAGGAGGAGCAGCGCCGCCGCGATCACGAGGTCGACCAGCACCCCGACGACGATGGTGACGACCAGCCACCGACGGGCCGATCGCGAGGTGCGGGCAGCGTCGTCCATCCGGCCGTCCGCGAGCGCCCGGTTCGTCCGAAGGCCCTGCAGCACCACGATCAGGCCGAGCGGCAGGAAGCACAGGACGGTGGCCGCGACTCCCCAGCCGAGGTAGGTGCGCGGGACGCGTCCCTCAGCGGTATCTGTGTCGGCGGTCGAAGGCATCAGACGAACCCTAGTGCTCCGGTCCAAGCTCCTCACCCGGCAGATTTCGCCAACTGGCCCCCGCGAGGCGCCTGCGGCGCCTAACGTGATCCGGGTCACATGCGCTCTCTGCCGGGGGCGGTAGATCACGTCTGAGAAGGGATTTCGATGCAGATCAGAGTCACCGTGGACGGCACCGCGTACGAGGGCGATGTCGAGCCCCGCACGCTGCTGGTCCATTGGCTACGCAACGACCTGGGGAAGGTCGGCACTGTGGTCGGCTGCGACACGTCGAACTGCGGTGCCTGCACCGTGCTCGTCGACGGGCAGAGCGTGAAGTCGTGCAGCATGCTCGCCGTCCAGGCCGACGGCTGCGAGGTCACCACCATCCAGGGCCTGTCCACCGGTGACGAGTGGCATCCCGTGCAGACCGCCTTCAAGGAGTGCCACGGCCTCCAGTGCGGCTACTGCACCCCGGGCATGGTCATGTCGACCGTCGACCTGCTCTCCGAGAACCCCCATCCCTCCGAGGAGGAGATCCGCGACGGCCTGCACGGCAACCTCTGCCGCTGCACGGGCTACCACAACATCGTGAAGTCGGTCCAGATGGCCGCTGAACTGATGGGAGGGGCCAAGTGACCGAGATGGTGGACACCGGGACGGCGTTCGGCCGCCCCATCAAGCGCAAGGAGGACGCCAAGCTCCTCCATGGACGCACGAACTGGACCGACAACATCCAGCTCCCAGGAGCCGTGCACATGGGCCTGGTCCGCAGCCCCATGGCGCACGCCCGCATCGCCAAGGTCGACCTGTCCGGCGCGCTGGCCATGCCGGGTGTCGTCGCCGCCTACGACGCGGCGAGCCTGGGTGATCTGAACGCCAACGTCCTGTGCGTCTGGCCGGTCACGGACGACACGGTGATGCCGCCGTTCCCGGCCCTGACGGGTGACAAGGTCCGTCACGTCGGCGACGTGGTGGCCGTCGTCCTCGCCACCAGCCCGGAGGCTGCCGAAGACGCCGTGGCCGCGGTCGACGTCGACTACGAGCCCCTGCCCGCGATCGTCAACATGATCGACGCCGTTTCCCCGGGCAGCACCCTCGTCCACGACGACGCCGCCAACAACACATGCTACGTCTACGACCTCGGCGGGGGATGGGACGAGGTGGCCGCCAAGGCGGACGTCATCGTCAAGCGGCGCTTCGTCAACCAGCGCATCGTGGCCGCCTTCATGGAGCCGCGGGCCGTCGTGGCTGCGCCCATGGGCATGAGCGACGAAATCACCCTGTGGTCCTCCACGCAGATCCCGCACGTGCTGCGCGTGGTGCTGTCGCTGAGCACCGGCATCCCGGAGCAGAACCTGCGCATCGTGGCGCCCGACGTCGGCGGCGGATTCGGCGGCAAGCTCCAGATGTACCGCGAGGAGGTCCTCGCCCTGCAGCTCGCCCGCAAGCTCGGTCGCCCTGTCAAGTGGAACGAGACCCGCAGCGAGGATCTCGTCGCGTCCCACCATGGCCGTGACCAGATCCAGGACCTCGAGCTCGCCGCCACCAAGGACGGGAAGCTCCTCGGGTTCAAGGTCGACCTGCTGGCCAACATGGGCGCCTACCTGCAGATCATCACCCCGGGCACGCCCCTGCTGGGCATGTTCATGTTCCCCGCCATCTACAAGATGGACGCCTACCAGTTCCGGTGCACCGGCGTGTTCACGAACACCACGCCCACGGACGCCATCCGGGGAGCCGGACGCCCGGAGGCCACCTTCGCTGTCGAGCGGATGATCGACGAGCTCGCGGCCGAGCTGGGCATGGACCCGATGGAGCTGCGCACGCGCAACTGGATCCAGCACCACGAGTTCCCGTACACGACGGTGGCCGGGCTGACGTACGACACCGGCAACTACGAGGCCGCGACGGCGCGGGCCCTCGAGCTGTTCGGCATGGATGAGCTGCGGGCCGAGCAGAAGGCGCGCCGTGAGTCGGGCGACCCGGTTCAGCTGGGCATCGGCATCTCGACGTTCACCGAGATGTGCGGCCTCGCACCGTCCCGGACCCTCGGGGCCCTCAAGTACGCCGCCGGCGGCTGGGAGCACTGCACCATCCGCCTGCTCCCCAGCGGCAAGGTCGAGCTCGTCACGGGCACCTCGCCGCACGGGCAGGGGCACGAGACAGCGTGGAGCCAGATCGCCAGCAGCATCCTGGGGATCCCCGTCGAGGACATCGACGTGATCCACAGCGACACCGGCCGGGCGCCGTACGGCATGGACACGTACGGATCGCGCTCGCTCGCCGTGGGCGGGCAGGCCATCAAGAAGGCCGCCGACCGCGTCATCGAGAACGCCCGCCCGATCGCCGCCCACCAGCTGGAATGCTCCGCGGACGACCTGGAGTTCCGGGAGGGCACCTTCTCGGTGAAGGGCGATCCGGAGAAGTCGGTCACCCTGGGGGCGCTCGCGTGGGCGGCGTTCTCCGCCCACAACCTCCCCGATGGGGTGGAGCCCATGATCGAGGGCGTCGCCACCGTCGATCCGGAGGACTTCTCCTACCCACACGGCACGCACCTCGCGGCCATGGAGGTCGACACCGAGACCGGCAAGGTCAGGGTTCGCAAGTACGTCTGCGTGGACGACGTCGGCAACCAGGTGAATCCGATGATCGTCGAGGGACAGGTGCACGGCGGCGTCGCGATGGGCATCGGGCAGGCGCTGTACGAGGGGGTGGAGTACGACGAGGACGGCAACATCCTGACCGCCAGCCTCGCCGACTACCTCATCCCGTCGGCGGCCGACCTGCCGTCCTTCATCACGGACCGGACGGTGACGCCGTCGACCACGCACTCGCTCGGCACGAAGGGTGTCGGCGAGGCAGGGGCGATCGCCTCCACCCCGGCCATCGTCAACGGCATCGTGGATGCACTGCGCCACCTCGGCGTCAACGACGTCCTCATGCCGGCGAGTCCGCAGAACGTATGGAGAGCCATCAAGGCTGCGAAGGGAGGCGCGGCATGATCCCCGCGAAGTTCGACTACGTCCGCCCGTCGTCCGTCGACGAGGCCGTCGCCGCGCTGGCTGCTGCCGGCGAGGACGCCAAGGTCCTTGGCGGCGGGCAGTCCCTCATGCCGGTGCTGCGGCTGCGGATGGGTGAGCCCTCAGTGATCGTCGACACGACGCGCATCGACGAGATGAAGTCCATCACCGACGCGGGGGACGCCGTCGTCATCGGCGCAGGCGTGACCCACGACGCGGTCGAGAAGAGCGCCCTCGTGCGCGAGCACGTGGGCCTGCTGACGTCTGCGACGGCCACCGTCGCAGACCGGCAGATCCGGCACCGGGGCACGTTCGGCGGGGCGATGGCGCATGCCGACCCCGCCGGCGACCAGGCGGGCACCGCCTTGGCCCTGGAGGCGACATTCACGATCGCCGGTCCCGGCGGGCGGCGCACTGTGCCGGCGTCAGAGTTCTTCGTGGACTACTTCACGACGGCGGTGGGCCCGGACGAACTCCTGGTCAGCGTGAGCTTCCCCAAGTACACCGGGTGGGGGGCGCACTACGAGAAGCTCAACCGGACCGCGCAGGCGTGGGCCATCGTCGGTGCCGCGGCCGCGGTGCGGATGGACGGCGGCGCCATCGCCGAGGCGCGCGTGGGCCTGACCAACATGGGCCCAGGCCCGGTGCGGGCGTCCGCTGTGGAGGCTGCCCTCGTGGGCGCGTCGACGGTCGAGGCCATCAAGGCGGCGGCCGAGCATGCGGCGGAGGGCACCAGTCCCAACGCCGACATCCACGCCGACGTCGAGTACCGGGAGCACCTCGCCCGCGTGCTGACCGGCCGCGCCGTGGCGAAGGCCGCCGGCCTGACCTAGCTCACCCCCTCCACGCGAGTGGCGGGTCGTGCGGGTTCCCGGACGCGTCCAGACCTGCACGACCCGCCACTCGGCATGTGGGAACGGAGGGGCGGAGTCCCGTCACGTGAGGTAGCGTCCGGGCATGGCTCTTTACACCTGCGCGAAGTGCGGAATGTCCGTCAACACCACCTGCGGCCACTGCGGGGCCGACCTTGTCGACGCCTCGCTCAACAAGGACGACGGCAGCATGGTGGAGATCTCGGAGTGCCCCAACGGGCACGGCAAGATCAAGTCGCCGATGTGCTGCGGGCAGGACATGTCCTGCTCCGTTGCCTGACACAGCCCTGCTGATCCCGCGTCAACGCCCCCGCGCCGGCGCGGCGTAGGCCCAGGCGACACCCAGGACCACCCCCGCCGCGGTGATGCCCGCAAGCCAGGCCACGGTCATGGGCACCAGCCCGACGGCGACGAGAATGAACGCGAGGCCGATGCCGAAGGCCAGGCCGGAGAAGAACCCCAGGATCGGGTGGCGCTTCACCTTCATGACGCACCTCCTGACGCTCCTGCCGCCGTCCCCGCCGTTGCCGTCGCCTTGGTCGCCGCCGCCATAGCGATCGCACCGATGACACCAAGGCCCGCGAGGGCGGCGCCGCCAAGGAATACCGGTGAGGTGAAGGTGCCGTCACCGGTGCCGGCGACGTAGCCACTGCCGGTGCACGTACCGCCCTGACCGGTGAGTTCACCGTCGACCGGGATCTTGGCGTTCGTCTGCAGGATCCATTGCACCGGAGCCAGTGTGTCGGCGAGGTCGACGGTCCCGGAAGCGGAGGTCTTGCCGTCCGCATTGTCGGCTGTCCCGCTCATCACCTGCACTCCCCCGACGCGGACGGCCCAGGTGCCGTTGGTGATCACCGAGTCAGTGGACCCCTCCCATGCGACCGAGCCGGCCGGGTCGATCACGAGCGGATCGCTCGCCGTTCCACCAGCGCCGGGCGCGGTCGCCGAATCCACCTCGGAGCCGTCGGCCATCATGGAGGTCACCGATCCGGAGCAGCCGGTCGCATCTGCGGCCAGCGCCGCTGCGGCGGGTAGGACGACCCCCAGGCCGACGACGCTCAGGGCCGCGACGACCCTGCGTGAGATGCGCATCGTTCCTCCCTTCGCCCGATCAGCCCTCGCCGACCGGGATGCCTTGGATGATCGTGATGCCACGCTGGTCGGTGTCGAGGGCCCAGGACCACGTGCTCGGATCAGAGTCGATCACTGTGTACGTCCCGGCAGGCACGACGACGTTGGGCTCGGCAGTCCAATAGGCGTTGGCCACGCCTCCTTGACCTTCGCTGCCGACGGTCGGCCACGGCCCGTACACCGTTCCGTCCTCGCCCTCGAACGCGAGGGTCCCGGGCGGTGCGCCCTGGTTCAGGTAGTGGTACGTCATCACGGAGGTCACGAACGCCGGTCCGCCCAGCGTGAAGATGGTCGGCTTGGGCGGCCCGCTGGAGACGCCAGCGATGGAGTCAACGCGGAAGAGTTCAACCGGCTCTCCCGCCGGACGTTCGGTAGCCATGGCACCACCGTCGCCGTCGGGAACAGGGGCGCTGGTCTCGGCCGCGCTCGCGGCCGGAGGCGAACCGGCTCCGGGAACGGGTGACAGCGGGCCAGGATCGACGACCACACCGGGCACACCCGCCGGTACGGGTTCACCGGTGTCAGTGTCCTGCGCGCCGTCGGTCCCGACCGGGCGGGTGAACATAGAGCCGCTCGCCGGATCCACGGCCGTGAAGTTGTCGATGATGCGGTCGCTGGGCTTGACCCGCACCGTCCGCTCCGGCTTCCAGCCCTTCCACTTCTTTCCCTCGTACGACGTCCCCGGCGCCAGATCAGGGGCGGCCGAGAGCGGGTTGCCGCAGAAGCACCTCACCGCGGGAACTCCGTAATCGTCGACGAGAACGGCCGTGCCGGCCTGCAGGATCGACGGGAAGCTGGTTGCCGTCCCGTTCTCGTACCCGTGGTTCGTCACCAGGGTGTCGGCGCGAAGGACGAGCGGGGTGAGTCGGAACAGGTGGTCGCGGATGCCGTCGACCGGAACCTCACGCACGCTGGCCCATGCCTCGGCCTTGCTGGGGTGCGCTTCCAGGTAGTCGGCGAGCTGCGTGCGGTCGCAGGATCCGAGCTGCAGCGTGCCGCCGTACAACCCGACCTCGTCTCCCTTGACATCCACGAGTCCGGTGGGGCTGTCGGCCGCAATCGGCTCCACCAGCATCCCCTCACCGACGGGCGGGGTGAAGTCGGCCTGCGGTTCATCCTGCGCCACCAGCAGGACGACCTGCGGCTCTGCCGAGGCAGGTGCCGCGGCGGCCGACGCCGACCCGGTCGGCGCTGTTGCCGTCGTGTCGGCATCCTTCGGTTGGAGGAGGAGGACCGCCCCCACCATGCCCAAGATCACGACGATGATGACGATGAGGGCAACCCGCTGTCGGCGGCGATCACCCGATCCGCTGCTCATGACCCCTCGCTTCCAGGCCTAGGTGTTGTTGCGCGCGCCGCCAGGCGGATTCGTCGCGGCCGGCATCGTGGACTGCACGCCCGGCACGGTCACGTCCGCGTCGAAGGCCGGCTGACCGAATTGCCGAACCAAGCCCACATAGATGTAGGCGTCCTGCTGGCACTGCTTCAGGAAACCGGCGTTCGCCGGGCCGGACAGGGCCTGACGGCACTGCTTCATGATGTCGTCGTAGAACTTCTGGTCGACCTGCTCCCGGCTCCAGGTCCGGTAGTCCGTCACCTTCTTGGTGCGGATCCCCGCCACGGCGACCCCGGCGTAGCCGGCGTCGTGCTGATTGCAGGCCGGGCGGATGTTCACCGTCGTGTTGCCGTAGGTCCGGGTGTCGCCGATCCAGTTCAGGGTGTCCTCGACGACCTGTCCCCATGCGGCGCCGCAGCCGTTGGAGACGGACGGGATGCTGACCTGCACGGTGTGCCAGATGCAGGATGAGAGGGGCGCCGCGTCACTCGTCAGCCCGGACTTGTCCTGGGCGTAGAAGCACGAGTAGAAGGGCCCGGTGGCGCCACGCTTCGCCGTGAGCGGCCAGTAGGCGCTGTATGTTCCCCCAGTCGCCTTCACCAGGCCCGTGCTCTGCGCCTTGCCGATCAGTGAGCCGCCGGAGAACAGGCCGGCAAACCACCTGGCCCTGCCGCTGTCGTCCTTGACCGACCACTTGACCGGGATTCGATCGCCGATGAGGATGGCGCCACCCTTGGGCAGGGCCTTGATGATCGGTGGCTTGTTCTCCGTCGGTCCGCCGGCACCGGTCTTCATCACGGCGATCACAAGCTCGACGCCTGGGCCCCCGCACACGCCGTAGTCGTTGCAGTTGCGGGACGACGCGGTGAGCACGAGCGTGGCCGCCACCCCGTTGTCTGCAGCCGGTATGTCCTTCGTCCACGGAGCACGACCACTGAGCGCGAACGGCGTCGAGACGGTCGTGCCGCCCACTCGCCCGGAGTAGGTGGCGCTTGGCGGGCTGTTGGCAGCCCCGCTCATGGAGGCGGACTGCGACAGGTTGGTGACAAAGCCCTGAGCGATGGTGAAGTCCATGGTGCCGGTGAAGCTGACGGCGGCGCCACCGGCCACCACGCCGTCGTATTGCTCGGCAAGATCAGGGCGGTTGGACGGGACGGCGCTCACTCCCCCTGTCGCCCACGTGAGCGTGTGGCCATCCGCGCTGATCGTGCCGGACAGACCCGGCGAATCCGCGGCACCGAGGGATGCTCCCGCCGGAGGCACCACCGCCCATCCCACAATCGAGAACGCGACAGCGCCGATGATGAGCAATGTGCGACGGCTCCGGTGCATGGGATCACCCCCACGAAGTGGACCACCGCTTGTCAGGCTAGGCCGATCCGACAGCGGAGTCGCGCGGAACGCGGGCCGGTCGCTCAGGTGACGATCGGCAGGCGCAAGGCACCGGGCGCCGCTGCCGGCACGACCGGTCGGCCCGGTGCCACCGGCGCCACCGGGCGGTAGCCGCTCTCCTGCGCCGGCCGTCGATCGGCCTCGCCGCGATTGGGCCAGAGGGCGAAGGCCCGCTCGGCCTGGGCGGTGATCGTCAGCGACGGGTTCACGCCGAGGTTCGCCGTGATCGCGGAGCCGTCCACGACGTGCAGGCCCGGGTACCCGTAGACCCGGTGGTATGGGTCGATGACGCCATGATCCGGGTCGGCGCCGATCGGGCAGCCGCCGACGAAGTGCGCGGTCACGGCGAGTCCGAGGTTCTCGAACACGCTGCCCGCGGGCACGCCGTTGATGCGAGCGGCCATGCGCGTGACGACATCCTGCGCCACCGGCAGGAATGACGGAGCCGGAGAACTCTCATCCTGGGACGTGGTCAGGTGCCAGCGACCGAGGCGGGATCGCGCACCAGTCAGCGTGAGCGAGTTGTCGACGTTCTGCATCACCAGGGAGATGATCGAGCGCTCGCTCCACCGGTGGACATCGAGGAAGCGGGCGGTGAGCCCCGGCTGCCGTACGGCCTCGCGGAGGAAGGTCCGCCAGCGTGGACGGCCCGGCTGAGGCTGGGTGAGCAGGGACTGAAGGAGCCCCATGGCGTTGGACCCGTGCCCATAGCGCACCGGCTCGACGTGGGTGTGCGGCTCGGGGTAGAAGCTCGACGTGATCGCCACGCCCTCGCTGAAGTCGGTGGCCGTGGTCGTCGTGATCGCGCCGAGCAGCGACTCCGAGTTCGTCCGGGTCAACTGGCCCAGCCGCCCGGACATCCGCGGCAGCCGGCCGTCGTCGCGCATCCGATGCAGCAGCCGCTGCGTGCCGTACGTGCCCGCGGCCAGCACCACCTGCTCGGCACGGAAGGTTCGCGTCCGCGGTGCCAGCCACTCGCCGGTGCGGACGGTCGACACCAGGAACCCACCCTCGGGAAGCTCGTCGATGCCAGTGACCGTGGTGAGCGGGTAGATCCGCGCCCCCGCAGCCTCCGCGAGGGCGAGGTAGTTCTTGGGCAGGGTGTTCTTGGCGTTGTGGCGGCAGCCCGTCATGCACTCCCCGCACTGCGTGCAGCCGGTGCGGTTCGGACCCACTCCGCCGAAGAACGGGTCGGACCGGGTCACCCCAGGGCCATCGCCGAAGTAGACGCCGACCGGCGTGAGCCGGAAGGTGTGCCCCACGCCCATCTCGTCGGCGACGGCCTTCATGACCAGATCCGACGGGGTCATGGTGGGGTTGTCGACCACGCCGAGCATCCGGGCAGCCTGGTCGTAGTACGGGGCGAGCTCGGACGCCCAGTCGGTGATGTCGCGCCACTGCGGATCGTCGAAGAAGGGCGCACCGGGCACGTACAGGGTGTTGGCGTAGTTGAGCGAGCCGCCTCCGACGCCGGCTCCGGCGAGAACGACCACGTCGCGGAGCACGTGGATCCGCTGGATGCCGGTGCAGCCCAGCTGCGGGGCCCACAGGAAGTCCCGCAGCCGCCAGGACGTCTTCGGCAGTTCCGCATCGGCGAACCGGCGACCGGCCTCGAGAACGCCGACGCGGTACCCCTTCTCTGCCAGGCGCAGGGCGCCGACGGAGCCGCCGAACCCCGACCCGATGATCAGGACGTCGAAGTCGTAACCGGCCACTACTTTAGCCCCAGTCGCTTCATGACCGAGAAGGCCGTCGCCAGCGTCTCCGTCCAGCGCTCGTCCGACCAGCCGAACGGCGGTCCGAAGCCGAGGATGCGCTGGGCGGCGACCGTCTGCGACTCGGTGTACTTCAGCAGGCCCTCGTCCCCATGGCGCCGGCCCAGCCCCGAATCGCCCATGCCGCCCATCGGTGCGCGCGTGCTGCCCCAGCTCGGGCCATAGGCCTCGTTGATGTTGACGGTCCCGGCGTGCAGTCGCAGCGCCACGGTGCGCCCCTGGCGTCGGTCGCGCGTGACCACCGCGGCGTTCAGCCCGTAGGCCGTGGCGTTCGCGAGCCGGATCGCCTCCTCGTCCGAGTGGACGCGGTACAGGGCCACCACCGGGCCGAAGGTCTCCTCGTCGCACAGGATCATGCCCTCGGTGACGCCCTCGAGGACCGTGGGCTCGAAGTAGTGCGGTCCGAGGTCGGGCCGCGTCGAGCCGCCGACGAGCACCCGGGCGCCGCGGGAGCGCGCATCCTCGACGTGCTGCTGCACCCGATCCCGTTGGCGCGCTGAGATGAGCGACCCCATCTGGCCGGGCCAGCCGATCCCACGAGCGAACTCGAGCCCGCGGACACGAGCGACGAAGGCGTCGCGGAAGGCCTCGTAGACCGCGTGGTGCACGTAGATGCGCTCCATGGAGATGCACAGCTGGCCGGCGTTGGAGAACGACCCCCGCACGGCGATCTCGGCGGCGCGCTCGGGATCGGCGTCGGCGCGGACGATCATGGCGTTCTTGCCGCCGAGCTCCAGCGAGCAGCCGATCAGCCGCTCGCCGCAGCGGGCGGCGACCTCCCGGCCCACCCTGGTGGAGCCGGTGAACATGACGTAGTCGACGCGATCGATGACGAGCGGGCCCACCCGCGGACCCTCGCCGGGCACGACCTGGACGACGTCCCGCGGCAGGCCCGCCTCGACCAGCAGGTCCACGGCCCACAGGGCGGTGAGAGTGGTCTGCACGTCCGGCTTGATCAGTGCGGCGTTGCCGGCGATGAGGGCGGGGATGGCGTCGCTGACCCCGATCGTGAGCGGGTAGTTCCACGGGGTCAGGAACCCGACGACGCCCTTGGGCTGCTGGTACTGGGTCACGCCCACGGCTCCGGGGAAGACCCCGCGGTGCTGCCGCGGCCGCAGGAGGCGCTTGGCGTCGCGCGCGTAGTGCCGGGCGGTGATACAGACGTCGAGGAGCTCCTCCATGGCGTCCTTGCGCGCCTTGCCGGTCTCCCACTGGACGATGTCGAGGCCCTGGTCGCGCCGCGCGAGGACGAGGTCGTGGAACTTCAGCAGGATCGCCGTGCGCTCGCTCAAGGGTCGCTGTGCCCACATCCGCTGTCCCGCGCGGAGAGTCGCCACGGCACGGTCGACGTCGGCATCCTCAGCGACGGCTACGTCGTAGGCATGCGCTCCCGTGAAGGGCGCGGTCACCGCGACCGGCGCCCCGCTCACCTCGAGCGACGACAGCAGTCGCTCGACGAGTGCGGGATCGGGAGTCACGCAGTGACCACCATCTCGACGCGCTGGAACTCCTTCGGGTCGCTGTAGCCGGTGGTGGCCATCGCCTTCCGGAGCGCCCCCACGATGTTCATCGTGCCGTCGGCCTTGCGCGAGGGTCCCCCCACGACCTCCGAGAGCGTGCCGACGGTCGGCAGCAGGGCCCGCTCGCCGCGCGGCAGCTCACGGTGCCAGGCCTCAGCACCCCAATGGGCACCCTTGCCGGGGGCATCGGTCGCACGGGCGAAGATCGACCCCACCATGGCGGCATCGGCGCCGCAGGCGATGGCCTTGACGATGTCGCCGCTGCGACCCATCGAGCCGTCGGCGATGACGTGGACATAGCGGCCGCCGGACTCATCGAGGTAGTCGCGCCGGGCCGCGGCCACGTCGGCGATCGCGCTGGCCATCGGGACCCGCACGCCGAGGACGTCCGCGCTCGTATGCGTGGCACCGCCGCCGAAGCCGACGAGCACGCCGGCGGCCCCGGTGCGCATGAGGTGGAGAGCTGCCTGATGAGTCACGCAGCCGCCGACGATCACGGGGGCGTCGAGCTCGTGGATGAACTGCTTGAGGTTCAGCGGCGCCTCGTCGGATGCCGAGACGTGCTCGGCGGAGACCGTGGTCCCGCGGATCACGACGATGTCGGCTCCGGACTGCGACGCGATGGGCGCGAGCCGGGCGGCTCCCTGAGGGGACGTCGCCACGGCGGTCGTGATGCCGGCGTCCTTGAGATCGGAGATCCGCTGCTTGACGAGGTCGCCGTCGACGGGGCGGGCCGCGTAGACCTCCTGAAGGCGTGCCGTGGCCGCATCCGGATGCAATGCGGCGATCTCAGCGAGCAGCGGGGCGGGGTCCTCATAGCGCCCCCACAGGCCCTCGAGGTTGAGGACGGGAAGCACGCCGAGCCCGGCCAGGGTGACCGCGGTCGCGGGCGACACGACGGAGTCCATGGGCGCCGCCAGGATCGGGGTGTCGAATCGGTAGGCGTCGATGGTCCACGCCGTCGAGACGGCCTCCGGGTCGCGCGTTCGGCGACTCGGGGCGATGGCCACCTCGTCGAGGGAGTAGCCGCGGCGGGCGCGCTTCGCCCCACCGATCTGGATGTCGGTCACTGCGTCCTACCGTCCCGAGTAGTTGGGAGCTTCGATCGTCATCTGGACATCGTGCGGATGGCTCTCGCGCAGCCCCGCCGGCGTGATGCGCACGAAGGTGCCCTTGGCGTGGAGCTCCGCGATGGTGCTCGCCCCCGAGTAGCCCATGGCGGCTCGAAGCCCGCCGACGAGCTGGTGCGCGACCGCACCGAGCGGACCGCGGTAGGCCACCATGCCCTCGATGCCCTCCGGGACCAGCTTGTCGTCGCTCAGGACATCGTCCTGGAAGTAGCGGTCCTTACTGTAGCTGCGAGCCTGCCCGCGTGATTGCATGGCCCCGAGCGAGCCCATGCCGCGGTAGGACTTGAACTGCTTGCCGTTGACGAAGACGACGTCACCCGGTGCCTCCTCGCAGCCGGCGAGCAGCGACCCGAGCATGACCGTGTCGGCACCGGCGACGAGGGCCTTCGCGATGTCACCCGAGTACTGCACGCCACCGTCGCCGATCACCGGGACCCCGGCGGGTCCGCACACGAGGGAGGCCTCGTAGATGGCGGAGATCTGCGGAACCCCGACGCCCGCGACCACCCGCGTGGTGCAGATCGACCCGGGGCCGACGCCCACCTTGACGCCGTCCGCCCCGGCCTCGACGAGGGCCAGAGCGCCAGCCCGCGTGGCCACGTTCCCGCCGACGACGTCGACCGACGACTCGCCCTTGATGCGCCGGACCATGTCGATCACGGCTCGGGAGTGCCCGTGCGCGGTGTCGACCACGACGAAGTCGACGCCGGCCTCGATGAGCGCATGGGCCCGCTTCTCCGCATCGTCGCCGACGCCCACCGCGGCACCTACGACGAGCCGGCCGGACGCGTCCTTCGTGGCGTGCGGGTACTTGTCCGTCTTGACGAAGTCCTTGACGGTGAACAGCCCGGCCAGCTTGCCGTCCGGGGTCACGATCGGCAGCTTCTCAACCTTGTGCTGCGCCAGCAGGGCCAGCGCGTCCTCGGGAGCGATGCCCACCGGCGCCGTCACGAGGGGCATCGGCGTCATGACCTCGCGCACCGGGCGGCTCATGTCATCCTCGAAGCGCATGTCACGATTGGTGACGATGCCGACCAGCCGTCCGTCGGAGTCCACGACCGGAACCCCGGAGATCCGGTAGCGACCGCACATCCGGTCCACGGATCCGAGGGAGTCGTCGGGCGAGCAGGTCACTGGGTTGTTGACCATCCCCGCCTCAGATCGCTTGACCAGGTCGACCTGGGTCGCCTGGTCCTCGATCGACAGGTTCCGATGGAGCACGCCGACGCCGCCCTGCCGCGCCATGGCGATGGCCATGCGCGCCTCGGTCACCGTGTCCATGGCGCTCGAGACGAGCGGCATCCGGACGGAGATGTTGCGGGTGACCCGGGAGGAGGTGTCCGCCTCGCTGGGGACGACGTCCGACTCTGCGGGCACGAGGAGGACGTCGTCGAAGGTGAGTCCCTGGTAGGCGAACTTGTCGGGAACGCCGTCGTAGGCGAGCGAGTCAGACAGGGGACGCTGCTCCATGGGCACTCCGGATTCGCAGTGGGCTCGGCTGGCCCAAGGCTACCCGCCGACCACGTGCAGGATTCGGGCGACGGCATCGGTGAGGTCCGTTGCAGTCTGGACGCTGTCGGGAAGGCAGTGCGCGACCTCATCCCAGCCCAGGCCGCCGATGACGATGGTGGCCGGATGACGGAACCGCGGCAGATCCTCCACGAGCTCGGGATCGGCGGTCTTGGGCGATTGCGCCCACAGGAAGATCACGTTCGGGCGCAGCTTGCGGACGGCATCGTTCAGAGCCTCCTGGGGCACTCCGGAACTCAGCAGGCGGCTCGCGACCCCGCGCTCGGCGAGCGCTGCGGCGATCGCGACCAGCGGGAGGGAGTGCTGCTCGTTCGGGGCACAGGCCAGGATGACCACCCCCGGACTGGCCGGCTCGGCAGCGTCGAGCGCATAGCTGGCCAGGCACTGCTGCGTCGCGCTGCTGAGCACGTGCTCGACCTCGACGCTGCGCCCCGTGGCGCTCCACTTCTGGCCGACCGAGGACAGGACGGGCAGCAGGAGGTTGTCCCACGTCCAGATGGCTCCCCGCTCCTTGAGCGACCGCTGGATGATCTCGACGCAGCCGCCGTACTCCAGCGCCTGAGCGGCGCGTGCCAGCCCTCGAACGTCCGCGGCTCCTCCCGGGGTCGCGAGGACCCTGCCGCCGCCCCGGCGGGCGGGGGCGACCACGTCGTTGGACGGAACTGCGCCGTCACCCGCCTCGACGTCCAGGACGCGAGCGGACCGGGCCGCCTCCCCCGCGGTGGCCCCCGCGAGCAGGAGCCGGCGCATGTGCTCGAGGCGCACCACGTCGGCGGGGGTGTAGCGGCGGTGGGCTCCGGCGCTGTGCTCCGATGGGCCGAGGCCGTACCGACGGTCCCAGGTGCGCAGGGTCGCGGGCGCGACACCGAGCCGACGAGCGACGGCGGAGACGGTCAGCGCCGGCTCCACCGTGGCGGGCGTGGCCGTCGAGTCCGTGGGCATCGGCCCATTCTGGTGCCGATCGGCCGATCACGCTCGCTGGGGCACCGATTCACTACCTCGCCAACTTTGGGTCTTGACTAACTTTTGGCGCGATTCTAGGATCGACGTACAACGACGAGAAGGAGCACCGATGGCCGAGTTGACCCGGCTCCCCGGACCCAACGCCGATCTCTGGGATTGGCAGCTCCACGGAGCCTGCCGGGGCGAGGACCCTGCGATGTTCTTCCATCCCGATGGCGAGCGCGGACCGGCTCGCGCGGCCCGCGAGGCCGCGGCCAAGGCGCTGTGCGCCGGCTGCCCGGTGATCGCCAACTGCGCGGCGCACGCTCTGAAGGTGCGTGAGCCCTACGGCGTCTGGGGCGGCATGAGCGAGGACGACCGCGAGGAGATCTACCGGCTCGAGCGCGAGACGGCCCGCCAGGCCCGTCGCCAGGCATCCTGATCTCGCCTCCACCGCCCACGGTTCGTTGATCGTGGTCTTCGGGGGATGACCTATCCCGACGCATGCAGGAGGGGCCCCGGCGCGATGCGCCGGGGCCCCTCCTGTGTTGCTACGTCCTAGTGGCTGTGGCCGTGGTGCGAGTGGCCATGGCCGTGGCTGTGCTCGGCCTCGTCGTCCCCGGCCGGCTTCTCGACCACGAGCGCCTCCGTCGTCAGCAGCATGGCCGCGATGGACGCCGCATTCTCGAGCGCCGAACGCGTCACCTTCACCGGGTCGATCACGCCCGCCGCGATGAGGTCGACGTACTCACCCGTAGCGGCGTTGAGGCCCTCCCCGGCCGGCAGGTCGGCGACCTTGGCGACGACGACATAGCCCTGCTCGCCGGCGTTCTCCGCGATCCAGCGCAGCGGCTCGGCCATCGAGCGGCGGACGATGCCGACACCGGTCGCCTCGTCGCCGGTCAGGCCGAGGTCGCCCTCGAGTGCCTTCGACGCCTGGACCAGAGCGGTGCCGCCACCGGAGACGATGCCCTCCTCGATCGCGGCGCGCGTGGCCGAGACGGCGTCCTCGACGCGGTGCTTCTTCTCCTTGAGCTCGACCTCGGTGTGCCCGCCGACCTTGATGACGACGACGCCGCCGGAGATCTTGGCCAGCCGCTCCTGCAGCTTCTCGCGATCCCAGTCGGAGTCGGTCCGCTCGATCTCCGCGCGGATCTGGGCGATGCGGGCCTCGATGTCCGCCTCGTTGCCCCCACCGTCGACGATCGTGGTGGTGTCCTTCGTGACGACGATGCGACGGGCCGAGCCGAGCACCTCGAGGCCGACCTGGTCGAGCTTCAGCCCAACCTCGGGAGCCACGACCTGGGCACCGGTGAGGATGGCCAGGTCCTGCAGGATCGCCTTGCGGCGGTCGCCGAAGGCCGGCGCCTTGACGGCACACGACGAGAACGTGCCGCGGATGCGGTTGACGACCAGAGTCGACAGCGCCTCGCCCTCGACGTCCTCGGCGACGATGAGCAGCTGCTTGCCGGACTGCACGACCTTCTCGAGCAGGGGCAGCAGCTCCTGGACGTTCGAGACCTTGCCCTGGACGAGCAGGATCGACGCGTCCTCGAAGACGGTCTCCATGCGGTCGGGGTCGGTGATGAAGTAGGCGGAGATGAAGCCCTTGTCGAACTGCATGCCCCCGGTGAAGTCCAGTTCAAGGGAGGTGGTGCTCGACTCCTCGACGGAGATGACGCCGTCCTTGCCGACCTTGTCGAAGGCGTCGGCGATCAGCTCGCCGATCTCGCGGTCCTGCGAGGAGATGGTGGCCACGTTGGCGATCTCGTTCTTGTCCGCGACCTCGCGGGCATTGCCGAGCAGGGCGTTCGTGGCGGCCTCGACGGCCTTGCCGATGCCCCGCTTGATCTCCATGGGAGAGGCGCCGGCGGCGACCTGCTTCAGACCCTCGCGGACCATGGCCTGCGCCAGCACCGTCGCGGTGGTGGTGCCATCGCCCGCGATGTCGTTGGTCTTGGTGGCGACCTCCTTGGCCAGCTGCGCGCCGAGGTTCTCGTACGGGTTCTCGAGCTCGATCTCCCGAGCGATGGTCACGCCATCGTTGGTGATCGTGGGAGCGCCCCACTTCTTGTCGATGACGACGTTGCGGCCCTTCGGGCCGATGGTCACCTTGACGGCGTCGGCAAGGGCGTTCACGCCACGCTCGAGAGCGCGACGGGCGTCCTCGTCGAATTCCAGGATCTTGGCCATTGCTTGTTGTCTCCCACGCGGTGTGCGATGTGGTCGGGTCTTGGGGTCGGGCCGGCAGACGCCTCAGCCCGAGCGATGGAATGGCCCGCCGTGCACGCGTGCACGACGGGCCACCCCCGAGTTCAGCTGACTACTTCTCGACGATGGCGAGGACGTCGCGCGCGGAGAGGAGCAGGTACTCCTCACCGTTGTACTTCACCTCGGTGCCGCCGTACTTGCTGTAGATGACGGTGTCGCCGACCTTGATGTCGAGCGGGATGCGCTTCTCGCCATCCTCGTCGAAACGGCCGGGGCCAACGGCCAGGACCTTGCCCTCCTGGGGCTTCTCCTTGGCAGTGTCAGGGATCACGAGGCCGGACGCAGTCGTCTGCTCGGCGTCGAGAGTCTGGACCAGAATGCGATCCTCAAGCGGCTTGATGGAGACCGACACGATTGCATCCTCCGGGATGTCGGTGGGCCGCCCGGGTGGACGGCGCTCGGTTGGGTCAGGTTCGCAGGAGACCTGCGAGTTGGCAGTCCCACGGGGGGAGTGCCAGACCCACAGTACGCAGCCGTTAGCACTCCGTCAAGTTGAGTGCCAACGGTGTGCCCCCGGACCACAATGGCGCCGTGACGACGGACTCGAGGCGGACCGCGCTCGCCACATGGTTGGCCTCCCCCGAAGCCGCCGACGCGCTCGCCGCGGCCACCGACGCGGGCGCCGCCCATCCGGGGGACCCGTTGACGGCCGCCGCACGGCTGCGCCGGGCCCACCCCGAACTCGCGCCCGACGCGGCCGCGGCCGTGCTCGAGCAGGCGGACCTGCGCCGGCTCGCGCACACGCGCTATGCGATGGTCGCCGACGACCTGCTGCTGACCCGCGACGGGCTCGAGGCAGCAACGAGACCGGAGGTGGCCGAACGTCGCGCCGCGCTCGTGCGGGAGGCAGGAGCAACCCGCGTCGTCGACCTGACCGCAGGACTCGGATTCGATACAACCGCCTTCGCTGGTGCGGGCCTCTCTGTGGTCGCCGTGGAGCGCGATCCGGTCGTCGCAACCTTCCTGCGGCACAACTGCCCCAGCGTCGACGTCGTGGCCGCCGACGCCCTGGCCGCCCTGCCGACCCTGCTCGCCGACCTCTCCCCGCAGGACGTGGTCTTCGTGGATCCGGCTCGCCGGGACCCCTCGGCCGCCCGGGATGCCCGTACGGCACGCGCGCGGCCAGAGCGCGACCCCGAACTGTGGTCGCCGCCCTGGTCGACGGTGGCCGCCCTCGACCACCCCCGCATCCTCGCCAAGGTCTCGCCGGGATTCCGCCCTCCCGACGGCTGGTGGGCGCAGTGGGTGAGCGTCGACCGGACCGTGGTGGAGTGCTGCGTCGCCTCGTGGCCACTCACAGCGGACGCCCGGAGCGCGGTGGCCATCCACGACGGCCGCCCCACCGTCGTGGCCGCGCGCCCCGAGGTCCGCGTCGATGTCTCGGAACCCCTGGCCTGGGTCCACGAACCGGATCCGGCCGTGCCTCGGGCCGGCGCACTCGACGCCCTGGCCGCCGACCAGGGACTGCTCAGGATCGGTCCCGACAGCACCTGGCTGACCGGGACCCATGCCGCCAGTAGCCCGATGCTCCGCAACTACGAGGTGCTCGACGAGCTCCGGGGCAGTGCGCGGGAGCAGCGACGCCAGCTGGCTCGGCTCGGGATTCGACGGGTCGCCGTCAAGTCTCGAGAGGTAGAGGTCGACCCCCGTACTGTCCTGCGCGCACTGGGTGCCGAGGAGGGTCCGGACGCCGTGATCGTCCTCGCGCGCAGCGGCAGCCGGACGATGACGCTCGTCACGCGTGCAGCTGCCCCGCCAGCGCGCTGATCGTCCGGTCGTCGGTCCCGCAGCAGCCGCCGATGGCCGTGGCCCCGGCAGCCCGCCAGGACGCCACCACCTCGGGGGCGAATCCGTCGGGTCCGGCATCGTGCCACTGGCCGTCCACGGGATCCCATGCACCGCCGGCGTTCGGGTAGACGACGATCGGCAGGTTGGTCACTGCTCGGATGCGGGAGGCCAGCTCGGCGATGAATGCCGGGTCCGTGCAGTTGACGCCTACGGCAACGACGTTGGGGGCGGAGGCGGCGGCGGCGACGGCCTCCTCGATCGACTGGCCGGCATTGGTGTGCTCGCCGTCGGTCGCCGAGAAGCAGATCCAGGCCGGCATCGCGGGGTGGTCGGCCAGTACGTCGACCAGCGCCTCAGCCTCCTCGACGTCGGGGATCGTCTCCACGGCCAGCAGGTCCGGGGACGTGGCGACGATGACGTCCATGCGCTCCCGATGGAAGTCGACGAGAGCCGCATGGGACAGGCCATAGCGGCCGCGGTACTCCGAGCCGTCATGCAGGATCGCCCCGTAGGGCCCGACACTGGCCGCGACCCGCGCCGCGCTTCCCCGGGCCGCCACCCGCGCCGCATTCGTGCTGGCCGCGATGGCCGCGTCCGCGGCCTCCCGTCCCAGGCCCGCAGCGTCGAATCCAGCGCGGGAGATCTGGTAGCTCGCGGTGATCACGACATCAGCGCCGGCACGGACGTAGTCGGCGTGAGCAGAGGCCACCGCGCGCGGGTCCGCAAGCAGGGCTCGACCGGTCCACAGGGGTCCGGAGATGTCCTGTCCACGCCGCTCGAGCTGGGTCGACAGGCCCCCGTCGAGCACGACGGGCCCCGAAGCGAAGAGATCAGTCCACGAGGTCATGCGGACACCGTCTCACGCCATCAGGCTGACGAGGCGGCTGGCAGGTAGTCCGCGAGGTTGGCCGGTCGGAGGCCGGCCTTGTGAATGGCCTTGACGGCCGCTTTGAGGTCCTTCTCGAGGTGGTCGTTGAAGTGCAGAAGGATGACCGCACCGGGGCCGAGCTTGCCGCCCGACACCGTGACGTGACCGTTCTGGACGACCGCGTCCCACATGACGATGCGGTTCAGGCCGCACCCCTGCGCCGTGATCTGGGTGGCGAGCATGTCGCCGCCGGCACCGTATGGCGGGCGCAGCATCCACGACGTCGAGCCGAACGCCTTGTGGAGGGCACGCTGCGAGTAGCACAGCTCGTGGTTGAGGTCGGTTGACGGCTTCGTGAAGTCGGCGTGCGTGGCGGAGTGGTTCTGGATGCTTCCCCACTGGCTGATCCGGGTGAAGAAGTCCGCCTGGTCCTTGATCGTCCACGTGCTGATGAACGACGTGATCGGCAGTTGGTGCTTCTCCACGTAGCGCAGGCCCTTGCGATCCTTCACGACCCCGTCGTCGATGGTGATGAAGGCGACGTCATCCGTGGTCGGGATGGTGAAGTACCGGACCATCGGCCGGTAGTCGGCGGACTGCCGCGTCACCGAGAAAGGGGCCGCGGTGGAGGAGACGGCGAAGGGGTCCGCGGCCGGCTCGGCCGCGCGGGCGGGCGTCGTCTGCGTGTTGAGCGTCAAGGTGGCGGCGAGCACCGCGAACAGGGCAGGCACGCCGACGGCAACGGCTAGCGCACGCGCGCGCAGCACGGCCATGAGGCCTCCTCGCCCAGGGGAAGTCGGTCAGGGATTCCATGTCCCGGGACCGATGAGCCGGAAGTGACAACTGGTGCGGGTGAGTCTAACGGTGATTCCCGCACCCGTGAACCACGATAGGTGCGACGCAGGACTGCCCCTGACCGATCCGCGTCCGCCCCCTCAGGCGCTGAGGCGAACCTCACACCCCGCTCGTCGTTTCCAGATCTGGGCGTCATTCGGGGTCCCCGGAATGACGCCCACATCTGGAAACGAGGGAGCTGGCTACCAGGAGCGGCGGGTCACCGGCAGGTTCGACGTGGTCGGGAAGTCCAGGGGGGACGGGGCCACCCCACTGCGCGCCAGCCGGGAACCGAGGGCCGCCACCATCGCCCCGTTGTCGGTGCACAGCGCCGGGCGCGGCACGCGGAGCTCGATGCCCGCCGCGTCGCACCGCACCTGGGCCATCGCCCGTAGGCGCGAGTTGGCGGCTACGCCGCCCCCGATGACCGCGTGCCCGACCCCATGGTCCACGGCCGCGGCAACGAGGCGGTCGGTCAGCACGTCGGCGATCGCCTCCTGCACGGAGGCCGCGACGTCCGCCACCGGCACCGGCTCGCCGGCCGCCTCGCGAGCCTTGACCCACCGGGCCACCGCGGTCTTGAGTCCGGAGAAGCTGAAGTCGTACGGGTACCGATCCCGCTCGGTGCTCAGGCCGCGGGGGAAGCCGATGGCCTGCGGGTCACCGTCCGCGGCCATCCGATCGATCCACGGACCGCCCGGGAAGGGCAGGCCAAGCAGCCGGGCCACCTTGTCGAATGCCTCCCCGGCGGCGTCATCGAGCGTCTGGCCGAGCGGCTCGATCCGGGCGGCGTCATCGGCGACGAGCAGCAGCGAGGAGTGTCCGCCCGAGACCAGCAGGCCGATCGTGGGGTCGGGTAGCTCGCCATGTTGTAGTTCGTCAACGACGACATGGCTGGCCAGGTGGTTGACGCCGTAGATCGGCACGCCCAGGCCCACCGACAACGCCTTCGCGGTGGCGACGCCGACGAGCAATGCGCCCACCAGCCCCGGCCCCGCCGTCACGGCCACCGCGTCAACGTCCGACAACCGCACCCCTGCTTGGGTGCACGCCCGCTCCAGGGCCGGCTCCATCGCCTCGAGATGCGCCCGGCTCGCAACCTCGGGGACGACGCCGCCGAAGCGCGCGTGCTCATCAACGCTGCTGGCGATCTCGTTGGCCAGGAGGTTGTGGCCGCGAACGAGGCCGATGCCGGTCTCATCGCACGAGGTCTCGATCCCGAGGACCAGAGGCAGGTCAGCGGTCACGATCGACCTCCCCCGCATCGGAGTGACGCGGGCGGGCACGACGCAGGATGAGCGCATCGCCGCCGTCCGCGTAGTAGCGCGGCCGCTGGCTGATCCGCTCGAAGCCCAGACGGTCGTACAGCGCGCGGGCGGGCTCGTTGTCCGCCCGCACCTCCAGGAGCGTATGGGTCACTCCCCCGTGCTCGGCGACGGCCAGCAACTCCTCCAGCAGGCCGCGGGCGATGCCCTCGCCCTGTCGATTCGGGTCGACGCCGACGGTCTGGATGTCGGCGTCAGGCTCGGCGATGAACATGCCGGCGTAGCCCACGACGCTCGCGCCGTCGACGGCCACCAGGTACCGACGCGTCGGCTGGGCCAGCTCCTGCCAGAACTGCTCGAGCGACCAGGCGTCGTCGGGGAAGAGTCGCACCTCGAGGCGATGGACGTCGTCCAGATGCCACCACCGCATCGGCGTCAGCCTCACCGTGCCGGTCATCGGGCGCTCTCGACGGCGTCGGGACGGCGCAGATACAGCGGTCGAGGCGGCAGGAGGTCCCTGCCGGCCAGCGCGGAGGCCGTCGCCCCGGTGTCGGTGCCGTGTGCATCCAGTGGCACGTCGATGTCGACCGGCTCCACGCCGGCCGCCACTAGCTCGCGCACGCGGCGCGCCACCCAGATCGCATGTGGGACCGACACCCGAGCCTCGACGGCCTCGGCGCGGCCCACCCGGGGACCCTCGACCCGATGGCCGGCCGCGTCGTAGGTGGCCCAGTACACCTCCGAACGCCGGGCATCCGTCGCCACGCTCAGCGGGGCGCCTGCCTGCTCGGCACGCAGCTCCGCAGCCACCGCATCGAGGGAGCACAGGCCATGGACCGGGACGCCCCACACTGCGCCCAGCGCGAGCGCCGAGGCGATGCCGACACGCAGGCCGGTGTACGGCCCGGGACCGACCCCGCACGCGACGACCTCGATGGCCGGCACCTCGGCGATCACTTCGGCCAGCAGCGGGCCGATGACCTCGGCGTGCCGCCGCGGATCCTCGTGCTCCCGGGAGATGACGATCGCGCCAGCATCGTCGACGACGGCGACGGACGTCAGCGCACTCGAGGTGTCGATGCCGAGGATCACGGGGACCAACCGTCCAGCAGCCCGGCCTCGATGCGCTGGCCGAGGGGTCCGCCATGCGAGATGACGGTGACGATGCGGGTTTCGTCCCGGTCGTCGTCGGACCGCGAGATGTCGACATCGGTTCTGGTCGCGGACAGGCCCTCGGCGATGCCGCGCCCCCACTCCACCACCACGACGCTGGCCTCGACGTCACCGGACAGGTCGAGGTCGTCGAGTTCCAGCGCCGATCCGACGCGGTAGGCGTCCACGTGCAGGAGCGCCGGGCCCCCGCTGGGATTCGGATGCTCTCGGGCGATGACGAACGTGGGGCTGGTGATCGCCTCCTCGACGCCCAGTCCACGGGCGAGGCCCTGCGTGAAGGTCGTCTTGCCCGCCCCGAGGTCCCCAGCGAGCACGAGCACGTCACCGGGCGCGCACGCACGGCCCATGGTCGCCCCCAACTCCCGCATGGCCTGTGCCGTCGGGACCACCATGCGCACCTGGCTCACGCCACGCCGCCTGCCTGATCGTCGGCGATGTCACGCTCCACGCGTCGAAGCAGTGCCAGCAGGTGCTCGTTGACCTCCTCGTGCTTCTCCAACGTCACCATGTGGCCACTGTCGGGGATCACGACGAACTCCGCACCGGGCAGCCGGCGCACGATCTCCTCGCTCTGCTCCTTGGGGGTGAGCCGATCGGTGTCGCCGACGATGACCAGCAACTCCACCTGCTCGAAGGTGCCGAGCACGTCGACCTTGTCGTGCTCCTGGAGCGCCGGGAGGAACTCCGCCACGACATCGACCGGGGTGGAGGACACCATGCTGGCGACGAAGCGCGCCGCCTGGTCGGTGGCGGTGGAGCCGAACGAGTACATCCGCGTGAGCAGGAGCCCGAGGTCGCTTTGGTTCCAGCGCGTCCGCTCGACGAGGCCCTTGCGCGAGGCGATCGCGGCCGCCACCGCCGGTGCCACCTGGTGGAAGACCCTGCCGACCCCGGGCGGAAGCCCCAGGGGTCCGCTGGCCAGACCGCCGGCCGTGGTGGCGATGAGGGCGACCCCGTAGATGCGCTCCGCGAACAGCTCGGGTCGCTGCGCCGCCAGCGCCATCACCGTCATGCCGCCCATCGAGTGCCCGACGAGCATGAGCGGGCCGGACGGGGCAACGGCGTCGATGACGGCGCCGAGGTCATGGCCGAGCTGATCGACGTGGTGGGTGTCGAAGTCCGCCCGCCCGGAGCGGCCGTGCGACCTCTGGTCGTAGAACACCAGCCGCGCCTTGCCGCGCAGCGCCTGACGCTGGAAGTGCCACGAGTCGAGGTTCAGCGCGTACCCGTGGGCGAAGATGATGGTCAAGGGAGCCTCGCCCGACGCCAGTTCGTCCACCTCGACATGGAGGACGGTGCCGTCAGCGGCCATGACCTCGTAGATGTCGCCCCGCAGGGTGCCGAAACCGACGGGGAGCTCGTCCTCGCCCGGTCCCGCCGTGGCGCGGAGCAGAGATCGCTCGGCGATGGCCCCCAAGGCAGCACCTGCGGCCAGGGCGCCGGCCGCGACGACTCCACGGCCCACCATGCGCAGCGCAGGGGTCACGTCGACGCTCATGGCATGGCTCCGACGTACTCCCGCATCACCCGTGGGCCGATCCTCGTCACGATCTCGTAGCCGATCGTGCCGATCGCCGACGCCCACTCATCCGCGGTCCACTCGCCGCGGCTGCCCGGACCGAACACGATGACATCGTCGCCCACGCGCGGAAGGTCCTGCGCACCGAGGTCGACCACGAACTGGTCCATCGCGATGCGCCCGACGACGGGAACGCGTACCCCGTCGATGGCGACCTCGGCGACGTTGCTCGCCGCGCGCGGGATGCCATCGGCATAGCCGACGGGCACCAGGCCGACCGCCGTATCCCGATCCGCCTCCCACGTCCCGCCGTAGGATACCCGGCCACCGACCGCGATGCCCTTGACGTGCGCGAGCCTCGCGGCCAGCGTCATGGCGGGCACGAGACCGAGCTCCCGCGGCGAGCCCAGGCCGGCCGCCGGGGTGAGGCCGTAGAGGGCAATCCCGCTGCGGACCATGTCGTAGCGGCACTCGGGGTGGGCCCACAGGGATCCGCTGTTGCCGAGGTGCCGCAGCCGCGGCCGGATGCCCGCCTCGTCGAGGCGCGCGATCGCCGCCTCGAAGGCCGCCTGCTGCTGGGCCACGGAGTGAGCGCCCGCCACGTCGCCGTCGGCGAGGTGCGACCAGACCCCCTCGACCTGGACGAGACCCTCCGCGAGGGCAGCTCGGACCGCATCGATAACTGCCGGAAGCTGGTCCTCGGTGGCGCCATTGCGGTACAGGCCGGTGTCGACCTTGATGTGGATGGACGCGCTCACGCCCGTGCGCCGGGCTGCCTCGGCCACCTCCAGGACGGCCCAGGGGCTCGATACCGAGAGGTCCACGCCCGCACGCACGCACGCGACGATGTCCGGGTCGCCCGGCGCCCACAGCCACGCGAGCACCCGGCCCTCGTCGCCCTGTGCCCGCAGAGCGAGGGCCTCGGAGGGCAGTGCGACCCCGAGCCAGGCGACATCCGCCTGCCGCAGCGTTCGCGCGACTGCGGCCATGCCGTGGCCGTACGCATCGGCCTTCACCACCGCCATCACCGTCGCGTTGCCGGCCAGGGCGCGCACGCGGTCCAGGTTCGCGCGGATGGCCCCGAGATCCACGACGGCGGCGGCGCGCTTCACGAGCCCTCCCCGAACCGTGCGGCCCTGATGGCCTCCGGGATGGCCGCGGCCACGTCCAGCGCGGTCACCGGCCCTCTCCGGGCCGCCAACCGCCCGGCCCGACCGTGCAGCCACACAGCCGCCGCGACGCACTCCCCGACCTCCTGCGGGGACCGTTGGCCGCGAGCCCACGCGCCCGCGAGCAGGCCGGCGACGAGGCCCATGAGGACATCCCCCGATCCGGCGGTGCCGAGGTCCGCCGTGCCCTCGCGGTCGATCGCCGCCCAGCCGATCGGGTGCGCGATCACCGTGCCCGCACCCTTCAGCACGACCACGGCCTGCAGGTCCGCTGCCGCACGGATCGCCGCCTCCAGCCGCCCGGTCGAGTCGGCCATCGTGCCCGGCGCGAGGCGAGTGAACTCGCCGTCATGCGGGGTGAGCACGGTGGGCAGGCCTTCTGCGGCGCGCTCCCGGATGAGGGCACGCACCGAGTCGGTCTCGGCGACCACCGCAAGCGCACCCGCGTCGAGCACGACGGGGACGGGCGCCTTCAAGACCGCTGAGACGGTCAGGGTGTCCGTGTCGTCCCCCGGGAACCCGGATCCACAGCCCCATGCGGTGGCTCGCATCTGGTCGGCCGGGGGTGACCCGTCGACCACCACGTCCGGGAAGTGCGACAGCACCATCGGCGCGGTGCCGTCACCCCGATCGAGGAACCGCACCATCCCGGTGTTCGCGTGGCGCGCCCCCGCGGTGACCAGGAGGCAGGCACCCGGATACGCGGAGGAGCCGGCAGAGATGCCGACCACGCCGCGCGAGTACTTGTAATCGGCATCCACCGGCTCCGGGACCCAGGCATCGGCGTCGACGCCGTCGAGGACCACGGCCGTGGGGTCGTCCGGGAAGTCGAGTCCGATGTCCACCAGGTCGATGGTGCCGGCGTGGAAGCGGCCCGGAGCGAGCAGCAACCCGGGCTTGACGGCGCCGAAGGTGACGGTGACATCGGCGTCGATGGCGGCGCCCTCAACCAGACCCGTCTCCGCGGAAACGCCACTGGGCACGTCGACCGCGACGACGATGGCACCGGCGGACGCCACCTGCGCGGCCACGTCGGCCGCCTCGGGCCGCAGGCCGCCGGTGCCCCCGATCCCGAGGATCCCGTCCAGCACCAGCTCGGCCTCGTCGACGAGGCGTCGGTCGGTGTCGGCGCCGGTCCATCGCAGGGCGCGGCCACCGGACCGTTGCAGCGCTGACAGGCCCTCTTCGTGGGCGCGATCCGACAGCAGGACGGCGTCGACGCGGCAGCCGCGAGCGGCCAGGCGGGCTCCCGCCCAGAGGGCGTCGCCGCCGTTGTTGCCCGACCCCACCAGCAGCACGACGCGCGCCCCGACGACCGCACCTCGGGCCTCGTCGAGGAGGTGAGCGCACGTGATGGCCAGCGCATGCGCCGCACGCTGCATGAGGGCACCCTCGGGGACCTGGGCGAAGGCCGCCTCCTCCGCGGAGCGCACCTGCTCGACGCTGCGCACGCCGATCATCGGTCCGACCCGCCCCGGGAGGCGACGACGAAGGCAATGGCCATGTCCCCATCATGGCTGAGCGAGACGGCCCAGTGGGTGATGCCCCGGCCCGCGGCGGCCGCCGCGACAGAGCCCGTCAGGTGGAGCAGCGGCTCCCCGCGCTGACCGGTGAGCAGTTCGCAGTGATGCCACTCGAGGCCATCCGTGTGCACGAGCGCCTTGGCCACGGCCTCCTTCGCGGCCCAGCGGGCCGCCAGCGACGCGGGCCGGATGCGCTCCCCGCCCGAGAGCTCGATCTCCCGGGCCGTGAAGACCCGAGCCACCAGTCCGGGAGTGCGCTCGATCACCCGCGCGAATCGCGCCGTGTCGACGAGGTCGACGCCGACGCTCACGACCGAGTCGGGCATCTCGGGAAGCAGGGCCCTACTCCACCGTGACGGACTTGGCGAGGTTGCGCGGCTGGTCGACGTCGTGTCCCTTCGCCGTCGCCAGCTCGCAGGCGAACACCTGCAGCGGGACGGTTGCCACAAGCGGCTGCATCAGCGTCGGCACGACCGGGATGCGGATCACGTGGTCGGCGAACGGGGTGATGCCCTCGTCGCCCTCCTCCGCGATCGCGATGACGCGAGCGCCGCGGGCCCGCACCTCCTGGATGTTGGAGATGACCTTGTCGTGCAGGTCCGCGCGCCCGGTGGCCGACGGCACGACCACGATCACCGGCACCCCGTCCTCGATGAGGGCGATCGGGCCGTGCTTCAGCTCGCCCGCCGGGAAGCCCTCGGCGTGCATGTAGGCGAGCTCCTTGAGCTTCAGCGCTCCTTCGAGCGCCACGGGGTATCCCACGTGGCGGCCGAGGAAGAGCACTGACGTCGAATTCGCGAGGTCCCGCGCCAGTTCCCGTACGCCCTCGGTGGTGTCCAGCACGAGGTCGACCTTGCTGGGCATGTCCTCGAGCTGCAGGAGCACGCGCCGGATCTCGTCCTCGAACATGGTGCCGCGCACCTGGGCGAGGTACATGCCCACGAGGTAGGCGGCGATGATCTGCGTGAGGAAGGCCTTGGTCGAGGCGACCGCGATCTCCGGTCCGGCGTACGTGTAGAGCACGGCGTCGGACTCGCGCGGGATGGTCGAGCCGACCGTGTTGCAGATCGCGAGGGTGCGCGCGCCCTGTGTCTTGGCGTAGCGCAGCGCCATGAGGGTGTCCATCGTCTCGCCGGACTGCGAGATCGCGATCACGAGGGAGTCCGGTCCGACGATCGGGTCGCGGTAGCGGAACTCGCTCGCCAGCTCGACCTCGACGGGCAGGCGGGTCCAGTGCTCGATGGCGTACTTCGCCACCATGCCCGCGTGCGCCGCTGTGCCGCACGCGATGACGACGACCTTGTTGATCGACCGGAGCGTCGCCTCCTCGAGGTTGGTCTCGTCCAGCTGGATGCGACCGTCCTTGGTGATGCGTCCGCGAAGGGAGTCCGCGACCGCGCGTGGCTGCTCGGCGATCTCCTTGAGCATGAACAGGTCGTAGCCGCCCTTCTCGGCGGCCGAGGCATCCCAGTCGACGAGGTAGGGCTTGGCCTCGACGGGCTCGCCGGCGAAGTCCGTGACGGTGACCGAGTCCGCCGTCAGCACCACGACCTGGTCCTGCCCGAGCTCGAGGGCCTGCTTGGTGTGCGCCACGAAAGCGGCCACATCGGACGCGAGGAAGTTCTCGCCGTCGCCCACACCTACGACGAGCGGGGAGTTGCGGCGGGCGCCGACGACGACATCGGGTTGCGAGCGATCGATGGCCACGAGGGTGAAGGCGCCCTCGAGCCGTCGGCAGACCCGACGCATGGCCTCCGGCAGGTCATCGTCCGCGTTCGGGAGCTCATGCGCGAGGAGGTGGGCGACCACCTCCGTGTCCGTCTCGGACGCCAGGTGCACGCCGGCCGCCGCCAGTTCGGACCGCAGTTCGGCGAAGTTCTCGATGATGCCGTTGTGGATGACGGCGACGGTGCTGTCCTCGCTCACGTGCGGGTGGGCATTGCTGTCCGTCGGGCCGCCATGGGTCGCCCAGCGGGTGTGGCCGATCCCGGTCGTCGACTGCGGCATGGGGTCACTGCCCAAGAGCGTCTCCAGGTTGGCCAGTTTGCCGGCCTTCTTGCGCACGGAGAGCTCGCCATCGCTGATGACCGCCACACCGGCGGAGTCGTAACCGCGGTACTCGAGCCGGCGCAGGCCGGCAACGACGATCTCCAGCGCCTGCTGCTGGCCGACGTATCCCACGATTCCGCACATGCGACTGAGCCTACCGGCGCGAGCTTGCTCGTGACCGGGAGGCGATGGAGCATGCAGGCCGCGCCGCGGCCGCCACATGCGACTGAGCCTACCGGCGCCACGACGCCCGAATCCCGCCACAATGGGCCCGTGATCACGGTGCGTGTGTGCTGCCCCGCGAATCTTGCGTCAACCGTGAGCGAACTCCTGCGCAGCAACCCGTCGACCAGCGCCCTCGTCGTGCATCCGGGTGCGTCGATCACGCCTCCCGGGGATGTCATCGAGGCTGACCTGCCCCGCGAGGCGGTCAACGCGGTGATCGAGGACCTGATGGCCCTCGGCGTCCAGGACTCGGGAACGATCCAGTTGCTGCCCGTGACGACGTGGATCTCGAAACCGGGCCTCAATGCCGAACTGCGCACACCGGGTTCCAGTGCCGACGCCGTCGTGTGGACCGACGTGGTCGAGCGTGCGTACGACGAGTCCCAGCTGACGTGGACGTACGTGTCCTTCATGACCCTCGCGACCCTGCTCGCGGCGATCGCCATCGTGACCGATTCCGTCATCCTCGTGATCGGCGCGATGGTCCTCGGCCCGGAGTTCGTCGCCGTCGCAGCCCTCGGGGTCGGGATCGTGCGCCGACGCTGGCACCTGTTCCGTCAGGGTCTGCGAACACTGCTCCTCGGCTTTGCGATCGCCATCGCCACGGTCGCCCTGCTGGCCGGCGCGGGTCGCCTACTCGGCCTGATCCACGACGACCAGCTCCTCACGAGCGCCCGGCCGGGGACCAGCTTCATCTTCAGCCCCAATGCGTGGTCGTTCACGATCGCACTGATCGCCGGGGCCGCGGGAGTCCTGGCGCTCACCTCGGCGCGCTCGGGCGTCCTCGTCGGCGTGTTCATCTCGGTCACGACCGTGCCCGCATCGGGCAACATGGCGCTGGCCCTGGTCTTCGGCAACTGGCCCGAGTTCTGGGGAAGTGCGGCGACCTTGGCCGTCAACATCTCCGGCATGGCTCTCGCCGGGTGGCTCACGCTCGCGCTCCAGCAGCGGGTCTGGCGACGCACCACGCGGGTGGAGCGCCGCCTTCTCCCCTTGCGGGGCGGCAGGCCGCGCGACTGACCCGAGACCAGCCAGACTGGGCCTCAGTCGTCCAGTGCCAGCTCGGTGAGCACCACGGCGGCCAGCTCGTCAGTGACCGCTTGGGCCTCCTCCTGCGTGGCCGCCTCCACCATGACCCGTACGACCGGTTCCGTGCCCGACGGCCTCAGCAGTACGCGACCCGCATCGCCGAGGCGGGCCTCCGCCCGCGCGATCGCGTCCTGCAGCGGCGGGCAGTCGTGGATGCGGGCCTTGTCGACCCCGCGCACGTTGACGAGGACCTGCGGCAGCTTGGTCACGGCGTCGGCCAGCGCCGCGAGGGAGGTGCCGGAGGCGGCGACCTCGGCGAGCAGGTGCAATCCGGTGAGCACGCCATCGCCCGTCGTCGCGAACTCGGACATGATGACGTGGCCGCTCTGCTCCCCGCCCAGGGTGTAGCCGCCATCGCGCATCGCCTCGAGCACGTAACGGTCGCCCACGGCGGTTTCGACCACCATGATGCCGGCCGCCGTCATGGCCTGCTTGAAGCCGAGGTTGGCCATGACCGTGGCGACGACCGTCGCGGAGGCCAGGGTGCCCTCGCGATCCATGGCCGAGGCGAGGATGGCGAGGATGTGATCCCCATCGACGTGCCGGCCCAGGGAGTCGACGGCGAGGCAGCGGTCGGCGTCGCCGTCGTGCGCGATGCCCGCATCGGCGCCGTGCGCGAGCACGGCGGCAACGAGGTCCTCCATGTGCGTGCTGCCGCACTTGTCGTTGATGTTCAGGCCATCCGGTTGGGCGTGGATGGCGATCACGTTCGCGCCGGCCGCCGCGTAGACCTCGGGAGCCAGCGCCGAGGCAGCGCCGTTCGCGCAGTCGACCACGATGGTGAGCCCGTCGAGGCGATGCGCCAGAGTGCCGAGCAGGTGCTCCTTGTACTGCTCGATGGCGTCGTAGGCGTCGACGACGCGACCGACCGCGCCGCCGGTGGGTCGATCCCAGGGCTCGCGCATGCGCGACTCGATCTGGTCCTCGATGGAGTCGTCGAGCTTGACTCCGCCGCGCGCGAAGAACTTGATGCCGTTGTCGGGCATCGGGTTGTGGGATGCGGACAGCATCACGCCCAGGTCGGCGCCCAGGGCCTCGGTGAGATAGGCGACGCCGGGGGTGGGCACGACGCCGACGCGGTACACGTCGACGCCTGCGCTGGCGAGTCCGGCGACGACCGCGGCCTCGAGGAACTCACCACTGGCGCGGGGATCGCGCCCGACCACCGCCTTCGGGCGGTGCCCCTCGAAGGCACCGATGTCGCCCAGCACATGGGCAGCCGCCACGGCAAGGTCCAGGGCCAGCTCCGCCGTCAGATCGCGGTTGGCCAGGCCCCGGACCCCGTCGGTGCCGAAGAGGCGTCCCAAAGGACTAGCGCTTGCTGTACTGGGGCGCCTTGCGGGCCTTCTTCAGGCCGTACTTCTTGCGCTCCTTGGCCCGCGGATCGCGGGTGAGGAAGCCAGCCTTCTTGAGGATCGGGCGGTTGCCCTCCTCGTCGATCTCGTTCAGCGCACGGGCGACGCCGAGCCGCAGGGCCCCGGCCTGGCCGGAGACGCCGCCGCCATTGATGCGGGCGATGACGTCGAACTTGCCCTCGGCGCCCAGGGCGACGAACGGCTCGTTGACCTCCTGCTGATGCACCTTGTTGGGGAAGTAGGCGTCTAGGGTGCGGCCGTTGATGGTCCACTGGCCGGTACCGGGCACCAGACGGACGCGCGCGATGGCCTGCTTGCGACGACCGGTGGCCGCGCCGGGCGCGGTCACGATGTCGCGGGTCACGGTCGCGCGGGCGGCCGGGGTCTCGGTGGTGTACTCCGACGGGGCGTCCTCGACGTCGACGTCGATCTCTTCGATGGTGGCGTCAGACACTGCCACAAGTCCTCTCGTTGCTTCCGCGCCGCTACTGGGCGACCTGGGTGATCTGGAACGGCTGCGGCTGCTGCGCAGCGTGGGGGTGCTCAGCACCGGCGTAGACCTTCAGCTTCTTCAGCTGCTGACGGCCGAGCTTGTTGTGGGGCAGCATGCCCTTCACAGCCTTCTCGATGACGCGACGGGGATCGCTCTCGAGCAGCTCGCCGTAGGAGGTCGCACGCAGGCCACCCGGCTGACCGGAGTGGCGGTAGTCCATCTTCTGCTCCCGCTTGGAGCCGGAGAGGGCCACCTTCTCGGCGTTGATGATGATCACGAAGTCGCCCATGTCCATATGAGGAGCGAAGGTCGGCTTGTGCTTGCCACGAAGCAGCGTGGCGGCATGGGTGGCCAGACGGCCAAGGACGACGTCGGATGCGTCGATGACATACCAGACGGGCGTGTTGTCGCCCGGCTTCGGACTGTAGGTGCGCACGCGCACTCACTCTCTCTCGTAGGGACGTGGACTCTGCACGCCCACGCGGGCCCGAGGGCTCGTGGGGGCGTCGTACTGGGCGCCATCCCTGACGCCCAGGCCTCGCGGACGGGGGAACTCCTGGGGGAAGACCCGCCGCACGGCAGCGCTCTAGGGTACCGGGGCCCGTCCAACGGCTCCAAATCGGGCTTCGCCTCTCCGAAGACGGTAGGGCCGTTTACCAGTCGGACCAGACCGGTTCGTCGGTCTCGACCACGCTGCCATCGCCCCGGAAGACCAGGAAGCGATCGAAGCCACGCGTGAACCAACGGTCGTGCGTCACCGCGACCACCGTCCCCTCGAAGCGGTTCAGGCCCTCCTCGAGGGCCTCGGCGCTCGCGAGGTCGAGGTTGTCCGTCGGCTCGTCGAGAAGGAGCATGGTCGCGCCGCTCAGCTCCAGGAGCAGGATCTGCAGTCGGGCCTGCTGTCCACCGGACAGCGTGTCGTAGACCTGCTCGGCCGCACCCGCCAGCTCATAGCGGTCCAGCGCCCGCGAGGCAGGCTCCCGGGGCAGGCCGTCGCGCCACTCGTCCCCGCGGTGCAGGATCTCGAGCAGGGTGCGACCGGCGAGATCCGGGCGCACGTGCGTCTGCGCGAACCACCCGGGCCGCACCCGGGAGCCCAGCCGCGCGACACCGGTGTGCCGCACGGGCGGGATGACCACGTCGCCCACCGGCCGGTGCTCCACGTCAGGATCCGACCCGCCCAGTGCGAGGAGCCGTAGCAGGTGCGACTTCCCGGACCCGTTGGCCCCCAGCACGGCCACGCGTTCCCCGAACCACACCTCCGCGTCGAATGGCTTCGTGAGCCCCGTGAGCTCCAACGCCTCGCACACCACCGCCCTCTTGGCGGTGCGGCCACCCGAGAGGCGCATACGCACGCTCTGCTCCCGCGGGACCGCGATCGGCGGGCCGGCCTCCTCGAACTTGCGCAGCCTGGTCTGTGCCGCCTGGTAGCGGGACGCCATCCCGTCGTTGTAGGCGGCCTTGACCTTCAGGGTCTGGACCAGCTCGCGGAGCTTCGCGTGCTCCTCGTCCCAACGACGCCGGAGTTCCTCGAGCCGCGAGAAGCGGTCGGCCCGCGCATCATGGAAGGTGCCGAATCCCCCGCCGTGCACCCACACCGTGTTGCCGGCAGCGCCGAGCTCGACGGCCACAACGTGGGAGGCGCACTGGTTGAGCAGCTCGCGATCGTGGCTGATGAGCAACACCGTCTTGGGCGTCTCGCGCAGCGCCTTCTCCAACCAGACCTTGCCGGGGACATCGAGGTAGTTGTCGGGCTCGTCGAGCAGGAGCACGTCGGCGGGCCCGCGCAGGAGCAGTTCGAGCACCAGCCGCTTCTGCTCGCCTCCGGACAGCGTCGACACAGGGCGCCAGCGCACCTTGTCGTAGGGCAGCCCCAGCGCCGACATCGTGACGACGTCGAACAGCACCTCCGACTCGTAGCCGCCCGCGTCCGAGTAGTCGGCGATGGCCTGCGCGTACTGCATCTGCGTCGGCTCATCGTCGGACTCCATCAGGGCCAGCTCGGCATCGTCGAGCTCCCGGGCCGCCTCCCGCAGTGCGCGGGGGCTCACCCCGAGCAGCAGATCGCGCAGCGTGCCATCCGACATCTGCCCGATGAACTGACGCATGACGGCGAGCGTCCCCGAGCACACGATGGAGCCCTCGTGGGGGGCGAGGTCCCCGGCCATCATGCGCAGCAATGTGGTCTTGCCGGCCCCGTTGGCCCCGACGAGGGCCGCAGTGGCGCCGTCGGGGACGCGGAAGCTGACGTCGTCGAGGAGGACCCGCCCGTCGGGCAGCGCGAAGGTCACGTGCTGGACGTCGATGTGCCCCATCACGACTCCCGGGTTCGCACGCTGCGCGTCTCGCGCTGGCGGGCCAGCAGGTCCTCGGCTGGCGGGTACCCGACCTCGGCGAGGACCAGCGGGTAGGCGGGCATCGTGGTCACGGAGGAGTCCCGGACGCCTGCGTCCAGCACCTGCCTCGGCCAAGCCTCGGGCTTGCGTCCGTCGCCGACTGGAAGCATGACGCCGACCAGCGAGCGGACCATCGAGTGGCAGAAGGCATCTGCCTGGACCGTCATCACGGCCAGGCCCGTGTCGTCGCGATGCCAGTCGAGCCGCTGCAGCCCGCGGACCGTGGTCGCGAACTCGCGCTGCTTGCAGAAGGGCGCGAAGTCGTGCTCGCCCAGCAGGGGCGTCGCCGCCCGGTTCATCGCCTCTACGTCGAGGGCCCGAGGCCAGGGCAGGGCGAGATGCCTCAGCAAGGGAGCCGGCCCCAGGCCGTCGTCGCACACCCGGTAGACGTATCGCCGCCAGATCGCGGCGAACCGGGCATCGAACCCGGCCGGTGCCCGCTCGATCGCGGTGATCCGGATGTCATCGGGCAGCGCCCGATTGATGCGCCGGGCATCCACGTCGCTCGGCCACGCTGGCACGTCGACGTGCGCCACCTGCCCGGTCGCGTGCACCCCGGCGTCCGTCCGGCCCGCGCACTGGACATCGACGTCGGCGCCGAACAGGTGTCCGAGGACACGCTGCAACTCCCCCTGCACGGTCCGCAGGCCGGGTGGATGGGGCTGATACGCCCAGCCCGCGAAGTCCCGTCCGTCGTAGGCCACGTCAAGGCGCAGACGGATCAGCCCGTCACCCGGGAGTCCGGGGACGGGCTGATCGGGGTTCGGGGAGTCGGTCAGGACTCGTCCTTCTTGTCGTCGGCATCCGCCTCGGTGGCCTCGGCCGCGGCCTCGACCTCCTCGACCACGTCCGCCTCGGTGGCCGCATCGGTCGCCTCGGCGTCGACGACGACCTCCTCGACCTCGTTGACCTCGGTCTCCGGGGTCTCCTCGACGGTCTCCTCAACCACGGGAGCGGGCTTCTCGGCAGCCTTCTCCTTCGCCGCGCGCTTGGTGGCACCCGTGGCCTCGGCCACGACCTGCTCCGCCATCGGCTCGACGAGCTCGATCACGGCCATCGGCGCGTTGTCGCCCTTGCGGGGACCGATCTTCGTGATGCGGGTGTAGCCGCCCGGGCGGGTGGCGTACTGCGGACCGATCTCGGTGAAGAGCACGTGCACGACGCTCTTGTCCTTGACCACGGTCATCACCCGACGACGAGCATGCAGGTCACCGCGCTTGGCGAAGGTGATCAGGCGCTCCGCCAGCGGGCGCAGGCGCTTGGCCTTGGCCTCGGTGGTCGTGATGCGCCCGTGCTCGAACAGCGCAGTGGCCAGGTTGGCCAGCATGAGCCGCTCGTGGGCCGGACCACCGCCGAGACGGGGACCCTTGGTTGGCGTAGGCATCGGTTCTCCTCAGTGCTTTCGTTTACGCAGCCGCTACAGCTGCTCGTCCTCGGCGTACGCCAGGTCGTCGTCCTCGTCGGTGAAGTAGACGGCGGCGCCGGGGTCGAACCCGGGCGGGCTGTCCTTGAGCGCCAGGCCCAGGCCGGCCAGCTTGACCTTGACCTCGTCGATCGACTTCGCACCGAAGTTGCGGATGTCGAGCAGGTCCGCCTCGCTGCGGGTGATGAGCTCGCCCACAGTGTGGATGCCCTCGCGCTTGAGGCAGTTGTACGACCGGACGGTCAGGTCCAGCTGCTCCACCGGCGTCGACAGCTGCTCCGCGACGAAGGCGTCCGTCGGCGACGGACCGATGTCGATGCCCTCGGCGTCGACATTGAGCTCACGGGCCAGGCCGAACAGCTCCACGAGCGTCTTGCCGGCCGAGGCGACGGCGTCACGCGGACGCATCGACGGCTTGGTCTCGACGTCCAGGATGAGCTTGTCGAAGTCCGTGCGCTGCTCGACGCGGGTGGCCTCGACCTTGTACGTGACCTTCAGCACCGGGCTGTAGATGGAGTCGACCGGAATGCGGCCGATCTCCTGGCCGGCCTGCTTGTTCAGCACCGCCGAGACGTAGCCGCGGCCGCGCTCGACCACCAGCTCGATCTCGAGTTTGCCCTTGCCGTTCAGCGTGGCGATGTGCAGGTCCGGGTTGTGGACCTCCACGCCGGCCGGCGGCTGGATGTCAGCCGCCGTGACGGTGCCGGGGCCCTGCTTGCGCAGGTACATGACCACCGGCTCATCGTGCTCGGAGGAGATGACCAGCTGCTTGATGTTCAGGATGAGCTCGGTGACATCCTCCTTCACGCCCGGAACGGTCGTGAACTCGTGGAGGACGCCCTCGATGCGGATGCTCGTCACGGCCGCGCCCGGAATGGACGACAGCAGCGTGCGACGCAGCGAGTTGCCGAGGGTGTAGCCGAAACCGGGCTCGAGGGGCTCGAGCACGAACCGCGAGCGGAACTCGCTGATCGGCTCCTCCGAGAGCACGGGACGCTGGCTGATTAGCACGTTGGGACTTCCTTCCCGCGACGACCGCTATTTGACGCCGCGAATATGGATGAACTGCTGAATGAACTACTTCGAGTAGAGCTCGACGATGAGCTGCTCGTTGACCTGGGTGTCGATGACCTCGCGGGCCGGCAGGGAGTGGACGAGGATCCGCATCTGCGACGGGATGACCTCGAGCCATGCCGGAACCGGACGCTCCCCGATCTCGGCGTGAGCGACCACGAACGGGGTGAGCTCACGCGAGCCCGGGCGCACCTCGACGATGTCGTTCGGCGAGACCCGGTAGGAGGGGATGTTGACCTTGCGGCCGTTGACCATGAAGTGGCCGTGGGTCACCAGCTGGCGGGCCATGTCGCGGGACTTCGCGAAGCCGGCCCGGAACACCACGTTGTCGAGTCGGGACTCGAGCAGGCGGAGCAGGTTCTCGCCGGTCTTGCCGGCCTGCCGCTGCGCCTCGACGTAGTAGTTCGAGAACTGCTTCTCGAGCACGCCGTACATGCGGACGGCCTTCTGCTTCTCACGCAGCTGCAGCAGGTACTCGCTGTCCTTCGAACGACCGCGGCCGTGCTGGCCGGGCGGGTACGGACGCTTCTCGAACGGGCACTTCGGCGACTCGCACTTGGCGCCCTTGAGGAACAGCTTCATCTTCTCGCGGCGGCACCGCTTGCAGTCGGCGTCTGTGTAACGCGCCATTTCTCGTATCTCCTAGATCAGGTGTGCGCGGTCAGACGCGACGACGCTTGGGCGGACGGGTGCCGTTGTGCGGCGCGGGCGTGACGTCGGAGATGGAACCGACCTCGAGGCCCGTGGCCTGCAGCGAACGGATGGCGGTCTCGCGGCCGGAGCCCGGACCCTTGACGAACACGTCGACCTTGCGCATGCCGTGCTCCATCGCGCGGCGAGCGGCCGCCTCGGCGGCCAGCTGCGCGGCGAACGGGGTGGACTTGCGGCTTCCCTTGAAGCCGACCTGCCCGGCGCTCGCCCAGGAGATCACCGCACCCGTGGGGTCGGTGATCGAGACGATGGTGTTGTTGAACGTGCTCTTGATGTGCGCGTGGCCGTGGGCCACGTTCTTCTTCTCCTTGCGGCGCACCTTCTTCGCGCCGGGCTTATTGCCTGTCTTCGGGGCCATGTGTCAGTTCTCCAGAGTCTCGCGGCGGCTTACTTGCCGGCCTTCTTCTTGCCAGCGACGGTCTTCCGCGGACCCTTGCGGGTGCGGGCATTGGTGTGAGTGCGCTGGCCACGCACCGGCAGGCCCTTGCGGTGACGCAGGCCCTGGTAGCAGCCGATCTCGACCTTGCGCCGGATATCGGCCTGGACCTCGCGACGCAGGTCGCCCTCGACCTTGAGGTTCTCCTCGATCCAGTCGCGGAGGGCGAGCGTCTGCTCCTCGGAAAGGTCCTTCGCGCGGAGATCCGGGCTGACGCCGGTGGCCTCGAGGGCCTTGGCCGCCTGCGAGCGACCGACTCCGTAGATGTAGGTGAGCGCGACCGCCATGCGCTTCTCGCGCGGGAGGTCGACGCCAACGATTCGTGCCATGAGGCGTTCTTCTCTCTTCTCGTGCACGAGGTTTCGGTAGCGGAGCCAGTCCTGCCCGCCCAATCGTCAATCGACTGGCAGGTCCCCGGCCTCGTGTCCGGGGGTGTCGTCCCGCGGTGGCGCACGCGCTCCGCGGGGGTCGGGCCCTGCTATGTGTTCGGACGTCGGGTTGTCTCCCCGGCGGCCGCGACAGGTGCTGGGATCAGCCCTGACGCTGCTTGTGGCGCGGGTTCTCGCAGATCACCATGACGCGACCGTGGCGACGGATGATCTTGCACTTGTCGCAGATCGGCTTGACGCTCGGCTGGACCTTCATGGTGGACTCGTTCCCGTTCTTGTCGGCTCTGGCTGTTACTTGTAGCGGTAGACGATCCGGCCGCGGGTCAGGTCGTAGGGCGAGAGCTCCACGACGACCCGGTCGTCCGGAAGGATTCGGATGTAGTGCATCCGCATCTTGCCGCTGATGTGTGCGAGCACCTTGTGCCCGTTGTCGAGCTCCACGCGGAACATCGCATTGGGCAGCGATTCGGTGATCGTGCCCTCGAGCTCGATCGCGCCGTCCTTCTTGCCCATAACCTCTGCTCTCGGATAGTGGAGCGGATCCACGCTCTCCGCCCATGCCGCAGCGCCCGGAACCCGGGTCGAAGCAGGCAGGAGGCGGGGAAGCCTGAAACCGACCGTCAAATTCTACGCATCGTGCCTTCGTTCACAAAATCCGGGGTCGGTCGAGACCTAGTCGATCCACTCGTCGGGGTCGATCCCCTCCTGGCGCAGCTGCTCGGCCGCGACCTGGTAGGAGCGCTCGAACGCCTCCGGATCGGGGACCTTGGCCCGCCAGCCCGAGGGATTGAGACGACTGGCGAGCATCTTCTCGTCGAAGAAGCTGCGCATGGCCGGGTCGTCGTCGAGGCCGAGGAAGTCCAGGATCCGGGTGTAGGTGGCCTCCCGATCCCGGATGACGAGGTCCTCGAGGGACACCTGGAGGGCCTGCCCGGTCGGCACCCCGGCCAGGCCTCGATGGGCGCGGATGGTGCGCTTGCGCCACCAGTCGATCGCCTCGAGGGGGTCATCCGGGCCCCAGCGCTCCTGGATCACCGAGGCGGCGGTCGACCGGCCGTCACGGATCATGTGCAGGAAGCGGGCCGTCGGGAGCAGCCGGTGGATCCGGGTCGCGTTGGCGATGTTGGGCGGGGACGTGTCCACCCAGATGGCCTCCCCGTCGTGCCCCCTCTGCGCCGTGATGAAGCCGAAGAAGAAGCGCCGCGCAGCGCCGTCCGGATCCGAAGCGAAGCCATCCCGCAGCTGGGTGAGAAGGATCTCGACATCCTCGCGGTCGATCCCCAGGTGCAGGCCGCTATCACGACTGAGGCGGTTCGACCGCTCCCACCAGCGTCCGGTCATGCCGTCGGCGAATGCGACGAGCGCGGCGGCGCACGGCTTGGCCAGCGTCTTGCGCTCCCACAGGCGGGCGAGGCCACGCGGATCGGGACGGCACTCGACGAGGTCGAGCAGCCCGTCCGCGGAATTGACGAACTTGACCTCCTGAGGCCAGCTGGCGCGCACCTGCGGGTGCTGGCCGAGCAGCCGGGACAGGACGGTGGTGCCACTGCGGCCGGTGCCGCCAACCATGAGGGGCGTCACGCCGGCCAGGAACTGGTCGGCACCAGGCGGCGTCGGGGCGTCGGACGGCATCACGTGACGCTATCGCACCGGATCCTCAAGGACGGTGAGAACCCACGGGCCCTCCTCGGTGACCGCCACCGTGTGCTCCCAGTGGCTGGCGAGCGAGCCGTCGAGGGTCACCACAGTCCAGGCATCGTCCTGCACCATCACCGCCGGATTGCCGAGCGTCACCATCGGCTCGATCGCCAGGGCCATACCGGGACGCAGCACCGGACCCCGCCCGGGAGCTCCGTAGTTGAGGATGTGCGGCTCCATGTGCATGCGCGAGCCGATGCCGTGGCCGCCGTAGTCCTCGACGATGCCGAACTCACGCCCGGCCTCCTGCTCGGCGGCCACGATGGTCGACTCCACGGCATGGGAGATGTCGGTGAGGTGGGCACCGACGCGAGCCTGATCGAGGCCGGCCCACAAGGCCGCCTCGGTGATCCGGCTCAGCTCGGCGGCCTCGGGAGCCACCTGCCCCACGAGGATGGTCACGGCGGCATCGCCGTTCCAGCCGTCCACGATGGCGCCGAAGTCGACGGAGAGCAGGTCGCCCTCACGGAGGACGCGGCTGCCGGGGATCCCGTGCACGACCTCCTCGTTGACGGAGGCGCAGATGACCCCGGGGTAGGGCACCGCGCCGTGGGCGCGGTAGCCGAGGAAGGATGAGGTCGCCCGGTGGTCCCTGAGCACCTCGCGGGCGATGGCGTCGAGTTCGGCCGTGGTCGTTCCGGGCGTCGCTGCCTCCTCGATGGCGTGCAGTGCCCGCGCGACCACCAGGCCCGCCTGACGCATGACGGCCAGCTGGTCAGGCGACTTGATCTCGATGCCGCTGCGGCGTCGGAACATATCGGCCTCGGTCAGTCGGCGCCGACGGCGAGGGCGGCGCCGATGCGGCCGGCAACCTCCTCGATCGAGCCGAGCCCGTCCACCCGGACGAGGAGGCCCTGCTTCTCGTACATCGAGGTCAGCGGCGCGGTCTGCTCGAAGTACACCTCGAGGCGACGGCGGATGACGTCCTCGGTGTCGTCACTGCGGCCCTGCTCGGCGGCTCGCTTCACGAGGCGTCCCACCACCTCGTCGATGTCGACGGTGAGCTCGAGGACCGCATCGAGGGAGAGGGACGCGCTGCGCAGCATCGCCGCGAGCTCGCCGACCTGCTCCACGGTCCGGGGGTAGCCGTCGAGGAGGAACCCGGCGCGGCAGTCATCATGGGAGAGGCGGTCGCGGACCATCGCGTTGGTGACGCCGTCCGGCACGTACTCGCCGGCGTCCATGTACCGCTTCGCCTCGACGCCCAGGGGGGTGCCCTTGGAGACGTTCAGACGAAAGATGTCGCCGGTGGAGATGTGCGGCACACCCAGGACACCGGCAAGGATCTCCGCCTGGGTGCCCTTGCCAGCCCCCGGCGGCCCCATCAGTACGACGCGCATTACCGGAGGAACCCTTCGTAGTTGCGCTGCTGCAGCTGAGCCTCGATCTGCTTAACCGTATCCAAGCCGACCCCGACCATGATGAGCAGGCTGGTGCCGCCGAAGATGAAGCGGCTGCCGACGCCGAGCAGGTCGAACGCCAGCAGCGGCAGCACGGCAATCAGGCCCAGGTAGAGCGAGCCTGGGGCCGTGAGACGCGTGAGCACGTAGTCGAGGTACTCCGCCGTCGGCCGGCCGGCGCGGATGCCCGGGATGAAGCCGCCGTACTTCTTCATGTTGTCGGCGACCTCGACCGGGTTGAACGTGATCGAGACGTAGAAGTAGCAGAAGAAGATGATCAGCAGGAAGTAGATGATCGCGTAGATCGACCCGGTTCCGCGGGCCAGGTGCTGCTGCACCCACACGGCCCAGTCCGCCTGGCTGCCCGTCAGCTGCACGAGCAGGACCGGCAGGAACAGCAGCGACGAGGCGAAGATGACCGGGATGACGCCGGCCATGTTGACCTTGAGCGGGATGTAGGTCGACGTGCCGCCGTACATCCGGCGCCCGACCATACGCTTGGCGTACTGGACCGGGATCCGACGCTGGGCCTGCTCGACGAACACCACGAAGGCGACCACCGCGAGGCCGACGGCAAGCGTCATCGCAAAGGTGAACGGGCCCTGGCTGCCCCAGATGCCGGCGAACTGAGCCGGGACGGTGGCGATGATCGAGGTGAAGATCAGCACGGACATGCCGTTGCCGACGCCTCGCTCGGTGATGAGCTCGCCGAACCACATGATGACCGCCGTGCCGGCCGTCATCACGATCACCATCACGAGGATGACCCAGATGGCGTCGTTCGGGATGATCGACTCGTTGCAGCCGCTGAACAGCGCTCCCGGCGTCCTCGCGAGGGAGATGATCGCCGTGGACTGCAGGATCGCAAGGCCGATCGTGACGTAGCGGGTGTACTGCGTGATCTTGGCCTGTCCCGCCTGACCGTCCTGCTTGAGCGTCTCGAGCCGTGGAATGACCACGGTGAGCAGCTGCAGGATGATGCTGGCGGTGATGTACGGCATGATGCCGAGCGCGAAGACGGACAACTGCAACAGGGCGCCGCCGCTGAACAGGTTGATCAGCGCGTAGACGGAGTTGTCCTGGACGACGTCGATGCATCGCTGGATGGCGGCGTAGTCGACGCCCGGCGTCGGAACGACCGAGCCCAGTCGATACAGGGCCAGCATCCCGATGGTGAACAGGATCTTCCGACGAAGGTCAGGCGTACGCAGTGCCGCACCGAATGCACTGATGTGCACGTGGCCTCCTGCAGGTCTCGGAGCGAACGGGGGGCGGGATGCCCTCGGGTCACGGGGACCCGAGGGCCGAGTCCACTAGCGGACGGTTGCCGTCCCGCCTGCTGCCACGATCTTGTCACGAGCCGCCTCGGAGAATGCATCCGCACTCACCTGGACCGCGACGCTGATCTCGCCCTGGCCGAGAACCTTGACGAGCTGACCCTTGCGGACGGCGCCGGCAGCGACGAGCTCGTCGACGCCGACCTGGCCCCCCTCCGGGAACAGCTTGTTGATCATGGCCACGTTCACGACCTGGAACTCGGTCTTGTTCGGGTTCTTGAAGCCCTTGAGCTTCGGCAGCCGCATGTGCAGCGGCATCTGCCCGCCCTCGAACCGAGCCGGGACCTGGTAACGGGCCTTGGTGCCCTTGGTACCGCGGCCAGCCGTCTTGCCCTTGGATGCCTCGCCACGGCCCTTGCGGGTCTTCGGCGTCTTGGCGCCCGGAGCCGGGCGCAGGTGATGGACCTTGAGTGCCATCGTCAGTCGACCTCCTCGACAACGACCAGGTGCCGCACGGTGTTCACCATGCCGCGGATCTCAGGGCGGTCCTCCTTGACGACGGTGTCGCCGATGCGCTTGAGGCCGAGGGAGCGCAGGGTGTTGCGCTGACCGCTCGTTCCGCCGATCTCGGACTTCTTCTGGGTGACCTTCAGGCGAGCCATCATGCATTCACCTCCGCGCGGGCGCGCAGGAGGGCCGCCGGGGCGACGTCCTCGAGGGGCAGTCCGCGACGGGCGGCCACGGCCTCCGGCGCCTCGAGCCCCTTCAGCGCGGCCACGGTCGCATGCACGATGTTGATCGCGTTGTCGGAGCCCATGGACTTGCTGAGCACGTCATGGATCCCCGCGCACTCGAGCACCGCACGCACCGGGCCGCCGGCGATGACGCCGGTACCGGGAGCCGCCGGGCGCAGCATGACCACGCCGGCCGCCGCCTCACCCGTGATGGGGTGCGGGATGGTGCCCTGGATGCGCGGCACACGGAAGAAGTGCTTCTTGGCCTCCTCGACGCCCTTGGCGATCGCGGCCGGCACCTCCTTCGCCTTGCCGTAGCCGACACCGACCATGCCCTCGCCGTCACCCACGACGACCAGCGCCGTGAAGCTGAAGCGACGGCCGCCCTTGACGACCTTGGCCACGCGGTTGATGGCTACGACCCGCTCGACGTAAGCCGACTTCTCCTCGCGAGGAGTCCGCTCACGGCGCTCCCGGCGATCACCGCCGCCGCCGCTGCGACGCGCAGTTTCTGACATGGATCTACCTCTTCCTGAAGTCGTACGTCGTTAGAAGGTCAGCCCGGCCTCGCGCGCACCGTCAGCGACGGCGGCCACGCGGCCGTGGTAGCGGTTGCCACCGCGGTCGAAGACCACGGTCTCGATGCCGGCCTTCTTGGCCCGCTCGCCGACCAGCTGCCCGACCTTGCGGGCCTTGGCGGTCTTGTCGGCGGTCTCGGAGCGCAGGTCCGCCTCCATGGTGGAGGCGGATGCCAGCGTCACGCCGTTGGTGTCGTCCACGACCTGGGCCACCATGTGGCGCGCAGAACGGGTGATCACCAGGCGCGGCCGCTCGGTCGTGCCGGTCACCTTCTTGCGCACGCGCAGGTGCCGGCGGGAGCGACCGACGGAGCTCGGTGTCCTCGTGCCCAGCTTGGGAGCGAAGGAAGTCATCACTTACCAGCCTTTCCGGCCTTGCGGCGAACAACCTCGCCCTCGTAGCGCACGCCCTTGCCCTTGTACGGCTCCGGCTTGCGGATCTTGCGGATGTTGGCGGCGACCTCGCCCACCTTCTGCTTGTCGATACCCATGACCTTGAACTTCACGGGGCTCTCGACCTGGAAGGAGATGCCCTCCGGGGCGGTCACCACGACGGGGTGGCTGAACCCGAGCTGGAACTCGAGATCGGTGCCCTTGGCCGCGACGCGGTAGCCGGTGCCGACGATCTCCAGGCCCTTCTCGTAGCCCTGGGTCACACCGATGACCATGTTGTTGACCAGCGTCCGGGTGAGGCCGTGACGGGCCTTCGAGTCACGCTCATCGTCGGGGCGGGTGACGACGAGGGCGCCGTCCTCCTCCGCGACGGTGATGGGCTCGGCGACGGTCATCGTCAAGGTGCCCTTGGGACCCGTGACGGTGACCTCGCGGCCCTCGACCTTGGCGGTCACGCCCGAGGGGATGCTGATCGGCTGACGTCCGATGCGAGACATGTCCGTGCCCCCTTACCAGACGTAGGCGAGGACTTCCCCGCCCACGCCCTTCTGCGCGGCCTGTCGGTCGGTCAGCAGACCGGACGACGTGGAAAGGATGGCGATGCCCAGGCCCCCGAGGACCTTCGGCAGCGCGGTGCTCTTCGCGTACACCCGCAGACCGGGCTTCGACACGCGGCGAAGGCCGGCGATCGAGCGCTCGCGGGACGGGCCGTACTTCAGGTTGAGCGTCAGGGACTTGCCGACCTCGGCATCCTCGACGCTCCACCCGGCGATGTAGCCCTCACGCTGCAGGATCTCGGCGATGTTCGCCTTGATCTTCGAGTGCGGCATCGACACGGAGTCGTGGTAGGCGGAATTCGCATTGCGCAGTCGCGCAAGCATGTCCGCGATGGGATCTGTCATGGTCATTTCTTGGCCTGAGGCCTTCCTCGCTGTGGTTTCCGCCGGAGCGGACCTGCAACGTCGTGGTTTACCAGCTGCTCTTCGTCACGCCAGGGAGCTCGCCCGCGTGGGCCATCTCCCGAACACACACACGGCACAGGCCGAACTTGCGGTACACCGAGTGCGGGCGTCCGCACTTGTTGCACCGCGTGTAGGCGCGCACCTTGAACTTGGGGGTCTTCTGCTGCTTCTGGATCAGCGCTTTCTTCGCCATTCGGCTCAGGCCTCCTTGAAGGGGAATCCGAGAAGGCGAAGCAGTGCGCGGCCTTCATCATCGTTCTGGGCGGTGGTCACCACGGTGATGTCCATGCCCCGGACACGGTCGATCTTGTCCTGGTCGATCTCGTGGAACATCGACTGCTCGTTCAGGCCGAAGGTGTAGTTGCCCCGGCCGTCGAACTGCTTCGGCGACAGGCCGCGGAAGTCGCGGATGCGCGGAAGCGCGATCGAGAGCAGGCGATCGAGGAACTCCCACATGCGGTCGCCACGCAGGGTGACGTGCGCACCGATGGGCTGACCCTCGCGCAGCTTGAACTGGGCGATGGACTTGCGGGCCTTGGTCACCTGCGGCTTCTGGCCGGTGATGTCCTGCAGGTCGCGGATCGCACCCTCGATGAGCTTGGAGTCGCGTGCGGCGTCGCCGACGCCCATGTTCACGACGACCTTGGTGACCGTCGGAACCTGCATGATGTTGGCGAACGAGAACTCCTCGCGCAGGGCGGGAACGATCTCCTCGCGGTACCGGGCCTTCAGCCGCGGCATCGTGGTCTCAGTGGTGGCAGTCATGGGATTCCTCAGATGTCCTTGCCGGTACGACGGGAGATGCGCACGGAGCGCTCGGCCTCGTAGGTCGAGCCGTCGGAGCGACGCTTCTCGACCTTCTCCTTGCGGTAGCCGACGCGGGTCGGCCGACCATCCTCGGGGTCGACGACCATCACGTTGGACACGTGGATCGGGGCCTCGGTGGTGATGATGCCGCCGGTCTTCGCGCCACGGGCGTTCTGGCCGACCTTGGTGTGCTTCTTGATGCGGTTGACACCCTCGACGATGACGCGGTCGGACTCGGGGTAGACCTCGATGACCTTGCCCTTGACCCCACGGTCCTTGCCGGAGATGACCTGCACCAGGTCGCCCTTGCGGATGTTGAGAGCCATGGCTACAGCACCTCCGGAGCCAGCGAGATGATCTTCATGAACTTCTTCTCACGCAGCTCGCGACCGACCGGCCCGAAGATGCGGGTTCCGCGCGGCTCGCCATCACCCTTCAGGATGACTGCGGCGTTCTCGTCGAAGCGGATGTAGGAGCCGTCCGCACGGCGGCGCTCCTTCTTGGTGCGGACGATGACGGCCTTGACGACCTCGCCCTTCTTCACACCGCCGCCGGGGATGGCGTCCTTGACGGTGCACACGACGATGTCGCCGATGCCCGCGTAACGACGGCCGGAACCACCGAGGACCCGGATGACAAGGACCTCCTTGGCACCGGTGTTGTCGGCGACTCGAAGTCGCGACTCCTGCTGAATCACTGCATTCTCCTGATCGTCTGCCGGTTCTCCGGGGAAGAGCCTGGCGGAACTGTGGGTTGGGCTACTTGGCCTTCTCGAGGACCTCGACCACGCGCCACCGCTTGGTAGCGGAGGTCGGGCGGGTCTCCATGAGGAGGACCCGGTCGCCGATGCCGGCCGTGTTGGCCTCGTCGTGTGCCTTCAGCTTGCTCGTGCGACGCACGACCTTGCCGTACAGCGGGTGCTTGAAGCGGTCCTCGACCGCCACGACCACCGTCTTGTCCATCTTGTCGCTGACCACCAAGCCCTCGCGGGTCTTGCGGTAGCCACGTGCTTCCGTCACGCCTGCCTCATTCGTGCTCATGCGACACCCGCCGTGTCGCCATCAACGGGGGTGATGCCGAGCTCGCGCTCGCGCAGGATCGTGTAGATCCGGGCGATGTCCTTGCGGACCGCACGAAGCCGACCGTGGTTCTCCAGCTGACCGGTCGCGCCCTGGAAGCGCAGGTTGAACAGCTCCTCCTTGGCCTCACGCAGCTTCGACGCCAGCTCGACATCGTCGAGATTGCGCAGCTCGCCCACCTTGGTACCTGCGGACATCAGTTGTCACCTGCCTCTTCGCGCCGAACGATCCGGCACTTCATCGGGAGCTTGTGGATCGCTCGGGTGAGGGCCTCGTGCGCGACGTTCTCGTCCGGGAAGGACAGCTCGAACATCACGCGACCGGGCTTCACGTTGGCCACCCACCACTCGGGCGAGCCCTTGCCGGAGCCCATGCGGGTCTCGGCGGGCTTCTTCGTCAGCGGGCGATCCGGGTAGATGTTGATCCAGACCTTGCCGCCACGACGGACGTGCCGGGTGATGGCAATACGAGCTGCCTCGATCTGCCGGTTGGTCACGTAGGCCGGCTCCAACGCCTGGATGCCGTACGTGCCGAACGTCACCTCGGTGCCGCCCTTGGCCGCGCCCGTGCGCTTCGGGTGGTGCTGCTTGCGGTGCTTGACCCTGCGGGGAATCAGCATGACTAGCCCTCCTGGCCTTCGGTCACGGGCTCGACCACGGCCTCGCCGGTGGCCGCCTCTGCGGCCTGCTCGGTGGCGGCCACCGCAGCGGCCTCCTCCTCGCGACGCGGACGACGCGGGCGATCCGGGCGGGTCCGTGGGCCGGCGAGCCGGGCCGCAGCGGCCGCAGCCTCGCGCTCGGCGCGCGTGGCCAGGGCCTCACCCTTGTAGATCCACACCTTCACGCCGATGCGGCCGAAGGTCGTGCGGGCCTCGTAGAAGCCGTAGTCGATGTCCGCGCGCAGCGTATGCAGCGGAACGCGCCCCTCGCGGTAGAACTCGGTACGCGACATCTCGGCACCACCGAGGCGACCCGACACCTGGACGCGGATGCCCTTGGCGCCGCTCTTCATGGTGCTCTGGATGCCCTTGCGCATGGCGCGACGGAACGAGACCCGCGACGACAGCTGCTCGGCGATGCCCTGCGCGACCAACTGCGCGTCCATCTCCGGGTTCTTGACCTCGAGGATGTTCAGCTGTACCTGCTTGCCGGTCAGTTTCTCGAGGTCGCCGCGGATGCGATCGGCCTCGGCGCCGCGGCGGCCGATGACGATGCCCGGCCGGGCCGTGTGGATGTCCACGCGGACGCGGTCACGGGTGCGCTCGATCTCGACGCGGGAGATGCCGGCCCGCTCCATGCCCGTGGACAGGAGCTTGCGGATCTTCACGTCCTCGGCGACGTAGTCGCGGTAACGCTGCCCCGGCTTGCTGCTGTCGGCGAACCAGCGGGTGTTGAAGTCGCTGGTGATGCCCAGCCGGAAGCCGTGCGGGTTTACTTTCTGTCCCACGTCGTCAGCCCTTCTGCTCTGCTGCGCCGTCAGAGACGACGACGGTGATGTGACTGCTGCGCTTGCGGATGCGGTACGCGCGACCCTGCGCCCGGGGACGAATGCGCTTCATCGTCGGGCCCTCGTCGACGAACGCCGCGCTCACGACGAGCGAGCGGGGGTCCATCGCGTGGTTGTTGGTCGCGTTCGCGATGGCGCTGTCGAGCACCTTGCCGATGGGCTCGCTCGCGGCCTGCGGAGCGAACTTCAACACCGCCTGGGCCTCGGCCGCGTTCATACCCCGGATGAGGTCGATGACGCGGCGGGCCTTCATGGGCGTGACACGCACATAACGCGCCTGGGCCCTGGCTTCCATGTCTTTCCCCTTGCTTCGTGTCGATCTATCGGTGATGAAGTCGCGCCGTGCCTCGTGGCCCAGCGCCTGACGGCGCTTGGGCTATCGCCGCTTGGCCTTGCGGTCGTCCTTGACGTGGCCCTTGAAGGTCCGCGTCGGGGCGAACTCGCCGAGCTTGTGCCCGACCATGTTCTCGGTGACGAACACCGGAACGTGCTTGCGGCCGTCGTGCACGGCGATCGTGTGGCCGAGCATGGCCGGCACGATCATCGAGCGACGGGACCACGTCTTGATGACGTTCTTCGAACCGGCCTCGTTCTGAGCATCCACCTTCTTCATCAGGTGGTCGTCGACGAAGGGGCCCTTCTTCAGACTGCGTGGCATCGTGATCCCTTAGCGCTTCTTGCCGGACTTGCGGCGACGGACGATGAACTGGTCGCTGGCCTTGTTGGCCTTGCGGGTGCGGCCCTCGGGCTTGCCCGCCGGGTTGACCGGGTGACGGCCACCGGAGGTCTTGCCCTCGCCACCGCCGTGCGGGTGATCGACCGGGTTCATGGCCACGCCGCGGACGGTTGGGCGCTTGCCCTTCCAGCGCATGCGGCCGGCCTTGCCCCAGTTGATGTTGGACTGCTCGGCGTTGCCCACCTCGCCGACCGTCGCGCGGGCGCGCGCGTCGACGTTGCGGATCTCACCCGACGGCATGCGCAGCTGCGCGTACGGGCCGTCCTTGGCGACGAGCTGCACCGACGAACCCGCGGAGCGCGCGATCTTCGCGCCGCCGCCCGGCTTGATCTCGACGGCATGGATGACCGTGCCGACCGGGATGTTGCGCAGCGGGAGGTTGTTGCCCGGCTTGATATCGGCGTTGGGGCCGGTCTCGATCGGGTCACCCTGCTTCAGCTTGTTCGGGGCGATGATGTAGCGCTTCTCGCCGTCCGCGTAGTGCAGCAGCGCGATGCGAGCGGTCCGGTTGGGGTCGTACTCGATGTGCGCGACCTTCGCCGGCACGCCATCCTTGTCCGCACGACGGAAGTCGATGACGCGGTAGGCGCGCTTGTGGCCGCCACCCTGGTGACGCGTGGTGATCTTGCCCGAGTTGTTGCGGCCGCCCTTCTTGGGCAGGGGCTGCACCAGCGACTTCTCCGGCTCCGACCGCGTGATCTCGACGAAGTCGGCCACACTGGCGCCGCGGCGTCCGGGCGTGGTCGGCTTGTACTTGCGGATTCCCATTGCTCTCGTCCTCTATTCAGGTCGGCCGGTCAGGAGACCGGGCCTCCGAAGATGTCGATGCGGTCTCCAGGAGCGACCGTCACGATGGCCCGCTTGGTAGCGGCGCGACGGCCATATCCGGTGCGGGTGCGGATGCGCTTGCCCTCCCGGTTGTTCGTGTTCACGCTCGTCACCTGGACGCCGAACACCTCCTGCACGGCCAGCTTGATCTGCGTCTTGTTCGCGTCCGGCGACACCAGGAAGGTGTACTTGTTCTCGTCGAGGAGCCCGTAGCTCTTCTCCGAGATGACCGGTGCGATCAGGATGTCGCGGGGATCGGCGATCCTCATTCGGCGGCCTCGCTTTCGGTGGCAACGGCCTTCACGGACTTGCCCGAGGTGGGGCCGGCCAGGAAGGCGTCAAGGGCAGCGGACGTGAACACGATGTTGTCGCTGCACAGGACGTCGTAGGTGTTCAGCTGGTCGACGTACAGGACGTGGACCTCGGGGGCATTGCGCAGGCTCAGCGCCGATACGTCGTCGGCCCGGTCGATGGCCACGAGGACGTCGCCCTCGGCGCCGATCGCCTTGATGGCGGCGATGGCGGCCTTGGTCGACGGCGTGTCGCCCGAGACGAACTCGGTGATCACGTGGATGCGACCATCGCGGGCCCGATCCGAGAGGGCCCCGCGGAGCGCGGCGGCCTTCATCTTCTTGGGGGTGCGCTGCGAGTAGTCACGGGGCGTCGGTCCGTGGACGACGCCACCACCGGCGAACTGCGGCGCGCGGGTCGAGCCCTGACGGGCGCGGCCGGTGCCCTTCTGCTTGTAGGGCTTGCGGCCACCGCCGCGAACCTCAGCGCGGGTCTTGGTGTCGTGGCTGCCCTGTCGAGCCGCGGCGAGCTGGGCGACGACCACCTGATGGATCAGGGGGACGTTGACCTGCACGTCGAAGATCTCGGCCGGCAGCTCCACGGTCCCGGAGGTCTTGCCCTCCGGCGTGCGGACGTCGACGGCGCTCATGCCTGGTTCTCCTTCTTCGCGCTGCGGACGAACACGAGGCCGCCCTTGGGGCCGGGAACCGCGCCCTTGATCAGCAGGAGGCCGCGCTCGGTGTCGACCCCGGCAACCTTCAGGCTCTGCACGGTCTGGCGATTGCCGCCCATGCGCCCGGCCATCTTCATGCCCTTGAACACGCGACCGGGGGTCGCGCAGCCGCCGATGGAGCCCGGCGAGCGATGCTTGCGCTGCACGCCGTGGGAGGCGCGCAGGCCATGGAAGCCATGACGCTTCATGACGCCGGCGAAGCCCTTGCCCTTGGTGGTGCCGATCACGTCGACCAGCTGTCCCGCCTCGAACGTCTCGGCCGTGATCTCCTGGCCCAGCGTGTACTCGGAGGCGTCATCGGTGCGGATCTCGACCAGGTGCCGCCGCGGGGTGACGCCGGCCTTGGCGAAGTGCCCGGCCTGAGGCTTGTTCACCTTGCGGGGATCGATCGCGCCGAAGGCGATCTGCACGGCCGAGTAGCCGTCGGTCTCCGGGGAGCGGACCTGGGTGACGACGCACGGCCCAGCCTTGACCACGGTGACCGGGACGACGCGGTTGTTCTCGTCCCACACCTGGGTCATGCCGAGCTTCTCGCCCAGAACGCCCTTCACGTTGGTGCCCATCGTTTGTCTGTCCTTGCCTTGAGGTCTTGAGGGAACGACTACAGCTTGATCTCGATGTCGACGCCGGCCGGCAGGTCGAGACGCATGAGCGAATCGACGGTCTTGGGCGTCGGGTCGAGGATGTCGATGAGGCGCTTGTGGGTGCGCATCTCGAAGTGCTCGCGGCTGTCCTTGTACTTGTGCGGCGAGCGGATGACGCAGTAGACGTTCTTCTCCGTCGGCAGCGGCACCGGGCCTGCGACCTGGGCGCCCGTGCGCGTCACCGTCTCGACGATCTTGCGCGCCGACGAATCGATGACCTCATGGTCGTAGGCCTTGAGCCGGATGCGGATCTTCTGTCCCGCCATGGTGGCTTGGTGTCCTTACTCGTGTAGTACCGCTACTGGTGTGGTGCTGGGATCCGGTGTCGTGGGGGGTGAGGGGTTGCCCCACCCCCCACGAGGTCCGGGGGGTGTTACTTGATGATCTTCGTGACCCGACCGGCGCCGACGGTGCGGCCGCCCTCGCGGATGGCGAAGCGCAGGCCCTCCTCCATGGCGATCGGCTGGATCAGGTCGACCTTCATGTCGGTGTTGTCTCCCGGCATGACCATGTCCTTGCCCTCGGGCAGGGTCACAACGCCCGTCACGTCCGTGGTGCGGAAGTAGAACTGCGGACGGTAGTTGTTGAAGAACGGCGTGTGCCGGCCGCCCTCGTCCTTGGACAGGATGTAGACCTGCGCCTCGAACTCGGTGTGCGGGGTGATCGAGCCCGGCTTGCAGCAGACCTGGCCGCGCTCGACCTCTTCGCGCTTGATGCCACGGAGCAGCAGGCCGACGTTCTCGCCCGCCTGGCCCTCGTCGAGCAGCTTGCGGAACATCTCGACGCCGGTCACGACGGTCTTGGTGGCGGGGCCGGGGTGGATGCCCACGACCTCGATCTCCTCGTTGACCTTCACGACACCGCGCTCGATGCGGCCGGTGACGACGGTGCCACGGCCGGTGATCGTGAAGACGTCCTCGACGGGCATGAGGAACGGCTTGTCGACCTCGCGCTCCGGGGTCTCGATGTAGGAGTCGACCGCGTCCATGAGCTCCATGATCGACTCGCCCCACTTGGCGTCGCCGTTCAGCGCCGGGAAGGCCGCCACGCGCACGACGGGGATGTCGTCACCGGGGAACTCGTAGGTGGACAGCAGCTCGCGGACCTCCATCTCGACGAGCTCGATGAGCTCCTCGTCGTCGACCATGTCGCACTTGTTCAGCGCGACGACGATCGCCGGCACGCCGACCTGGCGGGCCAGGAGGACGTGCTCCTTGGTCTGCGGCATCGGGCCGTCGGTGGCGGCGACCACGAGGATCGCGCCGTCCATCTGGGCCGCGCCGGTGATCATGTTCTTGATGTAGTCAGCGTGACCGGGGCAGTCGACGTGCGCGTAGTGGCGCGCCTCGGTCTGGTACTCGACGTGCGCGATCGAGATCGTGATGCCGCGCTGACGCTCCTCCGGGGCCTTGTCGATCATGTCGAAAGGCGTGAAGGGGTTGATGTCCGGGTACTTGTCGTGCAGCACCTTGGTGATGGCCGCGGTCAGCGTCGTCTTGCCATGGTCGATGTGACCGATGGTGCCGATGTTGACGTGCGGCTTGGTGCGCTCAAACTTGGCCTTAGCCACCTGAGTTCTCCCTTGTAGTTAGCCGTCCGGCGGTATCGCGGATCGGTTTTCGTTCTTTGTCTTTATGTGTGTTTCGTGATCCGCGACTACTCGCCGCGAGCCTTGGCGTGCTGATGGCTCAGCGCTGCGCTCGTAGCCATGGCTACTCGCCTCGCGCCTTCGCGATGATCTCCGTCTGCACGTTCGAGGGAACCTGCGCATAGGAGTCGAACTGCATGCTGTACGAGGCGCGGCCCTGGGTCCGCGACCGCAGGTCGCCGACGTAGCCGAACATCTCCGACAGCGGAACGAGGGCCTTGACGACCCGGGCGCCCGCACGCTCCTCCATGGCCTGGATCTGGCCACGACGGGAGTTCAGGTCGCCGATGACGTCGCCCATGAAGTCCTCGGGCGTGGTGACCTCGACCGCCATCATGGGCTCGAGGATCACCGGGCCGGCCTTGCGCGCAGCCTCCTTGAAGGCCATCGAGCCGGCGATCTTGAACGCGAGCTCCGAGGAGTCGACGTCGTGGTAGGCGCCGTCCTGCAGGGTGACCTGAACGTCCACCATCGGATAGCCGGCGAGGACGCCGTTCTCCATGGCCTCCTGGCAGCCCGCGTCCACCGAGGGGATGTACTCGCGGGGGATGCGGCCGCCGGTGACCTTGTTCTCGAAGACGTAGCCGCCCTCGGCACCGGCCGTCGGCTCGATGTCGATGATGACGCGACCGAACTGGCCGGAGCCACCGGTCTGCTTCTTGTGCGTGTAGTCGACCTTCTCGACCTTCTTGGTGATGGTCTCGCGATAGGCGACCTGCGGCTTGCCGACGTTGGCCTCGACCTTGAACTCGCGCTTCATGCGGTCGACCAGGACGTCGAGGTGCAGCTCGCCCATGCCGCCGATGATGGTCTGGCCGGTCTCCTCGTCCGTGCGGACGTGGAAGGTGGGGTCCTCCTCGGCGAGGCGCTGGATCGCGACGCCGAGCTTGTCCTGGTCACCCTTGGACTTCGGCTCGATAGCGATGTGGATGACCGGCTCGGGGAAGGTCATCGACTCCAGCACGACGGGGTTGCCCGCGTCGCAGAGGGTCTCACCGGTCGTGGTGTCCTTCAGGCCCATGACGGCGACGATGTCACCGGCGCCCACCGACGCGATCTCCTCGCGCTTGTTGGCGTGCATCCGGTAGATCTTGCCGATGCGCTCCTTGCGGTCCTTGACCGAGTTGAGCACCGAGTTGCCGGTGTCGATCTTGCCCGAGTACACGCGGATGTACGTGAGCTTGCCGAGGTGCGGGTCGGTCATGATCTTGAAGGCCAGCGCCGCGAACGGCTCCGAGTCGCTCGGGGCGCGCTCGATGATCGTCTCCTCGTGGCCGGGCTTGTGGCCCTCGACCGCAGTGACGTCGAGCGGGCACGGGAGGTAGGCGACGACGGCGTCGAGCATGGGCTGGACGCCCTTGTTCTTGAACGCCGAGCCGGTCAGCACCGGGGTGAGCTTGTAGGCCAGGGTCGCGCGACGGATGCCCGCCTGGATCTCCGCCGTGGTCAGCTCCTCACCCTCGAGGAACTTCTCCATGATCTCGTCGTCGGCCTCGGCCAGCGTCTCGAGCAGCTTCTCGCGGTACTCGGCGGCCTGCTCGACCATGTCGGCCGGGATCTCCTCGACCGTGTAATCCTCGCCCTTCTGGGTCTCGCCGCGCCAGGTCAGCGCACGCATGCCCACCAGGTCGACGACGCCGAGGAAGTCGGCCTCGTTGCCGATCGGCAGCTGGAGGACCAGCGGAACGGCATGGAGGCGGTCGACGATCATGTCGACGCAGCGGTAGAAGTCCGCACCGGTCCGGTCGAGCTTGTTGACGAAGCAGATGCGCGGCACGTTGTACTTGTCCGCCTGCCGCCAGACCGTCTCCGACTGCGGCTCGACGCCCGCGACGCCGTCGAACACCGTCACGGCACCGTCGAGCACGCGCAGGGAGCGCTCGACCTCGACCGTGAAGTCGACGTGGCCCGGGGTGTCGATGATGTTGATGGTGTGGTCTTTCCACATGCAGGTGGTGGCCGCGGACGTGATGGTGATGCCGCGCTCCTGCTCCTGCTCCATCCAGTCCATCGTCGCGGCGCCCTCGTGCACCTCACCGATCTTGTAGTTGATGCCCGTGTAGAACAGGATCCGCTCGGTGGTGGTGGTCTTGCCCGCGTCGATGTGGGCCATGATCCCGATGTTCCGGACCTTGGCCAGATCGAGGCTGGTCTGCGTGGACACGCTCAGTTCTCCGTCTGTCGAATGTCAGTCTGGGGTCGCACTACCAGCGGTAGTGCGCGAAGGCCTTGTTGGACTCGGCCATCTTGTGGGTGTCCTCGCGCTTCTTCACCGCGGCGCCGAGGCCGTTGGAGGCATCGAGGATCTCGTTCATGAGTCGCTCGGTCATGGTCTTCTCACGGCGCTGCCGGGAGTAGCCGATGAGCCAGCGCAGCGACAGCGTCGTGGCGCGGGCGGCCTTGACCTCGACCGGGACCTGGTAGGTGGCGCCACCGACGCGACGGGACTTGACCTCGAGCGACGGCTTGACGTTGTCCAGCGCGCGCTTGAGCGTCTGGACGGGATCGGTGCCGGTCTTCTCGCGGCAGCCCTCGAGCGCGCCGTAGACGATCCGCTCAGCGGTGGAGCGCTTGCCGTCAAGCAGCACCTTGTTGATCAGCTGCGTGACGACCGGCGAGCCGTAGACCGGGTCGATGACGATAGGCCGCTTGGCAGCGGGGCCCTTGCGAGGCATTAGCCCTTCTCCTTCTTCGCGCCGTAGCGGGAACGCGCCTGCTTGCGGTTCTTCACGCCCTGGGTGTCGAGCGCGCCGCGGATGATCTTGTAGCGAACGCCCGGCAGGTCGCGGACGCGGCCGCCGCGGACGAGGACGATCGAGTGCTCCTGAAGGTTGTGGCCCACACCGGGGATGTAGGCGGTCACCTCGACGCCGGAGCTGAGGCGGACGCGGGCCACCTTGCGGAGAGCCGAGTTCGGCTTCTTCGGGGTGGTCGTGTAGACGCGCGTGCACACGCCGCGGCGCTGCGGGCTGCCCTTGAGGGCCGGAGCCTTGTTCTTGGAGACCTTGTCCTGCCGGCCCTTGCGGACCAGCTGCTGGATGGTTGGCACTGTTGCCGTCCTGCCTTCTCGTCGAGTCGTTCTCTGCCGTGCGGTGTGCTGCCCTGCGGTGGTGCTCCCCGACCCACGCGGTCGGGCGTGTCGTACCTCCGCCCGCGCGGTACGACATCCAGTTCGTGGATGGATCCCGGGCACGGACCCGCGAGGTCCAGCGCCGGTGCGCGGCTCACGGGGAAGAAGCGCACATCGGGAGTGCCCGACATCGCCGGGCACGAGGGACAAGGCTACCCGGCACGCTTTCCCGGAGTCAAAACGGGGTCCCCGGCCGCTCGGCCGAGGACCCCGTTCACGAATATCGCGTCCGTTTTAGTCGGTTACGCCCTAGTTTGAGCTGAAGCCTCCGGCGACGGCCGCCAGCACCACGAAGAAGACGCCGACGACGATGACCGCGGCCCACAGGCCGATGTTGACCCAGGACACGATCCGCGAGGCGGTGACCAGGCCCATGCCACCGATCCGACCGCCCGAGTTGGCGATCTCCTTGGCTGCGTTGCCGGCCAGCACGAGGGCCACGATCGCCGGAATGATCGGGCACACCGCCCAGGAGACGATCGCCAGGATCAGCGCGATGATGGCGTTGCTCGAGGTCTGCGGAGCGGGCGGGTACGTCGGGGGGTAGCCCTGCGGCGCGCCACCGGGGTAGGCGGGCGGAACCGGCGGGGGCGGCGGCGCCGGAGTCCCCGCGGAGGGCCACTGGGGCGGTGGCGCCGGGACGACGGGAGCCGGCTCGACGGCGGGCGCGGCGTCCGGGGTTGCCGGCGTGTCGGCGGCAGCCGCCTCGGGAGCGGGCGCCTCGGGAGCGGGCGCCTCGGGAGCGCTGGACTCGACGGGAGCCGTGGCGTCGGCAGCGCCGGCCTGGTCCTCGGCCGGGGGCGGGCCCGGCACCGGTTCGGGAGTCGTTGGCGTCTGATCGCTCATGGCAGCAGCCTACCTCTGCGGCCGCGACGGCATCCCGTGAAGACCGCCACCGGGGCAGGTGGCTACTGCCCCTGCTCCAGGCTGTCGAGGTAGTGGCGGATCTGCAGGGCGACCGCGGCGCCCTCGCCCACCGCCGAGGCCAGCTGCTTGGTGGACCCCGAGCGCACGTCACCCGCGGCGAAGACCCCCGGCACGCTGGTCTCCATCGTCCGATCGGTGACGATGAAGCCGGCCTCGTCGAGCTCCACCAGCCCCTCCAGCCACGCCGTGTTCGGATCGAGGCCGATGAAGACGAACGCCCCCGTCGCCGGATGGTCGCTCTCGTTGCCCTGCGGATCGACCAGGCGGACGGACGCCAGACGGTCCTCCATGTCGGCGTTGAAGCGCGTCAACCGGGTACCGGTCACGACCGACATCCGCTCGTGCTGCCGCACCTTGTCCTACAGCATTCGCGAGGCGCGGGGCTCGTCCATGGCCTCGACGATGGTGACGTGCTCGGCGAACTGGGCGAGGAACAGGCCCTCCTCGAAGCCCGAGTTGCCGCCTCCGAGCACGACCACCTCCTCGGCGCCCTTGTAGAAGGGACCGTCGCACGTGGCGCAGAAGTGGATGCCAGCCCCGATGAGATCGTCCTCCCCCGGCGCACCCGTGCGGCGATAGGTCGAGCCGGTCGCGATGAGCACGGCGCCCGCGATCACCTCCTGACCCGTGGACAGCCGCACCCGGATGCCGTCCTCGGAGGGCTCGATCGCGCGGACGGAGACGGCCGCGAGCGTCTCGACGTCGTAGCGGTGCGCCTGGGCCACGAACCGGTCCGCCAGCTCGGCCCCGCCGATGCCATCCGGGAAGCCGGGGTAGTTGTCGAGCCGCTCGGTCGTACCCGCCTGCCCACCCAGGGCGGAGCGTTCGACGACGAGCGTCCTGATGTTCTCGCGGGCCGCGTAGATGGCCGTGGTGAGCGCGGTGGGACCGCCGCCGGCGATGACCAGCCCATAGGTGTCCTCGGCTGCCGATCGCGGCAGGCCAAGCCGTTCGGCGAGCTCCTCGTTCGTCGGCTCCGCCACATGGGAGCCGTCGGGGAAGACGATCGTCGGGATGATCTGCTTGCCGTCGTTCAGCTGGAGCACGGTGTCGACCGCGTCAGGCTCGGTCTCGAGGTCGACATAGTGGAACGGCACCCGCAGGTCCGCCAGGAACGCCTTGCTGCGGCGGCAGTCGGGACACCACTGGGCGCCGTAGACGACGAACTGCTCGGTCATCGGTCCTCCTCGCGTCTTCGATCCGGTCCGCCATCGAACTGTGCCAGAAGACCTGCCTCATGGTCCGTTCAACGCCCGTCCGCCTGATGCACCACAATGCGGGCCATGGCCCTCGACGCTCCCCTCGTCGCCGCGGCCACCCTTCGACGAGTGCGTGGAACCGACCCGCGCGCGTGCGACGCCGCCGACATCACGCACCAGCTCCAGCTCGCCCATGTGCTGCTCGACGGCGGCTACGACGGCGTGGCCACCCTCGAGGAGGCGCTTCGCGGAGGAGACCACGGGCTGGGCACGGTCGACCGGCTCGACGGCGAGCTGGTCGTCGTCGACGGCGAGCCGTGGCGGGTGGACTGGCACGGCCGCGCCGAGCTCATGCCGCCGGAGACCCGGACCCCCTTCGTGATCGTCTCCACCCTCGACAATCCGAGGACGGTGAGGCTGCGGGATGTCGATCGGGCCGGGGTGGTCGCCGCGATCGAGGACCTCGTCGACGATCCGGGGGCCGTGGTGTCGGTTCGGCTCGAAGGGTCCTTCTCCTGGGTGCTCGTCCGCAGCGTCCCCCCGCAGGACCCGCCCTACCGCCCGTACGCGGAGGTCTGCCAGACCGACGAGATCCGGTGGCGACGCGCGCCCTTCCACGGGGTCTTCGTCGGGTTCCGGTTCCCCGACCTCGAGGCCGGGGCCGCGATCCCCGGACTCCACCTGCACGGGCTGGACCGCCTTCGCACGACGGGTGGCCACAACCACGACCTGCAGGTCCGGGATGCCGTGCTCAGCGTCAGTGTCAGCCACGACGTGGCCATGCATCTGCCGGACAAGTCGATGCTCGACCTTCTCGAGACACCGGCCGAGATCCGGACCATCCAGCGCCGCCTCCTGCGCTCGGGCCCCAGCACGCTCGCCGAGGTGGCGGCGGCCACCGGCCTGCCGCCCGCGGTCGTCACGGCGCACATGGACTGGCTCGCCGATCGCGGCTTCGTGGCCGAGCTCCCCGACGGCGTCGCGGGACTGGGCGGAGAGCCGCGGTGGCGGGTCACCTTGACCGCCCACGGCAGTCGGGTCTCGGGCCGGGTCGCCGACGTCCTCGACTCGCTGTGACCGGCAGAATGCGTGCCGTGCCGGAGCCATCTCGCATCAGCAGCCGGGAGATCGGCGGGCGACGCCCCTTCCGTGCCCTGTGGCACTGGTACCGGCCGTACGTGCGCGGCTCCCGAGGGCGGCTGGCCGCGGGCCTCGCCTTCGCCGCGGTCACCCTGGCCTGCCAGGCCGTCGTGCCGCTGCAGGTGGAGTCGATCCTCCACCACGAGCACTGGGACACAGCAGCGCTCGCGCTGCTGGCCATCCTCATCGTCGTGGAGATCGGCTCGGGCTTCCTGACGGACATCAGCGCGCACGAGGTGGCCTACCGGTCGGCGGAGCGCCTGCGGCTGGCGATCTTCGCCCAGACGCTGCGATCGAGGGTCCTCCGCCAGGAGGGCCTGGTGCGGTCCTCCATCGTGAGCCGGCACACCACCGACGTCGACCACGTGAGCGAGGCGGCCGAGGTCACCCTCGCCCAGGGCCTGCCCGCCGTGGTGCGCGTCATCCAGAGCCTCATCCTGCTCGCCGTCATCGAATGGCGGGCAGGCCTGGTGATGACGATCGCGGCGCTCGCCTTCGTCCTGTTCCGGGCGGTGGTCGGTCGCGGGCTCCTGGTGATGGACCAGCGCAGGCTCTCGGCCAGCAGTCGCGTCGGCGAGACCGTCGACGAGGCGATCAGCGCGTCCCGGCAGATCGCCGGCCTGCACCTCAACGAATGGGTCGATCGACGGTTCCGGCGCCGGGCCGAGGACCTCACCCACGCGACCCATGGCCAGTCGATCAAGATCGCGCAGCTCATCACCAGCGCTCACGCCACCGGCCTGCTGGGCCTGCTCGCCGTCGTCGTGTTCGCGGTGGCGGCCGGCGGCCCGAGCCTGGCAGCGGTGGCCGCGGCGATCCTGTACGTCGAGGCGGTCGTGACCGGCCTGGCCACCCTCCCGGGCTGGGTGCGCTCGCTGCAGCTGGCGGTGGTCAGCCGCTTCCGCATCGACCAGATCCTGAAGGCCCCCACCGAGAGCGACTCGGACGAGGGAGTCCTGCACCTCCGCGGACCGGTGATCGCCGAGGTCCGCTCCTTCGATCCTCCAGCCGGCACGCTCGTCGGTCTCGTGACGCCGCCCGGGCTCGAGTCGGATGCCGTTCTCACCACGCTCTCAGCCGGCAGCCATCCCGACCCGTGGCGGGTGACGCTGCAGGGCCAGACGGTGCGGATGCCCGAGGTGTGCCCCGAGATCCTCCACGTCCCCCACGAGGCGGCCGCCTTCAATGCGTCCGTGAGCGACCACCTGCGCGCCCTGGCGCCCGACCTCGGCGAGCAGGAGGAGCGAGACCTCCTCGAGGCCGTCGGTCTCCAGCATCTTGCTGAGCTGCCGGGCGGCCTGGACGCTCCCTTGGGCCCCACCGGCGGCTCACTCACCCTCGACGAGCGCCAGCGGCTCATGCTCGGGGGCGCACTGGCCGCCCACCCACGGATCCTCCTGATCGGGCCGCTCACGGCCCTCGCGGACACCGACACGGCGCTGCCGCTGGTCGCTGCTCTCCGCCGGTACCGCACCTCGGCGGTCGTCATGGCAGTGAGCAGCCCTGAAGTGGCCGCCGCCATGGACTCGATGGTCTTCGCCACGCGAGACACCTTCCGCCACGAGTCCCACGACCAGCTGCTGATCGACTCACCCGAGTACGAGCGGCTCTGGGGCCGACGCATCCTCGGCGAGGAGGTCGACCTCAGCGTGCTGGGTCTCGGCGACGCAGCGGAGGACAGCCTGTACGCCCGGCTGGTCACCGAGCGGTACTCCCCCGGGGAGATCGTCTACCGGCAGGGCGCGCTCGCCGACCGCGTGGTGTTCGTCATCTCCGGCCACGTGGAGATCGTCGTCGAGGACTCGGACGGCAGCACCCATCGCGTGGCCGTGCTCGGTCCGGGCAACCACTGCGGCGACCTCCGGCTCACCGTGGGCGAGCGACGCGCCGAGACGGTGCGAGCGCTCGACTCCTGCGTCGTCCGGTCCCTCACCCGGGAGGCCATCAGCGCCGGGCTCACCGGACTGCTGGACCGCACGCCGGCCGAGCGACGCGTCGTCGCGAGCCTGCTGCGCAGCGGGCCGGCGACGCCTTCGGACCTGGCCGAGCGGCTTCCGGACGTCAGCGCCGACGACCTGTCGCGGTCGCTCGCGCTGCTCGAGCAGGACGGCGCAGTCCGCACGTCCGATGGCCTCATCCACCCCGTCATCGTCCGGACGGCGAAGTCCGGTGCGCGCGACATCCTCGACCGCCTCGGCGACCTGTAGCGGCACGGTAGCGTTGCCCGCAATGTCCGCACCGAATGCTCCGTCCGTGGCCGCGGGCGAGAAGAGGCACTCCACCTTCTCCCTCCGCTGGAAGCTGCTTGCCGCCTTCGCGGGGGCGTTCACGATCGTCTTCGTGTTCCTGGCCATCTGGATCTTCCAGTACGTCACCACCACCACGACGCATCGCCTCCAGACCCAGCTGGAGGACAGCGATGTCGGGGGAGCCAAGCGAATCGACGGCGCGGAGTTCGCGAACCTGATCGTCAACGTCCCGGCCGTTCCGGATCCGTCGAACCAGACCGGGCTCGGCTACCCGGACGACCCCACATTCGACAAGATCGCCCAGCTTCTCTACGACATCAACATCCTCGTCCCGGACGCCAACCCGTACACGTACTACCGCGACCCGGCCGATGGGCGGCTGTACTTCGCGGTGTCGGCAGGTGCCGTCGTCGATCCGCCGATCGGGGTCCCCTACAAGGTTCCGGTCGACCAGATCGTCAATGCCGAGACGTATGCGCTCATGGAGAAGGGACTCTCCGAAACGACGCGCCAAGCCCCCTACGACGACCAGTACGGATCGTGGATCTCCTCCTACACGCCGATCTACGGCGCCGACGGGTCGACCGTCGTAGGCGCCCTCGGCGTGGACTATCCGCTCACCTACGTGCAGCAGGTGCGCGAGACCGTGCAGCAGCAGCTGTACCCGGTGCTAGGGGTCAGCTACGTGGTCCTGCTCGCCCTCGTGCTGGTGCTCTCGACCTCGCTCACTCGCCCGCTGAAGCGACTCACCGCCGCCACCGAGCGCATCGCCGGGGGCGAGTACGACCTCGATGTCCAGGCCATGGTGCGGGCCCGCTTCCCCGACGAGCTCTACACGCTCGCCGAGAGTGTCTCATCGATGGCGGCCAAGGTCGGTGCTCGCGAGCGCTCCCTGACCCAGGAAGTCCAGCGCTTGAAGATCGAGATCGACGCCACCCGCCGAGAGGCTGCGGTCAAGGAGATCGTCGAGACCGACTTCTTCGCCGACCTCACCGAGAAGGCCGCCGAGATGCGCCGACGGGTACGCGGTGAGGACGCCGACGCATGACCGATCCGGTGCTCGACCGCCTCCAGGAGCTGTCCGGCCTGACCGTGGAGGAGGCCCTCGACGGCTCCGGGTCCGAGGACCTGCTCCGCGAGCTCCAGGCGGAACTGCTGCGGTTCTTCCCCGAGCACGCGCACGTCGCCGACGAGTTCCGGGAGATCTGGTCAGGCGGCTGGCCGGATCCGGAGATCATCCCGCACGGCTGGGTCCTCGAGCTCGAGGGCGAGCCTGTCGGCTTCACCGTGTTCCACACCAGCCTGAGGCGCCGGGTGGTCCTGCAGCACTTCGTGGGCATCGACCGCGAAGCCGGCTCCCGGCTGCCGCTGCGCTGGGTGCAGTACCTCGCCGACGCCGTCTTCGAGACCGGGGCTCACGACTGCCAGCGCCATGGCACGACCCTGCTGGCCGCCCTCGGTGAGAACCACCCCGAGCACGCCCGCACCTGGGAGCGCTACGGGTACCGCACCCTGGACATCGAGTACCGCGAGCCGAACCACGGCCAGCACTGGCGGGACTACGGGCCGCCCACCTTCTTCCCGATGACCCCGCAGATCCGCCTGACCGACGAGGGCGCGGTGCTGCCCTATGCGCAGGTGGTCGACGCCGCTGTGCGGGCGTTCCTGATCGATCACTACCTCCTGCCCGAGGACGAGCCGACCGTCGCCCGGACGCTGTCGCTCATCGCGGCCCTCCCCGATCCCGAGTGACCGGCCACCGCGAGCTCAGTCGAAGTCGAGCGTGCGGTTCTGCTTGCGGCGACGCAGGCGCCAGTTCAGCAGGCTGTCCTCCCAGTCCCGACGGACGATGAGCCCGGGCCACAGTGCGAGGCCCGCGATGAGGGCGGCAGCCACGGCGATCACCCAGTAGTCCCCCGTCACCACGCCGAACAGGGCCAGGGGCCCCGACACGATGAGGCCGAGGGCGACCGGGATGAGGTCGACGACGAACGAGACGCGCGCGCGACGCTCGTCCGGGACGAAGGCAAGCGCCGAACGACGGGCGTTCTCGTCGATGCTCCATCGCGGCACCAGCCAGAAGGTGATCCCGACAAGCAGGAGGGTCAACGATGCACCCGCAGAGGTGAGGATCGAGCCGACGCCGACGAGGACTCCCGCCACGACCAGAGCCGCCGGAAGCACCAGCAGGGCACCCGGGATGCCGATGCGGTTCTGCAGCCGCTCCGACCCCCACACCTGGATCGCCCACGTGATGAGGAACCACGCCAGTCCGGACCAGCCGAGCAGGCGCTGGAGGGTCGCCGCGTCGGAGCCGACCACGCCCTCCGCATTGGCCAGGAAGACGAGGTACACCGTGGCACCCGACACGAAGGTGAGCACGGACCCGAGCAGGAAGGGACGCCAGACGGGCACCCCGTCGATGAAGTCGCGGGCACTTGCGATCGCGTCGCGCAGCGACTCGGGCCGTGCGACACCCTTCGCCGCGTGGCTCCCGCGCATCGCCGCCGGCAGCCACAGGCCCACGACGAGGCAGACGATGGGCGGCACCACCAGCAGCCACGTCAGCGGGATGTCCCCCCACGCGAGAACGCTCGGGCTGACCGCCGCGATCATCAGGCCGAGGACCTGTCCCCCGAACATCCAAGTGACGATCCAGGGGTAGATCTTGCGGCTCTCGGCGACGTTGAACTCATCACTCGCCAGGCTCCACACGAGCAGGGGCATCAGGAAGTTCAGCTGGTCGGCGAGCAGCCACGCGGCACCGGTGGCGACGACCGGCACCAGCGACTGGCTCAGCAGGCCCACGATGACCGCGAACGCAGCGGCGTACCCGAGGGACACGATCCGGATCATCGGCAGCCGCGCCCGGTGATCGATGACGCGGAACTGCAGGAGGGCGAGCGCGAGGAGCCCGAGGCCGCCCAGCGGGAAGATGACCACCATCGACATGGGGCCGGCGAGGGCGAGCATCTGGCTCGACGCCACCACCTCGGTCAGGTAGCCGGCCAGTGCCAGCAGTGCCAGGGCCAGAGCCATCGGCCAGCCGCGCCTCCGAAGCGAGGGGCCGCCCATGTCACCACGAAGCTGCCCGCGCTCCCGTCGCTCGATGCGCGCCTCGGGCACGACGGCGGACACGTCTCCGTGAACCTCGCCAGGCGCCCCACCGGACGCTGCGGCCGAGGGCGCGGGCTCGGCCGCGGCACCTGCGTCGCCGAGGACCTCCCTCTTCTTCGCGGAGAGGAAGTCCCAGGGATCGTCACCCCCGTCGGACATGGGGCTACTGGCTGATGCGAGCGGCGATGGAGCGGATGCCCTCTGACCAGGCCGCGTCCGGGGAAGTCAGGGAGTAGAGGCCGGCGGACGCGTTCTGCACGACCTCCTCGGACAGCGGGAGGATCGCCGCGGTCTCCGCGCGATACGCCTCCGTCATCTGCTCCCGGAGATCCGCACTGTCGACGCCATGCGGGACCTTGTTGACGACCAGGAAGAGCGCCGGGACGTCGAGGCGGCGGGCCACGTCGACGGTGACCGCCGTGCCCTGGAAGTCCTGTCGGTCAGGCCGCAGGATCAGCAGCAGGATGTCGCTGATCGTGATCGACAGGAGCGTCTCCTCGTTCAGGCCCGGGTGCGTGTCGATGAGGAGGTAGTCGAGCTGCAGCTCGCGCGCCAGGTCGCGGAAGCCGTCATTGAGCGTCCCGACGTCGTAGCCCTCGCGGAGAACCCGGGCGATGTCCCCCGCCTTCATGCTCGACGGAACGAGGAACAGTGCTCCGCCCTCCGCCACCGGCGTGGATGCCGCGATCACGGACGTGACGTCATGCGCCGTGTCCTTGATCGGCATCTTGCCCCAGAGGTAGTCATTGAGGGTGTGGTCGAGGTCGTCGGCGAAGCCGAAGAGCACGTGGATGCCCGGCGACTGGATGTCCGTGTCGACGACCGCGACGCGGTTGCCGGCCGCAGCCAGCTGCGCGGCGAGATTCGAGGTCGTGTTGCTCTTGCCAGTGCCGCCACGGAAGGAGTGGACGGAGACGACTGTGGTCATGAATTCCCCTCGTCGGCTGCTGGGCCCGGTCGGCCGAGGCTCCGCGCAGTATACGGAGGGTCGCGCACGTCACCGCCGTTCGCACGCGGCGCCGAGTGGCTAGCCTGTGCCGCATGTTCTCGCTCACCGCTGCCGGCGACGAGGACGGCGTGGCCGTGCTCGCGGCCGCTGCCCTCGCCGCGCTGGAGTCGCACACCCGGGCAGGGGAGGGCGCTGGGCTGGCGGTCCGCCAGCTCGCCACGGATGCCCGGCACCGGCTCAGCGGGGGCGTCGAGGACAGCACACTGCGCCTCGACGGAGACGTGCGCGGCACCGAGTTCGTGCTGGCGCTCCACGACTTCGGCGAGCCCGTGAGCGGGCCTCCCGAGGCGGTCCTGGCCCTCCTGGATGCCGGAGTGGTCACTTCGGCCGAGGCGCGCATCGACGGCACCAGCAACGTGAGCGAGGTGCGGTTCGCCCTGCCACGGCACAACGCCCTCGTGGACGCCCTCGACATGGAGGTGCTCACCGAGGACGCCGAGCGCAGCGACGAGCCCGTCACCCTGCGGTCCATCACCCCCGACGACGCGCCCGCCCTCGCCCGCGCGCTGTACCGCTGCTACGGCTGGTCCTACCCGAACCCCACGATGTACTACCCCGACCGGGTGGCCGCGCTGCTCGCGTCGGGCGAGCGGATCGGCGAGGTGGCCGTCACCGCCGACGGCGAGATCGCCGCCCACTGGGGCGCGGTCTTCCTCACCCCGACGGTGGTCGAGACGGGAGTGACCATCACCGATCCCCGGTTCCGCGGCCGCGGGCTGGCGAAGACCCTCGGCGAGAACCTGCTGGCCCGGCTGCTGGACATGGGGGTCACCGGCCGCCTCCGGGAGCCGGTGCTCACGCACTCCGCGACCCAGAAGATCGCCCTGTCGGAGGGCGCCTCCATCGTCGGCGCCTTCATCAACATGACCCACCCCATCCAGCAGGTGGGCATCACCGACGGTGTCGAGCCGAGCCGCGGTTCCCTCTCCGCGGCCTACGGGACCCTGCGACCCCTGAGCCCGGCGACCCTGAGCATCCCCGGACCGTACGAGCCCATGGTCCGTCGCGTCCTGGCCGCCAGCGGGTGGCCCCGGGAGCTCGCCCCCGTCAAGGGCCACCCGCTGGCCCCCGGCTCCTCGATCCTCACCACGTCCTTCAACTCCGACAACCGGTCGGGACTCGTCGACGTGGCCGTGGCCGGCGCGGACCTGATCGACGAACTCGACGCCGTGCTGCGCCAGGCGCGGCGATCCGGGGTGGAGTACCTGCAGGTGCGGCTGCCGGCGAACCAGCGCGGACTGGCCACGCTCGCCGCCGGCCTGCCCGAACTGGGGTTCGGGTACGCCGCGCTCTTCCCCGCCTTCCAACCCGGTGATGGGGGAGCAGGTGACGTCCTCGTCGTCCAGTGGATCGCCGACCTCGACATCGATCCCGCGTCCTGGGTGTTCGTCAACGAGGACGTCGAGCGACTCATCCTCGACATCGTCGAGCAGATCCAGGAGGTGGGGTCCCGGGGCAGCGTCCGTCAGCGCCGCGCCGCCCAGCGGGCCCAGCTCTACGCAGCACTCGAAGACTGACCGAAGGGACTCGCATGAAGCACTCGTCACCTCGTCGGAGGGCGTCTGTCCGAGGCGGCCTGCTCGCCCTGATCGCCAGTCTCACGCTGGCGCTGGTGCCGCCGGCCGCCGGTGCCCAGGCCGTCGGCCTCAACCACGCGGCGAACGCGCCTGCGCCGGTCGTGGCGAATCCCTCGGCCACCGGAGCCCGCCTGGCTGAGCGGTTCCTGGGGCTGCTCAAGGCCCAGGAGAAGGCCGGGCTCAGGCGGTTCCTTGCACCGGACTTCCAGCTGCAGCGGGCGGACGGATCGGGGGCGACGAAAGCCGAGTACCTCACGGCTCTGCCCACCATCAGCGACTTCGTGGTCTCCGACGCAGTCGGCACGGCTTACCGCGACACCCTGGTCGTGCGGTACCTCGCCAACGTCGCCGGCGTCGCCAATGGCAAGCCCTACACGGCGGGCTTCGCGCCCCGGCTCTCCACCTTCCGCTGGGACGGGCGCCGCTGGCAGCTCGTGAGCCACGCGAACTTCAACCCACTCGATGCCGAGGCGGCAAGCCCGGGCGTCCAGGTCCTGCTGGACAAGGTCATGACGACGGTCCTCGGCCAGCCCCTGTCCTACCCGTCGACGACGCCCGCCCAGGTCTCGTCGAGCATCCTCACCCTGTCCCCCGGCCAGCAGACCGGCTGGCACTACCACGATGCCCCCATGTACGCCTACGTCATGTCCGGTGCCGTCCAGGTCACCTACGACGGTGGCATCGTCAACACCTACTCAGCCGGCGAGGCCATCATGGAAGCCGTCGGCACGCACCACAACGGCCAGAACGTGGGCAGTGCAGACGCGGTCCTGCTCATCGTGAACATCGGCGCGGAGGGCGTGCCCAACACCGTGCTCCTGTAGCCGGGTCTCACCGGCGCCGGGGAAGACGAGAGGGGCGGGAGCCATTGCTCCCGCCCCTCTCGCTCGTCGATGACTAGCGGTCGTAGCCCCGGTAGTCGTACTCCTCCAGCGGCACGGCCGCACCGGACGAGGCGCCGAAGGCGCTGTAGTCCAGGTCGTCGTACCCGGTGAAGCTGGCGTACATCGTCGCCTTGGCCTCCTCGGTCGGCTCCACCCGGACGTTCCGGTACACCGGCATGCCGGTGCCCGCCGGGATGAGCTTGCCGAGGATGACGTTCTCCTTCAGGCCGAGCAGCGGATCGCTCTTCGCGTGGATCGCGGCGTCCGTGAGGACGCGCGTGGTCTCCTGGAAGGAGGCCGCCGAGAGCCACGACTCGGTCGCCAGCGAGGCCTTGGTGATGCCCATGAGCTCGGGACGGCCCGAGGCGGGCTGGCCACCCTCGGCCACCACGCGACGGTTCTCGGCCTCGAACAGGCTGCGCTCGACCAGCTCACCGGCGAGGAAGCCGGAGTCCCCGGCCTCGACGATGATGATGCGCTTGAGCATCTGCCGGACGATGACCTCGATGTGCTTGTCGTGGATCGACACGCCCTGCGAGCGGTACACCTCCTGGACCTGGTCGACGAGGTGCTCCTGCACCTTGCGCTGACCGAGGATCCGGAGGACGACCTTCGGGTCCACCGCACCGGCGACCAGCTGCTGGCCGACCGAGATGTGCTCGCCGTCCTCGACGAGGAGCTTCGCCCGCTTGGAGACCGCGTGCGGGACCTCCTCGCTGCCGTCGTCCGGGACGACGACGACCTTGCGCGACTTGTCGGTGTCCTCGATCCGGACCCGTCCGGTGACCTCGCTGATGGGCGCGTTGCCCTTCGGGGTGCGGGCCTCGAAGAGCTCGACGACGCGGGGAAGGCCATGCGCGATGTCCTCGCCGGCGACACCGCCGGTGTGGAAGGTGCGCATGGTCAGCTGCGTGCCAGGCTCGCCGATCGACTGGGCGGCGACGATGCCGATGGCCTCGCCGACGTCCACGAGCTTGCCGGTGGCCATCGAGCGGCCGTAGCACTTGGCGCAGGTGCCGACGCTGCTCTCGCAGGTGAGAACCGTGCGCACCCGGACTGTGTCGACGCCCTGGGCGACCAGCGCCTCGAGCACCGGGGTCGTCAGCTCGAGACCGGCCTCGGCCACGACGGTGCCGTCCACCTCGACATCGCGGGCCAGAACCCGCGACGCGATCGACGTGTCGAGATCCTCGAGCGGACGCAGAGCGCCATCGATGGTCTCGGCGATCGGCATCTGGACGCCACGGTCGGTGCCGCAGTCGACCTCGCGGATGATGACGTCCTGCGACACGTCCACGAGACGACGGGTCAGGTAGCCCGAGTCCGCGGTACGCAGTGCCGTGTCCGCCAGGCCCTTGCGGGCACCGTGCGTGGAGATGAAGTACTCCAGAACGGACAGGCCCTCGCGGAAGTTGGACTTGATCGGGCGCGGGATGATCTCGCCCTTGGGGTTCGCCACCAGGCCACGCATGCCGGCGATCTGACGCACCTGCATGTAGTTACCGCGGGCGCCGGAGTCGACCATCATGTGCACCGGGTTGGTGCGCGGGAAGTTGTCGCGCATCGCCTCGGCCACGGAGTCGGTCGCCCGGGTCCAGATCTCGATGAGCTCCTGACGACGCTCGAGGTCGGTGATCAGGCCACGGTCGTACTGCTTCTGGACCTTCTCGGCCTTCTCCTCCGCCTCGGCCAGGATCTCGGCCTTGGCGGGCGGCGCGATCACATCGGAGAACGAGATGGTCACGCCTGAGCGGGTCGCCCAGTAGAAGCCGAGGGCCTTCAGCCGGTCCAGCGTCTCCGACACGTCGATCTTCGCGTAGAGCTCGGCGAGCCGGTTGACCGTCTGGCCGAGGACCTTCTTGTCGACCTGGCGATTGACGAACGGGTAGTCGTCCGGAAGCGCCTCGTTGAACAGCGCGCGACCGAGCGTCGTCTCGAGGACGAACGGCTGCCCGGGCTCCCAGCCCTCAGGGGCCTCGAAGCCCTCCGGGGGCAGGCCCTCGGTGAGGCGGAGCCGCACCTTCGCCTGGATCGACAGCTGGTGGGTGTCGAAGGCCATGATCGCCTCGGCCACCGACGCGTACGCGCCGCCCTCACCCTCGGCACCGTCGAGCTGGGACGTCATGAAGTAGATGCCCAGCACCATGTCCTGCGTCGGCGTCGTGATCGGACGACCGTTCGCCGGCGACAGGATGTTGTTGCTCGACAGCATCAGGATCCGGGCCTCGGCCTGGGCCTCTGCCGACAGCGGCAGGTGCACGGCCATCTGGTCGCCGTCGAAGTCGGCGTTGAACGCGGTGCAGACCAGCGGGTGGATCTGGATGGCCTTGCCCTCGATGAGCTGCGGCTCGAACGCTTGGATGCCCAGGCGGTGCAGGGTGGGCGCACGGTTCAGCAGCACCGGATGCTCGGCGATGACCTCCTCGAGCACGTCCCAGACCACCGGACGGGAGCGCTCGACCATGCGCTTGGCGCTCTTGATGTTCTGAGCGTGGTTGAGATCCACCAGCCGCTTCATGACGAACGGCTTGAACAGCTCCAGCGCCATCTGCTTCGGCAGGCCGCACTGGTGCAGTTTCAGCTGCGGGCCGACGACGATGACCGAACGGCCGGAGTAGTCGACGCGCTTGCCGAGGAGGTTCTGGCGGAACCGGCCCTGCTTGCCCTTGAGCATGTCGGACAGGGACTTCAGGGCGCGGTTGCCCGGCCCGGTGACCGGACGGCCACGGCGGCCGTTGTCGAACAGTGCGTCGACGGCCTCCTGGAGCATGCGCTTCTCGTTGTTCACGATGATCTCGGGCGCGCCGAGATCGAGGAGGCGCTTGAGCCGGTTGTTGCGGTTGATCACCCGGCGGTACAGATCGTTGAGGTCGGAGGTCGCGAAGCGGCCACCGTCCAGCTGCACCATCGGGCGCAGGTCCGGCGGGATGACCGGAACGGCGTCGAGAACCATGCCCTTGGGCGAGTTCGAGGTGTTCAGGAAGGCCTGGACCACCTTGAGCCGCTTGAGCGCGCGGGTCTTCTTCTGGCCCTTGCCGGTCTGCACGACCTCGCGCAGGGACGCGGCCTCGGCCTCGAGGTCGAACGACTCCAGGCGCTTCTGGATGGCAGCGGCGCCCATGCCTCCGTCGAACCAGCGGCCGTAGCGGTCCCGCATCTCGCGGTAGAGCATCTCGTCGCCCTCGAGGTCCTGGACCTTCAGCGTGCGGAAGCGATCGAAGATGCGATCGAGGCGGTCGATCTCCTGGTCGGCCTTGCGACGCAGCGCCGCCATCTCCCGCTCGCCCTGCTCGCGCAGCTTGCGCCGGACATCGGATTTCGCGCCCTCGGCCTCGAGCTCGGCCAGGTCGGCCTCAAGCTTCTTCGCGCGGGTCTCGATGTCGTTGTCGCGGCGATCGGCGATCTGCTTCTTCTCGATGCCGATCTGCTTCTCCAGCTGCGGCAGGGCCTCATGACGGCCCTCCTCGTCGACCCACGTGATCATGTAGGCCGCGAAGTAGATGACCTTCTCAAGGTCCTTGGGAGCCAGATCCAGCAGGTAGCCGAGCCGGCTGGGCACGCCCTTGAAGTACCAGATGTGCGTGACCGGCGCGGCCAGCTCGATGTGGCCCATCCGCTCACGACGCACCTTGGCGCGGGTCACCTCGACGCCGCAGCGCTCGCAGATGATGCCCTTGAAGCGCACGCGCTTGTACTTGCCGCAGTAGCACTCCCAGTCCCGGGTCGGCCCGAAGATCTTCTCGCAGAACAGGCCGTCCTTCTCCGGCTTGAGCGTGCGGTAGTTGATCGTCTCGGGCTTCTTCACCTCGCCGTACGACCAGGTGCGGATGTCCTCCGCGGTCGCAAGGCCGATGCGCAGTTCGTCGAAGAAGTTGACATCAAGCACTGTTGTTGATCCTTCGCTTGTCGTTCGTCAGTGAGTCTGTGTGCCTTCGTCTGCAGCCGGCCGGCTACAGCTCCTCGACGCTGCTCGGCTCACGCCGGGACAGGTCAATGCCGAGCTCCTCGGCAGCGCGGAAGACGTCGTCGTCGGTGTCTCGCATCTCGATGGACATGCCGTCACTGGACAGCACCTCCACGTTGAGGCACAGCGACTGCATCTCCTTGACGAGAACCTTGAAGGACTCCGGGATGCCCGGCTCCGGGATGTTCTCGCCCTTGACGATGGCCTCGTAGACCTTGACGCGACCAAGGACGTCGTCGGACTTGATGGTCAGGAGCTCCTGCAGGGCGTAGGCGGCGCCGTACGCCTCCAGGGCCCACACCTCCATCTCGCCGAAGCGCTGGCCGCCGAACTGCGCCTTGCCGCCCAGCGGCTGCTGGGTGATCATCGAGTACGGACCGGTCGAACGCGCGTGGATCTTGTCGTCGACCAGGTGCAGCAGCTTCAGGATGTAGATGTAGCCCACCGAGATCCGGCCCGGGAACGGCTCACCCGTACGCCCATCGAACAGGCGCGCCTTGCCGTCGGCCCCGACGAGGGTGTACTCGGCGTCGGGAACGCGGGTGGACTCGAGCACGAGCGAGAGCTCGTCCTCGCGGGCGCCGTCGAACACCGGGGTCGCGACCTTGGTGTGCGGGGGCACGCTCTTGACCTCATCGGGCATGCGGGCGGCACGCGGATCGGAGGTGTCGACCTCCCAGCCCGCGGCCGCAGCCCAGCCGAGGTGCGTCTCGAGGATCTGGCCGATGTTCATGCGGCCGGGAACGCCGAGCGGGTTGAGCACGACGTCGACGGGCGTGCCGTCCTCAAGGAACGGCATGTCCTCCGGCGGCAGGATCTTGGCGATGACGCCCTTGTTGCCGTGACGGCCCGCGAGCTTGTCACCCTCGGTGATCTTGCGCTTCTGCGCGATGTAGACGCGCACGAGGCGGTTGACCCCCGGCGGGAGCTCGTCGCCCTCGTCCACGTCGAAGACGCGCACGCCGATGACCTTGCCGGACTCGCCGTGCGGCACCTTCAGCGAGGTGTCGCGCACCTCGCGCGCCTTCTCGCCGAAGATCGCGCGAAGCAGGCGTTCCTCCGGGGTGAGCTCGGTCTCACCCTTGGGCGTGACCTTGCCGACCAGGATGTCGCCGGTGACGACGTCCGCACCGATGCGGATGATGCCGCGCTCGTCGAGGTCGGCGAGCACCTCCTCGGAGACGTTCGGGATATCGCGGGTGATCTCCTCAGGGCCCAGCTTGGTGTCACGGGCGTCGACCTCGTGCTCCTCGATGTGGATCGAGGACAGGACGTCGTCCTGGACCAGGCGCTGGTTGAGGATGATCGCGTCCTCGTAGTTGTGACCCTCCCACGACATGAAGGCGACCAGGAGGTTGCGGCCGAGGGCCATCTCACCGAGTTCGGTGGACGGACCATCGGCGACGACCTGGCCCGCCTCGACGCGCTCGCCCTCGGACACGATCGGCTTCTGGTTGAAGCACGTGCCCTGGTTCGAGCGGTGGAACTTCTCGAGGCGGTACAGGTCGTAGCCACCCTCGTCGTTGGCGATGGTGATGGCGTCCGCGGAGACCTCGGAGACGACGCCGGCCGTGGTGGCCTTGATGACGTCGGCCGCGTCGTAGGCGGAGCGGAACTCCATGCCGGTGCCGACGAGCGGCGCCTCGGCGCGGAGCAGCGGCACGGCCTGGCGCTGCATGTTCGAGCCCATCAGGGCGCGGTTGGCGTCATCGTGCTCGAGGAACGGGATCATCGCGGTCGCGACGGACCACAGCTGCCGCGGCGAGACATCCATGTAGTCGACCTCGGTCGGCGGGACGTAGTCGACCTCGCCGCCCTTGCGGCGGCAGAGCACGCGGTCCTCGGTCATGGTGCCGTCGGCGCCCAGCGGGGTGTTCGCCTGCGCGATGACGTGCAGGTCCTCCTCGTCGGCGGTCAGGTAGTCGACCTGGTCGGTGACCTTGCCACCCACGACCTTGCGGTAGGGGGTCTCGACGAAGCCGAAGGCGTTGATGCGCCCGTAGGTTGCCAGCGAGCCGATCAGGCCGATGTTCGGGCCTTCCGGGGTCTCGATCGGGCACATGCGGCCGTAGTGCGACGGGTGCACGTCGCGGACCTCGAAGCCGGCCCGCTCACGGGACAGGCCGCCGGGCCCGAGCGCCGAGAGTCGACGCTTGTGGGTCAGCCCCGACAGCGGGTTGGTCTGGTCCATGAACTGCGACAGCTGCGAGGTGCCGAAGAACTCCTTGATCGACGCCACCACGGGGCGGATGTTGATCAGGGTCTGCGGGGTGATGGCCTCGACGTCCTGCGTGGTCATGCGCTCGCGCACCACGCGCTCCATGCGGGACAGGCCCGTACGGATCTGGTTCTGGATCAGCTCACCGACCGTGCGCAGGCGACGGTTGCCGAAGTGGTCGATGTCGTCGACCTCGACCTGGACCTCGCCGCGCGGGCCGTCCATCGTGGTGATGCCGGCGTGCAGGCGGACGATGTACTCGATCGTCGCGACGATGTCCTCGAGGGTCAGCGTCGACTGGTCGAGCGGCAGGTCCAGCCCCAGCTTCTTGTTCACCTTGTAGCGGCCGACCTTGGCCAGGTCGTACCGCTTGGAGTTGAAGTAGAAGTTGTCGAGCAGGTTGCGCGCGTTCTCCACCGTCGGCGGCTCGCCCGGCCGCAGCTTGCGGTAGATGTCGAGGAGGGCGTCCTCCTGCGAGCCGATCGAGTCCTTCTCGAGAGTGGCCATGAAGGACTCGTACTGGCCGAAGCGCTCGGCGATCTCCTCATGCGTCATGCCGAGGGCCTTGAGGAGCACGGTCACCGGCTGCTTGCGCTTGCGGTCGACGCGGACCGCGACGAGGTCCTTCTTGTCGATCTCGAACTCGAGCCACGCACCGCGGCTCGGGATGATCTTGGCGACGTAGACGTCCTTGTCGGTCGTCTTGTCGACGGAGCGCTCGAAGTACACGCCCGGGGACCGCACCAGCTGCGACACGACGACGCGCTCGGTGCCGTTGATGATGAAGGTGCCCTTGTCCGTCATGAGCGGGAAGTCGCCCATGAAGACCGTCTGGGACTTGATCTCGCCGGTCTCGTTGTTCATGAACTCGGCGGTCACGAACAGCGGCGCGGAGTAGGTGAAGTCCTTCTCGCGGCACTGATCCACGGTGTACTTCGGGGGCTCGAAGCGATGGTCGCGGAACGACAGGGACATCGTGCCCGCGAAGTCCTCGATCGGGCTGATCTCCTCGAAGATCTCCGTCAGGCCGGACACCTGGGGGATCTCGGAATTGCCCGCGGCGATCGCCGCATCGACCCGTGCACGCCACTCGGCGCCGCCGAGCAGCCAGTCGAAGCTCGCCGTCTGGAGGGCGAGGAGATCCGGAACCGCCAGCGGCTCACGGATCTTGGCGAAGGAGACCCGGTTCAGACCCGGGGAGAGGGGCGTTGCATCAGAACGCGAGGGGGCCAAGACGATTCCTTCCACGGTGCGCTGCGTCACTGTCGCGCTGCGCCCACGCCTGTGCTCCCTGGCCTGTCAAATCCGCGCGCGGCGGACGTTGACCGACCAGGGTCGGAGGAAATGGAGGGCAGCGCAAAGCGGCAGTCTACCCAATGGGCACACCGCTGTCCACCCCGGTGGTCGGCGGTCGCTCGCCCTCGACCTCACTCGGGTCTGCCCGGCCGCGACAGCGTTGCTGCGCCGGGCACCTCGAGCGGGTCCTCGTCGAGCGGGCCGGAGCCCCGGGACCAGCCACGCGACGAATCGCGTGCAGGGAAAGGGTGGACCGGAAAGCCAGGAACGTCAAGCACAGCGGGGGTTTTCCCCAGAACCGTGTCCAACCCGTGACCCACCCCCGCCCCCTGTCTCGTTTCTCCCACGTAGTGGGACAAACGAACGAAAGTGGGCGAAATGTCCGCTTCTTGGATGACCTGTCCCACCCGTCGCTGCGAATGGCCCACACCAGACGCACGAAGGCCCGCCCCTCGAGGGGCGGGCCTTCGCGGTGGTTCGGGAACTACTTGAGGGTGACCTTGGCGCCAGCGCCCTCGAGCTGCTCCTTGGCCTTCTCGGCCGTCTCCTTGTTGACCTTCTCGAGGATCGGCTTGGGGGCGGCCTCCACCAGGTCCTTGGCCTCCTTCAGGCCCAGGCTGGTGAGCGCGCGCACCTCCTTGATGACCGGGATCTTGTTGTCGCCGGCCGACTCCAGGACGACGTCGAACTCGTCCTGCTCGGCAGCCGCGCCGCCGGCCTCGCCGCCGCCCGCGGGGGCAGCGACAGCGGCCACGGCCACAGGGGCCGCCGCGGTGACGTCGAAGGTCTCCTCGAACTGCTTCACGAACTCCGACAGCTCCAGGAGGGTCATCTCCTTGAAGGCGTCAAGCAGCTCGTCGGTGCTCAGCTTCGCCATGATGGCGTCCTTTCGGGTAGATCCGGCCGAGGGCCGGGTGGGCCTCAGCCCTCGGTGGTCTCCTCAGCGGCGGCCTCGGCGGGAGCCTCGGTCTCAGCCACATCGGGGGTTTCTTCGGTGGTCGTCTCGGCGGGAGCCTCGACGGCAGCCTCGGCGGGAGCCTCGGCGGGGGTCTCCTCGGCGGCGGGCGCCGCGTCGGCAGGTGCCGCAGCAGCCGCGGCGGACGGATCCGCCTCGAGCTTGGCCTGCAGCGCGCCCAGCGCGCGGGCGGTCTTGGACAGCGGAGCAGCAAACAGGGCAGCGGCCTGGGACTGCTTCGCCTTCATCGCGCCGGCGAGCTTGGACAGGAGCACCTCGCGGGACTCCAGGTCGGCGATCTTCTGGATCTCGTCAGCGCTGAGCGCCTTGCCATCCATGAAGCCGCCCTTGATGACAAGAGCGGGGTTCTCCTTCGCGAAGGAGCGGATCGCCTTCGCGGCCTCCACGGCATCGCCCTTGACGAAGGCGATGGCGCTCGGGCCGGCGAGCAGGTCGTCGATGCCGGTCACACCGGCGTCCTTGGCCGCAAGCTTGGTCAAGGTGTTCTTGACGACCGCGTACTTGACCGTGGATCCGAGCGTGCGACGCAGCGTCTTCAGCTGCGCGACGGTCAGACCCCGGTACTCCGTGAGCACTGCCGCGTTGGAATCGCGGAAGTGGTCGGCGAGCTCGGCGACGGTGTTCGCCTTGTTCGGCCGGGCCATGGGGCTCCTTTCGGTTCGCCCCGAGAATGCAGAACGCCCCGGCGCAGGCGCACGGGGCGGGGCGAACCGGATGCCAGCGGCACCACGGGGCCTTGCTCGTCACCTACGCGGGCCGCCCGCCTTCGCGGGGCCTTCGACCGGTCGCAGTCTCCTGCTTCCGGCAACCAGCGGTCTTCGGTAGCGCTCAGGGTACGGGACGGGCGGGGTGGGGGCCAAATCGGCCCCACCCCGCCCGTCCGTTCCGTTCGACGCGCGGCGCCTACGGCCGCGGTCGCTTCAGCGGCTCCGGCGCGAAGAAGTCGTCCGGGATCACGCCCGCCGTCTTGAACATGATCTTGTTCGCGGACGCGACCGAACCGCCGCCGACCAGCTTCTCCAATGCCCGGACGGAGTTGGTCAGCTGCACTCCCCCGTTGATGGCGAAGTTGCAGTGCCCCACACCCGAGGTGGCGGCCGCCGCACTCGCTGCCGCGTTCGGGCCCTTGGCGCCTGGGTCGTACACGGTCCAGCCATCAGGGTTCGGCTCGGTGTAGTACTGGGCGAACTTCGCCCCGGTCTTCTTCTTGGCCGAGACCTTGAGGCGGTCGTAGTACCACTGCGAGTTGCCCGCCGGCACGATCGGGTCGTACTCGGTGTGGATCAGCACGGTGGGCGCGACGTAGATGCCCTTGGGTGCGGGGAGCGCCCGAACCGCCTTGACGGCCTTCGCGCTCGCCGGGAACCGGGCACTGGCGTTGCCCTTCGTCGAGTCGAGCACCGCGAGCATGCTGTCGAGGTTGTTCTCGCGGACCGTCGTCGCATTCAGCGTGTCACCGAACTCGCCGCGCTGCTCCGGCGAGAGCAGCCGTGAGTACGAGACGTTGACGTTGTCGGTGAAGTTGGCGTTCTGCCCTGCCGGGATCCCGGCAGTCAGACGGGCGCGCTGCTCCAGCTCGTAGCGCGCCATGACGCCGAGGGCTGCCGCCCCACCGATGTTCTCGAGCATGGCGGCCGCCGAGCTCTGGCCTGCCGACACGAACGAGTAGCCACCGGCGACCGCGGCTGCCGTGCCCTGCGAGATGGCGACCGGGTTCAGCGTCTGGCCGTCGAAGGACTGCGACTTCGTGGGCAGCCCGCCGAGGAGGCCAGCCAGCAGGTTGGCCTGCGCAACGGGGAAGTTCGCCGGCGAGACGAGGGACGTGTCCCCCGCGACCTTCTGCAGGGTCGTGAGGATCGTCCCCAGATCGCCGAGCGCCTCGGCGTAGCTCGAGTAGTTCGCCACCTTGAGGTTGGGGGCGATGAGGGACTTCCAGGTGTAGAGGACCGTCATCGCCAGGTCCATCTCCTGCTCGGGCCCGGCGAGCACGCCGCACGCGGGGAGCACCCCGTCGACCAGGCTGGGATTGCGCTCGGCCACGGTCGCGGTGATGAGGCCGCCGAGCGACTCACCCCACACGAACGTCTTCTTGACGCCCTTGATCCCGCCCTTGTCGATGAGCTTCAGCAGGTTCTCATCCGCCTGAACGCCTTCCGGCGTCGCCCAGCCCTGGGCCGCGTATCCGGCGCCCGCCAGCGCGTACCCCTTGTTCAGCAGGTTCGTGGCCACGGTGTCGCTGGGCGCGACATTCGGCCGGTTGGACCCGATGTAAGCGACGTCCGACCCCAGCGATTCCTTGAACGCCGGGAAGGAGATCTTGTCGTAGTCGGGGTTGTTCGCGAAGCCCAGCGGCACGGCGAGCGCCTCCGGGATCGGCGTGCCGATGCGGTATCCGTGCGAGAACACGAGCACCGTGCCGTTGAACTTCTTCGGCATCTGGATGGTGTACGGCGAGTTGCCGAGTGAGCCCTTGAGGACTCCTGAGCAGGTCTTCCCCAGCCCGCAGGCACCGGCGGCATTCGCCGGTGCCTGGACGGACGGGATGGCGACGAGCGTCAGGCCCGCCACCGCCACGGCCGCAGTGAGGCGGCGCATCAATCGATTCGTCATGTCGGTCCTCACCTACGGGAGCAGCTTGGATGTCGGGTTACCGGGCTTGAACACGGCCTTCTTGGCCTTGCCGGTGGCGGCGCTGTTGGCCAGCATCACGTAGCTGGTCAGGCGCTGGAGCTGGCCGCCGCCGTCGTACTGGCCCATGTAGTAGCCGGTCAGGCCCTGGTGGCTCCTGCTGTTGATGACCATCGGGACGACGGCTGCGGAGCGGAAGGACGCGGCCTTCGTCTGCAGGGCGTTGATCAGGCCCTTGCGGGTCAGGTTCGGACCGGCCGCCTTGATGGCCTGGGACAGCACGTACGCGGTGTTGAGCCCGTAGTACGTGTAGAAGTTCCAGGGCAGCCCCTTGGCGTCGGCGATGACCTTCATCTGCCGCACGTAGGCGTTGCTGGTGTCCTGGATCGGCACGAGGAAGCTCGGCGAGTACATGCCCTGCAGCAGCTGGTTGGTCGCCGCCCCGAGGGAGCCGGCGAGGACGGACGGATCGGATCCGACCGAGGTCACCATCCACGTCGGCTTGAAGCCGGCCTTGGCAGCCGTGCCCAGCATCTGGGCCGTCGCCGAGGTGACGCCGAAGAAGACCACGAGGTCGCATCCCGCGGACTTGAGCTTCGTGATCTGCGAGGTGAACGGCGCCACCTGCTGCCCGGAGAAGTAAGAGACGGTGGTGTCGAAGGACATGCCTGCGGCCTTGAAGCCCTTCTGGGCGTTCTCGCCGAACTCACCGTCCTGGTAGAACAGGCAGCGCTTCTTCGCGTTCAGCGCCGAGTCCTGGGCGATGTAGTAGGCCATCACCTTGGCCTCGACCACGTAGGACGGGAAGTACGGGAACGTCGTCGGGTACTTGCGCGGGTTGTCGAAGTTGGACGACCCGGTGTTCACGAACACGTCGGGGATCCCTCGGCGGTTGAGGTCGGAGACCACCGCAGAGTGCGTGGGCGTTCCCAGCGCACCGAACATGGCGAAGATCTTGTCGCGCAGGATGAGCTCGCTCGTCGCGCTCTTCGTCTTGGCCGGGTTGTACGCGTCGTCCTTGACGACGTACTTGATCTTCCGCCCGTTGATGCCGCCGCTGGCATTGACATAGTCGAAGTACGCCTGGGCCGCGGGGGCGACGTCCTTGTAGCCGGGCGAGGCCGGTCCCGTCAGAGGCGTCGTGGTTCCGATCACGATCTGGTTGGAGCTGACACCGGGATCAGCAGCCGGTACTGCCGCCTCCGCCGGCAGAGCAGCGCCGAGGGCGACCGCCCCTGCTGCTCCGATTGCGACCGCGCGGGCCGCCAGGATTCTTCTCACGACACATTCCTCCCCTGTGGTGGACCAGATCCCCGGAGGCTACGTCCCCGGAACGGCGGTTGCACGCCAAACGGGATTAACCTGACCGTCCAGCGCGACCGCGAAGGCGCGCATACCCGGCCTGGATGCCGCCCACGATGCCCCCGGGAGCCACGAGCACGACGAGCACCACGAGGAGCCCGTAGATCAGGTTCGGGGCGTTGTTGGTCACCTGCTCCGGCCATCCGCGGTCGCCAGCGAGCTGCAGGACGAACTCAGGCAGCCACACCAGCAGGACCGCTCCCAGCAGCGCGCCGACCAGCGAGCCGCGGCCGCCGAGCACGATACCCACGAGCAAGGACAGCGACAGCCCGAGGCCGAAGGCACCCGGTCCCACATAGGCGAGGATCTGCGCGAAGACCGCGCCCGCAACGGCGGCGAACAGGCTGCTCACCACGAACGCGGACACCTTGGACGTGGAGGGCGAGATGCCGGACACGGCAGCCGCGACCGGATCGTCCCGGACGGCGCGCCACACCTGGCCCTGGCGCCCCCGGACCAGGTTCAGCGCCACGAAGCCCACGATGCAGGCGACGGCGACCGCGAGCCCTGCCTGCCAGCGCTCCAGCACGAATCCGACATCGACGCCGGCCAGCGCGTCCGTGCCGCCATCGATGGGGGCCGAGGACAGGTCGGGGCTGGCAACCGGCTCGGGGGTGGCCGTCGGGAAGGTGTCCAGGGTCAGTTCGTCACCCGTGCCGCCGGAGGGCTGCGCGGTCGGGAAGGTGTCCAGCGTCAGCTCGTCCCCGGTGCCCGTGCCGCTGGAGGCCAGCGGCGGCTGACCGGTCGGAAGCGCCGCCTGCTCCGTCGGAAAGGTGTCCAGCGTCAGCTCGTCGCCGGGCGCCGGCGTCGCGTCCCCGGACGCGCCCGCCTGGGCCGTGGGCAGCACGTCGACAGGCTCGTCCGTCGTGCCGGTGTCGTCGACGGGCGCGTAGCCGCCGTCCGGATACGGCACCGTCAGCTCGAGCCCGGTCTCGCCCCCGAGCAGGTCGGGGAACCTGTTGGCGATGGCGGGGATGCCCACGGCGATGCCGAGGGTGAGGCCGGCCAGGTACGGACCACGCAGGCGGGCACCCAGGATGCCGATGAGGAGTCCGGCCACGACGCCGCCGATCGCCGCGAACACGATGGCCCACGTGCCGTTCATGGGGAAGCTCGTGAACGGGACCGTCTGCCAGTTCAGGGTGGTGACGGCGAACACATAGCCGCCGATCGCCATGAGCGCGCCGTTGCCGAGGGACACCTGCCCGGACAGCCCGACCAGGATGACCATGCCGAACATCGCGGTGGCGTACATCGCGACGAGTGCGATGTAGTAGTCGGTCAGGGGATCGACGGCATCCGTGACGAGCATCGCCACGCGCCAGATCGCCAGGACCAGGACCGCATGGGTCACCAGCCGCGCACCGGGGAGTCGAAGGAGGTTCTGCATCGCGATCCCTACACCGACCGTGCCGAGTTGTGGCCGAAGATGCCCTCGGGCTTGAGCGCGAGGTTGAGGGCCAGCAGGATCAGGGCCACCACCGGGGCGTTGCTGGAGTCGCTATACCCGGAGACGACGGACAGGATCAGTCCGGTGCCGATGCCCACGGACACGGCGCCGATGAGGCTGTCGAGGCCGCCGATGACGGCCGCGGTGAAGGCGAAGACCAGCAGGATGTCGAAGCTGTTCGGGGAGATGCCCGACACCGGAGCCACGAGCACCCCCGCCAGCGCCCCGACGATGCCGGCCAGGGCCCATCCGATGGTGAGCGTCCGGCTCACGCGGACGCCGGAGAGCCGAGCGACCTCGGGGTTGAACGCGGTGGCGCGCATCGCCAGGCCGAGGTTGGTGCGGGTGAACAGCAGCGTGAGCCCGATGACGAGGGCCACGCCGAAGCCGATGACGACGAGGTCGTAGGCGCTGATCGGCCACTCACGGCCGAACACCGTCAGCGCGGTGTTGTTGAACGGCTGGGGATAGGCCTGGCTGTCGCCGCCCCAGATCATGCCGGCTGCCGCCTGCAGGGCGATGAGCACGCCGAAGGTGGCGATGATGGCACCGGAAGTGTCCATCCTCTTGACGGGGCGGAGCACGAGGTACTGGACCACGACGCCCACGACCGCGCCGGCGACCAGCGCGCCGAGGAGAGCGACCCACCACGACCCGGTGAGCGTCTGGAGCGACAGGGCGATGAACGTCGTGAACATCGCCTGCCCCACCTGCGCGAAGTTGACCACCCGCGTCGCGCGCCAGGTGAGGACCAGGGCGAGCGCCATGAGCGCGATGATCATCCCGGACCCGGCACCGCCGAGGATGTAGTCGATGAGCTGGGTCACGGCCGCACCCCCTCAGTAGCCCAGGTACGCATGGCGAAGCTCCTCGTGGGAGGCGATGTCGGCAGCGGACCCGGACATCACGACCTGCCCGAGGTTGAGGACGACAGCAGAGTGCGCGACTCGCAGGGCCGTGACAGCGTTCTGCTCGACCAGGAGGACGGCGAGGTTCGATTCCTCCGCGAGCCGCTTCACCAACTCGAGGATCTGGGTGACGATCAGCGGTGCAAGGCCCAGCGACGGCTCGTCGAGCAGGAGGCACTCCGGCGCCGACATGAGCGCACGGCCGATCGCCAGCTGCTGGCGCTCCCCCCCGCTCAGGGTGTCGGCGCGCATCGAACGGCGATCCCCGAGGACCGGGAACATGTCGTAGACCTCGGCGTGCGTGCTCGCCCGCTCCGCCTTGCTCCGCCACATGCCGCCCAGCCGCAGGTTCTCGTCGACGGTGAGCTCCGGAACCGTCGAACGGCCCTCGGGCACGAGGGAGACGCCCATGCGCACGACATCCTCGGGCTTGCGCCCGGTCAGGCTGTGACCGTCGAGCGTCGCAGATCCGGCAGCGGGCCTCACCAGCCCGGCCAACGTCCTCATCAGTGTCGACTTGCCCGCGCCGTTGGCTCCGATGACTGCGGTCACCTCACCGCGGGGCACCTCGAGCGAGACATCCCGCAGCGCCTGCACGGGCCCGTACGAGACGGACATGCCGTCGATCTTGAGCATCAGGCCGCCCCATCCTCGCCCAGGTAGGCCGCGAGGACGGCCGGGTCGCTGCGCACCTCGTCCGGCGTCCCCGAGGCGATCACCCGACCGGCGTCGAGGACCCAGATGAGATCGCAGACCTCCATGACCAGCTCCATGTGGTGCTCGACCAGCAGCACGCTGCGCTCGGGCACCCAGCCTCGGATGAGCTGCGCGAGGTCGGCCATGTCGTCGGCGCTGACGCCGCCCGCGGGCTCGTCGAGCAGGAGGAGGTCCGGGTCGGAGACCATGGCTCGGGCGAGGGCCACCCGCTTCTGGATCGGGTAGGGAAGCTCGCTCGGGAGCCGGTCCGCCTGGTCGGCGATGCCGAGCTGGTCGAGCGCGGCCAGTGCCTCCACGCGAAGGCGCTCGGACTCGATGTCGGTCCAGGGCATCGCCAGCGACTGGGACACGATCCCCGATCGGATCCGCCCCGAGCCGCCCTGCATCACGTTCTCCAGGGCGGGGAGGCGGCCGAAGAGGCCGACGCCCTGGAGAGTGCGGGCGATGCCCATGCGGGTCAGGTGATGGGGCTTCATCCGGCGCTGGACCCGGCCGTCGTAGGTGACCGTGCCGCTGTCCGGCCGCACGAACCCGCTGATGACGTTGAAGACGGTGGTCTTGCCGGCACCGTTCGGCCCGATGACGCCGACGACGTGTCCGCGCGGGACCGAGATGGTGACGTGGTCGAGGATCTGCAGCCCGCTCAACCGGACGCTGACATCGCGCAGTTCGAGGATCGCGTCGCCGGGCATCCCTGAAGTGTGATCGTCGTGACAGCGCCCTGCAACCGAAATGACGAACCCCCGGAGCGCACCTGGAAGGTGCCAGAAGCACGACGGAGGGCCCGCGCATTGCGCGGGCCCTCCGTCGTCACGTGGGGGTGAGGCTCAGGCCTCGTCCTCCGCGAGCAGGTTCTTCGTCCGGTTCGGGTCGAGCGGGATGCCCGGGCCCATCGTCGAGGACATGGTCGCCTTCTTGACGTACCGGCCCTTGGCTGCCGACGGCTTCAGCCGCATGATCTCGTCGAGCGCGGCACCGTAGTTCTCCACGAGCGCCTGCTCGGTGAACGACGCCTTGCCGATCGGGAAGTGCAGATTCGAGTGCTTGTCGACGCGGAACTCGATCTTGCCGCCCTTGATGTCGCCGACCGCCTTCGCCACGTCCATCGTGACGGTGCCGGTCTTCGGGTTCGGCATCAGGCCGCGGGGACCGAGGACCTTGCCGAGCGTGCCCACCTTGCCCATGAGGTCGGGGGTGGCCACGGCGGCATCGAAGTCCGTCCAGCCGCCCTTGACCTTCTCGATCATGTCGTCGCCGCCGACGAAGTCGGCACCCGCCGCACGTGCCTCGTCCGCCTTCTCGCCGTTGGCGAAGACCAGGACCCGAGCGGTCTTGCCGGTGCCATGCGGAAGATTGACGGTGCCGCGGACCATCTGGTCCGCCTTGCGGGGATCGACACCGAGACGCATCGAGATCTCGACGGTCGGGTCGAACTTGGTCGCGGACGTGTCCTTGACGATGCGGACGGCCTCGAGGGGCGCGTACAGCTTGTCGGGATCGATCTTCTCTACCGCCGAGCGGTATGCCTTGCTGCGCTTCATCTCTGCTCCTTCGCAGGTCGTGGTCCGAGCCGCGCCGGCTCTGCCACTGGGGTTGTCGCCTGTGACCGGTGGTCCGATCAGGCGGAGATGGTGATGCCCATCTGGCGGGCGGTGCCCTCGATGATCTTCATCGCGGCGTCGATGTCGTTCGCGTTGAGGTCGGGCATCTTGGTCTCGGCGATCTCACGGACCTGGGCCTTCGTGATGGAGCCGGCCTTGGTCTTGTGCGGCTCGCCGGAGCCCTTGTCGAGGCCCGCGGCCTTCAGGATGAGGCGGGAGGCCGGCGGGGTCTTGAGGATGAAGTCGAACGTGCGATCCTCGTAGACGGTGATCTCGACCGGGATGATGTTGCCGCGCTGGTTCTCCGTGGCCGCGTTGTAGGCCTTGCAGAACTCCATGATGTTGACGCCGTGCTGGCCCAGTGCGGGACCAACGGGGGGCGCCGGGTTCGCGGCACCGGCCTGGATCTGCAACTTGATCAGGCCGGCAACCTTCTTCTTCGGTGCCATGGTGTGTCGGGTCCTTCGTCGTGGTGACCCCTCGGGCGATCGCCCTCGGGGGTGGTGCGGTCGTGCTAGTTCTTGACGATCTGGTTGAAGGCCAGCTCGACAGGAGTCTCGCGTCCGAAGATCTCGACCAGGCCCGTGACCTTCTGGGCCTCGATGTTGATCTCCGAGATGGTGGCGTGCAGTGTCGCGAACGGCCCGTCCACGACAGTCACGGAGTCGCCCACGCTGAAGTCGACCTCGACGGTCGCGGCGGGGGCGGCGCCGGAGGCAGCAGCAGCCGGTCCGGCGGCGGCCGGCTTCTTCTCCGGAGCAGGAGCGAGGATGGCCACCACCTCGTCCAGCGACAGCGGAGCCGGCTGGTGGCCGTGCCCGACGAAGCCGGTCACGCCCGGCGTGTGCCGGATGGCACCCCAGGACTCGTCGGTGAGATCCATCCGGACGAGCACGTAGCCGGGGAACTTGTTGCGGCGGACGAGCTTGCGGACGCCACCCTTGATCTCGGTGACCTCCTCCATCGGAACCTCGACCTGGAAGATGTAGTCCTCCATGTTGAGGGTGGAGATGCGCGCCTCGATGTTGCCCTTGACCTTGTTCTCGTAACCGGCGTACGAGTGGATGACGTACCAGTCCCCGGGCGAGATCCTCATCTGCTCGCGGAAGGCCTCGACCGGATCCTCGTCCTCGGCCTCCTCGACGGCCTCCGCGATGTCAGCGATCTCCTCAGCCTCGGCCACCACCTCGGCCTCCTCCGCCTCCTCGACGGCCTCGGCGATGTCGGCGACCTCCTGTGCCTCGTCCACGACGGCGGCTTCCTCGGCTGCTTCCTCGAGGGCGGCCTCCTCAGCGACAGCGGCGACCTCCTCCGCTGCGGCAGGGGCGGCGAAGGGGTCGTTCGACGGCGACGTGAGGTCCTGGTCGGACACGGTGGTCAGTCTCCTTGAGTCGTGGGTGGGGAAGCGGGGCGCGGGATCAACCGAAGACGAACAGCACGCCCTTGGTGAACACGTAGTCGAAGGCGGCGATGATCCCGGCCATGACGAGGACGAACACCACGACGACGGTCGTGTAGGCGACGAGCTCCTTGCGCGTCGGCCAGATGACCTTGCGCAGCTCGGCGATGACCTGGCGGATGAACAGCGCCAGCCGCGAGAACACGTTCCCGCGCGCGGAGTCCTTGCGACCCCGCCCCTCGGAGCCGTGGCCCGACCTGGCGTCGGTGTCCGTCATGCCTTCCTGCCTTCTTCGTCTGCCGAGTTGACCTCGGTCACTGCCTCATTCGCAGGGCCGGAGGGACTTGAACCCCCAACCGCCGGTTTTGGAGACCGGTGCTCTACCAATTGAGCTACGACCCTTCGGAGTCGTCGTCGGGCGACCCCACGTGCACGTCAGAGGGCAGGCTGCCGCCCACCATCGTTCGCGGGGAGGCAGTCTACGTGGGGTCACGGGGACGGGTCCAATCCGCCCCCGGCAGCGAGGCTGCAAGGATGGCCCCATGACGCAGTCCCGCATCTCCCGCCGTATCGGCAGCATCACCGAGTCCGCCACCCTTGCCGTCGACGCCAAGGCCAAGGCCCTCAAAGCCGCCGGCCGGCCGGTCATCGGTTTCGGCGCCGGCGAACCGGACTTCCCCACGCCCGACTACGTGGTCGCCGCGGCCGTGGCGGCCTGCGCGGACCCCCGTTGGCACCGGTACACCCCGGCCGGTGGGCTGCCCGAGCTCAAGGAGGCGGTGGCCGCCAAGACGCTCCGCGATTCGGGCTATTCGGTCACGGCCGGCCAGGTGCTCATCACCAACGGCGGCAAGCAGGCCCTGTACAACGCCTTCGCCACGCTGCTCGATCCGGGCGACGAGGTGCTGCTGCCCGCCCCCTACTGGACCACCTACCCGGAGTCCATCCGGCTGGCCGGCGGCGTGCCGGTCGAGGTCATGACCGACGAGACGTCCGGCTACCGGGCCACCGTCGAGCAGCTCGAGGCCGCTCGGACCGAGCGCACGAAGGTGCTGGTCTTCGTCTCCCCGTCCAACCCGACGGGCGCCGTCTACACCCCCGCCGAGGTCAAGGCGATCGGCGAGTGGGCGGCGGCCAATGGCCTCTGGGTCGTCACGGACGAGATCTACGAGCACCTCGTCTACGGCAATGCCGAGTTCTCCTCGATGCCCGTGCTCGTTCCCGAGCTGGCGGATCGCTGCGTCGTCGTCAATGGCGTGGCCAAGACGTACGCCATGACCGGCTGGCGGGTGGGCTGGATGATCGGCCCCGCGGACGTCGTCAAGGCGGCCACCAACCTGCAGTCGCACGCGACGTCCAATGTCGCCAACGTGTCCCAGGTGGCGGCCCTCGCCGCGGTGAGCGGCGACCTCTCGGCCGTCGAGGAGATGAAGGTGGCATTCGACCGGCGCCGCCTGCTCATCTCCGGGATGCTGGACGCCATCCCCGGCGTCGCCTGCCCGACCCCGGAGGGTGCGTTCTACGTGTACCCGTCGGTGAAGGAGCTCGTCGGCCGGTCCCTGCGCGGGACGGTCATCGAGTCGTCGGCGCAGATCGCCGGCCTGATCCTCGACGAGGTCGAGGTCGCGGTCGTCCCCGGCGAGGCGTTCGGCACCCCCGGCTACCTGCGCCTGTCGTACGCCACGTCGGACGCAGACATCACCGAGGGCGTGGGCCGCATGGCCACCCTGCTCGCCGAGGCCCACTAGCCCCCTGACGAGTTGAACCGCTTCCCGGTTCAAATCCGCGTTTTCGACGCGATCCCGGCTCAATTCTGCGGAATTGAGCCGGGAAGCGGTTCAACTCGTGGGGCGGGAGGGGTCAGAGTGACAGGCCGACGAGGACGGGCTCCGGCTCGAGCGTGATGCCGAAGGCCTCCAGCACCTGCAGCCGCACGACGCGGGCGAGGTCCACCACGTCGGCGGCGCGGGCACTCCCCCGGTTGGTCAGGGCCAGGGTGTGCTTGCCCGAGATCGCCGCCGGTGCGTCGTCCGCGACGGCGAAACCACGCGAGATGCCGGCCTGCTCGATCAGCCAGGCGGCGCTGAGCTTCACGCCCGCAGCCGCGGGGTAGCGCGGGCACGCGGCGGGGATCGCCGCGGCCGTCTCGTCGGAGACGATGGGGTTGGTGAAGAACGAGCCGGCACTCCAGGTGTCCGGGTCATCGGGGGTGACGACCATCCCCTTGCGTGCGCGGAGACCGAGCACCGCGCCGCGGATAGCCGCCACGGGAGCCTGCCCCCCGACCTCGACCCCGAGGGCCTGGGCCAGCTCGAGGTACCGGACCGCCCCCTGCCCGCTCACGCCGAGGTCCATCGTCACCGAGAGCACCACCCACCGGTCCCGCTCCTGCTTGAACCGGCTGGTCCGGTAGCCGAAGCCGCACTCGTCGACGCTCAGGTCGGTCACCGTGGCGGTCGACCGGTCGAGCGCGCGCACGGAGGTGACCACCTGCGCGATCTCCTGACCATAGGCTCCGACGTTCTGGACGGGAGTGGCGCCGACCCGGCCCGGGATGCCGGACAGCGCCTCGATGCCGGTCCACCCGCGCGCCACCGCGCGGGAGACGACGTCATCCCACACCTCGCCCGCAGCGAGCGTGACGCTGACCGCGTCCCCCCGATCCTGCGCATCCACGCCCGGGACCGCAACCTCGACCACGGTGCCCCGGAAGCCCTCATCGGCCACCAGCAGGTTGCTCCCGCCGCCGACCAGCAGGACGGGCACGTCGTCCCGATCGCACCGCAGGATCGCCTCGACGAGGTCCGCCTCCGCCGTCGCGGTGATCCACGCATCGGCAGGCCCACCCACGCGGAAGGTGGTGTGGTCGGCGAGCAGTCGGCGGGCGCCCACGGTGCCGGTCAGGCCAGTCGGACGACGGCGCGCGGGTTCCCCAGCACGGTCACGCCGTCGCAGACGACGGACAGGCTGACGCGCACGGTGCCGTCGTCGTTGATGGCGGCGACCTTGCCGGTCACCTCGACGGTCGCACCGTCCGCATCGTCCGGGACGACGACCGGTCGAGTGAACTTCGTGCCGAACTCCACGACCGCTCCCGGATCGCCCACCCAGTCCGTGACCGTGCGTCCGGCGAGGGCCATGGTGAGCATGCCGTGGGCGATCACGTTGGGCAGGCCCACCGAGGTGGCGAGGCGCTCGTTCCAGTGGATCACGTTGAAGTCGCCCGACGCGCCCGCGTACCGGACGAGGCCGGCCCGGTCGACGTGGAAGACCTGCGCCGGAAGCTCGGTGCCGACCTCGACGTCGGCCAGCGCGACCCGGGCGGTCATTCGCTGGGCTCCAGGGCACGGGCCACGAGGAGGGATGTCGTCGTGGCCACATGCTCCCCGTCGACGGTGGTGATGTCGCCTCGGGCGTTGACCATGTCGTTGCCGGCGATCGTGCGCAGGGAGTCGATCGTCACCGTGACGACGAGTTCGTCGCCCGCCACGATCGGTCGGGAGTAGGCGAAGGTCTGCTCTCCGTGGACCACCCGGGAGTAGTCGAGCCCGAGCTCGGGGTCCTTGACCGCCGCGGTGGACGCCTTCAGCGCGAGCACCACGGCGAAGGTCGGAGGCGCGATGACGTCCGGATAGCCGAGCGCACGAGCCGCCTCGACATCGTGGAAGGCCGGGTTGGCGTCGCCGATCGCTGACGCGAACTCGCGGATCTTCTCCCGTCCGACCTGGTAGGGAGCGCTCGGAGGGAACACCCGTCCGAGGAACGCCTCGTTCAGTGGCACCGTGATCCGGTGGGGACTACCCGTGACCCCGCAGGGGCTAGCGGGTTTCCTTGTGGTTGGTGTGCTTGTTGCAGTTCGGGCAGAACTTCTTCGCCTCGAGCCGGTCGGGGTCATTCCGACGGTTCTTCTTGGTGATGTAGTTGCGGTGCTTGCACTCCTCGCACGCCATGGTGATCTTCGGGCGGATATCCGTCGCCTTGGCCACTGGTCTTCCTCTTTCGTGTGGTGCCGGCAAGGGGACTTGTCCGGCATGGTCGTGCTTTCGGGTCGTGCAGTCGAGTAGCGGAGGCCGGACTTGAACCGGCGACACAGCGATTATGAGCCGCTTGCTCTACCAACTGAGCTACCCCGCCGCAATGAGGCTCACGCCCCACCGAGCCCCTTTACGGAATCGAACCGTAGACCTTCTCCTTACCATGGAGACGCTCTGCCGACTGAGCTAAAGGGGCGCAAAGCCCCGCTAGCGTACACACTGGGCCCCCATGGGAGGAAATCCGGGTCACTGGGTTGACTAGGGCCATGACAACGACGCCTTCGTGGACGACAGCGGACCTTCCGGACCTCTCCGGACGGGCCGTGATCGTCACCGGCGCCAACTCCGGGATCGGCCTCGTCACCGCCCGTGAACTGGCCGGCCGCGGCGCCGAGGTGACCCTCGCGGTGCGGGATCCCCAACGCGGGCAGGACGCCCTCGACCGGATCCTCGCGGCCCACCCCGACGCCAGCGTCCGCGCCGCTCGGCTCGACCTTGCCGATCTGTCGTCGGTGCGCGAGTTCGCCGCGACCTGGGCGACGGACCACCCGGCGGGGCTCGACCTCCTCATCAACAACGCCGGCGTCATGGCCATCCCCCGGCAGGAGACGGCCGACGGATTCGAGCGCCAGTTCGGGACCAACCACCTCGGGCACTTCGCCCTCACCGGACTCCTCGTGCCCGCGCTGGTGGCCCGACCCCGGTCGCGGGTGGTCACCGTGTCCTCCGGAGCGCACCGTTTCGGCCGCATGGACTTCGCCGACCTCATGGGTGCGCGGCGCTACTCGCCCTGGCGGGCCTACGGACAGAGCAAGCTGGCGAACCTGCTCTTCACCTCCGAACTGCAGCGGCGACTGGCCGCCGCGGGAGTCGGCGTGCGGGCCATGGCAGCGCATCCCGGCTACGCGAGCACCAATCTGGCCTCGGTGGGACCGCGGATGCGGGGCCGGGACTGGGCCCTGCGGCCGGTCGAGCTGGCGAACCGGCTGATCGCGCAGAGCGCGGACATGGGGGCCCTGCCCACGCTGTTCGCCGCGACGTACCCGGGACTGCCCGGGAACAGCTACGTTGGTCCGGACGGCTTCGCCGAGCAGCGCGGCTACCCCCGGCTGGTCGATCGCTCGAGGAATGCCAAGAGCGCGGCGGACGCCGCCACGCTGTGGACCATGAGCGAGCGCCTGACGGGTGTCCGATACCCGCTGGACGCACCCTGACGCAGGAGGAACCGTGACGCGCTGGCACATGCCCCCGGAGTGGGCCCCGCACGAGCGCACCTGGATGGCGTGGCCCTCCTCCGGCTACACGCTCGGCGATACCGACGAGGACGCGGCCGAGGCCCGCGCAGCCTGGGCCGCGGTTGCCAACGCCATCGTCCGACACGAGCCCCTCACGATGGTCGTGACTCCGGAGGATGCTGACCTCGCGCGGGCCCTCCTGGATCCGCGGGTCGAGCTGTGTCCGATGCCGCTCGACGACGCCTGGATGCGGGACATCGGGCCCACGTTCGTCCTCGACGACACGGGTCGGCTCGGGGGCGTCGACTGGGTCTTCAATGGCTGGGGCGCACAGTCCTGGGCCCAGTGGGAGCGAGACGCCGAGATCGCGAGACGGGTGTGCGCGGAGGCGTCCGTCCCCGAGGTGCCGTCGGCCCTGGTGAACGAGGGCGGAGGCATCCACGTCGATGGCCGGGGCACGGTGCTGCTCACGCGCACGGTCCAGCTCGGCGAGGGACGCAACGCCGAGTGGAGCCAGGCCGAGGTCGAGGACGAGCTGCGCCGCACCATCGGCGTCGACCGGTTCGTGTGGCTGGAGCGAGGCCTCACGCGCGACTACGACGAGTTCGGCACCCGGGGGCACGTCGACATCGTGGCCTGCTTCGCCGGGCCCGACACCGTGCTCGTGCACGACCAGCGCGACCGCGCGCACCCAGACTTCGCGGTGAGCGCCGAGGTGCGCGCCCATCTCGCGGACGCGCTGCCCGACAAGCGCATCGTCGACGTCCCTGCCCCCGACGTGCTGCGCGATGACGAGGGCTGGGTGGACTACAGCTACATCAACCACTACGTCTGCAACGGCGCGGTCATCCTGTGCGCCTTCGACGATCCCGGGGACGCGCGCGCGGCGCAGATCCTCGGCGAGGCCTACCCGGACCGCGAGATCGTCCTCGTGGACGCGCGTCCCCTGTTCGCACGCGGCGGCGGCATCCACTGCATCACGCAGCAGCAGCCGAGAGTGTCGCCATGACGACGGCCGGCGAGACCGACCTGGCCCGTCTGCTGGCCACGATGGAGCCCTCCGTGCGCGAAGGCGAGTTCGTGCTCGTGTGCCTGCCCGAGGCGGTCCCGGTGCCGGTGGAGGCGACCGTCGTCGAGGACGAGGGCATCACCCACGTCGTCCGGCGCGAGATCGCCGACGAGCAGGGCTGGCCCTATGACTTCGTCGCGGGCTGGGTGACCCTGCAGGTGCATTCGGCCCTCGCGGCCGTCGGACTCACCGCGGCCGTCAGCTCCACGCTGGCGGCTGCGGACATCCCCGCCAACGTCATCGCCGGGTTCTTCCACGACCACATCCTCGTGCCGATCGATGACGTCGAGGAGTCCGTGGCCCTGCTGCGCAGGCTGTCCGCCGCGTCCTGAGGGGCGCGCCCGGATCTCCGCGAGGGTCAGCGCATCCGCTCGGCGCGAGCCAGGTTCGCCCGATGGAGGTCGGCATTCTCCGGATCGCCGATGCGCGGATCATCACTCGGTCGGCCGGAGAGGAGATCGTCCAGGTAGCGCAGGTCGGCATCGAGCCGCCCTTGCGGATCGCGGGTCGGCGACCCGTGGCCCGGCACCAGCAGGCTCGATGCGGCCACCGCCGGGCGCAGCCGCTCGAGGCCGGTCAGGTAGGTGTCGAGGGTGAGGTCGTCGGCGGCCGGCATCGGGAGCTCGATGTCGCTCAGCATGTCGCCGGCGAGGAGCACTCCCTCGGACTCGAGGTGCACGGCGAGGTGACCGGGCGCGTGGGCATCGTGCGTGATGATCCGGGCCGCCGGACCAGACCACGGGATCGCTCCACCCGCCAGCGGGGACAGGCGCCCGGCGATCTCGATGAGGTCAGGCGTGAGGAACTCGGCAAGAGGCGCGAGCAGCCGGGCGCGGTCCCCGGTCAGGTCGTCCACCGTGCGCTGGGTCGTCCACCGGGGGACCTCCCCCAGGTCCGGGTGCCACAGCACATGGTCGTAGTGCTCGTGCGTGGCGACGCCACCGATGCATGTGACACCCAGCTGCGCGAGCGCGGCCGGGATGGCCGCCAGCTCATCGGGGTCCCATGCGGGATCGACGACGAGCGCCCCGCCCTGCCCGTCCAGCAGGACGGTCGAGGTCGTCGCGTAGCGACGCGAGGTGGTGACCCACACGCCTTCGGCGACGGCGACCAGCGGGGAGCCCACGGCGCCACGGTAGCCGACGCCCGGGATGGACCCTCATGCGCGAGGGGCCGGCTCATCAGAGCCGGCCCCTCGGTGGTGGCGGGTCCAGGATTCGAACCTGGGTAGGCGTAAGCCGACGGATTTACAGTCCGCTCCCATTGGCCGCTCGGGCAACCCGCCTGGGTGCAGCGGCAAGGATACAAGGACCGCCCCGGGGGCTCTCGGCGGGTCAGTCCCTCAGCGCCTTGGCCACGGCGGCCGCGAAGTCGGGGACCGTCTCGGTACTGCCGACCAGTCCGCCGGGGCTGCTCGGCACCCCGATGAACCGGATGCCTGCGCGCTCTGCGGACTGCGCGTCCCAGGAGGAGTCCCCGATCATGACGGCGTCCGCCGGCGCCACCTCGAGTGCGGAGCAGGCGGCCAGCAGGCCGTCAGGCTCCGGCTTCGGCCGGACATCCCATGCGCGGCCGACCACGACGTCGACCTCCCGCTGGGGCCCGACGCCGATGCCATGAGCGGCGAGGACCTCGGGGACCAGCTCGGCGGCGAGCAGGGTGACGACGGCGGTCGGGAGCTCGCGCAGCGCGGCCAGGGCGTCGGGCACGGTCGGCATCACGACCGACTGCGGGATCGCGGTGCGCTCATGCACGGCGATCGCGGCCGACATCTCATCCCAGCGCGGGTCACCGATCAGTGAGTGGAGCACCGACATGCACGCCATCGTCGGCCGGTCCCAGTCCGTCTCAGGCACGTCGGCCGGCAACCAGTCGCCCATGAGTGCCCGGACATCCGCAAGCGCCGCCGCGTAGTCCGTGTAGGACTGCAGGTCCACCAGCGTGCGATCGAGGTCGAGGAGCAGTGCGCGGGCCGCCACCCGTGCGAGGGTAGGGGCATGATGGATCCGCGACACGCGATTCTCTTCGAATCCGTGCAGATCGGGCCGAAGACGCTGCCCAACCGCTTCTACCAGGTTCCACACGCGTCCGGGTTCGGCTCGGCACGGCCGCTCACGCAAGCTGCCTTCCGCGGCATCAAGGCGGAGGGCGGCTGGGGCGGTGTCTGCGTCGAGTACTCCCCTGTGTCCGCCGACGCCGACGAGGAGCCGCACGTCGCTGCCTACCTGCAGGACGACCGCGACGCGGCGGCCCTGCGGCCGACCGTCGAGGCGATCCATCGCCACGGGGCGCTCGCCGGCGTGGAGCTGTACCACGGGGGCAACTCGAGCAAGAACGTCACGAGCCGGCACACCCGCATCGCACCGAGCGCGGCCGCTGCCGAGATCCGATGGGGATCGAGTGCTCGGGAGATGGACCTCGACGACATCGCCCGCGTGCAGGCCGACTTCGTCCATGCCGCGCGGCTCGCCCGCGACATCGGATTCGACATCGTGTACGTCTACGGAGCGCACGGCTACCTGCTCACCCAGTTCCTGTCACCGTGGCACAACCTGCGCACCGACGCCTATGGCGGCAGCCTCGCGGGCCGGGCGCGCTTCGCACTCGAGACCTTGGAGAAGGTGCGCGACGCCATCGGCGACGACTGCGCCATCGCGACGCGGTTCTGCCTCGACGGGCGGAGCGGGGTCAAGGGTGTGCGCGTCGAGGAGATGCTCCGGTTCGTGCAGCTGGCCGAGCCCCTCGTCGACCTCTTCGACGTGACCGTCGGGTCGTGGCCGGAGGACTCGGGCACGTCCCGCTACTACCCGGAGGGGCACCAGCTGTCGTGGACCAGCCAGGTTCGGGAGGCGACGAGCAAGCCCATCGTGGGCGTCGGCCGCTACACGAACCCCGATCAGATGGCCGCCCTGATCGCCTCGGGGCAGTTCGACCTGATCGGCGCGGCTCGTCCGGCCATCGCCGACCCCTTCCTCCCCCGCAAGATCGCCGAGGGCCGGCTGGGCGACATCCGCGAGTGCACCGGCTCGAACGTGTGCATCCTGAAGGAGGAGGACTTCCGGCACGTCGGCTGCATCCAGAACCCGACGGCGGGTGAGGAGTATCGCCGCTCCTGGCATCCCGAGGAGGTGCCCACCACCGACGATCCCGACCGTGCAGTCCTCGTGATCGGCGCCGGGCCCGCGGGCATGGAATGCGCGCTCACGCTGGGCAGGCGTGGCTTCGCGGCCGTGCACCTCGTGGAGGCGTCCGACGACATCGGCGGTCGACTCACCTGGACCCGCCGGCTGCCGACACTCGGCGACTGGGGGCGGATCATCGACTGGCGACGCACCCAGCTCGACCGACTCGACAACGTGCAGGTGATCACGGGCCGACGGCTCGACGTGGCTGACGTGCTCGACTACGGCGCCGGCATCGTCGTCGTGGCCACCGGCAGCCACTGGAGTGATGGCGGCACCCAGCCGGGTACCCGTCGGCCGATCCTCGGGTCCGCCGGCTCGCTGACCCCGGAGCGCGTGATGGCAGGTGACCGGCCTGGCGGCCAGCGGGTCGCGGTCTACGACTGCGACGGCTACTACGTCGCCCCGGGCATCGCCGAGCTGCTCGCCGCCGAGGGCTATGAGGTGCACCTCGTCACGCCGGAGGCGGTCGTCTCGCCGATGAGCGATGGCACGCTCGAGGGGGACATGCTCCGACGCCACCTCCACGACGTCGGCATCGCGATGCACACGGGCATCACCCTGCGCGAACGGCGCCCCGGATCCGTGATCGGCGAGACCGCGTACGAGGATCCGTGGTCCCTCGAGGTCGACGACCTCGTGCTCGTGACCCATCAGGTCCCCGACGACACCCTCTACCGCGCGCTCGCCGCGGACTCGGAGCGCCTCGCGGACGCCGGCATCTCGGCGCTGCACCTGATCGGCGATGCCCGGTCGCCGCGATGGATCTCCGAGGCCGTGTTCGACGGCCACCGCCTCGCCCGCGAGCTCGACCTCCCGTCACCGGACTTCCCTGCCCCCTTGAGGCGGGACCTGCCGGTCTAGGGACCGCTGGCACAATGGCCGCACCCAAGGAGGTCCCATGGCTGACAGCAGCTTCGACATCGTGTCCAAGGTCGACCGACAGGAGGCGGACAACGCCCTCAACCAGGCCGCCAAGGAACTGGCCACGCGGTTCGACTTCAAGAACACCGACACCACGGTGACCTGGAAGGGTGAGCTGTCCGTGGAGATCGCCTCCTCGACGGAGGAGCGTGCCAAGGCCGCCCTCGAGGTCTTCCGGGAGAAGCTGATCAAGCGGGGCATCAGCCTGAAGGCCTTCGAGGCGGACGACGTCCGGCAGTCCGGCAAGGAGGCGAAGATCTCCGGCACCTTCAAGGCCGGCATCTCCCAGGAGCAGGCGAAGAAGCTGTCCAAGCTCATCCGGGACGAGGGGCCCAAGTCGGTCAAGACCCAGGTGATGGGCGACGAGCTCCGGGTCACGAGCAAGAGCCGCGACGACCTGCAGGCCGTGATCGCGCTCGTCAAGGGCGCCGACCTCGACTTCGCGGTGCAGTTCGACAACTACCGCTAGGCGTCGCAGAGAGGTCGGCCGGCCTCATCCCTCCAACGGCAGCGTGGCCAGGTCCGCCTCGATGACGGCGCGGTCGTCGTCGTCCTCCAGCGCCACCGCCAGCCCGTACGCGAGATTGCGCTCGGCGGTGGCACCGTCGACATCACCCGCCACCGCGAGGGCTCGCGCCATGGCCTCATGCGCCGAGGCCTCGACGAACGGGTCCACCCCGTCCACGGCGCTTAGGTCGAGGCAGCGCCGCGCGTGGTGCAGGGCGGGCTCGGGGCGCCCGAGGGTCGCGTAGACGCGGCTGCACTGCCACTCCCCGATGGCCCGATGCTGCGGGCTGCCCACCTGGGCCCAGTGCCACCGGCTGGCATGCGCCGCGTGGATCATGGCGTCGTCCTGTTCGGGCGTGCGCTCGTCGAGCTCGAGGAGCGTCCAGACGAGGTTGAACAGCTCGGAGGCCAACCGTCGCTCCTCGAGCGGATCCATGGGCGTGAGCGCGTCAGCCATCGGATGTCCCTCCGTCGAGCCGGGCGATGTCGTGGACGAGATCATCGCGTCCCTCCGCCTGGTAGCCGACGCGTGGCCGCCATTCGAGGGCGTCGAACGGGCACAGGTCGACGCAGATCCCGCAGTACATGCACAGGCCGTAGTCGATGCGGAAGTCATCGAGCACGCTCACGGTGCGAGGTCGCCTCGCTCCCGGCTCCGAGACCTCCTCGTGGTGACTGTCCAGGCTGATGCACCACGTCGGGCACTCCTGCACGCAGATGAGGCAGCTGGTGCACGCATCCTCGATGAGGGCGATGAAGTGGTGCGGCGTCGGCGCGGTCACGCGGAGCCTCCCGGGAGCCACTCGGGGCGGACGCCCGGCGGAAGCTGCTGCCGCGATCGCCGTCGACTCGCCGGTTCGACCTCCCCGGGCCACGCCCGCTCCAGCCGGACCGCGAGGGGTGTGCCGCGTCGCAGGGGAGGTGCGCCCGCCGTCCCGCGGAGGAGCAGCGGTCGCGGATCGGGATGGCCGTCGAAGACGACGCCGAACATCTCAGCGACCTCGCGCTCGTGCCATGAGGCTGCCGGCAGGACCGCGGCCAGGCTCTCGATCCGCGGGGCGTCGGCCGCCACCCTCGTCATCAGTCCGAGGGAAAGCCTGCCTGACGCGTCGCTCATCCGCGCGACCACGTCAAGCTCGTCGCCCCGATCCACCACGGTCAGCAGCTCGAGGAAGGGCAGCCCGCCATCGCGCGCCTCCCGGGCCGCCTCGGCCCACTCGGCCACAGCGACCTCGAGCATGTCATCGGCGATCACGGGGCGACCTCGCGGCCGGTGATCGCGGCCACGAGGGCCTCCGGAGGGGGCGGGCAGCCGGGCACGTAGACGTCGATGGGGACGCCCGCGGCCCCGGCCGCATCGGCTCCCGGGCGGACGCTGGGCGCATCCCAGTACGGGCCACCGGACGTGGCGCACGCGCCGAAGGCCACCACGCGGGTGCCGGCCGGGGCCTGGTCGACGACCATGCGGACGAGCGGGGCCAGTGGTGCGGTGACGGTGCCCGCCACGAGCAGGACCGTCTCGCGGGGGTGGCCGTCAGCCGCCGTCTCTGCGCGCAAGGCACCCTGCCGGACGGCCGACTCGACCTCCAGAGCGCAGCAGGCCAGGGGCAGGCTGCCCACGCGGACACCCGGGTCCGCGGCCAGCCGCAGCCACGCGATCTCGGTCATGGCGCCACCCTATTCAGCGGTCGCGGCAGGCGCCGATCCGCGATTCGCGACGCGAGGTAATCCGACCGTTTGGCCTGTGCACCGCCGTGAACGGCAGGTGTAGTCTATTAGGACGTCCAACAAAGCACCGACGGCCGAGAGCACACAATGCGAACGACCGGACCCCAAGAGTCCTTCGCCAACTGAGGAAGCCCGTGAGCAAGCAGCTCGTCACTCTCAATCGCGTCGTCATCCGTTTCGCTGGGGATTCCGGCGACGGCATGCAGTTGACCGGCGACCGGTTCACCTCCGAGACCGCAGGGATGGGCAACGACCTGTCGACCCTTCCCGACTTCCCCGCCGAGATCCGCGCGCCAGCAGGGACCATCGGCGGCGTCTCGGCCTTCCAGCTCGCCTTCGCCGATCACGACATCACCACGCCGGGCGATGACCCGAACGTGCTGGTGGCGATGAACCCGGCGGCCCTGAAGGCCAATCTCAAGGACCTGCCGCGCGGTGCCGATCTCATCATCAACACCGACGAGTTCACCAAGCGCAATCTGGAGAAGGTCGGCTACGAGACCAATCCGATCGAGGACGGCTCCCTCGACGGCTACAACGTGCACGCCATTGCGCTGACCTCCCAGACGGTCGAGGCCCTCAAGGGGTTCGACATCACGAAGAAGGAGGCACAGCGGTCGAAGAACATGTACGCGCTCGGCCTGCTGTCGTGGCTCTACTCGCGGCCCGCGGAGGGAACCCGGCGCTTCCTGCAGAAGAAGTTCGGCCACAAGCCGGAGATCCTCGCTGCGAACCTTGCCGCCTTCGAGGCGGGCTGGTCCTTCGGTGAGACCACCGAGATCTTCTCGGTGCAGTACGAGGTCGCCAAGGCGGCGGACCTCCCGCCGGGCACCTACCGCAACATCATGGGCAACCCGGCGCTGGCCTATGGCCTCATCGCCGCGGCCAAGCGCTCCGGCCTGCCGCTGTTCCTCGGGTCCTACCCGATCACCCCGGCATCCGACATCCTGCACGAGCTGGCCAAGAACCATCACTTCGGCGTCACCACCTTCCAGGCCGAGGACGAGATCGCGGGCATCGGCGGCGCCATCGGCGCCTCCTACGGCGGGGCACTGGCCGTCACGACCACGTCCGGGCCCGGCATCGCCCTGAAGTCGGAGGCGATCGGCCTGGCCGTCTCGCTCGAGCTGCCGCTGATCATCGTCGACGTCCAGCGCGGTGGCCCGTCCACCGGACTGCCCACCAAGACCGAGCAGTCCGATCTCCTGCAGGCGATGTTCGGTCGCAATGGCGAGTCGCCCGTCCCGGTCATCGCCCCCAAGTCGCCCTCGGACTGCTTCTACGCAGCCATCGAGGCCGCGCGGGTCGCCATCGAGTACCGCACCCCGGTGTTCCTGCTCTCGGACGGCTACCTCGCCAACGGGTCCGAGCCGTGGAAGATCCCGCAGGCCGACGACCTGCCGCACATCGACCCGAACTTCGCCACCGCGCCGAACCACACCAAGGCCGACGGCAACGAGGAGTTCTGGCCCTACCTGCGCGATCCTGAGACCCTCGCGCGCCCGTGGGCGGTACCGGGCACCAAGGGCCTCGAGCACCGCATCGGCGGCCTCGAGAAGGCCGATGGCCCGGGCAACATCTCCTACGACGCCCAGAACCACGACACGATGGTGCATCTGCGCCAGGGGAAGATCGAGGCGATCGCCAAGACGATCCCCGACGTCGAGGTCGACGATCCCGATGGCGATGCGCGCCTGCTGATCCTCGGCTGGGGCTCGACCTACGGACCCATCGGGGCCGCGTGCCAGATCTCCCGGCGCGCTGGCGTCAAGGTCGCCCAGGCGCACCTGCGCCACCTCAACCCGTTCCCGTCGAACCTCGGCGAGGTGCTCCGCTCGTACGACAAGGTCATCGTTCCCGAGATGAACCTCGGGCAGCTGTCCATGCTGCTGCGCGCCAAGTACCTCGTCGACATCCAGGGCCTCAACCAGGTCCGAGGGATGCCGTTCAAGTCGTCCGAACTGGTGACCGCCATCACCGAAGCCGCCGAGAGCATGTGAGGTCCCGATGACTACCTACCTCGACCTGATCCCGAAGTCAGAAGCCACCCTCTCCGCGAAGGACTTCAAGTCCGACCAGGAGGTGCGCTGGTGCCCGGGCTGCGGTGACTACTCGATCCTGTCCAACGTCCAGGGCTTCCTGCCCGAGCTCGGGCTGGCCAAGGAGAACATCGTCTTCATCTCGGGCATCGGCTGCTCGTCGCGCTTCCCGTACTACATGAACACGTACGGCATGCACTCCATCCACGGCCGCGCCCCGGCCATCGCGACCGGTCTCGCCGTGTCGCGTCCGGACCTGCAGATCTGGGTCGTCACCGGTGACGGCGACGCGCTCAGCATCGGCGGCAACCACCTCATCCATGCCCTGCGGCGAAACGTCAACCTCAAGATCCTGCTCTTCAACAACCGGATCTACGGCCTGACCAAGGGCCAGTACTCCCCCACCTCCGAGCAGGGCAAGATCACGAAGTCCACGCCCGAGGGCTCGCTGGACTACGCGTTCAATCCCGTCTCCCTCGCGCTGGGCGCTGAGGCCACCTTCGTCGCTCGAACGATCGACTCCGATCGCAAGCACATGACGGAGGTGCTCCGCGCGGCGGCCCATCACGAGGGCGCCTCGCTCGTCGAGATCTACCAGAACTGCAATATCTTCAACGACGGCGCGTGGGAGCCGCTGAAGGACAACGACACACGTGACGACGTCATGATGCGCCTCGAGGACGGTCAGCCGATTCGCTTCGGCAAGGACATGGAGAAGGGCGTCATCCGCACCGACGAGGGCCATATTGCCGTCGTCAACGTGTCCGAGGTCGGCGAGGACGCGATCATCAAGCACGACTCGCACGCCAAGGACCCGGGTCTCGCGTTCGCGCTGTCTCGCCTGTACAACCCGCGCACGCTGGAGAACACCCCGATCGGTATCTTCCGCGACATCCAGCGGCCGTCGTACGACAGGCTGGTGCGCGATCAGCTGGCCGAGGTGCAGGCCAACAAGGGCGAGGGCGACCTCCAGGCGCTGCTCAACGGTCCGGACACCTGGGTCGTCAGCTGAGCAAGTTCCCCGTGCCCGCCTCCCGGGCGGGCGTGGGCATCCTGCTGGGCTTCCTCGCCTACTCGCTCTGGGGGCTGTTCCCGCTCTACTTCCACCTGCTCGAGGGCATCTCGCCGGTTGAGGTGGTGGCCAACCGCGTGGTCTGGTCGCTGGTGTTCCTGGCCATCCTGGCCACCGTCACCCGCACCTGGGCGCGGATGGGGCCGGTGCTCCGGGCGCCCCGCAGCGTCGGCATGCTCGCCCTGGCGGCCGCCTTCCTCGCCCTGAACTGGGGCGTGTACGTCTGGGCGGTCGAAAGCGGGCAGGTCGTGGAGGCCTCGCTGGGCTACTTCATCAACCCGCTGGTGTCCGTGGGGCTCGGTGTCGTCCTCCTGAGGGAGCGCCTCCGTACCGGCCAGTGGGTGGCGGTCGGCATCGCCGTCCTCGCGGTGGCGGTGCTCACCGTCAGCTACGGGCGGCTGCCGTGGATCAGCCTCGTCCTCGCGTTCTCCTTCGGCATCTACGGGCTGATCAAGAAGCAGGTCGGCGTCGGCTCCGCCGAGAGCCTGACCGTCGAGACTGCCACGCTTGCCCCGCTGGCGCTGCTCGTGATGGCGTGGTTTGCGGCGGATGGCTCGTCGGCGATGATGTCGGGCGACTTCTCGAACGTCGTGCTGCTGGTGCTCCTCGGCCCGGTCACCGCGCTGCCGCTGCTCGCCTTCGGCGGCGCGGCCACCCGGATCCCGCTCTCGACCCTCGGACTCCTGCAGTACTTCACTCCGGTGTTCCAGTTCCTCATCGGCGTGTTCGTGTTCGGCGAGGCCATGTCCGCCACGCGGTGGGCTGGGTTCCTGCTGATCTGGCTCTCGCTGGTCGTGATGACCGTGGACGGGATTCGTCATCGGACCCGGGTGACCGACCTCGAGGTCGTCGAGCCCGACTAGGCCGCCGCGGCGTCGTCCAGGGCCGGCACGTTGTCGACGTCGGGAACGGGGAACGCGACGACGAGGATGAGCGCCACCGCGAGCAGCACGGGCACGATCAGGAACGCGCCGTGCACCGTGAGCCCGCTGGCCAGGCCACCGAGGAGGAACGGCGCCGAGCCGATGGCCGCGGTGCTGCCCGCCAGCTGGAGCGCCGCGGCCCGATCCGTGCGTCCGCCCGACGACCGCAGGGTGCGCGAGAGGTTCAGCGGGAACGACAGGGACAGCGCGAGCCCGGTGAGGAAGAAGGACGGCAGCAGCAGCCACGCGGACGTCGCCAGCCACGTCAGCGAGAAGACGCACAGCCCCGCGACGAGGACCAGCCTCAGGAGCAGTTCCGCGTCCATGCGCCGGGCCAGCCCGGAGCCGACCACCCGGCCGACGAACAAACCGCCGAGGAAGGTGCTGAGGCCCGCAGATGCGGCGGCCGCGCTGAGGCCGGTGCGCTCCTCAATGAGCTGCACTCCCCACAGGCTCATGCAGAACTCCGCGCCCACATAGCTCATCGTGGCGACCACGGCAACGTAGGTGCGGGTGGGGAGGCTTCCGGACGTGCGCTTGGTGGCCACCTCGCCCGGACCGCCGTACGAGCGGACCCGCGGGCCGCGGATCAGCTCGAGGACGACCATCCCCACGATGGCGATGATCACGCCCCAGCGCCAGCCGAGGACCGTCGCGGCGCAGATGCCGATCGCCAGCGGGCCGAGCAGCCCGGCGAGCGCGTTGAGGGCGGCACTCTCGGTGAACGCGGCCGGGCTGGCGGCTCCCTGGTGGATGCCGATGAAGGAGTTGACGCCGACGACCAGCAGGTTCCCGAAGAAGCAGGCGATGAAGATCCACGCAAGGGTCCACACCGCGTGCGGGATCGGCAGCAGGAACAGGGCGAGGCAGGTCGCGGTGCCGAGCACGCCAACCCGGGTGACCAGTCCGCGGCCGAAGCGGTTGTTCAGGCGCGGCGCAACGAGGGCGCCGATGATGCCGCCGATCGCCAGCGCGGTGCTGTGCAGGCCACTCAGCCAGGCGGCGCTGCCCTGCTCGTCCTTGAGGAAGGCGAGGGAGGCACCCAGCCCGTAGACGAACCACGACCACAGCGCGATGGCCGCGAACGACACGAGCGTGGGCCGATCGTGCCGCGGGCGGTGGGGGGCATGGACGACCTCGTGGCTCACCCGCTGACCCTACAGGTCATCTAGACAAATTCCCCACGAGTTGAACCGCTTCCCGGCTCAAATCTGCAGATTTGAGCCGGTTTCGCGGGCGGACTGCCGATTTGGACCGCTCGTCACGCGGAGTGTCGACGCGTCCTGGCCGCGGTGAGGATCCGCGCGGCCACAGCTTCGGGGTGTTCGGTGATCTCCTCCCACGTCCAGCGGACCACGGCCAGGCCCAGCATGCGCAGCCGGTCCTCGCGTGCCTTCTCCCGCAGCAGGTCATCGCGGGTGGCGTACTTGATCGCGCCGTCCGCCTCCCCCACGACGCGCAGCCCCGGCCACCACAAGTCGACGTAACCGACCAGGCCCCCGGCATCGTGGAAGGGTGCCTGGAGTTCGGGCTCCGGCAGCCCCTCCTCCAGGAGCGCAAGGCGCGAGAAGGTCTCCAAGACGGTCTGCGCTCCCGGTCGGGCGTCGCCGAGCGCCGCCATCAGCTCGCACCGGTGCCCGAGGTGGCGCCACTGCTCGATCGTGTTCCCCAGGGTCTCCACGCTCGCCTTCCGCCAGAGCGCCGAGTCGAGGACAGCCGTGCGCCAGCGGGAGGAGGTGAGCTCGGTGGCTGCGCTCACCGCGGCCAGCGCCGGCCCGACGGTGGGGACTCCCGCCAGGCGCACGGTCGTCGACTCATCGACGGGCCCCGTGACAACGCGCACGTCCGGCAGCGTCAGACGATGTCGGCTCGGGCGTCGAAGTCCCCGCTCATCCGCCGCCCGTCGTCGGGCCAGGGTCACGGCAGGGGGGACGTCGAAGGGCAGCGGCATGCCATGCAGGCTGGCGGCCGTGGTGCCGAGCGCCCAAGTGGGCTCTTCGGCGGCGGCGATTGCAGCGGCAGCGTCGATGCGATGGCGCTCGAGGGCGTCCGCTGACTCGAGGACGGTGGTGTGAACGTAGACGCCGTGGCGCACGCGCGTCAGGAGTCCTCGCCGGAGCATCGCGGACAGGGTCGCATCCGGGACGCCCAGGGCGAGGAGGTCACGGCGTCGGAAGACGCGTTGCTCACCGCTGGTGAGCTGCGGGTCGTCCGCCCACCGGCGGGCGAGGGAGTCGGTGGTGTGTGCCATCGGGGCACCGTGCCGCATTCCCGCGCGACCCGCTCGCGTCATCCACAGGGGCAGGCGGTTCAAATCGCCAGTTCACCCGCGAAACCGGCTCACATCTGCAGATTTGAGCCGGGAAGCGGTTCAACTCGCGGGGGTGGGAGGGTACGTGCCGTCAGCCAGCGCGGTCAGCCGGTGCGGGAGACGACGTAGTCGCACAGCAAGGCGAGCACGTCGCGGGCGCCACCCGGCGGCAGGTCCTCCAGCAGGTCACGCGCCGAGTCCGACCACGAGTGCGCCTGCTTCCGGGCCTCGGTGATCGCCGGATGGGCCCGCAGCAGCGCCAGCGCCTCCGCGTGCTCGTCGTCGTCGGGCAGCGGTCGTCCGAGCAGGTCCTTGAGCCGGTCGTCGACCGGATCGGGGCTCCTCATGGCGATGAGGCCCGCCAGGGTCAGGACGCCCTCGCGCAGGTCGGTGCCCGGCGTCTTGCCCGACTGCATCGACTCGGAGGTGATGTCGACAAGGTCGTCTGCGAGCTGGAAGGCGATGCCGATCCGCTCGCCGAACTGGGTGAGCACCTCGACCTGGGCCGCCGGAGCTCCTGCCATCAGCGCGCCATAGCGCCCGGAGGCCGCGATCAGCGAGCCGGTCTTGTCGGCGATGACCTCGAGATGGTGCTCCACCGGGTCCTGCCCCTCACGGGGGCCGACGGTCTCGCGAATCTGGCCCTTGCACAGGCGCTCGAAGGTGTGCGCCTGGATGCGGACGGCCTCCGGCCCGAGGTCGGCGAGGATCGCCGAGGAGCGCGCGAACAGGAAGTCGCCGGTGAGGATGGCCAGCGAGTTGTCCCAGCGCGAGTTCGCCGACGGGGCACCACGTCGTACCTGGGCCTCGTCCATGACATCGTCGTGGTACAGCGTGGCCAGATGGGTGAGCTCGACCACGACACCCGCCGGGACGACGCCCCAGGACTCCGGGTCGCCGAACTGGGCGGCCAGCAGCACCAGCAGCGGACGGAACCGCTTGCCCCCCGCATCGACGAGGTACCGCGCCGCGTCGGCGATGAACGGGTCGTCGCTGGCGACCGCGGACTGCAGCCCCTCCTCCACGCCGACCAGCCCAGTGGCGAGCTGGGCCTCGAGCGCCGCATCGGGCAGCGGCAGGCCCAGGACGGAAGCGGTCATCGCGCTACGGTACTACCGGATGAAGACGCCCGCTTGACCGATGATGTCCAGCAGCCACTGCGGGAAGATGCCGAGGGCGATGGTCATCACGGCCGAGGCCGTCAGGGCGATCGTGGTGAAGGCGGACGGGACCACCACGGAGGCCGTGTCGGGGCCGGGATCCGCGAAGTACATCAGGACGATCACGCGGACGTAGAAGAACGCTGCGATGATGCTCGCGATGACACCGATGATCACGATCCAGGTGTTGCCCGCGTCGATCGCCGACGCGAACACGCCGAACTTGGCGACGAAGCCGCTGGTCAGCGGGATGCCGGCCAGCGACAGCATGAACAGCGAGAAGACCGCGGCCACGACCGGCGAATTCTTGCCCAGGCCCGCCCACGCCGACAGGTGGGTCGCCTCGCCCGACGCGTCCCGCACCATGGACACCACGGCGAACGTCCCGATCGTCGTGAACGCGTAGGCCACGAGGTAGAAGATCGCACTGCCCAGGCCCTGCGGGCTGGCCGCCATGACGCCGATCAGGATGAAGCCCGCTTGGGCCACGGAGGAGTACGCGAGCATCCGCTTGATGTCGGTCTGCGTGATCGCGATGATCGAGCCGACGAGCATGGTGAGTGCCGCGATGACCCACAGCATGGGCTCCCAGTCCCAGCGCAGGCCACCAAGGCCCACGTAGAGGACGCGGAGCAGCGCGCCGAAGGCGGCGATCTTGACGGTGGCCGCCATGAAGCCGGTCACCGGCGTGGGTGCCCCCTGGTACGCGTCCGGCGCCCACTGGTGGAACGGCACGGCCGCGATCTTGAACAGCAGGCCCACCGTCAGCAACGCGACGCCGATGAACACCAGCGTGCCCTCGGCAGTCTTGCCCGACAGGGTGTCCGCGATCTCGACCAGGCCGACCGAGCCGCTGTAGCCGTACAGCATCGCCGCGCCGTACAGGAAGAACGCCGATGAGAACGCCCCCAGCAGGAAGTACTTCAGGGCCGCCTCCTGCGAGAGCAGGCGGCGACGACGGGCCATGCCGGCCAGGAGGTACAGGGGCAGGGACATGACCTCGAGGGCGACGAACATCATGAGCAGGTCGTTCGCCGCGATGAAGGCCAGCATGCCCGTCACCGAGAACAGCAGGAAGGGCCAGATCTCGGTCTGCAGGAAGCCCCGACGGGTGAACTCCTGCTCATCGACCGACCCGGGCAGCGTCGAGGCCCGCGGGGCGAAGGCATCACCCAGCGGGTCGATCGAGCGCTCGGCGAACAGCAGAGCAGCAAGGAAGGCGACCACGAGCAGGGCGCCCCACAGCAGCAGGGTGGGCCCATCGACCGCGATCGCACCATCGCCCGTGACCAGCCGCGTGCCGCGGAGGTCGACGGTGACGATGAAGGCGGCTGCCAGCGAGCCGAGCACCAGGACCAGCTGCACCGGGCGGCGTGCTCCGCGCGGCAGGAAGGCCTCCACGAGCACGGACACGACGGCCGCACCGAACATGATGAGGATCGGCGTGATCGCGTAGTAGTTGATGCTGGGCATCTGGAACGTGCTCACGTTGTCAGCCGTGGCAACGGTGGCCAGCGCGCTCACTGGTCAGCTCCTTCCGCAGGAAGGCCGGCTGACTGGATGGTCGGTGCCGGATCGGTGGCTCCCACGCTCGTCATCGTCTGCTGGACGGCCGGGTTGATGACATTGAGCAGGGGTGCCGGGAACAGGCCGAGCACGATGATCAGGGCCGCGACGGGCACCAGGGCGGTGACCTCCCGGCCGCCGAGGTCACGCATCCCCTCGAGCTCCGGCTTGAGCGGGCCTGTCATGGACTTCTGGTAGAGGCGAAGGACGTAGGCCGCGGTGATCACGATGCCCAGCGTGGCGATCGCGCCGATCCACAGGTACCGCTGGAACGAGCCCAGCAGGACCATGAACTCGCCGACGAAGGAGACCATGCCCGGCAGCGCCAGGGACGACAGCGCCGCGATCATGAAGAAGCCCGACAGCACGGGGGCAGCCTTGTTCACGCCGCCGTAGTCCGAGATCAGGCTCGACCCGTGGTACCGGCTCATGAGGAAGCCCGCCGTCAGGAACAGCGCCGCCGTCGACAGGCCGTGGGCGACCATGTAGACCACCGAGCCGCTCTGGCCGGTGGTCGTGAAGACGAAGATGCCGAGCGTGATGAAGCCGAAGTGCGACATCGACGAGTAGGCGAACAGCCGCTTCATGTCGTTCTGTCCCAGCGCCACGTATGCGCCGTAGAAGATGCCGATGAGGGCCAGCGCGATGACGAAGGGCGCGTAGAAGTCCGAGGCCGCGGGGAAGATCGGCAGCAGGTAGCGGATCATGCCGAAGGTGCCGACCTTGTCGAGAACGCCGATCAGCAGGACGGACGTCCCGACCTTGGCCTCGGCGGCGGCGTCGGGCAGCCAGGTGTGGAAGGGCCACAGCGGCGCCTTGACGGCGAACGCGAGGAAGAAGCCGACGAACAGCAGCTTCTGCGTGTTCTCGTCGATGTCCAGCCCCGCCAGCGACAGGAAGTCGAAGGTGCCCTGACCAGTCAGCTGGGCCGACACCACGAACAGGCCGATCAGCGCCGCGAGCATGAACAGGCCGCCCACGAGGCTGTACAGCAGGAACTTCACCGCGGCGTACGAGCGCTGGAGCCCTCCGTACCGCCCGATCAGGAAGTACGTGGGGATGAGCATGACCTCGAAGAACACGTAGAACAGGAAGACATCGGTGGCCGAGAACACGCCGATCATCAGCGTCTCGAGGACGAGGATCAGCGCGAAGTAGCCCTTCACGCTGCCGCGGCTGTCGTCGACATCGTTCCAGCCCGCGAGCACCACGATGGGTACGAGGGTCGCGGCCAGCGCCACGAGCACCAGGGCGATGCCGTCGACGCCCACCGAGTACGAGATGCCGAACGCCGGGATCCACGGATGCGACTCGACGAACTGGAACGGCTCGGTGGAGTCCCCTTGGAACTGCAGTGCCATGAGCACGGTCAGGACCAGGGTCGCCAGCGAGAACACCAGCGCCAGTTGCTTGGCCAGCGCCGCGCGCGCCGACGGCAGCAGGGCCACGATGATGCTGCCGACGAGCGGCACCACCATCAGGGTGGTCAGCCAGGGAAAGGTAGTCACGAGGCCCTCACCAGAACCAGGGCGAGGACGACCAAGACGGCGCCACCCACCATCGACAACGCATACGAACGGGCGAAACCTGTCTGGTAGCGCCTGAGCCTGCCGGACAGGCCGCCGACGAAGGCGGCGGTCCCGTTGACCAGTCCGTCGACCCCCCGGTTGTCGAACCACACCAGGGCACGCGACGCGTGGTACGAGGGGCGCACGACCAGGACGTCGTTGACCTCGTTTCCGTACAGCTCGTTGCGGGCCGCGCGCGTGAGCCACGAGCCACGCGGGGCCTCGACGGGAACGGATCGGCGTGCGTACATGACCCACGCGATCACGGACCCGATGATCACCAGCACCAGCGTCATCCCGCCGTAGGCGAGCTCGGGCAGCGGCAGTTCCACCTCCTCGAGGCCGGTCACCGGCTCGAGCCAGGTCTTGATGTTGCCCCAGAAGAGCAGCGCCATACCGAGGAAGGTCGCGCCGATCGCGAGGATGATCAGCGGGATGGTCATGACCTTGGGTGACTCGTGCGGGTGCTCGTCGTCCTCCCAGCGGGCCTTGCCGAAGAAGGTCATGGCCACCATGCGGGTCATGTAGAACCCGGTGAGCCCGGCGGCGAGCATCGCGAGGATGCCGACGAGGGTGCTCTTCTCGAAGGCCGCATGGATGATCGAGTCCTTCGACCAGAAGCCTGCGAACGGCGGGATGCCGATGATCGCGAGGTAGTCGATGATGAAGGTCACGGCCGTGATTCCCATGAGGCCCATCAGCGCGCCGTACCGGCGCATGTTGACGTTGTCGCGCATGCCGTGCATGACTGACCCGGCACCGAGGAACAGGCCGGCCTTGAAGACGCCGTGCGTGAGCAGGTGGAAGATCGCGAACACGTAGCCGATCGGGCCGAGTCCGGCGGCGGTGATCATGTAGCCGATCTGGCTCATCGTGGATCCGGCGAGTGACTTCTTGATGTCATCCTTCGCCGAGCCGATGATCGCGCCCATCCACATCGTGATGACGCCGACGATGATCACGGCCGTGGCCGCCCACTCGGCGGCCGTGAAGACCACGTTGCTGCGGACGATGAGGTAGACGCCGGCGGTGACCATCGTGGCGGCGTGGATCAGGGCGGAGACGGGCGTCGGGCCCTCCATAGCGTCGAGCAGCCAGGCCTGCAGCGGGAACTGCGCGGACTTGCCGGCGGCGGCGAGCAGGAGGAGCAGGCCGATCGCGGTGAGCGTGCCCTCGCTGGCCTGGTCGGCCACGCCGAACACGTCCTGGAAGGAGACCGAGCCGAAGGTGACGAACAGCAACATGATCGCCAGGCTCAGGCCGACATCACCGACGCGGTTGATGATGAAGGCCTTCTTCGCGGCTGCGGCAGCCGCCGGCTTGTGAAGCCAGAAGCCGATGAGCAGGTAGCTCGTCAGGCCCACGCCCTCCCAGCCCACGTAGAGCAGCAGGTAGTTGTTCGCCAGGACGAGGATGAGCATCGCCGCGACGAACAGGTTGAGGTAGCCGAAGAACTTGCGCCGGTTGGCGTCATGGGCCATGTAGCCCAGCGAGTAGATGTGGATCAACGCGCCGACGGTGGTGATGAGGAGGACGAACACCATGGACAGCTGGTCCAGCTGGAAGGCCATGTCGGCCTGGAAGGACCCGGCGAACACCCAGGAGTAGAGCGTCTGGTCGAAGGTGCGCTGCTCCGGGGAGTTCTGCATCATCGACAGCAGCATCGTCCAGCCGAGTGCGGCCGAGCCGACCACCATGAGGATGGCCAGGTACGGCCCCCAGGAGTTGGTGCGGCGACCGCCGAAGATCAGCACGGCTGATCCGGCCAGCGGCAGGGCGATGAGCAACCAGATGAGCGAGAACACCCCCTCGGCGGGCATGAGCTCAGTCACTGTGCGTTCCTATCGTTCGTCGTGTCGTGAGAAGTCGCGTGGGCCATCAGTACTTCAGGAGGTTCGGTTCGTCGATCGACGCCGTTCGCCGGGTGCGGAAGATCGTGACGATGATGGCAAGGCCGACCACGACCTCGGCGGCAGCCACCACCATGACGAAGAACGCCACCGTCTGCCCGTCGAGGTTGCCGTTCATGCGGGCGAACGACACGAACGCCAGGTTCGCGGCATTCAGCATCAGCTCGATGGACATGAAGACGACGATCGCGTTGCGGCGTACCAGCACGCCGATCGCGCCGATGCTGAACAGCACCGCGGAGAGCACGATGTAGTTGGCGGGGTTCATTCGCTCCTGCCCTCCGTGATCTCGCGGACCTCCTCGAGATCCATCGGGTCGATGGATCGCTCGTCCGCGCGTGCCCGCACCGGTCCAGGAACGCTGATCTCGCTGGTTCCACCGTCGGGCAGCAGCGCCGGCGTGTCGACCGCGTTATGGCGGGCGTAGACACCGGGGTTGGGCAGGTTGCCGGGATGGCCCTCCTGCCGGAACCGGGCCGTCGCCAGCTCCCGCTGGGTCGGTGCCGGCGTCCACCGCTCACGGTGGGCCAGCACCATCGCACCCATGGCGGCCGTGATGAGCAGCCCCGACGTGAGCTCGAAGACCAGCAGGTACCGCGTGAAGACGAGGTGGGCGATGCCCTGGACGTTGCCGCCGTCCTTCGCGTTGGCTGCATCCAGTCCGACGGACGTGGCGCCCTCGAGCCCGTGACCGATGCCCCAGATGATGAGGATTCCCAGCCCGAGCCCCAGCAGGATCGCGGCGAGCCGCTGGCCCTTGATGGTCTCGATGAGAGAGTCGGACGAGTCGACGCCGACGACCATGAGCACGAACAGGAACAGCATCATGACCGCGCCCGTGTAGACGATCACCTGAACCATGCCGAGGAACGGCGCCGAATTGGCCACGTACAGGATGGCGAGATTGATCATCGTGAGGGCGACCCACAGTGCGCTGTGCACGGCCTTGCGGGACAGGATCATGCCGAGGGCCCCGGCGACGGCGAGAATGGCGGAGATCCAGAAGACCACCTGCTCGCCGGTGTTGACGTCGGTCACGAGGTCACCTCCGCGGAGGTCGTCCCGGTGGTGACCTGTTCGGGAGACGAGCCCGTGACCTTGTTCGCGTAGTAGTCGCGTTCGGTCATGCCCGGCACCATGTCGTGCGGCGGCTGGACCATGCCGGGCAGGAGAGGTGCGAGCAGGTCCTGCTTCTCGTAGATCAGCTTGGCCCGACTGTCATCAGCGAGCTCGTACTCGTTCGTCATGGTGAGCGCACGCGTCGGGCAGGCCTCGATGCACAGCCCGCAGAAGATGCAGCGCAAGTAGTTGATCTGGTAGACGCGGCCGTAGCGCTCGCCCGGGGAGAACCGCTCCTCGTCGGAGTTGTCCGCGCCCTGGACGTAGATGGCGTCCGCGGGGCAGGCCCAGGCGCACAGCTCGCAGCCCACGCACTTCTCCAGGCCGTCGGCCCAGCGGTTCAGCTGATGACGTCCGTGGTAGCGCGGCGCGGTCGGCACCTTCTGCTCCGGGTACTGCTCGGTCACCACCTTCTTGAACATCGTCAGGAAGGTGACACCGAAGCCGCGTACGGCCTGCGGCATCTCAGGCATGGGACTCCTCCCCTTGCGAATCGTCGCCCGGTGTGTCGGTGGCCGGCGGCTCCTGCACGATGGTGGTGCCCTGGGCGGCCGCGCGGCGCGAGGTGAACGTGAAGGACTGTCCCGGCAGCGGGGGCACGGGGTAGTTGGCCTCCATGGGATCGAAGGTCGCCGTGCGCTTGCGCTCCAGCTCCTCCTCGAGGGCCCGCTCGCGTCGATCGGCGCGCGACTGCATGATCCAGGAGACGACCAGCAGCAACGCGATCAGGATCGCGCCGTAGACGAGGATCTCGGTGGTCGACATGGTCACGTCGTTGCGGAGAACGCGAGCGACCGAGACGATCATGATCCAGGCGATCGAGACCGGGATCAGCACCTTCCACCCGAACTTCATGAACTGGTCGTACCGCATCCGTGGCAGCGTGCCGCGGAGCCAGATGAACACGAAGATGAAGATCTGCACCTTGATCAGCCACCAGAGCATCGGCCACCAGCCCTGGTTGGCGCCCTCCCACAGGGACAGCGGCCAGGGGGCCATCCAGCCACCCAGGAACAAGGTGGTGGCCAGGGCCGACACGGTGACCATGTTGATGTACTCGGCGAGGAAGAACAGCGCGAACTTCAGGGACGAGTACTCGGTGTGGAAGCCGCCGACGATCTCGCCCTCGGCCTCCGGCAGGTCGAAGGGCGCGCGGTTGGTCTCGCCGACCATCGCCGTCGTGTAGATCAGGAACGAGGGCAGCAGGATGACGGCGAACCAGATCGGCTGCTGCGCGGCGACGATCTCCGACGTCGACATGGAGCCTGCGTAGAGGAACACCGCCACGAACGCCAAGCCCATGGCGATCTCGTACGAGATCATCTGCGCGCTCGAGCGCAGGCCGCCTAGCAGCGGGTAGGTCGAACCCGAGGACCAGCCCGCGAGCACGATGCCGTAGATGCCGATGGAGGCGATGGCGAGCACGTACAGCACCGACACCGGGAAGTCGGTCAGCTGCAGCGGCGTCTCGACGCCGAAGATGGAGACCGTCGGGCCGAACGGGATCACGGCGAAGGCCATGAAGGCAGCGGTGGCGGAGACGATGGGTGCCACCCAGTAGACCGCGAGGTGCGCGGTCTTGGGGATGATCTCCTCCTTCAGCGCCAGCTTCACGCCGTCCATGAGCGACTGGAGAAGGCCCTGCGGACCGGTGCGGTTGGGCCCGATGCGGTTCTGCATCCGCGAGACGACGCGTCGCTCCCACCAGATGGTGAACAGCGTGAGCAGCACCAGCATGGCGAAGATCGCGACGACCTTCAGGATCACCAGCCACCACGGATCGGTGCCGAAGAGGCCGAACTGCGAGCCGGTCATGCGGCGCCTCCTGCCGACAGCTGGACGGATGCTCCCGGCACGACACCGAGGTCCGCGTGGATGTGACAGCCAGGGGAGTTCATCGGGACCCACACCACGCCGTCCGCGATGTCCGCGGCGACGACGGGCAGCGTGACCGAACCCGCAGGTCCGGTGACCGTGGCGGTCTCACCCAGCGCGGCAGCCGTCGCCTTCGACACGACGGCGACCGTCGGCCGGGCGGTGGCGGCGAGATGCGGGTTGCCCTCCTGCATGAGCCCTGCGTCGAGGAGCAGCCGCCACGATGCGAGGACCGTCCCAGCAGGAGCCTCGCCGGACGCCTCCGCAGGGGCGGTGAAGCGACCACCGGACCAGGGGCCCAGCCCGCCGAGTTCGGCTCGCAGGGAGCGGACGTCGCCGGGAGCGGTGACGCCGGCCGCGCTGGCGATCATCGACAGGACGCGCGCATCGCTCATGGTCAGCGCGTCGCGGAAGACCTGGCTGAAGGGACGGGGGCGACCCTCCCAGTCGATGAACGTGCCGGACTTCTCGGTGACCACGGCCACCGGGAGGACGACATCGGCACGCTGGGTGACGGCGGAGTGGTGGTTCTCGAGGGAGACCACGAATCCGGCGGCGTCGATCGCCGCCGTCGCCAGCGCCGGATCGGGGAAGTCGGCCAGCTCGACGCCGCCCACGAGGAGGGCGTCGAACACTCCGTCACGGGCGGCCTCGAGCAGGGCCTGCCCACTTCGTCCGTTCCCGCCGGGCAGCTCCCCGGGCTCGATGCCCCAGGCCTCGGCGACCTGCGCTCGGGCCTGCGCGTCCTCCAGCGGACGCCCGCCGGGGAGGAGGCCGGCAAGGGCTCCTGCGTCGAGGGCCCCGCGCTCACCCGCGCGTCGCGGAACCCACGCGAGCCGTGCACCGGTCTGCTGGGCCAGCTCAACCGCTGCGGACAGCGTGCCGGCCGAACCGGCCGCGCGCTCGCCGACCATGATGACGGCGCCGTCCTCGCCGAGCTGCGCACGGACGTCCTCGGGCAGGGCGCGCAGCGCCGCAGCCTCGGCGCCGGGCCGCGTGGGGAGCAGCCGGCCGGACATCTTGGTCAGGCCCGCACTGGCGAAGGGGGCGACGGACACCACTGCGGTGCCTCGCTTGGCCGCCTTGCGAAGCCGCAGGAAGACGATCGGGGACTCGTCCTCGGGCTCGAACGAGACCAGCAGGACTGCTGGCGCCCCCTCGAGGCCGTCGTAGGTCGTCGTGACGGGCGCTCCCGCCACCGAGGAGGCGAGGAACTGGGTCTCCTCGTCCGAGGTCTGGCGGACCCGGAAGTCGATGTCATCCGTGCCCAGCACGGTGCGTGCGAAGCGCGCGTACGCATAGGCGTCCTCGACGGTGCTGCGGCCGCCGACCAGCACGCCCGCCCGGCCCTTGGCATCGGCCAGGCCCTGCGCGGCCACCGCGATGGCCTCGGGCCACGAGGCCACCCGCAGCTCGCCGTTCTCGCGGATCATCGGGCTGTCGATCCGGCCCTCGGCCAGGTACGCGAACGCGTAGCGACCCTTGTCGCAGTTCCACTCCTCGTTGACCTCGGGGTCGTCCCACGCGAGCCGACGGGCCACCACGCCGCGTCGGTAGTCAGTCCGCAACGAGCAGCCCGACGCACAGTGCTCGCACGTCGTCGGCACGGAGACCAGGTCGAACGGGCGGGACCGGAATCGGTAGGACGCGCTGGTCAGCGCACCCACCGGGCAGATCTGGACGGTGTTGCCGGAGAAGTAGGAGTCGAACGGCACGTCATCGGCGGTCCCGACCTGCTGCTTGGCGCCGCGGGCCAGCAGGTCGATCAACGGATCTCCCGCGATCTGGTCGGCGAAGCGGGTGCAGCGTGCGCACGACACGCAGCGCTCCCGGTCCAGAAGGATCTGGGCGCTGACGTTGATGGGCTTCTCGAACTCCCGCTTCGCACCGTCGAACCGCGTGTCCGGTCGTCCGACGGACATGGCCTGGTTCTGCAGCGGGCACTCGCCGCCCTTGTCGCAGACCGGGCAGTCGAGGGGGTGGTTGAGGAGCAGGAACTCCATGACCCCCTCCTGCGCCTCCCGGGCGACATCGGAGGAGTACTGGGTCTTGACGTTCATCCCGTCGGACAGCACCTGCGCACACGCGGGCTGCGGCTTGGGCATGCCCTCGACCTCGATGAGGCAGGCCCGGCACGCCGCCACCGGCTCCAGGAGCGGGTGATCGCAGAAGCGCGGGATCTCGATGCCGAGCTGCTCGGCAGCGCGGATGACGAGGGTGCCCTTGGGCACCTGCATCTCCACCCCGTCGATGACGACGGTGATGAGGTCGGTCCTGACCTCGACGTCACTGCCTGGGCCGGCGTTGTTGGTCACGGTCATCGCGCAATCGCTCCCGAGAACACGTAGGACGCCGCTGGGTCGAACTGCTGGTCCACCGGCGTGCTGGTCGCCGCGACGAACTCGTCGCGGAAGTACTTCATGGCGGCCGGGTAGGGAGTCGCCGCGGCATCGCCGAGGGCGCAGAAGGAGCGGCCGGAGATCTGCCCGCACAGGTCGGCGAGGGTGTCCATCTCCCTGTCCGTGCCGTGCCCCTCCTCGAACCGCTCGAGGGTTCCGGTGATGAAGTAGGTGCCCTCACGGCACGGGGTGCACTGGCCGCAGGACTCGTGCTTGTAGAACTCCAGCCACCGGGTGACCGCCTTCACGACGCTCACGGTGTCGTCGAAGAGCATCGGCGTGCCCGTCCCGAGCATGCTGCCGGCGGCCGCGATGTCCTCGTAGGTCAGCGGGAGGTCGAGGTGATCCGCGGTGAGCATCGGGACAGACGACCCGCCCGGAAGCCAGAACTTGACCTCGCGTCCATCGCGCATGCCCCCGGCGTAGTCGAGCAGCTCACGCATCGTGATGCCGAGCGGGGCCTCGTAGATGCCGGGTCGGTTGACGTGACCGGAGATCGCGAAGACCTTGAAGCCCGGGGACTTCTCCGTGCCGAACTGCCGGAACCAGTCCACGCCCCGATCGACGAGGTACGGGATGTTGCAGATCGTCTCGACGTTGTTGATGACGGTCGGCGCCGCGTAGAGGCCGGCCACCGCGGGGAACGGCGGCTTGAGCCGGGGTTGCCCGCGGAAGCCCTCGAGCGAGTCGAGCAGCGCGGTCTCCTCGCCGCAGATGTAGGCGCCGGCCCCGGCGTGCACGACCACGTCGAGGTCGAACCCGCTGCCGAGGATGTTCTTGCCGATGTAGCCGGCCTCGCGCGCCTCACGCACGGCATTCGCCACGCGACGGATGGCCTCGGGCACCTCACCGCGGATGTAGATGAAGGCGTGGTTCGCGCGGATCGCGTACGAGGTGATGATGACGCCCTCGACCAGCGAGTGCGGGTTGGCAAGCATGATCGGGATGTCCTTGCAGGCACCCGGCTCGGACTCGTCGCCATTGACCACGAGGTAGTGCGGCTTGCCGTCCTGCGGGACGAAGCTCCACTTCAGGCCGGTGGGGAAGCCTGCGCCACCGCGGCCACGGAGTCCGGAGTCCTTCACCAGGGCGATGAGCGCGTCGGGGTCCTGATGGATCGCGGACTCCAGCGCGCGGTACCCTCCGTGTCGCCGGTAGCCGTCGATGGTGAAGAGCTCCGGATCGTCCCAGTGCTCGGTGATGACGGGGGTCAGCGCCACGGTCAGCCCTCCTGTCCGGCGTCGTTGGTGGTGCCGGCCACCGGGGCGTCCGGCGCGGCCATGCCCAGCTCCCTCGCGAGCCTCAGGCCGACCAGCATCTTCTCGTCCACGGGCGTGCCCTCAGCCGCGAGCCCGTCCTCGGGGAACGCCAGGCTGTGCTCGGAGGCGCGGAAGTCGCGGATCACGGGGCCCCGGGTGGAGCGGACCTCCTCGCCGCGGGCCAGTCGGTCGATGACGTCGACGGCGGACGTCGGGGTGACGTCGTCCATGTACTCCCAGTCCACCGTCATGACGGGCGCGTGCGTGCAGGCCGCCTGGCACTCGATGCGCTCGAGCCAGAACTCGCCATCGGCGGTCGGCTCGTCGTGGCCGACGCCGAGACGCTCGCTCACCGCCGCGTACACCTCGTCGCCGCCGAGGAGGCCGCACATCGTGTTGGTGCAGACGCCGATGTGGTGCTTGCCCACCGGCTTGCGCTTGTACATCGTGTAGAAGGAGGCCACCGCCGTGGCCTCCGCGGCGCTGACGCCGGCCGCCTCCGCACACGCGGCGATGCCCTCGGAGGTCACCTCACCCTCGAGGCTCTGGACCAGGTGCAGCATCGGCATCAGGGCGGAGCGCGGGCGCGGGTAGCGCGCGACGAGCTCCTGGAGCTGGTCGCGAGTGGTGTCGCTGATTGGCATCTGGTCTCTTCGCTTCCTGGTTCCTAGCGGTCCACGCCGCCCATGACGGGGTCGATGCTGGCGACGGCGGCGATGACGTCCGAGATCATGCTGCCCTCGGACATCGCCGCGACCGACTGGAGGTTGGTGAACGACGGATCCCGGAAGTGCACCCGGTAGGGACGGGTACCTCCGGAGCTGACGAGGTGGCAGCCGAGCTCGCCCTTGGGCGACTCCACCGCGGCGTACACCTGACCCGTGGGGACCCGGAAGCCCTCGGTGACCAGCTTGAAGTGATGGATGAGTGCCTCCATCGACTCGGCCATGATCTTCTGGATGTGCTCCGGGGAGTTGCCCTGGCCGTCGCTGCCGATCGACAGCTGGGCGGGCCACGCGATCTTCTTGTCCTCGACCATCACCGGGCCCGGCTTGAGCCGGTCCAGTGCCTGCTCGACGATGCGCAGCGACTGCTCCATCTCCTCGATGCGGATCAGGAAGCGGCCGTAGACGTCGGACGTGTCCTTGGTGATGACGTCGAACTCGTAGTTCTCGTAGCCGCAGTACGGCTGCGCCTTCCGCAGGTCGTACGGCAGGCCGGTCGACCGGAGGATCGGGCCGGTGATGCCCAGCGCCATGCAGCCGGCGAGGTCGAGGTAGCCGATGCCGACGGTGCGTCCCATCCAGATGCTGTTGTCGACAAGCAGGTCGGCGGTGTCCTTCAGCCGCTTGCGCAGCAGCGGGATCGTGTCGCGGATCTTCTGCTCCCCGCCCGGCGGCAGGTCCTGGGCCACGCCGCCCGGACGCACGTATGCGCTGTTCATCCGCAGGCCCGAGACCATCTCGAAGATGTCGAGAACGAGCTCGCGCTCGCGGAAGCCGAACTCCATCGCGGTGAGGGCACCGAGCTCCATGCCGCCCGTGGCCAGCGCCACCAGATGGGAGGCGATCCGGTTGAGCTCCATCATGATGACGCGGATGACGGTGGCGCGCTCGGGGACCTGCTCGGTGATGTCGAGGGCCTTCTCGACGGCGAGGCAGTAGGCGGTCTCGTTGAACATGGGCGTGAGGTAGTCCATGCGCGTCACGAAGGTGACGCCCTGCACCCACGAGCGGAACTCCATGTTCTTCTCGATGCCGGTGTGCAGGTAGCCGATGCCGGCGCGGGCCTCGGTGACGTTCTCGCCGTCGATCTCGAGGATCAGGCGGAGGACGCCGTGCGTCGACGGGTGCTGGGGACCCATGTTCACGACGATGCGGTCGTGCTCGCCCTCCGGTGCCGGGGAGATGGTGTCCCAGTCGCCGCCGGACACGGTGTAGACGCGCCCCTCGGTGGTCTCGTAGGAGCCGGAGTAGGCGTCGGGGCCCTCGTCAGCCGAGGAGTACTCGACGTCCGGCTCGTCGGCGGAGCTGTAGGTGACATTGTCGGTCGACATCAGTTGTACGACCTCCGCTGGTCCGGGGGTGGGGTGGTGGCGCCCTTGAACTCGACCGGGATGCCGCCGAGCGGGTAGTCCTTCCGCTGCGGGTGGCCCGGCCAGTCGTCGGGCATGAGGATGCGGGTCAGGGCGGGATGGCCCTCGAAGACGATGCCGAACATGTCCCACGTCTCGCGCTCGTGCCAGTCCAGCGTGGGGAACAGCGCGACGAGCGACGGGATGACCGGGTCGCCGTCCGGTACGGACACCTCGACCCTGACGCGGTTGTTATGAGTGATCGACAGGAAGTGGTAGACCGCGTGCAGCTCGCGGCCCTCCTCGTCGGGGTAGTGCACGCCGTCGACCCCGAGGCACAGCTCGAAGCGCAGGCCCGGCTCGTCTCGCAGCGCCGTGGCGAAGGCCACGAGGTGCTCGCGTCGCACGTGGTAGGTGATCTCGCCGCGATGGATGACGACCTTCTCGATCACGCCGGTGGCGGGCAGGTTGCGCGCCTCGAGCGAGAGCTCGATCTCGTCGGACACCTCGTCGAACCAGCCCCCGAAGGGTCGGGTCGCGGGCGCCGGCATGACGATCGGCTCGACGAGGCCGCCGAAGCCGCTGGTGTCACCGCTGCCGCTCGCACCGAAGGCACCATGGCGGACCCCGATGATGTCGAGCTCGTGCACGCCCTCCGGCACTGCCGGGACGGGAGCGTCGGTCATCGCAGAAGTCCCTTCATCTCCAGCGTCGAGGGGGCCGTCAGGGCCACCTGCTCGATCTCGGCGATCTCCTCGCGACGATGCGCCCCGAGCTTGGTGTCCTGGATCTTCTGGTGCAGCTTCAAGATGGCGTCGAACAGCATCTCGGGCCTCGGCGGACATCCGGGCAGGTAGATGTCGACGGGCACGACGTGGTCGACGCCCTGGACAATCGCGTAGTTGTTGAACATCCCGCCGCTGGACGCACAGACGCCCATCGAGATGACCCACTTCGGGTTCGGCATCTGGTCGTAGATCTGCCGCAGCACCGGAGCCATCTTCTGGCTCACCCGGCCGGCGACGATCATCAGGTCGGCCTGCCGAGGCGAGGCGCGGAACACCTCCATGCCGTACCGCGCGATGTCGAAGCGTGGCCCGCCCGCAGCCATCATCTCGATGGCGCAGCACGCCAGGCCGAAGGTGGCCGGCCACAGGGAGCCCTTGCGGGCGTAGCCGGCGAACTTCTCGACCGTCGTCAGCAGAACGCCGGACGGCAGTGACTCCTCAAGACCCATGACCTACTCCGTCAGTCCCACTCGAGCCCACGCCGCCGCCACACGTACGCGTAGACGACGAGGACGGTGATGATGAACAGGAACATCTCGATCAACCCGAACAGGGCGAGCTGGTCGAACGCCACCGCCCACGGGTACAGGAAGACGATTTCGATGTCGAAGACGATGAAGAGCATCGCGGTCAGGTAGTACTTGACCGGGAACCGACCCCCGCCGATGGGCTGGGGCGTCGGCTCGATACCGCACTCGTACGCGTCGTACTTCGCCCGGTTGTAGCGCTTGGGTCCCGTGATCGACGCCACCGCCACCGAGAACACGGAGAACCCGAAGGCGAGAAGCCCGAGGACGAGGATGGGGGTGTAGACGTTCACGCCCGATGCTCCTCACGAATTGCGCAAATGTGAATCACTTCACGACCGGGCCCAGCATAGTGGGCTGCCGACATCACGCAGACACCCCCGCCTGACCCCCCAGAGGGCGCACGGCCCGATGCAGCGCCACGATCCCGCCCGAGAGGTTGCGCCACTGCACCCTCTCCCAGCCCGCAGTCATGAGGTCGGCGGCCAGGCCCCGCTGATCCGGCCAGGCGCGGATCGACTCGGCCAGGTAGACGTAGGCATCCGGGTTGCTCGACGTGCGCCGAGCCACCTGGGGCAGGGCCTTCATGAGGTACTCGGAGTACAGCGCGCGGAACGGCGGCCACGTGGGGTGCGAGAACTCGCAGACGACGAGCCGACCTCCCGGGCGCACCACGCGCAGCAGCTCCCGGAGGCCGGCCATACGGTCGTGGATGTTGCGCAGTCCGAAGGAGATCGTGGCCGCGTCGAACGCACCGTCCTTGAACGGGAGGTGCATGCCGTCGCCCGCCACGAACGGCAGGTAGGGCAGTCGGCGCTTGCCGACCTGCAGCATGCCGAGCGAGAAGTCCGTGGGCACGACGAAGGCGCCGTGGCGGGCGAAGGGGATGCTCGACGTGCCGGTCCCGGCCGCAAGATCGAGCACGCGCTCCCCCGGCTGCGCGTCGACGGCATCAGCCACCGCATGCCGCCAGGCCCGCGTCTGGCCGAGGGAGAGCACGTCGTTCGTGATGTCGTAGCGCTCCGCCACGTCGTCGAACATCGCGGCAACCTCGCCGGGGTCCTTGTCGAGCTCTGCGCGCGTCACGCGGCGATCCTCCCATCCCGCCCGTCGCGCCGACGGAAGGGTCCAGCCCTAGGCTGGCCCGGTGACCACGCGTGCCGCCACGCCCCAGTCCTCGGGGGAGCCGTCGCCGGAGCGGGTGTTCGTCACCACTCGCCCGATCACGGACCCCGTCGAGCTGCTGGCGCGCCTGCCGCGCAGCGGCCCTCTCGCGTGGGTCCGGGGCGGCGAGGGACTGATCGGCTGGGGAGTCGCCGCACAGCTCGAGGTGCGCGGTCCCGAGCGGTTCAGCCGCGCGCAGCGCTGGTGGTCCGAACTCTGCTCCCGCTTCGAGATCGACGACACGGTGAGCATGCCCGGGACCGGACCGGTCGCCTTCGGCTCGTTCTCCTTCGATGCGGACTCCTCGTCATCCCTGATCGTGGTGCCCCAGGTGGTCATCGGCCGCCGGGCCGGCCAGGCCTGGATGACGGTGATCGGCAGCGACCCGGCGGTGCGCCCGTCGGTGCCGCCGGTGTCCGTACCCGAGGCCCCGCTCTACGTGACGTGGTCGGAGGGCAGTCGCAGTCCCCTCGAGTGGCAGTCGGCCGTCGGGGAGGCGGTCCGCCGCATCCAGGCAGGCGAGCTGGACAAGGTCGTCCTGGCGCGCGACGTCGTGGCTGTGGTCGACGGACCGCTGGATCCGCGACACCTGCTGCTACGCCTCGCGGACGCCTATCCGACCTGCTGGACCTTCAGTGTCGGCGACCTGCTGGGCGCAACACCGGAACTGCTGGTACGACGCATGGGGGACCTCGTCACCAGCCGCGTGCTGGCCGGCACCGTGCGGCGCCGCGGTGACGATCGGGCGGATGCCAGCCTGGCCAAGGCCCTGCTGTCCAGCGGGAAGGACATCGCCGAGCACGAGTACGCCGTGGGATCCGTGGCGAAGGCACTGGCGGCGCACTGCACCGATCTCGACGTGCCGAGCCGCCCGCACGTCCTGGAGCTGTCGAACGTGCAGCACCTGGCCACCGATGTCACGGGCCGCCTCGCCGATTCGGCGACGGTGCTGGCCCTGGCTGCCTCGCTGCACCCGACGGCCGCGGTGTGTGGAACGCCCACCGAGCGGGCCGTGTCCGTCATCGACGAGCTCGAGGGCATGGACCGCGGACGCTACGCCGGCCCGGTCGGCTGGTTTGACCGGCACGGCGACGGCGAGTTCGGCATCGCACTGCGCTGCGCGCTCGTGGATCAGGAGCGCCGGGAGGTCCGCTCGTTCGCCGGGTGCGGCATCGTCGCGGGCTCGGATCCCGTCGATGAGCTCGCCGAGTCGGCCGCGAAGCTCGTCCCCATCCGGGACGCCCTCGAGCCCCGCTGACCCCCATCTCTCCCTCGTTGAGTGGCCTGGTGGCGGCGAGAATTGTGGCAATTCCGGCCGCCACCAGGCCACTCGACGATGGGGTCAGAGGGGCGCGGTGAGGCGCACGACGTCGGGGCCGAAATCGGCGTCCGGCTCGACCTGCCAGTCGAGGTCCATCGTGTCGAGCAGGGTCCGCATCGCCACGTTGTCCGCGAGGACATAGGCGACGAGCCGGACGAAGCCCGCGCGACGGGCGACCGCCACCAGGTGCGAGGTCATGAGCCGGCCCAGGCCGCAGCGGTGCCAGGCATCGTCGACGATCACCGCGATCTCCGCGCTCTCGACCTCGTCCGGGCCGAGCGGGAACACGTTGCCGAGGGCGATCACATCGCCGCTCTCATCGGTAGCCACCAGCGTCGTACCCCGGTGCCCGCCGGAGATCCGCCGAAGGTTGTCCTCGCGCCACTCCGTCATCGGGGCGAAGTACCGCTGGAACCGCGATTCCTCCGAGGAGCGATCGTGCAACGCCTCGACGCCGCTCATGTCCTCGGGCCGCGCCAGGCGGATCACGACCGTGCGACCGTCACGCAGGTTCTCGCGCCATCCGTAGGCGTCGGCATCGCCGCGCACCTCCGCCAGCTCGGCGACGAGCGCCAGCAGGCCGGATGCGCGTCGGCGCTCCGTCGGCGTGAAGGGCGCCCGGACGCGTCGCAGCACGACATGGCGCTCCGGTGTCCACTGCAGGCGCATCACGAGCGCCGACGAGTCCTCGCCCGCGACCGACGGCGTGACCTCCCACGAATCCGCAAGGACGAGGTCGGCCACCCCCTGGGGCACGGTCTCCGGGTGCTGCACCAGCCGGGCGCTGAGGCGCAGGACCCGGGTCGCAACGTCCTCGGCGTCCTTCTCGATACCCCGGGTGACGATCACGTCGGAGCCCACGGAAGCCAGCGCGTGCACGATCGTCGAGCGCTCGACGTCGACGGGCGCGGAGAGGAACAGGTCGACGAGCTGCTCGCGCTCCCCGAGGGGGGCCGTGAAAACGCTGACCACGTGGACCTGGAGGAGCGACAGCACGCGAAGCAGGTGGGCCATGCTCGACGGCGCATCGGACATCGCGATGCGCGCCCGCCACCGAAGATGCGGCCCGGCGTCCTCGGGCAAGTCGGCGGCCATGGTTTCCAGCAGGCGCGCCGTGAGCGCCGTCCACGCCTGCGCATCGCTCCACCGATCAGCGACGGGCGCGAGCACGGCCAGCCCGAGCCCCGTGGCGATCAGGTGCATGGCGGCCGCGTCGTCGCCGATCGTGTCGTCGGTGCCGGCTCCGCGGAGCTGCCGGACCACCTCGCGCGCAGCATCCCACCGAAGTGCCAGCCGGGCCGCGACGACCTCGCGGGTGGCCTCGTCGTACGGGGCGCACACGAGAGCCTGCAGCTCCAACGGGTCCCATGCCGCACCGGGATCCCCGAGGACGTCGCGAGCGGCCCTCAGCAGGGCCTGGAGCGCTGGCTCGCTCGGGTGCCGGGCCTGGGCCGCCATGGATTCGGCTACCGGGGGGAACGGCAGTCCCTCGACGACTTCCCGGAGCAGGTCGACCCGGTGCTCGCCCACCTCGGTGACCGCACGCACCGAGGTGTCGGCGATCCGGGCGATGTCGCGCTTGCTCGCGTTCGCGATGCTGCGCTGCGCGTAGACCTGGGCTGCGGCGTCGAGGATCCGCGCACGCCTGTCCTCCGGTTCGCTGGCCATAGGGAAACGCTACGCGGAACCGAGCGCCGTGCCCACGGCCTCCTGGACGGCGCGCAGGATGCCCGCCTCGACATCGCGCGAGCAGGTCCGGGCCACCACCACGTGGACGCCCCCGGCGCCGACGGCATCGTCGATCGCCTCGGCCAGCGCCTCCACCGAGTCGACGCCCACGGCCTTGATTCCCGTGGTGCGGGTGAGCGTCACGAGGTCGATGCCGAGCGGGTTCCCGAAGACCCTCTCGAAGTGGTCCGCGTACTCGTCCGCACCCTGCTCGAGCTGCGAGAAGATGCCTCCGCCATCGTTGTCCGCCACGACGATCACCAGGTCGGGCCGCTCCTCCTCGGCGGGCGCGAGCAGACCGTTGCTGTCGTAGAGGAAGGTCTGATCGCCCACGAGCGCGACCGCCCCGGCACCGCCGTTGCGCTGCAGCGCGAACGCGGCACCCCAGGCCGTCGAGACGCATCCGTCGATGCCGGAGGTGCCCCGATTGCCGAGGATGACGGCATCCTGCACGGTGTTGGCGGCGAAGGATCCGACATGGCGCACCGGCCACGACGGCCCCACGAACAGCAGCCCCCCATCGGGGACCGCACTGGCCACGACCCGAGCCACCTGCATGCCTGTCAGGCCTGAGCCCCCGGTCGCGAGGGCCGTCTCGACGGCGGCCGCCGCCAGCACGTCGGCGCGCTGCCAGGACGCCAGCCACGACTCGTCGAACTCCGCCTCCTCGGGAGGCAGCGGCACCGAGGCCACGACGACGTCGGCCGTGCGGGTCGGATCGCTCCACTCGGGGCGGGCGTCGACGGCCACGTGCAGGCCGGCACGCGCGATCATCCGGAGGACGGAGCGGGTGAGGCCGACGCGGCCCACGGTCAGCACGAGGTCGGGCACGTGCTCGTCGGCGAAGGCGCCGTCCGCCAGCAGCAGCGGTCCGTGGGACAGGGCCGTCGAGCACCCGGCCCCGTTGCCGCTCGGCTCCGCGATGACCGGCCAGCCGAGCATGTCGGCCAGCTCGTCGACGAGCCCGATCGCCTCGGTGTCGTCGTGATCACCGAGCACGACGACTCCGCGCGCCGGGATGTCGACGTGATCCAGGAGGGCGTCGAGCACGTCGTCCAACGGCGTGCTCATGCCGGCCACCAGCCGCACGTCGGCCGTCCAGGGCCGCCCATCGGGACGCCCCTCCAGTGACTCCACCCAGCCGGACGATGCCTCCGGGGTGAGGGGTTCGGCGAACGGCACGTTGACGTGCACGGGGCCGGGCCGCAGCGCGTCGGTGGCGGCGGCCACGGCGCGGGAGACCGTCGAGCGCCAATAGCGCACCTGGCCCGCCTCGCGCGTGGCGGTGCCCATGTCGATGGCCAGGCGGACGTCCCGGCCGAACACGGCCGGCTGCCGGATCGTCTGGTTGGCACCGACGCCGCGCAGCTGCGGCGGGCGGTCGGCCGTGACCGCGATCATGGGCACGTCGGACAGATCCGCCTCGACGATCGCGGGGTGCAGGTTCACGGCGGCGGTTCCCGACGTCGTGACGACGACGGCCGGCAGGCCTGTGACCTTCGCCAGGCCCACGGCCAGGTAGCCGGCCGAGCGCTCGTCGAGCCGCACGTGCAGGGTGACGTCGCCACGGCCCTCCGCAGCCGCGAAGGCCAGCGCCAACGGCGTCGAACGGGACCCGGGGGCCAGCACGACGTCGCTGATGCCGCAACGCAGGAGCTCGTCCACCATCACGGTCGCCTGGGCGGTCGACGGATTCACGGGCTCACCCTTCCACAGCCCACGCGGCCGTGATGCGCTGACGCCACCAGCGCACGCGCTCCTCGCTGAGGCGATCTCGGGCCGCCAGGAGAGCGGGCAGGTCGGGGGCCGGCCGCTCGACGCGGAGCCGCCCCTCGTCGGGGATTCGCGGGTCCGCGAGGTCGGCGGCGAGGAGCGCACCGGTGCCCAGCCCGCAGGCGAACGGCAGGTCGGGCAGGGCCGCCGCGGCGGCCAGCGCACTGCCCAGCCCGACGGACGAGTCGAGCGATCCGCTCACCACGACCGGCACGTCGAGCCCTTCGGCGATCGCCAGCAGTGCCCGCGCCCCGCCTAGGGGGGCGGCCTTGAGCACCGCGACGTCCGCCAGCTCCCGGACGCGGACGCGGCCCGGATCAGCCGCGCTCCGGATGGTCTCGTCCACGGCGAAGGGCACATCGACGAGGGAGCGCAGCTCGCGCAGTTCCTCCTCGGTTCGACACGGCTGCTCGACGTACTCCAGCCCGTATGCGCCCAGGCGCCTGAGCGCGAGTCGTGCCTGGCCAACCGACCAGGCGCCGTTCGCATCGATGCGGATGGCCCCCACGCCGCGGCCGAGGACCGTGTCGAGGACGTCGCGCACGGACGCGACCCGGGCCTCGTCATCGGCGAGCATCGGTGAGCCGACCTTGACCTTGATCGTGCGGCAGCCCCGTTCCAGCACCGCCTCGCGGGCGAGTGCCACCGCGTCGGTGGACGACACCTCGGGAAGGATGGCGTTGACCTCGATCTCCTCGCGGACGCCCTCAGGCCAGCTGCCGAACGACGCCTCGAGGGCGCTGGCGAGCCAGCGGGCCGCAGCCGCGTCCGAGTAGTCGTCGAACGGGGCGAACTCCCCCCAGCCGCTCGGGCCCTTGATGAGGACGCCCTCGCGCACCTGTACACCCCGAAAGCGGCGGCGCAACGGCAGCGCGAACGGCACGGCGGCGTCGAGCACGTCGCCGAGGGCGGGTCGGTCCATCAGGGGCGCTTGGGGAACTGCCCGAAGTCGGGGCGCCGCTTCTCCTTGTAGGCGTCGCGGCCGTGCTGCGCCTCCTCGGTCATGTAGAACAGCAGCGTCGCGTCGCCCGCCAGCTGCTGCACTCCGGCCAGGCCGTCGTCGGCGGCGTTGTGCGAGGCCTTCAGCATCCGGATGGCCAGCGGGGACATGACGAGCATCTCCCGTGCCATGGCGACCGTGGCCACCTCGAGGTCCTCGATCGGGACGACCTCGTTCGCCAGCCCCCAGTCGTAGGCCTGCTCGGCCCCGTACTGGCGGCACGTGTACCAGACCTCCCGGGCCCGCTTCTGGCCGACGATCCGGGCGAGCAGGCCGGAGCCGTATCCGCCGTCGAAGGAGCCGACCATCGGGCCGGTCTGCCCGAAGCGGGCGTTGTCGGCGGCCACGGTCAGGTCGCAGACGACGTGCAGGACGTGTCCCCCGCCGATCGCGTAGCCCGCCACCATCGCGATGACCGGCTTCGGCGTCCGGCGGATCTGGATCTGCAGGTCGAGGACGTTGAGTCGGCCGATGCCCTTCTGCGCGACCTCGTCGTCGCCGATGTAGCCGTCGTTGCCGCGGATGGCCTGGTCGCCGCCTGAGCAGAAGGCCAGGTCGCCCTGGCCGGTCAGGATGATGACGCCCACCGTCTCGTCGTCGCGGGCGCGGTTCATGGCGTCCTGCAGCTCGAACAGGGTCTGCGGCCGGAAGGCATTGCGCTTCTCCGGCCGGTTGATGGTGATCTTCGCGATGCCGGCCGCGTCACCGGCGGACAGGTGGTAGCGGATGTCGCGGTAGTGCTCCCCCGCGTCGATCCACTCGCACCCGGGACGGGCCGACGAGTGGGCCGGATCGGACAGCGCCGGCGATCCCTCGGGCGCGATCGGGGGCAGTACGTAGCGGGTGCGGGTGTCCATGGCCCACCAACCTAGCCCCCGCCTAGAGTGCGGCAAGTGGTGAGCCGTCTGCTGCAGCGCGTGCCCGTGCCTCCCGGTCCGGAGGGCCCGGCGCGCCTGCTGCCGGCCCTCGCTGCCGCACTCGACGGCACCGGGCCGGCCATCGCCCCGATCCCGACCGTCTCGGCCACCACCTCGAACGACTACGTCATGTCACTGCTGGCCGCTGTGCGCTGCGACGACGGTTCCGCGCTGGAGTCCGACGAGGTCGCCCTCGTCGTGCCGACCTCCGGATCCACCGGCTCGCCGAGGGGCGTCCTCCTGACCGCCGGCCAGGCGACGGCGATGACATCGGCAGTGCAGGGCGACGCCGCGCCCCAGTGGATCGCCGCTCTGCCCGTGACCTCCATGGGTGGGCTCAACGTCCTCGTCCGGGCCCTGGCCACCGGTCGGGACCCGCTCGTCGTGCCCAGCATCGGCGGGGCCGGGCCGTTCACGCCGGAGGCGTTCGCGGCGACCGTGGACGACGCGGTGTCCCGCAGCAGTGACGTGCGGACGGCACTTGTCCCGGCCCAGCTCGCCCGCCTGCTCGCCGACGATGCGGGCATCGACGCACTCCGCTCCTGCGCGTCGATCCTGGTCGGCGGAGCCGCCACTCGCGGGTCGCTGCTCTCGAGTGCCGAGGACCTCGGCATCGCGGTGACGACCACCTACGGCGCCACCGAGACGGCGGGGGGCTGCGTGTTCGATGGCCGGCCCCTCCCCGGAGTGTCCGTGCACGCGGGGCCCGACGGCCGGCTGGTGATCACGGGGCCGAGCGTCGCCCTCGGCTATCGGGGGGAGCCGGAGCTCAGTGCGGCCGTCTTCGCCGGCGGCGCGTTCCATACCAGCGACCTCGGCGAGGTCCTGCCCGATGGCACGGTCCGGGTCCTCGGCCGAGCGGACGACGTGATCATCGTGCGCGGGGTCAACGTCTCGCCCCTTGCGGTCGAGCACGTCGTGTCGGACCTGCCGGACATCCGAATGGCGGCAGCCGTGGCCGGCGTGGATGCCGGCGGCGATCCGGCGGTCCACGCCTTCGTGGTCGTGCGCGAGAAGGCTCCGGCCGTGGAGGACGCCATCCGCCAGCAGGTGACCGAACGGCTCGGACCCCATGCGCGGCCGATCGTGCACCGGGTGGATCGGCTCCCCCACCTGCCCAATGGCAAAGTTGACCGCCGGACACTGCAGACGCAGGCAGGGAAGGGGACCGACTGACGTGGCCACAGCAGGACAGTGGGTGGAGGGTGCCCGGCCGCGCACCCTGCCGGCGGCGATCGCACCGGTCTCGGTCGGCGCCGGTCTCGCCGCCTGGGCCCACGCCTTCAGCCTCGGCCTCAGCCTGCTCGCCCTCGTCGTGGCCATCGCCCTGCAGGTCGGGGTGAACTACGCGAACGACTACAGCGACGGCATCAAGGGAACGGATGAGAAGCGCGTCGGCCCGGTCCGTCTCGTCGGCCAGGGCCTCGCCGCGCCTGCGGCCGTCCGCCGCGCGGCGCTCCTGTCCTTCCTGGTGGCGGCCGTGGCGGGCCTGGCCATCGTCACCATCACGGGCGAGTGGTGGCTGATCCTCGTCGGAGCGGCCAGCATCGCGGCCGCGTGGCTGTACACCGGAGGCCCGCGGCCCTACGGATATGCCGGGCTCGGCGAGGTCTTCGTCTTCGTGTTCTTCGGCGTCGTGCCCGTCGTGTTCACCGCCTATGTCCAGACGCGTCAGGTCGCGCTCGTCGACGTCGTGGCGTCGATCGGAGTCGGCCTGCTCGCCTGCGCGATCCTCGTCACGAACAACCTGCGCGACATCCCCAGCGACACGGTCGCCGGGAAGCACACGCTGGCGGTCCGCCTCGGTGATCGTGCGACCCGCCGCCTGTACGTGGCCATGGTGATCGTCGCCACGGCCGTACCGGTGGCGGTGGGCCTGCTCACCGAGCCATGGGTCGCCGCGGCCACGTTGACCAGCCTGCTGGCCGCCGGGCCCGTGCGGGTCGTGCTAGGCGGGGCGCTCGGTCCCGCTCTCGTTCCCGCCCTCAAGCAGACCGGGATCCTCCTGCTGACGCACGGCCTCGCCCTCGGCGGGCTGCTCGGGCTGGCCGGCATCCTGCAGGCCGCCTGACGGCACCTCGCCGCCCGGCGCGTTCTCGTCATCATCGGCGTCCTCGGCCCGCGCTGACGCCTCGATCCGCTCGTTCAGGCCCTTGAAGAAGCCGTCGGCCACCACCGCCATCCGGCTACGCTGGCGATCGAGGAAGACGATGCTGAGGGCACCGGAGATCAGCAGAGCGGCCACCATCGCCCACACCCCGCTGATCGGCGTCAGCAGCTCGAGAGTCAGCCACACGAGGAGGAACAGGGCCACCCTCAGCCCGGTGTAGACGGCTATCGCCGACACCTTCGACGCTCGGGAGGAAGCCACCCGTCTACGGTACGACAGCCCCCCGAAGGCGCCCGAACCGGCATGAGGCGACGTGGGCGATCGTGAATTAGGCTGGTGACGCCGGAGGAGAGGAGGTCCAGGTGCTGCGAGTCGTCGGGGCGATCCTGCTCGTCGCCGTCTACATCTACTGCATCATCGACGTCCTGCGCACGCCTGGGGGCGAGGCCCGCACCCTTCCGAAGTGGCTCTGGGTCGTCCTGGTCATCTTCGTGCCCATCGTCGGCAGCGTCCTGTGGCTCATCCTCGGCCGCGTGTGGCGTGCACCCGGTGCCTTCAGCAACCGACGCCGTGGCCCGGTGGCCCCTGATGACGATCCGGCCTTCCTGAAGAAGCTCGGTGACGACGCGTGGAGCCAACGGATGCGGCGGCGTCGCTCGAATCCGAGCGCCGACGGCCCCGCCCCCTCCTGAGACCCCCGGGCCGGGCCCTGTTACCCGGGCCGTTGCAGCGCCCGCCTACATGCCCGAGTACGAGTGCAGGCTGTTCGCGAAGATGTTCACGCCGAAGTAGTTGATGTTGAAGGCCACCCAGCCGGCCAGCGCGATCCACGAGGCCCTCGACCCGCGCCAGCCCGCCGTCGAGCGGGCGTGGAGGTAGGCGGCGAAGATCACCCACGTGATGAACGCCCACGTCTCCTTGGGGTCCCACCCCCAGTAGCGGCCCCATGCGTTCTCGGCCCAGATCGCACCGGCGACGACCGCGAAGGTCCATAGCGGGAAGGCGAAGGCCACCACGCGGTTGGTGAGCGCCTGCAGGCGCTCGCTGGACGGCATGCGGGAGGTCCAGCCCGTCACGTCGGTGGTCCCCTGCCGACGTTCGATGCGGCCGCGGATGAGGGACAGCGCGGAGGTGGCGGCCGCGAAGGTGAACCCGCCGAAGCAGATGATGGCCGCGGAGACGTGGATGACCAGCCAGTACGACTTCAGGGCGGGCACCAGCTGGGCGGCCTCGGTGTACAGGACGGTGACCGCCAGACCCAGCCACAGCAGGGTCGGGATGGTGACGAACAGCCCCAGCCAACGGAGGTCGCGCTTCACCGAGACGCCGAGGAACACCGCGAGCACGCCGAGCGCTCCCGTGATCGAGAACTCGTACATGTTGCCCCAGGGTGCGCGGCCCGCCCACAGGCCGCGGAGGATGACCCCGCCGAGGAGGAGCAGGAACGCCAGCCAGGTGAGCGACATGCCGATGTTGGCGGCCCGACGGCCGGGCTCCATGGGCGGCTCGTCGGTCACCGGCGGGCGGGTCAGGACGGCGGTGCCGCCGGACCCCTCGACGGCAGCCGCCGCCGGGACCGACTGCGCCACCGGACGACGCCGGCCGCTCGCGAACGACGCGGCGAAGAAGATCATCGCCAGGGTGAGCGTGAACATCGATGCATAGACCAGGGCATTGCTTGCCTGCGCCAGCTGGATGCTCGTCAAGGCTCGCTCCTCTCGGTGGCGGCGGTGCCGCCCAGGTGTTCTGCCAGCGCTGACACGTCGTCGCTGGGATCGGCTCCCTCAGCCTTCGCGAGAGCCGCGATCTGGACGAGGGTACCCCCCTCCGGCCCATCGAGAACCTTGACCCAGATCCGTCGCCGACGGATGAAGAGGGAGAGGGTCAGGCCGGAGATCGCGATGACGGCGGCCAGCAGGGCGAGTTCCTTGCCCGGGTCGTAGGCGATCTGGAGGGAGGCCCACCGATCGACCCCGGCGAACTCGATCGAGCCGGAGTCGTTGGGCAGCTGCCAGATGTCGCCCGGGCGCATGGCCTCGAGGCCGATCTTGTTCATCCGGGAGGTGTCGAGCGTGTAGACGCTCTGAGGTACCCCCGAGTCCAGGCCGAGGTCGCCGCGGAAGGCCGCCAGCAGCACCTCGGGATTGTCGAGCGCCGGGAAGGTCGAGAAGCCGCCCCGCGTGGCATCCATCGCGGCCGTCGGCAGGAACAGTCCGTTGAAGCCGAGGGGCGGGTCGGAGTCCGGCACCTTGACGACACCGTTCGAGGTCAGGTTGGAGTCGCGCGGCAGGAAGACCGAGGTGTCGTCGTAGACGACGTTGCCGGTGGAGTCGCGGACGATGAAGTGCAGCGCATAGCCGTGGCCGATGAGGAAGACGCGGGCGCCGTCGACGTCCAATGGGTGGTTGACCTCGATCGTCGTCGGCTGGGCGGGCGCGCCTGGGGTGGGCCGGTAGGTCACGTCGGCCTCGAAGAGGCGCGGGGCTCCGCGCTGCGCCTCGCCGCGCTCGAAGTCGACCTTGAAGTCGTCGAGCGTGAAGGAGAACGGGGCGAGCTGCGCGGGATCGACCATGCGGCCGCCGCCCCAGGCGTCGTACTGCGTCAGCGTGTTCGAGAATCCCGTGCCCTCGCGCACGATGACGTTGCCCTTCCAGCCGAACAGCCCGCCCACGGCAACCGCCACCAGGATGATGATCAGCGACAGGTGGAAGACCAGGTTGCCGGTCTCCCTCAGGTAGCCGGTCTCGGCGGCGAGCCACGGAGTGCCGTCGGTCTCCCCACGGCGGACGCGCCACCGATGGGAGCGCAGCCACGCCTGGGCGCTGGCGAGCGCGGCGTCCGCGGAGTCCTCGGACGCGAACTCCGTCGCGGCGGGCAGTCGCAGCAGGCGCCTGGGGGCTGCCGGGGGCGGCGTCCGCATCGCCTTCCAGTGCTGGCCGATGCGCGGCAGCACGCAGCCGATCAGCGAGATGAAGAGCAGCAGGTAGACGGCGGCGAACCAGGGCGAGGCGAACACGTCGAAGAAGCCGAGGCGGTCGAGGATCGGCCCCATCGTCGGGTTGTTGGTGATCCACTCGCTCACCCGCTGCGGGTTGGCTCCGCGCTGTGGGAGAACCGAGCCGGGCACGCTCGCGAGGGCGAGGAGGAACAGCAGGATCAGGGCCGTGCGCATGCTGGTCAGCTGACGCCAGAGCCAGCGCAGCAGTCCGGTGGTTCCCAGTGGCGGCAGCGGCGGCTCATCCCCCATGCCGGCACCGACCGGCTCGGGAGTCGTCGTCGTGGAGTCTGTCGTCATGGTCAGATCGCCGTCTCGAAGCCGGGTACCTGGATGCGCAGCCAGATGGTGAACTCGGTCCAGATGCCGGTGACCAGCAGGATGCCCACGACGACGAGCATTCCGCCACCGATGCGCATGACCCACAGGTAGTGCTCGCGCACCCACCGGATCGCGTGCGCCATGCGGCTGAAGGCGAGCGCCAGCAGGACGAACGGCAGGCCCAGCCCGAGGCAGTACACCAGGGAGAGGACCGCGCCGCGCAGGGCACTGGCCTCCGTGAAGGCGAGGGACTGCACCGCGGTCAGCGTCGGCCCGATGCACGGCGACCAGCCGACTCCGAACAGGATGCCCAGGAGCGGTGCGCCCGCGACCCCCCACCGTGGAGGCCGGTGCATCCGCCACTCGCGCTGCAGGCCCGGGATGAGGCCCATGAAGGCCAGGCCCATGACGATGACGACCACTCCGAGGACGCGGTTGATGACGTCGCTGTACTCGAGCAGCACCGAGCCGGCTCCGCCGAACAGGGCGCCGTAGCTGACGAACACGACGCTGAACCCGAGCACGAAGAGCGCGCTGCCGGTGAGCACCTGCATGCGCCGGCCGCGGGTGTCCGCCAGCTCGGCGCCCGTCAGGCCGGTGATGTACGACAGGTATCCCGGAGCCAGCGGCAGCACGCAGGGGCTGAGGAAGGCCACGATGCCGGCCGCGAACGCGATGGGCAGGGCGATCCACAGCGCACCGCCGGAGACGAGCTCGCCGACCCCGCTCATGAGGGTGTTCCGGACGGCGACTGCGCCATGTCGACCATGCCGAGCAGGGACGACTCGCTCACCCGACCGAGCGCCCGGGCGGCCACCCGACCCTGGGGATCGATCACCACGGTCGAAGGGATCGCCTGAGGCGGCAGGGAGTCCCCGAACAGCAGCTGGAGCTGCCCGTCACGATCGATGACGTTGGGGTAGGGAATGCCGAACTTCGCGACGAAGGACCGTGCCGTGTCGTCCGAGTCCCGGGTGTCGAGGCCGACGAACTGCACGGTGTCGCCGAGCTCACGGGCCGCCTTGGCCAGGGACGGGGCCTCGGCACGGCAGGGTGCACACCAGGACGCCCAGACGTTGATGACTACGGGCTTGCCCCGATGCTCCGAGAGCCGGAAGGTGTCGCCGCCGAGCGTGACCCCCTCGATCTCGGGCGCTGGCACGCGCTCGGATTCCGGCAGGACGACGATCGAGCCGTCGCCGGCCACGAATCCGGTGCCGGCATTGGCCTGGTCAGCCTGGGACGACGACGAGCAGCCGGCCAGCGCGGGACCGAGAGCCAGCAGCGTCAGCGCGATGGCCGCGCCCGCGATGCGGACTCGAGGACGCGCAGCAGGGCGCGCAGCAGGGGAAGGGGCAGCCATGGCATCGCCACGATAAACCGCGGGGTCGGGGTGCCCGGCGAGCAGGTCGGTCCCGACGTCCAACGACCGTGCGAGGTCAGGCGCCGGCGACCTTGCTCGCCTTGGCGAGCAGGTCACGAGACGGCTCGGTGTAGGTGATGGCGACGAGGTCGTCGCCGTCGTACGCCAGCGACGTGAGCGATGCCAGGGTGCACTGCCGACTGCGCGGATCGTGCCAGAGGCGTCGTTCCTCGGCGGCCAGCCGTGCGATCCACACCGGAAGCTGGTGGCTGACGAGCACCGCCTCGTGCCCGCGGGCCTTCTCCCGCGCCGCACCGATGGCGCGGTGCATCCGCTCAGCCACCTCCGCGTACGGCTCCCCCCAGGAGGGGCGGAACGGGTTGTAGAGGTGCTTCCACGTGCGCGGCTGCTTGAGCACACCGTCCCCGACGCTGACCCGCTTGCCCTCGAACACGTTGTCGGCCTCGATGAGGTCCGGGTCGATCTCCACCGGCAGCTCGTGGCGCTCCGCCACGGGGGCCGCCGTCTGCTGGGCGCGCTCCATGGGGGACGAGACGACGAGCGTCACGTCGCTGTCCGCCAACGCGTCGGCTGCACGGACCGCCATCTGCTTGCCGAGGTCGGACAGGTAGTACCCCGGGAGGCGTCCGTACAGCACGCCCTCCGGGTTGAACACCTCGCCGTGACGCAGCAGGTGGACCACCGTGCGCTCGGCCACGTCACGTGGCCTTGCGACGGGCGGTGGTACGGCGTCGGCTCGGGCGCCACGTGCCCTCACCGGTCTCCAGTGCCACCTGACGCAGCGACTCGCCGTGCGCGGCTAGGGCCTCGACGAGGCCCTGCACCGTCGCAGTGTCCGCCAGGACGTCGACCCGGAGGCCGTGCTCCTCGGCGGCCTTGGCGGTCTGGGGACCGATGCAGGCGACGACCGTGGTCACGTGCGGCTTGCCCGCGATCCCGACGAGGTTGCGGACGGTGCTGCTCGACGTGAACAGGACGGCATCGAACCCGCCCGTCTTGATGGCCTCGCGCGTCTCCGCGGGCGGAGGCGCCGCCCGAACGGTCCGGTACGCGGTGACGTCCTCGACCTCCCAGCCGAGCTCGGCCAAGCCCGCGGCCAGGGTGTCGGTGGCGATGTCCGCGCGCGGCAGGAAGACCCGGTTGATCGGGTCGAGGAGCGAGTCGTACGCGGGCCACTCCTCGAGCAGCGCGGAGGTGGTCTGGTCCCCGCTCGGCACGATGTCCGGACGCACGCCGAACTCGACCAGGGAGGCGACGGTCGCCTCGCCGACGGCGGCGACCTTCAGGCCCGCGAAGGACCGGGCGTCGAGGCCGTACTCCTGGAGCTTCTCGCGGATCGCCCGCACCGCGTTGACCGAGGTGAAGCCGATCCACTCGTAGCGGCCGGACACCAGGCCGTGGATGGCCCGATCGATCTGCTGCGGAGTGCGCGGAGGCTCCACCGAGATGGTGGGCACCTCGATCGGCACGGCACCGTGGCCGCGGAGGAGGTCCACCACCTTGCTGGCGTTGTCCTGGGTGCGAGGGATCAGCACGCGCCACCCGAACAGCGACTTGACCTCGAACCAGTCGAGCTTCTCGCGCTGGGTGACGACGTCGCCGACGACGACCAGGCCGGGGCCGGCCTGTCGAGCCGACTTCGCGACCGAGCCGATCTCGGCCAGGGTCGAGACCAACGTGCGCTGGTCGACCGTCGTACCGCGGCGGGTCACGGCGATCGGCAGCTCCTCGCGGGCACCGGCCGCCATCAGCCGCTCGGCGATGTCACCGGCCTTGTCCGCGCCGTTGACGAACACCAGCGTCGTGCGTGCGGCGACCAGGTCGCCCCACGGCAGGTCGGTGTCGTTGGCATCCACGAGCCGCACCTGGCGGGTGCGCCCGCCCGTGAGGCTGAAGCCTGCGTAGGCCGGAACACCGGTGACCTCGCTAACGCCCGGGGCCACCTCGAAGGAGATGTGCGCGCGGCGCAGCGCGGTCGCCTCCGTGTGCAGGGAGCCGTCGAGCACGGGGTCCCCGCACATCAGGCGGACGACGCGACGGCCCTCCTTGGCCGCCTCGACGACGAGCGCCCCGCGAGCCGCCTGGTCCAGGGGCATCCCAGCCTCGTCGGTGGCCACGGTGATCTCCGTGTCCGGTCCGGCCAGGGTCTCGGCCACCACCAGCGCGGCGGCGTCGGTGACGATCAGGTCGGCGGCCGCGAGGAGGCCGGCAGCGCGCAGGGTGACGAGCTCGGGGTCACCGGGGCCGGCCGCGACCAGCGCGACGTGCCCCTGCTGCGCCTTGCGGCGCACGGGAGCAGCCTCCACCTTGGCCGGCTTGACCTCGTCGCGCGCAGCGGCGGGCTTGGCGGGGGCCTTGGTGGCGGCAGCCTTGGGTGCGCTCTTCTTGACCGGGGCCTTCGTCGGCGCCTTGGAAGAAGCCTTCGGTGAGGCCTTGGACGCCTCCGCTGGCCGCGTCGTCTTCCGCGCTGGCGACGTGGCTGCCGAGTCGCTGTCCACGGCCTTGGGCGCGGACTTCCGTGCCGACGGCTTGGCCGTCGACCCGCTCTCGGGCGACTTGGCACCTGACTTGGCGCCAGTCGTGCGGGCGGCCGGCTTCGCGGCGGCGCGCGAACCCGCCTTCGCAGCAGTGCGGCTGGTCGCAGTCGAAGCCTTCTTGGCTGCGCTGCTGTGGGCGACTCGTGATGTCATGCGTTGATCGCCTCTCCGAGCTTCTCGGCAACTGGGGTCTGGGCGCCGGGGATGGGACCGGCCGCCGCTTTCGGGGAGACCTCCTGCTCCTCGGCGCGGCGCTGCTCGTGGAACGCCAGGATCTGGAGTTCCACCGCAAGGTCCACCTTGCGCATTTCCACGCCCTCGGGAACCGTGATCACGGCGGGGGCGAAGTTCAGGATGCTGCGCAGCCCGGCCGCGACGAGGCGGTCGCACACGTCCTGCGCGGCCTCGGCGGGGGTGGCGATGACGCCGATCTGGGCCTGGCCGCTGCGAACGAGCGGCTCGAGATCGGCCATGGTGCCGACCGTGATCGGGGTGGCCGCATTCGGCAGCTCCCGGCCGATGACGTCGGGGTTGGAGTCGAGCAGGCCCACCACGGCGAATCCTCGTGATGCGAAGCCTCGGTACGAGACCAGCGCCTGGCCGAGGTTGCCGGCGCCCACGATGACCACGCCCCACGGCTGGGTCAGGCCCAGTTCACGGGAGATCTGGTAGGCGAGGAAGCGCACGTCGTAGCCCACGCCGCGCGTCCCGTACGAGCCGAGGTGGGACAGGTCCTTGCGCAGCTTGGCCGACGAGACCCCGCACGCCGAGGCGAGGTCCTCCGAGGAGACGAGTGCGACGCCGGCGTCGGACAGCTGGGTCAGCACCCGGTGGTAGACCGGAAGTCGGGCGACCGTGGCCGGCGGGATGCTCCGCGTCGACACTGCGTCCGTCCCAAGGGCGGGCACGGAGGTGCGAGGGGCGCGGGCGGCTGACACGGTTCTCCAGGGGGAAGCTGTCGTTCCAGGGGGCCGAACTGGCCTCCAACAGGGGTTCGACGACGCCTAGGTTAAGAGTTCGCGAACGATCTCACAAAGTCTGACCGGACGATCTCGTCCGATTATCGGCTGGGCGCCCCAGCGCCGTCCGCAGTCGGTGGGGATCGACACGCCAGAAGTCGTGCGGACGGCCATCGACGAGGATCACCGGGATGCGCTCCCAGTACTCGTCGTACAGCGCCGGGTCATCCTCGATGGACAGTTCGCGGTAGGAGTCGCCGGTCTCCCGGCAGATGGTCGCGACGACCGCGCGCGCGTCGTCGCACAGGTGGCAGCCGGGCTTGCCGATCAGGGTGACCCGGGGGTCCCGCGCCGTCGTGGCCCGCTCGCGGACGACATCCTCGGCGCTCACGAGCCGTAGCCGCTGTCGCCGTACACGTCGCGCAGCCGGCCCTTCGCGATCTTGCCCGTGGCCGAGTGCGGAAGCGCCTCGACGACCCGGATGACGGTGGGGCACTTGAAGCGCGCGAGTCGGGTCGCACAGTGCTCGGCCACCTGCTCGGCCGTCACCGTCGCCCCCCGCCGCGGGACGACCAGGGCGGTGACCGCCTCCCCGGTCTCGTCGTCGGGAACGCCCACGACGGCGGCCTCCGCGACATCAGGCAGATCGTCGATGACGATCTCGATCTCGCGCGGATAGACGTTGAAGCCGTTGACGAGGATCACCTCGCGCCGCCGGTCGACAAGGTGCAGGTCGCCGCCCTCGTCCCGGTAGGCGACATCGCCGGAGTGGAACCAGCCCTCGCCGTCGGGACCCCCCGCACCATCCGGCCAGTAGCCTGCGAAGACCGACGGCCCGCGCACCCACAACTCTCCCGGATCGCCCTCGTCGACCTCGCCGCCGTCCTCGTCCAGGATGCGCACCTCCAGCCCCGGCAGCGGCTGGCCCACCGAGCCCGCCTTGGGCTCGCCGGAGACCAACGTCGTCGAGATCACGGGGCCGGTCTCGGTCATGCCGTAGCCCTCGTAGATCCGCAGGCCCGAGACCTGCTCGAACTGCTCGAAGACGCGCGAGGGGAGGGGTGCGCCGCCGCTGGACAGCAGCCGCACGGTGGCCATCGCCTCGCGCACCCCGGGGGTCGCGCACCACGCCTGGTACATCGCCGGCGCACCTGCAATCGTGGTGACCCGGCGTGCAGCGATGAGGTCGAGCGCGTCCTTGGGGTCGAAGCGGTCGCTGATGACGATCGTCGCGCCCGCGGCGACGGCCAGGCCCAGGGCGGTGTTGAGTCCGTACACATGGAACATCGGGAGCACGATGAGGACGATGTCCTCGTCCACCACCGCAGGAGGCTCGGTGAGGGCGAGGAGCATCTCGACGTTGGAGCGCAGCGCCCCGTGCGAGAGCATCGCGCCCTTGGGGCGACCGCTCGTGCCGGCTGTGAACAGCAGCAGCGCGAGCGCCTCCGGCGGCGTCATCACCTCGGCGAGCACGGCGCCCTGGCCCGTCGCCATGATGCGGTCCCACTCGTCGGAGCCGATCTCGACGACCTCGCACCCGGGCAGCGCGGCAGCCGAGTCCTCGCCCACCTGGCGGGTCTCGGGCTGGACGAGGAGCAGCCGCGAACCCGAGTCGGCGAGCAGCACGGCGACCTCGGCGCTGGTGTACGCGGGGTTCATCGGCACCGAGACCAGTCCAGCACGCGCGGCGCCGTAGTAGGCGATCACGAACTCGACGCAGTTCCCGAGGAGCATCGCCACCCGGTCGCCGGCGTGCAGCCCCCGCTGAACCAGTCCGGCCGCGAAGTCGTCGGCCGCCCGGTCGATCTCACCCCACGTGTACTCGCGGCCGCCCGCGATGATGCACACCGCGTCGGGGTGACGCTGTGTCGACGCACGCAGGAATCCTGCGATGTTGGCGTTCACGCCGGCCTCCTCGGACGATGCCCTCGGTTGAGTCTGGCACACGCGCACCCCTCGCTGGGTAGTCTCGTGGCGTGAACGAGACCGGCCCCTCCGCGGCGCGTCCCGACGACGTCCTGTCCCGCTACCGTCAGGCGGGCAGGGCCTCGGCGGAGCGGGCCGCAAGCGCCCCCCATGACGAGGGTCACGAGGCCACCAGCGCCGCCTTCTTCGACGTCGACAACACGATCATGAAGGGGGCCAGCCTGTTCCACTTCGCGGTCGGGCTGGCCCGTCACAACTACTTCAGCGGACGGGAGATCCTGGGCTTCGGGCTCAAGCAGCTGAAGTTCGTCATGAGCGGGTCGGAGGATCTCGAGGACATGGCGTCGGCCACGGAGGCCGCTCTGTCCTTCGTCGAGGGCCGCGAGGTCGCCGAGCTCGAGCGGCTCGGCGAGGAGATCTTCGACGAGATCATGGTCGACAAGCTCATCCCCGGCACGCTGGCCATCGCGCAGGGCCATCTCGATGCGGGGCAGCAGGTCTGGCTCGTCACGGCAACGCCGGTCGAGTTGGCCACCGTCATCGCCAAGCGCCTCGGGCTCACCGGGGCGCTGGGCACCGTCGCCGAGGTGCGCAACGGCGTGTACACCGGCCACCTCGAGGGCCCGCCGCTGCACGGCCTGGCCAAGGCCGAGGCGATCCGGGCCATTGCCGCCCGTGAGGGGCTGGACCTCGAACGATCGTCGGCGTACTCCGACTCGTCCAACGACATCCCGATGCTCTCGATCGTCGGGAAGCCGGTGGCCGTCAACCCCGATTCGGCCCTACGCGCGCATGCACGGGAGAACGGGTGGACGGTGCGCGACTTCCGGCGCCGCGAGCAGGTCAAGCGGGTTGCCCTTCCCGCCGCCGCGGGCGCCGGGGGCATCGCCGTCGGCATGGTCATCGGCTTCGCCGCCGCACGAGCCCGCTCCGCCGCCTCCCTTCGTTGAGTGGGCCCGCTCCTCAGCCGGGGACGCGTCCCCGGCCTTCGGCCTCCGGGGCTCGCCGCGCTCGCTCCTCAGCCGAAGACACGTCCCCGGCCTTCGGCCTCCGGGGCTCGCCGCGCTCGCTCCTCAGCCGAAGACACGTCCCCGGCCTTCGGCCTCCGGGGCTCGC
>WGLX01000028.1 GCA_016125355.1 Actinomycetales bacterium | reverse complement strand
GCGGTCTCCTCGGGTGCCGTCTCCTCGGGAGCGGTCTCCTCGGGAGCGGTCTCCTCGGGTGCCGTCTCCTCGGGAGCGGTCTCCTCGGGTGCCGTCTCCTCGGGTGCCGTCTCCTCGGGTGCCGTCTCCTCGGGTGCCGTCTCCTCGGGTGCCGTCTCCTCGGGAGCGGTCTCCTCGGGTGCCGTCTCCTCGGGAGCGGTCTCCTCGGGTGCCGTCTCCTCGGGTGCCGTCTCCTCGGGGTCGGCGGGCGCCTCCAACTCGGCCATCTCCGCTCCGGACAGGGCGACCGCATCCTTGGCCACAGGGATCGCCTCGGCTGCCGCCACAGTCTCCGCATCCAGGTCATTGCCGGCCGAGCGACGACGGAGGATGAGGACGACCACCACGGCGATGATGAGGATCAGGATCGCGGCGAAGATGAGGATGACCAGCAGCGACGACAGGGCGAAGCCGCTGCTCGACTGCGCGACGATCGTCGTGTCCACGGAGTCGGTGAGCGAACTGGTGATGGTCGCCGAGGTATCCGACGTCTTCTCCGCGCCCTTGCCCTCGATCGACGTGATCGGGCCGGGGAACTCGACCTTGACCGTGATCGAGCCGAGGGAGGAGTCGCCCAGCAGGTTGGCGTTCGCGTCCTGGCCCGTCGTGGGGCTCTGGCTCGCCATATGGAAGGTGATGAGGTCGCCGTCCCGCGTGATCGTCCACGGCCCGTTCGTGTCCGTGAAGGTCGCGTTCTGGAAGGTGCAGGAGTAGACGAAGTCCGTGTCGGTCTCGGACGGCGTGCAGTCCTTGAACTCGCCCAGGCCGGTGTCGCCACCCGTGACGTCCCCGGACGAGATGCCGTCCGCGAAGGTCTTGACGTCGTTGATCCCGAGGAAGTTGGCCGCATCCTTCTGGAGCGCGAGCGAGAAGGTGCCCGTAGCCGTCGCATCCGGGTTCACCGATACGTCCGCGTCCACCTTGATGCAGGCGGTGAGCACGGTGGCGGCGATGGCGCCGACGGCGACCAGCCGGGCGACGCGCGAGACGCGGCTGCTGACGATGGCCATGAGATTCCCCGATCGTGGATGGTCCGGTCATCGTAGGGGTGTGGCGACGCCGGATGTCGGACGGAAACACCTAGGGTCGAACGGTGGGACGAGATCGTTACGGGACCGATGTGCTGCGCGATGATCCGCGCGGGAGCAGCCCCACGGTGCCGACCGTGGATGCCGAGGCCGGCCTGGTCGTGGAGTGCGCCCGGACCGGGTGGTGCGGCTCGGTGGTGGGGTGGCAGAAGGGCCCAGACGGCTGGGCGGTGATCCTCGAGGATCGTCACGGCGCCCGACGGCCGTTTGCCCTCGGACCGTCCTTCCTGGTAGACGGACGGCTCGTGGACCTGCGCCGCCCGCAACCGTCCGTGGCCGCGACGCCGGCTCGGTCCGCATCAGGGTCCATCGCGGTCGGTGTGAGCAGGGCCCGGGTCGCCCGCGAATCACGGATCTGGGTCGAAGGGCGGCACGATGCCGAGCTCGTGGAGACGGTGTGGGGGCACGACCTCCGCGTCGAGGGCGTCGTCGTCGAGGAGCTCGGCGGCGTCGATGTTCTCCCGCAGCGCCTCCGTGACTTCCGCCCTGCCGACGGGCGGCGGGTGGGCGTGCTCGTCGACCACTGGATCCCCGGCAGCAAGGAGCACCGCATTGCGACGGACGTGATGCGCGAGTGGACGCCTCATGTGCTGGTGGTGGGCCATCCCTTTGTCGACATCTGGCAGGCCATCAAGCCCGCCTCCGCGGGTATCGAGTCCTGGCCGACGGTCCCGGTGGGCACGTCGTGGAAGGCGGGGGTGTGCGCGGCGCTGGGGTGGGGGGACAGCGCGGGTGCCGCTTGGCAGGCACTGCGGTCGAGGGTGTCGGACTACACCGACCTCGAACCAGACCTGCTCGGCCGGGTGGAGGAGCTCATCGACTTCGTCAGTGCTCCGCCGTGAGGGAGCCTGCCGGGGCCACTGCTGGACCCGAGAAGTCACTCGGTGCAGTGCCATGGGGCGAGATAGGTTCAGGTCGTGGTCTCAGAATCCGCGCATGTGGTCATCGTCGGCAGCGGCATGGGCGGTGCCACGCTGGCCTGGGGGCTGGCGAGAAGAGGCGTCAGTGCGCTCGTCCTCGAGCGGGGCCGGCCCCTTCCCCGTGAACGCGAGAACTGGATCCCCGAGGCGGTGTTCCTCGACCGTCGCTACAAGCCGGAGGAGACCTGGCTGGATGACGACGGCAAGGAGTTCCACCCCGGCGTGCACTACTTCGTGGGGGGCAACACGAAGGTCTACGGAGCGAGCCTTCCGCGGTTCCGGGAACGCGACTTCGAGGAGACCGTGTACCCCTCGGGCATCTCACCCGCGTGGCCGTTCACGTACGCCGACCTCGAGCCCTACTACGGCCAGGCGGAGGCGCTGTACCGCGTGCACGGGACGACGGGTGAGGACCCGAGCGAGCCGTGGCGAAGCTCCCCCTTCCCGTACGGACCCCTGCCCCACGAGCCGTACATCGCCGAGACGATGGCACGGCTCTCCGCTGAAGGGCTGCATCCGGCGAGCACCTGCATGGGAGTGGACCTACGACCCGGTGGCTCGTGCATCCGCTGCCAGACGTGCGATGGCTTCCCCTGCCGCCTGGGCGCCAAGTCCGACGCCGAGACCTGCGCCCTCGGACCTGCGGTGTCGGGTGGCAGTGTCCGCCTCCTCACCGGCGCACGCATAAGCCGCATCGAGGTGGATAGGGCCGGCCGCGTGAGCCGGCTTGTCGGCGATCTCGGCGGTGAGCCGCTGGAGGTCATCGGAGGAGCATTCGTGATCTCCGCCGGGGCCGCCAACTCCGCAGCGCTGCTGCTGGCCAGCCGCGATGACGACCATCCGACGGGGCTCGCCAACTCCTCGGGGCTGGTGGGTCGCAACTACATGGTGCACAACAACACTCACATCGCAGCCGTCGACATGCGTCGTCCCAACGACGTCGTGTTCCAGAAGACCATGGCCGTGAACGACTGGTACCACGATCTGGGCGATGGCTACCCCGGCGGCAGCCTGCAGCTCATCGGCAAGGTCCAGGGCTCGATGATGAAGTCGCATGCGACGCGGGTGCCGCGCCGGATGCTCGATCGCATCGCGCACCGGAGCGTTGAGTTCGTCGTCATGAGCGAGGACCTGCCGTCGGTGCACAACCGGGTCACTGTCGACGCCGATGGCCGTATCCAGGTGTCCTGGCGCCGCACCAACTACGACCGTCATGAGGCGCTGCTCGCCACGGCACGTCGGGCCCTGCGCAAGGCCGGGTACTCCGCGATCTTCGAGCAGCGCTTCGACATCTCCATGAACAGCCACATGTGCGGCACGGCCGTCGCCGGTCGCAGTCCGTCGACCAGCGTCGTGGATGGCCTCTGTCGCACCCACGACCACGAGAATCTCTTCGTCGTGGACTCGGCATTCTTCCCGTCTTCGGCAGCGCAGAATCCTGCGCTGACGATTGCGGCCCAGGCGCTCCGGGTGGCGGAGCAGACCGATTGGAACGCCGTCGGCTGACGGCAGGAAGGACATTGCGCATGCGTCGTGCAATGGGGGGACTGATCGCTACCGCGTCAGTTCTTGCACTCATGGCAGCGCCGGCCGCGGTCGCGGCACCGGCGGACAGCACCATCACCTACACATCGCAGCAGCTCACCAAGGCCGGTTACCCGAAGAAGCCGAACGTGGTCGGGTGGGCCCCGGGCACCGTGAGCCTGCCGACCAACACGGCTGCGCAGTGGGAGGACGTGATCATCACGGGCAAGGCGCCGAGCTTTACCGCTCCGGGGCAGCTGCTGACGATGTCGCGCTTCATCCCCAGCGACAGGCAGGGCAGCGGGACCATGAAGCCGCTCAACATCACGGCCGTGGTGCAGAAGGACCGCAGCTTCTCCATGCACTTCCAGCTGGGGATGACCGGGACCTACGGCTACTCGGTCGGGTACCTGACCGACAGCGTCAATCCCGAGTTCGTCGGCTTCCAGTTCCAGTTCACGACCACCGGCTCGGGCAAGCCAGCGCCGTCATCCGGCTCGTCGACGGCAGTGCCGCTGACCGCCCGGCAGCTCACCAAGGCGGGGTTCACCAAGACGGCGAACACCAATGCCTGGGACGGAACGGCGACGTTGAGCACCAGCAAGGCGCCCGCGGGATCGCCCGTGACGATCAAGGGCACGGCGGGCGGCACCATCAAGCCCGGCACAGTCCTGACCCTCAATCGTTTCGCCGCGACCGACCGGTTCGGCTCCGGCTCGATGGAGCCGGTCGGCGACATCCAGACGGTGGTGGCCGCGGACGGCACCTTCTCTCTGACCTTCGAGATCAATGAGCGAGGCCTCTACGGCTACGACCTCCTCGCCAACATCCCGGTCTCGGTCACCGACGAGGTCTATGTCATCGAGTTCCAGCTGAAGACGACCTAGTGGCGCTATCGGTCGTCACGGCGAACGTCAACGGCATTCGTGCGGCCAGCCGGCGCGGGGGACTGCGCTGGCTGGCCGACGCGGATGTCGATGTCGTGTGCCTGCAGGAGGTGCGGGCCACTCACGAGCAGCTCCACGAGGCCCTCGCGGACAGCGACCTTCGTGACTGGCACGTGGCCCATGCGCCGGCTCCGCAGCTCGGGCGTGCGGGGGTGGCTGTGCTCACGCGGGAGCAGCCGAGTGCCATCCGCACCGAGACCGGGCTGCCCGGCATGGACGGCCTGGGGCGTTGGATCGAGGTCGACATGTCCACGCCGGTAGGTCCGTTGACGGTGGTGTCCGCCTACGTGCACACGGGGGAGGCCGACACTCCGAAGCAGGACGAGAAGTACGCCTTCCTCGACGCGATGGATGAACGGCTGGGTCGGCTGCAGCGCTCGGCGGCGCGGCGCAAGGGCCACGTGCTGGTCTGCGGCGACCTGAACATCGCCCACCGCGAGGTCGACATCAAGAACTGGAAGGGCAACCGCGGCAAGGCCGGCTTTCTCGAGGATGAGCGCGCCTATCTGGATCGGTGGTTCACCAAGGACTGGGTGGACCTGGGTCGCGAGCACGGAGGTCCGGGGCCTGGCCCCTACACGTGGTGGTCGTGGCGGGGGAGGGGCTTCGACACCGATGGAGGGTGGCGCATCGACTACGCCGTCGCCACCCGGGCGCTCGCCGGCCGGTGCACGGGCGCGACCGTGGGGAAGGCCGCCACCTACGAGGAGCGCTGGAGCGATCACGCTCCGCTCACGGTGACGTTCGACTGACCCGGCAGGCCGCCGTCAGACCAGGCCCAGACGCGTCGCCTCGTGAAGTGCGGTGTCCCGGTCGTGCACGCCGAGAGCGCGATAGATCGCCAGGGACTCCGAGCGGGCCGTGGACTCGCTGAAGCCGATCTGGTGGCTGATCTGACGCATCGTCAGGCCCTTGGCCATCAAGGAGAGCACCTGGGTCTGGCGATCGGTCAGGGACACCTGGTCGGGGGTGCCGGCGGGGGCATGTCGGGCGATGCCCAGCTGGGCGGAATTGCCGGCGAGGTAGACGGCCAGCGCCTCGGGCACGCCGAAGGTGCGATCCTGGACAAGGCTCGCCTCCCGGCCCTTCGCGAGAACGATGACGAGCGCCCGCGGATGGCGGGCGGGACCGAGCGGCCACGCCGCCAACGGGACCCGCTCGCTGTCGTCGGGCTCGGTCCAGAGCACAGGCCGTCCCTGCTCGCATGCGCGGACGGCGTCACGGACCTGGGTGCGTGCCGAGTCGATCCGTGCGGTGCTCGTCGTCGTGTCGAGCGGCTGGGCGAAGTGGGCGCAGATCGCCACGTCGTTGCCCTGCGGACACGCGACAAGGGCCGCGGTTGCCCCGATCGGCCAGGACAGCAGCCCGACGAGATAGCGCATGGCCTCCGCGACGGTGGGGCCGGTGGTCAGGTAGCGGGCGAAGGTCAGTGCGGTGATCGCGCCCGGCTCGTCATCCCAGCGTCTGGTGGGATGGTCACCGCTGGCGCCCACGTGCTCGCCGTCGACCTGCGTGGTCACGACCGCCTCCGGATGGCTCCACCGGCCGGGGGCCTTCCCCACTGCAGAGCCGACATCCCTTCTCATGCTAGGAGCCGGACGCCGCGGTGTCGCGGCGTCCGGCTCTGATGGGTGGGCCCTGCCCACCGGGCGTACCGGCTACCTGATGACCCGGTACGTCCTCGTCACCTTGAAGGGGGCGTAAGCAGGCGACGGGGCGGGCGCCCAGCCGATGACCGTGCAGCGTCCGGGCTTGATCAACGTCGCCGTCGCCTTGCCCTTGCGGACCTGAACCAGGCAGTTGTCCTGCGAGGCCTTCGTCGCGCGCCACCGCACGGTGACGCCGGCGTCGGTCTTGATCGGTCGCTTCGCCAGCACGATCACCTTGCCGACGGGGTAGCGGCCGCTCTTCTTGACCGTGATTTTGGCGTGCTGTGCGATCAGCGCGGTCGCTGCCTCAGGATTTGCGATCGCGGTCGGTGTCACCTCGGCAGGGGTCTCGGCGGCCGGAGCCGCAGCGGCCGGGACCTCCGCCGCGGGGGCGGAGCCGCCGCCACCGGTCGCCGGCGGGGCCACGGTGCAGGAATCCGGGACCGGATCGGTGCGGGTCCCGAGCCCGACATCGATATAGGTGAGGTTCAGGTCATTGCGCATGACGGCCGTGTTGGCGCCTGGCGCACCACCGGACTCCTCCTGGGCTGCGGCGGCAGCCAGGGTCTCGAGGGTGGATTCCTCGGGAACCAGGATCGAGGCCGTCGCGAGCGAGGTTCCGGAACCGGGGAACCCATCCGTTGCCCCATCAAGGCTGAAGGTCAGCCGGTACTCCCCAGTGGGCAGGGAGTCGGTGCGGAGCACGAGGCCGTAGGTGATCTTCCCGCTCACCGTGACCTCGACCCCGTAGGTACCCGGCCCGTCGCCAGCGGACTCGTGGACCGCCTGATTGAAGACCGGCGCGTCAGCTCCACAGCCGACCCACCGGTGAGCCGAGGTGTCCCACGTGTAGGTCCGGTCGGGGACCACCCGCTGGATGGTGAGGCGAGCGCCGGCGGTGTACACCATGGCGTCGTTGCTTGGCAACGCGGTCAGGCCCTGATCCGAGCCACCCACCGCACCCCAGAGCTCACCCACGCCGGTGAGGTCGTTCGTCTTGCACATGGTGTAGCCCGTCATGGGCTCGGCGAGGCTCGCATAGAGGCTGGTCTCGATCCGCTGCATCTTGCTGTTGAAGTCGGTGGACTCGATGGCATCGCCCCAGTCGATCAGGGTCACCTGATTGCCGGCCACCAGGGTGTTCTCCGCCTGCCAGGTGTTGGTCTCCACCTGCTGGTCGTAGGCCTCCGATCCGGCGAGCGGGTCGCTAGAGACGCATGTGGTGGCCGTGCTGGCAGCAGGGACCAGCATGTCGCCGCGTAGCGTTAGCCCATATCCATCCTCGGACCACAGCACGGGGTAGGACAGGTTGTTGCCCGCGGTCTCCGTCTCGCCGCCGCCACTCCCGCCGCCACTCCCGCCGCCTCCGCCACCGCCGCCGCCACCGTTGCCGGCCGCAAGGGCAGGCCCGACCGCCAGCATTCCGAGCACCGTGGCCAAGGCGGCCACTCGGTACATCCGTGTCCTCAACATGATCAACACCCCTTCTCGGGTCGGCGCTGAAGCGCCAGGATTGACATCAGCAGGCTCACGAGGCCCGCGAGCACCGCCAGCCGGCCGCCGGTGGGTGCGGACGCTCCGCCACCCGCCGGTACCTGCGTGACCGGTGTCGCCGTCGTGGGCACAGCCACGAGCTCCGGGGCTGCGGCGGGGACGGTCGCGGGCAGGACGATCGGCACAGCCTCGGGGACCGGAGGAGCCTCCTCGACGACGACCGCGGGTTCCGGTGCCACCGTTGCCGGCTCCGGAACAGGTGCCGGCGCGGGCGGGGGAGGCGGAGGCGGAGCGGGCGGAATGTACACGCATCCGTTCCGCTGGATCGCCTCACCCGCCGGAGTCCAGTTGAGGCCGGCGAACGTCGCCTTGCCATTCGGATGCGTGAAGGGCTCGATGATCGCGCCGTACGGCTCGTCCGGGAACACGCCGTCGACCGGATCGAGTGCCGGGCTGTTCTTCTTGACCTTGCCCTCGCCGTTGATGATCATCTGCGCGCCCAGGGTCTTGGCGTCGTAGGGGTCGTCAGGGTTTCCGGTGGCAAGGCACACGGTGATCTGCTGGTGGCCGCCGTTGTCGTCGGGCACCGGCAAGGGCTCGCCCCCGCCGCACCCGCCCTGCCAGACCTCGTAGCCCGCCGCGTTCCAGTTGAGGCCGGCGAAGCTGCCCTTGCCGTTCTTGTGCAGGACCGGCGGGACGATGTTGAGAGGATCTGCGGCCGGGCCTGTCGGCTGGATGCTGCCCTCGCCGTTGATGATGTGCGTGCGCTCGAAGAGCGCCGGCAGGTAGGGAGCCTCGGCGTCGTCCGTCGCCAGGCAGACAAGACACGGATCGCTGTCGCACACGTAGCCGGGGACCTCATCGTCGCCCGGATCTGTATCGCCGGGATCCGTGTCGCCGGTCCCGTTCTCGCCGGTCCCGTGCTCACCCGTGCCGTGCTCGCCCGTGCCGTGCTCGCCCGTGGGGTTCTCGCCCGTGGGGTTCTCGCCCGTGTGGTCGCTCGTCGTCTCCTCCGTGGGCGGATCGGCGGGGGTCAAGGGCGCGCCCTCGGGGTCCTCGCCGGGCACGGTCATCGAGATCTCATCGATGGGCGCCTGCGTGCCGTCGTCGGCCGCGGCAGACCACGGCCCGGCGACCAGCCCGATGGTCAGCAATCCCACGCTGGCCGTGATAGCCAGGGCGCTCATCGCGTACCGCCGGCGGTCATTGCGGCGCCGGTCCGCGCTTTCCTGTCTGGTCATCGCTCGCTCCAGCCCCTGGGTCTTCCTATTTCGAGTCTTGCCGTGCGAACGCACGGGAATCTCGTCAGGAACGGCCACGGCGAAGCCAGCGGGTCCAGTGGATGGTCAGGTGGCCGGCCAGGTGGACGACCATGGCAAGTGCGACGGAAGCGGGTACCCCGCACACGAAACAGCCCCCACGCGGCGGTGGCCGGTGGGGGCTGGATGGAGGGGCTGCTCAGGGTGCCGAGTTCGGCACCGGACGAGCGCTCCCTTAGAGGTTGCGCGAGAAGATCGCGTCGATCTCTTCGAGCTCGGACGGCGACGTGGCCTGCGCGCGGGCGCGGTCCCAGTCGCGGTGGATCTGCCGGGCACGGGCTGCTTCAGGGTCGAGCGGGGCCGTACCGAACAGGGATGCGAAGACCTGTGACATAGCCTTCATGGAGGATCACTCCCTTTTCTGTTCTCTTGTCATCTCTGGGGGTCTCCCGTCGATGTAACGATTATGTCGCAGATTTGGTGGCAACACAAACAAATCTGACTGGATGTGAGCGAGTTCACGCAAAATCTTGCAGGACGGTCCGGATGGTGCGATGTGCGACGATGGGCCGCCTGAGGAAAGGAGCCTGGGTTGGCGACGTCGGGTCCGCTGCGCCGGATCACCTACTCACCGAAGGTGTTCATCCCCCTGACCCGGCTCTGCCGCGACCGGTGCGGGTACTGCACCTTCGCGACCTCGCCGGCCCACCTGCCGCACCCGTACCTGCCCCTCGACGAGGTCCTGTCCATCGCCCGAGCCGGGGCCCAGGCGGGGTGCCACGAGGCCCTGTTCACGCTCGGAGAGGCCCCGGAGGAGCGTTACCCGACGGCGCGGGCCTGGCTGACCGAGCACGGCTACGCGTCGACCGTGGAGTATGTCGCCGCGGCGGCTCAAGCGGTGCTCGACGAGACTGGGCTGCTGCCACACGCCAATGCCGGCGCGATCAGCCGGTCGGATCTCGCCCTCCTTCGGCGTGTGGCCCCGAGCCAGGGGATGATGCTCGAGTCCCTCAACCCAGACCTCGCCGCGCACCGGGGAGCGCCCGACAAGGAGCCGGAAAGGCGGCTGGCCACCCTGAGATGGGCCGGGGAGCTGGCGATCCCGTTCACGACGGGGATCCTGCTGGGCATCGGAGAATCCTCCCGGGACCGCATCGAGGCGCTGGAAGCGATTGCGCGTGCCCACGAGGAGTTCGGGCACGTCCAGGAGGTGATCATCCAGAACTTCGTGCCGAAGCCGGGAACGGCGATGCGCGACGTACCGCCATGCTCCTTGGACGACCTGCTGCTGACCATCGCCGAGGCCCGGCGCATCCTGCCCGACACCGTCCACCTGCAGGCGCCCCCGAACCTCGTCGACGATCCCGGTGCCCTCGTGGACGCCGGCATCGACGACTTCGGCGGCGTCTCGCCGGTGACCGCGGACCATGTGAATCCCGAACGGCCCTGGCCGCACGTCGACGAGCTGCGCGCCGTCGTGGAGGCCCGTGGTCTGGCCTTGGCCCCCCGCTTGACGATCTACCCCGAGTTCGCGGGCGATTCCGCCCGGTGGCTCGATCCCGCCCTGCGCTTCGCCGTGCTCGACCGCTCGGACGCCGAGAGCCTCGGTCGTGACGATCCGGGCGCGACCTTCCCGGAGCGGTACGAGCAGGCGGCCAACGTCGGAACCGGTGCCGAGGTGATCCAGGTGGGTCGTCGATCGACGGCCTGGTACTCCGGGGCCGATCGACTGCCCCCGACGCTCGTGCCCGCGCCCGCGCGCGCCGGCTCACAGGTGGCGGAGGTGCTGAACGGTGTCGAGCTCGGTCAGGAGCCAGGCGTGACCGAGCTCGTGACGCTGTTCACGGCCCGGGGCCCCGAGGTTGCCGCGATCGCCGAGTTCGCCGATGGACTGCGCCGTCAGGTCAACGGTGATGACGTCACCTTCGTCCGGAATCGCAACATCAACTACACGAACGTGTGCACCTTCCGGTGCACGTTCTGCGGCTTCTCCAAGGGGCCCGCGTCCCTCAACCTCCGCGGACGTCCCTACCTGCTATCCAACGAGGAGATTGCCGATCGAGTGCGGGAGGCCGCAGCGCTGGGGGCCACCGAGGTGTGCCTCCAAGGTGGCATCCACCCCGACTTCGACGGTGACTACTACCTCGAGGTCTGCAGGGCGGTGAAGGATGCCGTCCCCGGCATGCATGTCCACGGCTTCACGGCCCTCGAGGTGACCGAGGGTGCCCGTCGCCTCGGCGAGCCGCTGGACAGCTACCTCACGCGCCTGCGCGATGCCGGCCTCGCCTCGCTCCCCGGCACGGCGGCCGAGATCCTCGACGACCGCATTCGCGAGGTCCTGTGCCCCGACAAGGTGACCACGAGCGAGTGGCTCGAGTGCCACGAGGTCGCCCATTCGATCGGGCTCCGGTCGACGGTCACGATCATGTTCGGCAGCATCGAGCAGCCCGTGCACTGGGCACGGCACCTGGTCCGCACGCGCGACCTGCAGAAGCGGACGGGCGGCTTCACGGAGTTCATCCCGCTCCCGTTCGTGCACATGGCGTCGCCGATCTACCTCAAGCAGAAGGCGCGTCGCGGGCCGACGTGGCGCGAGAGCGTGTTGATGCACGCGGTCGGGCGCATCGCCTACCACGGGCACATCGACAACATCCAGGCCTCGTGGGTCAAGCTCGGGGTGGGCGGAGCGCAGCAGCTCCTGCAGGCCGGCGTGAACGACCTCGGCGGCACCCTGATGGACGAGAACATCTCGCGAGCGGCCGGGGCGGCCCACGGCCAGGGCATCACCGAGGACGAGCTCCGTGCGGTGGTCGAGCCCCTGGGCCGTCGACTGGTCGAGCGCACAACCCTCTACGGCGTGCCCGCCGAGACCGTTCCGGCATGACCGGGGCGCCCGCCGCCCGGCCCCGCGCCCAGCGGTTCCTCGGGACGCCCGCGACCGCGCCCGGACCCCTCGGCCCCGAGATGCTCCGGGAGCTGACGGCGATCCGCACCGATCCCCTGGACTACCTTGTCCGGGCGTGGCGCACGCACGGGGACGTCGTGCAGTTCCCCATTCCACGTCCGCCCAGCTACCTCGTCAACGAGCCGGAGTCCGTGTGGCGGGTGCTCGTCATGACCGATCGCGGCTACACCAAGGAGACGATCCAGTACCGATCGCTCTCGCTGGTCACGGGTGACGGACTGCTCGCTGTCGACACGCCCGGATGGCGCCGCCAGCGTCCGCTCGTGCAGCCGGCGTTCCACCACGAGGGCCTGGGGCGGATCGTCGAGCACGTCAACGGCGCGACCGCCCGCCTCACCGGGGAATGGGCGGCCCTGCCCGACGGTGCCGTCGTCGACATGGACGCGGCGATGATGGAACTCGCCCTCGAGGTCGTCGGCCACGCCCTCTTCGGCACCGACCTGTCCGCCGATGCCTCCGCCATCACGGCTGCCACGCTCTCGGCCCTCGACGTGGTGGTGGCGCGTGCTCGGGTTCCGCTCACGCCGCCGTCCTGGCTGCCCACCCCGGGCAACCGAACGCTCGCCCGCTCGGTGGCAACCCTGGATGGTGCCGTCCGCCACATGCTGTCGGAGCGGGCCCGGTGTCCACGGGATCAGCCCGAGGACATGCTCGACATGCTGATTGCCTCACGTGACGACCAGGGCTCCCGGCTGACGCCCGCGGAGCTCCGCGACCAGGTCGTCACCTTCATCGTCGCGGGCCACGAGACCGTCGCCAGCGCGCTGACGTGGGCGTGGGCCCTGCTGGCGGCGGACGAACGCGTGCAGGCCCGGCTGCACGAGGAGGCCGATGCGGTCCTGGGGGACCGGGATCCCGAGTTCGCCGACTACCGACGCCTGCCGTTTGCGCGGGCCGTGTTCGACGAGGTGCTCCGGCTGTATCCGCCGGCGTGGCTGATCACCCGCAAGGCTGTCGTGCCGGACACCCTGGCCGGTCACGAGATCCCGGCTGGCGCGCTGGTCATCTTGAGCCCGTGGCTCCTCCACCGGCACCCGGCCATCTGGTCGGATCCGGAGGCCTTCCTCCCGGAGCGGTTCCTGGCGGAGGACGTGCCGCGGCGCGCCTTCCTGCCCTTCGGGGCTGGCCTGCGCCAGTGCATCGGCCGTGACTTCGCCTACGTCGAGGGCGTGCTGACGCTGGCCGCGCTTGCGCGTCGGGTGTCGGTCTCCTATCCCGCCGGCATGGGGGTGCCGGCGGTCAGGCCGCTGGTCACCGTGCGCCCCGAGGGCGGACTGTCCCTTCGGGTCACTGCGCGATAGCCGTCATCCGCCTCGGGTGACGTACTCGATGAGCGCCTCCCGCTCGTCCTCCAACTCGCTGAGGCGGGACTTCACGATGTCGCCGATGCTCACGATGCCGAGCATGAGCCCGTCGGGGTCGGTGACGGGAATGTGCCGGACCCGCTTCTCGGTCATCAGCCGCATCAGCTCCGCGGTGTGCGCCTCCGGCGGGACGCAGATGACGGAGCTCGTCATGATGGTCGCCACCGGCTGACCGAGCGCGGATCCGCCGGCGAGGCCGCGCACGATGTCACGCTCGGAGACGATCCCCGCGATCGTCTTGCCGTCATGCGATACGACGAGGGCGCCCACGCGGTTCTCATTGAGGGCGGTGATGACCTCACCGATGGTTGCCTGGGGCGTGACCGTGGCGACGTAGTCGCCCTTGCCCGCGATGATCGTCGACAGTTGCATGAGAACCTCCGCCGGTCGTCGTTGGCTTCCATGGTCCCGGACGGACGGCGCGTTGTCTCGCCTTCGTCGAAACGGCCGCTCAGACCGCCAGCAGTTCGAGTACGGCCGCGTGGAGGGCGCCGTTGGTCGTCAGGGCCGAGCCGCCGCCCAGCGCCGAGCCACCATCGAAGGACGTCATCCGCCCGCCCGCCTCCTCGACGATGGGGACCAGTGCCGCCATGTCGTAGGTCTCGAGCTCGGGCTCGGCGGCGATGTCGACGACGCCCTCGGCCACCAGCATGTGCGACCAGAAGTCGCCGTACGCCCGTTGCCGCCAGGTCGTGTCCAGCAGTGCCGCGAGGCCGGTGGAGGTGCGCCGATCCCACCCGACGGGGTCGGAGAACGAGAAGGAGGCGTCCGCGAGGTCCCGGACACCGCTCACGGACATCCGCTGCGGAGTGCTCACCCCAGGTGCCACCCGATAGGCGCCATCGCCCCGGGCTGCCCACCAGCGACGCGACAGCGCCGGGGCGGAGACGACCCCCACAGTGACCACCTCGTCCTCGAGGAGTGCGATCAGGGTCGCCCACACCGGCACGCCGCGCACGTAGTTCCTGGTCCCGTCGATGGGATCCACGATCCACTGACGGCGGGTCGATCCCTGCGCCCCGTACTCCTCACCGAGCACGCCGTCGTCGGGACGCTCGTCCGCGAGCCGTCGACGGATGGACTGCTCCACGGCCCGGTCGGCCTCGGACACCGGCGTGAGGTCCGGCTTGCTCTCGACCACCAGGTCGCTCGCCCCGAAACGGGCCATGGAGATGGCGTCGGCGTCGTCCGCCAGGCTCAACGCCAGCGAGAGGTCTGCGCGGAGGTCGGACCGGCTGCTCACAACCGGAACCTATCGCTCGCACGTAGAGTCGTGCCGTGGAGTCCGTGTTCGACACCGTGGCGGGGCTTCCCCTCCACCCGCTCGTCGTGCATGCCGTCGTCGTGCTGATCCCGCTGACGGCCGTGGGTGCCATCGTCATGGTGCTGAGGCGATCCTTCTCGCGGCGCTACGGCGCCCTCGTGGTCGGCCTCGCCGCCGTCGGGGCCGTCAGCGCGGTGATCGCCAAGGAGTCGGGGGAGCGGCTGGCCGCCCGCGTCGGGACCCCCACCGAGCACGCGGATCTCGGTTCCGTGCTCCCCCTTTTCGCCGGCGGCTACGTCGCCCTGCTGCTGGCCTTCTGGCTCGTGGATCGCGGGATCCCGGCCAATCGGCCTCGCCCCGGCTGGGTGATCGCCCTCGGTGTCGCGCTGATCCTCGCGGCGGTCGCGGCCACGGGCTGGACGGTCTGGACCGGCCACTCGGGAGCCGTGGCGACGTGGGGCAGCCGGCTGCCCGCCTAGCCTGGATCAGGCGTGCTCGTCCGGCACAGCGGTACGACTGCGGATCATGCGACGCAGCGAGTCGATGCGCTGACGGATGATCGGGTCGTCGTCGGGAACCGCGGAGAGGGCGCAGTCGGGTTCGTCGTGCGAGCAGGCACGCGGACACGCCTCCGTGAGCGTCTCGAGGTCGGGGAAGGCGTGGATCACCCGGTGCAGGTCGACGTGCGCGAGGCCGAAGGACCGGATCCCCGGGGTGTCGATGATCATGCCGCCATCGGGCAGGTGCAGGGCCACGACGCTGGTCGAGGTGTGCCGACCACGACCGGTCACGGTGTTCACCTGTCCCGTCGTGCGGTCGGCGTCCGGCACGAGGCCGTTCACGAGAGTCGACTTGCCGACGCCGGAGTGGCCGACCAGGACGGTCGACTCGTCGACGAGCGTTGATCGAAGGGCATCGGGCACCCGCTTGCTGGTCACGATGAACACCGGAAGGTCGAGGGGGCCGTACAGGGACAGCAGGTCATCCGCGGGCCTCAGGTCTGCCTTCGTGACCACGAGCAGGGGCTCGATGCCGGCATCGAGGGCCGCCACGAACGCGCGGTCGATCAGGCCGATGCGCGGCTCGGGATCGGTGGTGGCCGTCACCACCGCGAGCTGTGTGGCGTTGGCGACGACGACGCGCTCCACCGGGTCGGTGTCGTCGGCCGTCCGACGCAGCACGGACAGACGCTCGTCACGGCGCACGATGCGGGCCTGGGTATCCGTGTCGCCCGAGAGGTCCCCCACGACCTGGACCCGGTCGCCGACCACGAGGCCCTTGCGGCCGATCTCCCGCGCCTTCACGGCGAACACCGTCGTGCTGTCGTCGAGTTCGACCGTGAATCGGCCCCGGTCGACGGTCATGATGATGCCGCTGAGAGCATCGGTATGAGCGGGTCGGTCCTTGGACCGGGGTCGGGACTTGCCGCGCCCGGGGCGTACGCGCACGTCGTCCTCGTCGAGGAGGTCGTGGCGGCGGCGGGTCACGCGGAGGGCGCCTCGACGTCGGGGACGCCCAGCATCGCGGTCCACCGATGCGTGAAGCCCGGGAGGGTCTTCGACGTGGTGCCGATGTTCTCGACCTCGATGCCGGGTACCCCGAGTCCGAGGATGGCAGCAGCCGTGGCCATCCGGTGATCGTCGTAGGTCTGCACGGCGCCGCCGTGCAGCGGGCGCGGGCGGATGACCAGGCCGTCGTCAGTCTCCTCGGCGTCGCCTCCAAGACCGTTGATCTCAGCCGCGAGTGCCGCCAGACGGTCCGTCTCGTGACCGCGGAGATGGGCGATGCCTCGGAGCCGGGTGGGTGAGTCGGCCAGCGCCGCAAGGGCGGCGATCGTGGGCGCGAGTTCGCCCACGTCGGACAGGTTGATGTCAAGACCCGAGATCGAGCCGGTCCCGGTGACGACCAGCCCGTCCGCGTCCGTGTGCGTCGAGGCCCCCATCTGCTGGAGGATGCCGACGATCTGCGCCCCGGGCTGCGTGGTCCGTTGGGGCCAGTCGAGGATCGTGACCCGGCCACCGGTGATCAGGGCGGCGGCGAGGAACGGTGCCGCATTGGTGAGGTCCGGCTCGATGTGCCGATTGAGCGCAGGAAGGTTGTGGGGGTCGACGTGCCAGACGGAGCCTCCATCACGGCGAACGCTGATCCCATGCTCGGCGAGCATCGCGATCGTCATCTCGATGTGCGGCCTGCTGGGGATGGCTTCGCCGACGTGGTGGACGGTGACCCCGGTGTCGAAGCGGGCCGCACTCAGCAGAAGGCCCGAGATGAACTGGCTCGACCGGGAGGCATCGACGAAGACCTCGCCCCCGCGGACCTCGCCCGTCGCCTCGATCATGAAGGGCAGCCGTCCATTGCCCCGGTCGCGGACCTTGACGCCGAGCTCCTTCAGCGACTCGATCACGGTGGCCATCGGCCGGTGGCGGGCGTGCGCATCGCCGTCGAACATGATCTCCCCATGCGCCAGGGCGGCGGCCGGGGGCAGGAAGCGCATCACGGTGCCGGCGAGACCGACGTCGATGCTCGCCGGGCCGTGCATGAAGTGGGGGACCACCTGCACGACGACGTTGCCCACGTCGTCGTGCTCGACGACGTGCACCTCGTTTCCGAGCAGCCTCAGCCCGGCCATCATGAGCTGGGTGTCGCGGGCGTCGAGCAGGCCGCGAATCGTGCTCTCGCCGTCGGCCAGGGCTGCGAGGATGAGCGCTCGGTTGCTGGCGGACTTCGAGCCGGGTACGGCGACGACCGCGTCGACGGGGTCGACGGCGGTGGGCGCCGGCCACAGCACGGCGTCGGTCTCAGGCTGCTTCGTCGTCATCGTCGCAAGGCTATCGCCCCGACGATGACGAGCCCGACGATGACAGCGCCCCCGATGACGAGCACCACAGGGGAGATGCCCGACGACTCGACGGGCGCTTCAGCGGCCGGCGGGGTCGGCTCGGCGGACAACGGTGCGGTCTGCGGGGCCGCCGGCTCGACGGACACCGGAGCGGTCGGCTCGGGCGAGGCAGCAGGCGGCAGCTGCCCGGCGACGGAGTACTGGAATGTGGAGGTCACCGTGTGGCCGTCCTCGGACACCACGCGGAAGGCGACGGTGTACGTCCCGGGAACGGCGTTCGGGTCGACCGGCACCGTCATGTCGAAGCCGTCGATCGCGAGTGGGCCGGTAGTGATCGATTGCTTGTCGGCTCCCCGGACGGTGATCGCCGCGCCCATCTCGACGAGGCGCTCGCTGAAGCTCAACGTCACGGCATCGGGTGCTGCGTCGAGCACCTCGCCGTCGGCCGGGCTGGACCCGACCAGCTCCGCATGCGCCGAGGCCGTGACAGCGAGGGCCATTCCACCCGCTGCCATGGCGGCCAGCGTGACGGCGGTCACCAGGACTCGCCGCATCCATCCGGTCATGTGAAGATCCCCTCTCCGATGTATCCGCCCTCGCGTGCTCCGGCCGGCAGGAAGTAGGCCGCCGAACCGATGGTGATGTTCCAGCGGTTGAATGCGTCCAGCTCGGCCACACGCGTCTGCATGGGAATGTAGGACGTCGCGGGATCGCGCATGTAGGCCGCGAACAGCAGCCCCATGTCGTTGGTGCCGTTGCGCATCCCCGCGTTGTAGCTGTACGGCCGGCGCAGGATCATCTGCTCGGTGCTGGCTGCACGGGCGACACGGATGTGGGCGTCCTCCGGAATCACGGGAAGGCCGTTCGCGTCGACGGCCTCGTAGTCGAAGGCCTCCAGCTCGCTGGTGCCGCCTAGTGGAGCGCCCGAATCCTGGTGTCGACCGATGACGTTCTCCTGGGTCGTCGGATCCAGCTTCTCCCAGTCGTCGAGCAGCAGGCGGATCCGGCGGAGGACGAGCACGGTTCCTCCGGTCACCCAGGCCGGACCCTCGGAGTCGTCCCACACGACCGTGTTGAAGTCGGGCGTGCCGGGCTCGGGGTTCACCGTTCCGTCCACCTGGCCCATCAGATTCCTGCGGCCGACCCCGCCCGGCACTGCGGGCTCATTGGGCAGGAAGCCGTCCTGCATCCATCGCACCGAAACGAGGGTGGACAGGTCCTTGGTGACCATCCTCGTGGCATGGGTCAACGTGACCGCGTCGTCGCTGGCGATCTGGACGATCATGTCGGTCTGCACCCAAGGCTTCTCGAACGCATCGGTCGGGAAGGCGGGGATCTCGACGAGGGAGTCGGGGATGGCGTCGGCACGCCTCGTGCGCTCGAACAGCTGCCGCCCGATCCCCACTGTGATGGTCAGGCCAGCAGGCGAGGCGGCGATACCGGGTTCGGTGTCGCCCAGTGCGGGCTGTCCCTGCGTGAGCCGGGCGGCGTCGTCGCTCACCAGCCGCAGGACGGCATCGGCGGTCCGCGGTGACGGATCGATCAGGTCGAGTCCGATGAACGTCTGAAGCGTCGTCGGTGGCGTCTCCACGCCCGACTGATGGGCGCCGTAGAACGGATAGACGAGGTCCTGGCCGGTCGCCTGCGTGGCCGCATCGGACGCTGTGGTTGCCGATGGTGGGAGGGGCGAAGCGGCCGTCGGATTCGCTGGGGGCGAGGCGGCGGACGTGCAGCCGCTGGCGACGCCGATGAGGGCGACGCCGCCAGCGGCCAGCAGACCACGCCGACTGAGGTGGTGGCTGGTGGTCATGATGGCTCCCGGCTCACATGCCGGACATCGAGGAGCCGGAGGAGCCGCCGGTGTACGACTCGTTGGCACCGTTGAAGACCTTGCCGAGGACGGTGGCCTTGAGGAGCCCGCCGTCTGCCGTGATGAGCGTGATGGGCACCATCGTCCCGGCCGGGATGGGCTTCGTGACCTTCATGAACATGATGTGGCTGCCGCCTGGCTTGAGCTCCACCATGCCCTTGGCCGGGATGACGAAGCCGCCTGTCTTCTGCTGCATGACCATGGTGCCGTCCTTGTCGACGACCTCATGCAGCTGCAGGACCGTCGAGTCGGGGCTGATGGCCGCGACGACGCGGATCGGCCTGTCCGTCGGGTTCTTGATCATGCCGAAGGCGGCGGACATGCCGGAGTCGGCGGCCTTGGCCCAGCCGTCGGCGATGGTCAGGGGCGACGTGGACGTGCTGACCCCCTTCCCCCAGCGAGGGGTTGCGCCCTCGGTGGCGCTCACGCACCAGTAGGCCTTGCCCTGGATGATCCTGGCGGTGCCGGATGTGCCGCAGGCCTTGCCGGGCTTGGGGGTCCAGGCCGCGTGCTGCGCCGCGGATGCCGCGGGCGCCGTCGCGAGGGCGGAGACCGCGAGTGCGCCGCTCAGTACTGCAGCGGAGATGACTGCTCGAATGCTCTTGCTCATGAGGTGTTCGTTCCTTGTCTGTGTCCGTAAGTGGTCGGATGTGCCGTGGAGTGGGGTCGGCACGCGCACGCAGGACGTCCAGGGGACGAACGGGTCGGCGATCAGGACGATTCGCGAGGAATCGCGTTCGACGGCTCAGTGCGCGGTGGGACCCGTAACGCGCAGAGGCGGTCCGCGTCGGACCAGGACGCCGAGGACGAAGTCGGAAGGCCGGGCACCGGCGGCCGCGGGCCGTGGTGCGCTCCCGGGAACGGGGACCGCGGCGGCGGCTGCTTCGACGGTCACACCGAGCAGCACCGACAGGAAGCGCAGCCACGCGTCCGCGAGCCGGTCACCGTGGATGATCAGGACCGTCGCGACGACCGCAGCCGTCAGGTGGGCGATCAACATGCCGCCGCTGGGCAGCAATGCGCCGTGGTGGCCGTGACCGTGGGCCGCCGTGAAGCTCAGGATCACATGCAGCAGGAACTGGCCGCCCAGCAGGACCGCCAGGACGGCCACGGGGCGCAGGCGGCTTTGGCTCAGCGTCGAGCCCAGGAGGGCGGACAGCAGCACGACCAGGCTGATCCCCAGGGCATCCGCGCCGCCCCCCGCCGCCGTGTGCCCGGCAAGAGTCAGCGACGCCAGGGCCGATCCGAGCAGCGTGGCACGGATCCAGCGACGCGGATCGCGGGTGGGCACAAGGGGAGTGTACGGGCCTCGACGTGGCACGCTTGCCCCATGTGCGGCAGGTATGCAGCGGCCAAGGACCCGGCGGCGCTGGTCGAGGAGTTCGAGGTCGAGGACCCGCCGGCCGAGGAACTCCGCCCGGACTACAACGTCGCGCCGACGAAGAAGGTCTACCTCGTCGTGGACAAGCTCAAGGAGGACGTCCATCAGCGGGCCCTCGTGATCGGACGTTGGGGGTTGGTGCCGTCGTGGGCGAAGGACCCGGGAATCGGCAGCCGCATGATCAACGCCCGCGCGGAGACCGTCGCGGAGAAGCCGGCGTTCCGGCGGGCGTTCGCCAAGCGCCGCTGCCTGCTGCCGGCCGACGGCTACTACGAGTGGTACCTGCCCACCTCGCCCGACGCGCCCGTCGGCAAGGGCGGGAAGCCGCTCAAGCAGCCCTTCTTCATCCATCCAGCGGACGGGTCATCGCTCGCGATGGCCGGCCTGTACGAGTGGTGGCGCGACCCGACCCGGAGTGACGACGACCCGGCGGCGTGGCTGCTCTCGTGCACCATCATCACCACCGAGGCCACCGACGAGGTGGGTCGCATCCATGACCGCATGCCGATGACGATCAGCCGGGCGGACTGGGCGGCCTGGCTCGATCCCACGAACGGTCCCGAGGCCGCCGGAAGCCTGCTGGTGCCGGCGGTGGACGGGGTGCTCACCGCCTACCCGGTATCGACTCTCGTCAACAGCGTCAAGAACAACGGGCCCGAGCTGATCGAGCCGATCCCGGCGGACGAATCCCTCGCATGAGGTGGTCGCGGCGGGAGGTCGAGACCCGTCACGGGCCCGCCCTCCTGCACCGGACCGGTTCGTCCAGGACGGGTGGGGCGACCGTCGTGCTCGGGCATGGGGCGGGGGGCGGCATCGAGGCGGTCGACCTGCAGGCGCTGGTGCCCGCCCTGGTGGCCGAGGGGTGCGCGGTCGTGCTGATGGAACAGCCGTGGCGGGTGGCCGGCCGCACGGTGGCCCCCCGGCCCGTGGTGCTCGACGAGGCATGGCAGGACGCCTGCCGGACGCTTCGTCCGCGTGGGCCGCTCGTCGTGGGCGGTCGGTCGGCCGGGGCCCGGGTGGCCTGTCGCACCGCCGCCGACCTGGGAGCCGACGCCGTGGTCGCCCTCGCCTTCCCGCTCCATCCACCCGGCGACCCGGACCGGACGCGCGCCGAGGAGCTGCTGGCCTGCCCATGCGACGTCCTCGTGGTCCAGGGGGACCGGGACCCCTTCGGCTCGGCCGCCGAAGTGGGCCGCGCGGCCCCTGACATCGAGGTCCTGGCGGCCGCCAACGGAGACCACGGCCTCTCCCGTTCCGATCTGCCGGGCCTGGCGGTGCAGGTCGCTCGATGGATCACGCGTCACACCGGCGGGGAATGAACCTCGGGCGTCCGCTGTTGCCACCCGCGTGCGACTGATCTCGGTGCAACCGGACGGCCTGCCCGCCCTGCGTGGCGGCGCGGTCGGGCTAGGCTCGACCCCGATGACCGACAACGACGCCGCTGCCCCACCGTCGGCGGATCCGGACCGGGTCGCGCGATTCGAACGCGATGCCCTCCAGTACCTGGACCCGCTCTACGGCGCTGCCCTGCGGATGACGAGGAATCCCGCCGACGCGGAGGACCTCGTGCAGGAGACGTACATGAAGGCATTCGCTGCCTTCGATTCCTTCACCGAGGGCACGAACCTCAAGGCCTGGCTGTTCCGGATCCTCACGAACACGTACATCAACATCTACCGAAAGCGCCAGCGGCAGCCGCTGCAGACGGGCAGCGACGACCTCACCGACTGGCAGCTGCATGCGGTCGAGAGCCACGACTCCCGCGGCCTGCGATCCGCCGAGGTCGAGGCCCTGGACCGGCTGGCGGACCAGGATGTGGTCGAGGCGCTCGCCGCCCTGCCGGATGACTTCCGCATGGCGGTCTACCTCGCCGACGTCGAGGGGTTCTCGTACAAGGAGATCGCCGAGATCATGGACACGCCGGTGGGCACGGTGATGTCGCGCCTGCACCGTGGCCGCAAGCTGCTACGGACCCAGCTCGAGGACTACGCCATCGAACGCGGGCTCATCCCCGCGGCGACGGGCGCTGACGGAGGGGAGGGCTGATGAGCTGCGGGAACCCCCACGAGATGGACTGCTCCGAGGTCCTCTCCAAGGTCTACGACTTCCTCGACGGCGAGGTCACCGCCACGGATCGGGATCGGATCGCCCAGCACCTCGACGAGTGCGGTCCCTGCCTGCGCCAGTACGGGCTCGAGAAGGCCGTCAAGGCGCTCGTCCTGAGGTCGTGCACGTGTGACCACGCCCCGGAGAGCCTGCGGGTGCAGATCGTGACGCAGATCCGTCAGATCTCGATCACGTACCGCAGCACAGGCGACTAGCCTTCGGCTCGACGAGGAGGAGCGATACGTGGAGCTGACCGTGCGGGCCGAGATGGTGGCGTCCGTTCACTCGATCGTCGCCCAGGTGGGCGACGCCGTGGTTGCGGGCGACACCCTGGTGATCCTCGAGTCGATGAAGATGGAGATCCCGGTACTGGCCGAGGCGGACGGCAAGGTCGGCGAGATCAGCGTGCAGCCCGGCGACGTCGTTCGCGAGGGCGACATTCTCGTCATCCTGCTCTAGCGGCAGGCGCCTGCACCTCCCGGACGTGGGGCGGTTCGCTGGGCTACTGGACCGGACGGGTGAGGGCGAGCAGGTCGACGCCGGGCCGGGGGCTCCAGTCGCGATCGGGCTCCCGCATGAACCCCATGCGCTCGTACATGGCCGCGGCGCCGACGTTGATGTCCCGGACGCAGATGGCCAGGGCCCTCGCCCCGGTGTCCCGGGCGTGCTGGTCGCACGCGGCCACGAGCGCGCGTGCCACCCCCGTTCCCCAGGCCGGCGGGTCGACGGCGAGGAACCGGAACTCGACCTCGTCGGCACGGCCGATCTCGGCGGACGACGAGCCCGGCAGGCAGATGGTGACGGTGCCCACGATGCGGCCCTCGCGCTCTGCGACCAGCAGCCGGCTGTCGGCGGCGCGGGTCGGGGTGTCCAGCAGCGTCTCGACATAGGGAGACCCCGGCTCGAGCTGGCCTGACTGGTCATAGGCCGAGACGCAGATGCGCCCGAGCTCGGCGAGATCGTCCGCTTCTGCCGTCCGGATGGTCACGTTGCTGTCCACGGGTCCACTATCCCGCAGGCCCGCTAGCCTTCGACGGTGGCCGTCACCCTGATCGAGAATGCCACCGTGTGGACCGCAGCCCCCGGCAGGACCGGCGACGTAGCGAGCACCTCGTGCGCTGGCCGTCCCGCGGGTGGAGGCTGACATGCCACTGACACCCGGCGAGTCGGATCGACTGCTGCTCTTCCTCGCGGCGAGCCTGGCCCAGCGACGTCGCGACCGCGGTCTCCTGCTCAATGTCCCGGAGGCCCGGTCGCTCATCGCCGACGCGGTCTGCGAGTGGGCTCGCGACGGGCTCTCGCTCCCGGAGACCCTGGAACGGGCTCGCGCCCTGCTCACCCCCGACGATGTGCTGCCCGGTGTTCCCGAGGCGTTGAGCGAGGTCCGGGTCGAGGCGCGCTTCGACGACGGCACCCGGTTGGTGGTGGTCAAGGAACCCTTCGGGACCGGCTCGGCCGCGGTCAGCGAGCCGGCGTCCACGCCGGCCGACCAGCCCCGGTGGCGCGTCATCGAGATCACCAATGAGGCGCCCACGCCGATCGGCCTGACGTCGCACATCCACCTTGCCGAGGTCAACCCGCGACTCCGACTGGACCGCGCTGGGGCATTCGGCAACCGACTGGCCCTCGAGACGGGCCAGACCGTGTGGATCCGTCCGGGGGAGTCTGTGTCGCTGCCGATGCGACCCATCGAGGGGGACCGGGTCATGGTCGGCAACAGTGGTGCGGTGGACGGTTCCCTCGACGATGAGGCGGTGCGCTCGAGGGCGCTGGCCGTCCTGCGCTCCTGCGGCTACCTCGACATCGTGGAGGGTGACGCGGTCAACACCGCTGAGGACGCCGCGGGTGCGATCGCGGCTCTCATGCGTCAGCGGGGGGAGGAGTCGTGACCCACGAGTACGGGCCGCTCGCCGGTGAGGTCATCGTGCTGGGCGATACCGCGCTCCGCCTTCGCATCCCCGACCGCGTTCCCGACTCCGGCGACGAGTTCCGCGTCGGCTTCGCCAAGACCGGGCGGGACGGAATCGGTCTCCAGGCGCTGGCCGCACGTGAGTCGTGCGATGTGCTGATCACCAACGTGGTCGTCCTCGATCCGGTCGACGGCGTCCGCGTGGCCAGCATCGGCATCCGAGAGGGTCGGATCTGCGGGATCGGCAAGGCGGGCAACCCGAACATCGCCAACGACATCGACATCGTGGCCGGGACCGGGACCGTCGTCATCGACGGGGACGGCCTCATCGCGACGCCGGGCGGGATCGACACCCACGTCCACACCCTGAGCCCGCGGGTCTTCGAGGCGGAGATCTCGTCGGGGGTGACCACGGTCATCGGCCAGGAGGCAGGTCCGATGTGGGGGGTCGGGCTCGGCTCGGCGTGGGTGCTCGAACGGGGGCTCCGGGCCATGGAGGCCTTCCCGGTCAACGTGGGCCTGCTCGGTCGCGGTTCCTCGAGCCGCGACGCGGCCATCCGCGAGGCCGTCGAGGCGCACGTCTGCGGGCTCAAGGTCCACGAGGACACCGGCGCGACGCTCAGCACGATCGACACGGCGCTGCGCGTCGCGGACGAGCACGACATCCAGGTGGCCCTCCATACCGACGGGCTGAACGAGACGATGTCTGTCCGCGACACCCTGGCGGTGCTCGACGGACGGGTGCTGCACGCCTACCACGTCGAGGGCTGCGGCGGGGGCCACGCCCCCAACGTGCTCGAACTCGCCGGCGTCCCGAACGTGCTCGCCTCGTCGACGAACCCGACGCTGCCGTACGGCATCAATGCGGTCGCCGAGCACGTGGACATGATTCTGCTGTCGCACGGCATGAACCCCGGGAATGACAGCGACATCCGCATCGCGCGCTCCCGGGTGCGCGCAGTCACGATGGCGGCGGAAGGGCGACTCCATGACCTCGGCGTCATCGGCGTCACGTCCTCCGACGCGCAGGGCATGGGCCGGGCGGGGGAGACATGGTGGCGCACGTTCGCCCTCGCCGGCGTGCTGGCGGGTCGCGATGACGAGCGAGATGTGCAGGACGACAACGAGCGGATCCTGCGGTACCTCGCGAAGATCACCGTGAACCCGGCGATCGTCCACGGTCTCGTCCACGAGGTGGGGCGCCTGGCCGTCGGCTACCTCGCGGACATCGTCCTGTGGCGGCCGGAGGCGTTCGCGGCGAAGCCCCAGCTCGTGGTCAAGGGCGGATTCCCCGCCTGGGGGGTCACCGGCGACCCGAACGCGACCATCGACTCCGCAGAGCCCCTCGTGCTCGGACCGCAGTACGGCGCCCTCGGTGCGGTCCCGTCGGACCTCTCGGTGCTGTTCTCCAACGCGACGGCCGTGGCGGAGACCCCGGCCCCCGGAAGCCGCCGCGTCGTGCCGGTCCGCGACTGCCGCCGCATCACGAGCGCCGACCTTGTCCGCAACGGAGTCGTGGGCTCGGTCGAGGTGGCCGACGACGGCAGCGAGGTCCGCTGGAACGGCGAACTGCTCACCATGGATCCGGTCTCCCAGACGCCCATCTCGCGCCTTCATTTCTGGTAGTCGGGGCGCGGCGGATCGGCATCTCTCCGGGCGTATCGTCTGCGCTCGTGGGCACGCTCTCGAGGATCGCGCGCGATCGAACTGACCTGTCGGCGGAGGACATCGCGACTCTCTCCGACGTCGTGGAGGAGTGGTCGCTCATCGCCGATCTCGCGATGGGCGATCTCGTCCTGTGGGCCCCGACGTGGAACGAGGCGGGGCTCATCGCCCTCGCGCAGGTGCGTCCGACGACGACCTCCACCGTCGTCCCGGACGACCTCATCGGCACCTTCGCGCCACGCGGTCGCCTCCCGTACCTCGACCAGGCCATCGCCTTCGGGCGGCCCGTGACCTTCCGCGCGGCCGAGCACCCCTTGCTGCCCACGACGACCGAGGCGTATCCCCTCCGGCGCGACGACCGTGTGATCGCCGTCCTGGCGCGGTACGTGCCCGGCACGCCGAGAGTGCCCGGACGGCTCGAGGAGGCCTATCTCGCCACTGCCGACGACCTGCTGGCGATGGTCGTCGAGGGCGCCTTCCCGGTCGCGGAGACGGCGTCGGACACGACGGAGACGCCGCGGGTCGGTGACGGGCTCATCCAGCTGGACGAGCGGGGAGTGGTCACCTACGCCAGCCCCAACGCCATGAGTGCCCTGCGGCGACTGGGCCTGGCGCGCAACATCGTGGGATCAGTGTTCTCCGAGATCGCAGTGCGGCTCTCGCACCGGCCGGGCCGGATGGATGAGGCGCTCTCGGCGGTGGCGGCCGGGCGCGCGGCCGGCCGCGCCGACATCGAGAACCCGTCGGCCACCGTCCTGGTGCGCGGCATCCCCCTGCTGCGCAACGGCGTCCGTCGCGGCGGGGTGCTCTTCCTGCAGGACGTGACCGACCTGCGGCGTCGCGAGCGCGCGCTGCTGAGCAAGGATGCGACGATCCGGGAGATCCACCACCGGGTGAAGAACAACCTGCAGACCGTCGCGGCGATGCTCCGGCTGCAGGCCCGTCGCGCCGGTACCGATGAGGCCCGGCAGGCGCTCGCTGAGGCGGAGTTGCGCGTCGCCGCGATCGCCGTCGTCCACGAGTCGCTCTCGGGCGAGGTGGGTGAGCAGGTCGACTTCGATGAGATCGCCGATCGCGTGCTCGCCCTGGTCCGGGACCTGGCCCCGGCGTACGACCCTGGGGACCGGAAGGTGCCCGAACTGCGCCGGGTGGGGTCGTGGGGCGCACTGCCCGGGGACCTGGCGACACCGCTGGCCATGATCGCGTCCGAGCTGCTGAACAACGCCGTCGAGCACGCGCGGGCGCAGGTGGTCTCCCTGGTGCTGGCCCGCGGCGACCGCGACCTGCTCCTGACGGTCCGGGATGACGGTCAGGGCCTGCCTGAGGGATTCGATCCGGCCCACACCGGGCTCGGGCTGAGCATCGTCCAGTCACTGGCCACGGGCGACCTGCACGGCACCTTCGTCATCGAGCACGCCGAGGACGGCGGTACGCAGGCGCGCATCGGCGTGCCCCTGCCGATCCGATGATCGGTGGGCTTGAGGGGGAGTCGCGGGTGCAGCCGAGGCCAGGACCTACGCGTTGCTGCGGGCGCGGAGCCGGGCGTTGCGGCGCTTCAGGGCGCGGCGCTCGTCCTCGCTGAGGCCACCCCAGACGCCGGCGTCCTGACCGGTCTCGAGGGCCCAACGGAGGCATTCGTCGACGACCGCACAGCGGCGGCACACAGCCTTGGCTTCCTCGATCTGAACGAGGGCCGGGCCGGTATTGCCAATCGGGAAGAACAGCTCAGGATCCTCGTCACGGCAGGCGGCCTCATGGCGCCAGTCCATGCCAATCCCTCCAGTCGTCTGTCACCGGGGTCATCCGGTGTTCGTGATTGCTTTCACGAGGTGGCACGACTGCTCGACGCCGAGGGTCTCCCGGCCGGTAGCAGAGGGAAGAAGCCAACCCGCGCTAGCAATGGGCCTGTACAGGTTCGCAGACGATCCCCGGTCGGACAAGCGGAAAACCGGGAAACTTTCGTTAGAAGACTGTCAGTTACATCACAATACGGTAACGATCGCCCCATTAGTCCGATTTGATCCACCGATTATCGGATCGCAAGTAAGCGCTTTCAGGTCGGACCGGTCAGCACACCACCCGGATGGCGTCGGGATGGTGGCGGAAGCGGACGGAGGTGGTCTCGCCCATGCCCTCCCCGTCGATCTGGAAGGCGACCGGTCGGCTCGCCGTGATGGTGAACTCGCCGCGGTCATGCCACGCCACGATCCCGTCGCGAGCGCGGATGCGCTCGGAACCGCTCAGCAGCCGCCCGGCGGCCACCAGCGACGTGGGGATCCCCATCCGGCGGAGCGCGAAGAGGTCGAGGGCCGCGTCGAAGGAGGCATCCGGACACGGGGTGATCGGATGGTTCCCCAGGTAGGTCCACGGCGAGGTGTTCTGCACGAAAGCGAGGAACACCCCGGAGATCTCGGTCGGCTCCGGCTGCTCGCTTCCGGGTGCCGTGATCGTCAGGGCCGGGTGGCGGCGGTCGGTGCCCCGGAAGTACGTGTTGAGCGTGGTCATCAGGTAGCGCATCGGAGTGGCGGCGCGTCCCTGCTCGCGGTGTCCCTCCATCGCGGCAATGACCTCGGCGTCGATGCCGAGGCCCGCGTTGGCCAGGAACCATCGATCGTTCGCCGTGCCGATGCCGATCAGGCGGCTGTCCCCGGTGCGCAGGGAGTCGAGGAGCATGCCGGTCGCCTCGACCGTGTCCTTGGGCAGGCCGAGGGAGCGGGCGAAGACGTTGGCGGAGCCGCCGGGTACGGGCGCCAGCATGGGGACATCGGGCCCCGGCCCCTCGGCGAGGATGCCGTTGACCACCTCGTTGATGACCCCGTCCCCTCCGAGCGTGACGACGATGTCGAGCTTCTGCTCCCGGGCCCGTTCGCCCAGCAGGACCGCGTGGCCCTGGTGCGTGGTGACGGTGACCTCGAGGTCGATCTCGTCGGACAGGGCGTGCACGATGACGTCGACGACGCGGGACGAGGTGGTGGTGGCGCGGGGGTTCACGACGAGGAGTCCACGCACGCCCACGAGCCTAGTCCCCGGCCGACCACACCGGCCCGGTCGCTAGCGTGGCCCCGTGCCCGCGCCCGAACGCCACCTCGTCGGCCCTGCCGCCATCTCCGCGGTGCAGGCCGTTGCCCTCCTGGGCTATGCGGTGTTCGACATCGTGGAGGCGATCCGGGTGGGCATCACCGGACCGGCCGAGGTCTCCAACCCGATGGCGCTGCTGCTCGTGATCGTGCTCACGGCACTGTTCGGCGCGGGCCTGCTGTGGGTGGCGATCGGCTGGTGGCGCGGTCGTTCGTGGGCGCGTTCGCCTTTCGTCGTCGCCCAGATCATCGTCGGCCTGCTCGGGTTCGAGGTGGCGCAGTCCAGCGGCCCGGTCGAGCGGACCGTCGGGATCATCGCGGTCGTGATGGCGGTCCTGGGGCTCGTGCTCGCCATGCTTCCCGCCACCGGCCGGGCTCTGGAGGACTGACCGTTATCGGCGGCCCGCAATGTCTGAGCCATCGTCGGCCAGCCCCTCCCGAAGGCTGCTGAGGGAGCGCGCCAGGAGTCTCGACACGTGCATCTGGGAGATGCCAAGGCGCTCGGCGATGCTGGCCTGGCTCATCCCGTCGACGAAGCGCAAGCGGAGGATCTGCTGCTCCCGTGCAGGAAGCGCTGCGAGGAGTGGCAGGAGGGACTCGCGGTCCTCGATGGCGGCGAAGGCGGGCTCGACGCCGCCCCACGCGTCCGTGATCGTGGCCGCGGTGTCAGGGCCTTCGTCGATGGTGTCGGGCGAGTACGCATGCCGCGCCTCGAGCGCCGCGAGGACGTCGTCCGTGCGGACATCCATCGCGTCGGCGATCTCCCGGACGGTAGGAGCGCGGTTCAGCCGGGCGGTGAGCTCCTCGACGGCCGCGCTGACGCGTGCATTGAGCTCCTGCAGCCCACGCGGCACGCGGATCGCCCACGCGTGGTCGCGGAAGTGCCGACGGATCTCGCCGAGGATCGTCGGGGTCGCGTAGGAGGCGAGTTCGGTTCCCCGGGCCGGATCGAACCGGTCGATGGCCATGATGAGGCCGACGGTGCCCGCCTGCACGAGGTCCTCGATCGGCTCCCCGCGGTCGCGGTAGCGGCCCGCCAGGTGGCGGACCAGGGGGAGGTGCATCGTGACGAGCTCGTCGCGCAGCGCGACCCGCCGCGGATCGTCGTCCTGGAGGGTGGCGAGCTCGGTCAGGAGGCTGCGGGCGTCGCGGTTCGCCGCCTCCGCGTCGGCTGCCGGACTCACGCCTCTGCCGGCGCGGTGCGCAGGACGGCCAGAGTCAGGGAGAGGGTTCCGTCGGCGAGGTGCGCGGTGACGTGATCGCACAGGGCGTTCATCACCATCCAGCCGAAGGTCGCCGCGGAGGGCGCCGTCCGGGGGGACCACGGAGCGGACACGGTGATCTCGAGCCTGTCCTCGTCCAGGACGAATCGGCAGCTGATCGTGGAGTCGGGCGCGGCGCCGGCGAGCAGCTGGGACACGGCCTCGTCGACCGCGAGGCGGACATCCTCAAGACGGTCGAGGGTCAGGTCCGCGCGGGCCGCCATGGCGGCCGCGACCGATCGGGCCAGCGCCACATTGACGGAGGCTGCCGGGAAGGTCAGCGTCACTGGTGTCATGGCCGACCCTGGCTCGCGAGGGCTTCGAGGGCATCACCGGTGACCCGGTGGACGGTCCACTCGTCCATGGGCACCGCTCCGAGGCTGGCGTAGAAGCCCAGGGCGGGGGAGTTCCAGTCGAGCACCCACCACTCGAGCCGGCCGTAGTCGTTGTCGATGCACTCCTGGGCCAGGGTGGCCAGCAACTGCTTTCCGTACCCGGTGCCGCGGACCTCGGGCCGGACGTAGAGGTCCTCGAGGTAGAGCCCGTGCCGGCCCAGCCACGTGGAGAAGTTGAGGAACCACAGCGCGAAGCCGGCGAGGCGACGGCCGTCAGGGGTCGGGTGCTCCACGACGTGGGCGAACACCTTGGGCTCGGGGCCGAACAGGGCGGCCCGGAACTGGTCCGCGGTGGCCACCGCCTCGTGGCGTGCCTTCTCGTAGTCCGCCAGTTCCTGCACCATCAGCACGATCTCGGCCACGTCGTCCGGGGTGGCGCGGCGAATCAGTCCCTCCGACATGGTCAGGACCCTAGCCGGGATCGGGGCCGGTGCCGGTTCCTTGGGTCGATACACCAGCCATAGCCGGCCTCGAGGAACTGCGAAGGGACGTGCCATGGCAGCGAACAGCCCCGTCGGGTACTACACCAACCTCCGGTGCGAGGTGTCGACCGGCATCGAGAACGCCTGGCGGGTCTCCGTGTTCGGGACCTCACGCCACCACGGGACCCGGGAGACCCTCGACGTGAACGCCGCCCCGACCGTCGAGTCCGGCCAGCGGTGGTGCGAGGCGTACATCGCGCGCCTCCTCGGCGCCAAGTCGATCGAGCTCATGTGGGATGCCGAGAGCCCGGAGCCCGAGGGCGGTGCCGTCTGGAAGGCGAGCCTGAACCTCGACGTGTCCTGACTTGCAGCTGACGCCCGGAGGACGACCGGTCCCCGGCACCGCGGCGTGGCATCACCTCTCGGAGGGGACCGTCCTTTCGCAGACCCAGCCACCTTGCCCGTCGCTGGGCCACTGGGCCCACGAGGGACTCCAACCCTCGTAGCAGGTCTCTGACCGGCTGGCGCGTGCGTATGCCTGAAGCCACGGTGGCGGTGTCGCGGCGCCGGACGAGTTCTCGGCGGGTGGGGTGACGACGCTGACCCAGACTTCGACCGTGCCGGCGCCCTCTGGCGTGGCGTACGTGCGCATCCTGCGTGTCGATGGCTGGTCGACTGCGGGGGCGACCATGGTGACGGTGAGGAGTTGGTATGAGAAAGCAGCGACCGAGCCTGTGCATCCCGATGTCACGGTCAGACTGCAGAAGTCCGGCTGGAGGCTGGGACTGAAGGTCGCGGACAGCGAGTCCATGTACCTGGAGGGATTGGTATCGCTTGTCATGCCGTAGCAGCCAACGGCCGTGATCGTGAGGGTCTCGCCGGGAGTCAGCGTGTACCCCACGGGGCTGGTCGCCGCGTCGCAGTTGAGGGTGTCGCTTGCTGCAGAAGCGGGTGGAGCCGCCGCCAAGGTCAGGCCGCCGGCGATGACGCAGGCGCCGGCGGCTGCCACGGCGGTCAGGTTTCGTGCACTGCGCATCCGCGCCCCCATGGTCGTCGTCGGACCGCCGTGGAGGCGGATCCCTCGTGCGACGCTAGCCCGGGCGCGATGGATCACCGGCACTCCGCGACCTAAAGTCCACGAGATCGTGACCCAGCCGGGACATTCGGGTCATCCGCCACGATGGCTGGAAAGGTTCAGCGGATCCACCCCACAGGAACGCAGGAGACCCCCGTCAGGGTCCCGACGGGGGTCTCCAGGCTTGTGCCGTCAGGCCTGCTTGGTCTCCCAGAAGATAGCCGCGATCTCGTCGATCTTGGCGAGGAGCTGGTCGGCGACGGCCTCGTCGTTGGTGCCCTTGGTGCCGCCGGCGCCCGCCAGCTTGGTGGCCTCGTTGAACAGGCCGTTCAGCTGCGGGTACTTCTCGAAGTGGGGGGCCTTGAAGTAGTCGGTCCACAGCACCCACAGGTGCTCCTTGACCATGTGCGAGCGCTCTTCCTTGATGGCGATGGCGCGGGCCTTGAAGTCGGGATCGTCAGAGGCGTTGTGCTTGACCATGCACGCCTTCACGGATTCCGCCTCGAGGCGGGCCTGTGCCGGGTCGTAGACACCGCACGGGAGATCGCAGTGCGCGTAGGCGCTGGTGCGGGGGGCGAGCAGCTTCGAGATCAGGCTCATGTCCGAATGACTCCTTGAGTAGTCGTGGACTCCCAACGATAGTCCCGTTCGCGGTATCCGGCACCGGGCAGGATGGGGGCGTGCTGCCGGTCACCCGCGTGCGGATCGTGGGACCTTCGATGGAGCCTGCCCTCGCCAATGGCGAGTGGTGGGTCGTCCGGCGCACTCGTGACGTGCGCCCCGGGGACGTCGTCCTGCACGCGCATCCGCTGCGTCCTCATCTGCTCGTCGTGAAGCGGATCAGTCACGAAGTGGACGACGGCTGGTGGGTGCTGGGCGACAACCTGGAGGACAGCGAGGACTCACGGACCTTCGGTCCGGTTCGGCGTTCCGAGATCGTCGGCCGCCTCTGGTTCCGGTACGGCCGATCGCGTCTGTCAGGCTGAGACGGTGCCCCTCGCCCAGCTCAACATCGCGCGCATGAGATACGACCTCGAGGACCCGCGCATGGGCAGCTTCGTGGAGCAATTGGCCGACGTGAACGCCGCGGCGGAGGCCGCCGACGGGTTCCTCTGGCGACTCCGCGACGAGGGGGCCGGCTCGACCAGCTACCGCATGTTCGGGGACTTGCGGATGATCGTGAACCTGTCGGTCTGGAGGGATCTCGCCGCGCTCAGGGCGTTCGTCATCGGCCAGTCGCAGCATCGCCAGGCCCTTCAGGACCGGTCGCGCTGGTTCGAGCGGGCCACCGAGCCGATGACGGTCTGCTGGTTCGTGGACGACGGTCACGAGCCGACGCTCGAGGAGGCGGAGGCGATGCTCGTGCGGTTGCGTGAGGAGGGTGAGCAGGAGGATCTGTTCCCGTTCCGTCACCGTGGTCGGCAGGACGCCGGGGGATAGGGTCCGGACATGCTTGCCGTCTACGCCGCCGGAATCGACCGCGACGATCCGCTTTCCGTCCTCGCCGTCGGCGAGATCGAGGAGCCGCTCACCCCCGACGACTGGGTGACGGTGAACGTGCGGGCGTGCAGCCTCAACCATCACGACGTCTGGGCCCTGAAGGGGCAGGCGCTCAAGGCCGACCAGGTCCCGATGATCCTCGGCACCGACGCGGCCGGCGTCACGGAGGATGGCCGGGAAGTGATCATCCACGCCGTGATCGGCGACTCGGAGGCCACGGGTGACGAGACCCTCGATCCGCGCAGGTCGCTGCTGAGCGAGCGCTACCCCGGTGCCCTCGCGGAGCGTGTGCGCGTGCCGGCGTGGAACCTCGTCGACAAGCCCTCGTGGCTCACCTTCGAGGAGGCATCCTGCCTGCCCACCGCCTACCTCACCGCGTACCGGATGATCGAGTCGCGCTCGGCGACGGCCCCCGGGGACACGATCCTCGTGCAGGGAGCGGGCGGCGGCGTGGCCACCGCACTCATCGTGCTCGGCAGGGCCCTCGGCCGGACGGTCTGGGTCACCTCCCGGGACGAGGAGAAGCGGGCATGGGCCCTCGAACTCGGAGCGGACGGCGCCTTCCCATCCGGGGAGAGGCTTCCGGGCAAGGTCGACGCCGTCATGGAGACCGTCGGCGCGGCGACCTGGGACCACTCACTGCGTTCCCTGCGTCCGGGCGGGCGCATCGTCATCTCCGGCGCCACCTCGGGGCCCAATCCCCCCGCCGACCTCAACCGGGTGTACTTCCTTCAGCTGTCCATCATCGGCTCGACGATGGGCACCATCGGTGAGCTCCGGGAGCTGCTCGACCTCATGGAGCGGACGGGCATCCGCCCGGTCATCGACCGGGTCCTGCCCATCACCGAAGCGCGTGAGGGCCTCGCGGCCCTCAACGACGGCACCGTGCGCGGGAAGATCGTGCTGACCGTCTAGGCACCCTCGCCCGGCCCTGTGACTGTGCACGATTTTCCTTGATTCGCAACGGTTTTCTGGGGATTCGGGGTTGCGTGGGCCACACCGTCCTACTAGAATCGAACACATGTTCGAACTTCCTGAAGCCCTCCGCGCGGACTGGCCGCCGCCGGTCGCGGAGACTCCGGCGTGGCTGGACGACGAGCTCGACGACCTGCCGGAGTGGACCGACAGCGATGCGCTGGCCGAGGCGGTGTCCCGGCCGGCCGGCGTGGGTCAGTTGGCGAGCCTGCTGCAGGTCGGCCCGGCCGGACTGTCCGCGGATGAGGCGGTGACCTTCGCCCAGCAGGTGGACCGGCTCGCGGCGCACGTCGCCGGGTTGCAGGCGAAGGCGCGTGCGGATGTGCGGGAGCGGTTGGTCGGGCACTTCGAGGCGGAGAAGGCCGCTCGCGCGGAGTCCGCGTCCGGGTTCGTGACGGCGGAGATGCTCGCGTCGGCGGAGCTCGCGGCGGCGCTGCGGCTGAGCCCCCGGGCGATGGACATCCAACTCGAGCACGCATCGGACCTGGCCGGGCCGATGCGCCCGCTGCGCGACGCTCTGGAGGCCGGGTCGCTGTCGGCGGGGCACGTGTCCGCGATCGCCCGGGAGCTGACCCGCCTGCCGCTGGCCGGCGACGCGGACCGGGCCGCGGACTACGCCGATCAGTGCGCGCGGATCCTCGCGGTCG
>WGLX01000019.1 GCA_016125355.1 Actinomycetales bacterium | reverse complement strand
GTGGGTCGCCGGGGGCTCGAACCCCGAACCTACGGATTAAAAGTCCGCAGCTCTACCCATTGAGCTAGCGACCCGAGGGGCGGGCGAGTCACGCGGAGGCCCGAGTTCCTCACCGCCAAGCCTATGGGCGGCCGCCGTGGCCCTCCATGATGGGCGGCGTCACCGTGTCGCCCGGCAGACCCCCGGCGCACCTCGCCCCATCGTTCGAGCACGCTTCGATCGCGAGGCTCTGCGACGCTGAGAGGGTGCCGAACGTCTACAAGGTCACGTACCCGAACGGGAAGATCCTGGTGGTACAGGACCGGACGGACCAGATCACCTATATCGAGCCGATCGCCAACGACCAGTTCCTTGCCGACTTCACGAGCGAGGAGCGCCGGAACTTCACCGTGCGCAAGGAGATCCTGTGGGAGTCCCCTGACGCGGACGCGGAAGAAGTCGAGCGCATGGAGCTCGAGTGGATCCGTCGCCTCCATGCCAACGATCCGGCGTTCGGCTACAACCGCTGGCCCGCGTCCTAGCACCGCTCTCGCGACGTTAGCCCGGGGACTCCTCCACCGGCGTCGCATCGACCTTCTCGTGGGCGGCCGTCTCGATCTCCCGCTCGGCCGCCCGGGCGAAGCTGTTCGCCACGACGACGTCGGTGGACGAGTGCAGGATGATCGACAGGGCGATGGTCGCGGCCACGAGATGGAAGATCACATCACCGGTCGCGATGCCGGCCTCGAGCACTAGCAGTCCGTAGACGACGGATGCGAAGCCCTTGGGGCCGAACCACATCGCGGCCACCTGCTCCCGGCGCGTCAGGCCCGATCGCCACAGCGCGATGGCGAGGGCCACCGGCCTGGCGAGGATGAACGCCGCCACCACGAAGACCCAGCCCGAGGCGCTGATCTCGGTGAGGAACTGCGGCGAGATGAGCGCGCCGAACACCAGCAGGGCCGCCAGCTTGAGCAACTCGGAGACGAGTTCGCCCACGGGCTCGAACGCCTGCCGCTGCTTGGGGCCGATGGTGGCGATGGTGATGCCGGCGGCGAAGGCAGCGAGGTACAGGTTGGCGTGGGTCACCGTTCCCACAGCGAAGACGAGCAGGCCGATGGCCACGCCATTGAGCGGCTCGTACACGTGCACGGCGTTGAACCAGCGCGACTGCTCGAGCCGGATGGCCACCCACGGGACGAGGATGCCCAGCGCGATACCGCCGACCAGTTCGAGCACGAGCTCCCCGAACGCGACGTGCCCCGAGCCCGACATCGCTAGGAAGATGAGGACGAACGGCAGGGCGAGGCCGTCATTCAGCCCCGACTCGACGTTGAGGAGGTGGCGCAGCCGGTACGGGACCCGGTTGTTGCCGACCAGGGCCGCCGCGAACACCGGATCGGTGGGCGCCAGGATCGCGCCAATCAGGAGGGCCTCCGGCCACGACAGCCCCACCAGCCAATAGGCCAGGGCGGCTGTGACCAGCATCGTCAGCGGCATGCCGAGCAGCAGGGCCCGGCCCGGAAGGCGCCACGCCGAGGTCAGGTCGCTCCATCCGACCTTCTGCCCGTCGGTGAAGAGCACGGCGAACAGGGCCACGGATGCGAGGTTCGCGACGATCGGATCACTCGTGGTGATGTCGAGCACGCCGGTCACGCCGTTGCCCAGGACGAAGCCGCCCACGAGGAACAGCACCGCCGTGGACAGGATCGTCCGGTTGGCCAGGCCGGACAGCAGCACGCCGACGAGCAGCAGCACGCTGAAGGCGACGAGCAGGGCCATGCGCGCCATTATTGCGATGGCGCTACGGCGAGGCGGTCTCCTCGTCCGTGCGACGCGGGTTCAGGAGCCGGCCCAGCCCCCAGGAGGCCGCCGCGATGCCGAAGTCCCCGGCGGTGTGCACGACGCGCGTCAGCAGTGCGACGGCAGCCGCGGCACCCACCCCCATCGCCGGGGTCAGCAGGACGGTGAGCGAGACCTCGCGCACACCGAGCCCTGCCGGTGCGAAGAAGACCAGCAGGCCGAGGATGTAGGAGATCGCGAAGGCGCCCACGAACGTGGCGAACGGGATTGCAGCGTCGTCGGCGACCGATGCCGGCGTCAGAAGCTTCATCGCCAACCCATACGCCAGCCATGCCCCTGTCATCAGCACGAGGAGGACGGCCGAGTCCGCCCAGCCGACCACCAGGTCGGTCGGGTTCTTCACCAGGCGCTTCCCCACCACGGTCACGACCATCGGGACCATCCCAACGACGGCCCCCACAGCGACGATCGGCGCGATCCAGCTCGGGATGTCCACGTCGACGGCGCCGAGCATGATCGCGATGGCCCCGGCAAGAGCCGACGTCACGATGTTCCAGTAGACGAAGATCAGGCCGGTCGCCACCGTCGTGCGCGCGGGGACGCCATGTCGCCGGGCCATCTCCGCCTGCGCGCCGAACGACCACACCGAGCCCGGGATGTACTTGCCGAGCTGGCCGACGAAGAACACCGGCAGCGAGACCGACCGTGGTGGCCCGTACCCGTAGTTGCGCAGGATGCGCACCCACACGAAGCCGGTGCATGACAGCCCGGCGATCACGAGGACCACCGAGACGAGGGCGTGCCACACCGACACCGTGGTGATGGCGTCCTGGACCTCGTCCCAGTCACCCCGCAGCCACCACCATCCGAAGACGACGGCCGCGGCCAGGAAGACCACCCTGAGGACGGTCATCCAGGCCTGCCGGGACATGACGTCTCCTATGACTCGGCGACGGTGATGAGGGCCGTCCGGGTGGGGTACGGAAGGCACGGCGTGAGTCCGCGGGTCCAGTCCACGCGGATCCCCGCGCCCTCAGCGGCGATGGCCCGGCGGTACCGCTCACGGTCCACGTTGTCGAACACGATCATGCCGCCGGGTGCGAGATGGTCGAGGGCGCGCCGAAGGCAGGCCCCCCGGGCCCGTCCGTCCACGACGATGAGGTCGAACGGATCGTCCTCCTTGTCGATCTGCTCCACGTAGTCGGTGAAGTCAAGCCCCTCGAAACCGGCCTTCTCCGAAAGGATCGGAGCGGCGTTGCCGGCGACCGGTGCCGGCGGCACGAGCACCACGCGCGCGTTCGCCGGCACGCGGTCGCCCACCATGTGCGCCCACTCGGCATCGTGCTCGACGGCGGTCACGGATCCAGCCCGGGACGCCAGCCACATCGTGGACGCACCGGATCCCCACTCGAACACGCGGGCGTCACGGCGGCCACGGAGGAAGGCCTCGACGCGGTCAGCCGCGTCGAAGGTCCACCACGGCACGTCGAGGCGCACGAGATCCTCGAAGTCGTAGACGGCGAGGAGCGAACGCGACCAGCACCACGCGCGCGACGTCGTGGCCCGGCGATCCCAGCCCTCCATGACACCGAGCGACTCCGCGCCGCGTCGGACGCTGCGCGCCGCGCTGACGTACGTGCCCTTCAGGTCCATGCCCGTCTCCTCATCCGCCCGACGACTGCGCCGGCGCGACACCGATGGCGTTCAGGAGGAATCCAACCGGATCCCCGATGCCTCCGATCCCGGCAGGACCGGCCGGCACGGGATCGGGCGTCCGGAACGTGACGATCATCCGGCCCTCCCCCATCTTCCCCGCGACGTCCGCGGGGACCGTGACCTGTATCCGCTGATCCTCGGAGTCGTCACCGTAGATGGCTCCCACGAGGGGGACGTCGTTCACCCACAGGTCGACCCGCCGCTCCTCGCCACGCGGCACCAGCCGATGACCGTCGACGGTGAGCTGCACGTCCTGGTCCCTGAGCTGCTTCGGCAGCATCACGCCGAGCCGCGCCGACGTGCCCGTCGACCACACGCCCCCTGGCCGCGGGGGCAGTGCCCATCCGCTGACGAAGGCAGAGCTGTCGAGGGTGCGTGCCGCGATCACCTGCGAGTTCGGGAGCTCGGGGAAGCGCAGGTCGCAGATGGCCGCCAGGCTCATCATGAGGGTCTGCCCGCGCAAGGGGCGAGCCACCTCGTCAGCGAGCCGGCAGTTCTCGGGCATGTGGTAGCCGCTGCGGTTCTCGATGGTGTACCAGAACTGCGTGGGGCTGAGCTTGGGCTGCTGGTCGGATGGCCCGTCGACGCTGCGAAACACGGTGAAGTTCTCGTTGGACCGGCAGGTGGGGTAGCCGAGGATCCGCTCGGGTCGCCAGTCGACGGGACCCTTCGCGTAGCCGTACGGGCACAGGCCGGATGGCCCGAGATCGACCTTCTTCGCCAACTCACGTTCGCTGAGTCGCCAGTAGTCCGTCGCCCACCGCCCGTCGATGGGATTCATCGTCGCGATCTCGTTGAAGTACGTGTAGTTGTAGGGGAACAGCCGGAACTGGTCGAAGGTCGGCATGACCAAGGCCACGGCCACGAGAACGCCGATGACGGTGCGGCCGGCCAGCCGACCGACACCGGCGCCGCTCACAGCCCGGGTGAGCCACCAGATGCCGACTCCCGTGATGATCGCCCACGCCGGGATGATGAAGAGGAACTGCCGCATCGCGTCATAGATCGTGGGACGGATCACGATGGCCATGACCGGCATGAGCAGCGCCTGCGCCAGCACCGGGACCATGAGCTCCTGGAGTCCCCACCGTCGCTCGGGCGGCTGCGTCGAGCGCCGTGCTCGACGCACCAGGAAGGCGCGGATCAGGCCGACGAGGCTGACGACGAGGCCGAAGATCGCGATGGCGAGGATGACGACCGGGATCTGGTTGGAGAACCACAGGGGCAGGTAGTCGCTCGGCGCCTTGGTCGCGTAGCCGTAGCCGGCCGACTCCCCGATCGACAGGACAGCCACGCTGAAGGGCCGGGAGAAGGCATTGGGGTAGATGGCCAGCAGCACGAGGTAGGCGATCAGGCCACTGGCGAGGTAGATCAGGGTCCGCACCGATGCCGTCAGCAGCGCCGTCCGTCGATCCACCGACCGCGCCGTGAGCACCGTCACGGCGACGATGGCGACGATCGCGCTGCCGGTCAGGGCGGGCCACATCCCCGGCCGGGTGCCCACTGCGATCACCAGCCCGGTCGCGATCGCGGCCATCGCCAGGGATCGCTGCCTCCCCCGCGTCAGTGCCACCGGTCGGCTGAGCAGCACGAGCCCCAACGTGAACACCGTGTAGCCCGCGGCGACCGGTGTGTCCTTGATGTTGAACATCCCGTGCCCGGTCCACATCGGGATCGCCGACAGGACGGCGGCGGCGAGGACCCCCCACCGCCAGGAGCGGAAGACCAGGCGGGCGATCGTCGCGGCGCCGGCGAGACCGACCAGCGAGAACATGCCGATCGCGAACTGGCGGATCGTGTACGCCTCGGGCGAGATGGCCACCTCGGTCAGGCCCTCCGCCCCACCGAGGACGGTCACGAGATGGGCGACGAGCGCAGCGACCGGCGCGTACACGTACGTGTCCCCGAGGGTCGACTCGCCGCCGCTGAGGAGGAAGTCGGGGATGTACCACCCGCTGGTCAGCCACTGCTGCAGGCGGACCACGTGGACGGGCTCGTCCACGCCGATGCCGGTCTGGTAGGCGCCCGCGAAGAGCATCACCACGTTCACGGCGAGGATGACCGCCGCGATCACAACGATCGGAAGGGGCAGGTGCACTCGCGGGACGCGTGGCTGGTGCTGCTCCTCGCTCTCGATGGCGGCACCCGCAGCCGCGCCATACGCGCGGAGGCGGCGGGCCACCCGCGTGGACGAGGACGCCGCGAAATCGCGCCCGGCCTGCAGGCCGACAAGGAGCAGGGCGGAGAGGCTCAGGCAGACGACCACGAGGATCGCCAGGTCCACGACCTTGAAGCCGCCGAGACGGGTGGCCAGCTGCAGCCAGGTGATCGACAGGACCGCGAAGAGGACCAGCGCGAGGACCAGGAACCTGACGAGCCAGCGGGAGCGCCGTGGGCTGGGCTCGCCCGCCTCGTCGTGCGGAGCCGTCATCGCGGCGTGCTGCTCCCGCGCTGCCGCACATACACGATCAGCTCGGCCAGCAGGCCGAACAGCAGCACCTGCAGCCCGGCGACCACGAGGAGCACGGCGATCAGCAGCATCGGCCGCTGGCCGATGGCCGCTCCGAGGAGCTTCTCCACGAACAGGTAGGCGAGCATGACGATCCCGACGAGGATCGAGATGATGCCCAGGCCGCCGAAGAGGTGCGAGGGCCGGTGCTCGTACGACATGAGGAAGCGCACGGTCATCAGGTCGAGCATCCCGCGCCAGAAGCGATTGAGGCCGTACTTCGTCTTGCCGTGCAGGCGCGCGTGGTGCTTCACGGGCACCTCGGCGACCTCGAAGCCCAGCCAGTGCGCGATCACGGTGATGTACCGGTACAGCTCGCCGTAGAGCATCGGCGAGACGGCCTCGGCGGTCTCGGCCGTCATCGCCTTGAAGCCGGAGTTGAAGTCGCGGCCCGGAGTGCCGGACAGCCGCGAGGTCGTGCCGTTGTAGATCTTCGACGTCCAGCGCTTCACGAAGCGGTCGTTTCGTTCGTGTCGGGCGCCGGTCACCAGATCGCTGCCGTTGCCGACCTGCTCGAGCACCCGGGGAAGCTCCGACGGGTCGTCCTGGCCGTCGGCGTCCATCATGACGACGATGCTCGCGTCCGCCTGCAGAGCGACGGTGAACCCCTGCTTCAGGGCGGCGGCCTTGCCACGATTGCGTCGCCAGCCGTCGACGTGCAGGCAGGGCAGGCTCTGCTGCAGGGCCTCGAGCACCTCGCGGGTGTTGTCGCGCGAGCCGTCGTCAACGACGAGGACCTGGCCGTCGGGGTCGACGGTGTGCAGGTGCTCAACGATCTGCGGAACGACGATCTCCAGGTTGCTCGCCTCATCAAAGGCGGGCACCACGACCCACACGCCCACGTGGTCTCCCTGACTCCCAGCCGGCACGAAGGCTCGGCATTCCCTCAACAAGGGTCATCCGAGGGTACATCCGGCCCATCGGTGCCCCTGCCGCCGGGACCGGCTTCGGGCGGTGCGTCAGGACGTCTGGACTCCGAGGTACTGGGCGGCGAGCTGGTAGAGCGTGGCCTCGTCGGGGAGCCGGCCCTCGTGTCGGTAGGCGAGCGTGCCGTCCGGCCGGATGAAGTAGGTGACAGGGGTGCCGGACCAACCGAGCGTCGCGCGGGTGCTCCCCGCGGGATCGAAGACGGACGGGTACGTGACCCCCGAGGACGCCAGCATCCGCAGAGCGGCGCCCGACTCATCGCTGACGTCCACGCCGATCATCTGCACCTGATCGCCCACGGCACGGTCGAATCCGGCCAGCCACGGCAGCTCCGCCACGCATGGCGGGCACCACGAGGCCCACACGTTGATGATCGTCGGCTTGCCCGTGAGGCTCGCGAAGCTGAGATCTCCCGTGCCGTCAAGGCACGGCAGGCTCTGGGCCGGCAGCGCCTCCGTCGCCGGGGCGTTCGGATCCCCCTGCGGGCAGGGTCGCAGCGCTGTCGTCTCAGAGTCGATCGAGCTGCCCGAGGCGCCGGCCACCGCGCTCGCAGTGCCTCCCCCGCCCGAGAGCAGCGCGAAGGCCGCAAGGCCGCCGATGACCGTGAGCGCCACCGCCACCACGATGACCATCGTGCTGCGGTTGCGCTTGTCGGCAGCTGCGCGCTCTGCCGTACGCCGGGAGTGATTGCTCATATCGATGTCTCCAACAGGGGGAAGGTGGTTCGCATCCAGATGGTCACGTCGTTCCACAGGCCTGTCACGAGCAGCACCCCGATGACCACCAGCAGCCCGCCACCGATGCGCATGACGAGGGCGTAGTGGCGCTTGACCCAGGCGAGGGCGCCGGCGAGCTGGCGGAAGGCCAGCCCGAGCAGGATGAAGGGCAGGCCGAGGCCGAACGCGTAGAAGAGGCTGAGCAGCGCCCCACGCGCCGCGCTGGCCTCCGAGAAGGCGAGGCCCTGCACCGCCGTCAGCGTCGGCCCGATGCACGGAGTCCAGCCCAGGCCGAAGACCACGCCGAGCACGGGAGCGCCCCAGAGGGAGAAGTTCGGCGCGCGGTGCATCCGCCACTCCCGGTTCATGCCCGGCAGCACGCCCATGAAGGACAGCCCCAGCAGGATCACGACGATCCCGAGGACGATGTTGATCCCGCGCTGGTACTCCAGGAGGAGCGAGCCGAGGCTGCCGAAGAGCACGCCGAAGGACACGAAGACGAGGGAGAAGCCCAGGACGAAGAGCATGCTGCCGAGGAGCACGCGGGACTTGACCCGCGTCCTCACCAGCACGGAGCCGGACGGCGAGCCCCCACCCGCCAGCTCCTCTCCGGTGAGCCCCGTGACGTAGGACAGATAGCCGGGGGCCAGCGGGAGCACGCACGGGCTCAGGAAGGACAGGACGCCCGCGGCGAAGGCGATCGGCAGGGCGAGGAGCAGCGAGCCACCCGAGATCGTCTGAACGATGTCCACGGTGCCGACCACGGGATAAGGATACCCCCCGGGGTATTGATCCCTCACCACCCCGTCACCCCTCGGCTCCCGGCGGCCCTTGGCAGAATCGACCCATGGTCGACCGACGGACAGTTCTCGTGACCGGGGCATCGCGCGGCATCGGCGCGGCGATCGCCCGCGCCTTCGCCGCAGACGGCTGCCGGGTGGCCGTGCACTACGGGAGTTCGGCAGCAGCGGCGGCCGATGTGCTGGCGTCACTCACCGGCGACGGCCACGTGCTCGCCCAGGCGGACCTCGGCGATGCCGACTCGATCCGGGCCATGGTCGACGGGGTCGCTGCCGAGTTCGGCCGGATCGACGTGCTCGTCAACAACGCCGGCGTCTTCGTCGCGCACCCCATCGAGTCGGTCGACTACGAGACGTGGCAGGCCGCGTGGTCCGAGCACATCGCCGTGAACCTGGTCGGTGCCGCCAACGTCACCTGGTGCGCCCTGCAGCACATGCCCCGTGGCGGCTCCTCCCGCATCGTCAACGTGGGCAGCCGCGGTGCCTTCCGCGGCGAACCGAAGAACCCCGCCTACGGGGCGACCAAGGCCGGGATCGCCGCCTTCGGGCAGTCGATCGCCAAGAGCCTCGGGCACGAAGGCATCTCCGTGACCACGATCGCCCCCGGCTTCGTCGAGACCGACATGGCCGCCGAGTCCCTGGCGGAGCGCGGCGACGAGATCCGGGGCCAGAGCCCGTTCAACCGGGTGCCCTCCGCCGAGGAGGTGGCCCACGCCGTGCTGTTCCTCGCCTCTCCCGAGGCCGAGTGGGTCAGCGGGACGGTCCTCGACTTCAACGGCGCCAGCTGGTTCCGGCTGTGAGCGCGGACCCGTCAGGCGGGAGGGATCAGCCGGTTCCCGAACTGAGCGAGGACGAGCTCGACTCCGTCGTCGGCCCGCCTCAGGACGACGTGATCACGTCGGACTGACGCCGTGCCGCACCCCTGAGGACCGCGCCCGCGGCCGATCGCGGGGCCGCGTCGATGGCCCCGACAAGCCGCCCGAGCAGATCGAGGTTCGCCGCGGCGACGGCGTGCACGATCGCGGCGCACTGGCCCGACGTGAGCGCGGAGGCCTTCTCCAGCCGCCGGGCGAGGGCGGCGCCACCGCCGGGCCGGTAGGTGAGATGGCTGATCTCGGTCCCCGATGAGGTCTCCGTGACCACGGGCGGCAGGAGCGCTCCGGCGCGCGTGCGTCCCCTCGCGAGGACGCGAACCGGCCCCATCGACGGCACCTCGACGTCCAGCGGGGCGCTGTGCGCCACCTGGCAGGTGTGGTCGACGAACCCATAGACGACGGCCATGCCGATCGCGTCGCGCTCAAGTCCGTAATCGAGCACGCACTCACCCCCCGGCCCGCGAGCGGCCCTCACGTCGAAGGTCTCGCCGGTCCAGCTGCCCGTCGCGCCGCCCTGGGCATGGTTGAGCAGGTCCACCAGCGGCAGGGCCATCGGCTCGGGAGCCGCACCTTCGTGGGCCGGGAGGCGGAATGTGCGGTCGCTCCAGAAGAGGCCCGCCGGCGTGGGCTGGCGCCGCCGGAAGCTCGGGCGGAATGCGCGCACCGCGTCGATCACCGGGTCGTCGAGGTCGGGTGCGAGCACGGGGTGCGTCGCCACCAGCTGCGGGATCTTGTCGCAGGCGTTGTGCAGGGCCGTCTGGAGGATCAGCAGCTCGTGCTCGAGCCCGCCGACGTCCGCCGGTGGGTCCGTGAACTCCAGCCGCTCCCCGCTGGCCGACCAAGAGGCCCGTCCGATGCGCAGGAACGCCTCCGACGGCAGGTGGAGGAGCGGCTCCCCCAACTCGGCGGCGCACCACACCCCGATCTCGCCCGCCCGGGCGCGGAAGCGGGCCTCCGGGTGGATCCACCCGCCCGCCTCGAGCACGAGCTCGACCGTGCCCGCGAGGAGGTCCGCGGCGAGATCGTCGTCCGCCTCGACGTGGGCCCAGGGGTTGGTCACACGAGGTCCGGGTAGTGCCGCCTGACGATCTCGGGGTAGCTGCGGACGTAGTAGTTCCACAGCATCTCCCCGAACACGCCGACGCCGGTGCTCTGCGTGCCGGACCCGCCCGAGAGCAGCTCGTCCCGCTTGGCCATGAACCCTGCGCCGCTGTGGCGCGGACTGGCCGCGACGGCGTCCTCGAAGCGCGCGTCCAGGTCGAGGGGCGCGAGGCTGGCACGCAGGTCCGGCCCGTGGAAGTACGCGGCCGAGAACCGCGGCTCGCTGCTGATGACGCGATGGGTGGTCGCCACCAGGTAGTTGCCCGTCATCGACTGCAGCATCTCGCCCAGGTTGACGACGAAGGCGCCCCGCGTGGGCGGCACGTCGATCCACTCGCCCGCCGGGTTCAGCGCCTGCAGACCGCTGACGCCGTGCTGGAGCAGCAGCGTGAGGAAGCCGGCGTCGTGGTGGCTGTTGACCCCCGCCTCGCCGGGCGGCGTCGGCGGGTAGCTGATGAGCTTGGCCAGCGACAGGGGGCGCTCGCCGAAGGCATCCCGGAAGGTGCCGGGCTCCAGTCCGAGGCCGACGGCCAGCACCTCCATCAGCTCATCGGCTAGGTCCCCCACCCGGGCCAGGAAGGCGGTGACCGTCTCCCGGAAGCCGGGCAGGTCCTCCTCGGCGGGCCACTGGTTCGGGCCGTCCAGCCTCAGGTAGGCCGGCAGCGCATCCGGTGGATACGCCGGGTTCTCCGTCGAGAGGTCGAGCTGCTCGCGGAAATCGACGCGGTTGTCGGTCAGCTCGGCGCCGACGCGCTCCCAGCCGCGGAAGTGCGGGGAGTTGGCCTTGTCGATGCGTGCCTTGACGGCCTCAGGCAGGGCGAAGAAGGCCTCGAGCATCGCGAAGTAGCGGTCGATCTCGGACGGGTCGATCCCGTGGTCCACAAGGGTGAAGAAGCCGACCTCGTGGCAGGCGCGAACGAGGTCCTCCGCGAACGCGGCCCGATCGGAGCCGGCGGCCCGCCAGCCCGCCAGGGAGACGACCGGGATCCCGGTGAACGAATCAGGGGCGAGGACGCTCGACGTCATGGCGGCACCCTAACGAGCGCGCCCGGAGGTCCTGAACCGCGCGACCGGCGTGCCCCCGATGCACAATGACGCCGGAGGTAGGACGTGACGAACCGGCACATGATCGTCCGCGCCATGATGGCTGCGGCGACCGGCATGCTTGCGCTGCTCGTCGCACTGCCGGCATCGCCCGCGCTGGCGCAGCCCTCCGCGAAGGCCCCGAGACCGGGTCAGTCCATCACTGTCGCCATCGATGCCCCCGACCTCGTCCGGCTGGACCGGCAGTCCTCCCAACCCGCCCAGGTCGTCTTCACGGGGGTGGACAACCGCTCGCGCGTGCGCGTCGGCTACGGAGACGGGACGCTCAGGTCGGCCAAGGGCTCCTGCTCGGTCCGCAAGGCGGCACGCACGCCCGAGAGGTGCCGCGTTCGCTTCCCGGTGTCGTACGACAGAACAGGAACTTTCACGATCACCGCACGCGGGGGCAGGGCGGCCGCAGACCACGTCATCACCGTGGCGGACGTCCCAGGGCGGTGGCATCCCGAGCCCGGACAGGTGTTCAACCAGGGCTGGGCCCCGCTGTCGGTCACCCAGAGGATGGGCGCGACCTTCACCTTCTGCCAGGCCGTGCCGTGGTACTTCGACCGCTCCGGCGAGACACCCGACCGCTCGACGATGATCGACGACCTCCGTCAGGGTCTCGCGACGCTGGCTGCGCAGACGGGCCTGCGCTTTGAGGAGGTCACCGATCCCAAGACGGCGGCCGTCACCTTCAGCTGGGCCGACCTCACCGATCATGGCCAGTACGTGGCCGGCCTCGGCGGCCCGGCGGGCCTCGGCAAGGGGCTCGTCCGCTTCAGCTCCACGTCGGAGTGGACGAAGGACTTCTATGCCGGCAGCCAGCCGGTCCACCACGAGTGGGTCGAGGGCAACTGGCGCTACTGGTACGACCTGCAGGGGCGCCAGGCGCTCGTCATCCACGAGACGATGCACGTCCTCGGCTTCGACCACGTCGACGACTACACCTCGATCATGTACCCGCAGAGCATCGGCAACGGCGCCGGACAGCTCAGCGCCGGCGACATCGCGGGACTGCACGCGATGTACCTGGACCACCCGTGCCCGCTGATTCCCGGCTGAGGGGCACGGTCACAGGTAGCGCGCGCCCTCGCGCAGGCGCTGGAGCAGCTGCTCCGCGGTGAGCGGGCGATCGAGCAGGTAGCCCTGGCCGAAGTCGCACGCCATCGACCTCAGCAGCTCGGCCTGCTCCGCCGTCTCGATGCCCTCGGCGATGACCGCCAGGTTGAGGCTGTGCGCCATCACCACCATCGCCTGGCAGAGAGCCAGGTCGCCACTGTCGGGGGCAAGCCCGCCGACGAACGCCTGGTCGATCTTGATGAAGTCGACGTCGAGCTGCTGCAGGTACGCCATGGACGAGTAACCGGTTCCGAAGTCGTCGATGGCGAACTCCACGTCCGCGTCCCGATAGGTGGCAATCGTCGCTGCGGCCGCCGGATTCAGTTCGACCATGACGCCTTCGGTGATCTCGACGATGACGAGCGAACCCGGGATGCTGCGTCGCCGGAGCTCGCTCACGCGGCGCTGGTGCACCGCCGGGGCCGCCTTCAGCTCGAGGGGTGACATGTTCAGGCTCACGGCGAACGCCGGCTGCAGGTCGCGGGCCTGCTCGAGCAGGTCGAGCACGTGGCCGAAGACGTGGTCGCCGATGTCCGCGACGAGTCCGAGTGACTCGGCGAGGGGCACGAAGACCCCGGGGCTGATCGGCCCCCGCGTTGGGTGATCCCACCGGACCAGGGCCTCGGCCTTCACCAGCTCCCCGGAGGCGAGGCTCACGACCGGCTGGAAGAGCACCTCGAGGGTGCCGTCCGCGATCGCCGTGCGAAGGTCGCCGCTGAGTGCGGCGCGGGCCCGGGCCTCGGCCTGCATGGCCGAGGTGAAGAAGCGGTAGGAGGCCGGCCCCTCGCCCTTGGCCACCCGGAGGGCCTGGTCCGCGGCCAGCATCAGGGCCGCGTCGGTCGCCGCGTCATCGGGATAGACCGCGATCCCGATGCTCGCGTTGGCCTGCACGGACCGCTCGGACGGGCTGAAGGGGGCGGCCAGCACGCCTCGGCACCGCTCGACGAGGTCCTCGATGTCACTCCCCGACGCCTCGGTCGGCACGAGGATGGCGAACTCATCGCCGCCGACGCGGGCCACCGTGCCGCCGTCGCGGACCGCGCTGACGAGTCGCTCGCCGATCTCCTTCAGGACCAGGTCCCCCAGCCGATGGCCCAGGGTCTCGTTGATGTCCCGGAACCGGTCGACGCCCAGGAGCAGCAGGGCCACCCGCTGGCCCGAGCGCCGGGCTGCCTCGATCGCCTGCACGAGACGGTCCTCGAGCACCTGCCGGGTGGGAAGGCCGGTGACGAGGTCGTCGTGGATGTTGTCAAGGCTCGTGAGCACGCCGACCAGATGGCTCACCTCGCCGGCGTCGTCGTACACAGCCGAGACCGTGAGCATCTGGGTGGCGACGGCACCGAGCCGCGATCGCGTGACGATCTCCCCACGCCAGAATCCGTGCCGTTCCACGCTGGTGCGCATGTCCTCGAAGACGACCGCGGGAGTGATCCCGGCGCTGAGCGCCCGAAGATCCCGGCCCGCGAGCGCCTCGGAGCTGAAGCCCACGACGGCCTCGAAGCTCGGATTGGCGTCGATGATGGTGCCGTTCGGCGCCATGATCACGACGCCGTCGCGCGTCGAGGCGTAGACGCTGGCGGACACGCGCAGGGCCTCCTCCGCGGCGACCTCGTCCGTCACGTCCGTGAAGAGTCCGTGCACGATGGTGCTGCCGTCCGGCTCGCGCTGGGGCACGGCGTCCGTGAGCACCCATCGATCGACCCCGCTCTCGCCGATCGCACGAAGCCGCTCATGCCACGGCCGGTTCTCCCGCACCGCCGCACGGAGCGAAGCCTCGCCTCGCTCCGCATCCTCCGGGGCGAAGCAGTCCCACAGGGGAGCGGCGTCGGCATCAACGCGAGCCGGCGCATTGGGGAACAGGTCGGTGAATCCCTCACTCACGTAGGGCACGGTCATCGACCATCGGGCCCGACTCGCAGTTGGTACAGGACACCGGGCACTCGGGCCGACAAAGACGTCAGCCGCCGCGACACCTCGCGCCGGCGCTGCAGCGCGGCGATGAGGAGGTAGACGAGGAGTGCCACCACGAGCGAGAGGCCGTAGCCGACCATCCTCGTGAGGCTGTTCGAGGGCAATGGTGCCACCGACATGGCCGAGACCTGCCAGGTGCGGCCGAGCGCCTCGAGGGAGTGGAGATCGGCATCCGGTGAGAACGCGCTCACGTCGCCGAAATCAGCTCCCTGGGACTGGGCACCGGGTTCGAGGCGGAGCGCCACGGCGAGGCCCGGGTCGGCGCCGTTCCCGAGGACACCGGCCAGCAGGGCATCGCTGTCGACGACGGTGCTGACCAGCCCCCAGTAGTCGCCATTGGACAGGCGCACGGGCAGTCTCAGCGCCAGCCCGGATCCGCCCTGGACCAGGGGGAAGGGGCCGACCAACGCGGTCTGACCCGACTGGATGATGGGCTCGATCTGCGCCCACTGATCGGGGTGGTCGGGGAAGGACAGGCCGAGGGCCGCCTCGTTGCCGGCCACCGGGGCGATCACCGCGATGCGGTTGTTCGGTGCCAGCGAGATCGATCGGAACTCGACGCGCGACTCACCGCCCGAATCGCCAAGGAGCACGTCGAGGAAGGCGGGCACCTCCGCCCGGTCCACATCACCGTCGTGGGCCAGGACGAAGGCCTCGAGGGACTGCGAGGCCGAGGCGATCGACTGGAGGGTGGAGGACAGTCGGTCTGCGGTGCTGTCGGCGAGGATCGACGCGGCGCCCCTCTGCATCCGCACGGCCTGCTCGTTCTCCCGACGCACCGCTATCTCGGTGACTGCGACACCGGCCGCGAGCACCACCGCCGCGACCACGACGCGCACAACCACGCCGCGCAGGTTCTTCTCGCGCACGATGCGCTACCCCTCCGTACCCCCCGGCCGTGCCCCACGGCCTCACCGCAGCCTAGGTCGACCGGGCCCACGGCGCATCCCTGCTCCGCAATACTGTCCCGGTGGCTCGGACCGGTGGCGCCCTGACATGACGCAGCGGCAGCCCTATCCCCGGGTGTTCCTGCCCCCGGAGGACGACGCCCGCGACGGGGGCCTGGCCCGGCTGGCACTCGTGGCACTGGCGGCGGGAGCGGTGGCCGGGCTCGTCGGCGGCGCGTTCCGGTGGTGCCTGCAGGAGGTGGAGCTGTTCCGCACGACCGTGCTCGAGTGGACCCAGGAGGCACCGGCCGTGCGCTGGCTCGTCCCCGTGCTACTGGCCGCCATCGCCGTGGGACTCGCTCGACTGATCGTGCGGTTCGTCCCCGAGGCGTCCGGCAGTGGCATCCAGCGGGTGGAGGCGAACGCCCGGCACGAGATCGGCTACGCGCCCTTCCGCATCGTTCCCGCCAAGTTCGTGGGCGGCCTGCTGGCGATCGGCGCAGGCCTGGCGCTGGGCCGCGAGGGTCCCACGGTGCAGATGGGCGCCATCATCGGAGCACGGGCCGGGCGGCTGGCGAAGGTGCCCGACGAGGACGAGCGCACGCTGTCAGCCGCGCTCGCCGGGGCCGGCCTGGCCGTCGCGTTCAGCGCACCGATCGGCGGCGCCTTCTTCACCTTCGAGGAGGTGACCCGGGCCTTCCGCACGCGCCTTGTCATCACGACTCTGGCCGCGTCGGCGGCCGCGATGGCCGTGGCCCGGCTGATCGTCGGATCCGACCCGGTCTTCTCGGTACCGGACATCTCCACGCCCCCGATGTGGACCCTCCTGCTCTTCGGCGGCCTCGGCGTGCTCGTCGGCTTCCTCGGCGTCGCCTACAACCGGCTCGTCATGGCGATGCTCGACCTCTTCGACAGGATTCGGACCCCTCCGCCGGAGATCAAGGCCGCGATCGTCGGCGGCCTCGTCGGCCTGCTGGGCGTCATCGACCCGCGGCTCGTCGGAGGCGGGGATGAGCTCAACCAGTCGATCCTGGTCGGCCAGTTCACGATCTCTGCCCTGATCCTCATCCTCGTGGTGCGCTGGTTCCTCGGCCCCCTGTCGTACTCGCTCGGCACGCCGGGCGGCCTCTTCGCGCCGCTGCTCGTCGTCGGGGCCTCGATCGGCGCGATCATCGCGGAGACCCTCAACCTCATCGCCCCGTCCCTCGAGCTGTCACCGCTCGCCTTCGCGATCGTGGGGATGTCCACGTTCTTCGCCGCCGTCGTCCGGGCGCCGGTGACCGGGGTCGTGCTCGTCGTGGAGATGACGGCGACGACGAGCCTGATCGTGCCGATGATCCTGGCCGCGGCGGTCGCCGTCGTGACGACGACGATGCTCCACGCTCAGCCCGTGTACGACTCGCTCCGGGAGCGGCTGCTCCGCCGCCCCTAACCCCAGCACTCTCCCTGCCGAGTGGCGGGTTGTGCGGGTGGAATCGTCCGCTGCACCCGCACAACCCGCCACTCGCGGTGAGTCGGGTCTACGCCTCCGAGTAGACCCGTGACGGGTCGTAGCCATAGTGGGCGGTGCGTGCGGCGCGACGGTTCTGCGCCTCCCCCTCCGACGCCCGCGCGAAGTCGGTGTCGAGAGGTGCTTGCTCGACGCGCGTCACAGGGTTGCGCTCGAAGATCCACTTCTCCAGCGCCGGGCCGGACTCGAAGGAGTTGATGAGGCAGTAGCGGGGCTCGTCGCCGACATGCCACACCGAGTGCCACATCCGCTCGGAGTCGACGACGAGCTGCGCGCCGGCTGGCAGGGCGATGCGCGTCTCGGTGCTCGGGTCGTCGATGTCCTCACGCAGGATCATGTAGGAGCCGGGGTTGTCCGTGAGCTGCATGAAGCTGCGGATCACCCAGCCCTCGCCGTCGGGGTTGCGCCGGTTGTTGTCGTCGAGATGGCTGTTGTACAGAGCGTCGGCGTAGGTGTTGGGCTGCAGCTCGATGATGCGGCATCGACCGACCCGCGCATCGACTTCCTTGACCCGCTCGACGAGGGTCGGCGCCTTGGCGACCTGACTCTCGATCCACACGCCGTCCTTGTCGCTGCGCGGCGGGTCGAAGTGCCAGAACGCATTGCACTCGATGTCGCCGTTCGCGCTGGCCAGCGGTGCGAACCGCGTGTCGCCCGACGACTTCCAGTCGACGTACTCGAGGTTCATCCACTCGGACGGATCGACCACGCCCCCGTAGGAGTCGAGCACGACGTAGCCGGTCTCTTCGAGGATGGGCATGCGGTAGTACGACACGGGGACCTCCGATGATGTTCCCACCATTGTCCGGGGATCGTGGGGGGCAGCCCTTCGCCCAAACGGCCCGTGTCGGTCGGGACCTTGGTCCCGATCTGGTGTGCCCCCCTATTAGGGTCGCGGCATGCCCATCGAGCCTGGACAGCCCCTTCCCGACGTGCCCGTGATCGTGATGCGTGACGGTGCCCCCGCCGAGGTCTCCTCCCGCGAGCTGCTCGGCACGGGCACCGTGGTGCTCTTCGCCGTGCCCGGGGCCTTCACCCCGGGCTGCACCCGCAAGCACCTGCCCGGCTACGTGGAGCACGCAGCCGACCTCGCAGGCAAGGGCGTCGACCAGGTCGCCTGCATCTCCGTCAACGACGTCTACGTGATGGATGCCTGGGGCAGCGCCTACGACGTCACCGGCTCGATCACCATGATCGCCGACCCGGACGCATCGTTCGCGCAGGCCGTGGACCTCGCGATCGACGTGCCGCGCAATCGGCTCGGCCTGCGCTCGCAGCGGTACGCGATGGTCCTGCGCGACGGCATCGTGACCGACCTGCTCCTCGAGGACAACGGCCTGTCCGTGGAGCACAGCACCGCCGCCTGCGTCCTCGACGTCCTCTGATCCCAAATCCCACGCTGCGCGTCACAAGAGGCCCGGCCTTGTGACGCCGGCCGTGGGATTCGACGGTCAGAGGCGCTGGGCGATGGCCGCTGCCAGGCGCTCCGGGGCTCCGGCGGCGTGGGAGAGGAACAGCGAGGGCTCGGTGAGCTCGAGCTCGAGCAGCAGCGGCTCCCCGTCGGCCGACGGGATGAGGTCGACCCGCGCATACAGCGGTGCCCCTCCCGGGATCCGCGCCACGACCGCCTCGGCGATCTCCCGCTCGCGGGCCGACGGCTCCCGCGGGTCGATCTGCTCCTGCACGAAGAGCCCCTCCACTTTTTCCCCCTCGACGCCGCGGGCGAGCAGCGGTCCCTTGCGGATGGCGTGCGAGTAGACCCCGTCGAAGAACAGCAGCGCCGTCTCGCCCACCGTGTCGACGGCATCGAGGTAGGGCTGCACCATGACCGATCGCTGCTCCGCGAGCAGCCGGTCGATGTGCTCGCCGACGGGCTCCAGGGAGTCGCCCATGTGGTAGCGCATCGTGTCGCGTGATCCGCAGGACACGGCCGGCTTGACGACCACGTCGTCGTAGGCACCGTCGGGAAGCCAGGACGCGAAGGGCTGGCCGGGCTCGAGGAAGCGCGTGGGCACCACGGGTAGGCCCGCTGCCGCCAGTTCGCGCAGGTAGTGCTTGTCGGTGTTCCACGCCACGAGCTCCGCGGGGTTGAGCAGCCGGCTGACGGACTGGACCCGCTCGGCCCACGCGAGGAAGCCCTCGCGGTCGTCGGCGTAGTCCCACGTCCCGCGGATGACGACCGCATCGAACACCGACCAGTCGATTCCCGCATCGGTCCACACGGCGGGCATGGCCTCGATCCCCAGGGGGGCGAGGGCGGGGATGAGCAGCCGGTCCTCGTCATCGAGGTCGGGGAACTCCCGGCAGGTGGCCAGGGCGACAGCAGGCATGGGACTCCTCGGTACTGCCGACTGCTACGCGGTTCGGCGCAAGGCCGCGGCCTTGCGACGAAACGCGTAGCAGTGGGCGAAGGGGTGGCTACTCCGTGACGGTGATCGCGATGTCGCGCGTGGAGTTGTCCTTGTTGGTCACCGTGATGGTGGCCGAACCGACGGCGACGCAGGTGCCACCGGGGTTGAACTTTGCGGTGGCGTCCTCGCTGGCCTGGACGACCGAGACGACCGCCGGGTCCGAGGAGTCCACCGTGGTGCCGGCCAGGTCGGCCTCGGGGATGACGATGTCGAGGTTGTTGCCGACCTGGCAGGTGGCCTCGGTCTGGTCCGCCGTGATGATCACCGGGGGCAGCATCTGCGCGGAGCCGTCGCTCGCGGCGGCCGTGGCCTCGCTCGAGGAGGAGGACGAGGACGAGCAGCCGGCCAGCAGGGCGACACCCATGAGAGCGGCGGCGCCGATCGCGGCGACAGTGCGATTGCGGGACATGGAGGAACTCCGTTCTGTGACGTCGTACCGGGAGGGTGGCCTGCGCTTTGACGCGCTGCTAGCCCTGCGGGTTTCCGTGGGTCTGGTCCAGAACCGCGAGTTTATCGATACGCCCCTGGTGTCGGCCGCCGTCGAACCCGGTCTCAAGGAAGACCTGCAGCGCCCCGAGGGTGATCTCGGGCGTGGTGAAGCGCTCGCCGAAGCAGGCGACGTTGGCGTTGTTGTGGCGGCGGATGATCTCGGCGTCCTCCCGATCGCGCACGACGCCGCCGCGGATGCCGGCGATCTTGTTGGCCGCCATGCAGATGCCCTCGCCGCTGCCGCAGACGGCCACCCCGCGATCGGCCTCACCCCGAGAGACCGCGAGCCCGACCTTCGCCCCGAAGTCCGGGTAGTCCACGCGGTCCTCGCTGTAGGTCCCGACGTCGAGCACCTCGTAGCCGTTCTCGGCCAGCCACTGGCCGATGGCCTCCTTCAGGCGGAATCCAGCGTGGTCGGAGCCGATCGCGATCTTCATGGGACCTCCTGCATCAGGGCCAGTCCCACCATTCTCGCCCGTCGGCTCTCCAGGCGTTCGGCCGCCTCGGTTCGGGGCTCCACGACGGACAGCCGCGCCGGTGGGTGCGGGTTGGCCGTCACGCCGCCCGCGAGGAGGGCCGCGCCGACGACGGCGGCGTCCGGCGCGTCGGTCACGGCCAGGCTCAGTCCGGTCGCATCCGCAAGCAGCTGACGGAATGCGGGGTCGTGGGTGCCGCCACCGACGAGGGGCACCTGCTCGGGCAGCACCGCCCCGGACTCCTGCACGGCAGCGACGCCGAGGGCGACGGCCTGGGCGACGCCCTCGAGCACGCTGCGCAGCAGCGCCGACCGGTCCGTGCCGAGCGAGAGGCCGGACCAGGATCCGCGCAGGCGCTGGTCCATGAAGGGCGTGCGCTCGCCAGCCAGGTACGGCACGAAGATCGGGTCGTCGTCCCGCATGCCCTCCGCCAGGGCGGCGGCCGCCTCGTCAACCGTGGCGCCCAGCATCGCGAGCGTGGGCGTGAGGGCGAGCCCGGCGCTCTGCATGGCGCCGATCCGGTACCACGAGGACCCCGCCTCGCCAGCCGCCGCGAAGGTGTGGGTACGCAGGCTCTCGTCGAGGATCGGCTGGTCCATGACGCGGACCACCTGGGCGCCACTGCCGACGGCGAGGAAGCCGTCGCCCGCGACGAGCCCGAGGCCCGCGAGGGCGCATGCCGTGTCGGCCCCGCCCACGACGCAGGGCAGGTGGCCTCCCCCGATCGTCAGGGTCCCTGCCTCCGCACCCGACGCCGCGATCGGAGGCAGCAGGCCCGGATCGATACCTGCCCAGCCGACGGCCGTGGTCGACCACACGCCGGACACGACGTCGCTGAGCAGCGTGCCGGAGGCGTCACTCGGATCGGTCACCACGGCCCCGCCGAGGCGGGCACGCAGCCAGTCCTTGGGCTGCAGGGCAAATGCCGCGCGGGACAGGACGTCGGGCTCGTGCTCGACGAGCCAGGCCAGGGTCGTGGCGGCGAACCCCGCCACGGCCGGGGAGCCGAGCCGGCTCAGCTCGTCCGCCGAGAGGTCTCGCGACATCCGCTCGGCCTGGGCGATCGAGCGTGCGTCGGCCCAGATGATGGCCGGCCGCAGCGGTGCCAGGTGCTCGTCGACGAGCACCACGCCGTGCATCTGCCCGGAGAAGCCGACACCCTCGACGGACGCGTCGGCGAGCACGCCGGCGGTCACGTCGATCGTCGCGTCGAGCCAGTCCTGCGGCTCGCATTCGGCCCACCCGGGGTGGGGGGACCGGACCGCGTAGGTGCGGCTGCGCTTGGCCGACACCCGGCCCTCGTCGACGATCGCTGCCTTGACGGACCCGGTGCCCAGGTCGATGCCGAGGAGGCTCACCAGATCACCTGCACACCTGACAGTATCGACCCCATGACAGGTCGCGTGGTCGTAGTCGGCAGTCTCAACCAGGATCTCGTCGTGACGCTGCCGCGCATGCCGGCGAGCGGCGAGACCGTCTTCGGCGACTCGCTCGAACGGCACGCCGGCGGCAAGGGGCTCAATCAGGCCGTGGCCGCCGCGCGCCTGCAGGTGCCCGTCTCGATGGTCGGCGCCACGAGCGCGGACAGCGCCGGCGACTTCCTCATGCGCATCGTCGACAGTGAGGGCATCGACGGCAGTGGCATCGTGCGCACGACGGAGGGCTTCGCCGGGACAGCCGTGATCGAGGTGGACCGCAGCGGCGCCAACCGCATCATCGTGATCCCGGGCGCCAACACCCTCCTCACCGGCGACCAGGTGCGCGCCGCCCTCGAGCAGATCCCGGACATGACCGTGCTGCTCACCCAGGGCGAGATTCCCGAGGAGGCCGTGCGGGCCGCGCTGGAGGTCGGCCGCGAGCGCAAGGTCACCACGATCCTCAACCCCGCGCCGGTGCAGGACTACCCCGACGACCTCTGGGACCTCGCCGACTTCGCGATCCCCAACGAGCACGAGGTGGAGCTGATCACCGGGCGGCAGACCGGAACGAGCGTCGACGCCACGCTCGCCGCGCGCGACCTCGCCGAGCGCGGCGTCGGGACGGTGATCGTCACCCGCGGGGCCAAGGGGTCGGTGTGGGCGACGATGACGCGCAGCGGCTCCTCCGGTGCGTTCCCGATCCTGCCGGTGGACACGGTCGCCGCAGGCGATGCGTTCTGCGGGGCGTTCGCCGCGGCACTCAGCGAGGGCGCGAGCCTGAGCGCTGCCCTGCGGTGGGGCAGCGCCGCCGGTGCGCTGGCGGCCATGAAGCCGGGCGCGGTGCCGTCCCTTCCCGATCGGGAGGCGGTCGAGAAGATGGTGAACCAGAGCGACTGACCCTAGGCGGCCAGGCAGCTCCACGGCAGGCCGAGCTGCAGCACGGCATTGCGATAGGCGCCGCCCGGATCGCGCACCTCGAGGAGGACGCTGCGCAGGCCGGCCGTCCGGCCGCCCTTCACGTAGGTCGGGTTGTCGTCGATGAACACCAGCTGCTCCGCGGGCAGGCCCATCTGCTCGATCGCCACGGCGTACGGGTGCGGGTCGGGCTTGCGCACGCCCAGCTCGGTGGAGTCCACGACGATGTCGAACATCGGGAACCAGTCCTGGGACTCCACCCACTCGCGGCCTTGGAAGTCCATGAGCTCGTTGGTGAGGATGCCGACCGGGATCCCCGCGTCGACGCAGGCGGTCACGATGGCCCGGCCCTCCGGCCGGATCGGGTCCAGGCCCGGCTGCTGGAAGAGAGTGCGCATGAAGGTGGGGTGCCCGTCGAGCGGCGCGCCCTTGGCGACTGCCCGGTCGGCGAACGCCATCCAGTAGTCGCGCTCGGTGATCTCACCGCGCCGGTAGCTCTCCCACGCGTCGTCGCCGGTCTCGTCGAGCGGACCGCGGCCCTCGATGGTGCCGACCGGCAGCTCGCGCACCCGCTCGAAGTCGTCGGCTATCTCCCATGCCGACTTGAAGAAGACGACACCGACGTCGAGCAGCAGTCCGCGGGCCTGACTCATCCCGCCATGATGGCCGAACTACCGAGGCGCGGGCAACGGTGTCGTGATGGCCACGCCGTTGCGGGTGACGGTCACGCCGTTCGCGTCGATCGTCACCGGGACGGACTCGGCGTCGGTCCGCGGCACGAGCACGGTGACGAGCACCTGGGCGTCGGCGCGCGGGCGGAGGCCGACCTGCCGGGACAGCACGGCGCCGGGGACCTTCTGGCCCCACGTGCCGGTGAACCAGCCGACCGAGGAGCCGTTGCGCGCGGTACGGATGTCCCAGTTGCCGGGGCCGGCCTTGTAGATGTCGAGCCGCTTGTCGCCCGCGGCCAGCGTCAGGATGTCGTTCTCGTACTTCTCCGCGCCGACGCCCGGCGTGATCTGCCAGCGCTGCGTCATCGTGCGCACGGGCGCGCGCTTGAGCTGCTTCTTCTTGCCGGGCAGGCGCTTGGCGCTGACGTAGTCGGCGACGAGGAAGGCGTCGATCGAGCGCACGTAGGTGGTGCAGCGGGTGACGTCGACCGTGCTCCACGTGCGGTCGTCGACGCACGTGTAGTCGTTGCCGCCGACGGTCCAGTCCGACGTGCTGGTGATCTTGCGGACCCCGTTGGTCGAGGTACGGCGCACGTTGCTCACCGTGAACGACGAGTGCGCGGTGCGCGACTTCATGAACCAGCGCAGCGAACTGCCGTTCTCGTACCGGTACGGGCCCGGGTCGCCGATCCACTCCACGCCCCGGGAGTAGAAGGTCAGGCCGCCGCCGTCATCGTGGGTGTGGGCCGTGTTGGGCCGTGAGGACGAGAAGCGCAGGGAGTAGTAGGTGTCGGGACCGCCCGGCTGCGGGTTCCAGCCGGCGCGGCCGAAGACGTAGCCGCCGTCGAACGACCGGTAGACGGGAGTGGGCGGGGTGCCCGCCGTGCCGGACGAGCGGATCCAGTCGGCCCGCCAGTCGCCGATGCCGAACGTGCCCCGCATGGGCTCGGCCACGGTGTCGCCGAGGGACTCCATCTTGAAGTCGGGGCGCATGGTCTGCGCGACGAACTGGTAGAGCAGCCCGCGCAGGCCGGTGATGGGGTCCGCCGGCAGGCCGCAGGTGCCTGCGGAGCGCTCGACGTCGAGGAGCAGGTTCTCGATGTACTGCGCGTAGCCGGGCGAGCCCTCCACGTCGGAGCCGTCGGGGTTGACCAGGCCCCGCGCGATGGCCTGCACATTGGACCACGCACGCGTCCGGCCGGCCTCGTCGTTGACCCAGCAGTAGGCGGCGAGGGCGCCGGTCTGCCGGATGAGCTCGGTGTTGTTGGTGCCGTAAGCGACCTCGGAGTGCGAGCGGTAGCTGCGGATCATCGTCTGCGAGTCACGCAGTGCCGCCGCGATGATGGTGGGGTCGTTGAGCGTCTGGCCCGCGCAGACGAGCGTCTGGGTGCGCAGCCCGCCGTAGATGGAGCCGTCGACCCAGACGCCGCGGGCACCCTGATGGTCGTTGATCCAGTAGTAGAGCAACTGGCGGAAGCGCTCGACCATGGGCTGGTTCTGCACGTGGACCCCGCGGTAGAGCAGCGGCAGGGCCCAGTTGAGGGAGTTGACGTGCCGGTCGCCGGAGGTGTCGGTGCCGCGCTGCGGCTGCCAGTTCGGGTGCTCGCTGAGGTAGTAGGTGCCGCCCTTGCCCATGTCGACCTTGCCGGCCATCAGGCCCTGGGCCAGCTTGCGCTCGCGCTTCGGCTTGCCGGGCGGGAAGAGGGTGCTGCACCACGAGCCGATCTCGGCGGGCATGACCAGCGGCGGTGGGGTCGGGACGGCGGGCGGCGGGGGCTCCACGGGTGCCGGCTCGACCGGGGCCGGCTCGACGGGAGCGGGCTCGGAAGGTGTCGGCACGGGCTCATCGGCCTGGGCCGTGGGCCCGGTCAGGAGGGACAGCACAGCCACGCCGGCCACCGCGACGGTCCAGCCGGCGGACCGTCCCTGGCCCCGCCTCAGAAGCAACATCCGCAACATGATGACCCGGCAACGGTCCGACCACCAAATCCGCCACCCCGACGAGTTGAACCGCTTCCCGGCTCAAATCTGCAGGCGGTCTCAACTGGTTGTTGCACGCCACGATGGGCGGCAATGACGGGAGGCTTGGATGCCGGGTGCGCGGTTGACGGTCCATGACCGTGAGGTGATCGAGCGGGGCGTGCGTGCGGGATGGTCGGCCGGGCGGATCGCGG
>WGLX01000010.1 GCA_016125355.1 Actinomycetales bacterium | reverse complement strand
GGCCAGCATCTCCGCGGTCACGAACCCCGACGCCGAATCCGCGCGCGCGACCTTCTCCGCCTCGAAGTGCGCCACCAGCCGCTCCTGCACGTCCGCACGCGCCTTCGCCTGGAACCCGGCGGCGTACGCGACGACCCGGTCCACCTGCTGCGCGAAGGTCACCGCCTCATCCGGGGACAGTCCGGCCGGGTCGACCTGCAGCAGGCTCGCCAGCAGACCCACACCCGCCGGCCGCGCCACCGCCTCAGCCAGGGCATCACTGTCGGTCCACTCCGGCAGGTCCTCGAGTCCGAGTTCCTCGTCCAGCCATGCCGGAGCCTCCGCGACCGGCGGCGGCCAGTCCGCGAGGAAGTCTTCGGGGAGTTCGAACATGTGTTCGATCCTAGTGGGACAGCACCCCGTCACACAACCCCAAACTCACAGAAAACCCTTGCACCGCAACGAGAATTGCCCGCTGCCTCGGGCGCTACGCCGTCCGCTGCATCCGGTAGACGCGCCGCCGCAGTCGGACGATGCGCCGCCCGTCGGGGTAGAGGCGCAACTGGTCGAGCTCCCAGTGCTCCGTCTCAGCGGCGCCGGTGAGCAGCACGCGGGCGGCCTCCCTCGTCGTCCCCCGTGGGAACCGGACCTCCCGGTACTCCCACGTGGACGCTCGCGGCTGCATCGCTATCGCCTCTGCGCCCAGCCCGCCTCGGGATAGCCGACGGCGGGCGCCGACACATCGTCCAAGGCCGTGAGGATCTCATCGGGCAGCTCCAGCTCCTCCGAGGCGAGGGCCGCGAGCAACTGGTTGTTCGTCCGGGCACCGAGGATCGGCGCGACGACACCGGGGCGGTCACGCAGCCAGGCGAGGGCGACTTCCGTGGGCGATGCCCCGAGTCCCTCCGCTGCCGTGGCCACGGCGTCGACGATACGACGTCCGCGCTCGTCAAGGTAGGCCTGCACCCACGCGGCGGACTCCACATTGGCCCCACGGGAGTCGATCGGCATGCTGTGGCGGTACTTGCCCGTAAGCACGCCACGGCCCAGCGGGGACCACGCCAGGATGCCCATCCCGACGGCCTGGGCCGCGGGAACGACCTCCCGCTCGATCCCTCGCTCGAGGAGCGAGTACTCCACCTGCGTCGTGACGAGCGGCGTGCGCCCCGCCCCCGCCTGCTGCCACGTCGCGGCGCGCGCCATCTGCCAGCCGGCGTAGTTCGACACCCCCGCGTAGCGCACCTTCCCGCTCGTCACGGCGGCGTCGATGGCGGCCAGTGTCTCCTCGAGCGGGGTCCACGGATCCCACTGGTGGACCTGCCAGAGGTCGATGGTGTCGGTGCGCAGCCGGCGCAGGGACCGTTCGAGTGCGCCGAGCAGGTGCCGGCGCGAGGCGTTGATGCGCCGGTCCGGCCCTGGCACCGATCCTGCCTTCGTCGACAGCACGATCTCGTCGCGGATGTCGAACTCCTCCACGAGCTCACCGAGCAGGCCTTCGGCGTCCCCGTCCGCGTAGGCGTCCGCGGTGTCGATCAGGGTGCCGCCGGCGTCGAGGAAGGCCGCGAGCTGGTCGCGGGCCTCGTACTCGTCGGTGCCGCGCGTCCAGGTGCCGGTGCCGAGGCCGAGGCGGCCGATCCACAGGCCGGACCTGCCCAGCGGCCGAAGTTCCATGCGCGCACGCTACCGTCATCCGTACCTCAACCGGCCCAGTCCGGGGCCCGACACGGGAGGCGCCATGAAGCTCGGACTCAATCTCGGATACTGGGGCGCCGGCAACGACGCCGACAACCTCGCCCTGGCCCGCGAGGCGGACCGTCTCGGCTACGCGGTCGTCTGGGCCGCGGAGGCATACGGCTCAGATGCGGCGACCGTGCTGGCGTGGGTCGCGGCGCAGACGGAGCGCATCGACGTCGGCTCCGCGGTCTTCCAGATCCCCGGACGAACCCCCGCGAACACCGCGATGACCGCGGCCACGCTGGACACCCTCTCCGGTGGCCGCTTCCGCCTGGGTCTGGGCGTCTCGGGACCGCAGGTGTCGGAGGGCTGGCACGGTGTGCGGTTCGACCGTCCCCTCGCCCGCACGCGGGAGTACGTGGCCATTGTCCGCAAGGCGCTGGCCCGGGAAAAGGTCTCGTTCGAGGGCGAGTTCTTCACGCTGCCCCTGCCCGACGGGCCGGGCAAGGCCCTCACCCTCACTGTCCACCCGGTGCGCGAGCGGATCCCGCTCTACCTCGCCGCCATCGGCCCGAAGAACCTCGAGCTCACGGGCGAGATCGCGGACGGCTGGCTCGCCATCTTCTTCTCGCCGGAGAACGCCGAGGAGCTCATGGCGCCGCTGCGTGCCGGGCGGGCGAAGGCCGGGCTCGCGATGGACGGATTCGACGTTGTGCCGACCGTGCCGGTCGTCTTCGGCGACGACCTGGCCCAGTGCGCCGAGCCCCTGCGCTTCTACACGGCGCTGTACGTCGGCGGGATGGGCAGCCGCGACAAGAACTTCTACAACGAGCTGGCCACGAGGATGGGCTACGGCGAGGCTGCTGCCGAGATCCAGGAGAAGTACCTCGCCAAGGACTACCCCGGGGCCATGGCGGCGGTGCCCTTGGACTTCATCGACCGGACCTCGCTCATCGGGCCGCGTGACCGCGTGCGCGACCGGCTCGCGGCCTACGCCGAGGCCGGTGTCACCACGCTCACGGTGGCCACCTACGCTGCGACGCTGGAAGAGCGGCTCGCGACACTGCGCACGATGGCGGAGGTTCTGGACGAGTCCGGATTGGCGGGTTGATGTCCTGGTTCGAGGCGATCGTCCTCGGCCTCGTCCAAGGCCTCACCGAGTTCTTGCCGATCTCCTCGAGCGCGCACATCTTTATCGTGTCCCAGCTGTTCGGCTGGGACGATCCAGGAGCCGCCTTCACCGCGGTGACCCAGATCGGCACCGAGATGGCGGTCATCATCTACTTCCGCAAGGAGCTGTGGGAGATCCTGTCCGGCTGGTTCCGCTCCCTGTACAACGCCGACGCACGGCATGAGCCTGCGGCACGCATGGGCTGGCTCATCATCATCGGGACCATTCCGGTAGGCGTCCTGGGCTTCCTGTTCAAGGACCAGATCGAGACCGCCGCGCGCAACCTGTGGCTCACCGCGACGATGCTCATCCTGTTCGGCGTCATCCTCGGAGTCGCCGATGCTCTGGGTGAGCGGGTCAAGGACGAGCGGGACCTGACCGTCAAGGACGGCATCCTCTACGGCTTGGCCCAGGCGCTTGCCCTGATCCCCGGCGTCTCGCGCTCCGGTGCGACGATCTCCGCGGGCCTGTTCATGGGCTACACCCGTGGGGCCGCGGCACGCTATGCCTTCCTCCTGGCCGTTCCTGCCGTGCTCGCGTCGGGCCTGTTCGAGGCCCGCAAGATCGGCGAGGACGCCACGGTCGCCTGGGGTCCGACCATCCTGGCCACCGTCATCGCCTTCGGGATCGGCTTCGCTGTGATCGCCTGGCTGATGAGGTGGCTGACCACCAAGACCTACAAGCCGTTCGTCTTCTACCGGATCGGCCTCGGCCTGCTCGTCATGGTGCTGCTGGCCGCGGGAGTGCTCACCGCCTGACGGGTCAGAGCCAGCCACTGCGCTTGAAGGCGCGGTAGAGCAGCAGGCACGCCGTGCCCATCAGGCCCAGCGCCACGGGATAGCCGAAACTCCAGTGCAGTTCCGGCATGTTGTCGAAGTTCATGCCGTAGATGGCGGCCAGAGCGGTGGGAACGGCCGCGATGGCCACCCACGCGGAGATCTTCCGCATGTCGCGGTTCTGCTGCAGGTCCTGCAGCGATGTGGACGCCATGAGCATCGTCATGAGAAGGTTGTCGGCGGCCTCCACGGCGTCGCTGGCCCGCAGCACGTGCTCGCCCACGTCGCGGAAGTGGGACCGCAGGCCCGGCGGCACCCATGAGATCTCCTTGCCGACCGCCGCGTGCGCCCACATGACCAGGGGGCCGACCGCCCTGCGCATCTCGACGTTCTCGCGCTTGAGCCGGTAGATGCTCGTCGTGGTCGGGCCCACCTGCTCCTCCGAGAAGACCTGCGCCTCGAGTTGCTCGACGTCATCGCTGATCTCGTCGGTGATCGCGAGGTAGCCGTCCACGGTCTGGTCGAGGACCGCGTAGAGCACCGCGATGGGTCCGTACTGGCGCAGGTCGGCATCGCCCTCGAGACGGGCGCGGATGCCTCGCAGGTCGCCGATCTGCCCGAACCTGACCGTCACGGCGAACCACGGTCCGACGAAGACGGCGAGCTGCCCGGTGAGGACATCCGAGGTGGACTCGACGTAGTCGAGGGTCTTCAGCAGGGCCAGGCCAGTCCCCTCGGGGGTCACCTCGAACTTGGGACGCTGCTCGGGGTTCGATGCGTCCTCGACGAGCAGCTTGGGCAGCTCGAAGACGTCAGCCACCATGTCCAGCTCGGCGCGCGTGGGCTCGAAGAGTCCCAGCCAGACGAAGGACTCCTCGGTGGCGAGGCAGCGCTCCTTGAGCTCCTCCAGCTTGGGCCTCGGATGGGTGTCGCCAGGGTTCTCCCAGTTGCGCACCTCGGGGACCGGTACGACCTCATCGCGCGAGTACAGGCCCATGCCGCGGATCACCCGGCCATTCTGCTGCATGACCGGGGACCATCTACGCTGACTCGCATGTCGGTCGTCCTTCTTGTCCGCCACGGACGCACGAGTGCCAATGCCGGGGGCGTGCTGGCGGGTTGGACGCCGGGCGTCACGCTCGACGAGACCGGGCGTGCCCAAGCAGGCGCCCTGGCGGCCCGGCTGGGCGAGGTGCCGCTCTCCTTCGTCGTCACATCCCCGCTGGAGCGGACCCGGGAGACGGCCGGGCTCATGCTGGGCGACCGGAAGGTCGAGGTCCACGTGGACGAGCGCGTGGGGGAGTGCCGATACGGCGACTGGACCGGTGGCGAGCTCAAGACACTGGCCAAGGACCCGCTCTGGAAGGTCGTGCAGGCCCACCCCAGCGCCGCGGTGTTCCCCGGGCCCGACGGAGAGTCGATGGCCGGCATGCAGCACCGGGCCGTCGCGGCCGTTCGCGAGTGGAACACGCGGGCCGGCGACGATGGGGTCTACGCCGTGGTCAGCCACGGGGATGTCATCAAGGCGATCCTGGCCGATGCCCTCGGCATGCACCTCGACCAGTTCCAGCGCATCCGGGTCGACCCGGCGTCGGTGAGCGTGATCGACTACACGCCCCTGCGGCCCTTCGTGGAGCGCACGAATGACACCGGCGGCTCCCTCGCCGGTCTCCGCCCGCCGAAGAAGCGGCGTCGGCGCGGACGAAGCGACGCCGCTGTCGGGGGAGGTGCAGGCTCGTGACACGCCAGATCTTCAGCTACCAGGCGCCCGATCGGTTCGTGGTCGGCACGGTCGGCATGCCCGGCGAGCGCACCTTCTACCTGCAGGCGCGCGAGGGTTCGTCGGTCACCAGCGTGGCTCTGGAGAAGGCGCAGGCATCGGTGCTGGCCGAGCGCGTGGACGAGCTGCTCAACGAGGCCGCGGAGCGGGGCGGCCCCACGGAGGTGCCGACCGAGGCACCGCCGGCTCTGGTGGACACCGACCCCTTGGACGTTCCCCTGGTGGAGGAGTTCCGCGTGGGGGCGATGGCGCTCGGATGGGATGAGGCGAACGGCCGCGTCATCCTGGAGGCCTATGCGATCGTCGAGGACGCTGAGGATGTTCCGGAGCTGGGGGACGACGAGGCCGATGGCCCGGACACCCTTCGGGTGTGGATGACCGCCGCGTATGGGCGCGCCTTCGCCCAGCGCACCCGGTCCGTCGTGGCCGCGGGACGCCCCCCGTGCCCGTTCTGCAGCCAGCCCCTGGACGCGTCGGGTCACATCTGTCCCCGGTCCAACGGATACCGCCGGCGCACATGACGTCGAGCGAGTGGCTGCAGCACCCCGAGCTCCTCGAGCTGCTCGCGTCCGCGGACCTCGAGGTCGAGGGCCGGCTCAGCGATGCGTCGAACACCACGCTCCGGTGCCGGGCCGAGGTGGGCGGCGCGGAGCTCCTGTGTGTCGTCAAGCCGGTTGCCGGGGAACGACCCCTGTGGGACTTCCCCGAATGGACGCTGACGCACCGCGAGATCGCCGCGTTCGAGTTGTCCGAGGCGCTGGGCTGGCACCTCGTCCCGCCCACCGTGTGGCGCACCGACGGCCCCGGCGGCGAGGGCATGTGTCAGCTGTGGATCGATGAGGACCCGCAGGCGAGTCAGGTCCAGGTCGTCCGGCCCGGAGGTCGGATCGAGGGCTTCGTGCACGTCCTCGACGCCGAGGACGGATCCGGGCGCGCCGTGGAACTCGTGCACGCGGCCACGGATGACGTGGCCCGCATCGCCATCTTCGATGTGCTCGTCAACAACGCGGATCGGAAGGGCGGTCACGTCCTCACGGACGTCGACGGCCGCGTGTGGGCGATCGACCACGGCGTGACATTCGCCGTCGACGAGAAGCTGCGCACGGTCCTGTGGGGCTGGGCGGGCGACCCGGTGCCTGAGTCGGTGATGACCGACGTGGAGCGGCTGCACGACACGCTGGGCGATTCCTTCGACGCCGTCGACCGCTGGCTGGCCGACGAGGAACGCCAGGTGCTGCGCGACCGGGTGCGCCGCCTGCTGCGTCAGAGGACCTTCCCACTGCCGGGGAGCCGATGGCCGGCCATCCCGTGGCCGGTGTTCTGAGGGGGCCCTGACTAGGCTGACGGCGTGAATTCGTGGCCCGAGCCGAACCTTCCCCACCTGCCCGGCACGGGCTACCCGCTCTGGCTGTTCGACACAGCGGCCGGGTCGGTGCGTGTCACCGAGCCCGAGGGCACGGCGCGCATGTACGTCTGCGGCATCACGCCCTACGACGCGACCCACATGGGCCACGCATTCACCTACGTGAACTTCGACGTGATCAACCGTGTCTGGCGGGACAACGGCCTCGAGGTCCACTACGTGCAGAACGTCACCGACATCGACGACCCCCTGCTCGAGCGCGCCGTGCAGACCGGACAGGACTGGCGCGAGATCGCCGACCGCGAGACGGCGCTGTTCCGGGAGGACATGGAGGCGCTGAACGTGCTGCCCCCGCAGCACTACATCGGCGCCGTGGAGTCCATCCCCTCGGTCGCCCGGTACGTCGAGGAGCTGCAGGCGAAGGGGGCGGTGTACTCCGTCGACGGGGACCTGTACTTCCGCGTCGCCAGCGACCCGGCGTTCGGCGAGGTGGCAGGCCTCGACCGTGACCAGATGATCTCCGTGTTCGCGGAACGCGGGGGCGATCCGGCCCGCCCGGGCAAGGAGGATCCCCTCGACTGCCTGGTGTGGCAGTCAGAGCGCCCCGACGAGCCCGCCTGGGACACCCCGCTCGGACACGGCCGACCGGGCTGGCACATCGAGTGCACCGCCATCGCGCTCGATCACCTCGGGATGACGTTCGACGTGCAGGGGGGCGGCAGCGATCTCGCCTTCCCGCATCATGAGATGTGCGCGGCCGAGGCGCAGGTCATTGCCGGAGCCCGCCCGTTCGCCCGCCACTACGTGCACTCGGCCATGGTGTCCTGGCAGGGGCACAAGATGTCCAAATCGCGCGGCAACCTCGTGTTCGTGTCCGCGCTGCGGCACGCCGGGGTGGATCCATCAGCCATCCGGCTGGCGCTGCTGGCCCATCACTACCGGTCGGACTGGGCCTGGACCGATCAGGGGCTCGAGGGGGCCACGAAGAGGCTGGCCCTCTGGCGGATGGCGGCGCAGGCGCCGTCGGGACCCGACGTCCTGCCCACGCTGGAGGCTGTCCGGACGGCCCTCGCCAACGACCTGCGCACGCCGGAGGCCCTCGATGCCATGGACGCCTGGGCGATGGCTGCCGCAGGCTCCGAGGGACCGGACGCGGATTCGCCGGGGGTCTTCGCCGACATCGCCGACGCGCTTCTGGGTGTTCGACTCTGATTCCGGTCTGCCGCGCCTGTGACGAGGGCCGCTAGCCCTTCTTCTCGTCGTGCCCGCCGAACTCCTTGCGCATCGCGCTGAGCAGCTTGTCGGCGAACAGGTCCGCACCCTGGGACTGGAAGCGCTCGTAGAGGGCCGAGGTCAGCACGGGAGCCGACACCCCCTCCTCGATGGCCGCGATCGACGTCCATCGGCCCTCGCCGGAATCCGACACGCGGCCCCCGAACTCCTCGAGCTCCGGCGACTGGTGGAGCGCGGACGCGGTGAGGTCGAGCAGCCACGAGCCGACCACGCTGCCCCGACGCCAGACCTCGGCGATCGCCGGGATGTCCAGGTCGTACTGGTAGTACTCGGGATCGGAGAGCGGAGCGGTCTCGGCGTCGGCATCACGCTGCACCGTGCCCGCGTTGGCGTGCTTGAGGATGTTCAGTCCCTCGGCGTAGGCGGCCATGAGGCCGTACTCGATGCCGTTGTGGACCATCTTCACGAAGTGACCGGCACCGCTCGGACCGCAGTGCAGCCAGCCATGCTCGTCCGGGGTCGGGTCGCCGGTGCGTCCGGGGGTGCGCTCGGCAGCCGCCACGCCCGGAGCGATGGTGTTCCACAGGGGTACGAGTCGATCCACAGACCGGTCCGGGCCGCCGATCATCAGGCAGTACCCGCGTTCGAGCCCCCACACACCGCCCGAGGTGCCGACATCGAGGTAGTCGATGCCCTTGCCCGCAGCGACCTCGCCCCGGCGGATGTCGTCGCGGTAGTAGGAGTTCCCCCCGTCGATGAGGCAGTCGCCCTCGGACAGCAGCGCCGTCAGGTCACTGACCACGGATTCCGTCACGCTGCCCGCCGGCACCATGACCCAGACATTTCGGGGGGCCGGCAGCTTCTCCACGAACTCGCTCAGCGAGCCCGCTCCCGTGGCTCCCTCGGCGACCAACGCGGAGACAGCGTCGGGGTTGGGGTCGTACACGACGCATGCGTGGCCGTCCCGCATGGCGCGGCGCACGAGGTTCGCGCCCATCCGTCCGAGCCCGACCATGCCCAAGGTCACCGTCTGGTCTGCAGTGGTCACGCTGCATCGCCTCCTGTTCGCGGGTGTCACCACCGTAGTGGAAGACTGAAAACATGACCGGCTCCTCGATCGCTGACGACCCGACCACCTGCGCCGCCTGGAACACGCTGGCCGCCCTTGCTGCAGAAACGGCGGGTACGACCATCCGGCAGCTCCTCGACGCCGATCCGGCGAGGCCGAATGCGCTGACCTACGAGGCGGCGGGCATCCACCTCGATCTCTCGCGCCAGCGACTGGACGGCGCCGTCCTCGACGCGCTGCTGTCACTCGCCGAGGAGCGGGGCGTGCTGCGGCATCGGGACGCCATGCTGGCGGGGGAGCACATCAACGTCACCGAGGACCGGGCCGTCCTGCACACGGCCCTGCGCCGTCCTGCGGGCGAGCCGCTCGTGGTCGACGGCGTGGACGTCGACACCGAGGTGCATGACGTGCTGGCGCGCATGGGGAGCTTCGCCGAGGCGGTACGCAAGGGTGACTGGCGCGGGGCGACCGGGGGGCGTATCACGGCCGTGGTGAACATCGGCATCGGCGGCTCGGACCTCGGCCCCGCCATGGCCCACATCGCCCTCGAGGCGTTCAGTGACCGCGCGCTCTCCTTCCACTTCGTCTCGAATGTCGATCCCACCGACCTCGCCGAGACGCTGCGGCGGGTCGATCCGGCGACCACCCTGTTCATCATCGCGTCCAAGACGTTCACCACCCTCGAGACGATGACCAACGCGAACGCCGCACGATCCTGGCTCGTGTCGGCCCTCGGGGAGGACGCCGTGGAGCGGCACTTCGTGGCGGTCTCCACCAACGCCGAGAAGGTCAGCGAGTTCGGCATCGACACCGCGAACATGTTCGGCTTCTGGGACTGGGTGGGCGGCCGCTATTCGATGGACTCGGCCATCGGGCTGAGCACGATGATCGCTGTGGGCGCGGACGGCTTCGCGCGGATGCTCGCCGGGTTCCACGCGATGGACGCGCACTTCGCAACCGCCGGTCCGAGGGAGAACCTCCCCCTCCTCATGGGCTTGGTGGCCGTCTGGAACCGCACCTTCCTCGGCATCGAGACCACCGCGGTCCTGCCGTACTCCCAGTACCTGGCGCGGTTTCCCGCGTACCTCCAGCAGCTGACCATGGAGAGCAACGGAAAGAGCGTCCGCATGGACGGCACCCGTGTCGACTACGAGACCGGCGCGATCTTCTGGGGAGAGCCTGGCACCAACGGCCAGCACTCCTTCTACCAGCTCCTGCACCAGGGCACGAGCACTGTGGCGTGCGACGTGGTGGTGGTTGCCCGCACGGAGAATCCGCTCGGCCATCAGCAGGACATGCTCGTGGCCAACGCCCTGGCCCAGGCCGCCGTCCTGTCACGCGGCCGCACGGCCGAGGAGGTCGCCGCCGACGGAACCCCCGCGGCCCTGGTCCCGCACAAGCTGATGCCCGGGAACCGCCCCGTCTCGCTGATCACCATCGAACGGCTCGACCCGTTCGCCCTGGGCGCCCTCATCGCCCTCTACGAGCACAGCGTGTTCGTCCAGGGTGCCATCTGGGGCATCGACTCCTTCGACCAGTGGGGCGTCGAGCTGGGCAAGAAGGTGGCCATGGGCATCCTCGGTGTGCTGACCTCGGATGCTGAACCGGACATCGATCCGGCCACGGACGCCAGCGTCGCCCTGTACAAGAGGCTGCGCCGCTAGTCAGCCGTGCCGCGACGGCGCAGGTAGCGCTCGAACTCCCGGGCGATCGCCTCCCCGCTCGCCTCGGGCAGATCCGCCGCGTCCCGCGCCTCCTCGAGCTGCCGGACGTAGTCCGCGACCTCGTCATCCTCCGACGCGAGCTCGTCCACGCCGATCTCCCACGCCCGGGCCTCCTCGACGAGGTCGCCGAGCGGAACGGGAACGTCGAGGATGTCCTCGATGCGGCGTACCAGGGCGAGGGTCGCCTTGGGGCAGGGCGGCTGTGCGACGTAGTGGGGGACTGCTGCCCACAGCGACAGTGACGGGATGCCGAACCGCTGGCAGGCGTCCTGGATCACCCCGACGATCCCCGTCGGCCCCTCGTAGGACGACGCCTCCAGGCCCAGCTCCGACTGCAGGCTGGCATCCGAGGTGGAGCCGGTCACGGGCACGGGCCGGGTATGCGGGATGTCGGACAGCAGTGCCCCGAGGGTCACGACGAGCGACACCTCCAGCTCGGCCGCGAGCCCGAGCACCTCGCGCACGAACTGCTGCCACTTCATGTTGGGCTCGATGCCCTGGACGAGGACCAGGTCACGGGGGAACAGCGGCACCCTCGCGATGTAGATCCGAGTCGCCGGCCAGGTAAGGCGCCGCACGCCGGACTCGTCAATGCTGATGTTCGGACGGTTGACCTGGTAGTCGTAGTACTCCTCGGAGTCGAGATCAGCCAGCGGCTGGGCGTCCCACACCTCGCGGAGGTGGGCGATCGCCCCCGAGGCCGACTCACCTGCGTCGTTCCACCCCTCGAAGGCGGCGACCATCACCGGATCGACCAGCGCGGGGAACTCATCGAGCTCGATCACCCTGTGCCGCCCTCCTCGCTCTCCACGAGAGCGTCGATGAAGCCCGCGACGAGCGCCGGCCACTGCAAGGGTACGTCGTGGACGGCCCCGGCCCACCGGTGAACCAGCACGTTGCCGAGTCGCGCCGCCTCGGCCACGGCAACCGCCCGCGACTCCTGCCACGAGCGGTCGACACCCTCGCAGACCGCCGCCCACACCGGCACGCCGGACTCGCGCACGGCGGTCAGGTCGGCCCGGGCGTCGTAGTCGAGCAGGCCGTCGAGCACTTTCATGTGCCGATCGAGGCCGAGACGGGTGCGGATGCGCCCCTCGTCGTCCACCACGAACGTCGGCCGCAGGGCGGCTTCGACCTCCGGGGACCAGGACTCGCCCAGGTCCCCGGAGCGGATGGCGGCCCACAGCTCCGCCTCCGGCATGCCGAGGGCCGGGGGAGTCAGCCGCTCCCGGGCCTCCTCGCGCGTGCCGAGGGAGGCGGGGGACCACAGTCCGCCGTCGACGAGGCCGACGGCCGCGATCCGCTGAGGCGCTGCGGCCGCCGAGCCCAGCGCCACGGAGCAGCCCCACGAGTGTCCGACCACGACGGCCCGCGCCCAGCCGAGCTCGTCCAGGGTTCGGAGCGCGTCGTCGGCGCAGGCGGCGATCGAGTAGTCGGCGTCGAGGGCGCTGTCCGACTCCCCGTGACCACGCTGGTCCAGGCTGGCGACCGGACGCGAGCGCAGGCGGCGGATGACCGGGTTCCAGAACTGCCGCTGCTGGCTGAGGCCGTGCAGGAGGAGCACGGGGAGGGCGCCACTCCGCTCGACGCGCGCGGTGGCGTCGTCGTCCTGCGTCACGGAGACGACGAGGTCGAACCCTGCGCCGGTCGGGACGTGACGGCTGCTCAGCGCCTGCACGGGTTCACCGTAGTGCTCGGCGGCGGCGCGCGGGCCAGACCTCGGTAGGCTTCCGTGTCGTGCCGGTAAGCCCATCACCCCACCCCACCCATGGCCGCGGCTCTCTCCGCGAGGCCCTGAGTCGACGCGTCGTCGTCGCGGACGGCGCCATGGGGACGATGCTCCAGGCCGCGGAGCCGACCCTGGACGACTTCCAGGGCCATGAGGGCTGCAACGAGATCCTCAACGTGACCCGGCCCGACGTCGTGTCCAGCGTCCACGAGGCGTACCTGTCGGTGGGCGTTGACTGCATCGAGACGAACACCTTCGGAGCCAACCTCGCCAATCTCGGCGAGTACGGCATCGCCGACCGGATCTTCGAGCTGGCGAAGGCGGGCGCCGAGGTGGCCCGCACGACGGCCGACGGGTGGAGCACCCCGGCGCACCCGCGGTGGGTCCTCGGCTCGGTGGGCCCGGGCACGAAGCTCCCGAGCCTCGGGCACGCGCCCTACGCCGACCTGCGCAACGCGTACCAGCAGCAGGTCGCAGGCCTCATCGAGGGCGGCGCGGACGCGATCCTCATCGAGACCGCCCAGGACCTCCTCCAGGCCAAGGCCGCCATCGTGGGTGCGAAGCGGGCCATCGCCGAGAGCGGCATCGAGGTGCCGATCTTCGCCCAGGTGACCGTGGAGACGACCGGCACGATGCTGCTCGGCACCGAGATCGGGGCCGCGCTCACCGCGCTCGCCCCGCTCGGCATCGACATGATCGGCCTGAACTGCGCCACGGGTCCGGCGGAGATGAGCGAGCACCTGCGCACCCTCGCGAAGTCGGCCACCATCGGCATCTCGGCGATGCCCAACGCGGGGCTCCCGGTCCTCGGGGCCGACGGGGCCCACTACCCGCTCACGCCCGGCGAGCTCGCCGACGCGCACGACATGTTCACGCGCGACTACGGCCTGAGCCTCGTGGGTGGGTGCTGCGGCACCACGCCCGAGCACCTCCGACAGGTGGTCGAGCGGGTGCGCGGCCGCGAGATCGCGGCCCGTGATCCGCGCCCCGAGGCGGGCGCCGCGTCGCTGTACCAGTCGGTGCCGTTCCGCCAGGACACGGCGTACCTGTCCATCGGCGAGCGCACCAACGCCAACGGGTCGAAGGCGTTCCGCGAGGCCATGCTGGAGGGCCGCTGGGACGACTGCGTCGAGATCGCCCGCGACCAGATCCGCGACGGTGCCCACCTGCTCGATCTCTGCATCGACTACGTCGGCCGGGACGGTGTGCAGGACATGCGCGAGGCCGCGGGGCGACTGGCCACCGCGTCCACGCTGCCGCTCGTCCTGGACTCCACGGAGCCGGCCGTCATCGAGGCGGGCCTGGAGATGCTCGGCGGTCGTGCGGTCGTCAACTCGGTCAACTACGAGGACGGCGACGGTCCCGACTCACGCATCAACAAGGTCATGCCGCTGGTGGCGGAGCATGGCGCCGCCGTCGTGGCCCTCACCATCGACGAGGAAGGGCAGGCCCGCACCGCGGAGTGGAAGGTCCGGGTCGCGGACCGCCTCATCCGGGACCTGCGGGACCGCTGGGGGATGTCGGTCGCCGACATCCTCGTCGATGCGCTCACCTTCCCGATCGCGACCGGCCAGGAGGAGACACGTCGCGACGCCATCGAGACCATCGAGGCCATCCGACAGATCAAGACCCTCTACCCCGAGGTCCAGACGACGCTCGGCCTGTCGAACGTCAGCTTCGGGCTGAACCCGGCGGCCCGGCAGGTCCTCAACTCCGTGTTCCTCCACGAGTGCATCGAGGCCGGGCTCGACTCGGCGATCGTGCACGCGTCGAAAATCCTCCCGATGGCCCGCATCGAGGACGAGCAGCGCCATGTTGCGCTGGACCTCGTGTACGACCGGCGTCGCTACGACGACGCCGGCAACGTGGAGTACGACCCGCTGCAGAGGTTCCTCGAGCTCTTCGAGGGGGTGGAGGCCCGCTCGATGTCCGCCTCCAAGGCGGAGCAGCTCGCCGGGCTGCCCCTCTTCGAGCGCCTCGAGCGACGCATCATCGACGGCGAGCGCAATGGCCTGGAGGCCGATCTCGACGAGGCCCTTGCGGAGCGATCTGCCCTGGAGATCGTCAACGACACGCTCCTCGGCGGCATGAAGATCGTGGGGGAGCAGTTCGCGTCGGGCGAGATGCAGCTGCCCTTCGTGCTGCAGAGCGCCGAAGTGATGAAGACGGCGGTGGCGTACCTGGAACCGCACATGGAGCGCACTGACGAGTCGGGCAAGGGCACGATGGTGCTGGCCACCGTCAAGGGCGACGTGCACGACATCGGCAAGAACCTCGTGGACATCATCCTGAGCAACAACGGCTACAACGTGGTCAACATCGGTATCAAGCAGCCCATCTCCGCGATCATCGAGGCGGCGGAGACCCACCGGGCGGACGTCATCGGCATGAGCGGACTGCTCGTGAAGAGCACGATGATCATGAAGGACAACCTCGAGGAGATGAACGCCCGCCACGTCAGCGAGCGGTACCCCGTCATCCTCGGCGGCGCCGCCCTCACCCGCTCGTACGTCGAGCAGGACCTGGCCGAGGTCTATGACGGCGAGGTCCGGTACGCGCGGGACGCGTTCGAGGGACTGCGCCTCATGGACACCATCATGGCCATCAAGAAGGGCGTCCCCGGTGCGGCACTGCCGGAGCGTCGCGTGCGCCGGGTGGCTGCGACCGCCCGTCCGGCCCAGACGGCCCCGGCCGACCTCCCGGCGAGGTCCGACGTGGCCGTCGACGTCGAACTGCCCACGCCGCCGTTCTGGGGCGATCGGGTGGTCAAGGGCGTGGCCCTGGCCGACTACGTGCCGTACCTCGACGAGCGCGCCCTCTTCCTGGGTCAGTGGGGCCTGAAGTCGGCCCGCGGGGACGGCCCCTCGTACGAGGAGCTCGTGGAGACCGAGGGTCGCCCTCGGCTGCGCCAGTGGCTGGACCGCATCCAGACCGAGGGGATGATCGAGCCGGCCGTGGTGTACGGCTACTACCCCTGCTTCTCGGAGGGGGATGATCTCGTCATCCTGTGGCATGAGGGACCGACGGAGGGCACGGAGCGGGCGCGCCTCACCTTCCCGCGCCAGCACCGGGACCGGCACCTGTGCCTCGCGGACTTCTTCCGGCCGAAGGAGTCGGGGGACATCGACGTTGTGGCCTTCCAGGTGGTGACCATGGGGGAGGCCGCGTCGGAGGCGACCGCGCGGCTGTTCGCCGCCGACGCGTACCGCGACTACCTCGAGCTGCACGGGCTCTCGGTCCAGCTGACGGAGGCCTTGGCCGAGTACTGGCACGCGCGGGTGCGCGACGAGCTGGGGCTGGCCGGTCTCGACAGCGCGGACCTGCAGTACCTCATCGCCAAGCAGGGCTACCGCGGCTCCCGATACTCGTTCGGCTACCCGGCCTGTCCCGACCTCGAGCAGCAGGTCGTGATCATGGACCTTCTCGATCCGGGTCGGGTCGGGGTCGAGCTCTCCGAGGAGTTCCAGCTGCATCCGGAGCAGTCGACCAGCGCGATCATCGCGCACCACCCCGAGGCCAAGTACTTCAACGCCACCTGATGCCGGACGCCGACCCCGCCCTGCCCGCGGCGGTCCTGTTCGACATGGACGGGACCCTCGTCGACTCCGAGCACCTGTGGCTCGACGCCGAGCACGCGACCATGGCCCGGCTCGGGGGCACGTGGTCGGAGGCGGACCAGCGGCACTGCCTGGGCGGCCCGCTGGAGCGGGTGGCGGAGTACATGATCGAGCTCTCCGGGGCGCGTGCCACCACGACGTCGGTCGGCACGATGCTTCTCGACGAGATGGAACAGCGCCTGCGCGCGACCCCGCTGGCCTGGCGCCCCGGGGCGCGCGAGCTGCTCGTCTCGTGCCGGACGAGCGGCGTACCCACGGCCCTGGTGTCCGCATCGTGGAACCGCCTCATCGACGCGGTTGCCGACCACATCCACGAGGACATCCGCATGGTCGCCTTCGACGCCGTGGTCGCGGGCGATGACGTCGCCCAGAGCAAGCCGCATCCCGATCCCTACCTCCGAGCGGCCTCGTTGCTGGGGCTGGAGCCAGGGGACTGCCTTGCCATCGAGGACTCGCCCACCGGAGTGCAGTCGGCCGTCGCGGCCGGGTGCCAGGTGGTGGCCGTGCCGCACATCGCCGAGATCCGCGAGCCGGGGGCCGCGGTCATCGGCTCGCTGGCGGGCCGCTCACTCGGAGATCTCTGGCTGGCTGCTGCGGCTGCTGGAGGTCGGCCACTCTGACCGGGGAGGAAGGGGCGGTGGCTCTCCGCCCCACGCCGGGCACACGGCCCGGTGACTGCACCAGTCGCACAGCCGCGACGGCGTCGCCTCGAACCGCTCGGCGTCGGCGGCCCGCTCGATGGCGTCGCGGAGCGCGAGGATGCGCCGCTCGGTGGCGCGCAGGTCGCTCTCGTCCGGCTCGTACCGGATGACGGAGCGGTCCGACAGGTACATCAGCTGGAGGAGCGCCGGGGCCTCCCCGGACATCCGCCACCAGGCGAGGGCGTAGAAGCGCATCTGGAACATCGCCTTGGCCTCGAATCCCGCGGACGGCGAGCGGCCGGTCTTGTAGTCGACGATGCGAATGCGCCCATCCGGTGCGCGATCGACCCGATCGATGAAGCCCCTCAGCCGGAAGTCGGGCTCGACCAGTGCGGTCACCTCGAGCTCGCGCGCGTGCGGCTCGAGTCGACGCGGGTCCTCGAGGTGGAAGTACGAGGCGAGGAGCGGCTCGGCGGCCAGCTCGGGCGCGCCGTCCGGGCCCGTGCGCAGCGTGGCCGCTGCCTCCGGCTCGCTCTCCTCCAGCTCCTCAAAGGCCGCGTGCGCGAGCCGCTCCGCCTCCTCAGGAGTGCGCTGCGCCGCCGGAAGGTCGAACAGGGTCTCCAGCGCCCGATGGATCACGGTGCCGCGCACGGCCACGGCGGAGGGCTCCTCGGGCCGGCGGTCGATGGACCGGAAGCGGAACAGCAGCGGGCAGGTGGTGAAGTCGCTCGCCCGGGAAGGCGACAGCGAGGAGGGGAACCGCGCTCCTGCATCCATGCCGGACGAGCCTAGTAGCGTGCCGACGTGCCCGAATCCGATCAGCCCGAATCCGCGACCACCCTGGCCGGCAGCCGTCGACGAGGCCCGTTCCGCGCGGGCGACCTCGTCCAGCTCACCGACCCGCGGCGCCGCATGCACACGATCACGCTGGTGCCGGGGGGCGAGTTCCACACGCACCGGGGGCGCCTCCCGCACGACGACCTCATCGGCCAGCCCGAGGGCATCGTCGTCACCTCGAGCAACGGCAGTCAGTACCTCGCGCTGCGGCCCATCCTCGACGACTTCGTGCTGTCCATGCCGCGGGGCGCCCAGGTGATCTACCCGAAGGACGCCGCACGGATCGTGGGGCTGGCCAATCTCGGCGCCGGGGCGCGCGTGGGGGAGGCAGGCGTCGGCTCGGGTGCGCTGACCTGCTCGCTCATCCGTGCCGTGGGCGACGGGGGCGAGGTCCACAGCTACGAGCGTCGCGCGGAGTTCGCTGAGGTTGCGGTCGGCAACGTCACCACCTACTTCGGATTCCACCCGTCGTGCTGGAACCTCAGGATCGGCGACCTCGTGGACACCCTCGACCTGACCGACCTCGACGCCTTCGTGCTCGACATGCTGGCCCCGTGGGAGTGCGTCGATGCCGTCTGGTCGGCGCTGGCTCCCGGCGGAGTCTTCGTGGCCTACGTCGCCACGACCACCCAGATGTCCCGGCTCGTGGAGACGATGCGCGTGGCGGGCGGCTGGACGGAGCCCCGCGCCGAGGAGTCCCTCCTGCGCACGTGGCACCTCGAGGGGCTGGCCGTCCGCCCGCAGCACCACATGAACGGCCACACGGCCTTCCTCGTCACGGCCCGCAGGCTGGCGGAGGGCACCGTGCTTCCCCCGCGGCGGCGCAAGCCCGCACCGGGTGCCTACGGGCCCGACTACGTCGGCCCGGGCTCAGAGGCCGATGCGACGGCGCGCGGAAGCGGCCCGGATGACGTGTCCGAAGCGCAAACCGGCTGACCGGAGTTAGAGTGGAAATCGACCGAGCGGGAGGTGCCATGTCCGAAGACAGCTGGCCGGCACGCGTGCATGCGCTCGAGACGGCCCTGGCCGAGATCCGCGGCGAGCTCGCCGCCCAGAAGGACCACAACGCGCGGCTCATCACGACCCTGAGGGATGCCCGCGAGCAGATCGTCACCCTCAAGGATGAGGTGGACCGCCTCGGGGAGCCTCCGTCGGCCTTCGGCACCCTGATCGCGCTCCACGAGGACGGCTCCGCGGACATCACGTCGTCCGGACGCAAGCTCCGGGTCGCGCTGAGCCCCGCGATCGACCGCGATCGCCTCGCGCCCGGCGTCGACGTCCTGCTCAACGAGTCGATGAACGTCATCGAGGCACTCGCCTTCGAGGACACCGGCGAGATCGTCACCCTCAAGGAGATCCTGCCCGGCGGCGAGCGGGCCCTCGTGCTCGGCCACACGGACGAGGAGCGGGTGATCCGGCTGGCATCCCCCCTGCGGACCCAGCGCATCCGCGCCGGGGACTCCCTTCTGTGCGATGTCCGCGCGGGCTACGCCTACGAGCGCATCCCCAAGTCCGAGGTCGAGGAGCTGGTCCTCGAGGAGGTGCCGGACATCCGCTACGAGGACATCGGGGGCCTCGGCGAGCAGATCGACGCCATCCGCGATGCGGTCGAGCTGCCGTTCATGCATCCCGAGCTCTTCCTCGAGCACGCGCTGAAGCCGCCGAAGGGGATCCTGCTGTACGGGCCACCTGGCTGCGGGAAGACGCTCATCGCCAAGGCGGTGGCCAACTCGCTCGCCAAGAAGGCAGCAGAGCGCATGGGCCTGAGCGAGGGCCGGTCGTACTTCCTCAACATCAAGGGCCCGGAACTCCTCAACAAGTACGTCGGCGAGACCGAACGGCACATCCGGCTGGTGTTCTCGCGCGCCCGCGAGAAGGCATCCGAGGGCATGCCCGTCGTCGTGTTCTTCGACGAGATGGACTCGCTGTTCCGCACCCGCGGCAGCGGAGTCTCCAGCGACGTCGAGAACACGATCGTGCCGCAGCTGCTGAGCGAGATCGACGGCGTGGAGAGCTTGGAGAACGTCATCGTGATCGGCGCCTCCAACCGCGAGGACATGATCGACCCGGCCATCCTGCGCCCCGGCCGTCTCGACGTGAAGATCAAGATCGAGCGCCCCGATGCCGAGGCGGCCCGCGACATCTTCAGCAAGTACCTCGTGCCCGAGCTGCCGCTGCACCGCGATGACCTCGCAGAGAACGGCGACGACCCGGAGGCCACCTGCCGGGCCATGATCCAGTCGGCTATCGAGCGCATGTACTCCGAGACCGAGGAGAACATGTTCCTCGAGGTCACCTACGCCAATGGCGACAAGGAGATCCTCTACTTCAAGGACTTCAACTCCGGCGCCATGATCGAGAACATCGTGGCCCGCGCGAAGAAGTCCGCCATCAAGGACTACCTCGACACGGGGGAGAAGGGCGTGCGCGTCCAGCACCTGCTGTCGGCGTGCATCGACGAGTTCCGCGAGAACGAGGACCTGCCCAACACCACGAACCCGGACGACTGGGCGCGGATCTCGGGCAAGAAGGGCGAGCGGATCGTCTTCATCCGCACCCTCATCCAGGGCAAGAAGGGCTCCGAGCCGGGCCGGTCCATCGAGAACGTCGCGAACACCGGTCAGTACCTGTAGTGGCCCGCGGGGCAGTGGGCGGCGCGTCATGAGCGTTCGGCGGATCATGGGGATCGAGACCGAGTACGGCATCTCGGTGCCCGGACATCCCAACCTCAACCCCATGATGACGAGCTCGCAGATCGTCAACGCCTATGCGCAATACGCCCTCGCCGGCGTTCGGGACCGGGCGCACTGGGACTACGCGGTCGAGAGCCCCCTGCGCGACGCGCGGGGCTTCGACATGTCCCGGGCCGAGGCGGATCCGTCCCAGCTGACGGACGAGGACCTCGGGATGGCCAATGTCATCCTCACCAACGGCGCCCGGCTGTACGTCGACCACGCACATCCCGAGCTGTCCACTCCCGAGGTGACGAACCCCCGGGACGCAGTGCTCTGGGACCGCGCCGGCGTCGAGATCATGCGCACGGCGATGCGCCTGGCCGCCTCCGCGCCCGGGGCACTCGGCATCGTCCTCTACAAGAACAACACCGACAACAAGGGCGCGTCCTACGGCTGCCACGAGAACTACCTCATGGACCGGGCGACGCCGTTCGCCGACGTGGTGGCCTACCTGACGCCCTTCTTCATCACCCGCCAGGTGTTCACCGGCGCCGGGCGGCTCGGGCGCGGGCAGGACGGGCGGACGTCGGCCTTCCAGTTGAGCCAGCGGGCGGACTTCTTCGAGGTCGAGGTGGGCCTCGAGACGACGCTCAAGCGCCCGATCATCAACACCCGGGACGAGCCCCATGCCGACCCCGAGAGGTACCGCCGGCTGCACGTGATCGTCGGCGACGCAAACCTGAGCGACACGGCCACCTTCCTGAAGCTGGGCACGACCTCGCTCATGCTGGCGATGATCGAGGCGGGCTACCTCCGGGACCGGTCGTGGACGCCCGCCAAGCCGGTCGCCGAGATGCATGCGGTGTCCCACGACGTGACGCTGCAGCACCGGGTCGAACTGGCCGATGGCCGCCGGCTGACCGCCCTCGAGATCCAGTCAGAGCTCCTGGAACGCGCGCAGGCGTTCTGCGGCACGGACCCCGACGAGCAGACCCGCGCCGTCCTCGAGGGCTGGGAGGAGGTGCTGACCGGCCTCGCCGCCGATCCGCGCTCCCTGGCCGACCGTCTCGACTGGGTCGCGAAGCTGACCCTCATGGAGGGCTTCATGCGCCGCGAGGGGCTCGACTGGGCCTCGCCGCGCCTCCAGCTGATCGACCTGCAGTACTCCGACCTGCGCGGCGAGCGGGGTCTGGCCAGTCGTCTCGAGTCCCGGGGCCGCCTGCGCCGGATGTTCAGCGACGAGGAGGTCGCAGCGGCCGTTGACCGCGCCCCCGAGGACACCCGCGCCTACTTCCGCGGCGAGTGCATCCGAAGGTTCCCCGATGCGATCGCGGCGGCCTCCTGGGATTCCGTCGTGTTCGAACTGCCCGGGCATGATGCCCTGCTGCGCGTGCCCACCCTGGAGCCGACCCGGGGGACCCGCGCGCACGTCGAGGCACTGCTGGACTCAGCCACGAGCGCAACGGCCCTCATCGACCTGCTCACCCCCGATCCCGCGCGATAGCCTCGTCCCATGTCACAGAGGGAGAACGCCGAGCAGAGGCGGGTCGAGCGGCCCGAGGCCGACGAGGTCGAGGAGGCCGTCGCGTCCTCGACGAGCGCTCCCGCCGATCTCGACTCGGATGTGGACTCGATCCTGGACGAGATCGACAGCGTCCTGGAGGAGAACGCGGAGGACTTCGTGAAGTCCTTCGTGCAGAAGGGCGGCCAGTGACCGCTTCCCCGGGCCTGCCCGATCCGTACCGCCTGATCGGGACATCCTCGTTCGTGGAGTTCCTGCAGGCCCTCCACCCCGAGCGTCTGCCCCGGGCGGGTGACCCGAGCACGACCGCGTCCTTGGCCCCTCATGGCACCACGATCGTGGCCCTGCGCACCGCCGACGGCGTGGTGATGGCCGGCGACCGGCGCGCGACCATCGGCAACGTGATCGCGCAGCACGACATCGAGAAGGTCTTCGTGGCGGACGACCACTCGGTCGTCGGCATCGCCGGCTCGGCCGGACTGGCCGTCGAGTTGGTCCGTGTGTTCCAGGTGGAGCTCGAGCACTACGAGAAGATCGAGGGCGTCCCGCTGTCCCTGGACGGCAAGGCGAACCGGCTCGCCACCCTGCTGCGCAGCAATCTGGGTCTCGCGCTGCAGGGCCTGATGGTCGTACCGCTCTTCGCCGGCTACGACCTGGCCCGCAGCACGGGCCGGATCTTCTCCTACGACCCCACGGGCGGTCGCTACGAGGAGCACGACTTCTACGCGGTGGGCTCGGGCTCGACCTTCGCCCGCGGATCCCTGAAGAAGCTCTACCGCCGAGGTGGCACGTCCGACGCGGCGGTCCGCACCGCGCTCGAGGCCCTCTACGACGCCGCAGACGACGACAGTGCGACGGCCGGGCCGGACATGGCCCGCGGCATCTATCCCGTCGTCGCCGTCGTGGATGGTTCCGGGGCGCGCATCCTGCCCGAGGACGAGGTGTCGCCGGTCGTGCGCGCCATGGTCGAGGATCGGATGGTCCGCCCCGATGGCGGACCCCAGGACGAGGAGGCGGGCGCATGAGCGTGCCCTTCTACGTCTCGCCCGAGCAGATCATGCGGGACAAGGCCGACTTCGCCCGCAAGGGGATCGCCCGGGGGCGCAGCGTCATCGTGATGCAGTACGACGCCGGGATCGTCTTCGTGGCGGAGAACCCCTCCCGCGCCCTGCACAAGATCTCCGAGCTGTACGACCGGGTGGGCTTCGCGGCCGTGGGCAAGTACAACGAGTTCGAGAGCCTCCGAGTCGCGGGGGTCCGGCTCGCTGACATGCGGGGCTACTCCTACGACCGGAGCGACGTGACCGGGCGCTCCCTGGCCAACGCCTACGCCCAGACGCTCGGGACCATCTTCACCGAGACCAACAAGCCCTTCGAGGTGGAGATCGTCGTCGCCGAGGTGGGGGAGCGCCCCGAGGACGACCAGCTCTACCGCCTGATGTTCGACGGGTCCGTCGCCGACGAGCGCGGGTTCGTGGCCATGGGCGGATCCGCCGAGCCCATCACCAGTGCCCTGGCCGAGGCGTGGCATCCCGGGATGACCCTCCAGGAGTGCGTGCAGGTCGCGGTGCGCCTCCTCGGCGACCACGGCGACGAGCGCGCCCGCACCCTCGGCCCCGACCAGCTCGAGGTCGCCGTCCTCGACCGGACCCGACCCCGTCGGGCCTTCCAGCGTCTGAGCAACGGGCGCCTCGACGAGCTGCTGGGCTGACAGGGCGGCGCTGTCATGGACCGCAGGATCTTCGGCATCGAGACCGAGTACGGGGTCACCTGCACGTTCAACGGCCAGCGCCGCCTGAGCCCGGACGAGGTCGCCAGGTACCTGTTCCGCCGCGTGGTCGCGTGGGGGCGCAGCAGCAACGTCTTCCTGACCAACGGCTCACGGCTGTACCTCGATGTGGGGAGCCACCCCGAGTACGCCACGGCCGAATGCGACGACCTCGTGCAGCTGGTCACGCACGACCGGGCGGGGGAGCGCATCCTCGAGGGCCTCGTGCACGACGCGGAGCAGCGGCTCCGGGAGGAGGGCATCCACGGGGACATCTACCTGTTCAAGAACAACACCGACTCGGCGGGCAACTCCTACGGCTGCCACGAGAACTACCTGGTCGAGCGCCGGGGCGAGTTCACGCGGCTGGCGGAGCAGTTCATCCCCTTCCTCATCTCGCGCCAGCTGATCGCGGGCGCCGGCAAGGTCCTCCAGACGCCCCGGGGCGCGGTGTACTGCCTGAGCCAGCGGGCCGACCACATGTGGGAGGGCGTGTCGAGCGCCACCACGAGGTCCCGCCCGATCATCAACACCCGGGACGAGCCGCACGCAGACGCGGACCGCTTCCGCCGCCTCCACGTCATCGTGGGCGACAGCAACATGAGCGAGACCACGACCCTGCTCAAGGTGGGCTCTGCCGATCTCGTCCTGCGGATGCTCGAGGCCGGCGTCGTCATGCGCGACATGACGCTGGAGAACCCCATCCGGGCCATCCGCGAGATGAGCCACGACATCACCGGGCGGCGGGAGGTGCGGCTGACCACGGGCCGGGAGCTGTCCGCGCTGGCCATGCAGTGGGAGTACTTCGAGAAGGCCTCCGAGTTCGCCGAGCGGCGCGGGCTGATCGACGAGCCCACGGGAACCACCCGCCGCGTCCTGGAGCTGTGGGGCCGCAGCCTGAAGGCGATCGAGGCCGACGACCTCTCCCTCATCGATCGTGAGATCGACTGGGCGATCAAGTGGCGCCTCCTGCGTCGCTACATGGACCGGCACGACTTGACGCTGGAGACGCCCCGGGTGGCCCAGCTCGACCTGGCGTATCACGACATCAACCGACGGCGCGGGCTGTACAACCTGCTCGAGGCGGGCGGGCTCGCCGAGCGGGTGACCACCGATCTGGCGATCTTCGAGGCGAAGTCCGTGCCCCCGCAGACGACACGGGCCAAGCTGCGGGGCGACTTCGTCCGGCGAGCACAGGAGCGCCGACGCGACTTCACCGTGGACTGGGTCCACCTGAAGCTGAACGACCAGGCGCAGCGCACGGTCCTGTGCAAGGACCCCTTCGCGTCCGTGGATGATCGCGTGGAGCGTCTGATCGCCAGCATGTGAGGCGTGTCGGGCGCGCGGGGCTGCGCCGGCAGCGCGCCTCAGGCTAGGCTCGCCGGGTGATCAGGAGAATCGCCGCGATCGTGGCCACGGTCGGCCTCATGGCCGGCCTCGCCGCGTGCGGACAGCAGACCGATGAGCGTGCGTCGAGCGGAACCGCCTCGGATGCGGCCGCGGGGGTGGTGACCGTTCCCAGCGGGGCCGCCAGCCAGGTGGCCGCAGGAGCGCCCTACGTGACCCTCGACTGCGTGAGCCTCCAGGGCATGCCGACCGATGCGCCGCCGTCCGGGGCCACCACGGTCGGCGATGCCTCCGCGATCTTCCAGCCGAACGGTGCCCCCGCCCTCACCATCGCCACCAGCAACACCCCGGCCACCGAGCTCGGCGTCGCCGACATCAAGGTGGGCGAGGGCGCGGAGGTCCAGCCCGGCGACACCGTGACGGTGGACTACTGCGGCGCCGGCTACGGCGGCCAGGTGGTGTTCGACTCCTCCTGGGCGCGCGGCCAGCCGGCCACCTTCCCGCTCGCGAACCTCATCCCGGGCTGGCAGCAGGGCATTCCCGGCATGAAGGTCGGCGGACAGCGGCTTCTCGTCGTGCCGGGCGACCTCGCGTACGGAGCGGCGGGCACGCAGGGCATCCAGCCGAACGAGACCCTTGCCTTCGTGATCCAGCTGCAGTCCATCGGATGACCGGAGAACCCATGAGCACGAAGCCCGAGATCGACTTCATCGAAGGTCCGGCGCCCGACGAGCTGGTCATCACGGACCTCGTCGTCGGCGACGGAGCCGAGGCCGTCCCGGGCGGTCGCGTGACCGTCCACTACGTCGGCGTCGACTTCGAGACGGGCGAGCAGTTCGACGCATCCTGGGATCGCGGCGAGTCCATCACCTTCCCGCTGGCCGGCCTCATCGCGGGCTGGCAGGAGGGCATCCCGGGCATGAAGGTTGGCGGTCGCCGCCAGCTGGTGATCCCGCCGGCGATGGCGTACGGCCCCGCGGGCAGCGGTCACCGACTCGGGGGCCGGACGCTGGTCTTCGTCATCGACCTGCTGGACGTGGCGTAGCCGGCGCGGATGTCTGAGCGCATCGATCGCACCGAACGCCTGCTCAACCTGGTCATCTGCCTGATGGCCACCGCCGTCCCGGTGACTCGGGCGGACATCCGACGGCAGATCCCCGGATACGCGGACGCGGCGTCGGACGCGTCCTTCGAGCGGATGTTCGAGCGCGACAAGGACGAGCTGCGATCGATGGGCATACCCGTGGAAACGGTGCAGGACCCATCCACCAAGGAGGTCCTCGGGTACCGGATCCGGCAGGAGAGCTATGCCCTGCCGCCGGTCGACCTGACCCTCGAGGAGCGCGCCGCGGTCGCCGTCGCCGCCCAGGTGTGGGGCCAGGCCGTCGTCGCGCCCGTGGCGGAAGTGGCGATGCGCAAGCTGGAGAGCGCCGACGACGGACCGTGGGTGCCCGCGGACATCCGCGGCACCGTCCAGCTGACCACCAGCGATGCGGCCCTCCTGCCACTGATGACCGCCCTGCGGCTCGATCGCGTGGTCGTGTTCCCCTACCGCACGCCCGCTGACCAGGAGCCTCACACGAGGACGGTGTCGCCGTGGGGCCTGCGGTCCTCGGGAGGCGGCTGGTTCATGGTCGGGCACGACCACGATCGCGAAGCGGTACGCACCTTCCGGCTCTCGCGGATCACCGGTCCGGTGAACGTCACGGCACAGGCCCGCGCCGTCACGGCGCCGGATGACTTCGACATCAATGCCGTCGACGGGGGCGCGGCGGGGCCGAGGATGGAAGAGGGGGGAGTGGACGCCGTCCTCCGGGTGGCACCCCGCCGGGCGTCCTCGCTGCGGCGGCGGGCTGTTGCCCCCGACGATCCCTGGGAGGCGTCGGTCATCACCGTGCGCGCCCACACCTGGGATCAGCTGGTACCGCTCATCTGCGCCGCTGGCCCGGACGCCACGGTGCTGGAGCCCGACGAGCTGGCGGCGCGCGTCCGGAAGCGACTGTCTGCGATCCGTGACGCGCATGGGAGCGGGTCATGAGTGCGGCGCCCAGGCTCGCCAGGCTCCTTGCCCTCGTGCCCTGGCTGGTCGCCCATCCCGACGTCACCATCGCGGAGTGCGCCCAGCACTTCGGCGTGACGGAGGAGGAGCTCGAGCGCGACCTCTGGCTGGTCGTCGTGTGCGGCGTGCCGGGCTACGGGCCGGACCAGCTCGTCGACATCGACTTCTGGGACGACGGCGTCATCCAGGTGATCGACCCCCAGACCCTCGGGCGGCCCATGCGCCTGACCCAGGAGGAGGCCACCACCCTGCTGGTCTCCCTGCGGATGCTCGCCCAGCTGCCGGGCATCGACGGGCGCGAGGCCGTGCTGAGCGCGGCCGCCAAACTCGAGGAGGCCTCCGGCGCGAGCGGTGCGCAGCGGCAGGTCGCTGTGTCTGTGGGCGTGCCGGCCCAGGTGTCGGAGGTGGTCGACGAGGCTCTCCGTGCGGGGCGCGAGCTGAGCATCCGCTACGCGGCGGCCACGCGGGACGAGGTCAGCGAGCGCACGATCCTGCCCCTGCGGCTCCTGGTCGTCGACGGCATCGGCTACCTCGAGGCGGAGTGCCGATCGGCGGGCGCTCTGCGGACCTTCCGCCTCGACCGCGTCCTCGGTGCCGAGCTCGGGGCACCCGCCGCCCCCATCACCGAAGGGGAGAGCCAGCCCCGGCCGCCACGCGAGGCCACGCGCGCCGTGCTGAGGCTGGAGCCGGCGGCGCGCTGGATCATCGACGTCCATGGAGCCGACGTCCGGATGGCGGACGATGGCACGGGGACGGCGATCGTCGAACTGCCGCTGCTGAGCCTCGAGTGGGGGGTCCGGCTGGTGCTGTCGCTGGCTGGCGCCGCCACGGTGGTCGAGCCGCCCGAACTGGCCCACGAGGTGGCGCGCGCCGCCGCCGACGCGCTGGCGTCGTACCCTTGACGTGTACCGTTGCCGCAGGTCGGCAAGAAATCCACTTGAGGAGAAGGCATGTTCAAGCAGTTCGGGGCACCGGAGCTCCTCATCATCGCTGCCCTCATCCTGCTGCTGTTCGGGGCCAAGCGGCTCCCCGACGCGGCCCGCGGACTGGGGCGGTCACTGCGGATCTTCAAGGCCGAGACGAAGGGCCTCACGGACTCCGACGCCAAGGCGGACGCCGCGCCCGCCGCGCCTGAGCAGCTGCCGGCAGCCGACGCGGCACCGGCGACCCCGCCCACCGACTCGGTCCCGTCGGAGCGGACCGAGAGCTGACCTGACCACAGCCGTCGTCCATGGCATTGAAGGAGCGGTCCGCGCAGTCGTCGGCCGCTATGCCGCTCACCGAGCACCTGCGTGAACTCCGTTCCCGGCTGGTCAAGTCGGCGATCGCGCTCGTCGCCGGGATGGTCGTCGGCTGGATCTACTACGACCAGCTCTTCGCGTGGCTGAGCGCCCCGTTCTCCGGGGCGGTCGAGCAGGCCCGCGCCCAGGGCCGGAGCATCACGCTCGCCCTCACCGGTGTTGCGGACCCGTTCATCCTGCAGCTGCAGATCGCGGCGCTCGCCGGGATCGTCCTGTCGTCGCCGGTCTGGCTCTACCAGCTGTGGCGGTTTATCACCCCCGGGCTGCATCGTCACGAGCGGCGCTGGGCCATCGGCTTCGTCGCCGTGGCCTTTCCGCTGTTCATCGCCGGCGTGCTGGTGGCGTACTCGGTCATGCCGATCGGCCTTCAGCTCCTGCTCGGGTTCACGCCCGAGAACGTGGAGAACATCGTCTCCGTCGACCGGTACCTGTCCTTCTTCATGCGCACGGTGCTGGTGTTCGGCGTCGGCTTCCTGGTACCGCTCCTGCTCGTCCTGCTCAACTTCGCCGGCGTGGTCTCGGGGCGGCGCCTGCTCAGCTGGTGGCGCTGGATCATCATCGTGGTCCTCATCTTCGCAGCGGTCGCGACGCCGACCGGCGATCCGATCAACCTCATGCTGCTGGCCGGACCGATCCTGCTGCTGGTGGCCCTCGCGGTCGGGGTGGCGCTGCTCAACGACCGTCGCCGAGCCCGGCGTCGACGTGAGGCCGGCGAGATCGACTTTGACAGCCTGGACGACGACGAGATCTCGCCCCTCGACCTCGGGGACGACCTGGGCGGGAGAGTCGACGACGATCCCCAGGCGCCTGAACGCGGCGAGTCCTGATGGCGGGGACCGTCATGCTGGTGGCCAACCCGGTCGCCGGCGGGGGACGGGCAGCCCGACTGGGCAGCGAAGCAGCGCGGCAGCTCGCGCGGGCCGGCATCCCCTGCGAGCTGGTGCACCCCACGAGCGCCGCTGACACGCGCGCCGTCGTGGCCCAGGCGCTGGGGGAGCAGCCACGCGCCGTCGTGGCCTGTGGGGGAGATGGCACGGTGCACGCGGTCGTGCAGGAGCTCGTCGGCACGGCCACCCCGCTCGTGGTGCTCCCCGGGGGCTCGGGCGACGACATCGCGGCCAGCCTCGGCTTCGCCAGCGGGCCCGCGGACCGCACGGTGACGGGGCTGGTGTCGGTCGTCGCCGCCGGCCGGACCCGTCCGGTGGATGTCGGCGTGGTGGAGACGGCGGACGGAGTGGTCGAGGTCTTCCTGGCCGTGCTCTCCACGGGCTTCGACTCGTCGGTGAACGAGCGCGCGAACCGCATGGCTCGCCTGCGGGGCCAGCGCTACAACGTGGCGATGCTCCGTGAGCTGGCGTCCTTCCGGCCTCTGCCGTACCGAGTCGTGGTCGATGGGGTGGTCCACGAGGGCGAGGGCATGCTGGTCTCTGTCGGGAACGGCCCGCGATTCGGGGGCGGGATGCTGGTCTGCCCGGATGCGCGCCTCGACGACGGCGAGCTGGACCTGACCTGGCTGGGGGCGATCTCCATCCCGGCGTTCCTGGGCGTCTTCCCCCGCGTCTTCAAGGGCACGCACGTGACCCATCCGGCCGTCCGCGTGCTGCGTGGCTGCGTCCTGGAGATCGACGCTCCGGGGCAGGTGGCCTACGCGGACGGGGAGCGGATCGGCCCGTTGCCGATCGCCGTCAGTGTCCGGCCCGGCGCGCTGCAGGTGCTGGAGGGCTGGGCGGGTCCGACGTCGTAGCCTGATGCCATGGCCTCCCCTGCAGAGCGGTACGCCGCCGCGAGGGAGCGGTCCCGGATGGAGGGCTCGCAGCTCGGCTCCTTCTCCGCCGGCTACGTCTTCGGCCTCGACCCGTTCCAGGTGGAGGCATGCCAGGCCCTGGAGGCGGGCCGCGGGGTGCTCGTGGCGGCACCCACCGGGTCGGGCAAGACGGTGGTCGGCGAGTTCGCCATCCACCTGGCCCTGGCCCAGGGTCGGAAGTGCTTCTACACCACGCCCATCAAGGCCCTGTCCAACCAGAAGTACAACGACCTGGTCGCGCGGCATGGCGCCGAGGCTGTCGGGTTGCTCACGGGCGACAACAGCATCAACGGGGAGGCGCCGATCGTCGTCATGACAACCGAGGTGCTGCGCAACATGCTCTATGCGCGGTCGTCCACGCTCGAGGGGCTCGGCTACGTGGTCATGGACGAGGTGCACTACCTCGCGGACCGCTTCCGCGGGGCCGTCTGGGAGGAGGTGATCATCCACCTGCCGGAATCGGTGACGCTGGTGGCGCTGTCTGCCACCGTCAGCAACGCCGAGGAGTTCGGCGCGTGGCTCGAGGCCGTGCGCGGCGAGACGGAGATCGTCGTCGAGGAGCACCGGCCGGTTCCGCTCTGGCAGCACGTGATGGCCGGCCCCCAGATGCACGACCTCTTCATCGACGACGACCAGCAGGTCGTCAACCCGGAACTGGTGCGCCTGGCCCGCGACGAGGAACGGCGAGCCGAGCACCGTGGCTCCGACAAGCGCCTTCGAGGGCGCGGCCGGAACCGCGGACCGCGGGTGCCGTGGCGCAGCGAGGTCGTCCAGCGGCTGGACCGGGACGGACTCCTGCCCGCCATCTACTTCCTGTTCAGCAGGGCCGGATGCGACGAAGCCGTGCGTCAGTGCCTGCACGCCGGCCTGCGCCTCACCACCTCCGACGAGCGTCGGGAGATACGCGCCACGGCGCTGGGCGCGACCATGGACATCCCCGATGAGGACCTCGCGGCCCTCGGCTTCGACGAGTGGCTCGAGGCGCTGGAGCGCGGGCTGGCAGCACACCACGCCGGCCTCCTGCCCGTCTTCAAGGAGATCGTGGAGGGCCTGTTCCAGCGAGGCATGATCAAGGCGGTGTTCGCCACCGAGACGCTTGCGCTCGGGATCAACATGCCGGCCAAGTCGGTCGTCCTCGAGCGGCTGGTCAAGTGGAACGGGGAGACCCACGTCGACCTGACCCCGGGGGAGTACACCCAGCTCACCGGCCGGGCGGGCCGACGCGGAATCGACGTCGAAGGCCATGCGGTCGTGCTGTGGCAGCCGGGCCTCGACCCGCGCAGCCTCGCCGGCCTCGCATCGACGCGCACCTACCCGCTCCGCTCGTCCTTCCAGCCGTCGTACAACATGGCCGTGAACCTGGTCTCCCGCCTCGGACGGCATGCCGCCCGGGAGGTCCTCGAGACCTCCTTCGCCCAGTTCCAGGCCGACCGGGCCGTCGTGGGGATCGCGGCCGAGCTGCGCCGCGTCGAGGAGGCGCGGGAGGGGTACCGGCAGGCGATGTCGTGCCACCTCGGCGACTTCGTCGAGTACGCGGGCCTGCGCGAGGAGATCAGCCGCCGCGAGAAGGACACCAGCCGCCGGGCGGCCGCCGAGCGCCGGGCAGCGGCCGAGCAGTCCTGGCAGGCCCTGCGCCAGGGCGACGTCTTCGTCATCCCTTCCGGACGGCGCGCCGGACCGGCCGTGGTCCTCGACCAGCGCCGCACGCGCAGCCCGCGTGAGGCCAACCGGCCCATGGTGCTCACCGCGGAGGGGCAGATCCGCCGGATGTCAGTCTCGGACACCAGCCAGCCGGTCGAGACGCTGACCAGGATCCCGATCCCGAAGGGCTTCGTCGCCAAGGACCACCGGGCCCGCGCCGAGCTCCTCGCCTCGCTGCGGGCCGCCGTGGCGGAGATCCCCCACGAGGTCCGGCGTCGACGCGCGCTCTCGGCCGAGGACGACGAGATCGCCGCCCTCCGGGCTCGGCTGCGCGCCCATCCCTGCCACGGCTGCGCCGATCGCGAGGCGCACGCGAGGTGGGCCGAGCGGTACTACCGGACCGACCGGCAGGCACGGGACCTCACCCGCCGGGTCGAGGGCCGCACGAACTCGATCGCCCGCCGCTTCGACCGCGTCTGCGAGGTGCTGGCGGACCTCGGCTACCTGACCAGTGCGGACGAGAGCTCGACGGTGACCGAGCAGGGCCGCATGCTGATGCGGCTCTACACGGAGTCCGACCTGCTCACGGCCCAGTCCATCCTCGACGGGGCCTGGCAGGGCCTCTCGCCCGCCGAGCTGGCCTCGGTGTGCGCGGCCGTCGTGTACGAGGCGCGCGGGCCGGAGGAGGACGCCATGCCGGCCCTGCCCACGCGGCGGGTCCGCGAGGCCGTGGACGCCCTCACGGCGCTCTGGGGCGACCTGCACGAGCTCGAGGTGCGGCACGGCCTCGACGTCACCCGCCGTCCGGATCCGGGAATGGTGGCCGCGACGTACCGATGGGCCTCCGGCGGCAACCTGCTCCAGGTGCTCACACACGCGGACATCACGGCCGGCGACTTCGTGCGCTGGATCCGGCAGGTCATCGACCTCCTCGGGCAGATCGTCCAGGCCGTCGACCCGGAGGACCCGCTGCGCGCGACCGCTCGCGAGGCGGCCGACCTCGTCAACCGCGGCGTCGTCGCCTACTCCGGAGCCGTGTAGGCCGACACCGCCCCGCCGCGCCCCGCCGCGCCTTCCCGGCCAAATCCCACGTGCCGCGTCACAAACCACCCGGTCATGTGACGCCCAGGGTGGGATTCCGCGGCTAGGTCTGAAGGACGGACACCGCCGCGAGCACCTCGTCGAGCTGCCGGCGGACACCCCAGGCATCGGCCATGGCCACGGTCGCCTCCCCGGGTGCCGTGGCGGGCAGCGGTGCGCGGGTGCCCGGCAGCTCGAGATCGCGGACGACCGAGGCGACCTGGACGGCATCGGCGAGGTACTCGGCGTTCTCACGGAGCAACCCCGCCAGCCTCGGGGTGAGCGGCTTTTCCGGCTGGTCGGAGCGCGCCGCAGCGAGGATGTCCGAGCATCCGCCGTAGGCGTTCACCAAGGCGGCGGCTGTCTTGGCGCCGATACCCGGCACGCCCGGCAGGCCGTCCGACGGGTCGCCGCGCAGGACGGCAAGGTCCACGTACCGATCGGGGACCACCCCGAATCGCTCCTGTGCGCTGGCACTGTCGAGAAGGGGCCAGCCGGGCATGCCGCCGTTCACTGTCAGGTGCAGGCGCGTGCGGTCGTCGATGAGCTGCACGAGGTCGCGGTCGCCTGAGACGACGACCATCGGGCCCGGCAGCTGTCGGGTGACGCTGCCGATCACGTCGTCGGCCTCGTAACCGGCGACCCCCCAGCGCGCGACGCCGAGGGCGTCCAGCAGGTCGGCAATGGCGGTCGCCTGCGGTCCGAGGTCATCGGGCTCCGCCTCGCCCTCGCCGTCCTCGGCCACGCGGTGCGCCTTGTAGCCCGGCAGCAGGGCCACCCGCCAGTCCGGGCGCCAGTCGGCGTCCCACGCCGCCACCAGCGAGGAGGGCCGGTGCTGCTCGATGAGCCGGGCCAAGGTCGACAGGAAACCACGCAGTGCCTGATGCGGCCGACCGTCGGACGCGGTCATGCTGGATGGCAGGGCGTAGTAGGAGCGGTAGTACAGGGACGCGCTGTCGAGCACGAGGGTGGGTGAGGTCACAGCCAGCAGCATAGGATCGAGCGGACCGAGGGGAGCCTCATGCGCGATGGCGAGCACGCGGCCCGGTTGGCCGCCGTGCAGGACCTGGCGGCTCGAGCGGGCGTGGATGCCCTGCTCGTGGCACCGGGCCAGGACCTGCAGTACCTGACCGGCTATGACGCCGTGCCGCTGGAGCGGCTGACCTGCCTCGTCGTGCCCGCGTCGGGCCCGATCTCCCTGGTCCTCCCACGGCTGGAGCGGCTGGCGGCCGAGGCGAGCCCGCTCGGGAGACTCGGCGTGCAGCTGCATCCCTGGGGGGAGCTCGACGATCCGTACGCGATGGTGGCGTCGGTGCTCGGCCCGGTCGACCGGGTCGCGGTCGACAACCACATGTGGGCCGAGAAGGTCCTGGCCCTGCGGGCGGCGCTGCCGAACGCCGAGCAGGTGCTCGCCGGCCCCCACATCTCCGAGCTTCGGATGCGCAAGGACGAGGCCGAGATCGGGGCTCTCCTGCGTGCCGGGGCTGCGATCGACCGGGTCCACGCCGCAGTGCCGTCCCTGCTCCGCCCAGGGCGCACCGAGCGCGAGGTGGGCTCGGACATCGCCGACCTCATCCTGCGGGAGGGGCACGTGCGAGTCGACTTCATCATCGTGGGCAGCGGCCCCAATGGCGCGAGTCCGCACCATGAGGTCTCCGACCGCGTTCTCCAGCCCGGAGACGTCGTGGTCGTCGACATCGGCGGCACCATGCCCGACGGCTACCGCAGCGACTGCACGCGCACCTACGCACTCGGCAGCGTCCCGGACGGGTTCGCCGAGCAGTACGCCGTGCTGCTGGAGGCCCAGCAGGCGGCCGTCCGCCACGTCGCCGCCGGGGTCTCCTGCGAGAGCGTCGACGCTGCCGCGCGCGACGTGCTGACCGCCGCCGGGATGGGCGAGCTGTTCATCCACCGCACGGGCCACGGGATCGGGCTCGACACCCACGAGGATCCCTACATCGTGTCCGGCAACGCGCGCCCCCTCGAGCCGGGCATGGCGTTCAGCGTGGAGCCCGGCTTCTACGTGGAGGGGCAGTACGGCGCCCGCATCGAGGACATCGTCATCGCCACCGCGGACGGACCCCTTGTGGCCAATCAGGGTCCGCGGGAGCTGGTGATCGTCGCATGACGCATACGTGGAAGGGCGCGTCCGTCACCCGGCTCCTCCCGACGGCGGAGGCCGTCGACCTCATGGCCATGGTCGAGGACTTCGCTGCGAAGGAGCTGGCGCCGCGCGCGGACGCGGCCGAGGAGTCTGCGGAGTTCCCGCGCGGTGCGCTGGCCGCGCTCGGTGAGCTCGGCATCCTGGGCCTGCCCTATCCGGAGGAGCATGGCGGGGCCGCCCAGCCCACGGAGGTCTACCTCCAGGTGCTCGAGGAGCTGAGCCGGGCGTGGATGACCGTCGGGGTGAGCGTCTCCGTGCACTGGCTCGCGTGCTTCCCCCTCGTCACCCGCGGCACCCCGGATCAGCAGGATCGCTGGCTTCCCGACCTGCTCGGCGGCTCCCTGCTGGGCGGCTACTGCCTCTCGGAGCCCGACGCCGGCTCGGACGCGGCGTCCCTGTCCACGACGGCCCGTCTCGAGGGCGACCACTACGTGGTCAACGGCCACAAGGCCTGGATCACGCACGGCGGCGTGGCCGACTTCTACGTCGCAATGGTCCGCACGGGAGGACCCGGTCCCAAGGGGATCAGCTGCCTGTTCGTCGACGGCCGGTCGGAGGGCCTCTCCGCACTGCCTCGCGAGCACAAGATGGGCGGCAACGCATCGCCCACGGCCCAACTGCTGTTCGAGGGCGTGCAGGTGCCCGTCGAGCGGCGCATGGGTGAGGAGGGGCAGGGCTTCGGCATCGCGCTGTCCGCCCTCGACGCCGGCCGCCTCGGCATTGCGGCCTGCGCGGTCGGGGTGGCTCAGGCCGCCCTCGATGCGGCCGTCGCCTACGCTCGGGAACGCCGTCAGTTCGGGCGACCGATCGCCGACTTCCAGGGAATCTCGTTCCTGCTGGCCGACATGGCCACGGCCGTGGCCTCGTCCCGGGCGCTCTACGTCGACGCAGCCCGGCGACGCGATGCGGGCCTGCCGTTCAGCACGCAGGCTGCGATGGCCAAGCTGGCGAGCACCGACGCCGCCATGCGCGTCACCACCGATGCGGTTCAGGTGCTCGGCGGCGCCGGGTACACCCGTGACTTCCCGGTGGAGCGCTACTTCCGTGAGGCCAAGGTGCTCCAGATCGTGGAAGGCACCAACCAGATCCAGCGCCTGGTCATCGGCCGGTCCCTCGCGGGGGATCGATAGGGATGCTGCCTGGTTGGGCCGGGCAGGAGCGCGTCCTCCTGCGCAACGGCATGATCTACTCGCCGGCGGACCCGTTCGCGACGGCCATGCTGGTCGACGGGGCGACCGTGGCCTGGCTGGGGGAGGAGTCGGCGGCCGAGGCCCATCTCGATGCGGCCGACCGTGTGGTGGACCTCCGGGGCGCGCTCGTGACCCCCGGATTCGTCGATGCGCACGTCCACGCCACGAGTACCGGGCTCACCCTCACCGGCCTGGACCTCAGCCGAACGGCGGGCCTCGCCGAGGCCCTCGGCCTGCTCGCCGAGCGCATCCGCCGCACGCCGGGCACGCCGGTCATCGGACACGGCTGGGACGAGACGCGGTGGAGCGAGGCACGCCCACCGAGCCGGGAGGAGATCGACGCCGTCGCGGGTAACGTGCCGGTGTACCTGTCCCGCGTCGACGTGCACTCCGCGGCGGTGTCGACCGCCCTGACATCGTCCGTCCCGGAGATCGCCTCGCTCCCGGGGTGGAGTCCGAGTGGGCCGCTCAGCCGCGAGGCGCACCACGCCGTGCGCGAGCACATCCTCGGCACCGTCGGCGCCGGTCAGCGGGCCGATGCCCAGCGGGCCATGCGGCAGCACGCGGCGACCCTGGGGATCGTCGCCGTCCATGAGATGGCCGGGCCGACGATCTCCTCCGAGGCCGACCTCGCGGACCTGGTCGATCGAGCGCAGATCGAGCCGGGGCCGCTGGTCACGGGGTACTGGGGTGAGCTGGCGGCCTCGGGAGGCATCGAGCGCGCGCTCGCCCTCGGTGCTATCGGCGTGGGCGGCGACCTGTTCATGGACGGTGCCATCGGATCCCGTACCGCCTGCCTGTCCACGGCCTACGCGGATGCGCCTGACACGTGCGGGGCCGCCTACCTCGACGCGGAGGCGGTCGCCCATCACGTCGCGGCCGCCACGAGAGCGGGGCTGCAGGCTGGCTTCCACGTCATCGGGGACGCGGCATCGCAGGCCGTCGTCGACGGACTGGGCCGAGCCGTCGCCGACGTCGGTCTCACCAGTATCCGGTCCGGACAGCACCGCCTGGAGCACGCCGAGATGCTCGCGGACGACCACATCACCCGGCTCGCCGAGTGGGGCGTGACGGCCTCCATGCAGCCGATGTTCGACGGCCACTGGGGCGGTGCTCACGGCATGTACGAGCAGCGCCTCGGGCCCGATCGGGCCGCGACGATGAACCGCTTCGCGGACCTGGTGGCGGCGGGGGTCCTGGTGGCCTTCGGCTCGGATGCCCCGGTCACCGACCTCGGTCCCTGGGCCGCCGTGCGTGCCGCGGTGCACCACACCATCCCCGCGCAGCGGATGTCCGCGCGCGCGGCGTTCTCCGCGCACACCCGCGCGGGCTGGCGATCGGTCGGCGAGCCCGGCACGGGAGTCCTGGCTCCCGGTGCGCCCGCCCATCTGGCCATCTGGGAGACCGGCGAGGTCGTCGTGCAGGCGCCCGACGAGCGGGTCGCGGCGTGGTCGACCGACCCGCGGTCGGGCACCCCCGGCCTGCCCGACCTGCGGCCCGACGAACCGCTCCCGCGGTGCCTGCGGACCGTCGTCCACGGGTGCGTCGTGCACGACACCGGGGAACTCGAGGGGTCGTGAGCACAGCCCCGCTCGTCCGGCTTCCAGCCTCCATCGCCCTGGCCGTCGTCGGGGGCCTCGTGCTCTGGCTCGCCTATCCGCCGGTGGCCTTCGGCCCGGCTGCCGTGGCCGGGATCGCCCTGATCACCGCCGCGCTCTGGGGCGCACGGGTGCGCCGCGGTCTTGGCGTCGGGCTGCTGGCCGGACTGGCCTTCTTCCTGCCCCTGCTCGCGTGGATGCAGGTGATCGGAGCCGACGCGTGGATCGCCCTGTCACTGCTGTGCGGTGCCTGGATCGCCCTGGCCGGCGTGGGCACCGCCCTGACCAGCAGGCTGCCCTGGGCGCCCGTCTGGATCGCCGCGAGCTGGGTGCTCGCCGAGGGCCTGCGCGCCCGGATCCCCTGGGGCGGCTTCCCGTGGGGCAACGTCTCGTACTCGCAGGTGGACGGACCGCTGGCCAACTGGGCGGCCCTGGCGGGGGCTCCGTTCGTGACCTTCGTCGTGGCGCTCATCGGCGCCGCGCTGGTGGCCCTTGCCCGCGCTGCGGGCGCTCGCCGGCTGCGCCCGGCCGCGGGCTGGCTCGCCGTCATCGTCGTGTCGGTCGTCGGCTCGCTCCTCGTGCCGATCCCCACCACCGGCGACGACGTGGGCGGTGCGCCCGAAGCGACCATCGCGATCGTCCAGGGCGGCACGCCGCAGGTCGGGATGGGGGCCATGGACGTGCGTCGGGCCGTCCTCGACAACCACGTCCGCGCCACCCTCGACCTCGCCCAGGCCATCGATGCCGGCAGCGCACCCCGACCGGACTTCGTGCTGTGGCCGGAGAACTCGACCGACATCGACCCCTTCGCCGACCCGTCCGTCGCGGACGCCATCACCGCCGCAGCGGGGGCCGTCGGCGCCCCGATCCTCGTCGGTGCGGTCACCACCGTTCCTGGCCGCGACGACGCCGTGTGGAATGTCGGCATCGTCTGGGACCCGGTCGCGGGACCGACGCAGATGTACATCAAGACTCACCCGGTCCCCTTCGGTGAGTACGTGCCGTTCCGGGGGCTGCTCTCGCGGTTCATCCAGCGCTTCGACCGCGTTCCGCGGGACTTCCTCGGCGGCGACCGCCCGGGCAACCTGCAGATCGGCGGCATCGAGGTCGGGGACGTCATCTGCTTCGAGATCGCCTACAGCGAGGTGGTCGACGCCGTCGTCCAGGGCGGCGCTCGGGTCCTCACCGTGCAGACCAACAACGCCACCTACGGCGGCACTGCCCAGCCGGCGCAGCAGCTCCAGATCGAGCGCCTGCGAGCGACCGAGTTCGGTCGCACGGTGCTCGTCGCCGCCACTTCCGGAATCAGCGCGGTCATCCATGCCGACCGGAGCGTCCAGCAGCAACTCGACGAAGACCAGACCGGGTGGCTGGTCGCGGACGTGCCCCTGCGCGGCTCCACGACACCGGCGTCGGTCATCGGCAGCGCGGTGGAGTGGCTGCTGATCCTCGCAGCACTCGTGGCCGCCGCCGTCAGCATCGTCGTGGCACGACGCACGGACGACTCGTAGCGGTCGCCGTCACCCGATCCCCTAGGGTGGTCGAATGACCTCCACGGACTTCGCGGACCTCGGCCGCATCGTGGTCATCATCCCCACGTTCAACGAGCTGACCACCCTGCCGACCATCGTGGGCAGGGTGCGCACGTCGGTCCCGGAAGCGCACATCCTCGTGGCGGACGACAACTCGCCGGATGGCACCGGACGGCTGGCCGACGAGCTGGCCGAGGCCGACGACCACATCCACGTGATGCACCGGCTCGGCAAGGAGGGCCTCGGCGCGGCCTACCTGGCGGGGTTCTCGTGGGCCCTCGCCGAGGGCTTCGACGTCGTGGTGGAGATGGATGCGGACGGCTCCCACCAGCCCGAGCAGCTGCCGCGACTGCTGGACGCGCTGCGAGGCGCGGACCTCGTGCTGGGCTCCCGCTGGGTGCCCGGGGGAGCGACGGTCAACTGGCCGAAGTCCCGCCAGTTCATCTCGCGAGGCGGCACCGCGTACACGCGGATCGTGCTCGGCATGCCGATCCACGATGCCACGGGCGGCTACCGGGCGTTCCGGGCCGACACGCTGCGCAAGCTCGACCTGCACGAGGTCGCGTCCCAGGGCTATTGCTTCCAGATCGACCTCGCCTGGCGGGCCGTCCAGCGGGGGCTGGTGGTCAAGGAGGTGCCCATCACGTTCGTGGAGCGGACCGCCGGCGTGAGCAAGATGAGCCGGAAGATCGTCGCCGAGGCGCTCTGGCGGGTGACCGTCTGGGGGATCGACGACAAGGTCACCCGCGTGCGGCGCCGGGCCCACCAGCGACGCGCCCAGGGCACGGCGCGATGACCTTCCGCTCGAGGCTGCTGCTCTTCGGCTACCCGCTGCTCGAAGTGGCCACCGCGTATGCGGTGGCCGTCTGGATCGGCTGGGGCTGGATGCTGCTCCTGCTGCTGCTCGGCTTCCCGGTCGGGTTCGCGATCATGCGCAATGCCGGCGACGCCGCCCTGGCCGATGCCCAGCAGGCCGCCACCACCGGACAGCAGCCCGATGCGGGCCGGCACGCCCTGACCTTCGTCGGGGGAGTGCTCATCATGATTCCGGGGTTCTGGAGCGACCTGGTCGGGCTGCTGCTCGCCATCCCGGTGACCCAGCGCCTCTTCCGAGAGCGGGCGCGCTCGTGGCTGACCGCGCGGGTGCCGACCCTGCGGATGCCCGGCGTCCGGTATCCGGGGGGCGATGTGGTGCAGGGCACGGTGGTGCATCGCGAGGACCCCCGAGATGACGAAGGCGGCCCATCCGGGCCGCCCACGCCACCTAGGTCGATCGACTCCTAGTCACGCCGACTTGCGCAGCTCCTTGCGCCGGGTGTCACCCTGCATGGCGTGGAGAAGTTCCAGCCGCTCCGCCAGCAGCTCCTCGAGCTCGGCGATCGTCCGCCGCTCGAGCAGCATGTCCCAGTGCGTGCGCTGGTGCTTCTCCGGCTTCGCCTCCGGGGCGTCGACGTCGGGGCGGGTCGCGATCTGACCGCACCGACAGGTCCACTCGAAGGGGATCTCCTCGGCCTCCACGGAGTAAGGCACGACGGAGCGATGCCCCTGGGGGCATACATAGGTAACGGCCATGCGCTCGGCCGGCGTCACATGGGCGTCAGTCTCGTAACTCAAGGCACCGAGGCGGGTGCCGCGCATTGATTCAGCCATGGTCCGTCCCTTCACGAGGCCACATAGGCTTGTACGCGTAGGACGATGCAGGTATTCCCGTCGGTTCCCCAGAAAGCCTTCCGGTTGGTAAGCATCTGGTAAGGACAGCGTCCGAATAGCGGAATGCCCCTTGTCGTGGTCCGATCCACCCCCGCGGTGGGGGAGACTAGCGCGGTGACCCGCTCCCGACTCGGCCTCGTCACGGTCGCCAGCCTGCTCGCCATGCTGCTCGCCGCGCTCGTCGCGGCACCCGCGGACGCGGTCGGGCCGCAGTGGCGGACGCGGATGCTGGAGAAGGTCAACGCCGTCCGGGCGTCGGTCGGCGTGGCCCCCGTGCACGAGTGCGGTGCTCTCGAGGAGTCCGCGGAGCGGTACGCCAAGGTGATGGCCCAGTCCGGCGTCGTCGGGCACATCGGGCCCGACGGCAGCACCCTCCTCAGTCGCATCTCCGCGGCCGGCTATCACCCCAAGATGGCGGGGGAGAACCTCGCCGGGGGGCAGCAGACCGTGGTGCAGGTCATGCGGGCCTGGCGCGCCTCACCAGCGCACCTGGCGGTCATGACGGACCCGCAGGTGACCCACGTGGGCTTCGGCTACGCCGCGGGTCCGGGAACGGAGTACGGCAGCTACTGGGTGCAGCACTACGGTACCGGCGGGCACTGCTAGTCGGCGCCGGACGCTGCTAGTCGGTGCCGAACTCCATGGCCGCCCGATCCAGACTCTCGACCTCGTCCTCGACCAGCTCCACGGACTCCGGGGCAGCCGCGATGGCCGCCGCGCCCCCGGGAGTGAGCTCCCCGACGAGTTGCGCCTGGCCGGCGAGGAGCTGTCCCTGGCTGGCGTAGAGCTCGAGCTTGGCGCGCGAGTCGGCGATGTCGAGGTTGCGCATGGTGAGCTGGCCGATGCGGTCGGTGGGCCCGAAGGCGGCATCCTCCGTGCGCTCCATGGACAGCTTGTCCGGGTGGTAGCTGAGCGCAGGACCGCGGGTGTCCATGATCGAGTAGTCGTCACCGCGGCGCAGGCGCAGAACGACCTCGCCGGTCACCGCCGACGCCACCCAGCGTTGCAGTGACTCGCGCAGCATGAGCGACTGCGGGTCCAGCCAGCGGCCCTCGTACAGCAGGCGCCCGAGACGTCGGCCCTCCGCGTGGTAGTTGGCGATGGTGTCCTCGTTGTGGATCGCGCTCAGGAGCCGCTCGTAGGCGATGAACAGCAGCGCCATGCCCGGGGCCTCGTAGATGCCCCGGCTCTTGGCCTCGATGATCCGGTTCTCGATCTGGTCGGCCATGCCGAGGCCGTGCCGCCCGCCGATGGCATTGGCCTCATTGACGAGCGCCACCGCATCCGGGAATTCCCGGCCGTTGATGCTCACCGGACGGCCCTGGACGAAGCCGACCGTCACCTCCTCGCTGTCGATGGCGACCGCCGGGTCCCAGAAGCGCACCCCCATGATCGGCTCCACGAGCTCGATCGAGGCGTCGAGGTGCTCGAGGCGTTTGGCCTCGTGGGTGGCTCCCCAGATGTTGGCATCAGTGGAGTACGCCTTCTCGACGCTGTCGCGGTACGGCAGGTCGTGGGCGGACAGCCACTCGGACATCTCCTTGCGGCCGCCGAGTTCGTTCACGAAGTCGGCGTCCAGCCACGGCTTGTAGATCCGCAGCTCGGGATTGGCCATGAGGCCGTAACGGTAGAAGCGCTCGATGTCATTGCCCTTGAAGGTCGAGCCGTCACCCCAGATCGAGACGTCGTCCTCGTGCATCGCGCGCACCAGCAGCGTCCCGGTGACCGCTCGGCCCAGGGGAGTGGTGTTGAAGTACTGCTTGCCGCCGGAGCGGATGTGGAAGGCCCCGCAGGCCAGGGCGGCCAGCCCCTCCTCGACGAGGGCCGCCTTGCAGTCGACCAGCCGGGACAGCTCCGCGCCGTACTGGGTGGCCCGCCCCGGAACCGACTCGATGTCCGGCTCGTCGTACTGGCCGATGTCGGCGGTGTAGGTGCAGGGAACGGCGCCCTTGTCGCGCATCCAGGCCACGGCCACCGAGGTGTCCAGGCCACCGGAGAAGGCGATGCCGACGCGCTCGCCGACGGGCAGGGAGGTCAGTACCTTCGACACGCGCACAACCTACCGAGTCGCCCGCGCACCGTCGTCGGCGGTCAGCCGTCCGACGCGGGGACGTTCACCATCCAGCGCACCCCGTAGCGATCGAGCAGCACGCCCCACTGGGCCCCCCAGAACATCTCCTGCAGCGGCACGACGTCGGTGGCGCCCTCGGAGAGCGCGGCGAAGATCCGCTGGCCCTCCGCCAGGGTCTCGGGCTCGAGGTTGATGGCGACGTTGTTCCCGATCCGCAGCTCGTGTCCCATCGACCGCAGCATGTCGGTGCCCATGAGCACCGTGCCGCCGAGGATCTCGAGCTCGACGTGCATCACGGCATCCCGCTCGTCCTCAGGAAGCTCGGGCTGGCCGGGCTGCGCAGGTACCTCGGACATCCGCTGCAGCGCGGTGGGCTCGCTGCCGAACACCGAGCCGTAGAACCGGAACTGCTCCTCGGTCCGGCCGATCGTGTTGAGGTAGATGCTCACGCGGTTCACAAGGCCTCCTGAGGGTCGACGAGCCAGGCAAGGGCGGTGGGCTCGGCCAGCCCGAGCCAACTGCCGAGAAGGGCCGGGGCGTCCGGCTCCATGGTCGTCGGCAGCTCGCGAGCCACGACGAGCTCGTCGCCAGACCACTCGGCCGGCGCTCCAGTGCCGACGGCGCGGCCCCACCAGTCCAGCCGCGGGACCGGGGTGCCATCGTCCAGGACCATGTCCACGTCCTGGCCGCCGGAACGGATCACCTCGCGGACCACCGACGTGTAGACCGGGTCCGTGGGGCCGTCATAGACCCATCGCGGGCCGAGGACGGAGTGCTCGAGTGTGCCCACCAGGGCACCCTCGGGCAGCGGCGCGCCGCGGTACGTGAGGGGGACATGGAACCGACGATCACCGAGGCCCACGATGAAGGTCTCGATGCCGACCTCACCGGCAGGGTCATCGAACCGGAATGCAGACACCCGATCCAACGGCGCGGAATCCTCCACGCCGGCAAACCAGTCACGATCAGGGAGCCAGGTGGCGAGGAGCTCCATCTTCGAGGGCTTCAGCTCGGCTCGGTGGACGATGGCCATGCCCGGACGCTAGCCCATCTCGGTCACCACGTATATTGCCGATAATGTGTATTATGACAATCCACGGAATCCGCCACGCTGGGTGGCTCCTCCCCGCAGACGGGCCGCGTGGACACCGATGCGCGGCGCCATCGCTACCCCGGTGCTGCCTCCCCCAGGCCCTCGCTGGCGAGGTTCGACCGGCCGGTCAACCCGGCCGATTGACCGTTCATCCCCCGCTATGCCGGTCAAATGCTTGCGCGAGCAAGCGGTCATCGGACATTCCTCGAACAGACGTTCGGACATGTTCGAACAGGTGTTCGTTCGGGGTCAGGGTGACCGGTCAGGATGACTTGACTGGTCAAATGTTCGGTCATTTTGTGTGGACAAGTGGTCATTTCGCGGATGACCATTCCACTCGGTAGCGTCCCGGTGTGCCGTACGACGACCTCGGGGAGCACGTCACTCCCCCGCGCCCCGTCGAACGAGTGGTGAGCCTGGTGCCCTCGCTCACCGAGGCGATCGCCTCCGTGCGGGCGGATGCCGTGGTGGGTGCCACCGATTGGTGCACGCACCCTCCGGACCTCCCGGCAAAGCGGGTCCGCGGCACCAAGAACCCCGATGTAGGGGCCATCGTCGCGCTGGCACCGGACCTGGTCATCGCGAACAAGGAGGAGAACCGGGAGCGGGATGTCGCCCGTCTGCGTGCCGCAGGGGTCCCGGTATGGGTCACCGATATCGAGTCCGTCGACCAGGCGCTGGTCTCCATGGCCCGGCTGTTCGAGGAGGGCCTGGGCTGGACCGCCCCCGGATGGCTGGGAGAAGCCCGCGAGGCGTGGTCCGGGCCGGTTCCCGAGCCACGGCTGCGGGCTGCGACGGCGATCTGGCGCGATCCGTGGATGGTCGTGGGCGCGCCCACCTTCACCGACGACCTCCTGAGGCGGCTGGGCGTCGACAACCCGTTCCGGGACCTGCCGTCGCGCTACCCGACGGTCACCCTGTCCGACCTTCGCAGCGCCGACGTGGACGTCGTGCTGCTGCCCGATGAGCCCTATCCGTTCACTGCCGCCGACGGCCCCGAGGCCCTTGCGGACCTGCCCACCGCCCTGGTCAGTGGTCGCCTGTTGACCTGGTACGGACCGTCACTGGTATCGGCCCCGAGCGTGCTGAGCCGGGTGCTGCAGGAGCACACCCGGAGCCGGTGACCGCTCCGCAGCCCGCGCAGCCGCCGGTGGGGCAGGAGGTGCGCAGGGTCGGGGTGGCGAGGCGCCCGAGCCGCAGGAGGTGGTCGACGGCCGCGTCCACGACGTCGGGATCGAGACCGGTGCGGTCGGCGATCGCGGGCCGGGTGGTGCAGCCGGCCTCCACGGCGTCGAGCACCGCCGACAGCGGCGCGCTCACAGCCGCGAGCCGATCTGGAAGATCGCCACGGCGACGAGCCAGGCGACCGACAGCTGGAGGGCGATCCCGAACCCGGTCCAGCGGGCACCGATCTCGCGGCGCTGGGCGGCCAGGGTGGCCACACAGGGCGTGTAGGCGAGGAGGAAGACCAGGAATGCCCACACCGCCGCCGAGGTGTGCCCGCCGGAGCTCTGCTCGAAGTCGGCCTTGATGTACTGGCCGAGGGTCCCGGGCTGCGTTGACGTATCCGGCTCCTCGGCCGAGTAGGTCTGGGCCCAGGACGAGATGACCGCCTCCTTCGCGATGAACCCGACCATGAGCGCGCTGGTCGTCTCCCACGTGCCGAATCCCGCAGGCTGGAACACCGGTGCGACCGCCTGCGCCGTGGTCGCGTACAGGCTCTCCTCGACCGGGACCTGGCCGAAGCCGTAGCCGGAGGTGGTCGGGATCGCCTGCAGGAACCAGACGACGATGACCGTGGCGACGATGATGCCGCTCGCGGTGCGCAGGAAGCCGCTCAACCGCAGCCACATGACGTTGAGGGTCAGGCGCAGTGACGGCCGCTGGTACGGGGGCAGGTCGATCACCAGCGGCTCGGATCCCATCGTGCGCCACAGGGTCCCCCGCAGCAGCAGGCCGATGACGACGACGAACACGATGCTGATCAGGTACATGGCGAAGACGACGGTCCCCGCGTGCTCGGGGAAGAAGATGGACGCGACCAGGACGTAGACGGTCAGACGCGCGCTGCACGACGTGAAGGGCACGAGCAGTGCCGTGAGGATGCGGTGCCGCGCATTCGGCAGGATCCGGGTGGCCGCGATGGCCGGCACGTTGCAGCCGAAACCGACGATCAGGGGCAGGAACGCCCTTCCCGGCAGCCCGATGGCGCGCATGAGTCGATCCGTGACGACGGCCGCTCGCGCCAGGTACCCCGAGTCCTCAAGCAGGGCCAGCAGGGCGAACATGATGGCCATCAGGGGCACGAAGGTCAGCAGCATGCCGACACCCGAGATCAGCCCGTCGACGACGAGGCCCTGCACCCAGGTGCCTCCCAGACCGACGGCATCGAGGACCGTGATGGCCAGCGACGTGACCGGGCCGGTGAAGAACCAGTCGAGCGCGCCCTGCAATGGCGCCGCGACGGTCGTCGTGAGCTGGAACACCGCCCACATCGCGACGAGGAACGTGATGGGTCCCAGGACCGCCGACAGGGCCAGCCGGTCGAATCGGTCGGACCACCGCTGGCGCCGGGGTGCGCCCCGTGAGACGCACGCATCCACGACATCGTCGATCCATCCGAAGCGGGCATCCGCCTCGGCCAGGCCATCGGAGCCCGCGGCACGGGCAGGGGCCGGGATGGCGGCCGGAGGTTCCGCAGCGAGGGCGGCGTCCATCGCCGCAAGCAGGCCCACCCGGCCGTGGCGATGACGCGGGTCGATGAACGCCACGGGCACCCCGAGCCGGCGCTGCAGCTCCTCGGCATCGATGTCGATGCCGTGCTCATGGGCGATGTCGCCCATCGTCACCGCGAGGACCAGCCGCTGATCCGTCTCGCGCAGCTGTCGGACGAGATACAGGGATCGGGACAGCCGGGTGGCATCGCCGACGACCACGACAAGCTCCGGGCGGTCCTCGCGCGGCACCTCCACCAGCAGCGCCCGGGTCAGGGCCTCGTCCGGCGACAGCGGATCGAGGCTGTAGGCCCCGGGAAGGTCGATCACGTCGAACTGGTGGACCCCGTCGTCCATGAGCCCGCGTCCCACCTCGACGGTCGTGCCGGGCCAGTTGCCCACGTCCCTGCGGGCCCCGGTGAGGCGGTTGAACAGCGTCGACTTGCCCACGTTCGGCGCGCCGGCGAGGGCCACCACGGGCGTGCCCGGAGGGGCAGCGACTCCCCCGGAGTCACTGTGGCAGGACGGCGCGCTCTCGCTCACGTTGCCTGCTCCTGGACAGGCAGTCGCGCCGCGGTGCGAGCATCCAGCGCGATCCGCGATCCACGCACGGAGAGGATGCGGGCGCCCCCCACGCCGCGCTGGGTCACGGTGACCTCCTCGCCCCGACGCACGCCCATCTCCGCCAGGCGCATCCGCAGGCCGGGCTCGAGCTGGGGGGCATCGAGGACGGCGCGCTCGCCCACGGAGAGATCACGCACGGTCCTGGCCACGCGCGGACGCTACCACAGCGAACTAAGGGTTACCTAAGTACAAAGGTCCCGACCCCAGAGCAGGGGTCGGGACCTTCGAGTCGAGCGTGGTCAGGAGGCGAGGGCCTTGGCCTTCAGCTTGTCGAACTCCTCCTGGGAGATGGTGCCGTTGTCGAGCAGGGCCTTGGCCGACGCGATCTGGTCGGCGGCCGACTGTCCCGAGCCTGCCACCTCCTGGATGTACGCCTTCTGCGCGGCCGCCGCCTCCTTGTACTGCGCCTGGCGACGCTCGTTCATGCTGCCGCCACGTGCGATGAGGTAGATCAGCGCCGTGATCGGCGGGAAGAGGATGAGGAAGATGATCCAGAGCGCCTTCGCCACGCCACCGAGCTTGTGGTCGCTGAAGATGTCCATGAGGATCATGAACCAGACGAAGAAGAACATCACGAAGATGAAGATCCAGAGCATCTGGATGATGAACGTGCCGAAATCCGAAGCCATGAAGAGCCTTTCGAAAGAGCCGGGAAGTCCCCGGTGCGGCAGAAATCTAGCGCAAGCGGTTACACAAAGCGATACGTGTCGTACCCTGCCGCCGCGAGTCGCGACACCACCGCAGGATCGTCATCGACGACGACGGCGATGGCGTCCGGTCCCCCCACGCGCCGGATGAGGTCGCCCTTCAGCGTTGCTGCAGGACGCCGGTCGCGGTCGGGCCGGAGCACCAGCTGCGCGTAGGGGATGCGGTGCTCACGCAGCCACTCCTCCGTGTCCGAGCGCGTCCGCTCGGGCCGCCCCGACAGCAGCACGATCTCGTGGACGACGGCCAGCTCGGACACCAGGTCACGCCCCCGCTGAATGACCGGGTCGGCTCCGACGGCCCCGAAGAAACCGTCCCAGTCGCGTGGCCGCTGCTGGACGAAGTGCTCGCGATGGGTCGCATCGGCCAGCACCCCGTCGATGTCGACGACGGCGATCATCCGCTCGGCCTCACGGCGCGGCCAGCTCCTCCGGGCGTGGGCAGGCGCAGACCAGGTTGCGGTCGCCGTACGCCCCGTCAATCCGCCGGACCGGCGGCCAGTACTTGTCCTGGCGCAGGGACTCGACGGGGAACGCCGCCAGGCGTGCCGGGTACGGATGCGTCCACTCGCCGATAAGGCAGTCCGCGGTGTGCGGTGCGTTGCGCAGCGGGCTGTCCTCCACCGGCCACGTGCCGGCCGCCACCTCGTCGATCTCGGACCGGATGGCGATCATCGCGTCGCAGAACCGGTCGAGCTCGACGAGGTCCTCGCTCTCGGTCGGCTCCACCATGAGCGTGCCGGCCACGGGGAACGACATGGTGGGCGCGTGGAACCCGTAGTCGATGAGTCGCTTCGCGATGTCATCGACGGTCACGCCGGTCGCCGCTGTGATGCCGCGCACGTCGAGGATGCACTCGTGCGCGACGAGGCCCTTCTCGCCCGTGTACAGGACCGGGTAGTGGTCTCGCAGGCGCGCCGCGATGTAGTTGGCGTTGAGGATCGCGGTCTGCGTGGCGCGGACCATGCCCTCGGGGCCCATCAGGCGGATGTACGCCCACGGGATGGGCAGCACGCCGGCACTCCCCCACGGCGCCCCGCTCACCGGCCCGACGCCACCGTCGGCATGACCGCGACCGACCGGACCCGCCTCCGGTCGCAGCGGGTGGGAGGGAAGGTACGGCGCCAGGTGCGCCCGCACCCCGACGGGTCCGACCCCCGGACCACCGCCGCCGTGCGGGATGGCGAAGGTCTTGTGCAGGTTCAGGTGGGAGACGTCCGCCCCGAAGCGGCCCGGCTTGGCCACGCCCACGAGTGCGTTCAGGTTCGCACCGTCGAGGTACACCTGGCCGCCACCGTCGTGCACCAGGGCGCAGATCTCGCTGATCGCGGTCTCGAACACCCCGTGGGTCGACGGGTAGGTGATCATGAGGGCGGCCAGCCGGTCGCCATGCTCGGCGATCTTCGCCGCGAGGTCGTCGACGTCGACGTTGCCCTCGTCGTCGCAGGCCACGACCACGACGCGCATTCCGGCCATGACGGCACTGGCGGCGTTGGTGCCGTGGGCGCTGCTCGGGATGAGGCAGATGTCCCGCTGGTCCTGGCCCTGCGCCCGCAGGTAGGCGCGGATCGCCAGCAGCCCGGCGAACTCGCCCTGGGATCCGGCGTTGGGCTGGAGGGACACGGCGTCGTACCCGGTGATGTCGACCAGCCACGCCTCGAGCATGCGGATGAGCTCGAGGTAGCCCTCCGCCTGGTCGAGCGGGGCGAACGGATGGATGGCGGCGAACTCCGGCCAGGTGATGGGCTCCATCTCCGTGGTGGCGTTGAGCTTCATCGTGCACGAGCCGAGCGGGATCATCGCGCGGTCGAGGGCGATATCTCGGTCGCCGAGGCGCCGGATGTAGCGCAGCATCGAGGTCTCGTTGCGATGGCTGGTGAACACCGGGTGCGTGAGGAACGGGCTCGTGCGGTGGAGGGCCGCCGGGAGGCCGAGGTCCGGCCCCGCGCTGACCGCGTCGTAGCGAAGGTCGGCCGCGGCCGGGCTGATCGCGGCGTAGGCGCGCCAGAGGGCCTCCACCTGCTCCGGCGACGTCGTCTCGTCGGTGGAGGCCGAGACCGTGTCCGCGTCGACCCGGCGGATGTTGATGCCCTCCGCCAAGGCCGCCGCGACCAGCGCGTCAGCCTGGCCCGGGACGCTCCACCGCACCGTGTCGAAGAACGAGTTGCCGGCGAGGTCGCCCCCGGCCTTGTGGATCCCGGCCGCGAGCACCCGGGCACGCTCATGCACGCGGGCAGCGATGCGTCGCAGACCCTCAGGACCGTGGTAGACGGCGTACATCGAGGCGATGACGGCCAGCAGCACCTGCGCCGTGCAGATGTTGCTGGTCGCCTTCTCACGACGGATGTGCTGCTCGCGCGTCTGCAGCGCGAGGCGGTACGCGGGCTGGCCGTCCGCATCGACGCTGACGCCCACCAGCCGTCCCGGGAGCGAGCGCTCGAGCCCGGCGCGGACCGACATGAACCCGGCGTGCGGGCCGCCGAAGCCGAACGGGACGCCGAAGCGCTGCGCGGACCCGACGACGACGTCGGCGCCGAGTTCGCCGGGGGGAGTCAGGAGGGTCAGGGCCAGCAGGTCGGTGGCCACGACGGCCTGCGCGCCCGAGGCGTGCGCTGCCTCGATGAGCGGACGGAGGTCGCGCACCAGGCCCGACGTCCCCGGGTAGCTCATGATGACGGCGGCGGCCTCGACATCGGGCAGACCGTCGGCGAGGTCGGCCACGACGAGCTCGACGCCGATCGGCTCGGCGCGGGTGGCAAGGACGGCGAGCGTCTGCGGATGGGTGTCCGCGTCGACCACGACGATGTGCCGCCCCTTCGTGGTGCGCACGGCAAGTGCCATCGCCTCGGCGACCGCGGTGGGCTCGTCGAGCAGGGAGGACCCGGCCACCGGCAGGCCGGTCAGGTCCTCGACGACGGTCTGGAAGTTGAGCAGGGCCTCGAGCCGGCCCTGGGAGATCTCCGGCTGGTAGGGCGTGTACGCCGTGTACCAGGCCGGATTCTCGAGGACGTTGCGCAGGATCACGCCCGGCGTCTGGGTGCCGTAGTAGCCCAGCCCGATCATGCTCGTGACGACCCGGTTGCGCGCACCGAGGGCGCGCAGCTCGGCCAGCGCCTGCGCCTCGGTGGCCCCGGCGGGGAGGTCCAGCCCGGCGTGCCAGCGGATGACCTCGGGCACCACGTCGGCGGTGAAGGTGTCGATGTCGGAGTAGCCGAGCGCGTCGAGCATGTGCGCCTGGGCTGCGGCGTCAGGCCCGATGTGACGGGACGGGAACTCAAGGCTCATGGAAACCTCGCCGGTCAGGTATGCCGCGGGCATACGGGGGCAGCGGCCACGGGCGTGACCGTCGTTCCCCCTCTGTTGCCCACGCCGAGGCGCGACCTGAGAGCTTCGCCGGGCGAGCCCGGCTTTCACCGTCGGTGGGGACGGATGTCCCACTTTCCAGAGGTGCCTCTCCCGAGCGGTCCGGATGCCTGAGAGGTTGTCGGGGAGATTGCTCCTTCGGCGCCTGGCGAACCAGGACTCTCCCGCTCGGGATCAGTCAGCGCCGCCATGGTAGCGGCAAAGCGGCTAGCTCGCCGAGCGTCGCGCGCGCCGCGCCGCCAGCTCGTCGTGGGCGGCCGGCCCCGGGACGACGCCGCCGTCCGGCTTCTCCGCGGGCAGGCTCGCAAGCGTCCCCTCGACCTCGCGCCAGACGCTGCCGACGGCGATGCCGAAGACCCCCTGGCCGCCGCGCACGAGATCGATGACCTCGTCGGCGCTGCGGCACTCGTAGATGCTGGCCCCGTCGCTCATGATGGTGAGGCTGGCGAGGTCCTCACCCGAACGATCGGCGAGGTGATCGACCGCCGCGCGGATGTTGGCCAACGAGACGCCGGTGTCGATGAGTCGCTTGACGATGCGCAGGACGAGGATGTCCCGGAAGCCGTAGAGGCGCTGGCTGCCCGACCCGGCGGCACCGCGCACGGACGGCGTGACGAGCCCGGTGCGGGCCCAGTAGTCCAGCTGGCGGTAGGTGATCCCGGCGGCGGAGCAGGCGACCGGCCCGCGGTAGCCGACGTCCGTCGGCAGGGGCCGAAGGGTCGCGTCGTCGAAGAGCACGCCCTGGGCCTCGGCGGCCAGCCGGGCCTCATCCGTCGTGGTGCGATCCACCCCAGTCGGTGTCACCGTTCCTCCTCGATCTGCATCTGGGGCTGACGTTAGGCAGGTGCCGAGGGACGGTCAAACGTGCGGCGCGGCGTGTCGGAGGGCAAAGTCTCAACCTCATGCTGAGGTTTCAGTAGCCTTCGCAGGCTCACTCGAAGTCCTCGGGAGAGACCTGATCGAGGAACTCGCGGAACTTCTCCACCTGCTCCTCGGCCGCCTCCGGCTCCTCGTCGGCCAACTCGATCCCCGCGGCGTCGAGCACCTCCTCGGCCCCGCGGATGGGAGCCTCCACGCGCAGGGCCAACGCGATGGCGTCGGACGGGCGCGCACTCACCTCGACCCCGTTGCTGAAGGCGATGACCGCGTAGAAGACCCCGTCCTCTAGGGCGGTGATGCGCACCTCGGAGACGGTGACACCCAGGGCGCCGAGGATGTCCCGCAGGAGGTCGTGGGTCAGCGGCCGCGGCGGGACGACGCCCTGCTGCGCGTACGCAATGGCGGCTGCCTCGGCGGCTCCCACCCAGATCGGCAGGTACCGGCCGCTCACGGGCTCCCGGAGCAGCACGATCGGATTGTTCGACGGCATCTCGACCCGGACGCCGACCACCTCGAGCTCCTGCACGACGCCAGCGTAACCCCCGAGCGGCCGACTACGCTCGACCGCTTCGGATCAGCTCGGCCCGCAGCAGCGCCGCGTGCAACTGCACGATGAGGGCCGCCAGATCGCGGACCACCTCGTGCTCGCGAGCGCGGCCATCGCGATCGCGCGGATTCGAGTACGGCGTCGCCATCTGCTCCACGAGTCCGGTCTCCCGGTCGGTCACCACGCGGAAGGTCTTCAGGTGCCGTGGCTCCACGCCATAGGCCGACAGCCGCGCCACGATCCCCGCGATCGCCAACGCGTCCTCGTCGTAGTGGCCCGCCGGCGTGGCCCAGACCAGCCCGATCTGCTCAAGCTGGGCGATGTACGCCTCGGTCAGCTCGCTCGCCTCGGCGAGCTCCTCCCGCGTCAGGCGGACGCGGCCAGCACCGGGGCGGAAGTCCTCCGGGCGCAGCCCCGCACCGGCGACCGGCGCCTCGACCTCGCCCGACTCGGGACCATCCCCCTGGTCGAGGGACTCCCGGATCACCTTCAGGGGCAGGTACTGGTCCCGCTGCAGCGTCAGCACGGTGCGGAGCCGCTCGACATCGCGCTCCGCGAACCGCCGGTACCCGGTGGGCGTGCGCTCGGGCGTGATCAGGCCCTCGGCCTCGAGGAACCGGATCTTGCTGATGGTGACGTCCGGGAACTCCCGCTTGAGCAGCGACAGCACCTCGCCGATGCTGATGGTGCCGGTCACCGCGACGGCTCGGGTTTCGCCGATCCGCTCGGTCATGATCCCGATTCGAGCCCGAGGAGGAACACGAAGCGGAACTTGCCGATCTGCACCTCGTCGCCCCCGTCCAGGTGCTGGTCCTCCACGCGGACCCTGTTCACGTAGGTGCCGTTGAGGCTGCCGACGTCCCGGATGCTCCAGCCCTCGGCCCCGTGCCGCAGCTCGGCATGGTGCCGGCTCACCGTGACGTCGTCGAGGAAGATGTCGGCGTCCTGCGTACGCCCGATGCGCAGCACTCCCGCGGACTGGTCCAGGACGTACTCCTGGCCCTCACCGGGTCCGCGATGCACGACGAGGAGCGCACTGCCCGAAGGGATCTCGAACTGCCGCCCGGATCCGACGGCACTGATGCCGCCCGTGCCCGAGCCGGTCCCGGTGTGGATGATCGAGGTGATCGAACCGGTGTGCTCCAGCTGGTCGAAGGCCTCGGCGCTCAGGGGTGAGCCGCACGAGCCGCAGAAGCGGTCATCGGGCTGGCTCGGGTGGCCGCAGCGAGGGCAGTCCATGGTGGAGTCAGGCCTTCTCCACCAGGGCGCGGTAGTCGGCAGCCGTGAGCAGGCCGTCCATGGCCGCCGCGTCGGTCGGTCGCAGCTCCACCATCCAGCCGCGGCCATACGGATCGCTGTTCACGAGCTCGGGGGTGCCATCGAGATCCGCGTTGACGGCCACCACCTCGCCTGCCAGAGGTGCGTAGACGTCGCTGACGCTCTTGGTCGACTCGACCTCGCCACAGGCGCCACCGGCGGTCACGGCATCCCCCACGGCCGGCAGGGAGACGTAGACGATGTCACCGAGGGAGTCCTGGGCGAAATCGGTGATGCCGAACACGACGGTGCCGTCGTCGGTGGCCCGCACCCACTCGTGCTCTGCGGTGTACCGAAGTTCCTCGGGATACATGCTTTCCTCCTACGACGCCGTCTCCGGCACTGTAACGGAGATGGTCATCTCCTGCGCCTGCGACGCGGCGAATTCGGCCCCCCGCGTGCGCACTGAGTCGGCCACGCCGCCAGGGATGTTCAGGGCCGACAGCATGGTCTCCGGATCGCCGATCGCGAGGATGCGGTAGGGCGAGGCCACCGGGGTGCCCGACACCGAGATGCCGCCGGGATCGTTGGCCAGCCACGTGTCGACGACCACCCGTTCGGTCCCGACCTGGATCGCCTCCGCACCGGCATCCCGCAGCTCCTGGATGGCGTCGAGGATGGTCGGTGCCTCGATCACGCCGGTGGGGTCGCTGATGGTGATCTGGACGCCGGGGCCGGACACCGGCGTCGTGCCGGCCAGCACCTGCAGGGCGGTCAGACGGCGCTGTGCCTCGGCGATGGCCTGGGCCTGCGAGCCCGCCTCGAGGTCACGCTCGAGGGCGGTCAGCCGCGCCGACTCGGCCTCCAAGCGGTCCTGACGGGCGCCCAGGTCGTCGAGGATCTGCACGAGGTCCTCGGTGCGGGCGGTCCGCCACGGCTCGTCCGTGCCCGGTCGCAGGATGGCGATCGTCACGAGCAGGCCGAGCACAAGGAAGAGTACCCCGATCAGCAGGTGCGGCCGGTTCGGGTGGAAGGCCAGCTGGCTCAGCAGCGACCGCCGGGAGTCGGTGTCCATCGTCATGCCCGGAAGAGGATGCGGCGGATGGCCGCCGCGTTCGCGAAGATGCGCATCGCCAGCACCACGACGACGCCGGTGGACATCTGCGCGCCCACTCCCAGCTGATCGCCGAGGAACACGAGGAAGGCGGCGATGACCACGTTGGACAGGAAGCTGACGACGAAGATGCGGTCGTCGAAGCGCTTCTCCATGAGGGCGCGGAAGCCGCCGAAGACAGCGTCGAGGGCCGCGACAATGGCGATCGGCAGGTAGGGCTCCAGCCAGATGGGCACGACCGGCGACCACAGCACGCCGAGGGCGATGCCGACCAGGAGTCCGATGATGGCGATCACGAGCTGCCCTCCACGACGTGAGCGAATCGCGGAGTCCGGAGTTCCCCGCTGGGCAACGTTACGTCACCGGTGGAGACATCGGTGACCAGCCCGTAGTTGGTGGACAGCTCGTCGAGCAGCCTCGCCAAGCCGGACTCCCCTCCCCCGCTGGTCGTCGTGCCGACCGCCTCCACGACGTAGGGCCGCGCCAAGGGCTGGTAGTTCACGAGGATGGCCGAGCCGGCGCTGCGGATGGCGGTGGTGGACGTCAGTCGCTGGCCGTTGATGGCGATGCCGGTGGCGCCCATCTGCCACAGGGCGTTCACGATGTCCTGCAGGTCCCGGTCCAGCACGCGATTGAGCGAGCCGGCCTGTGCGTCCGGCGCGTCGTCGACCGTGACCGTGACCCCGGGCCCGGCCAGCTCCATCACCCCCGCCTGCCTGCTGAGCCGGTCGATCTCGTTGGCGCGCGTCGTGTTCTGGGACTCGTTCAGGATCTGGGACTGCAGGGCCGACACGGCGGCAGCCTGGGCGGTCACGTCGGCCTGCCGCTGGTCCACCGTCGCCGTGAGCCCGGTGACCCGGTCGACCAGCTCGTTGCGGGTGTCCTGCCGGGCCTGTGCGGTCCCCCGAGTAGCGATGATGGCGACCGCGGCGATGAGTCCGATGAGCAGGGCGACCGGCACGCTGCGCCAGTGGGCCAGCCACGACCGCGAGCGAGCCGGATGCTCCGGGACGTCGGCGTACTCGTCGACCACCGCCTCGTCGAGGAACCGCTCGAGGGGACTGCGCAGGTCGGTATCAGGGCTCATGTCGTCCCCACTACAGGCTCGACTCGATGACGCCCTGCCAGCGGTCGAGCAGCCGGGAGGCATCGGCGGCATCCTCGGCCTCGGCGAACAGGTTCAGGCTCGGCTGCTCCTCGTCGGGCAGCACCAGGCACCATCGACCGTCCGCCTCGGAGACCCGTATCCCGTCGAGGGTGTCGATGTCCGAGCCCTCGGCAGCCAGCCGGATCTCCCGCATGACCGCGGCACGTTCGTGCCAGGGCACCGGCACCGAACGCGTCAGCACGTGGCTCGTCGGGATGCGCGCGTTGAGCTGGCTGAGTGTGAGGTCGGTGTCTCCCATGAGCGACAGCATCATCATGAGTGCGGCGACCGCGTCCGGGCCGGGGCCGACGCCCGGCAGGACGAAGCGGCCACGACCGTCCCCGGCGAGGATCACGTCCGGGGCCGACGATGCCGCGGCGAGCGGAGCGGGGCCGGCACCGATCCGCCGCACGCCGACACTGTGGTAGGCCGCCACCTGCTCGGCCAGTCGGCTCGCCGTGACGGGCACGACGAAGCAGCCGGTGTGCCAGCGGGCGGCCATGAGGTCCATCAGGATCAGGAGCATGCGCCCGTCGTCGATGACCCGTCCGAGCTCGTCGACGACGCTGAGGCGTTCGCCGACCGGACCGAGCCGCGCCCCTACCCGGGCTCCGGAGGAGACGACCAGGCCGCTCAGCCTCCGAAGGGCCGCCTCGCTGTGCGGCTCCGGGTCGGCGGCGGTCTGATCGTCCATCGCCGCGCCCACGGTCAGGGCGTCGAGTCCGAGGCGACCCATGATGATCGACAGCACGCCGACGGACGGACCCCCGCCCGCATCGAGGACGATCCGCGGGTGCGCGCGCCGGATGGCATCGAAGTCGATGATCGCCTCGACGTCGTTGACGTAGTCGTCGAGGACCCGGTGCGGTGTGCGGATGTCGCCGATGTCGGACGGCAGCGGCCGTCGGAACTCACGGCGGGTGAAGATCCGCTCGATGGCATCGCGCTGCTGGCTGCTGATCTCGCCGCCCTGCGCGTTGAGGAACAGCATGTCGAGGCTGTCCGGGCTGCGCGGCGTCGTGCGCAGGATGACGCCGCCGTCGGAGTACCGCGCTGTGTCGTTGCGCACCAGCGGCGTGGTGACCGCGCGCAGGTCGCGGATGTTGATGCCGGCCGCGGTCAGTGAGCCCGCGAGGGCGCGGTTCAGCGCGCGGGCCGCCTTCGAGTGGTCGCGGCCGACGGTGACCGTCGCACCTTTGGGAAGGGTGGTCGCGAACGCGGCCGCCAGGCGCACGACGCGCTCCGGGGTCATGTCGACGTTGACGATGCCGCGCACGCCGTACTCGCTGAAGACCTGGCGCTGCGTCGGGGACTCCCACACAACGGACTCGTCGACGACCGCGCCCTCGTCGATCGTCTTGCCGGGGTAGATGAGCACGTCCGTTCCGATCACCGCGCCGTCCATGACGGTGCAGCCGTCCGCGATCACGGTGCCGTCGAGCACCCTCGTGCCGTGTCGGACCTCCGTTGCCCGGCCGATGACGGCACCGCGCAGTTCGGTGTCGCGGCCGATGAAGTCGTTGGGGTGCAGGACGGAGTGCTCCACCACCGCTCGGGCACGCACGAGCGAGTTGGTCCCGACCACCGTGTAGGGACCGATGACGGCCTTGGCTTCGATCTTGGCGAACGGGCCGATGTACACGGGTGGACGGACGTCCGCCTCGGGCGAGACCTCTGCCCCGGTGGCGACGAAGACCCCCGGCGAGACCTCGAACCCGTCGATGCGGCTGCGGACCTTGCCGTCCAGCACGTCGCGCTGCGCGCGCATGTAGCTGGCGAAGGTGCCGACGTCCTCCCAGTAGGCGTCGACGACGACCCCCTGCACGACGGCGCCACGGGCCAGCAGGCCCGGGATGACGTCCTGCGCCCAGTCGAGGGGCTCGTCGATCGTCATGCCGGCGAGCACCCGCGGGCTGACCATGTAGACGCCGGTGTTCACGGTGTCGTCGGCGACGTCCCCCCAGCTCGGCTTCTCGACGACGGAGAGCACCCGGCCATCCCCGTCGATGGACACCACACCGTAATTGCGGGGGTCGCTCCGGTGCGCCAGCGCGATGGTCAGGTCGGCATCGGCCGCCACATGCGACCGCTGCAGCTCCTCGAGGTTCATGTCGGTGAGGCAGTCACCGCTGATGACCAGGATGTCCTCATCCTCCAGCCACGCCTGGGCGTAGCGCACGCTGCCGGCCGTCCCCAGCGGCCTCGGCTCGGTGACGAAGCGGAGGTTGAACTCGTCGATGCTGTCGCTGCTGAAGTACTTGAGGACGACGCTCGCCTGGTGCTGGAGGGTGACCACGCACCGGTCCACGCCGTGCTCCCGCAGCAGTCGGACGACGCGCTCGAGCATGGGCTCCCCGACGATGGGCAGCAGCGCCTTGGGAACGGCGGTCGTCAGCGGACGAAGCCGGGTACCGGCCCCGCCCGCCATCACCACAGCCTGCATCGTCGCCCCGTCTCAGGCCGGCCCGTCCAGTGCCATTGCCAGCCGCCAGTAGCGTATCCCGGCCCACCAGTACAGATAGGTCCCCCAGAGGGCGAACGCCCACCCGAAAGCGGCAGCTGCGGTGCCGAAGCCCGGCACGCCGCCGAGGAGCAGGAGCGGGAATCCCCAGAGCAGGCAGAAGGTCGCCGCCTTGCCGACGTAGGTGACCGGCAGGGCCACGCGACCTGAGCGCCTGAGGCGCGGCAGGAGAGCCAGCAGGAACAGCTCACGCGCGACGAGCACGCCGACCAGCCACCATGGGATCAGCTCGCGGATGGCCAAGCCCAGAAGCGTCGCGGCGATGTAGAGCCGGTCCGCCAGCGGATCGAGCAGCACCCCGAGCCGGCTCTGCTGGTTCAGCCGTCGTGCCAGGTAGCCGTCGAACCAGTCGCTGGCACCCGCCACGACCAGGAGCGCGAACGCGGCCACGTCGGCCTGCGGGCCCAGGACCAGCCACAGGAAGACCGGCACGCCGGCCAGCCGCAGCATGCTGAGCACGTTGGGGATGGTCAGGACGCGATCTGGGACCTCCGCGTCCGCGGTCATCAGCCGGCCCGCCGTGCGAACCAGCGACCGGCCGAGCGCTCGACGGTGATCGGCATCCCGAAGGCCTCGCTCACCCGTTCGCTCACCAGGACCTCGGACGCAGGACCGGCCGCGACCACGCGTCCTGCGCGCAGCAGGAGGGCGTGGGTGAAGGTGGTGGGCACCTCCTCCACATGGTGGGTGACGACGACGAGCGTGGGCGCTGCCAGGTCCGCGGCAAGCCGCCCGAGCCGCTCTACGAGGTCCTCCCGACCGCCCAGGTCCAGCCCCGCACCGGGCTCGTCGAGCAGCAGTAGCTCCGGGTCCGCCATGAGCGCCCGGGCGATGAGGGTGCGCTTGCGCTCCCCCTCGGACAGGGTGCCGAACGTCCGCTGGGCGAGGGCGGCCATGCCCCATTGCGCCAGCAAGGCGTCGGCCCTGTCGGCGTCCGCCATGTCGTAGTGCTCACGCCAGCGGCCCGTGACGGCCCAGGCTCCGGTCATGACGGCGTCGCGCACGGTCTCGCGCGCGGGGATGTCCGAGGCGACCGAGCTGGACGCCCAACCGATCCGCGGGCGCACCTCCGCCAGGTCCACGGCGCCCAGTTCCTCCTCGAGGATCTCGACCGTCCCGCTGGTGGGGAACATGCGCGCCGCGGCCAGGAGCAGCAGGGTGGTCTTGCCCGCGCCGTTGGGCCCCATGACGACCCACCTCTCGCCCTCGTCGACGCGGAGGTTCACGCCGTCGAGCAGAAGGGCCGTGCCGCGGCGGACGACGGCGTCATGGATGTCGATCACGGGCGGCACACGGCCACCCTAGGCGGTCGCGCTCCCCGTCCGGCACTAGCGTGGGCCTGCCATGGATGACGTTTCCCGCACCCTGCTCATCACCCTCAGCGGCAACGACCGCCCGGGCGTGACCCAGCACCTCTTCGAGACCCTCAGCGCCCACGAGGCCCGAGTACTCGACGTGGAGCAGCTGGTGGTGCGCGGCCGCCTCGTGCTCGCCGTCCTCGTCGCCATCGAAGGGGACGACGAACGTCTCGCCCAGGCCCGTCACGCTGTGCGGCAGACCGCCGCTGAGCTCGACATGGACGTCGAGACGGTCATCGGTGCCGCCGAAGACGACGAACGGCGCCGGAACCGCATCCACATCACCATGCTCGGCGCCCCCCTGGGCTCGGCCGCCCTCGCCGCCGCCGCGGCGGAGATCGCCCAGCGCGGTGGCAACATCGACCGGATCCGCCGGATCGCCTCGTACCCGGTCACCGCGATCGAGTTCCAGGGATCGGGCGTGGCGGTGGAGGATCTGCGACGCCCACTGGCAGCGGTGGCGGCAGAGTACGGAGCCGACATCGCGGTGCAGGCGGCCGTCCTCGACCGACGCGGCCAGCATCTCGTCGTGATGGATGTCGACTCGACCTTCATCCAGGACGAGGTCATCGACCTGCTGGCGGACGAGGCGGGCGTGATGCCGGCCGTCGCCGAGATCACCGAGCGTGCGATGGCGGGCGAACTCGACTTCGAGCAGTCGCTGCGTGCCCGCGTGGCCCTCCTCGAAGGGCTGCCCGCTGATGCGCTCGACCACGTGCGGGCGAGGATCACCCTCACCCCCGGCGCCCGCACACTGTGCCGCACGTTGACCCGTCTCGGCTATCGCATCGCCCTAGTGTCGGGCGGCTTCACGGACATCATCCGGCCGCTCGCGGCCGACCTGGGGGTGACGGACGTCAAGGCCAACACTCTCGAGATCGTCGATGGCCGCCTCACCGGCCGCGTCGTGGGCGAGGTCGTCGACCGCCTCGGGAAGCGCACCGCCCTGGAGTCCTTCGCCGCTCAGTACGGCATCCCCGTCCGACGCACCGTCGCGATAGGTGACGGTGCCAACGACATCGACATGCTGGAGGCCGCCGGCCTCGGCATCGCCTTCAACGCCAAGGCGGCTGCTCGAGATGCCGCAGACACCGCCGTCAATGTGCCCTACCTCGACAGCGTGTTGTACCTGATGGGCATCACCCGCGAGGAGATCGAGGGCGCCGACGCGCGTGACGGCCTGCCGCCCGCCGACCGCACCCTGCGGGCCGAATAGTCCCTGGCCCCGCAAGATCGCCGCCGGCCGACGCGCCGTGAGCACGGAAACACCGCGCGATGAGCGCCCGGAGCTAGCCTCGTCTCGTGACGTCCCGCAGTCGTGCCGCGAGATACGCGAGGCGGCGGAAACGTCGGATGTCCCTGGTCCAGCACGACCTCACGGGCGACGAGTGGACGCACCTGAAGTCGGCGTGGGGCGGCTGTGCCTACTGTGGATCGGCCGATACCCACCTGCAGAAGGACTGCATCCTGCCGATCTCCCGAGGCGGCCGATACACGCTCGACAACGTCGTTCCGGCGTGCCGATCGTGCAACGCGAGCAAGTGCAATGCCGAGGTCACTGCGTGGATGCGCCGGAAGTCCTTCGACGAGCGTCAATTCCTGACGCGCCAGCGGGAGATCGCGACGGCCTTCGCTCCAGCCATGTCCTGACCGCCGTTCCGCGGGGGCGCCCGGGCAAGTACTAAGCCGCTCCGCGGGGCACGGCGAAGGCGCTCACACGGAAGGCGTCGTCCTGAGCCAGGGCATCGGCCAGCGGCAGGCCCGACGAGAGCACGGCGATGGCGCTTGTCGGGAACTTCACCGTCGCCTCCCACGCGGCCGGCTCCGGCATCGCCAGATCGTCGATCAGGCCGGCCAGCCCGGGGTTGTGCCCGACGAGAATGACCGTGCCGGCTCGGGTCGCCGCATCCGACAACACGTCCCGCAGGGTCGGCACGTCGGCCTCGTAGATGCGCGGTTCATCCTCGACCGACGCGTCCTGCCAGCGACGCGACAACTCCGCCGACGCGAGGCCCCAGGTCAGTTGGGCGCGGCGTGCGGTGGACACGAGCACCAGAGGAGCCGCGCCCGGCACCCAGTCCACATGGCTGTCGAGCCAGCGGCCGGCCACCGGGGCGTCACGCCGGCCGCGCTCGTTCAGCGGCCGGTCGTGGTCGGTCACTCCCCAGGGGTAGTCGCTTTTCGCGTGCCGCATCACGATGACCCGGGTGGGGCCGATCTGCGTCATGCGCGACGTCACGCTCCCTGGGAGTGGACGCCTCCGTCGACGTGCACGATCTCGCCCGTCGTCGCGGGGAACCAGTCCGACATCAAGGCCACGCACGCCCGCGCTGCGGGTACCGGATCGTCGAGATCCCAGCCGATCGGCGACCGGGTGGACCAGACGGCCTCGAACTCGTCGAACCCGGGGATGCTCTTGGCGGCCATGGTCCGGATGGGGCCGGCCGCGACGAGGTTGACGCGGATGCCCTCGGGACCGAGGTCGCGGGCGAGGTACCGCGCGGTGCTCTCAAAGGCCGCCTTGGCGACGCCCATCCAGTCGTACTTCGGCCAGGCGATCGTCGCGTCGAAGTCGAGGCCGACCACCGAGCCGCCCTGCGGCATGAGCGGCTTGGCTGCCATGGCCAGCGACTTCAGCGAGTAGGCCGACACTTGGAGGGCCGTGCTGACATCCGCCCACGCGGTTTTGAGGAAGTTGCCGCCCAGGGCCGCCTCGGGGGCGAAGCCGATGGAGTGCAGGACGCCGTCAAGGCCGTCGGCGTGCTCACGCACGCGGTCGGCCAGTGCCGCCAGGTCCTCGTCGCTGGTCACATCCAGCTCGACGATCGGAGCCTCTACCGGCAGCCGCCCGGACGTGCGCCGGGTCAGGTTCATGGTGCGGCCGAACGAGGTCAGGACGACGAAGGCACCCTCCTCCTGGGCCAGTCGGGCGACGTGGAAGGCGATCGACTGGTCGGTCAGCACTCCCGTCACGAGAATCCGCTTGCCCTCGAGCAGGCCCATCGCTGTCCCTTCCGTCAGTGCCGCCGGTGCCGTCGGCACCCTCTGCGTGGTGTGCGGTCAGTGCCCCATGCCGAGGCCGCCATCCACCGGGATGACCGCCCCCGTGATGTACGTCGAGCGGGCCAGGAAGCCCACCACGTCGGCGATCTCGACCGGCTGAGCATAGCGACCGAGCGGGATGCCGCTCAGGATCGCGGCACGCTGACCCTCGTCGAGCTCCGCCGTCATGTCCGTCTCCACGAAACCGGGTGCGACGACGTTGACGGAGATGCCGCGGGAGCCGACCTCACGTGCGAGCGATCGGGCGGCGCCGACCAGCCCGGCCTTGGCGGCCGCGTAGTTGACCTGGCCACCCGAGCCCAGCGCCCACACGACCGAGCCCACGAAGATGATGTGCCCGCCCTTCGCCCGGATCATGCCCTTCATCGCCCGGCGGGCCAGCCGGATGGACCCGCCGAGGTTCGTCTGGAGGACGGCGTCGATGTCGTCGTCGGACATCCGCATCAGGAGGGTGTCGCGCGTGATACCGGCATTCGCCACCAGCAGCGCCACCGGCCCGTTCTTCTCCTCGATCTCCGCGTAGGCGCTCTCGATCGACGCGGGGTCCGAGACGTCCAACGTGACCGCCGCCAGGCCGTCCGGTGCCTCACCCGAGCGGGAGCCGACGACCACCGACCAGCCCTCCTCGCGCAGGCGCTGCGCGATCGCCAGCCCGATCCCCCGGTTGCCACCGGTTACGAGGGCTACTCCGGTCGAAGTCATGAGATCTCCTCGGCTGAGGTCGGGTTCGGGTGGTCTTCCACCGGCTCGGCACCGCGTCCTCGAAACGCGGATCCCAGCCAGATGCTGAGCACGATGATCCCAAAGGGCAGCCACGCGGCCACCGCCGGGGCGAGCAGCGTCATGATGCCGATCACGAGGAAGTACAGGCCGAAGGCAAGTCCGCGCACCTCCCCCCGACGACCGGCCGCCGACCGCGGGTCCGCGAGGAGCGAGGGCTTCCTGCGCAGGTGCCAGCTGATGCCGAGGCCGAAGAAGCTGATGAGCGCGAGGACCCCCCAGTAGAGCATCCCGACGCCGGGGTAGGCGGGTCCGTCCCCGATCCACTCGGACTCCCCGTAGAGCGCGCTCACCCACGGGAGAAGGACGATCGCCGCGAGCCATCCGGTGTTGAGCCAGAACACGGCGCCGTCGAAAGCGCTGATGCCGTTGAGGATCCGGTTGTGGGCCATCCACATGATGCCCACGACGGCGAACGTGAACAGGAAGGAGATGATCTGTCCCCGGTACTCGACCACCATCGTCCAGACCGACTCGCCCTCCTTGGGTGCGAGGTCGACGAGCGGCAGCGCCAGCAACGTCACGGCGACCGCGACCACTCCGTCGCTGAAGGCGATCAGCCGGTCGACGCTGCGGGACCGGTGGAGGCTCCTCGCCTCCTCGGACATCGTCAGGCGTCCTCGAGGCGAGAGCCGATCTTGACCGTCACCTGGAAGTGGTCGACGGCGCCGTCCCGGATGTAGCCGCGGATCTGGACGACCTCGAACCAGTCGAGGTGGTCCACGGTCTTCGATATCCGGCCGACCGCATTGTGGATCGCCTCGTCGATCCCCAGCTTCGACGTGCCGACGACCTCGGTGAGGGCGTACGTCCGCTCGGCCACCGTTCCTCCTGTCTGTCCCGATGGGCCGGGACGTGAATAGGTTTGCCGCCCATCTTGGCCTACCGTGGTCTCGTGGGCAGGCGTGAATCACCGGAGGTCTTCACGATCACCGCTGCCCAACGCCCCCTGAGCGTGGAGCAGGAGGGCCGCACGCGGCGGTATCTCGTGTCCATGGGCGTGCGCACGGTCTGCCTCCTCGGCGCCATCGTGATCGACGGCTGGCCGCGCATCATGCTGGTCATCGGCGCGATCGTGCTGCCCTATCTGGCCGTGGTGATCGCCAACGGCGGCCGCGAGAACGACGAGCCTGGTGACGTGGGCGCCGTCGTTCCGGTGCGTCCCTCGCTCCCGGGACCTGGTCCCAGCATCGGTCCCGGCGAGGACCGTCCCCACCACGCGTAGGCGCCCGCTTACGCTGGTGCCGTGCTCGCGCTGCTTCGAACCCGCCGATGGCTCGGCTTCACGATCGTGGTGCTGCTGGCGATCATCGGCTTCGGGCTGCTGAGCCGCTGGCAATGGGCACGTGCCGAGCAGCACCGCGAGGAGCGGATCGCCTTGGCAGCCGCTCTCGCTGAGGCCCCCACGTCACCCGACCGGCTGCCCTCCTCCCCCGCGGAGTGGACTCCCATCACCGTCGTCGGGACCTACCGCGCCGATCTGCAGGCGGCCGTGCGCAAGCGTCCCCTGAATGCCGTCAACGGGTTCTGGGTCATGACACCGCTCGTCACGTCCGACGGCATGGCGTACTGGATCAACCGTGGCTGGCTCGCCACCACGGGCGACGCACTGTCCACCCCCGACCTGCCCGCCCCGCCGTCGGGTCGCGTCACCGTGAGCGGGTTGGTGCGCGCGTACGAGGAGGCCGACGCAAGCCGTAACGACGGCCTGCCCGCGGGCCAGATCGCCGCCCCAGCCCTGCCGACCCTGCCCTCGGTGGCGCAGCCGGCCCCCTACTTCGTCCAACTGCGGTCGTCCGATCCCGAGCAGGACGGCCTCACGGTGCTGCCGCTCCCCGAAGTGGAGATGGACGAGGGGCGCAACATCTCATACGCCGTGCAGTGGTTGCTCTTCGCACTGGTCGCCATCGGCGGCTGGTTCTTCTTCCTGCGCCGCGAGGCACGCGAGGATGCCGAGCGCGCAGCCGACCAGAAGGAGTTGGCATGGACCTCGGAGTGACCGGCCGGGTGTACGTGATCACCGGCGGCTCCCGCGGACTCGGGTTCGCCGCGGCGCGGGCACTGGTCGACGACGGTGCCAGCGTCGTAGTGGTGTCGCGCTCGGAACAGGCGGTCGACGCAGCCGTTGCCCGGCTCGGGGACGCGGCGGCGGGCCTGGCAGCCGATCTGGCCGACCCGCGCACGCCCGCGAATGCCATCGAGGTGGCCACCGCTCGCTTCGGACAGGTCGACGGCGGCCTCATCAGCGTGGGCGGACCGCCCGGTGGATCCGTTCTCACCACGACCGACCAGCAGTGGCAGGCCGCCTTCGACTCCGTCTTCCTGGGATCGGTACGCATGGCGCGGGCACTCTGCGAGGCGATCGCGCCCGAGCCGACGGGTTGGGCGGGTTCCCTTGCCTGGGTGTTGTCGAGCTCGGCGCTCGAGGTGCTGCCCGGCCTGACGACGAGCAACGGCCTCCGTCCGGGGCTCGCCATGCTCGTCAAGGATCTCGCGGACGAGGTGGGTCCCCTTGGGATCCGCGTCAACGGCCTGCTCCCGGGCCGGATCGCCACCGACCGCATCATGGAGCTGGATCGCGCCACGGGCGACGAGGCGGCCTCACGCGCCCGGACCGAGGCTGGCATACCGCTCGGTCGCTACGGACGGCCCGAGGAGTTCGGGCGCGTTGCCGCCTTCCTCATGAGCCCCGCTGCCTCCTACCTGACCGGTGGGTTGATCCGGGTCGACGGCGGGAGCATGCGAAGCCTCTAGCCGACGCGAGTCAGCGCGCTGAGGAACCCAGAAAACCCCGTAGTGGCAACGGTTTTCTGTGGATTTGGGGTTGCATCGTGCGGCATTGTCCCCCTAGGATCGAACACATGTTCGAACTCCCCGACGACCTCCTCGCAGACTGGCCGCCGCCGGTCGCGGAGGCTCCGGCGTGGCTGGACGACGAGTTCGACGCCCTGCCGGAAGAGTCCTGGACCGTTGCGGACGCTCTCGCCGACGCGGTGTCCCGGCCGGCCGGCGTGGGTCAGTTGGCGAACCTGCTGCAGGTCGACCCGACCGCGCTGTCCGCGGATGAGGCGGTGGCCTTCGCCCAGCAGGTCAAGAGGGTGTCGGCGTTCCTTGCGGGGTTCGAAGCCCGAGCCCTCGCCGGGGTGCAGGCTCGACTGGTCGCGCACTTCGAGGCGGAGAAGGTCGATCGCGCGGATTCGGCGTCGGGGTTTGTCACGGCGGAGATGCTGGCCTCGGCCGAGCTCGCCGCCGCGCTGCGGGTCTCGCCGCGGGCGATGGATATCCAACTCGAGCATGCCGCGGACCTGGCCGGGCCGATGCTCCCGCTGCGCGACGCTCTCGAGGCGGGACTGGTCTCGGCGGGGCACGTGTCCGCGATCGCCCGGGAACTCACCCGTCTCCCGCTGGCCGGTGATGCCGAGCGCTCGGGCGAGTACGCCGCGCAGTGCGCGCGGATCCTCGCCATCGTCATCCCCTACGCCCACACGCATACCGCTCGGCAGGCAGCACGGAAGACGAAGACCCTGGTGCTCGCGATCGACCCCCGGGGTGCCGATGAGCGGCGCCGCGACGCGGCCGAGCGCGAGCACGGCGTCTGGCTGACCCCGACCGAGAACGGGTCGTGCGAGATCACCGCCGTCCTGCCCCTCGCGCACGGAGTGGCGGTGATGGATGCGATCACCACGCTGGCAAAGGACCCTCGGTTCGAGACCGCGGACGGATGCATCACCGCCGGGCAACGGAAGGTCGCCGCGCTGGTCACGTTGATGCTCGGCGACCCGGGCAGCGTCGCCACCATCGAGGGTCCTGTTCCGGAGGCGAAGATCACCGCCCGCGTGAGCGTGCTCGTCCCGCTCGCCACGCTGACCAACACCGACCCGGCCGCTGCGGGCGGGTCGATCGGCGGGGAGCCGGTCACCGCGGACACGATCCGCGACCTCCTCATCGATGCCGACCCGTCCCCGACGCTCCGCAAGCTGGTCACCGACGCCGCCGGCTGCATCATCGACGCCGGCCGCGGCCGGTACGCGATCTCCGACACCCAACGCCGCCTCATCGCCTTGCGCGACGGGACCTGCCGGTTCCCCGGCTGCACCCGACCCGCCGAAGGGTGCGAGATCGACCACGCACGGGCCTACGACTCCGGCGGACGCACCGACCTCGACAACCTCGGACCCCTCTGCAAGCACCACCACCAGCTGAAAACCCACGGCGGCTGGCACATCACCACCAGCCGACGATCGGGTGCCTGCACCTGGCGATCACCGCTGGGCCGCATCTACCACCACGAACCACCGCCACCGGCACTCCCCCAGCCAGCAGAGACGTCGCCGCCGTTCTGACGGCTAAGGCTGGACGGTGGCGTCCGACTCGAATTGAGTGCGGTACAGGTCGGCGTACAGGCCCCCGGCTGCCAGCAGGTCCTCATGCCGCCCACGCTCGACGACGCGGCCGCCGTCCACGACCAGGATCTGGTCGGCGCGCCGGATCGTGCTCAGTCGATGCGCGATCACCACGGACGTGCGGCCTGCCAGGGCATTGTCGAGCGCCCGCTGCACCGCTGCCTCGCTCTCGCTGTCGAGGTGCGCCGTGGCCTCGTCGAGGACGACGACGCGCGGCCCCTTCAGCAGCAGGCGCGCCAGGGCCAGTCGTTGCTTCTCCCCGCCCGACAGGCGATGCCCACGGTCGCCGACCACGGTGTCGAGGCCGTCCGGAAGGGCGTCGATGAGCGTGCCGATCTGCGCCGCGCGACAGGCCTCGAGGAGCTCCTCCTCAGTCGCCTCCGGGCGGGCGTAGAGCAGGTTCGACCGGATGGTCTCGTGGAACAGGTGGGCGTCCTGGGTGACGACGCCCACGGCATCGCGCAGGCTGTCCAGCGTCACGTCGCGCAGGTCGGCACCACCGACGCGGACCTCGCCCTCGGTGGGGTCGTACAGCCGGCTGAGCAGTGCGGTGATCGTCGTCTTCCCGGCTCCGGAGGGGCCGACCAGCGCGGTAAGCGTGCCCGCGGGAACGGTGAAGTCCACGCCGGTCAGCACCTCGGAGCCCCCCGTGGGTGCCTCCGGACGGGCGACCGACTCCAGCGATGCCAGCGACACCTCGCTGGCCCGCGGGTAGCGGAAGCGCACGTTTTCGAACTCGACCGAGAGCGGACCAGAGGGCAGGGAGCGGGCGTCCTCCCCCTCCTTCACCAGCGGCTTGAGGTCGAGGACCTCGAAGACCCGGTCGAAGGACACGATGGCCGTCATGACGTCCACCCGGACGTTCGACAGGGCCGTCAAAGGGCCGTAGAGCTGGGCGAGGAGCCCCACCAGGGCCAGCAGCGTGCCCAGGGTCATGACATCGCGGATGACAAGGTTGCCACCGAGCCCGTAGACGATGGCGGTAGCCAGCGAGGCCACGAGCGTGAGGCCGGTGAAGAACCATCGGTTCGCCATCGCCATGCGGACCCCGATGTCCCGCACTCGGGCAGCGCGGGCTCCGAAGGCCGACGTCTCCTCGTCGGGCCGGCCGAAGAGCTTGACGAGGAGGGCGCCGGCGACGTTGAAGCGCTCCGTCATCTGCGCGCTCATGTCGGCGTTGAGGCCCATCTGCTCCCGGGTCAGGGCCTGGAGGCGGCGACCCATCCAGCGGGCCGGCAGCAGGAACAACGGCACCAGGACGAGCGACACCAGCGTGACCTGCCACGAGAGCGCCAGCATGGCGATCAGCACCACGGTCACGGAGATCAGGTTGCCGAGCACGCCGCCCAGCGTTGACGTGAATGCCTGCTGCGCTCCGATGACATCGCTGTTCAGCCGGGAGATCAGGGCACCGGTCTGCGCCCTCGTGAAGAAGGCGATCGATTGGCGCTGCACGTGGTCGTAGACCTCCGTGCGCAGGTCGTAGATCAGGCCCTCGCCGATCCGCGAGGAGAACCACCTGCTCACCAGACCGAGGCCGGCGTCGAGGATGGCCAGGCCGGCGATCAGCATCGCGGTCACCGTGACGACCTGTGCATCGCCGGCGACGATCCCGTTGTCCACCAGTCGCGGGATCAGCAGCGGCTGCGCGACGCTCAGCAGCGAGGTGATCACCAGCGCGATCAGGAACAGGACGATCAGCGTCCGGTACGGCCGTGCGTAGGACATGATGCGACGCACCAGGGCCTTGCTGATCCCACGATCGAAGGATCGATCACGGGTCGATGAGCGGTAGATCGCCCACATGTTGTCCAGGGCCACGTCAGCCGCCCATCAGCGCGCGCAACTCGGTGAGCCGGCGGATCTGGGCAGCCCGTTCACGCTCCAGCTGCGCGGGGTCGGCCGCTGCCGATCCGAGCAGGGCCTTGAGCTCACCGACCGCCCCGGGGAGCGCTGCACGGATGGGTGCGAGCGTGAGCTCCAGGAGGTCCGCCCAGGCGCCGGGTGCGGCCTCGACGGTGGCGATGCCCAGGGCCACCGCCTCGGATGCGGTGACGAAGCGGCCGGTCGCGCAGATCTCGAAGGCTCGCGAGTAGCCGACCCTGTCCACGAGCGGTCCCGTTCCCCCGAGATCGGGCACCAGGCCAAGCGACGTCTCGCGCATGGCCAGCTGCGCATCCGGCGCCACGACCATCAGGTCGCACGCGAGCGCCAGCTGGAAGCCGGCCCCGATCGCATGCCCCTGCACGAGGGCGATGGTGACCTGGGGCACGGAGCGCCACCACGTGAAGGCCGCTTGCGCCCGCTGGATGAAGGCATCCATCTCGGCATCGTCGTAGCTGGCCAGGGTGAGGAGGGACTCCTCCCCCGGGACGCCGTCGGGCGTGAGCATCCGCCGGTCGAGGCCGGCCGAGAAGCTCACCCCCTCCCCCCTCAGGACGACGGCGCGATCCTCGACCGTGAGCTGGTCCGGAACCTCCGCCAGCGCCCGCCAGGTTGCGGGGGTCTGGGCGTTGCGCACCTCGGGCCGGTCCAGGATCACGTGCACGACATCGCCCGCGCGCTCCACGCGCACGCCACTCGGTTCCGCTGCCATCTCCACAGTCCTCTCGTCAGGCCAGTTCAACCAGATCGGCGTAGTCGTCATTCCACAGGTCCTCGTCGCCGTCCGGGAGGATGAGCACGCGCTCGGGGCTCAGCGCCGCGACCGCGCCCGGATCGTGGGTCACGAGGACGACCGCACCCTCGTACCGCGCGAGGGCGCCGAGCACCTCCTCGCGGCTCGCGGGATCGAGGTTGTTGGTCGGCTCGTCGAGCAGGAGGACGTTGGCGCCGGAGACGACAAGGCAGGCCAGGGCGAGGCGGGTCTTCTCGCCACCCGAGAGCACGCCCGTGGGCTTGTGGACCGCGTCACCCTCGAAGAGGAAGGATCCCAGCACCGTGCGCTGACGGGTGTCATCGAGGTGCGCGCCGGCGTGCTGCATCGTCTCGAGGACGGTCGCCCGGGGATCCAGGGTCTCGTGCTCCTGCGCGTAGTAGCCGATGACGGCGCCGTGCCCCGGCACCACCTCACCGGTGTCGGGCTCGTCGACGCCCGCGAGGATCCGCAGCAGCGTGGTCTTCCCGGCGCCGTTGAGCCCGAGGATCACGACCCGGCTCCCCCGGTCGATCGCCAGGTCCACGTCCGTGAACACCTCGAGCGACCCGTACGAGCGCGACAGTCCCGAGGCGGCCAGCGGCACCCGCCCGCACGGCTTGGGCTCGGGGAACCTGAGCGCGGCGACCTTGTCGCTGCGGCGCACGTCCTCCGTCGTGTCGAGGAGCCGCTCGGCGCGCTTGAGCATCGATTGCGCGGCCTTGGCCTTGGTCGCCTTGGCGCGCATGCGCTCGGCCTGGCTGCGCAGCGCATCCGCCTGCTGCTCGGCGTTGCGGCGCTCACGCCGCCGACGCCGCTCGTCGGACTCCCGGGCCCCGAGGTAGGCCTTCCACCCCATCGCGTACAGATCCAGCTCCTGCCGGTTCGCGTCGAGGTGCCACACCTTGTTGACCGTGTCGCCGAGCAGGTCGGTGTCATGGCTGATGACGATGAACCCGCCGTTGTAGGACGCGAGGAACTTGCGCAGCCAGCGGATGGAGTCGGCATCGAGGTGGTTCGTCGGCTCGTCCAGCAGCAGCACGTCGGACTCGCCGAAGAGGATGCGGGCGAGCTCGACCCGTCGACGCTGGCCACCGGACAGCGTTCCCAGGGGCTGGCTGAGGATCCGCTCCGGGAGGCCCACGCTCGCGGCGATCGACGCTGCCTGCGACTCGACCGCGTACCCACCGAGCCGCTCGAACTCCGCCTCGGCACGGGCATAGCGCCCCATCAGGCGTTCCCGCTCCTCGTCGTCGCTGGTCGCCATCCCGTGACTGGCCTCGTGCATCCGTCGGACGACCTCGTGCAACCCCCGGGCCGACAGGATCCGGTCCCGCGCGATCTCGTCAGGGTCACCCGAGCGCGGGTCCTGGGGCAGGTAGCCGACGGTGCCCGAGGAGGTCACCTGGCCCGAGGCCGGCAGCGACTCGCCCGCGAGGATGCGGGTGAGCGTGGTCTTGCCGGCACCGTTGCGGCCCACGAGGCCGATGCGGTCGCCGGGACCGACGCGGAGATTGGCGTTGGCGAGCAGGAGGGCCGAACCGGCCCGTACCTCGAGGCCGGTGGCAGAGATCATGGCCTGCCCAGTCTAGGTGGGCACCCCTCCTAGACGTTGAAGCCGAGGGCCCGCAGCATCTCCCGACCGTCGTCGGTGATCTTGTCGGGAGTCCACGGCGGCATCCAGACCCAGTTGATCCGGAAGTCCTGCACGACCTCGGTCAGCGCAGACCGGGTCTGGTCCTCGATGACATCCGTGAGCGGGCAGGCCGCGCTCGTGAGCGTCATGTCGACGGTGGCCACATTGCCGTCGTCGACGGCGACCCCGTAGACCAGGCCCAGATCGACGACGTTGATGCCCAGCTCGGGGTCCACCACGTCCTTCATGGCCTCGAGGACGTCGTCCTCCGTGGCGATGCTCATGCCTGCGCTCCTTCTGCGTTCGTGTCGATGCCGGCGCGCACCTCCGCGTCGTGGAGGGCCATCCAGGGCAGGAGGGCGCACTTGATGCGCGCCGGGTACTTCGCGACCCCGACGAAGGCGATGCCGTCGCCGAGGACGTCCTCATCGGGCTCTGCGGCGCCCTTGCTGTGCATCAACTCGACGAAGGCGCGTCGGACCGACTCGGCCTCCCGCGGATCGACGCCGTCGACCATCTCGGACATCACGCTGGCGCTCGCCTGCGAGATGGAGCAGCCCTGGCCCTCGTAACCGACCCTGATGTGCCCATCGGCATCGAGGGCCACTTGCACGGTGACCTCGTCGCCGCACGTGGGATTCACCTGGTGCGACTCACCGGAGGGCTCGGCCAGCAGCACGCGACCGCGCGGGTGCTTGTAGTGGTCCAGGATGATGTCCTGGTACAGCGACTCAACGTCCATGGCGGTCCACTCTCACACTCCGAAGAACTTCTGTGCCGCGACGATGCCCTCGACGGCGACGTCGATGTCGGACTCATCGTTGTAGATGTACGTCGACAGCCGCGTGGTGGCCGGCACCGAGTAGCGACGACAGGTCGGCCACGCGCAGTGGTGGCCCACGCGCACCGCCACGCCGCGATCGTCGAGGAACTGACCCACGTCATGCGGGTGGAGTCCGTCGACCACGAAGGACACGGCGCTGCCCCGGTCGACATTCTCCCGAGGACCGATGATCCGCACCCCGCGCAGCGCGCCGATGCGCTCCAGCGCAGCGCCGGTCAGTCGGTGCTCGTGAGCGGCGACCGCATCCATGCCCAGGTCCTCGAGGTACTGGACAGCAGCGGACAGACCGACCGCCTGGGCCACCATGGGGGTGCCGGCCTCGAATCGCTTCGGCGGGGCGGCATAGGTGCTGTGCTCCATGAACACGGTCTCGATCATCGAGCCACCGGTGATGAACGGCGGCATCGCCGACAGCACCTCCTGACGGCCCCAGAGGAGTCCCAGGCCGGTCGGACCCAGCATCTTGTGCGCACTCCACGCCACCAGATCAGCACCGAGAGCGTTGACGTCGACCGGCTGGTGGGGCACCGACTGGCAGGCGTCCACCACGCCGAGGGCGTCGACCTGGTGCGCGCGATCCATGACCAGCCGCACCGGGTTGACCGTGCCCAGGATGTTCGACTGGTGCACGACCGAGACCACCTTGGTGGTCTCGTCGATCACGGAGTCGAGCTCGTCGAGATCCAGGCGACCGTCGTCGGTGACGCCGATCCACCGCAGCGTCGCACCCGTCTTGGCGCACACCTCCTGCCACGGCACGAGGTTCGCGTGGTGCTCCATCTGGGTCACCACGATCGAGTCGCCAGGACTCAGGATGAACCGAGGATCGAGGTCGTCGCCGCCGTGCGCGGCCTTGGCCGATGCGTTGGAGAACGCATAGGCGACGAGGTTCAGGCTCTCCGTCGCGTTCTTCGTGAAGACCAGGTCGTCCGGACGGCCACCCACGAAGGCCGCGATGCGCGCCCTCGCCGACTCGTAGGCGTCCGTGGCCTCCTCGGCCAGCTGGTGGGCGCCCCGGTGCACCGCTGCATTGGCCGTCTCGTAGAACTCGCGCTCGGCGTCGAGCACCGCCAGGGGCTTCTGGCTCGTGGCCGCGCTGTCCAGGTACACGAGCGGCCGCTCGTTGCGCACGGTGCGGGACAGGATCGGGAAGTCCTTCCGGATCCGTGCCACGTCCAGGGTGGGAGTCATGTCAGGCCTGCGTCGCCGAGGCTCCGACGAACCGCTCGTAGCCCTCCGACTCGAGGACGGCCGCCAGCTCGGGACCACCGCTTTCGACGATGCGCCCGTCGACGAACACATGCACGAAGTCCGGTGCGATGTAGCGGAGGATGCGGGTGTAGTGGGTGATCAGCAGGGTGCCCGCGCCCGTCTCGTCGCGGAAGGCATTGAACCCCTCGGAGACGACCCGCAGCGCGTCGACGTCGAGTCCGGAGTCGGTCTCGTCGAGGATCGCGATCTTCGGCTTCAGGAGGGAGAGCTGAAGGATCTCGTGGCGCTTCTTCTCGCCGCCGGAGAAGCCCTCGTTCACGTTGCGCTCGGCGAACGCCGGGTCCATCTGGAGCACGGACATGGCGTCCTTCATCTCCTTGATCCAGGTGCGCAGCTTCGGCGCCTCTCCCCGCACCGCGGTCGCCGAGGTGCGCAGGAAGTTCGCGACGGAGACGCCGGGAACCTCAACCGGGTACTGCATGGCCAGGAACAGGCCGGCCCGAGCGCGCTCATCGACCGACATCGAGAGCACGTCCTGCCCGTCGAGGGTGATCGAACCCTGCGTCACGACGTACTTCGGGTGCCCGGCGATGACGTACGCGAGGGTCGACTTGCCGGAGCCGTTGGGGCCCATGACGGCATGCGTGCTCCCCGAGTCGACCGACAGGGTCACGCCTCGCAGGATCTCGCGGGGGCCGGTGTCGGTCGTGACGGATGCGTGCAGGTCATCGATGACCAGGATGCTCATGTGCTTCCTTCTTCGGGGCGATGGTGCGTGGACGGGAGTTCAGTGGACGGGAAGGGAGGCGCTGCCGACGAGGACGGCGGCCGCGTCGCCCTCCCCTTCGAGGCGGACCTCGTACACGGCGACAGGGACCGTGGCGGGCAGGCTCAGCGGGACGCCGGTGCGCAGGTCGAAGGCCGATCCGTGCAGCCAGCACTCGATGGCGCACCCCTCGACCTCGCCGTCGGAGAGCGCCACGTCCGCATGCGAGCAGCGGTCGTCGATGGCGAAGACGCCTTCCTCGGTGCGCACGACGGCGATGGGCCGTCCGTCCACCACGAAGCGGCGCGCACGGTCGATGGGCAGGTCACCCACCAGGCACACCTCGGTGAAGTCGCTCACGAACCCGCCTCCTCGTCGGTGCCTGACAGCTCTGCCTCGATGGAGTCATCCATGCCGAGGCGCTGGGCGATGCGGTGCAGCACCCGCGTCCGCCACTGCTCACTGGGAATCCGGGCGAGGACGTCGACGAAGAAGCCCCGCACGACGAGCTGTCGCGCGATGCGCTCGGGGATGCCGCGGGCCTGCAGGTAGAACAGCTGCTCGTCGTCGAACCGACCGGTGGCACTGGCATGGCCGGCACTGGCGACGTCCCCGGTCTCCAGCTCCAGGTTCGGCACCGAGTCGGCCCGGGCGCCGTCGTCGAGGAGCAGGTTCCGGTTCATCTCGTACGTGTCGGTGCCGATCGCGGCCCGCCGGACGAGCACGTCGCCCACCCAGACCGTATGGGTGCCCTCGCCGGCGAGCGCGCCCTTGAAGACGACGTTGCTGGAGCAGTGGGGCTGGTCGTGGTCGACGAAGATCCGGTGCTCGAGGTACTGCCCGTGATCACCGAGGAAGGCACCGAGGAGCTCGGCCGAGCCGCCGGGACCGGCGAAGCCGACGGAGGGCAGCATGCGCACGACCCGGCCGCCGATCGTCACGACCGACCCGACGAACCGGGCATCGCGGCCGATCTCGGTGTGCCAGTTCCACAGGTGGGTGCGCTCGGCGGGACCGTCCATGATCGACAGCATCGTCAATTCGGCGCCGTCGCCGAGCGTCGTCACGATGGACCCGCTGGCATCGACGGTGAGGTCATGGACCAGCACGACGACGGCGCGCGCGTGGGCGCCCACATGCACGTCCACGTGCCCGTAGCTCCGCCCTGCGCTGCCGCGCAGGTCGACGACGATCGGGTCCTCGACGACCTGCTCGGCGGGCACGGCCACCTGGACGGCCGTCGTGGTGCCGCTGAAGGCGATCGCAGAGGGCAGGTCAGTCGGCAGCCAGGACGCGCCCGCACGGTCGGCGATGGGCACCATCGAGACGTACGTGCCGGGCTCAGCGGACAGAGCGCCAGCCGCCGGATCGCGGTCCAGGAACGGTGCCACGGCGTCCATCGGAGTGAAGCGCCACTCCTCCTCGCGGCCGTGGGGCCGGGGGAAGTCCTCTGGGCGAGCGGACGCGACCCGGGGGGCGAGATCGCTCGGCGGGGCAGTGAGCACGGTCACCCGACAGCACCTTCCATCTGCAGTTCGATCAGTCGATTGAGCTCGAGGGCGTACTCCATCGGCAGCTCCCGCGCAATGGGCTCGATGAAGCCCCGCACGATCATCGCCATCGCCTCGTCCTCGGTGAGGCCTCGCGACATCAGGTAGAACAGCTGGTCCTCGCTGATCTTCGACACCGTGGCCTCGTGCCCCATGGACACGTCGTCCTCGCGCACATCGACGTAGGGGTAGGTGTCGGAGCGGGAGATGTCATCGACCAGGAGCGCATCGCACTTGACGGTGCTCTTGGAATGGTGGGACCCCTCGAGGATCTGCACCAGGCCGCGGTACGACGTGCGACCGCCACCGCGGGCCACGGACTTCGAGATGATGTTCGACGAGGTGTACGGCGCGGCGTGGACCATCTTCGAGCCCGCGTCCTGGTGCTGGCCCTCGCCGGCGAAGGCGATGGACAGGGTCTCGCCCTTGGCGTGCTCACCGGTCATCCACACCGCGGGGTACTTCATGGTGACCTTGGAGCCGAGGTTGCCGTCCACCCACTCCATCGTGGCGCCCTCGTGGGCCACCGCGCGCTTCGTCACGAGGTTGTAGACGTTGTTCGACCAGTTCTGGATGGTCGTGTAGCGGCAGCGACCGCCCTTCTTCACGACGATCTCCACGACGGCGGAGTGCAGCGAGTCGGACGAGTAGATCGGCGCCGTGCAGCCCTCGACGTAGTGCACATAGGCGTCCTCGTCGACGATGATCAGCGTGCGCTCGAACTGCCCCATGTTCTCGGTGTTGATCCGGAAGTAGGCCTGGAGCGGAATCTCGACGTGCACGCCCTTGGGCACGTAGATGAAGGAGCCACCCGACCACACGGCGGTGTTCAGCGACGCGAACTTGTTGTCGCCCACCGGGATGACGGACCCGAAGTACTCCTTGAAGAGATCCTCGTGCTCGCGGAGCCCGGTGTCGGTGTCGAGGAAGATGACCCCCTGCTCCTCGAGGTCGCCGCGGATCTTGTGGTAGACGACCTCGGACTCGTACTGGGCGGCCACGCCCGCGATGAGGCGCTGCTTCTCCGCCTCGGGGATACCCAGCCGGTCGTAGGTGTTCTTGATGTCGGACGGGAGGTCGTCCCAGCTGGCGGCCTGCTTCTCGGTCGACCGCACGAAGTACTTGATGTTGTCGAAGTCGATGCCACTCAGGTCGGAGCCCCAGGTCGGCATGGGCTTGCGCTCGAACAGGCGCAGGCCCTTCAGCCGGAGCTTCAGCATCCACTCGGGCTCGTTCTTCTTGGCCGAGATGTCCCGGACGACGTCCTCGTTCAGGCCGCGTCGGGCCGAGGCACCGGCCACGTCCGCGTCGCGCCAGCCGTACTCGTACCGGCCGAGCTCGTCGATCGTCGTGCTCTGGGCTGGTGTACTCATGCCGAGACCCTTCCTCGGGTTGTGATTGGCTCCGCGTTGGGGATGACTGCCGTGCAGACCTCGTCGCCGTGCGCGAGGGTCGCCAGGCGCGTCACATGACGGCCCATGACCTCGCCCAGCACCTCGGTCTCGGCATCGCACAGGACCGGGAACTCCCGCGCTGCGTCGACGACCGGGCAGTGGTGCTGGCAGAGCTGGAGCGCCACGGCGCCGAGCGGCTGGACCTCGGCGGCATATCCGGCCGAGGTGAGGGCCACGGCGACATCGGTCGGGGAGGCGGCGTCCCCGGGCGCGACGACCGAGCCGGCGAGCTCACGGGCCCGCTGGCGGGCGAAAGCGGCCACCGCGTCCGGTCCGTACTCCCGCTGGAGGAACCGCAGCACCTCGACGGCAAGGGCGTCATCGTTCCGGTCGCAGGCCGCACGCCCGGCCGCCGTGAGCGCGTAGACGCTGCTGGGCCGTCCGCGGCCACGCTTGGGTGTGGGCCCGTAGGGCACCCGGTCATGAGCGGCGACCAGGCCATCGTCCATCAGGGCGGTGAGATGCCGACGCACGCCCGCGGGGGTCATGCCCAGCGCCTCTGCGAGATCGGCGGCCGTGGACGGTCCCGACTCGAGCAGCGCGCGGGCCACCCGCTCTGCTGCCTCTCCGGGGAATTTCACAACGACATTGTTGCGTAAATGGCTGGACGCCGCCACCCGGGGGTCATTCGGGCCCGCCTATGCTCCGGCTGTGCCCGCCGCTCTGGACGTCCGCGACCTCGTCGTGCGCTACGGCACCCGCACGGCGGTGGCCGGGGTGGACCTCACCGCCGCCGAGGGGCAGGTCACCGCACTGGTCGGACCGAACGGCGCCGGCAAGACGTCGACGGTGGAGTGCTGCGTCGGGCTCCGCCGCCCCACCGGCGGCCGGATCACCGTCCTCGGAGAGCAGGTCGGTCCCGGGGGCCCCTCCCCCGAGCTCCGATCCCGAGTGGGCGTCATGCTCCAGGACGGCGGTCTCTACGGCACGGCACGGCCGCTCGAGCTGGTCCGGCACCTCGCCTCGATGTATCCGGATCCGCGGCCACCGTCGGACCTGCTGGAGCGCCTGGGCATCGACCCGGGGACGCGCACGGCGATCCGCCGTATGTCGGGCGGAGAGCAGCGACGGGTGGCGGCCGCTGCCGCCCTCGTCGGGCGTCCTGCGCTTGCCTTTCTCGACGAGCCGACGACCGGCCTCGACGCCCTCGCCCGACGGGACTTCCACGATCTGGTGCGCGAACTCGTCGAAGCCGGCACCACGATCGTCCTGACGACCCACATCATGGACGATGTCGAGCGGCTGGCCGACCACGTGGTCGTGGTGGCCGACGGCCGGGTCATCCGGGACGGCTCGGTACCGGACCTCATCGGCGACGACGAGAGCGTGGGCTTCCGCGGGCCCCTCCACGCGGACGTCAGCTCCCTGCGCGCGGTCCTCCCGGCCGACGGTGACGTCGTCGAGGGGCCACCTGGCCACTACCGGGTGACCGGCGCCGCAGACCCGCTCGTGCTGTCGGCGATCGCAGCGTGGTGCGCCCAGCACGGGATCAGGACGGCGGACCTCTCCGTGGGTCGCCGCTCGCTCGAGGATGTGGTCATCGACCTCGTGGGGAGCATGGAATGAGCGCGGCCCAGCGGACCGTGGCGCAGGCAGGCTGGGAGGCGCGCCTGCTCATGCGCAACGGCGAGCAGCTCCTCCTCACCGTCGTCATCCCGGTGGGCATCCTCCTGGCGCTCACCCTCACCGACCTCGTCGCCACCGCGACCGGCCCCGATCGGCTGCCCACCGCCTTGGCCACCGTGCTCTCCGTGAGCATCCTCAGCGGCTGCTTCACCTCACTGGCCATCGCGACGGCCTTCGAGCGGCGATCGGGGGCGCTGCGCTTCCTGGGCACCACGCCGCTGACCCGCACGGAACTGCTGGTCGGCAAGCTGCTCGCCACGGCTGCCGTCACGGCCATCTCCGTGATCGTCGTGACGGTCCTCGCGGTGGTCCTGGGGTGGCGCCCCACGGCGGGGTCCGCCTGGGCGGTGCCGGAGCTGGTCCTCGGGGCGGCCGCGTTCGCCGCCTGGGGATTCGCCCTCGCGGGCCTGCTGCGGGCAGAAGCCGTGCTCGCCGTGGCGAACGGGATCTTCCTGCTGCTGCTCATGTTCGGCGGGATCGTGGTGCCCGCCTCCTCCCTCCCGGGGGCCCTCGGCACGGTCGTCGCGTGGCTGCCCTCCGGGGCCCTCGCATCCTCCCTGGCGGACACGCTCGTGAGCGGTGCGGCTCCCGGGCTCCAGGCGGTCGTGGTGCTCCTCGCCTGGTTCGCCGCCGGGACCGTCATCGCGCGCAGGACGTTCCGCTGGTCGTGATCCGACGGGCCCGTAGGGTGATGTCGTGACCACCACGCTCGACGCACCGGCTGAGGTTTCCGCATCGGGTCGCAGTCCCCGCTGGGTCCGCGGCGTGTACATCGCCAACCTGGTCGCGCAGGCGGGCATCGTCGTCACCGGCGCGGTCGTCCGGATCAGCGAATCGGGCCTCGGCTGCCCCACCTGGCCCGAGTGCGTCGACGGGTCGATCACCCCCACGTCGGATCAGGCCGAGTCATGGCACAAGTTCATCGAGTTCGGCAACCGGACACTCACCGGCATCCTCGTGGTCCTCGCGTTCGTGGCCATCCTGGCGGCCTTCCTCGACCGTCGGCGTCGGGCACGGGCCGCGCTTCCCGCCCGACCCGTCCTGCTCGTGCTCGCCTTCATTCCCCTGCTGGGCACCGTGGCGCAGGCCGTCCTCGGCGGCATCACCGTCCTCACCGGCCTCCACCCCCTGTCCGTCGGCAGCCACCTGCTGCTCTCGATGCTCGTCATCGCCAGCGTGGTCGCCCTCGTGGCCCGCTCGGGGGACGAGGGCGACCGGCCGATCACCTGGCTCGTCCCCGCCCCGGCCCGAGTCCTGTCGTGGGTGCTGGTGGCGGTGAGCGCCACCGTCGTCGTGCTCGGCGTGATCGTCACAGGCTCGGGGCCGCACAGTGGCGATGCGTCCGCCGAGCGCCTCGACATCGACCCGCGCACCATCTCGTGGCTGCATGCCGACGTGGTCCTGCTGTTCATCGGCCTGACCGTCGGCCTGCTGGTCGCCCTGAGCATCCTGCGACCGTCCGGGCCCGCGCTCTCCCGCACGTGGCTCCTGCTGATCGTCTCGCTCCTCCAGGGGACGATCGGCTACGTGCAGTACTTCACCGGGGTGCCCGAGGTTCTCGTGGGACTGCACGTCCTCGGCGCGACCCTCGTGTGGATCGCCACGCTGTTCATCCCACCAGCGCTGCGCACCCGCGGCCTGCGGCCGGGCGCCTAGAGGACGAAGGGGTCCAGGGCGACCAGCAGGAACAGCAGCGCGAGGTACGTGATCGACCCGTGGAAGAGCCGCATCGCGATCCTCGTGACATCTGCGGCCTCAGCGTTGATGTGCCCGCGGAGCAGGTAGGCCTGCGCGAGGAAGGCGATGCCGAGGACCGCTGCGCCGATGCCGTAGACCCAGCCCATGGGCGCCACGGGGATGAGCACGAGTGACGTCGCCACCATGGCCCAGGAGTACCCGATGATGCTGGTCGCGACCTGCCGGTCCGTGCGCACGACCGGCAGCATCGGCACCCCGGCGGCCGCGTAGTCATCGCGGAACCGCATGGCCAGCGGCCAGTAGTGCGGCGGAGTCCAGAAGAAGATGATGAGGAAGAGGACGACAGGCGTCCACGTGAGCGTCCCGGTGATCGCCGCCCACGCGATCAGGACCGGCATGCAGCCCGCTGCACCGCCCCAGACGATGTTCTGCGGGGTGCGCCTCTTGAGAAGCATCGTGTAGCCGACGGCGTAGAACACGATCGCCACGATGGCGAGGAGCGCGGAGAGCAGGTTGGCGGTCAGCCACAGGACCGCCGCACTTGCGATCGTCAGGACGGCGCCCTGCCAGATGCCGGCGCGGACGCTCACGATGCCCATGGCGGCGGGGCGGTGGAACGTGCGCCGCATGACGGCATCGATGTCGCGGTCGTAGACGCTGTTGAACGTGTTGGCCGCGCCCGCGGCGAGCGATCCCCCCACGAGGACGCCCAGCGTCGGCACGAGGGGCGGCAGTCCGCCAGCCGCGAGGAAGGCTGTGGGGATGGCGGTCGCCAGGAGCAGTTCGACGATGCGCGGTTTGGTCAGGGCGACGTGGGCACGCAGGCGTGCCGAGACCGTGACTGCGCCCTCGGGCCGCATGTCGATGGCCACCTGTCTCCTCGGTCCGCTCGTGACGCTGGTGCGCTCGGATGGGCGTCTGCCCATTCTGCAGGTCCGGTGGCGTCGCCCACGGCCCGTTTTCCCACCTGTCACTCTACCGTTAGGAACCATCCCTGCGGCGACGCGGCTTCCTTGGCTAGGGTCGGGACATGGCCTCCGCTTCCTCCCCCGACCATCTGCCCGCGCTCGACTGGACTGAGGACGACGATCACGCCGTCACCTACCTGCGGGCCCTGGCCATGGACGCCGTCCAGCGGGTAGGCAACGGCCACCCCGGCACGGCGATGTCGCTCGCACCCGTCGCCTACCTGTTGTTCCAGAAGATCATGCGGCACGACCCCCGGGACCCGTCGTGGCTCGGGCGGGACCGCTTCGTGCTGTCCGCCGGCCACACCAGTCTGACGCTGTACATGCAGCTGTTCCTCTCGGACTACGGCTTGACGATGACCGACCTCGAGTCCTTCCGGACCTGGGGCAGTCGCACCCCGGGACATCCCGAGCACGGCCACACCGTGGGTGTCGAGACGACCACCGGTCCGCTGGGCCAGGGTCTCGCCAACGCCGTGGGCATGGCTATGGGCGCGCGCTACGAGCGTGGCCTGTTCGATCCGGACACTCCCGACGGCCAGAGCCCGTTCGATCATCGCGTCTGGTGCATCGTCGGCGACGGCGACATGGAGGAGGGCATCACGTCGGAGGCCTCCTCGCTGGCGGGCCTGCAGAAGCTGCACCGACTCGTCGTCCTCTACGACGACAACCACATCTCCATCGAGGGCGACACGGAGATCGCGTTCCACGAGGACATCACGGAGCGCTACCGCGCGTACGGCTGGGCAACCCACGCCGTCGACATGAACGAGGACGGCTCCATCGACGTGCCCGGCGTGTACGCCGCGATCCAGAAGGCCGTCGAGGAGCGGCACCGTCCCACGTTCATCCGCGTGCGCAGCACCATCGGCTGGCCGTCGCCGCACCTGCAGAACACCGGGAAGATCCACGGGTCGGCCCTCGGCGAGCCCGAGGTTCGAGCCACGAAGGAGGTGCTCGGGCTCGATCCCGATGCACACTTCGTCTTCCCGGCGGACCTCCTCGACCGGGTGCGCGCGAATCTGCGCCACCGGGTCGACTCCGATCGCACGAGGTGGGACGAGGGCTTCGACGCCTGGCGGGCCGCCCACGCGCCGAACGCCTCCCTCCTCGACCGCCTGGTCGCGCGGGAGCTGCCCCAGGGGTTCGACGCGGCCATGCCCACCTACGAGCCGGGTGCCTCCATCTCGACGCGCAAGGCCTCCGGCGAGGTCATCAACGCCTACGCGGAGGTCATGCCCGAGTTGTGGGGCGGCTCGGCCGACCTGGCCGAGTCGAACAACACCACCATCGAGGGGGCCCCGAGCTTCCTCCCGGTGGGCAATCCTGCCCCCAACTCCTCTCCCTACGGCCGAGTCATGCACTTCGGCATCCGGGAGCACGCCATGGGCGGGATCCTCAACGGCATCGCCCTCGACGGGCTCACGCGGCCGTTCGGCGGCACGTTCCTGGTCTTCTCCGACTACATGCGCGGTGCCGTGCGCCTGTCCGCCCTCATGGACACCGCCGTCACCTTCGTGTGGACGCATGATTCGATCGGCCTCGGCGAGGATGGCCCGACCCACCAGCCGGTGGAGCACCTCTGGGCACTCCGCGCCATCCCGGGCCTCAGCGTGGTGCGCCCGGCGGACGCCAACGAGACCGCCGCCGCGTGGCGCGCCATCCTCCATCGACGGGACCCGGTCGGGCTGGTGCTCACCCGCCAGAACGTCCCCGTCCTCGGCACCGACGTCGACGACGTCCTGTCCGGGGTGCAGCGGGGCGGCTACGTGGTCAGCGACTCGGACCAGCCTCAGGTCCTCCTGCTGGCGACCGGCTCGGAGGTGTCCCTCGCGCTCTCGGCGGCGGCCCAGCTGGAGGCGCAGGGCATCGGCGTCCGCGTCCTCTCCATGCCGTGCCTGGAGTGGTTCGATGCGCAGGAGCCGGCATACCGTGACTCCGTGCTGCTCCCGTCCGTCCGGGCGCGCGTCGCCATCGAGGCCGGCGCGACCCTGGGCTGGTACCGGTACGTGGGCGACCACGGCCGGGTCATCGGCCTGGATCACTTCGGGGCCAGCGCTGCGTACGACGTGCTCTTCCGGGAGTTCGGCATCACCACGGAATCCATCGTCGCCGCGGCCCAGGAGAGCATCACCTCCGTGGGCCGTGGCTGAGTGAGGAGGAACCCATGACCAACCCGAACCTCAAGGACCTCTCCGACGCCGGCGTCTCCATCTGGCTCGACGACCTGAGCCGTGAGCGCATCGAGACCGGCAACCTCAGCGCCCTCATCGAAGACTTCTCGCTGTCGGGCGTGACCTCCAACCCCACGATCTTCAACAACGCCATCTCCTCGGGCGCCGCCAGCTACGCCCAGCAGCTCGACGCGCTCGCTGCCGAGGGTGCCGACGTCGACACGATCATCCAGCGACTGACCACCGACGACGTGCGGGCCGCCTGCGACGTCTTCACGCCGGTCTGGAGCGGGACCGGCGGACTCGACGGCCGGGTGTCCATCGAGGTCGACCCGCGGCTTGCGCACGACACCGACGGGACGATCGCGCAGGCGAAGGAGCTGTGGTCGATCGTCGATCGCCCCAACGCGCTCATCAAGATTCCCGCCACCCTGGAAGGGCTGCCTGCGATCACCGAGGTCATCGGCTCGGGGATCAGCGTCAACGTGACGCTGATCTTCTCCGTGGAGCGCTATGCCGCCGTGGTGGCCGCGTACGAGGCGGGTGTGCGGCTGGCCGCCGAGCGGGGACATGACCTGTCGACCATCCGTTCGGTCGCCAGCTTCTTCCTCAGCCGCATCGACACGGAGGTCGACGACCGGCTCGAGGCCATCGGCACCGACGAGGCCCTCGCGCTCCGCGGGACGGCGGCGATCGCCACGGCGCGAAAGGTCTGGCGGGACCACCTCGACCTGACGGCCTCGGCAGACTGGGCGGCGCTGGCCGACGCAGGCGCCCACGTCCAGCGGCCGCTGTGGGCGTCGACGAGTGTCAAGAACCCCGCCTACGAGCCCACCCGGTACGTCGTCGAGCTGGTCGCGCCGGGCTGCGTCAACACGATGCCGCAGTCCACGCTCGACGTGGTGGCTGAGTCGGGCGTGATCCGGGGCAACACCCTCGACGGCACCGGACCCGCCGCGGACGCCGCCTGGGAGCGGCTGCGGGCCGTCGGCATCGATGCCGAGGACGTGTTCGACGTCCTCGAGCGCGAGGGTGTCGAGAAGTTCATCACGTCGTGGGAGGAGCTCCGGCAGACCGTCGCCGACGCCGCCGGGCTGACCGCATGAGCCGCATCCGTCCGGAGCACCGCCTCGAGAACCCCCTGCGGAGCACCCTCGATCAGCGGGTGCCCCGCGTGGCCGGGCCGTGCGGCATCGTCCTGTTCGGGGTCACGGGAGACCTCTCCCGCAAGAAGGTCATGCCGGCCATCTACGACCTGGCCAATCGGGGACTGCTGCCGCCGGGCTTCGCCCTCGTCGGCTTCGCGCGCCGGGACTGGGAGGACGAGGACTTCGCACAGCTGGTCCACGACTCGGTTCGCGAGCACTCCCGCACCCCGTTTCGGGAGGAGGTGTGGAAGCAGCTGTCCGAGGGCATCCGGTTCGTCGAAGGCGACCTTGGCGATGCGGATGCCTACGCCCGGCTCAAGGGCGTCGTGGACGACCTCGACGCGACGAGGGGCACGGGGGGCAACCACGCGTTCTACCTGTCCATCCCGCCCGGGCTGTTCCCCGTCGTCCTCGAGAACCTCAAGGCGTCGGGGCTGGCTGAGGATCATCCCGATCGCTGGCGGCGCGTCGTCATCGAGAAGCCGTTTGGGCACGACCTCGAATCCGCGATCGCGCTGAACGATCTCGTCGACTCGGTGTTCCCGCCCGGTGCCGTGTTCCGCATCGACCACTACCTCGGCAAGGAGACCGTCCAGAACATCCTGGCCGTCCGCTTCGCCAACACCATGTTCGAGCCGCTCTGGAATGCCCACTACGTCGACAATGTCCAGATCACGATGGCCGAGGACATCGGTATCGCCGGTCGGGCCGGCTACTACGACGGGATCGGGGCGGCCCGCGACGTCATCCAGAACCACCTCCTCCAGCTGCTCGCGCTGACCGCCATGGAGGAGCCCCTCACGCTGACCCCGGGCGATGTGCGGATCGAGAAGGAGAAGGTCCTGCGCGCGGTCACCCTGCCCCGCGAGATCGGCAAGCACTCCAGCCGGGGCCAGTACGCCGAGGGCTGGCAAGGTGGCCTGCCGGTCCGGGGCTACCTCGAGGAGGACGGCGTCTCCCCCGAGAGCGCCACGGAGACGTACGCGGCTATGCGGGTCGACATCGACAACCGACGCTGGGCCGGCGTGCCGTTCTACCTGCGCACCGGCAAGCGGCTGGGCCGTCGGGTCACCGAGGTGGCCGTGGTGTTCAAGCGGGCGCCGCACCTGCCCTTCAGCGAGTCGATGATCCAGGAACTCGGCAACAACGCCTTCGTGTTCCGGATCCAGCCGGACGAGGGCATCACGGTGCGCTTCGGCTCCAAGGTCCCGAACACCACCACCGGCCAGGTCCGCGACGTGAACATGGACTTCCAGTACGGCGAGTCCTTCGTCGACAGCAGTCCTGAGGCGTACGAGCGCCTCATCCTCGACGTCCTGCTCGGCGATCCGCCCCTGTTCCCGCGTCGGGAGGAGGTCGAGATCGCCTGGCAGATCCTGGATCCCGTCCTCGACTACTGGGCCGACCACGGCCGACCGGAGCAGTACGCGTCCGGTGGCTGGGGCCCCGAGTCGTCCTACGACATGATCGCCCGCGACGGCCGGATGTGGAGGAGACCATGATCCGCCTTGAAGACACCAGCGGGGGTGCCGTGGCGGCCGCCATCGCGGCGGAGCGCCATCGGATGGGCTCCCCGGCCACCGGCATGGTGCTGACCCTCCTGATCCTCTCGGACGAGGAGACCCAGGCGGACGCCACGGCGGCGGCCGTCCATGCCGCCCGCCAGCACCCCATGCGGATCGTCACGCTGATCCCGCGGGCGAGCTCGAAACCGTCGCGCATCGACGCCGAGGTGTCCGTGGGCGGCGATGACGGCCCGGGAGAGGTGGCCGTCATCCGGCTGCGGGGCGACCGGGCGGAGCATGCCAACTCCGTGGCCATCCCGCTCTTGCTGAGCGATACGCCGGTCATCGCCTACTGGCCGCATGAGAGCCCCGATGTGCCCGACGCCGATCCCATCGGGCGCCACGCCCAGCGGCGCATCACCGACGCGGCCACGGCGGAGGATCCCGTCGGCGAGTTGCGCCGTCGCCGCGACGGCTACCGTCCCGGGGACACCGACCTGACCTGGACTCGGCTGACGCCGTGGCGCACGGTGCTCGCCTCGATGCTGGATCGCCCCTACGGGCACATCACCTCGGCCAGTGTCCACGCGGAGGACGGCAATCCCAGCGCCCTCCTGCTGAAGCTGTGGCTGCACCACACGCTGAAGGTGCCGGTGTCCTTGGAGGTCTCGACGGCCCCCGGGATCAGCGAGGTGCGGCTGACCACTCCCGAGGGCGACCTCGTCGCGGCGCGCGACGGCGAGGCGGAGGGGCACCTGTCCCGGCCAGGCTTCCCCGATGCCCGCATCGCGATCCATCGGCGCAACCTGGCCGAGCTGCTCAGTGAGGAGCTGCGGCGGCTGGATCCGGACGAGCTCTTCGGCGAGGTCCTCAAGCTGGTGCCCGACGCATGAGCCCGGTGGATGTCCTGCGCCACGCGGACGCCGAGTCACTGGCGGACGCGGCCGCCGGTCGCACGGTGACCACCCTCGTCGATGCCATCGCATCGGCCGGCATAGCGCACCTGTGCCTCACAGGCGGCGGCATCGGCACCGCTGTCCTGGCCGCCATCGGCAACGGACGCGGTCGCGAGGCGGTGGACTGGGGCGCTGTCCACATCTGGTGGGGCGATGAGCGCTATCTGCCGCAGGGCGATCCCGAGCGCAACGAGACGTCAGCCCGGGCTGCTCTCCTGGACCGCATCAGCGTCCCCCCGGATCACGTGCACGCCATCCCGGGCCCGGATCGGTCCGAGGGCGACCTGGAACGCGCCGCCGAGTCCTACGCGACGGAGCTGGGCGGCTTCGCGCGACCCGAGGACCACGCCCCCGTTCCGTCCATGGATGTGCTCATGCTCGGCATCGGCCCGGACGCCCACGTGGCCTCCCTGTTCCCCGAGAATCCGGCGCTCCACGACACGCGTCCCGTCGTCGGGGTACGGGGTGCCCCGAAGCCGCCGCCCACCCGCATCAGCCTCAGCTTCGACTCCATCAACGCGGCCCGGCAGGTGTGGGTGCTCGCCTCGGGTGAGGCCAAGGCGCACGCGATCCGCATGGCACTCACCGAGGGCGTGGGACGGTTCGAGGTGCCGGCTTCGGGTGTCCGCGGTCGTGAGCGCACCCTGTTCCTGCTCGATGAGGCTGCGGCAGGCGAACTGCCGGCCGACCTGGGCCGACCCGGCGCCTGACCTCCCCCAAACGAGTTGAACCGCTTCCCGGTTCAAATCGTCATGTCGCGGACGGATTGTCCGATTTGTGAACTATTTGAACCGGGAAGCGGTTCAACTCGTGAGTGGGTCAGGCCTCGCCGCGGAGCTTGGCCAGGGCCTCCTGCAGGATGGCGGCGCCGTCCTCGTCGGACCGGCGCTCCTTCACGTAGGCCAGATGGGTCTTGTACGGCTCGATCTTCGGCGGGGCCGGCGGGTTCTCCTTGTCCGGCCCGGCGGGCAGGCCGCACCGCGGGCAGTCCCACTCCTCGGGCACGGCCGCGTCCACGGCGAAGCTGGGACGCGACTCGTGGCCGCGGGCGCACCAGAACGACACCCAGATCCGGGGCGCCGCCTCGCCGCGCTCCGCCTCCCCCATCGGGCCCGCACCGACGCGACTTCCCCGAATTGCGCTGCCACCCGCCATGTGCTGCCTCTCTGCAGAAGGTTCTGTGCGGTCGAAACGTCAGGAGCCGGTGCTGACCAGCAGGCCCACGGCGACGATACTCGCCGCCCACACCAGGCCGAGGCCGACGGTGAGCCGGTCGAGGTTCTTCTCGGCCACCGATGAGCCGCCGACCGAGGAGCTGACGCCGCCGCCGAACAGATCGGACAGGCCGCCGCCCTTGCCGCGGTGCAGCAGGATGAGCACGACGAGCAGGACGCTCGTGATCACGAGGACCACGGCCAGCGTGATCGTGATCGCAGTGATCATGGATGACTCCCAGAGGTCTCGGGCTCGCCCGCAGGCCAGACCCGTAGAGAATAGACGGTCTGCTAGCCCACGAGCTCGGGCGGGTGCAGCCGGAACCGCACGATGCCCACGAACTCATCCGGATCCAGGCTGGCACCACCGACGAGGGCCCCGTCGACATCCGGCTGCGCCATGATGCCCGCCACGTTGCCGGACTTGACCGAGCCGCCGTACAGGATGCGCACCGCAGCCGCCGCGTCGGCACCGAAGGTCTCGGCGATCCGGGCGCGGATCGCCCCGCAGACCTCCTGCGCGTCGGCGGGCGTCGCGACCTCGCCGGTGCCGATGGCCCAGACGGGCTCATAGGCGATGACGAGACCGGCCACCTGCTCGGCCGAGAGCCCGGACAGGTCGGCATCGAGCTGCGCCAGCACGTAGGGCACCTGCTCCCCCGCCTGGCGGATCGGCAGGCCCTCGCCCATGCAGACGATCGGCACGAGCTCGTTGCGCAGCGCTGCCTTCGCCTTGGCGTTGACGACCTCGTCGGTCTCGTCGTGGTACTCGCGCCGCTCGCTGTGACCCACCGTGACGTAGGTGCAGCCGAGCTTGGCGAGCATCGGACCGCTCACTTCGCCGGTGTAGGCACCCGAATCGTGCACCGAGACGTCCTGGGCGCCGTAGACGATGTCGTAGCGGTCGCCGTCCACCAGGGTCTGCACGGACCGGATGTCCGTGAAGGGCGGCAGCACCGCCACGTCGACAGCGGCGTAGTCGTCCTCATTGAGCGCGAAGGCGAGCTTCTGCACCAGGGCGATGGCCTCAAGGTGATTGAGGTTCATCTTCCAGTTGCCCGCCATCAGCGGCTTGCGATCGGCCATCAGTTGTCCTCCTCCAGGACCGCGAGCCCCGGCAGGGTCTTGCCCTCGAGGAACTCCAGGCTGGCACCGCCTCCGGTGCTGATGTGGGTGAACGTGCTCTCGTCGACGTCCAGGATCCGCACGGCGGCCGCCGAGTCGCCTCCGCCGATGACGGTCAGCGCCGACGAGTCGGCCATCGCACGGGCGACCGCCAGAGTGCCACCGGCGAACGGCTCCATCTCGAACACGCCCATCGGGCCGTTCCACACGACGGTCCCTGCATCGGCGATCTTGGCAGCGAACAGCTCCCGGGTGGCGGGCCCGATGTCCAGCCCCATCCAGCCCGCGGGAATGGCATCGGCGGCCACGACCTCGGTCGCGGCATCGGCGGCGAACGCGTCCGCCACGACGATGTCGACCGGCAGGAGCAGCTCCACGCCCCGGGCCTCCGCCTGCTCCATGAAGCCGCGGACGGTGTCCAGCTGGTCCGCCTCGAGCAGGGACGTGCCGACCTCGTAGCCCTTGGCGGCCAGGAAGGTGTACGCCATGCCGCCGCCGATGAGCAGTCGATCGACGCGCGTGATCAGGTTGCCGATCACGCCGAGCTTGTCGCTCACCTTCGAGCCACCGAGGACGACGACGAACGGCCGGGCCGGGTCGGACATGATGCCGCCGAAGACGGTGGCCTCCTTGTGCACCAGCCGCCCCGCCGCGTTCGGCAGCAGCCGCGCCACGTCGGTAACAGAGGCCTGGTTGCGGTGAACGACACCGAAGCCGTCGGACACGTAGACGTCGGCCAGCGACGCCAGCTCGGCGGCGAGCGCCTTGCGCTGGTCCGCATCCTTGCTGGTCTCTCGGGCGTCGAATCGGATGTTCTCGAGGAGGACGACGTCGCCGGGCTCCAGCGCGCCGACCATGGCGCGCGCGTGGGGACCGGTGATGTCATCGGCCACCTCGACGTCCGCGTCAAGCAGCTCGCTGAGGCGGTCGGCCACCGGCTGGAGGGTCAGGCCGGGCACGACCTCGCCCTTGGCCCGGCCCAGGTGGGCGATCACCACGACCTTGGCACCCTGGTCCCGCAGGTAGGTGAGGGTGGGCAGGGCCGCTCGGATGCGCCCGTCGTCGGTGATGACCTTGTCGTCGTCCGGTCCGCCGGGACCGTCGGCCAGGGGGACGTTGAAGTCCGCCCTGACCAGCACGGTCTTCCCGGCGACCTGAAGGTCGTCGAGTGACTTCATGGCGCGCCCTAGAGCTTGGAGCCGACGAGCGTGGTGATGTCCACGAGCCGGTTGCTGTAGCCCCACTCGTTGTCGTACCAGCCGAGCACCTTGACCATGTTGCCGTTGGCGTTGGTCAGGCTGGCGTCGAAGATGCACGACGAGGGATCGGTCACGATGTCCGTGGAGACGATCGGATCCTCGGTGTAGGTCAGGTAGCCCTTCATCGGACCCTCCGCAGCGGCCTTCACCGCGGCGTTGATCTCCTCCTTGGTGGCCGGCGTCTTCAGCTCGATGGTGAGGTCGGTGGCCGAGCCGGTCGGGACCGGAACGCGCATCGCGTAGCCGTCCAGCTTGCCCTTCAACTGGGGCATGACCAGGCCGATCGCCTTCGCGGCACCGGTGCTGGTCGGGATCATGTTCAGGGCGGCCGCACGCGCACGACGCAGGTCCTTGTGCGGGAAGTCCAGGATGTTCTGGTCGTTGGTGTACGCGTGGATGGTGGTCATGAGGCCACGCTCGATGCCGAAGGCGTCGTCGATGGCCTTGGCCATCGGCGCGAGGCAGTTCGTGGTGCAGGACGCGTTGGAGATGATGTTGTGCTTCTCCGGGTCGTAGTCCTGATCGTTGACGCCCATGACGATGGTGATGTCCTCGCCCTTCGCGGGGGCCGAGATGATGACCTTCTTGGCGCCGGCGTCGATGTGCTTGCGGGCGCTGTCGGCATCGGTGAAGTGGCCGGTCGACTCGATGACGATCTCGGCACCGACCTTCGCCCACGGAAGGGCGGCCGGGTCACGCTCGGCGAACACGGGGATGGACTTGCCGTCGACCACGATCTCGCCCTCGCCGGCCTTCACCTCGTGCGGGAAGCGGCCGAGGATCGAGTCGTACTTGAGCAGGTGCGCCAGGGTCTTGGTGTCCGTCAGATCGTTGAGGCCCACGATCTCGATGTCTGCGCCGCTCTCGACGAGTGCGCGGTAGAAGTTGCGACCGATGCGACCGAAGCCGTTGATGCCGACCTTGAGTGTCACTGCCTGCTCCTCGATGACAACGGGCCCTCGTGGAGCCCTCGCGCGAACCGGGTGTCCGCAAACGCTTCCATCCTAGCGACGCATCGTTACCGTCCCGTTACCGGAGCCCGGCCCTTCGACACCCGATAGATGGACTTCCGAGGGACTAGTCCGCAAGCATGTCGGGCCCGAGCGCCGACTCGGTGCCCGGCACCCCGAGCTCGCTCGCCCGCTTGTCGGCGAGCGCGAGCAGCCGACGGATCCGGCCGGCGATGGCGTCCTTGGTCATGGGCGGATCGGCCAGGGCGCCGAGCTCCTCCAGGCTCGCCTGCTGGTGCTCGATCCGCAGACGACCGGCCGCGACCAGGTGGTCCGGCACGTCGTCGCCGAGGATCTCCAGGGCCCGCTGCACCCGTGCCCCCGCGGCGACCGCGGCTCGCGCCGAACGACGCAGGTTCGCGTCGTCGAAGTTGGCGAGGCGGTTGGCCGTGGCCCGGACCTCGCGGCGCATCCGCCGCTCCTCCCACGCCAGCACCGACTCGTGGGCACCGAGCCGGGTGAGCATCGCCCCGATGGCGTCGCCGTCCCGGATGACCACGCGATCGACGCCGCGCACCTCCCGGGACTTGGACGCGATGCCGAGACGGCGGGCGGCCCCGACCAGGGCCAGGGCCGACTCGGGACCCGGAGCCGTGATCTCGAGGGACGAGGAACGACCGGGCTCGGTCAGCGAGCCGTGGGCCAGGAACGCGCCCCGCCACGCGGACTCGCAGTCGCACAGGCCCCCGGACACGATCGCCGGCGGGAGACCGCGCACGGGGCGTCCGCTCGCGTCCACGATGCCGGTCTGCCGGGCCAGCGCCTCTCCCCCGTCGACGACGCGGACCAGGTAGCGCGTGCCCTTGCGCAGGCCGCCGGACTGGATCATCGTGACGTCCGCCTCGTGGCCGTAGACCTCGAAGATGTCCTTGCGGAGTCGACGGGCCGCTGCACCGGTGTCGAGCTCGGCCTCGATGACGATGTGGCCGGCGACGATGTGCAGGCCGCCGGCGAAGCGCAGGATCGTGGACACCTCCGCCTTGCGGCAGCAGGCCTTGGTCACCTCCACGCGGCTGAGCTCGTCCTTCACCGCCGCGGTCATCGCCATCGTGCTCAGTCGCTCCGCTCCGTCGGGGCACCCGTCTCCGGGCGTGGTCCTAGGCGAGCACCGTATCGAATGCCACGGCCAGCCGCTGAGGGTCGTGGATCCCGGCGGCATCCGCACGGGACACGTCCATGAGGAACAGCTCGGCACCGAGGTCTGCACAGGACCGCTTCAGGGCCGTCAGGTCCTCCACATGGCGGGCGTCGGCGATCACGGTGTCCACGCGCAGGTCGGGCAGGTAGTTGTAGAGGACGTCGAGGTGCGTGTGCGCCGCGAACCCGCTGGTCTCGCCCACCTGGGGATTGAGGTTCAGCACGACCACCCGCTGCGCGGGGCTGTCCGCGATGGCGCGCGCCAGGTCGGGGATGACGAGGTGCGGGATGACCGACGTGTACCAGGAGCCGGGGCCGAGCACGAGCGCATCGGCCTCCTCCACGGCGACGATCGCCTCGTGGCACGCCTCCGGGGCCGGCGGGTCGAGCGCGATGTGCAGCACGTCGCCTGCGGTGGTGGCGACCTCGACCTGGCCGCGCACCTCCGTGACCTCATCGGGACGTCGGGGGTCGTGCCCGAGCACCTCGGCCACGATCGTGAGCGGCACCTCCGTGCAGGGCAGCACGCGGCCGTTCGCACCGAGCAGCGCGGCGACCCAGTCAAGGCCCGTGACGGCGTCGCCGGTGTGCTCCCACAGGGCCGTGATGAGCAGGTTGCCCACCGAGTGGCCGGCCAGCTCGCCCTCGCCTCCGAACCGGTGCTGGATGACCTCCTCCCAGGTGCGGCCCCAGGAGTCGTCACCGCACAGGGCGGCCAGCGCCATGCGCAGGTCCCCCGGTGGAAGGATCCCGAACTCGCTGCGCAGCCGGCCGCTCGAGCCACCGTCGTCGGCCACGCCCACGATGGCGGTCAGCGAGTCGGTCACGCGCCGAAGGGCCTGGAGCGACGCCGCCAGACCATGCCCGCCCCCGAGGGCCACGACATTGCGCCGGGACAGGGTGCCCAGTGGCCTGCTGGGGGGGCGCCGCGCGGTCACTCCCGCCCCAGGTCTCGATGGAGGATCGACACCGTGAGGCCGGCGGCCGTGAGCCGCTCGGCCAGGGCCTCGGCCATGGCGACGCTGCGGTGCTTTCCGCCGGTGCAGCCCACGGCGACGGTCACGTAGCGCTTGCCCTCGCGCAGGTACCCCTGCGACACGATCTCGACGAGTCGCTCGTAGGTGTCGAGGAAGTCGATCGCACCGGGCCGGGCCAGCACATGGGACGAGACGCGGGGGTCCTGACCCGTCAGGGGTCGCAGCTCCTCGTCCCAGTACGGGTTCGGCAGGAACCGGGCGTCCGCGACGAGGTCGGCATCGACCGGGATGCCGTACTTGAAGCCGAAGGACATGACGGTCGCCGTGAGCGTCTTCGGCACGTCGTCCGCGAACGCCTCCTCGATGCGGTGGCGCAGCTGGTGCACGTTGAGGGTGGTCGTGTCGATGACGATGTCCGCATTGGCGCGCAGGTCGCCCAGCAGCGCGCGCTCGGCCTGCAGCCCGTCGAGGATGCGCTGGCCGTGCTGCAGGGGGTGCGGGCGCCGGGAGCTCTCGAAACGTCGGACAAGCGCCTCGTCCGACGCCTCGAGGAAGACCGTGCGCAGCTCGACCCCCTCCTGCGGAACGGTGGCCATCACCTCGGCGACCTGTTGGAAGAAGGCACCGCCGCGCGCATCGAGGACCACGCCCACGCGCTCGACGTCCGGGGTGCGCCGCGCCAGGTCGATGGCGGACTGGAGCAGGGAGGGCGGCATGTTGTCGATGACGAACCAGCCGAGATCCTCCAGGGCCCGGGCCGCGGTCGACCGGCCGGCACCGGACATCCCCGTCACGAGGGCCAGGCGCAGACTGTGCCGTCCTGCCTCGCCGGCGTGCTCACGGGCAGGCGTCTCGCTGCCGTCCATGCTCTCCTCCACCGTCGCGCCGTGCTGGGACCACCGCGTCGCTGTCCATCATCGCCCATCGCCGCTGAGACTGCGATGGACCACTCCGGCGAGGGCCGGCCCGATTCCCGGCGCCTGCTGGAGCTCCTCCTCCGACGCGGCGCGGATGGCCTTGACCGAGCCGAAGTGACGCAGCAGCGCCTTGGCCTTGGCCGGCCCGAGGCCGGGGATGCCGTCCAGGGCGCTGCGGGTTGCGCGCCCGCCCCGACGTTTGCGGTGGAAGGCGATGGCCGTGCGATGGGCCTCGTCTCGCACGCGCTGCAGCAGGTACAGCGCCTCGCTGGTGCGCGGCAGGATCACCGGGTCCGGGTCGTCCGGGACCCAGACCTCCTCAAGCCGCTTGGCGAGCCCGATCACCGGCAGGTCGGTGAGCCCCAGCGCCATCAGCGCGTCCTGGGCCGCGCGCACCTGCGGGGCACCTCCGTCGACCACGAGCAGCGCGGGCGGATAGGCGAACCGGCGCTCCCGGCCGTCCGGCTCGTCCTCCGGCTCCTTCCGGGACTGGAAGCGGCGCGTCACCACCTCAGCCATCGCCGTCAGGTCGTCGGCTCCCGGCGTGCGGATGATGAACGACCGGTAGTCGCGCTTGCGGGGCAGACCGTCCTCGAAGACCACGAGGGAGGCCACGGTGTCCTGGCCCTGGAGGGTGGAGATGTCGATGCATTCGATGCGCAGGGGCGGCTCCGGGAGCGTCAAGGACTCCTGCAGCTCGCGGAGGGCCTTGCTCCTCGTGGTGAGGTCCGCCGACCGCTTCGCGGTGTGCTGGCTCAAGGTGTTCTGAGCGTTCGTGACGGCGGTCTCCATGAGGGCGCGCTTGTCCCCCCTCTGCGGCGTGCGGATTGAGACCCGCGCGCCGCGTTGCCCGCTGAGCCAAGCCACCCACGGGGACGGATCATCGAGTGGCGACGACAGCAGGATCTCCTTCGGGGGACGAGCCTCGTCCGACTGCGAGTAGAGACGCTGGAGGATCCGCTCGAGATAGCCCGACGTGTCGAGATCCTCCCCCTTCTCCAGCACGAAGCCCCGTTCGCCGCGGATGCGGCCCCCGCGCACGTGGAACACCTGCACGCCCATCTGGAGCTCGTCCTCCGCGATGCCGATGACATCGGCGTCCGTGGAGTCGTCGAAGACGACGGCATTGCGCTCGAGGGCGCGCGTGAGGGCCCCGAGGCGGTCCCGCAGGCGGGCCGCCTCCTCGTACTCGAGCCGTGCGGACGCCTCGAGCATCTGCCGCTCCACCGACTTGATGAACGGCTCGGTCTGGCCGGACATGAAGTCGCAGAAGTCCTCCACGAGCACCCGGTAGTCCGCCTCGTCGATCCTGCCGACGCAGGGTGCGCTGCACTTCTCGATGTAGCCGAGCAGGCAGGGCCGGCCGACCTGCTTGGCCCGGGCGAAGACCCCGTCGCGGCACGTGCGTATCGGGAACACCCGGACGAGCTGGTCGAGGGTGTCGCGGATCGCCCACGCATGCGCATAGGGCCCGAAGTACCGGGAGCCGCGCCGCTTGGCCTCCCGGACGACCGCGGCCCGCGGGAAGGGCTCGCCCACGGTCACCGCGAGGTAGGGGTAGCTCTTGTCGTCGCGGTACTTGACGTTGAACCGCGGGTCGTACTCCTTGATCCATGAGTACTCGAGCGACAGGGCCTCAACCTCCGTGGCCACGACCACCCAGTCGACCGACGCGGCCGTCGTGACCATGGTGCGAGTGCGCGGATGCAGGGCGGCAGGGTCCTGGAAGTACGACGTCAGCCGGGCCCGCAGGTTGCGCGCCTTGCCGACATAGACGACGCGGCCGTGCTCGTCGCGGAAGCGGTAGACCCCGGGCTGCGTCGGGATGTCCCCCGCGGCGGGCCGGTAGGACTCGGGGTCGGTCATGCCCCGAGCCTAGGCAACGGGGCCGTCAGCCGAGGACGACGCTGCCGCCTTCGACGGACACGGTCTCGGCGGCCAGCGGCACCGTGGCCGGTCCCTGGATCACGGCGCCGTCCTTGGCCGAGAAGATCGACCCGTGGCACGGGCACACGATCTCGTTGTCGGCGACCTCTGCCACGAGGCAGCCCTGATGGGTGCAGATGGCGCTGAACGCCTTGATGTCCCCAGCGGCCGGCTGCGTGATGACCACCGCCTGGTCAGCAAGGATCACCCCACCGCCCACGGGGATGTCCGACACCTGGGCGACGGCACCCGCGGCGGCGCCGCCCGCGGCCCCCGACCCTCCAGCGGCCGCGGACGACCCGGTGCCGGCTGCTGCGCTGCTCGATGCCGACTCACCGGACGAGCAGGCGGCGATCGCCACGCCCACTGCGGCCAGGCCCCCCGCCTGCAGCACGGTCCGTCGCTCGATCGTCATGGGTCCTCCCTGGATCCGTTGAACGTTCAACTCACGGTACGTCATGACCGCCCGCGCGAGAAGCCCGGCGCCGGGGAATCACGAACTCTTAACCCGCCTGCGGGACGCCTTGCGCCGGCCCGCCGCGGAGGCAGCCGGCACCGAGAGCAGCGGGCGCAGGAAGGCACCGGTGTGGCTGGACGCGACCGACGCCACGTCCTCCGGGGTCCCCGTCGTGACGACCGTGCCTCCCCCGGACCCGCCCTCGGGACCCATGTCGATGATCCAGTCCGCGGTCTTGATCACGTCGAGGTTGTGCTCGATGACGATCACGGTGTTGCCCTTGTCCACGAGGCTGTGCAGCACGCCGAGGAGCTTCCGGATGTCCTCGAAGTGCAGGCCCGTCGTCGGCTCGTCGAGGACGTACACGGTGCGCCCGGTGGACCTCTTCTGCAGTTCCGAGGCGAGCTTGACGCGCTGTGCCTCGCCGCCGCTGAGCGTGGGAGCCGACTGCCCGAGCCGCACGTAGCCGAGACCGACGTCGACGAGGGTGCTCAGATGGCGCGCGATGGCGGGGACGGCGGCGAAGAACTCCAGCGCCTCCTCGATGGGCATGTCGAGCACCTGGGCGATCGTCCGGCCCTTGTAGTGCACCTCGAGGGTCTCCCGGTTGTACCGCGCGCCGTGGCATACCTCGCACGGGACGTAGACGTCGGGCAGGAAGTTCATCTCGATCTTGATCGTCCCGTCGCCGGCGCACGCCTCGCACCGGCCGCCCTTGACGTTGAAGGAGAAGCGACCCTGCAGGTAGCCCCGGACCTTGGCCTCCGGAGTCTCGGCGAACAGCCGGCGGATGTGGTCGAAGACCCCGGTGTACGTGGCCGGGTTGCTTCGGGGGGTGCGCCCGATGGGGCTCTGGTCGACGTGGACGACCTTGTCGACGTTCTCCAGCCCGGTGACCCGCTTGTGCCGGCCGGGCACCCCGCGAGCGCCGTTGAGGTCGCGGGCCAGGACGGTGTAGAGCACGTCGTTGACGAGGGTCGACTTCCCGGAGCCGCTCACCCCCGTGACGGCAACGAGGTTGCCGAGGGGGAACGAGACGGTCACGTTCTTGAGGTTGTGCTCCGACGCACCGTGCACGGTGAGCTCACGCCCGTCGTGCGGACGCCGGATGGCCGGCACGTCGATCGCCCGGCGGCCGCTCAGGTAGTCGCCGGTGATCGAGGTCCCACTGTCGAGCAGGTCCGCCACCGGCCCGCTCACGACCACCTGGCCGCCGTGCTCGCCCGCTCCGGGCCCGATGTCGACCACCCAGTCCGCCGTCCGGATGGTGTCCTCGTCGTGCTCGACGACGATGAGGGTGTTGCCCAGGTCACGAAGCCGGACGAGCGTCTCGATCAGGCGGTGGTTGTCGCGCTGATGAAGACCGATGCTGGGCTCGTCCAGCACGTAGAGCACGCCGACGAGGCCGGACCCGATCTGCGTCGCCAGCCGGATGCGCTGCGCCTCCCCGCCGGCCAGGGTCGCCGCGCCGCGATCAAGCGACAGGTAGTGCAGGCCGACGTCGACCAGGAAGGCGAGGCGCTCGTTGACCTCCTTGAGCACCCGGGAGGCGATCACCGCATCGCGTTCGGACAGCTCGAGTCCCTGGAGCAGGGTGGCCGCCTCGCCGATGGGCAGCGAGGCGATCTCGGCGATCGAGTGGTCGGCGACGGTGACCGCCAGCGCGATCGGCTTCAGCCGCGCTCCGCCGCAGGCGGGGCAGGGCACCTCGCGCATGAAGCCCTCGAACCGCTCCCGACTGGCATCGCTGTCGGACTCCGCATGCCGACGCTGGACGTACGGGATCACGCCCTCGTACGAGGTGTAGTAGGAGCGCTGGCGGCCGTAGCGGTTCTTGTAGCGGACGTGCACCTCGGTCGGGTGCCCTTCCAGGAGGGCCTTCCGGGCCCGGGCCGGCAACTGCGACCACGGGGTGTCCATGTCGACCTCGAGCTCCTCGCACATGGCCTCGAGGAGGCGCCGGAAGTAGTCGGACACCTGCCCCTTCGACCATGGCGTCAGGGCACCCTCCGCCAGGGACAGGTCCTCGTCGGGGACGACGAGCTCCGGGTCGACCTCCCGACGGGTCCCGAGGCCGGTGCACTCGGGGCACGCGCCGAACGGCGAGTTGAAGGAGAAGGACCGGGGCTCCAGCTCCTCGAAGGACAGGCCGTCGCGCGGGCAGGCGAGATGCTCGCTGAAGACCCGCTCGCGATCCGGGTCGTCCTCGGCGAGGTCGACGAATTCGAGCACGACAAGGCCGCCGGACAGGCCCAAGGCGGTCTCCACGGAGTCCGTCAGGCGCCGGCGGGACTCCGCCTTGACCGTGAGTCGGTCGACGACGACCTCGATGGTGTGCTTCTCCTGCTTCTTCAGCGCGGGGACGCTCTCGAGCGCGTGCACGACGCCGTCCACCCGGGCTCGGGAGTAGCCCTGGGACACCAGCTGCCGGAACAGGTCGACGTACTCCCCCTTGCGCTCCCGGACGACGGGCGCGAGCACCTGGAAGCGGGTGCCCTCCGGGAGCTCGAGCACCTGGTCCACGATCTGCTGGGGCGTCTGGCGCTGGATCACGTCACCGCACACGGGGCAGTGCGGAACCCCGATGCGCGCGAACAGCAGGCGCAGGTAGTCGTAGACCTCGGTGATCGTCCCCACGGTGGATCGCGGGTTACGGGAGGTGGACTTCTGGTCGATCGAGACCGCGGGTGACAGGCCCTCGATGAAGTCCACGTCGGGCTTGTCCATCTGGCCGAGGAACTGCCGCGCGTAGGAGGAGAGGCTCTCGACGTATCGCCGCTGCCCCTCCGCGAAGATCGTGTCAAAGGCGAGGCTCGACTTGCCGGACCCGGACAGCCCGGTGAACACGATGAGGGCGTCCCGAGGCAGGTCCAAGGAGATGTCCTTGAGGTTGTGCTCTCGCGCACCTCGGACGATCAGCCGCTCGCTCACTTCTCACCCACTCCTGCGGACCAGGGCCTACCCTGCTGCCATGTACACCGGCCGAGTCAGCGTAGGCGGTCCCGCTGACGTTCACGAACTGGGTCATCTGATCATCAGCAAGCTCGCGGTCGGGCCGTACGACAACAACGTCTACCTGCTGCGGTGCCGGGAGACCGGCGCCCAGGTCCTCGTGGACGCCGCGGCGGATCCCGACCGGATCATGGACCTCATCGGCCCCGATGGCATCTCGATGGTGCTCACCACGCATCGGCACCCGGACCACTGGCAGGCCCTCGCGGAGATCGTCGCGCGCACCGGTGCCCTCACCGCGGCCCACGCCCTCGACGCCCCCGGCATCCCAGTACCGACCGACATCCTCCTCACCGACGGCGACCTCGTCCCGGTGGGCACCTGCCAGCTCGAGGTGATCCACCTGGTCGGCCACACCCCGGGCTCCGCGGCCCTGAAGTACGACGACCCGGAGGGACCTCCGCACGTCATCACGGGCGACTGCCTGTTCCCGGGCGGCGTGGGGAAGACGACGACCCCGGAGGATTTCGAGAGCCTCTATGCCGGGGTCGTCGAGCGGCTGTTCGACCCGCTGCCCGACGAGACGTGGATCTACCCGGGGCACGGCTACGACACCACCGTGGGCGCTGAGCGGCCAGCCCTGGCCGAGTGGCGCGAGCGCGGCTGGTAGTTCACCAGATGGCCGCCCAGGGACGGCTCGTGGTGCTACCTTCCCGCCAGCGATCCGCCATGGGGGTGGGATCTAGGGCGAGACGGGGCTTCAGATGCACGTGAGGCGTTGGATGGCCGCGGCGGCAGCGGTGATCACGGCCGGGTTCGGGCTCGTGGGAGCTTCCCCCGCGTCGGCGAACCAGGTGTGGCTGCAGCAGGTGCAGAGGACGAGCGCCGATGCGCCGTGCGCCCTGCCGGCCTCAGATGGCGAGGCCACCGGGTGGTCCTCGTGGGCACCGTCGTGGGCACAGTGGCCGAACAACGGTGAAGGCGGCTGGGTCTGCGAACGGTCCATCACCTGGGCGACAGACTCCGGGTCTGCCTCCATGGTCACGACCGAGTGCGCGCAGCTCACCGACACCCAGTGGCTCGACTTCACGGGGACGGACTGGCTGCCCGCGGACACGGCGACCTTCCCGGATGCGGCCTGCACGACAGCCGGCGGCGGCTTCATCTTCGTGGTGTTCGTCCTGGCGGACAGCCAGGGGGCAGCCCAGTCGCTCTGCGATGCGCACGGTGGAGGCACGGCCACGCACACCTACCCCATCGACCCGCGCATCTACTACTGCCTGTTGTGATCTGGTCTCCGCAGAGTCGCGGAGCCCGTTCCCTAGACCAGCGGCTTGCCCGCGAGCTTGCAGAAGTGATCGACCGCGGGCACGGCGTCCAGGAAGCCCGATGTCGCCTTGCCGACGGGGGTGCCGCTGGCCAGGTCATCCGATGCGGTGAGCGCGGCGGTGGCCAGGTCGGTCAGCGCACCCTGGAACTCGGGGTCGCTGGAGGCGTCGGCCATCGTCTGGAGGGAGAACGCGAACGCCTGCCAGTGATCGGGCGAATCGTCGGTCAGCCCCTTGATCTGCTCCCGGGTCAGCCGATTGATCTCGTCGCACGCCGCGGCCGTCTGCCCCGCGTTGGCGGCGCCGGACCCCGCAGGGGCGGAGGCCACACTCGAGGCCGGTCCGGCCGTCTCCGAGGACGCGGCCGACCCGCCGCCGCAGCCCGCGAGCGCCACACCGGCCAGCGCCAACGACACGACGAGTGCCCTCACGGCCGGTCTCCTTCCGCCTCGGGCATGGCCCGATTGGTCTCCACTCCATGGTGCTCCGCCGTGACCCTGCCCGCGTGGGCGACCGCCGTCGGGTCGCGACGCACCTTCCACCAGGACGCAACCGTGACCACGGTGAGCACGATGAGGATAAACGCCAGGCTCTGCAGGGTCGTGATGTGCGGGATGGACGGGTTGACCTCGTGCAGGTAGGTCAGGACCAGCTTCACCCCGATGAACACGAGGATGACCGACAGCCCGGTCGACAGGTAGACGAGCTTGTCGAGCAGGCCCTTGAGCAGGAAGTACAGCGCTCTCAGGCCGAGGAGCGCGAAGGCGTTCGCCGCGAACACCAGGTACGGGATCTGCGTGACCCCGAAGGTCGCCGGAATGGAGTCGAGGGCGAAGAGCAGATCGGTCGAGCCGATCGCGATCATCACGAGCAGCAAGGGGGTGATCGCCCGGCGCCCGTCGATTCTCGTGAACAGCCTCGTGCCGTCGTACTGCTCGCTGACCAGGAAGCGGCGGCGCACGACGCGGACGACGACATTGTCCTGCGGCTCGGGATCCTCGTTGCGGTGGCGAGCCAGCTGGATGCCCGTCCAGATCAGGATCGCGCCGAAGATCACGAAGGTGAAGGCGAATGCGGCGAGGGCGGCCGCGCCGATCGCGATGAACACCGCCCGCATGATCAGGGCAAGCACCACGCCCACGAGCAGTACGCGCTGGTGCAGGTCTGCGGGTACCGCGAACTGCGTCAGGATGATGATGAAGACGAACAGATTGTCGACGCTGAGTGACTTCTCCACGAGGTAGGCCGCGAAGTACTGCGTCCCGATGTCGCCGCCCTGCCAGACCCACATGGCGACGCCGAACGCCACCGCGATCCCGATGTAGAAGATCGACCAGGCCAGCGCCTCCTTGAACATGACCTCGTGCGGCTTGCGGCTGACGGTGACGAAGTCCAGGACGATCAGGACGGCGATGCCCAGGATCGTGACGGCCCACAGGCCGAGGGTTACCTCCACGTTCAGCCTTCCTCGGTGTCAGGTCGTGACGCGGCATCGCGCGTCCTATACAGGCTAACTCCTGCCGTGACCCCCAGCACCACGACGATGAACAGCAGGGAGAACCAGATCGGGATGGTCGGCACCTCCCATCCGAGCACCTTGTGCCCGGCCTCCAGGACGAGCTTGACCCCGATGAACGCGAGGATGACCGCCAGGCCCCGGTTCAGGTACTCCAGCCTCCCCAGCACCCCCTGCAGCAGGAAGTAGAGCTGGCGCAGGCCCATCAGGGCGAAGGCGTTGACGGTGAAGACGAGGTAGGCCTCGCTGGTGATCCCGAACACGGCGGGGATGCTGTCGAGCGCGAAGAGCAGGTCGGTGGTGCCGATGGCGAGCATGACCAGCGCCATCGGCGTGAGCGCCTTGCGACCGGCCACGAGGGTGACGAACCGGTGACCGTCATAGTGGGGCGAGGTCGGCACGTGCGCGCCCACCCACCGGACGAGCCCGTTGCCGTTGGGGTCCGGCTCCGCGTCCTCGTCGGCGACCCAGACCTTCCACGCGGTGAAGAGCAGGAAGGCCCCGAACAGGAAGAAGGTACCGGCGAAGCGCTCGATCAGGGCCGCGCCCGCCAGGATGAGCACGGCTCGGAGCACCAGTGCGATGACGATGCCCACCAGCAGGACCCGATGCCGCAGCTCCTCGGGAACCACGAACGCCGCCATGATGACCATGAACACGAACAGGTTGTCGACGCTCAGCGAGTACTCGGTCAGGTAGCCGGCGACGAACTCACCCGCGTAGGTCGCACCGAAGTACCACCCCACGAACACCGCGAACAGGGCCGCCAGGCTCACGTAGACGATCACCCATCGCAGTGCCTGCTTGGCGCCGAAGACCGCCCCCGGTCGATCGGAGACCAGCAGGTCCACCACGATGATGGCCACGAGGCCGAGCACCGTGGCCGTCCACAGCCACGGAGAGACGTCCATCAGGCCGTACCCGCCTCGCGCATTCCGCGAAGTTCCTTCTTCAGGTCTGCGACCTCGTCTCTGAGTCGGGCAGCCAGCTCGAACTGCAGCTCGCCGGCGGCCTCATGCATCTGGGCGGTCAGGTCCTCGATCAGGCGGGTCAGCTCGTCAGCCGCGAGCGAGCGGCCCGATGCCTTGCGGCGGCCCTTCGACGAGGACTCGGACGCCGCCAGCAGCCGCTCGGTATCGGCGTCCTCGCGAGCCAGCAGGTCGGTGATGTCGGCGATCTTCTTGCGCAGGGGCTGCGGATCGATGCCCATGGCCTCGTTGTAGGCGACCTGCTTGGCCCGGCGTCGGGCGGTCTCGTCGATGGCCCGCTGCATGGAGGGCGTGATCGTGTCCGCGTACATGTGCACCTGGCCCGACACATTGCGGGCGGCACGTCCGATGGTCTGGATCAGCGAGGTCTCGGAGCGCAGGAAGCCCTCCTTGTCCGCGTCGAGGATCGCGACGAGGGACACCTCCGGCAGGTCGAGCCCCTCGCGGAGCAGGTTGATGCCGACCAGCACGTCGAAGACGCCCATGCGCAGCTCGCGCAGCAACTCGACGCGGCGGAGGGTGTCCACGTCGGAGTGCAAGTACTGGACTCGGACCCCGTTCTCGAGGAGGTAGTCGGTCAGGTCCTCGGCCATGCGCTTGGTCAGGGTGGTCACCAGGACCCGCTCGCCGCGCTCGGCCCGGTCCTTGATCTCCCCCATGAGGTCGTCGATCTGGCCGGTCGTCGGCTTAACGACGATCTCCGGATCGACGAGCCCGGTGGGGCGGATCACCTGCTCGACGACGTCTCCTTCAACCTTGGTCAGCTCGTAGGGTCCCGGCGTCGCGGAGAGGTAGACGGTCTGGCCGATGCGCTCGACGAACTCGTCCCAGCGGAGCGGTCGGTTGTCGACCGCGCTGGGGAGGCGGAAGCCATGCTCGACGAGGGTGCGCTTGCGGCTCATGTCGCCCTCGTACATCGCCCCGATCTGGGGCACCGTGACGTGGGACTCGTCGATGACGAGGAGGAAGTCCTCGGGGAAGTAGTCGAGCAGGCAGTTCGGGGCGCTCCCGGCCTCGCGGCCGTCGATGTGGCGGGAGTAGTTCTCGATGCCTGCGCAGGAGCCGACCTGGCGCATCATCTCGATGTCGTACGTCGTGCGCATGCGCAGGCGCTGCGCCTCGAGGAGCTTGCCCTGTCGCTCGAGCTCGGCGAGGCGCTCCTCGAGCTCGCCCTCGATACCTGCGATGGCCCGCTCCATGCGCTCGGGGCCGGCCACGTAGTGGGAGGCCGGGAAGACGTACATCTCCTCGTCCTCGGTGAGGATCTCGCCGGTGACGGGATGGAGGGTCATGAGCCGCTCGATCTCGTCACCGAACATCTCGATCCGCACCGGGTGCTCCTCGTACACCGGGAACACCTCGATCGTGTCCCCGCGCACGCGGAAGGTGCCGCGCTGGAAGGACATGTCGTTGCGCGTGTACTGGATGTCGACGAGCGCCCTGAGGAGCCGCTCCCGGTCGTAGTCCTCCCCCACGCGCAGCCGCACCATCCGGTCGACGTACTCCTGCGGGGTGCCCAGGCCGTAGATCGCCGACACCGAGGCGACCACGAGGCAGTCCCGCCGCGTGAGCAGGCTGTTGGTCGCCGAGTGGCGCAGCCGCTCGACCTCCTCATTGATCGAGGAGTCCTTCTCGATGTAGGTATCGCTCTGCGGGATGTACGCCTCGGGCTGGTAGTAGTCGTAGTACGAGACGAAGTACTCGACCGCGTTGTCCGGCAGCAACTCCTTGAACTCGGCCGTCAGCTGCGCCGCCAGCGTCTTGTTCGGCGCCATGACCAGGGTCGGGCGCTGCAGCTCCTCGACGAGCCACGCGGTGGTGGCGCTCTTGCCGGTGCCGGTCGCACCCAGGAGGACGACATCCTGCTCCCCGGCTCGGATGCGCCGCGCGATCTCCGCGATGGCCTCCGGCTGGTCGCCGGACGGCTGGTAGGGCGCGCGGACGGTGAAGGGAGCGACCTTCCGCTGGAGGTCGGTTACCGGGCGCGTCACCCTTCCACGCTAGTGGATCCGGCCGACATCGTGAGCCGCCGCCAGAGGGCGTCCACCTGGACCTGCGTGTCCTCCGTGGAGCCGCTGTTGTCGATCACGACGTCCGCGGCGGCGAGCCGATCCTGGCGCGTGGCCTGGACCTCCATCCGGCGGCGTACATCGGCCTCGTCGAGTCCCCGGAGCCGCACAGCCCGGTCCCGCTGGACCTCCTCGGGCACGTCCACCACCACCACGAGGTCGACAAGATCGCGCTGGCCGGTCTCGACGAGCAGGGGCATGTCGTAGACGACCACGGGGGCGGCCGAGTAGCCGGCCAGGCGCCGATGCGCCTCTGCCCGGATGAGCGGGTGCATGATCGCATTGAGCCGCTCCGTGGCCTTGGGGTCGCTGAAGGCGAGGGCGGCCAGCTCGGCCCGGCTGAGGGAGCCGTCCGCCTGCAGGATCCGCGGCCCGAACTCGGTCACCAGTTCCGCGAGGGCCTCCCCGCCGGGCTCCACGAGGTCGCGGGCGATCTGGTCCGCGTCGACGACGGCGGCGCCGCAGTCGGCGAGCATCCTGGCCACCGTGGACTTGCCTGAGCCGATGCCCCCCGTGAGTCCGACGCGGATCATGGATCAAGCCTAGGACGCAGGAGAGGCCCGGCCCATCCGGGCCGAGCCTCTCCTGGAGTGCTGTTGTGCGTGCGCTGCTGCTACTCGCCCGTGAGCTTGTCGCGCAGGGCCTGCAGGGCCTCGTCGGACGCCAGCGTGCCGGCCCCCTCATTCGAGTCCGAGGAGTACGACGACATCTCTGCGCCGGACTCGAGCGCGGCAGCCTGCTCGGCCGCCTTGGAGTCCTCGACCTGCTTGCGGTGGGCCTCCCACCGCGCATGGGCCTCGGCGTACTGCCGCTCCCACTCCTCGCGCTGTGCCTCGGAGCCGGGCTTCCACTCGCCGGTCTCGGGGTCGAAGCCGTCGGGACCGATGTAGTCGCCCGCCTCGTTGAAGGCCGGGGCCATGCCGTACAGGTAGGGGTCGAACTCCTCGCCGGCAACGCCGTCGGCGGAGTCGTTGGCCTGCTTGAGCGACAGCGAGATGCGACGACGCTCGAGGTCGATGTCGATGACCCGGACGAAGATGTCGTCGTTGACCTGGACGATCTGCTCAGGCAGCTCGATGTGACGCTCGGCGAGCTCGGAGATGTGCACCAGGCCCTCGATGCCCTCCTCGACGCGCACGAACGCGCCGAACGGGACGAGCTTGGTGACCTTGCCGGGCACGACCTGGCCGATCTGGTGGGTCCGGGCGAAGTGCTGCCACGGATCCTCCTGCGTCGCCTTCAGGGACAGCGAGACGCGCTCGCGATCCATGTCGACGTCGAGCACCTCGACGGTGACCTCCTGGCCCACCTCGACGACCTCGGACGGGTGGTCGATGTGCTTCCAGGAGAGCTCCGAGACGTGGACGAGGCCGTCCACCCCGCCGAGATCGACGAAGGCACCGAAGTTGACGATCGAGGAGACGACACCGCTGCGGATCTGGCCCTTCTGCAGCTGGGTGAGGAAGGTCTGGCGGACCTCGCTCTGGGTCTGCTCGAGCCAGGCACGGCGGGACAGGACCACGTTGTTGCGGTTCTTGTCGAGCTCGATGATCTTGGCCTCGAGGGTCTTGCCCACGTACGGCTGCAGGTCGCGGACCCGGCGCATCTCGACGAGGGAGGCAGGGAGGAAGCCCCGAAGGCCGATGTCCAGGATCAGGCCGCCCTTGACGACCTCGATGACCGAACCCTCGACCACGCCGTCCTCGTCCTTGATCTTCTCGATCGTGCCCCACGCGCGCTCGTACTGCGCGCGCTTCTTGGAGAGGATGAGCCGGCCTTCCTTGTCCTCCTTGGTGAGGACGAGGGCCTCGACGTGGTCACCCACGGAGACGACCTCGCTGGGATCGACATCGTGCTTGATGCTCAGCTCACGGGAGGGGATGACGCCCTCGGTCTTGTAGCCGATGTCGAGGAGGACCTCGTCGCGGTCCACCTTGACGATGGTGCCCTCGACGATGTCGCCGTCATTGAAGTACTTGATGGTGGCATCGACGGCCGCCATGAAGTCCTCGGCGGTACCGATGTCGTTGACCGCCACCTGGGCGGGTGCTGCACTCGTAGACGTGGTCATTAAGTAGGGGATCTCTTCGTAGTAGTGACGTGCGGGAGCACGCGTTCCGCGGGCGCGAAACCACACAAGGCTACCGGGCCGCCTCCGCTGTTCCTAATCCGGGGCAATTGTCCTCTTTCTCCGCTTTCACCGTGGTGGCCCCAATCGCCGCGATGCCCACGACGGGGAGAAACGATGTAGAGCGCCCGGAATGTCCGATCTACCTCTCATTTGTCCCACTACGTGGGAGAAACGAGCTAGTGGGCCGCGGCCTCCCAGGACGGGCCCGAGCCGACCGACACGTCGAGGGGCACCGCCAGGTCGGCCGCACCGCCCATGGCGGAGCGCACCAGCTCCTCGAGGGCATCCCGCTCCCCCGGCGACACCTCGAGCACGAGCTCGTCATGCACCTGGAGCAGCAGCCGGCTGCTCATGCGGGCCTCCCGGAGGCCGTCCGCCAGACGGAGCATGGAGACCTTCACGATGTCGGCAGCCGAGCCCTGGATGGGCGCGTTGAGCGCCATGCGCTCGGCCATCTCCCGGCGTTGGCGGTTCTCGCTGTTGAGATCGGGCAGGTAGCGGCGCCGGCCCATCATGGTCTCGGTGAAGCCCTCGGCCCGCGCGCGCTCGACGACCTCGGCGAGGTAGTCGCGGACTCCGCCGAACCGCTCGAAGTAGTCGTCCATGAGCCGGCGCGCCTCATCCGGCGTGATGTCCAACTGCTGCGACAGCCCGTAGGCGCTGAGGCCGTAGGCAAGTCCGTACGACATGGCCTTGATCCGTCGCCGCATCTCGGCATCCACCGCGCCGGGGTCGACGCCGAAGACCCGGCTGGCCACGGTCGTGTGCAGGTCCTCGCCCGAGCGGAACGCATCGATGAGGCCAGTGTCCTCGGACAGGTGGGCCATGATCCGCATCTCGATCTGGCTGTAGTCCGCGGTCAGCAGGGTCTCGAACCCCTGGCCCACGACGAAGCAGCCCCGGATACGCCGTCCGGCATCGGTGCGGATCGGGATGTTCTGCAGGTTCGGGTCGGCACTCGAGAGCCGACCGGTCGCTGCCACCATCTGGTTGAAGGTCGTGTGGATCCGGCCCGACGAGTCCGCAAGCGGGATCAGGCCATCCACGGTCTGCCGCAGCTTGGAGCGGTCACGCCAGGCCAGCAGCTGCTCCAGCAGCGGGTCCTCGGTCTGCGCGTAGAGCTGCTGCAGGGCCTCGGCATCCGTGGTGTAGCCGGTCTTGATCCTCTTCGTCTTGGGCAGGTTGCGCTCGCCGAAGAGGATCTCCTGCAGCTGCTTGGGCGAGCCGAGGTTGAACGGTCGACCGACGAGTCGGTGGGCCTCCTCCTCGGCGCGACGCATGTCGGCACCGAACTCGTCCGAGAGCTCCCGCAGCCCAGGCAGGTCGACGGCGATGCCGTCGTGCTCCATCTCCGCGAGGAGCGGCACGAGGGGGATCTCCAGGTCATCCAGCAGGGGCCGGACATGCTGAGCGTCGAGTCGTGCGCTCAGGGCCTCAGCCAGGTCGCGGATGACGGTGGCCTGGCGGGCCAGTGCCTCCGCGGCCTCCTCGCCCGTGTCCAGCATGAGCTGGTCACTGGCGCCCTCGACGTCGACACTCACGCCGAGGACCCGCTGTGCGACATCGGAGAGCCCGTAGCCGCGGGCGCCCGGGGCGTCCAGGTAGGCGGCGAGGGCGGTGTCGACGCGCAGTCCGGCGAGGCGCCGACCCGAGGCGGTCAGGGCGAGTGCCGGCCCCTTGGCGTCATGGAGGTCCTTGGCGGCACTCGGGTCTGCGAGCCAGTCGAGCGCGAGCTCGCGCACCGACTCGTCGATGAGGTCGAGGTATCCGACCTCCCCACGACCGTCGACGATGGCGAGCGCCGTGATCTCCCCCGTGCCCCGACCCCAGGTCCCGGCCGCCGCGACCGCGGCGACTCCCTCGACCGCCGCCAGCCACGGTCCCGCCTCGGGCGCGAGCAGTGTCCGGGTGGCCAGGGGCTGGCCGCTCTCCGTCGCCGGCACCGGCTCGTCCCCGCCTCCGGGACGCACCTTCTCGAGCCGCTCGCGCAGGGCCCGGAACTGGAGGGTGTCGAACAGCTGGTCGATGGCCTGCCGGTCCCACGGGGTCAGCTCGGCGTCGCCGAAGTCCAGGTCCACCGGGACGTCCGCGACCAGGCTCGTGAGCCGCCGGTTGACCAGCACCTGCGGCAGGGCCACCCGCAGGGCGTCGCCGACCTTGCCCGTGACCTCGTCCACGTGGTCGACCAGGCCGGCGAGGGAGCCGAACTCGCGAATCCACTTGGTGGCGGTCTTCTCCCCCACCCCCGGGATGCCCGGCAGGTTGTCGCTCGGGTCGCCTCGCAGGGCCGCGAAGTCCGGATACTGCGCCGGGCTGAGCCCGTACTTCTCCTCGACGGCGGCCGGGGTCATGCGCGCGAGGTCGCTGACGCCCTTCTTGGGGTAGAGGACCGTGACGCGGTCGTCCACCAGTTGGAAGGCGTCACGGTCGCCCGTGACGATCGCGACGTCCCAGTCCTGACTGCGCGCCCGGCCGGTGAGCGTGGCGATGATGTCGTCGGCCTCGTAGCCGTCGACGGCGAGAACGGGAATGCCCAGCGCCGCCAGGATCTCCTTGATGAGCTCGACCTGCCCCTTGAACTCATCGGGCGACTTCGACCGGGTCGCCTTGTAGTCGGGGAACTCCTCCGTGCGGAACGTCTGCCGTGAGACATCGAAGGCCACGACCACGTGCGTCGGCTGCTCGTCGCGCAGGACGTTGATCAGCATCGAGGTGAACCCGAAGACCGCATTGGTGGGCTGGCCCGTCGTCGTGGAGAAGTTCTCCACCGGCAGCGCGTAGAACGCGCGGTAGGCCAGGGAGTGACCGTCAAGGAGGAGGACCCGGGGGCTGGCCATTCGAAGATCCTATTCTCAGGGCATGACGCCCACGGAGACCTCGCCGCCCGACCTCATCGATCCGCCGCTCGGCCCGCTGGCCACCACGATGGGGATGACCCTCGTGGAGGCTGGCCCCTCCCGCGTCGTCATCACCATGCCCGTCGCCGGCAACACGCAGCCGTACGGCCTCCTGCACGGCGGGGCCAACGCCGTCCTCGTGGAGACCGCGGGCTCCATCGGTGCGGCCATGCATGCCGGGGCGGGGCGCATGGTGGTCGGCCTCGACATCTCCTGCACCCACCATCGGGCCGCCCGCGAGGGCACGGTGACAGCCGTGGCCGAGCCACTGTCGCTGGGGCGGACGGTGACGTCGTACGAGGTGAGGATCACGGACGACGAAGGCCGCCCGGTCTGCACCGGCCGCCTCACCTGCCTCATCCGCGAGGCGCGCTGACCGCATCCAGCCGCGGGCGCGCCGACCACGGCATGTGAACCAAAAGCAACGAAACCGTAACTCGTTGCATTCCCGATACCGGGTGCGCGCGCCGTTTCGGTGGATATGCTGCCGAAGTCCATTAGCCGAGGCGCATCTTCCGATGCCGTCCGGAACGACCATGGGAGGAGCGCGCAGCGTGCACCGACGCGTGACCGCCGCCCTCGGGGCCGTGCTCGTCGCACTCGTCGCACTTCTGGCCTTCGCCAACCCGGCGGCGGCTGACGGTGAGCGGATCGGCGGCCAGCTCGAGAACCGCGTGGATGGGAAGAAGACGCCGGTGGAGGGCGTCGTCATCACCGTCACCGGCAACGGCTTCGAGGGATCGGCTACCAGCGGACCTGATGGCAAGTGGGAGGTACCCGTCCCGGCACTGGGCAACTACGACGTCACCATCGACGTCAGCACCCTGCCGGAGGGCGTCGCCCTCACCGAGGAGGACAAGGTCACCATCGAGCAGGTGCCGGTCAAGCCGCCCCTGTTCAACGGCCTGAAGACGGTGACCTTCCCGCTCGGGCAGAGCACCGCCACCACCACCTCGGTCTGGGAGCAGGCAGCGCAGCTGACTGTGTCCGGACTCGAGTTCGGCCTGCTCATCGCGCTCGGCGCGCTGGGCCTGTCGATCATCTACGGCACGACCGGACTGGTGAACTTCGCCCACGGCGAGATCATCACCTTCGGCGCCCTCTCCACCTGGGTGCTGAACGCCGGCCTCGGCCTCAACTTCTTCCTGGCCGCCATCGGCGGCCTGCTGCTGTCAGCGGCCTTCGGCTGGCTGAACAACGCAGCCCTATGGAGACCGCTGCGCAAACGCGGGACCGGCCTGATCGCCATGATGATCGTCTCGATCGGCCTCGCCCTCTTCCTGCGCAACCTGTTCCAGTTCTTCGTCGGCGGCGACAAGAAGTCGTACACCGAGTACGCCGGACTCGCCGGCATGTCGATCGGCCCGGTATCGGTGACCCCCACGGACATCGGGATCTTCATCACGGCGATCCTCGCCCTCGTGGCCACGGTGCTGGTCCTCAGCAAGTCCCGGCTGGGCAAGGCCACGCGCGCGGTGTCCGACAACCCCAGCCTGGCCGCCGGCGCGGGCATCAACGTCGAGCGCGTGATCACCTTCGTGTGGGTGATCGGCGCAGCCCTCGCCGGCCTTGGCGGCATGCTGCTGGGCTTCACCCAGCAGGTGTCCTTCCAGATGGGCTTCCAGATCCTGCTGCTCGTCTTCGCCGCCGTCACCCTCGGTGGCCTCGGCACGATCGCCGGCGCGATCTTCGGCTCCCTTGTCGTCGGCCTGTTCATCCAGTTGACGACCCTGATCGTCCCCACCGAGCTCAAGAACGTCGGAGCCCTGCTGGTGCTGATCGTCATCCTGCTCGTCCGTCCGTACGGCCTCCTCGGCCGCCGAGAGCGCATCGGTTAGGGGGTTTGACATGGATTGGTCCTACATCTTCGCGGTGATGGTCACGTCGGCCTTCGGCCTGCAGGCGATCGTCTTCGGCCTCGCGGCCATCGGCATCAACGTCCAGTTCGGCTACACGGGCCTGCTCAACTTCGGCCAGGCGGCGTTCATGGCGGTGGGCGGCTATGCCGTGGCCGTGACCGTCGTCGAGCTCAATATGAGCTTCTGGTGGGGTGTCGTGTTCGGCCTCATCGGCGCTGTCATCCTGGCCCTGCTGCTCGGTGTGCCCACGCTGCGGCTCCGCGCCGACTACCTCGCCATCGTCACCATTGCCGCGGCCGAGATCATCCGCCTCATCCTGCGGTCCGTCACCTTCAAGGACTTCTTCGGCGGCTCGGACGGCAAGCAGGCGTTCGCGGACGGCTTCTTCGCCATGAATTTCCTGCCTCCAGACGCAGACCTGCGGATCGGGCCGGCCGTGGTCAACGAGAGCCAGCTGTTCACGTACATCGTGGGCTGGTCGCTCGTCGCCCTGGCCTGTCTGGTGGTGTGGCTGCTCGTGCGCTCGCCCTGGGGTCGCGTGGTGAAGGGCATCCGTGAGGACGAGGATGCGGTCCGCAGCCTCGGCAAGAACGTGTTCGTCTACAAGATGCAGGCCCTCGTGCTGGGCGGCCTGTTCGGTGCCCTGGCCGGCTTCATCACCGCGGTCGGCGCACAGAACGTCAACCCCGACTCCTTCAAGACGGATGCGACCTTCTTCGCCTACGCGATCCTGATCCTCGGCGGCGCGGCCCGCGTCTTCGGTCCGGTCCTGGGAACCGTCATCTTCTGGGCCCTCTTCCAGGGCACGGACGTCTTCCTGCGACAGGCCATCGACGCCGGTGTGCCCATCGTGTCGCTCATGGACGGCACCCAGGCTGCTGTCCTCCGCGTCATGCTCGTGGGCTTGGGCCTGATGCTTCTGATGATCTACCGTCCACAGGGAATCCTCGGCGATCGAAGGGAGTTGGCGCTCGATGCCCGATAACGCCAGCACGCCCGCAGCCATGTCGCGGCACGAGGAGGCCATGCGCATCCTCGCCGACGTGCCTCGCGAGCCGGGGGTACCGAAGCCCGACCCCATCCTGGTCGCCGACCACGTCACGAGGAGCTTCGGCGGTCTCAAGGCCGTCGACGTCTCCCATGTGGAGATCCAGCGCGGATCCATCACCGCCCTCGTCGGCCCCAACGGTGCCGGCAAGACCACCTTCTTCAACCTGCTCACCGGGTTCGACACCCCGGACACGGGGAGTTGGCTCTTCAACGGCAAGGATCTCGCGGGCGTTCCCTCCTACCGCGTGGCCCGCATGGGCATGGTCCGGACCTTCCAGCTGACCAAGGCCCTGTCGAAGATGACGGTCATCGACAACATGCGCCTCGGCGCCACTCACCAGGTCGGCGAACGCATGCTGCAGGCGCTGCTCGGGCTCTGGCGCGGCCAGGAGAAGACGGTCACGGCCCAGGCGGATGAGCTGCTGGCCCGCTTCAAGCTGCTGGAGAAGCGGGAGGACTTCGCGGGCTCGCTGTCCGGCGGCCAGCGCAAGCTGCTCGAGATGGCCCGCTCGCTGATGACCGATCCCACCATGGTCATGCTCGACGAGCCGATGGCCGGCGTGAACCCCGCCCTCACCCAGTCGCTCCTCGAGCACATCAAGGGCCTACGCGAACAGGGCATGACGGTGCTGTTCGTCGAGCACGACATGGACGTCGTCCGCGACATCAGCGACTGGGTCATCGTCATGGCCCAGGGCTCGGTGATCGCTGAGGGACCGCCTGGCGAGGTCATGCGGAACGAGGCAGTCATCAGCGCCTACCTGGGCGGCCACCACGACAAGGCCCTCACTGACAGCGGCGTGTCCTTCACCGAGGAGGCGAGTGGCACATGAGCGACGACATGCTGCCGGGCGATCGCCCGCACTTCGTCAGCCAGCACGAACGCGAGGAGGCGCTCGATCTCGACGCCGCGCAGCGGGAGGAGCCGCGCACCCTCAGCAACTCCGAGATCAACGACCGGAACGCGCACATCGAGGGGGCGAAGGAAGCCGTCATCGTGGCCGATGACCTCGTCGCCGGCTACCTCCCCGGGGTCAACATCCTCGACGGCTGCGACCTCTACGCGCGCCGCGGCGAGCTGGTGGGCATCATCGGCCCGAACGGAGCGGGCAAGTCGACGCTCCTCAAGGCGCTCTTCGGCCTCGTGCGCGTGCACTCGGGTCAGGTCACGCTGGCGGGCGAGGACATCACCAACGTCCGTGCCGACCGGCTCGTGTCGATGGGCATCGGCTTCGTCCCCCAGACGAACAACGTCTTCCCGTCGCTGACCATCCAGGAGAACCTGGAGATGGGCTGCTACCAGGAGCCCAAGAAGTTCCGGGAGCGCTTCGACTTCGTGTGCGACCTTTTCCCCGCCCTCGGCGAACGCCGGGGCCAGCGAGCCGGCCAGCTGTCCGGTGGTGAGCGCCAGATGGTGGCCATGGGCCGCGCGCTCATGATGGACCCGTCGGTGCTGCTGCTCGACGAGCCCTCCGCCGGCCTGTCCCCGCTGCTCACGGATGAGGTCTTCGTCCGCGTGAAGGAGATCAACGCCACCGGCGTGACCGTCATCATCGTGGAGCAGAACGCCATGCGCTGCCTGCAGATCGTCGACCGCGGCTACGTCCTCGACCAGGGGCGCAACGCCTACACGGGCACCGGTCGACAGCTGGCCACCGACCCGAAGGTCGTGCACCTCTACCTCGGCACCCTCGCCCAGGCCTAGGCTCCGGCGAGCTGCTCGGCGATGATGGTCAGCAGGAGGGCGTCGCACCGCAGCAGCGCCTGACGATCCGCCTCCGTCAGCTCGAAGTGGTGGTGGACGACGTCCACCTTGGCCACGGCCTGCGTCCAGTAGTCGGCGGGTGAGATGTCGTCCGTCCGCTCGACGCCGAAGTAGCTGTCGTAGTCACGGGTGGCCTGCTCACTGCGCACCACGGAGTCGATGTACGCCTTGTAGTCGAAGTCGGGGCTGTGCCGCTTGAGGCCGTCGATCTTCTCCTTGAGCAGTGAGTCCCCTGGATGCAGCGCCAGCACCACCTCGCCATGCTGCGCGTACCAGTGCTTCTCGGCGTCGGAGAGCGCGTGGCGGATGGGGGCATGCCCGAGACCGGCCTCGCCGAGGGCGCTGACGAGAGCGTGCTTCGCCTTCATCATCCGCAGGAAGTCGATCGACATGTCGCCGCTGAAGTCATCCCGTTGCGCCGCCATCGAAACGCGCAGCAGCGGGTCGTAGACCTCGGTGTCGAACGCGCCGCAGAAGGACAGCATGGCCGCACTGCCCCGGATGAGCGTGCACACCCGGTCCACCCACTCCCCCGCGACATCGCGGTCGCCGGCCTGCGTCGCCTCGGTCGCCCGGTCGCACGCGACGATGGTCGCCTCCCAGTACAGGAACTCCAGGTGGTGCCCGTGGCAGAAGTGGAACCACGCGTTCGCGTCGCGCTCATCGCGCAGCGTCACGAGGGGGCTGAGGTACGGGTCCGTCCAGACGTCGGCCGAATCCACCCCGCGCCGGGTGTCGTCCGCGGGCGGGCCTGCGGCGTTCGTGGCTCCGCGGGGAAGGGCGGAGTCCGCAGGGAGCAGGATCCGGGTGGGCAGCGGACCGAGTGGCCCGTCCAGGCTGATGGACACGTCGCGGACCTCCTGGGGCGTTGCGGGCACGCTAGCAGGGCGACCGTTGCGCGACGGCCTCCCTGACATGATGGCGCCCATCGACACCCCAGGCCGCACGCCCCGTCCAGGCATCCTCGGCACGAGCACCGGCTCCATGCCCGGAGCCTTCGGCGCGCAGGAGTGGGCCCTGTTCGTCGGGGTGGCGCTGATGTGGGGCGCTCCCTACCTCATGATCGCCATCGGCCTGGAGACCTTCAGCCCGGCGCTCATCACCTTCCTGAGGATCCTGTTCGGCGCGCTCGTCCTGGCCGCCGTACCCGCGGCCCGGCGAGTCCGGGTGGCCAGGGCCGACTGGCCACGCATCGCCCTGCTCGGCACCCTGTGGATCGCGGTGCCGCTGTCCCTCTTCCCGATCGCCCAGCAGTCCGTGGACTCCTCCGTCGCGGGCATGCTCACGGGGGCGCAGCCCCTGCTGACGGCCGCCCTGGCGGCGTACCTCCTCCGCCGACGACACCGGGGACGGCAGGTCGCCGGACTGGTCGTCGGCTTCGCGGGCATCGTGATCATCGCCCTGTCCTCGATCGACCGGAGCCAGCCCACCTCGGCGTGGGGCATCGCGCTGATCCTGATCGCCGTGGCCTGCTACTCGGTCTCGGTGAACCTGGCCGTGCCCCTCCAGCAGCGGTATGGCGGCCTCGCCGTGGTCCTCCGCGCGATGATCGTGGCCCTGGTGCTCGTCTCACCCCTGGGACTCTGGTCGGCGCGGCATCTGACCAGAGGGCCCCACGTGGTCAGCAGCACGCTCGCCGTCATCCTTCTGGGAGTGCTGTCGACCGGCGTCGCGTACGTGGCCTTCACGACCCTGGTGGGCCGGGCAGGCGCGACGCGGGGAGCCACGGCCGTCTACCTCATCCCGATCGTCGCCATCGTTCTAGGGGTGGCGTTCGCAAATGAGACGCCCACACCCGGTGCCCTCGTCGGCTCCGCACTCGCGCTGGTGGGGGCACTCCTGTCCAGCCGCGCCGAGCACTAGACCGGAAAAGGTGATGGGGGCCGCTCCCGAAGGAGCGGCCCCCATCGGGGTCGAGCTGGATCAGGCGTTCGGGCCGATGCCCTGCTTGACCATCTCCTGGATGATCTGAGCGGACTCGTCGAAGCCGATCAGGACGATCGCCTCCGGGCCGGCAGCCTTGATCTTCGCCACATCAGCGGCGAAGTCAGCGGCCGTCGGGTCGTAGACGACGTTGGCGACGACCTCGCCACCGCCCTCGGTGATCGCCTTGGTGACGTTGGCGTTCAGGCCGTCACCGTAGGAGTCCTGCAGCGACATGATGGCGACCTTGGTGTAGCCATCCTGCAGGATGAGGGAGCCGAGGAACGCGCCCTGGAGCACGTCGGACGGCGCGGTGCGGAAGTACAGACCGTGGTCCGGAGCGGTGGTCAGGGCCGGCGAGGTGTTGGCCGGGCTGATCATCATGACGCCAGCACCCGTGACCTCGTCGAGGACCTGGAGCGTGGAGCCGGACGAGGCTGCACCGATGAGGACGTCGATACCGAGCGGGAGCAGGCGCTTGACGGTCTGCTTGCCGGTCTCCGTCGAGGTGTCGCCGGAGTCGCCCTCCTCGAGGACGACCTTCTTGAATCCGGGGATACCGCCGGCGGCCTCGATGTCGTTGATCGCCAGCTTGACGCCTGCGACCTCCGGTGGCCCGAGGAAGGCAAGGTTGCCGGTGATCGGCAGGAAGGTGCCGACCTTGAACACGCCGTCGCCGGCGCCGTCCTGCGGCTTGCCGTCGATCGGGTTCGCGTCGCCCTCAGGGACGATCTCGCCCTGCTGGTACGTGACGTCCGGGAGGAGCTTGTTGTCCGGACCGAACTGGTAGACGCCGATCGAGGCGCTCGTCGGGTCGCCCGCTGCCCAGAAGTTCACAGCGCCGGAACGACCGTTGTAGTCGATGTCCTTGCCCTGCTTCAGGAGCTCGATGCAGCCCGCGTAGTCGTTGCAGACCTCGGTGCCGTTGGTGATCGGCACCATCTCCTTTGCCATGTCGACACCCGCGTCGGAGCCGGCCTTGGCGGCCGCGAGGGCAGCCAGGATGACGGCGTCGTAGGACTCAGGCGCGTAGGCGAAGTCGATCAGGTTCGGGTCGACGCCGAGCAGGGCATCCTTGAAGTCCTGCGTGTTCTCGGCACCGGGGATGGTGCCCTTCACGCCGTTCAGGGTGCCTGCCGGCAGCTTCTCACCGAGCGCGTTGCCGGTGTTGCCGTCGACCAGGTACAGCGGAGTGCCCGTGGACGCCGCGGCGGCCTCGGAGGCGGGCGCCTCGGATGCCATCTCGGAGGCGGGTGCCTCGCTGGCGGCTGCGCTCGCCTGAGTGGACTCACTGCTGCTGCTGCTACTGCAGGCCGCCAGAGCAAGCGAGGCCACGCCCAGCACCGCAGCCGTCTTGAGGACGGTTGTGCGCTTCATGCAGTCTCCTTAGAAGGACAAACGACGGCGGCTGCCGTCGCATTGCGGCCACCCTAGGGGACAGTCCGTTACACGAGGGTTTCGCGGTGTTACTTCGTTGGTGCATCGTGACCATTCTGTGACCTTACGGGCCCGTTTCATGCCGTTTCAGGGGGTTGGGCCACGACCGTGGCGGCAACCTCCGCAAGGGTCACCCGACGGTCCATGGCCGTCCGTCGCAGCCACGAGAAGGCCTCCGGCTCGCTCAGCCCGAGGCGGGACTCCAGGAGGCGCTTGGCGCGGTCCACGACCTCCCGGGCCTCCTGCCGCTCCCGGAGGCCGGCCACCTGTTGCTCGAGCTGGCGCATCTGCTCCCAGCGGGCCACCGCGACCTCGACGGCTGGCACGATGTCGGCCCGTCCGAAGGGCTTGACCAGGTAGCCCAGCACGCCGGCGGCCGTGGCCCGCTCGACCACCTCCCGTTGGCTGAAGGCGGTGACCATGACCACGGGAGCCAGCCCCTCGGCCATGATCTCCTCGGCCGCCGAGAGGCCGTCCCGCTTGGGCATGGCCACGTCCATGAACACCACATTCGGGTGCAGCCGGCGCGTCTGCTCGACGGCCGCCTGGCCGTCGGCGACCTGGGCCACGACCTCGTAGCCGCACTCCCCCAGCAGCTCGACGAGGTCCATACGGATGAGAGCCTCGTCCTCGGCGACCAGGACGGTCACCGGCGGCTTGCTGCTCGAGGTCATGCCCCCAGCCTAGGGCGGCAGACGGCTACCCTTGGCCACGCGCCCCGGTATCCCAACCGGCAGAGGAAGCGGTCTCAAACACCGTCCAGTGTGGGTTCGAATCCCACCCGGGGCACGAAGCGACCGGAGGACAAGCTCGCTTGTCATCCCGAGCGAGTGTCACGGGTTGAGCGCAGTGATCACCCGGGGCACGAAGCGAGCGGAGACCGAGCTCGCTTGTCATCCCCGCTGCTGCTCCCTGCGTACGGCGGCCCGCGCGCGGGCGTGGGTCAGGTAGCTCCGGAACGAGCTGTGGGCCAGCCCCATCTCCTCGGCCGCCTGCTTCTGCGTCATCCCCTGGGGCTGGAACTCGCGCTCCCAGCGATCGAGCACCTCGTCCTCCCGCTCCACCTGCGTCAACTCCGGCTGGCGCGCCGCCGCCCGCAGGACGCGCACGACGTCCTCCGGGGTCGGCGGGTCCACGACCACGTCGACGACGACCGCATGCCACAGGACCAGTCCCGCCAGGTCGGGCATCAGCTTGGCGAGCTCGTGCACCTGGGCCGTCGTCACCGCAGGGGCGCCCGTCACCTCCACGGAGGCCACGATGGCGCGGGGGCGGTCGCGGGCGCCCACGACCTCGGCCCGCACCCGCATCGCCGGATACACGCCCTTCTCGTCCGAGAAGTCGACCACGACCCACTTCGGCACGTGCCACCCGAGGCTCAGGTCGGCCATGTCCGTTGCCCGGTGGACCAGCCCCCCGTGCAGGTCCGCCCTCGCCCTGACCAGCGCCATGCGCCCTCCGACCGGTCATCAACGTACTGACTGCACTCAACAGTCTAGGTGTTGATGATCGGTCCGCCGTCATGCGTCGTCCGGCGTGTTTCACCCTTCCGGTCTCCCCCGCCCGCACCGAGTGCCGCGTTCGCGTGCATTTGCCGTGCAACGCAGAGGGCGTCATGCCTACGCTGGTCGCCGGGTGGGGCCGACCACGGGAGGACACCATGACCACGATCCGAACGCGCACGGTGGCCGGGGTCGCCAGCGCACTTCTCCTGCTGTCCCCTGCGCTGGCCGGCTGCGGCCAGGTCGCGGAGAAGGCGGCCGAGACCGCCATGGAGAATGCACTGAGCGGCGCCGACGTCAACATCGAGGACAACGGCAACGTGACGATCACCGACGACCAGGGCAACCAGATGGCGGCGGGCGAGAACGTCGCCCTTCCGGACAACTGGCCGAGCGAGGTTCCGCCCTTCGAGGGAGGCACCCTCACCGTCGTGACGGTGGCGCCGGACGGCGTGTGGGCCAGCTGGACCTCGGATACCAGTCCTCAGGAGGCGGCCGACGCCTACGGGGCCACGCTCGAGGGCGCCGGGTACACGCTCGACACGGAGAGCAAGGTCGACCAGGCCGTCTTCCGGTCCTACAAGGGCAACGGCTACCTCATCAACGTCTCCACGGCCGATGACTCGGGCGGCACCGTGGTGCTCGTGACCGGTGGTCCCGACTCCTCTGCAGGGGACTCGTCAGCGGGCGCCTCCGAGTAGTCGACCCCGGTGCACGCGGGTCGTAGCCTTCGCAGGGTGAAGCGCACTCTCGCCCCGTCCATCCTCCTCGTCGCGCTGCTGGCCGCCGGCTGCTCCGGCGCGAACGAGGCCGGTGTCACGTCCGAGCCAGGGGCGACGTCCGCGACGAGCCTCTCGTCGACGAGCGGCGCCCCCGGGGATGGCATCGCGATCGGCGGGACGGACCTGCCCGAGGGCTGGCCCGCCGACTTGCCCGCCTATCCGGGCGGCACGGTCCTCAGTGCCACGGTGCTGGACGGCGGCGAGACGGTGAACGCGACCTGGTCCTCGGACGACCCGGCGGACACGGCGTGGGCGACCGTCGACTCGGCGCTGCGCGCGAAGGGTTTCGTGCCGGTCTCGGAGCTCGGTGAGGAGAGCCAGTTCATCCAGGACGACACCCAGACGACAGACACGTACCGAAGCGACACCTACGAGGTGAACATGGTCGTGGTGGCCGGGGAGCAGACGACGATCTTCCTCAACGCCTCGCGCCTCGGCTGAGGGCGACGCGTCACCCTGGTGAGGGCTCCGGTCGGCGACTCAGGCCGACGCGGTGTCCGTGCCCAGCTGGAGCCGCGGCTTGAGCTCCACCAGTCGGCCGAGCAGGCCGTTGACGAACGACGACGACTCGTCGGTGGACAGCTCCTGGGCGAGGGTCACCGCCTCCGAGACCGCCACCGCGTCGGGGATGTCCTCACGCCACAGCACCTCGAACGCCCCGATCCGCAGGATGGCGCGGTCGACGGCCGGCATGCGTTCCAGCGTCCAGCCCATCGAGTAGCTGCCGAGCAGCTCGTCGATGTACTCGCGGTGCGCCGCCACCCCCTCGACCAGTTCCACGGCATAGGAGTTCATGGCCGCCTGACCCTCCTCCGATCGCCGTGCCTCCGTGGCCCGGAGCACCTCCGCCGCGTCGAGACCGCGAATGTCGGCCTCGTAGATCACGTCGAGGGCCCGTTTCCGGGCCTTGCTGCGCGCGGACACCGGTCAGTCGTTGACGCGGCCGAGGTACGACCCGTCCCGGGTGTCCACCTTGACCTTGGTGTCGGACTCGATGAACAGCGGCACCTGGATCTCGGCGCCGGTCTCAAGGGTGGCGGGCTTGGTGCCGCCCGTGGAGCGGTCGCCCTGCAGGCCCGGCTCGGTGTAGGTGATGACGAGCTCGACGGACGCCGGCAGCTCGACGTACAGCGGGGCGCCGTCATGCGTGGCCACGATCGCGTTCTGGTTCTCGAGGAGGAACTTCTCCGCGTCACCGACGACAGCGGCGGGCACATGCAGCTGGTCGTAGGTCTGGACGTCCATGAAAACCCAGTCCTCGCCGTCCTTGTAGAGGTACTGCATGTCGCGCTTGTCGACGTTGGCGGTCTCGACCTTCACGCCGGCGTTGAACGTCCTGTCGACGACCTTGCCGGTGAGCACGTTCTTGAGCTTCGTGCGGACGAACGCACCGCCCTTGCCGGGCTTGACGTGCTGGAACTCGACGACGGTCCACAGCTGGCCGTCGATGTTGAGGACGAGTCCGTTCTTGAGGTCGTTCGTGGTGGCCACGTGCAGTGCTCCTGGGGCTCAGTCGCCCACGACGCGCAGGCCTCGGGGCGCCTCTGTGAGGATCCGTGGACCGGCATCGGTGACGATCAGGGTGTCTTCGATGCGAACTCCGCCGCGCCCTGGGAGATAGACCCCCGGCTCGACGGTGATCACCATGTCGGCATCCATCGTACCGGTGGATCGTGCCCCGACCATCGGCGCCTCGTGGATGACCAGGCCGACGCCGTGTCCCAGCCCGTGCGTGTAGTGGTCGCCGAAGCCCGCGGCCTCGATGCTGTCCCGCGCGACGGCGTCCACCTCGCGCAGGTCGGCACCGGGGCGGTAGGCGGCGGTGGCGCGGGCCTGTGCTGTCTCGACGGCTGCGTGGATCTCCCGCTGCCACGTCTCCGGATCGGCGGACACGAGGAAGGTTCGCGTCATGTCGGCGTGGTAGCCGTCCACACGCGCTCCCGCATCGACGACCACGAGATCACCCGGACCCAGCACGCGCGCACCGGGCTGGTGGTGCGGGATCGCGGAATTGGGTCCGGAGCCGACGATCGTGTCGAACGCGCGATCCTCAGCTCCGAGGTCGCCGAAGATCTGCTCCAGCCGACGCGCCAGCGTGAGCTCGGAGGTGCCGGGCCGCATGTCGCCGGCGAGTGCCTCGAAGGCCTGTGCCGTGATGGCGCAGGCCCGTGCCAGCGCAGCCTGCTCCCCCTCGTCCTTGATCGAGCGCAGGCCCTCCACGAGCCCGCCGATGACGACCGGCCGGTGGCCCGAGTCCGCAAGCGCCTTGGCCTCGCCCAGCGTCAGGCTCGCCTCGACCCCGATGTCGCCCGCCGCGAGGGAACCGACCACCGATGTGAGCGTGTCCCGGTCGATGAAGGTGCGCAGGTCCGGCGCCTCCATCGCCACCTGGTCCACGTAGCGGCCATCCGTGCCCAGGAGGTCGTCTGAGGGGTCCGCGCCCACGACCAGCACGGCATTGCTGCCCGAGAAGCCGGTGAGGTACCGGATGTTCGCCAGGTCGGTGACCACGAACAGGGGGACGCGGCCGTCTGCGGCGAGCAGGGCCCGCAGGCGATCGCGACGCGGCCCGGTGACGGGCGCGCTCATCCCTCGAGTCCCGCTGCGACGGCGCGGAGGCCGAGTCGGTAGGAATCGATCCCAAACCCGGCGATCGTGCCGGTGGCCACCGCCGAGATCACCGAGTGGTGCCGGAACTCCTCCCGCGATGCCGGATTCGAGATGTGCACCTCGACCAGCGGGACGGTCAGCATGGCGCAGGCGTCGCGCAGGGCGTAGGAGTAGTGGGTGAAGGCGGCCGGGTTCAGCACGACCGGCGCCTGCTCGTCCTGGGCCCGATGGATCCAGTCGATGAGCTCGGACTCGTCATTCGTCTGGCGCACCTCGACATCGAGCCCCAGGTCCGCACCCTCCGCGACGCATGCGGCGATCAGGTCGGCGAAGGTGGTGCTCCCGTAGATCTCCGGCTCACGCGTGCCGAGCCGGTTCAGGTTCGGGCCGTTGAGGACGTAGACGCGACGCATGGCGAGGACAATACGCGGGTCACGAGCTGATGGCTGCGTACGCGGCCGCCAGCAGGGCCGGATCGGGGCCCTCCCAGATGACCGGGTGGCCGATGCCCTGCAGCACCACGAAGCGGAGCAGCGACCCCCGAGCCTTCTTGTCGATGGACATCGTCGCCAGCAGCTCCTGCCAGTGCCCACCCGAGTACGTGGTGGGCAGACCGAGGGCCGAGAGCACCCGGCGATGCCGGTCGACGTCCGCCTCGGACAACCGTCCCCCGAGGGCCGCGAGCTCGGCGACGTACATCATGCCCACGGAGACCGCGGCGCCATGACGCCACCGGTACCGCTCCCGCCGCTCCACCGCATGCCCGAAGGTGTGCCCGTAGTTGAGCACCTCGCGCCCGATGCTGCCGTCTCCCGACGTCGCAGACGACTCCCGGAAATCCGCACCGACGACATCCGCCTTCACCTGGACCGCCCGGCGGATCAGGTCGGGAAGCAGGTCGCCGGTCGTGTCGGTGGCCGCGAAGGGGTCACGCTCGACGTCGTCGAGGATGGTGGTGTCGCGCACGAACCCGACCTTCACCACCTCGGCCATCCCGGCGAGCAGGTCGTTGCGGGGCAGCGTGTCGAGCGCGTTGATGTCGCACAGGACACCGCCGGGGCTCCAGAAGGACCCGACCAGGTTCTTGCCCGCAGCCGTGTTGATGCCCGTCTTGCCGCCCACCGCTGCGTCGACCATGCCCAGGAGCGTGGTCGGCACCTGGACGACGCGGATGCCCCGGAGCCAGGTCGCCGCGACGAATCCCGCCAGATCGGTCGTGGCGCCGCCACCGAGACCCACCACTGCATCGCTGCGCGTGAATCCGGCCGTGCCGAGCACCTCCCAGCAGAAGGCCGCCACCTCCGCCGTCTTCGCGTCCTCGGCCTCGGGCACCTCGAGGAGGGTGACGTCGAAGCCACCGTCCTGGAGGTCGTCGCGGATCGCCTCCGCCGATGCCGTGAGCGCCCCGGGATGGATGACCGCCACCCGCTGTGCGCCGAGGAGCATGCCGCCGAGGTGGCCGAGCAGGCCGTGCCCGATGACGACGTCGTACTCGCGCTCCGCGTGCACGTGGATCACGGAATCAGCCATGGCGCACCACCTTCACGACGTCGTCGACGACTGCTCGCAGTGGCCGTCCGCTCGTGTCGACCATCGCGGTGGCGACCTCCTCGTACACGGGGTTCCGCTTCTCCATGAGTGCGGACAGGGTGCCGCGTACATTGCCGAGCAGCAACGGCCTTGCCTGGTTCATGCCCACGCGCGAGGCGGCGTCGGACAGGGACACCTTCAGCCACACGACCCGCAGCCCGCGCAGCCGGTCACGGGTCGCGTCACGCATGACCGCGCCACCACCGAGCGACAGCACGCCCTCCGCCGCCTCCAGGGCGTCGGCGATGGTGGCCTCCTCCAGCTCACGGAAGGCGTCTTCGCCCTCGGTCACGAAGATGTCCGAGACGGACATCCCGGCGGCCTGCTCGATCAGGGCATCCGAGTCCGCGAATGGAACCTTCAGCCGCTGGGCGACACGTCGGCCGACCGAGGACTTGCCGGCACCCGGCGAGCCGATCAGGACGAGGACCGGGGCCATCAGCGGACGCTGAGGTTGTCGAGGTAGGCGCGCAGGTTGCGCGACACCTCGTCGACGCTGTCCCCGCCGAACTTCTCCAGGACCGCGTCGGCGAGCACCATGCACACCATGGCCTCCGCGACCACGCCCGCGGCGGGCACGGCGCAGACGTCGGAGCGCTGGTTGATCGCTGGTGCCGCCTCGCCGGTCGTCACATCGACGGTCCGCAGGGCGCGTGGGATGGTCGAGATCGGCTTCATGGCGGCCCGGACCCGCAGAGCCTCCCCCGTGGACATACCGCCCTCCGTGCCCCCGGAGTGCCCGGAGGTGCGCACGACGCCGTCGTCGGAACCGACGATCTCGTCCTGAGCCTGCGAGCCACGGATGGCGGCGAGAGCGAAGCCGTCGCCCACCTCCACGCCCTTGATGGCCTGGATGCCCATGAGGGCCGCGGCCAGCCGCGCGTCCAGCCGACGGTCCCAGTGGACATGGCTGCCCAGGCCCGGCGGCAGCCCGTAGGCGAGCACCTCGACGACGCCACCGAGAGTGTCCCCGTCGCGGTGCGCGCTCGAGATTTCCTCCTCCATGGCTGCCGCCGCATCGGGGTCGAGGCAGCGGACCGGGCTCTCGTCGATGGCAGGCAGGTCCCCGGGCACGGGTGCCGGCGTGCCCTCGGGCACGGCAGCCGCACCGATCCGTACGACGTGGCTGAGCACCTCGATGCCAGCAGCCTGCCGGAGGAAGGACCGGGCAACACTGGCGATCGCGACTCGGGCGGCGGTCTCACGGGCGCTGGCGCGCTCGAGGATCGGGCGGGCATCCCGGAAGCCGTACTTCTGCATCCCCACGAGGTCGGCATGACCGGGTCGTGGTCGCGTCAGCGGGGCGTTGCGCGCCTGGCCCTCCAGCACGGCCTCGTCGACCGGGTCGGCCGACATGACATCCACCCACTTGGGCCACTCGGCATTGCCCACCTCGATGGCGACCGGACCCCCGAGGGTCCGACCGTGCCGGACACCGCCCAGGATGCGGACCTCGTCGCGCTCGAACTTCATCCGGGCACCGCGCCCCGCCCCCAGGCGTCGGCGGGCCAGATCGTCGGCGATCTCCGCGCTCGTCACGCCGATGCCGGCGGGCAGGCCTTCGGCGATGGTGACGAGTGCGGGGCCGTGGGATTCTCCTGCGGTAAGCCAGCGCACCATGCCGCGAATCCTTCCAGAGCGGCCGCTCTGGCTCGGCAGAGGGATCAGTCGGGAAGGGCGGCGGCCATGGCCGCGACGTCCGGCTCCAGCCCGGTCATCAGCCGCACCTGCTCGACCGCCTGCCAAAGGAGCATGTCCCGCCCGCTCGCGATGCGCCCGCTCCCCCAGTTGGCCGCCAGGGGGGTCGGCCACGGGTGGTACGACGCGTCGAGCAGCACGCCTGGGGCATCGCCGACCATCCCCGCCCACGGCTCGGCCGCGGCCCCCGGAAGGGTGCTGACGACGACATCCACCCGCACCAGCTGCGGATCGGGATCGAGGTCGGTCGTGTGCATCCTCAGCCCCAGTGAACGGCCGAGGTCGCACAGGGCATCGGCCGCCTCGGGCCGTCGAGCGGCCACCACGACCTCGCCAGCCCCAAGGCGGAGCAGTGCGGCGAGCGCACTCCGGGCCGTGGCCCCGGCTCCGAGGACCACGGCGTGCCGCGGCGTCGCGTCGAGACCGGCCTCCGTGAGCGCCTGGGTCATCCCGTACACGTCGGTGTTGGTCCCGCGCCAGCCGCGGTCGAGGGGCAGCACGGTGTTGACCGAGCGCAGGGACCTGGCCTCTGGATCGACCTCGGCCAGCAGCGGGATCACCGCCTCCTTCAGGGGCATCGTCAGGGACAGCCCCGCCCAGGTGTCGTCCAGCCCGTCGAGGAACGCCGGCAGGGCCGCCTCGTCGACGTCGATCGCGTCGTAGGTCCAGGCCAGCCCCAGAGCGCGGTACGCGGCGCGATGCAGGGCGGGCGACAGCGAGTGGGCGATCGGCGATCCCAGCACCGCCGCCCGATTCCTACCCGCCATTGCCGCTGCTACTACTGCTGCTCTGGGCCTGCTCCTTCTCGTACTGAGCCAGGTTCGCCTGGAATTCCCGCTTGAGGGCGAGGAACTGGTCGTAGGTCCGGGCGAACTTCGTCTCCTTCGACTGGGGATCGACCGCCACGAAGTACAGCCACTTGCCCTTGGCCGGGCTCAGGGCCGCCTCGATCGCGGCCTGACCCGGTGAGTTGATGGGACGCGGCGGCAGGCCCTTGCGCACGTACGTGTTGTACGGGGAGTCCGTGGCCAGCTGCTGCTGGTTCAGCTGGAGGTCCTTGATGCCGAGGGCGAAGGCCACTGTCGAGTCCAACTGGAGCGGCATGCCCTTGTCGAGGCGGTTGTAGATGACCCGGGCGGCCTTGGCGAAGTCGCCGGGGGCGACCTCCGCCTCCACGAGCGAGGCCACGATCAGTGCCTCATAGGGCGTGATCCCTGCCTCCTTGGCCCGCTCCTCCAGCCCGACGTCCTGGCTCGCCTGGTTGAACCGCGCGACGAGGCTCTTGATGAGCCCCTTCGCGGTCTCCTCGCCCGTCAGGTCGTAGGTGGCCGGGAACAGGAAGCCCTCTGGCCGGTCCTTCGCCCAGGCGGGCAGGCCGATGTCCGTCGGGTTGCGCAGCACCTTCTGGAAGTCCGACTTCGGCAGGGAGGTGGCCTCCGCCGCGGTCGCCACGGTCTGCTCCAGGCGCAGGCCCTCGGGGAGCACCAGCCTGCTGTCTGCGCGCGAGGCGGGATCCAGCATGAGGTTGAGGGCCTCCGTGGCGCTCATCTGCTTGCGGAGCGCGTACTTGCCCGGCCCGATCTTCGCGGCACGCTCGTCCACGGACGCGGTGTTGATCCAGTCGTCGACCGATGCGACGACACCGGCGGCGGCGAGCTTCTGGCCGATCTCCGTGAGGGTGTCGCCCGTGGACACGACGACGACGGCGTCCCCTGTCCCGACGCCCGCAACATCGCCGGCCTGCTCGGGTCCGCGGATGAGTAGGATGGACGCCCCCACCATCGCCAGCGCGATGCCGACGGCGATGAGCGCGGCGATCCGCTTGCCCCAGGTCGCTCGATGGCGTGAGGGGGGCAGCGGACCCGAGGTCATCATCGGGCCGAGCTGGCTCATGTCGTCTCCCTGCGCTCCACGAGCTCCCCGGGAGCCCGACCGGTGGCCGACTCCGCGTCCAGTACCGACTGCAGCACCATGACAGCCGAGGCGCTGTCGATGACGGATCTCGACTGGCGTGTCGACCGGCCGCCCTCCCGAAGGGCGCGCTGCGCCTGCACGGTGGACAGCCGTTCGTCGATCAGACGGACCGGCATGTCGGAACGTTCCGCCAAGCGCCCAGCCCATGACCGGGCCATCTCGGCAGATGCCCCCTCACCGCCGCTCATGTGCAGGGGCAGGCCCACATAGGCCTCGATGGCCTGCCACTCATCGGCGACCGCGAGGACCGCGTCAATCGACGTGTCCCCCGCCGCCACCGCATCCAAGGGCACGGCCAGCATGCCCAGGGCGTCACTGCGCGCCACGCCGATCCGCACCGTGCCGACGTCGAGGGCGATCCGCACCCCGGGACGCACCCCTACTGCCTCGTGCGCTCGCGGATGAGAGCCTCCACCGCCCGGAAGGCGTCCGGGATCCCCTCGGCGTTGGCGCCACCGCCCTGGGCGAACTCGTCCTTGCCTCCACCGCGGCCGTCGATGGCCGGCGCGAGCGACTGCAGCATGTCCTTCGCGGTCACGCCGAGCGCGATCGCCGCGGGCGAGGCGCCCGTGACCACGTTGACCTTGCCATCGGCGGTCGCCATGCCGACGAGGACCGCAGGGATCTCCTCACGCGAGCGGCCCTTCGCCTTCATCACGAGCTCCCTGAGGTCCCCGCCGCTGGTGCCCTCGGGCGCCTGGAAGGCCCACATCCGCACGGGGCCGATGTCCTGGCCCTCGCCGATGATCCCGTCGAGGCTGGCCGCGAGCTGCGCGCTGCGCACCTTGGCCAGATCCCGCTCGGCGTCCTTCAGCGCCGCGATGGTCCGCTCCACCCGGTCGACGAGCTCGTCCGCGGGTGCCTTGACCAGCTCGGTCAGGCGGTTGACCAGCAGGTGCTCCTTGGCGAGGAACCGGTAGGCATCCGTGCCCACGAGGGCCTCGACCCGGCGCACACCCGCCCCGATGGACCCCTCCGAGAGGAAGGTGACCACGCCGAGCTGGCCCGAGCGCTGGGCATGCGTGCCGCCGCACAGCTCGTGCGCCCAGTCCCCCACGGACACCACGCGCACGCGATCGCCGTACTTCTCGCCGAACAGGGCCATGGCGCCCATGGCCCTGGCCTCGTCCTGGGTCATCGTCTGGGCGGAGACGACGAGATCGTCGATGAGGACCTCATTGACCAGCTGCTCCACGTCGTGCAGCACGTCGACGGGCACCGGCGTCGGGTTCGGGAAGTCGAAGCGCAGCCGCCCCGGTGCGTTCTCCGACCCCATCTGCGTCGCGGTGCCGCCAAGGCGCTCGCGGAACCCCTTGTGGATCATGTGCGTCGCCGTGTGCGCCCGCGAGATGGCCTGACGGCGGGCCTGGTCGACCGTGCTGACCACCGTGCTTCCCGTGATCAGCTCGCCGTCGATGACCTCGCCGCGGTGCACGAACAGGCCTGGCACGGGGGTCTGCACGTCGTAGACGTCGATCACCGCGCCATCGCTGCTCCGCAGGATCCCGTGGTCCCCGAGCTGCCCGCCCGCCTCGGCGTAGAACGGCGTGCGATTGAGCACGACCTCGACGTGGTCGCCGACCCGCGCCGCCGGCACGGTCTCGCCGTCCTTGACGATCCCGATCACCTCGGACTCGCTGACGGTCTCGTCATAGCCCGTGAAGGTCGTGGTGCCGCCTGCCTGGAGGATGTCGCGATACGCGGTGGTGGCAGAGACGCCGGCCTTGCGCAGCTGGGAGTCCGCCTTCGCCCGCTCCCGCTGCTGCTGCATGAGGCGCCGGAACCCCTCCTCGTCGACGCTCAGCCCCTGCTCGGACGCCATCTCGAGGGTCAGGTCGATCGGGAACCCGTACGTGTCATGCAGGGCGAACGCCTGGTCCCCGGCCAGCTGGGTCCCCCCACTCTGACGCACCGTGGCGACGGCCGTGTCGAAGATCGTGGTCCCGGTCCGCAGGGTCTGCAGGAAGGCGGTCTCCTCGCCCACGGCGACCTGGCGGATCCGTGCCGCCTCGTCATTGAGCTCCGGGTACTGGGGCGCCATCGTGCGCACCGTGGTGTCGACGAGCTCGAGGATGGTCGGCTCCTGGGCGCCGAGCAGCCGCATCATCCGGATGACGCGGCGCATGAGGCGGCGCAGAACGTAGCCGCGCCCCTCATTGCCCGGGATGACCCCGTCGCCGATGAGGAAGACGCAGGTACGGGCGTGGTCGGCGACCACCCGGAGGGCAACGTCGTCCTTGTCGCTGGCCCCGTAGCGCGCCCCGGTCAGCTCGCACGCACGGTCGAGGATCCCCCGCGTGGTGTCGATCTCGTAGAGGTTGTCGACGCCCTGGAGGATCGTCGCCATGCGCTCGAGCCCCATGCCGGTATCGATGTTCTTCGCCGGCAGCGGCTGCTTGATGTCAAAGTCGGTCTTCGAGCGCACCGCCGACAGCTCGTCCTGCATGAAGACGAGATTCCACACCTCGAGATAGCGGTCCTCGTCGGCCTCCGGGCCGCCCTCGCGACCGTGCTCGGGGCCGCGGTCGTAGTAGATCTCGGAGCAGGGGCCGCCCGGTCCGGGGATGCCCATCGACCAGTAGTTGTCCTTGGCGCTGCGGCGCTGGATGCGGTCGAGCGGCAGGCCCACGACCCGGTGCCAGATGTCGAGGGCCTCGTCATCGTCCTCGTACACGGTGGCCCAGAGCTTGCCCTCCGGGAAGCCGTATCCCCCGTCGGCGACCGGCGTGGTGAGCAGCTCCCAGGCGAGCGGAATGGCCCCTTCCTTGAAGTAGTCGCCGAAGGAGAAGTTGCCCGCCATCTGGAAGAAGGAGGCGTGCCGTGCGGTCTTGCCGACCTCCTCGATGTCGAGGGTGCGGACGACCTTCTGGACGCTCGTCGCTCGTGGATAGGGGGGCGGCGCCTCACCGAGGAAGTACGGCTTGAACGGCACCATGCCCGCGTTGACGAACAGCAGGGTCGGGTCGTCGAGGAGCAGGGACGCCGAGGGCACCACCTGGTGCTCCCGATCGGCGAAGTAGCGCAGGAAGCGACTACGGATCTCGGCGGAATCCACGACTACTTCTCTCCTTCTCGGGACGTGCGGAGGACGCGGGCGGCAGCCGACCCGGGGCCGGACGGACCAGGCGCAGGGGTGGCGTGATCGGCCTGGGCGCGCTCCGCGGCCGCGGAGGCCAGGTTCCGGGCGGCCGCAAGGGCGCTCATGGCGGACACCCCCGCCTGCTGGGCGCTGACGACCACTCCCCGCTCACGCGCGTCCGCGATCATCGTCTGGGCGCGCCGGTACACGATCACGCCGCCGGCCGCTCCGAGGGCGACCCACACCATCCTCCGCATGGGGAAACCCTAACGGTCGGCCGGTACGTCGCCGTCCGTGCGGCGCAGGCCCGCCACCTTGGCGGCGACGTCGCCCCAGGCCCCCTCCGCCCCATGCCGGGTGGGGCGGTAGTACCGGCGATCGACGAGCTCGTCGGGGAGGTACTGCTGCCGGGCCACCCCGCCGGGCTCGTCATGCGGGTACACATACCCGTCGCCGTGCCCCAGCCGGGCCGCCCCGGGATAGTGCGCGTCCCGCAGGTGCGAGGGGACCCGTCCGATGCCGCCGGCCCGCACGTCGGCCATCGCCTCGCCGATTCCGACCACCACGGCATTCGACTTCGGGGCGAGGGCCGCATGGATCGTTGCGTGCGCGAGGATGATGCTGGCCTCGGGCATTCCCACCAGGGCGACCGCCTGTGCGGCGGCGACCGCAGTCTGCAGGACGTTCAGCTCCGCCATGCCGACGTCCTCGCTCGCCAGGATCATGAGCCGGCGGGCGATGAAGCGGGGATCCTCCCCTGCCTGCAGCATCCGAGCGAGATAGTGCAGCGCGGCGTCCGGGTCGCTGCCCCGGACGCTCTTGATGAAGGCGCTGATGACGTCGTAGTGCTGGTCGCCGTCCTTGTCGTAGAGGATGGCCGCTTGCTGGACCGCCCGCTCCGCGTCCGCGATGGTGATACGGCCCCCCTGTACCCCCTCAGCGTGAGCGGACGCGGCGGCATCGAGGCCGGTGAGGGCACGCCGAGCATCGCCGCCGGCCGTCCGGATGAGGTGACCCAGGGCGTCCTCATCGATCTCGACGCGACCGTCGAGTCCGCGCGGGTCCACCAGCGCTCGGCGGAGCAGCGCCTCCACGTGCTCGTCGGTCAGCGGTGACAGCCGCACCAGGACGCTGCGCGACATCAACGGCGCGATCACCGAGAAGCTCGGGTTCTCGGTCGTGGCCGCGATGAGGGTCACCCAGCCGTTCTCCACGGCAGGGAGCAACGCGTCCTGCTGGGTCTTGGAGAACCGGTGGACCTCGTCGATGAACAGCACCGTGCCGCGACCGTGCATCGCCAGGCGATCGCGGGCCTGGTCGATGACCAGGCGGACATCCTTGACCCCCGCCGTGACCGCGGAGAGCTCCACGAACTGGCGTCCGCTGCCCGCGGACAGGAGTGAGGCGAGGGTGGTCTTCCCGGTCCCCGGCGGCCCCCAGAGGATGACCGAGACGACGGGCGCGTCTGCGGGTGCCGTGAGCAGCGTGCGCAGGGGTGATCCGGCGGCCAGGGCCGCCTCCTGGCCCACGACCTCGTCGATCGTCGCCGGGCGCATTCGCACCGCCAGCGGCGCACCCGCCCGACCGGCCCCGACGCCGTCATCGAACAGGGTCATGGCCGAACCCTACGACCCGAGCAGCGGCTCGATCTCGGCGATGGTGCGGGCCGCTGCCATATGGTGGACGGCGAACATCCCCAGCGCGCGGGCCGCCTCGACGTTCTCGAGGCGGTCGTCGATGAAGGCCGCCTGCGTCGGCTCAACCTGGAGGCGCTCGCAGGCCAGCAGGTAGATCCGCGGATCGGGCTTCGCCAGGGCCACCTCATGGGAGTACACGATGTCGTCGAAGATCTCGGCGAACCCGTAGCGCCGCTGCTCCTCCCGGCGTGCTCCGTCCGCCGAGTTGCTCAGCGCGATGACAGCGACCCGCCCACGCAGTCCCCGCACCCAGGACAGCAGGGCCTCGTCCGGGGTGCCGCAGTACCAGTCCCACAGGTCCGCCATGAGGGCATCGCGAGCCGGCTCGTCCAGGCCGAGCGCGTCGCCGAGGGCGGCCCGAAGCCACTCCTCACCGCGCACACCACGGGTGAGCCCGTCCTCGGGATCCAGCCGGGTCAGCAGGTCCATGAGATCCGCTTCGCTGACGCCCCATGGCTGTCCCCACGTCCAGGCGCCCTCAGACGTCAGGACGCCGCCGATGTCGACGATGACCGCCCGAACCTGAACCGTCACGACGGTACCGGGAGCGCATGCGGCAGCAAGCCCGAGACGTAGCGTCCGCGCTCCACGAATCCCAGCGCGGAGTACGTGCGCCGCCCCGCCTCATTGGCCGTGTACATCTCCAGCACGATCATGGGCGCCCCGTCGGCGAGGGCATGATCGATGATGCGGCGGCAGGCCGCGCGCGCCAGACCCTGGCCGCGTGACTGGGGCTCGGTGCAGACGCTCACGATGTGCGCGGCGCCGGAGGGCTCGCTGATCTCCCCAGCGCATGCCAGCAGCCGTTCACCGTCCACGACGCCCGTCCAGCGCACCAGGCGCGGGTGCCCGGGGAAGATGTGCGCCGAGTCCGAGTGCTCCAGCAGCGGAGCGATACGCGGATCATCGAGGGCGAGGTCGACCGCCGTGGTCCTGCCCTCGGGGACATCCGCCGGGTCGAGCGTCCACAGGCACCAGCGACCGACCTCGCTGCTGCGCAGGTGCACCGGCAGCAGGTCGAATGCCGGCTCCATCACGGTGACGCCGTCGACGCCGTGTCGCTCGGCGAGTTCCATCACCAGCCTGACCACGGTCGCCGGGTCGTCGCCGAGGCCCGTCACCCAGCTCTCCTCGTCGCGCGAGGCTCGTCCGAGCCAGGCCACGTTGGCGCCCTGTGCGGCCAGGTCTCGCGGTGGCCGACGGGACCCCATCCACCGCACGAGCGGATCGTCGGGCCGGACCTCCAGGGGATGCCGCGTGTTGGTCACTCCGGGTCGGCAGCCGCGGCGGCCTTCTCCGGGACCGCGTCGACGCCGGCCTCCTTGCGCTGGGCGGGCGTGATCGGGGTCGGCGCCCCGGTGAGCGGATCCTGTCCGCCGCCCGTCTTGGGGAAGGCGATGACATCGCGGATGCTCTGCGCTCCGGCGAGCAGCATGGCGATGCGGTCCAGGCCGTAGGCGATACCGCCGTGGGGCGGCGGGCCGTACTGGAAGGCGTCCAGCAGGAAGCCGAACTTCTCCCGCTGCTCCTCCTCGGAGAGCCCGAGCATCGCGAAGACGCGCTGCTGCACGTCGCTGCGGTGGATACGGATGGAGCCGCCGCCGATCTCGTTGCCGTTGCACACGAGGTCATAGGCCCAGGCCAGTGCCTCGCCGGGCACCTCCTCGAACCGATCGATCCATTCGGCATTCGGGGAGGTGAACGGGTGGTGCACGGCGGTCCAGCCGAGCACGACGCCGTCCTCGACGGCCTCCTCGAACATGGGCGCGTCCACGATCCACACGAACGACCATTCCGACGTGTCGATCAGCTCGAGCCGGTTGGCGATCTCCAGCCGCGTGGCCCCGAGCAGGCCGAGGGCATCCGCCCGGCGACCGGCGGCGAAGAACACGCAGTCACCCGGCTGCGCGCCGGTGGCCGCGGCGAGTCCTTCGCGCTCCTCGTCGCTGATGTTCTTGGCGACCGGTCCCCCCAGCTCACCGTCCTCGCCGATGGTGACGTAGGCCAGGCCCTTGGCGCCCCTCTGCTTCGCCCACTCCTGCCAGGCATCGAACTGACGCCGTGGCTGGGCGGCGCCGCCCGGCATCACCACCGCGCCGACGTGCGCGGCCTGGAAGACGCGGAAGGGGGTGTTCGCGAAGAAGCCGGTCAGGTCGACCAGCTCAAGGCCGAACCGCAGGTCGGGCTTGTCCGTGCCGAAGCGCCGCATGGCGTCGGCGTACGTCATGTGCGGAACCTCGCCGATGTCGTAGCCGAGGATGCCCTGCCACAGGGCACGCACCACGGCCTCGCCGACCTCGATGACGTCCTGCTGCTCGACGAAGGACATCTCGATGTCGAGCTGGGTGAACTCCGGCTGGCGGTCGCCGCGGAAGTCCTCGTCGCGGTAGCACCGGGCGATCTGGAAGTACCGCTCCATGCCTGCGACCATCAGCAGCTGCTTGAACAGCTGGGGCGACTGCGGGAGGGCGTACCAGTGCCCCGGCTGCAGGCGCACCGGCACGAGGAAGTCGCGCGCCCCCTCGGGCGTCGAGCGGGTCAGGGTGGGCGTCTCGATCTCCAGGAAGTCCCGGTCGAGGAGGACGTTGCGGCAGATCTGGTTCACGCGCGAGCGCATGCGGATGGCATCCCCCGCCGGCTTGCGGCGCAGGTCGAGGTAACGGTGGCGCAGCCGGATCTCCTCGCCGACGTGCACGCGCTCGTCGATCGGGAACGGCAGCGGGGCTGCGGTCGACAGCACCTCGACGCTCTCGGCCATCACCTCGACCTCACCGGTGGCGAGGTCGAGGTTCTCATTGCCCTCCGGCCGCTTCTCGACCGTGCCGATGACCTTGATGCAGAACTCGTCCCGCAGCGGGTGGGCCACCTCCGGGTCGTGCACGACCACCTGGACGATGCCGCTGGCGTCGCGGAGGTCGAGGAAGGCGACACCTCCGTGATCCCGGCGGGTGGCCACCCAGCCGGCGAGCGTCACCTTCTCGCCCGCGTCGGATGCGCGGAGCGAGCCTGCGGTGTGGGTGCGGATCACGGACGTTCCTCCTGGCTGGGGGTGGCGGAGACGGTGGGGCGGAGCTCGGTGACGTGCGGAGACCACGAGTCGGCGGATGCCGGGACCTGGTCGCCGCTGCGGATGTCCTTGACGGTGTCCCCCGACGGATCGGGGAACCAGACGTACGGGATGCCTCGGCGGTCGGCATGCTTGATCTGCTTGCCGAACTTGTCCGCCTTCGGGGCGACCTCGCACGCGATCCCCCGCGCCCGGAGCGCCCCGGCCACGGCCTCGCTGTCATCGCGGCTCGCGTCGTCCACGACGGCGACCAGCACGACGGAGGGCACCTTGCGGCTCACGGTCACGAGATCCCGGCCGAGCAGTACGGAGACGAGCCTCGTCACGCCGAGCGAGAGGCCGACCCCCGGGAACGTCTGCCGGCCGTCGGTCGCCAGCGAGTCATAGCGGCCACCGGAGGCGATCGACCCCACCGACTCGAACCCGACGAGCTGCGTCTCGTACACGGTGCCGGTGTAGTAGTCGAGGCCGCGCGCGATCCTCAGGTCCGCCACCACCGAGCCGAACCGCCGCGCGTTGGCTCCGTCCACGACCGCGGCCAGCTCCTCGAGGCCCTCGTCGAGCAGGTCGTTGCGCACCCCGAGCGCACGGACGCGGTCGACGAACGAGGCGTCCGGCGTGCGGATCTCGGCGAGGGCCAGGCACTGGTCGGCCGCGCGCTCCGACAGGCCGACCTCATCGACGAGGAGTCCCCGCACACGGGCGGGGCCGATCTTGTCGAGCTTGTCGATCGCGCGCAGGACGAGGTCCGGCTGGTCGGCGCCGACCCCGCGGAAGAAGCCCTCGGCGAGCTTTCGGTTGTTGACCTGGATCACAGACGGCGGAATGGGCAGCTCGCCCAGGAGCGTGGCCATGACCACGGCCATCTCGACCTCGTGGTGGAAGGACAGGGTGTCGCGACCGATCACGTCGATGTCCGCCTGCGTGAACTCGCGGAACCGGCCCTCCTGGGGCCGTTCGCCTCGCCACACCTTCTGGACCTGGTAGCGCCGGAACGGGAAGTCGAGGTGGCCGGCGTTCTCGAGGACGTATCGCGAGAACGGGACCGTCAGGTCGAAGTGAAGGCCCAGGCCCGGGTCCGGCTCGTCCTCGGCCGCGTGCAGCCGACGCAGGACGTAGACCTCCTTGTCGATCTCGCCCTTGCGGAGCATGGCCTCGAGGGGCTCGACGGCGCGGGTCTCGAGCGCCGCGAAGCCGTGCAGCTCGAAGACCCGTCGCGCCGTGTCCTCCACGAGCTGCTGGACCAGCTGGCCCTCGGGCAGCCACTCGGGGAAACCGGAGAGCCGGGATGCCTTGGCCACGTCACAGCCCCTTCGGGTTGCGCGGTACGTCCCCGCCGGCCGCCGCGACCAGGGGCGCGAGGTAGGGATTGGCGCGCTTCTCGTCGCCGATCGTCGTCTGTGGACCATGACCCGGCAGGACGACGAGATCGTCGCGGGCGGGGACGATGACGCGGCGCAGGGAGTCGATCATCCGCGCATGATCCCCACCGGGCAGGTCCGTGCGCCCGATGGAGCCGGCGAAGAGGACGTCGCCACTGAACATGACCTCCGTCAGCTCGAACACGACTGAGCCCTCGGTGTGTCCGGGCGCGTGGCGGACGGTGAGGGTGATGCCGGCCAGGTCGACCGTCTCCTGGTCGGCGAACAGTCGGACATCGGACGGCTCGGTCAGCTCGAGGGCGTTCTTGGTCATCGCGAGGAGCTGGTCTCTTGCGGCAGCGATGCTCGATCCTGCCGGGTCGACGAGGCGGTAGCGGTCGTCGGCATGGATCAGCGCGGGAACGTCGAACTCACTCGAGAGGGGCGCCACCGACCACACGTGGTCGATGTGTCCGTGGGTGAGGAGGACGGCGGCCGGCGCGAGCCGGTGCTCACGGATGATCTCGTGCACCCCGTCGATGGAGTCCTGGCCCGGATCGATGATCAGGCACGGCTCACCGGGGCCCGTGGCCACGACATAGCAATTGGTCGCCCACGAGCCCGCGGGAAACCCTGCGATCAGCACGCCTCACCCTTCGGAAACTCGCGCAAAGCCTACCGAGGAGCACGGCACGGCCGAGCGGCCGCACTCCCCCGTCTAGACTCCCCCCGCGATCCGCATGACGCGGAACGCGGCGAAGGGACGTGCATGGCGGGGAAGAAGCGGCAGCGGGAACTGGCCCGTGCCAAGTACGAGCGTCAGCAGGCCCGGCGGTCCGCTGCCGGGGATCGACGCAAGCGCAACCAGAAGATCGTCGCGGTCATCGTGGTGGTCGCCCTGGTCCTCGGTGGCGTCGGCTGGATCGTGGCGAGTGCCATGAGCGGGCCCGACGTGCCTGCCGCCCAGCCGTCGGCAACGCCCAGCGCCCAGGCGTCGAGTTCGCCCGCCGCCTCGACGGCTCCCTCAGGTGCGGCGTCGAGCGGCGCCTCGGGCGAGCCGATCGCCGAGCCGGCCGTCCTCGACTGCACCGCACCCGGCACGCCCCGTCCGAACGACATGACGTTCGACTCCCCCGCCACGGACCTCACGGGCAGCACCCTGACGTTGACCACGAACTGCGGCGACATCGTCATTGCCCTCGACCCGGCCGCCCCGCAGACCGTGTCCAGCGAGGTCTTCCTGGCCCAGCAGGGCTTCTACGACGGTGTCACCTGCCATCGGCTGACCACCTCGGGCATCTTCGTGCTGCAGTGCGGGGACCCCGCTGGTGACGGCACGGGAGGGCCCGGATACACGGTGCCCGACGAGAACCTTCCCGCCGACGGCAGCAACAACTACCCGGCGGGCACCGTGGCCATGGCCAATGCCGGACCCGGCACCTCGGGCTCGCAGTTCTTCATCGTCTACCAGGACACGACGCTGCCGCCGGACTACTCGATCTGGGGCACGGTGACCTCGGGCCTGGACATCGTCCAGGAGATCGCGTCGGTGGGCACGGCCGACGGCACACCCGATGGTGCGCCTCGTCAGCCGGTGTCTATCGAATCGGCAACGGTCCAGCCAAGTTCCTAGCAATCGTTATGGTGGTACCGCAGAGTGCTTGCCACGAATCGACAGAAGGCCAGGTGACCGCGTGAGCGACTCCGGTGTCCCGACCCCCGCGGCTTTGCGCCCCACGGCGCCCGTGGCGGCGAGCGACCCGTCCCGCTTCGGCCGCGTCGAGGAGGACGGCACGGTCATCCTGCTCGCGCCTGAGGGCGAGGTCGTCGTCGGCCAGTGGGCGGCCGGCACGCCCGCGGAGGGCCTGGCCTTCTTCGGACGCAAGTACGACGACCTCGTCGTCGAGATCGACCTGATCACCACGCGCATCTCCGACGGGCGCGCGTCCGCGGAGCAGGCGCAGGGCGTGCTCGACAAAGTGCGCGAGGCCCTGGCGGCGCGCTCGTTCGTCGGTGACGTGGCGGCCCTGGAGGCCCGGTGCGATGCACTCGCCGGCGCCATCGAGGTCGAGCGCGAGGCGGCCAAGGCACGCAAGGCGGAGCAGCGCGAGGCGGCCATGACGACCCGCCGGGCGCTGGCCGACGAGGCGGAGTCGCTGACGGAGTCGTCCTCGTGGAAGGCCACCACGGCGCGCTACGCCGCCATCGTCGAGGAGTGGAAGGCCATCCCGCGCTTCGACAGGGCCGGCGAGCAGGAGCTCTGGCAGCGCATCAGCGGGGCGCGTTCGGCGTTCGACAAGCGCCGCCGCGCGCACTTCAGCGAGATCGACGGCCAGCGCAAGGAGGCCGTCGCCCGCAAACGGGAGCTCATCGAGAAGGCCGAGGCACTGTCCACGTCCACCGACTGGGGCCGCACCGGCAAGCAGCTGCGCGACCTCATGGGCGACTGGAAGGCCGCCCCCCGGGCCAGCCGCGCCGACGAGGACCGACTCTGGAAGCGCTTCAAGGCGGCTCAGGACGCGTTCTACGCGGCCCGCACGGCAGCGGACGAGGCGGCCGACGAGGAGCTGCGCGCCAACGTGCCGGCCAAGGAGGCCCTGGTGGTGGAGGCCGAGGCCCTGCTGCCGGTCACCGACCTCAAGGAGGCCAAGAGCGCCCTGCGGGCCGTCCAGGAGCGCTGGGACCGGGCCGGGGACCTGCCCCGCGGCGACCGGGACCGGCTTGAGCGGCGCCTGAAGCGGGTCGAGGAGACCATCCGGGCCGCCGAGGCCGAGGAGTGGTCGGCGAACAACACGACCGTGGCGACGGACGCCTTCACCGAGGCCCTGGCCCGGCTCGAGGACAAGCGGGCCGCCGCCCTCGCCCGCGGCGACGCCAAGGGTGCCGAGGCCCTGGAGCAGCAGATTGCCTCCACCCGCGCCCTGATGGGCCACTGACCCCGACGCCCCCCCCTCCTCAGATTTGAACCGCTTCCCGGCTCAAATCTGCAGAACTGCACCGCTTTCAGGGGATTTCCGCTCATTTGAACCGCCCGCCCTGACGGGTCGGGGCACGCTTCTGCCGAATCGGGGCACGGTTCGTCCGAGCGGCTCAATTCGTCAGAAGAACCGCGAAACCGGCTCAAATCTGCAGATTTGAGCCGGGAAGCGGTTCAACTCGTCAGACGCGGTAGGCGTCGAAGACGCCCTCGACGTTGCGGACCGCCCGCAGAACCGAGCCCAGGTGCTTGGGATCGGCCATCTCGAAGGTGAACCGGGACAGGGCGATCCGGTCCCGCGTCGTGGTCACCGAGGCGCTGAGGATGTTGACGTGCATGTCGGACAGCGTTCGGGTGACGTCCGACAGGAGCCGGGCGCGGTCGAGCGCCTCGACCTGGATGTTGACGAGGAAGACGCTCGCCCCGGTGGGCGCCCACTCCACCTCGACCATCCGGTCCGGCTCAGCCTGCAGCCCCGGCACGTTCACGCAGTCCGCCCGGTGGACGGACACGCCGGCGCCACGGGTCACGAATCCGACGATCTCGTCGCCAGGAACCGGCGTGCAGCACTTCGCCAGCTTCACCCACACGTCCGCTGCGCCCTTGACGACGACCCCGACGTCCCCGGCGGTACGGGCGCGCGGCCGGTTGATGACCGTCGGACTGACGACCTCGGCGGCATCGTCGGCCGCGCCGTCCACCCCGCCCGCCGAGTCGACGAGGCGCCGCACGATGGTGTCGGCCGAGATCCGACCCTCCCCCACAGCCGCGTACAGGGCGGAGATATCCGCCTGATGCAGGTCCGCGGCGATCGCGGTGAGGGCCTGGTTCGTCATCATGCGCTGGAGCGGCAGCCCCTGCTTGCGCATCGCCCGGACGATGGCGTCCTTGCCGTGCTCGATGGCCTCCTCGCGGCGCTCCTTGGAGAACCACGCCTTGATCTTCGTGCGCGCCCTCGCCGACTGGACGAAGCCCAGCCAGTCGCGGCTCGGCCCGGCACCGTCGGCCTTCGAGGTGAAGATCTCGACGACATCCCCGTTCTCCAGCGAGGACTCCAGCGGCACGAGCTTCCCGTTGACACGGGCGCCGACGCAGCGGTGGCCCACCTCGGTGTGCACCGAGTAGGCGAAGTCGACGGGCGTGGCCTTCGCCGGCAGGGCGACGACGTCCCCCTTCGGCGTGAAGACGAACACCTCCTGCGAGCCGAGGTCGTAGCGCAGGGTGTCGAGGAACTCGTCGGGGTCCTCGGTCTCGCGCTGCCACTCGATGAGCTGGCGCAGCCACCCGAAGTCGTCCGGACCGCTCTTGCCGCTGACATCCTGCTGCTTGTAGCGCCAGTGCGCGGCGACACCGAACTCCGCGGCCCGGTGCATGTCGTGGGTGCGGATCTGCAGCTCGACGGGCTTGCCGTCGGGTCCGATGACCGTGGTGTGCAGCGACTGATACATGTTGAACTTCGGCATCGCGATGAAGTCCTTGAAGCGCCCGGGGATGGGGCTCCACTTGGAGTGGATGATGCCGAGGGCGGCGTAACAGTCACGCACCGAGTCCACGAGCACGCGCACGCCGACGAGGTCGTAGATGTCCGCGAAGTCACGGCCGCGCACGATCATCTTCTGGTAGATCGAGTAGTAGTGCTTGGGTCGGCCGGTCACGGTGATCTTGATCTTGGCCTGCTTGAGGTCACCCTCCACCTGGTCGATGACCCGGGCGAGGTACTGGTCGCGCGCCGGCGCCCGCTGGCTGACGAGCCGCACGATCTCCTCGTACATCTTCGGGTACAGCGTCGCGAACGCGAGGTCCTCGAGCTCCCACTTGACCGCGTTCATGCCCAGGCGGTGGGCGAGCGGCGCGTAGATCTCGAGCGTCTCGCGGGCCTTCTGCTGCTGCTTGTCCTCGGGCATGTAGCGCAGGGTCCGCATGTTGTGCAGCCGGTCGGCCAGCTTGATGACGAGCACGCGGATGTCGCGCGCCATCGCGATGACCATCTTGCGCACGGTCTCAGCGGCCGATGCCTCGCCGTATCGGACCTTGTCCAGCTTGGTGACGCCGTCGACCAGCTGGGCGATCTCGTCGCCGAAGTCCTCGCGGAGGGCGTCGAGGGCGTACCCGCAGTCCTCCACCGTGTCGTGCAGGAGGGCCGCGGCGAGGGTGGGCGCGGTCATGCCCAGCTCGGCCAGGATCGTCGCGACCGCGAGCGGATGGGTGATGTACGGCTCGCCGGAGCGCCTCTTCTGATCGCGGTGGAGCGTGGCCGCAGTCTCGTAGGCTCGCTCCACGAGCCGCGTGTCGGACTTCGGGTGGTACTTGCGCAGAGTGCGGATCAGGGGCTCAAGCTCGGGGTAGTTCGGCCGGGAACCGGCCAGGCGGGCGAATCGGGACCGCAGTCCCCCGCTCTCCGGCACAGCGACCGACGGAGTCGCCGGCGGCGACTCCGTCGTGGGAAGCGGGTTCTCCTTCGCCAAAGCCCCTCCCTGGTCGCGCTCTCAGTGTACGGGCGCATCCCCATTCAGCAGCGCCGAGACCGGCACCCCCAGCGCACGGACCCGATCGGCGCCCCCCAGCGTGGGCAGATCCATGATGACCGCGACCGAGACCAGCTCGGCACCCGTGCGTCGCACGAGCTCCACCGCGGCGCATGCCGTGCCACCCGTGGCCAGCACGTCGTCGACGATCACGGCCCTGGTGCCGGGCGCCATGGCGTCCCGATGCACCTCGAGGGCGGTCGAGCCGTACTCGAGGTCGTAGGACTCGCTGTGCACGTCACGCGGCAGCTTGCCGGGCTTGCGAAGGGTCACGAATCCCGCGCCGAGGTGATAGGCGAGGGCCGCGGCGAACGGGAATCCGCGCGCCTCGATTCCCACGATCACATCCACCCGACCGCGTCCGAGCTGCACCGCCATGAGATCGACGGCCGCGCCGAAGGCGTCGCCATCGGCCATCAGCGGGGTGAGGTCCCGGAACAGGACCCCGGGCTCCGGCCAGTCGGGCACGTCGTGCACCCGGCTCCACAGCTGGCGCTCGACGGCCGACCGGTCGAACACGTCAGCCCTTGCGACGCGACCGCGACTGGCGTCGCGGCTGCTGCCGCGCCGAGGAATCCACGCGTGTGGTCGGCCCCGGCGTGGAGCGCCTCGGCTCCGCCTCGTCCGAGCCGTTCGCGACCTCCGCGGCGGCCGGCGCCCGCCCCTGCTTGCGTCGGGCGTTGACGCGAGCCGACAGCGCCTTCATGTCTGGCTGCCGCTCCTTGAGCTGCGCCAGGAAGGGCGTGGCCACGAAGATCGAGGAGTACGTTCCCGCGGCCATGCCGATGGCCAGGGCCACGGCCAGGTCGAGCAGCGTGCCCGCGCCGAGCAGCCCGGCGCCGACCACGATGATGGCCAGCACGGGGAGCAGCGCGACGATGGACGTGTTGATGGACCGGACCAGGGTCTGGTTGACCGCCAGGTTGGCCGCATCGCTGTACGTCATCACGGACTGGCCCGCGATGCCCTTGGTGTTCTCCTTGACCTTGTCGAAGACGACGACGGTGTCGTACAGCGAGTAGCCCAGGATCGTCAGCAGTCCGATCACGGTGGCGGGGGTGACCTCGAGTCCGGTCAGCGCGTAGATGCCGATGGTGATGAGCAGGTCGTGCGCGAGGGCGATGAGCGCCGCGACGGCCATCCGCCACTCGAAGTAGATCGACAGGAAGATCGTGACGAGGATCAGGAAGACCACCAGGCCCTGGAGGGCCTTCTGGGAGATCTCCGCTCCCCACGTCGGGCCGACCACCTGGACCTTGATGTCGTCCTTGGTGAGCCCGCACAGCCCCGCCAGGTCGCCGGCCAGCGCCGAGCTGTCCGCCGCGCTGAGGGACTCGGTCTGCACACGGATCGTGCCGCTGGCGGTCTCCGTCACGATGGCCTGCGCACCGGTGGCCGACTCGGCCATGGCGCGGGCGTCCTCGACCGAGCACGTCGCATTGGGGAGTGTGAAGTCGGCGCCGCCGCGGAACTCGATGCCGAGGTTGAGGCCGCGGATGAGGAGCGCGCCGATGGCCACGACGAGGATCACCGCCGAGATGATGTACCAGCGGTTCTTGCGCCCGACGAAGTCGTACGAGACCTCACCGGCGTACAGCCGGTGCCCGATATCCCGGAAGCGGCTCATGACGACACCTCCTCGTTGCTGGTGCGGCGTCTGCGCGACGCCGTCGTGCGGGCTCCGAGGACCGAGGCCCCGCCGAGGCGGTCGGGATCCAGGCCCGTCCACTTCGACCCCTTCTGCATCCACGAGCTGCGTCCCATGAGCACGACGAGCGGGTGCGTGAACCAGAAGGCGACGAGCACGTCGATGATGGTCGTCAGCCCGAGCACGAAGGCGAAGCCGCGCACGCTGCCGACGGACAGGAAGTACAGGACGATGGCGGCCAGCAGCGACACGAAGTCAGCGGCCAGCAGGGTGCGCCGGGCCCGGATCCAGCCCGTGTCGCAGGCCTGGCGCAGCGAGCGACCCTCTCGGATCTCGTCACGGATGCGCTCGAAGTACACGATGAACGAGTCCGCCGTGATGCCGATGGCGACGATGGCGCCGGCCACGCCGGCGAGGGTGAGCGTCAGTCCGATCGTCTTGCTGAGCACGATGAACGTGAAGTACAAGATCACGCCGGCGATGCCGAGGGACAGGACGGCTACGACGCCGAGGACCCGGTAGTAGGCGATCAGGTAGAGCGCGACCAGCAGGAGTCCGAGCAGGCCCGCGATGATGCCCGCGCGCAGCTGGTCGCTGCCGACCGTCGGCGACACCGTGGTGATGTCGACCGGCTCCAGGGTGACCGGCAGGGCGCCGTACTTCAGGACGTTGGCGAGGTCCTTGGCCTCCTGCGCCGTGAAGTTGCCCTCGATCTGCGCCGAGCCGCCCAGGATGGGCTCGTTGAACCGAGGGGCCGATACGACCACGCCGTCGAGGACGATCGCGAACGCGTTGCAGGGGTTCGCTCCCGCCGCGCCGCACTCCGGGAGTGCGGTCAGCGAGGTCGAGGCATCAGCGAGCGCCTTGGCGCCCTCGGAGTCGAAGGACAGGTTGACCACCCAGCCGACGCCGTTCGTCGGGAGGGCCGCCGTGGCATCGGTGACGTTGACGCCCTGGATGAACGCGGGCTGCAGGTTGTACTTGGCGGTGCCGTCACGCTGGCAGGTGCCCAGCCACAGCGTCGGATCGTCGGGGCGCCCGCCCGTGTAGTAGGTCGGATCGGTGCAGTCGAGGGCGGCGATCTTGTCCTGGAACTCCTGGGTGTTGTCCGCGGCCTGGATCAGCGGCGCCGGCTCGGCCGCAGCCGTGCTCGAGGACGCATTCGGGGAGGCACTCGGCGATGCCCCGGCGCTCGCGGCTGGCGAGGCAGCCGGCGACGCCGATGTGGACGGGGACGGTGTGGCGCTCGGTGTGGCGCTTGCCGCCACGGTGGGCGTCGGGTTGTACAGGCCCCACACGGGACGGAAGTCGAGCAACGCCGTGCGCTGCACGAGATCGACGATGCGGTCCTGGTTCACGCCCGGGACGGACACGACGATGACCGCACCGTCACCCGATCCCTGGGTGGTGACCTCCGCCTCGGAGACGCCGAGCCCGTTGACGCGCTGTCGGATGATCGACACGGTCTGCTGGAGCTGCTCCTCGGTGATGCTGGCACCCTCGGTGACGGGAGTCGGCTTCAGGATGACCTGGGTGCCGCCTTGCAGGTCGAGCCCGAGTCGGACCGCGCTGTCGGTGCCCGGCCAGAAGGCCACGACCCCCAAGGCCACGATGAGCGCGGCCAAGGCGATCAGCAGCCGTACGGGCATGCTGCTGGACGATGACGCCACAGTGCTCCTTCAGTGAATTCGGCGCGCCGACCGCGGGTCCGCGGGGCCGCACGGGCCGGGTCAGTCTACGGGGTCGTCCTCGACGGGCTTCGGCTCGATCACCTTGGCGACCGCCGCAGGGACCATGCGCATGTGGACGCCGGGCGAGACCTCGACGCTGATCTCCTCGTCGGTGACGGCTGCAACCGTGCCGAAGATGCCGCCGACCGTCATGATCTCGACCCCCGGCTGGAGGGCCGCGGCCATCTCCTGCTGCGCCTTCTGCCGCTGCCGACCCGGACGGATGATCATGAAGTAGAAGGCCGCGCCGGCGACGACCAGCAGCAGAAGGCCAATGGGGTCCACGTTCACTCCTCGACTCGGGCATCGGCCCAGCAGAGGGCGCGACCCTCGAGGCTACCCATCGCTCCCGTCGAGATCGAGAGTGGGTTGCCCGGCCACGTCCGGCGGCGTCAACCCGGCATGCCGCCATGCGGCCGCCGTGGCCATGCGGCCCCTCGGCGTGCGCACCAGCATCCCGAGCCGCACCAGGAACGGCTCCGACACGGTCTCGATGGTCTCCGGCTCCTCGCCGACCGCCACCGCCAGCGTCGACAGGCCCACGGGCCCGCCTCCGAACCGCGTCACGAGGGCATCCACGACGGCTCGGTCGATGCGGTCGAGCCCGAGCGCGTCGACCTCGTACAGGTCCAGTGCCGCCCGGGCACTCGAACGGGTGACCACTCCCTCACCGTGGATCTGGGCCCAGTCGCGCACCCGGCGCAGCAGCCGGTTGGCGATCCTCGGCGTGCCCCGGCATCGCCCGGCGATCTCGCTCACGCCGTCGTCCTCGACCGGCACATCGAGCAGCCGCGCCGAGCGGGTGATGATGACCGCGAGGTCCGCGGCGTCGTAGAAGTCCAGGTGCGCGGTGAAGCCGAACCGGTCGCGCAGCGGAGAGGGCAGCAGGCCGGCGCGCGTGGTCGCCCCCACGAGCGTGAACGGCTCGATGGCGACGGGGATGGCCGTGGCCCCCGGGCCCTTGCCGACGACCACGTCGATCCGGAAGTCCTCCATGGCGAGGTAGAGCAGCTCCTCCGCTGCCCGGGCGGTGCGGTGGATCTCGTCGATGAACAGGACCTCGCCCGGCTGCAGGCTGGACAGGACGGCTGCGACATCGCCCGCGTGCTGGAGGGCCGGCCCGGCCGTCATCCGCAGCGGCGCCTCCAACTCGGCGGCGATGATCCCGGCGAGCGTGGTCTTGCCGAGCCCGGGCGGCCCGCTGAGCAGGACGTGGTCGGCGGCACGGCCACGGCGCCGGGCCGCCTCGAGGACCAGGCCCAACTGTGACTTGACGCGATCCTGGCCGACGAACTCGCCGAGGCTCGTCGGCCGCAAGGCACCCTCGACGACCGCGTCGTCGGCATCCGACTCGGGGTTCAGCGTCATGGCCGGCCCGTCACGATCGATCCAGCCCGCGCAGGGCCGCCTTGAGCAATGCTCCGACGTCCGGTGGCTGGGCGGCCGTGGCTGCGGCCACCACCTCCGGGTCGAGGGCGGCCACCGACGCCTCGGCCTCCCGCGCCGACCACCCCAGGGAGGCGAGACCGGCGACGACGGACTGCTCCCAGGACGCGGCCTCCCGCGGAGCAGGCACCGGCTCCCCCGCCTCGCCGCCCCCGGCCGGGCCGAGTCGGTCCGCCAGCTCGAGGATCAGCCGCTGTGCGCCCTTGCGCCCGATCCCGGGCACGCGGACGAGGGTCGCCTCGTCACCGGCGGACACGGCGCGTCTCAGCTCGTCCGGTGAGAGCGTGGCGAGCAGGGCGAGGGCGATGCGCGGGCCGATCCCGCTCACCGTCTGGGTCTGCTCGAACACCGAGCGCTCGTCGTCATCGACGAATCCGTACAGCGTCCACCCGTCCTCGCGGACCACCATCGTGGTCATGAGCTCGACGTGCTCACCGTGCCGCAGCGTGAGCGCCGTGCTGGGCGTGCACTGGACCCGGACGCCGACGGAGCCGAGGTCGACCACCACCGAGTCGGCCCCCGCGTGGACGACGGTGCCGCGCACGAACGAGATCATCGGGTCGCCGCCAAGGCGCTCGCGAGCTTCCGCTGTGCCTCGCCGCGCCAGACCTGGCAGATGGCGATGGCGACCGCGTCAGCGGCGTCGGCCGGCTTCGGCGGTCCGGGGAGCCTCAGGAGCCGGGTGACCATCGACGCCACCTGGGCCTTGTCCGCCCGCCCATTGCCGGTCACGGCCGCCTTGACCTCGGTGGGCGTGTGGAGCGCGACCGGCATGCCGCGGCGCCCGGCGATCAGCAGGCCCATGGCCGCCGCCTGCGCGGTGCCCATCGCCGTGCGCACGTTGTGCTGGCTGAACACCCGCTCGATGGCGATCGCATCCGGGGCGAACTCGTCGACGAGGGCGGTCAGCTGCGCCTCGACCTCGGCCAGGCGTCGCTCGATGGGGTCATCGGCGGCGGTGCGGATCACCCCGATGTGCACCGCGGTCAGCGTCCGCCCGGGCGCTCCGTCGACCACCGCCGTGCCGCAGCGGGTCAGGCCGGGGTCAATGCCGAGGACTCGCACCGCACCTTCCTCCGGACGCCTGCGGATGCCCGCAGGGGCAGGCGCACGGACATCCGAACACCTGTTCGGAAGGCTAGTCGGTCAGCTGCTCGGTTGTCTGAGGTCGCGTGGTCGGCGTGTCGCCGGTGACGTCGGCGAATCCGGCCGCCAGGTCGGCGACGAGCTCGGGGAGGTCGGTCACGGCCCGGTCGTCCGCCGAGATGCCGAAGTACGCGGTGCCGTCGTACGTGACCATCGTGATGTTGACGGCGGCGCCGATGGTGGCCACCAGCGGATACACGGCGACCATGCGCACCCCCGCCAGGTAGAGGGGCAGGGGTGGTCCCGGCACGTTGCTGGTCGTGACATCGGAGGCCTGTGCCGCCTGAGCGATCATCGGCACGGGCACGAACCAGCTCACCTCGGCGAGGGGGTCGGCCATGCGGATGGCCGGTTCCTCGCGCCAGCGCTCGACGAGGGCGTGCGCCTCGGCCATGTGCTCCTGCGGGGTCAGTCCGGCGATGCCGATGGGGAACCGGGCGATGGCGACCGCGTTGGACGCCTTGGCACTCCGGTCACCGGCGTCGCCGCGGAGGCTGATGGGGACATTGATGCGCAGATCGTCCACTACCACTCCGTGCCGCTCGTGGTAGCGGTCCATGCCCACCGCCACGGCCGCGAGGAAGGCGTCGTTGACGCTCATGCCGATCTCCTTGGCGGCGGACCGGATCGGCTCGAACGGCATGTCCATGGCGGCGAAGCTGTAGGTCGTGCCCCGCCCGATCATCACCGGCGACAGCGGCCCGTCGGGCACCGACGCCATCCTGCCGATGGAGGTGACCGTCGTGAGCGCAATCCCCCACGTGCGGCGCGGGTCGGTGATGCTGCCCTTCGCCAAGCCGAGGGCCCCGCGGACGAGGTTCTCGGCCGCCGAGGTGCCGCGTCGCAGGGTGTCGCTGACGTTGGCCGCCGTGATCTCCCGCAGGCCGACGTCCTCGGCAAGGGGCGCATCCGGCGCGGGCGCCTCGTTCGGGTCGGGATCGGGCCCGAACTCGAACAGCGCAAGGCCCATCATGACCGTGGCCTGCCCATCGGCGATGGAGTGGTGCAGCTTCATCACGAACGCCGCCCGACCCTCGGGAAGCCCCTCCACGAGGACCGCCTCCCAGAGCGGCCGGTTGCGGTCGAAGTCCGTCAGGCTCATCCGCCGCGCGTCATCCAGCAGGGCCTGCCATCCGGTGCCATCGGGCACCCGGTAGCGGTGCAGGTGCACGTCCAGGTCGAAGTTCGGGTCGACGGCGAGGCGCGGTGCGGACACCCCGAGCATCCCGAACAGGGGGCGCATCCGCAGCGTCGGCACCATGAGGGTGAGCCGCTCGACCCTGGCCCGGAGCCGATCCCAGTCTGGCGCGCTCTCCAGGATCGTCGCCGCCATGACGGTCGACCGCATCGTGGGGTCGCCGCTGGCGGTCCGGAAGGTGGCGGCATCCCACCCGGTCAGTTGGGTGCCGACGTTGGCGTTCATCCCACGGCTTCCATGACGTCGTCGCTGACGTCGAAGTTCGCGTAGACGTTCTGCACGTCGTCGCTGTCCTCCAGGGCCTCGATGAGGCGGAAGACCTTGCGGGCGCCGTCCTCGTCCAGCTCGACGCTGACGCTGGGGAGGAAGTTGGTCTCAGCGGACTCGTAGTCGAGGCCGGCCTGCTGGATGGCCGTGCGGACCCCGATGAGGTCGGTGGCCTCCGAGATGATCTCGAACGCCTCCCCGAGGTCGTTGACCTCCTCGGCACCGGCGTCGAGCACGCTCATGAGGATGTCGTCCTCGGTGGTGCCCTCCACCTTCGGGACGATGACGACGCCCTTGCGGTTGAACAGGTAGGACACGGAACCGGGATCGGCCATGGAGCCGCCATTGCGCGTCATCGCCACCCGGACCTCGGAGGCCGCGCGGTTGCGGTTGTCCGTCAGGCACTCGATGAGGACGGCGACGCCGTTCGGGCCGTAGCCCTCGTACATGATGGTCTGCCAATCGGCACCCCCCGCCTCAGCGCCTGACCCGCGCTTCACGGCCCGCTCGATGTTGTCGAGGGGCACGGAGTTCTTGCGGGCCTTCTGGATCGCGTCGTAGAGGGTCGGGTTGCCGTCGGGATCGCCGCCGCCCTGACGGGCCGCAACCTCGATGTTCTTCACGAGGCGTGCGAAGAGCTTCCCCCGCTTGGCGTCGATGACCGCCTTCTTGTGCTTGGTGGTCGCCCACTTGGAATGGCCACTCATGCCTGCTCCCTCACCATCTCGACGAACAACTCATGGATGCGCGCGTCCCCGGTCAGTTCGGGGTGGAACGCGGTCGCCATCAAGGGGCCCTGCCGGACCGCCACGATCGTACTCTCGTCGCCTCCGCGCTGGACGCGTGCGAGCACCTCGACGTCCGCCCCGATCGACTCGACCCAAGGCGCCCGGATGAAGACCGCCCGAAACGGGTCCGCCCCGATGTCCGGGACCGACAGGTCCACCTCGAAGGAGTCCACCTGCCGGCCGAAGGCGTTCCGCCGCACGACCATGTCGAGCCCGCCGATGAACTCCTGGTCGGGACGGGCATCCTCGACGCGGTCGGCCAGCATGATCATCCCGGCGCAGGACCCGAACATGGGCAGGCCCGCTGCCCGGGCCGAACGAAGCGGCTCCATCAGCCCGTCAGCCACGGCGAGCTTCGAGATCGTCGTGGACTCGCCCCCGGGGATGACCAGGCCGTCCACATCGCGAAGGGCGTCCTGCGACCCCACGGCCGACGACCGTGCTCCGGCGCGTTCGAGGGCGTGCAGATGCTCCCGGACATCACCTTGAATCGAGAGGACGCCGATATGCGGCGAGCTCACCAGCCCCGGTCCTCCAGGCGGTGATGCACCGGCAGGTCCGCCACGTTGATGCCGACCATGGCGTCGCCGAGGCCGCGGGAGACCTTCGCCACGATCGCCGGGTCGTCGTAGTGCCGGGTCGCCTGCACGATGGCGTTGGCCCGGGCGATGGGATCGCCGGACTTGAAGATGCCCGAGCCCACGAACACGCCCTGGGCGCCGAGCTGCATCATCATGGCGGCGTCGGCCGGCGTGGCGATGCCGCCGGCGGTGAACAGCACCACGGGCAGCGCGCCGTCGCGGGCGACCTCTCGCACGAGGTCGTAGGGCGCCTGGAGCTCCTTGGCCGCGACGTAGAGCTCGTCCTCGGACAGCGTCTGCAGGCGGCGGATCTCCCCGCCGATCTTGCGCATGTGGGTGACGGCGTTGGACACGTCCCCCGTGCCCGCCTCGCCCTTCGAGCGGATCATGGCCGCGCCCTCGGTGATGCGCCGGAGCGCCTCACCCAGGTTTGTCGCCCCGCAGACGAAGGGCACGGTGAACTGCCACTTGTCGATGTGGTTGGCGTAGTCGGCCGGTGTCAGCACCTCGGACTCGTCGATGTAGTCGACGCCCAGGGACTGGAGGACCTGCGCCTCGGCGAAGTGACCGATCCGGGCCTTGGCCATGACCGGGATGGTCACCGCGTCGATGATGCCCTCGATCATGTCCGGGTCGGACATGCGAGCGACGCCACCCTGAGCCCGGATGTCGGCGGGCACGCGCTCGAGGGCCATGACGGCCACGGCTCCGGCGTCCTCGGCGATCTTGGCCTGCTCCGGGGTCACCACGTCCATGATGACGCCGCCCTTGAGCATCTCGGCCATTCCGCGCTTGACCCTGTCCGTACCGACGACTGGGGACACGTCCGTCACGTCAAACCTCGCTTGTTCGGATGCACGGCGCCGCGCCGTGGCTGCCAATCCTACGGCCTGCCCGGCTGCCCGCCGTGACGGCGTTGGCCCGGGCGGAGATCAGCGGTCGGTGAGGCCCTCCGGCATGGAGTCGTCCATCTCCCACGTCTCCGGCCACGGCGTGTGGCCAGCGAGCCGGAAGAGGCGGACCATGCGCTGACGCCGCAGCTGCCGGCATGCCCGCACGGCGTCGTTGTGGAACCGCCTCGACAGCTGCACCCGCCGGCACGCGGCGTCCAGCTCATCGAGCATGTCCGACCCGTGCTCCTTCCGCCGGACCTCCTCGATGTCGTCCGTGTCGAGGGTGGCAAGGAGGACCGCCGTGAGGTCGGACTCGGCCAGGGCACGCTCCTCGGGACCCGCGTCCGCCGCCTGGCGGGCGCGGTGGGCGGCGTCCGCGATGAGCATTCCCGAACCCGGATCCAGCACCTGCGAGGAGGCCAGTTCCACGGCCACGGAGGAGCGCCGCAGCAGCTGGGCGTCGAGGGCCAGGGTCGAGGTGTCGATCCGCCGGTGCAGGTGGTCCAGTCGACCGGCCGTCATGCTCAGGTACAGGCCGAAGAGGACGAGCACGACCAGGACCACAATGCCGACGATCAGCCAGCCGTTCACGACGTGCCCCGTCGCGACAGCCGCCCGACCACCTGGCCGCGCAGGTCCTCGGTGACCTTCTCCCCCGGCATGTGCACGCTGTCGTACACCGCGATGACCTCGTCGACCACGCGATCCCAGTCGAAGTCGCGCACCCGCCGGTCGCCCTCGGCCACGTAGGCGCTCCGCAGGTCTGGATCGGCGATCAGCTGGATGACCGCGTCAGCCAGGGCTGCCGAGTCCTGGTTGGGGAACAGCCGTCCGCAGCGTCCGTCCTCCAGCACGTTGCGGAAGGCCAGCAGGTCCGACGCGATGACCGGCGCCTGGGCGGACATGGCCTCGACGAGGACGATCCCGAAGGACTCGCCGCCGGTGTGCGGCGCGACATAGGCATCGACGGACCGCAGCGCACGGGCCTTGTCCTCGTCGGAGATGCGGCCGAGGAAGCGCACGTTGCCGGTGACCGCTGGCGGAAGGAGCTCCCGCTGCTCGTCCTCGTTGCCGGGCCCGGCAACGAGCACCTGGATGTCCGGGATCGCGGCCACGATGCGCGGCAGCGCCGCACGGAGGACGGCCAGGCCCTTGCGCGGCTCATCCATGCGGCCGAGGAAGAGGATCGCGGGCCGATCCGGATCGACGCCGGGCAGCCGCTCCGGCGAGCGGTAGGCGGCGACACGGACCCCGTTGGGGATCAGCACCGCATCACCACCCAGGTGGTTCACGAGCGTCCGCCGCGCGTTCTCGCTCACGGCGATCCGGCCGCGCACCTTCTCCATCACCGTCTGGCCCACGTAGTACCCGGCCGACAGCACCCGGGAGCGGTCGTGCGAGGAGTGCCAGGTGGCGACGATGGGTCCCCGCGCCACCCAGAGCGCCAGCATCGAGAGGCTGGGCGCCATGGGCTCATGGACGTGAAGGACGTCGAAGTGCCCCTCCCGGATCCACGCGCGCACCCGCCGGGTGGCCTTGACGCCGATGCTGAGCCGGGCCACTGAGCCGTTGTACCGGATCGCGATGGGACGACCGCCGTCGACGACGTCCGGGGGCAGCTCCTTGGGGTCCTCGGCGGGTGCCATCACGCTGACCTCGTGCCCGTGGTCGACGAGGGCGGCCGCCAGGTCGGCGACATGCGTGCGGACCCCGCCGGGCACGTCCCAGGAGTACGGGCAGACCAGCCCCACCCTCACGGTGTCACCTCGGGGGCCTCGGCGGAGCGACGACGGGCCGGGTCCAGGTCCGCCGTCCAGATCGGCTGCATCATGTGCCAGTCCACGCTGCGACGGCGCAGGCCCTCCTCGAATCCATGCGCGATCCCCTGCGTGATCGCGTGGATCCGCTCCTCCCGGGTGCCGGACTCCGGTACCGGCACCCGCTTGCCCACCAGCCCGACGGCCAGCGGACCGTCGTACGTGAGAGTGACCGGATGGATGGGCGCGCCGGTCAGCAGGCCCAGGACCGCCGGCCCGGCCGGAAGGGAGGCCCGCTCGCCGAAGAGATCGACGACGACCCCGTTGCGGCTCACGTCGCGATCCCCCAGCAGCGGGACGAGGCGCCCCTCGCGCAGGCGGCGCGCGAGGGTGCGCACCACATCGTCGCCCCCGAGCGGGAGGATCTCCATCCCCAACGACTCGCGGTAGGCCACGAAACGCTGGTACAGGCCCTCCGGACGGAGCCGCTCCGCGACGGTGGTCAGTCCTCCGTAGCGCAGGCAGGCCCACGCCCCGGCGTGGTCCCAGTTTCCGCCGTGGTTGACGACCATCAGCGCACCCGTGCCCCGGGCGATCGCCTCATCGAGGTGCTCGACGCCGTCGAGGACGAAGGTGGACCGAACGCGCTCGGGCGACCAGGTCGGCAGGCGGAAGGCGTCGCACCAGTAGCGCATGTAGCTGCGCAGGCCCTCGCGGCTGAGCTCCTTGAGGTCCTGGGGAGACGCATGCGGGTGGATGCGGGCCTGGTTGCGCTCCAACTGCAGGACGCCCGCGCCGCGACGCCGCCAGATGACGTCGGCGGCCTGGTCGAAGGCGGCGTAGGCGGCCCGCTCGGGCAGCATCCGGACCAGCCGCCAGCCCGCCGCGAACGCCCACTCGGTGACGGCATCACTCGCCGTGTGCAGCGCGGTGCGGTCAGGCATCGGGGGCCGGACCGGCCGTCGTCTTGAGCTGCCGCCGGACGACCACGATCCGCTGCAGGACGGTGATCAGGCCGAGCACGCCGAGCAGCCACAGCGCGCCCGCGAGGACGTAGGGCACTCCGAATCCGGCCAGCAGCGCGGCGAGTCCCACGACGATGAGGCGCTCCGCCCGTTCCGCGATGCCGACGTTGGCGGTTGCGCCCACCGCCTCCGCGCGCGCCTTCGCGTAGGACGTGACCTGGCCGACCACCAGGGCGAACACGGCACCCGCGGTCAGCCACGGCTGGTCCTGGAAGGCTCCGTAGATCGCCAGTCCGCCGAAGATCGCTCCATCGGCGATGCGGTCCAGGGTGGCATCGAGGAAGTTGCCCCATGGACCGGACGTGCCGGCCATCCGGGCCATCGTCCCGTCGAGCAGGTCGCTGAGGCTGAGGACGAGCATGATCACGACCGCCGGGATGAACCAGCCCTGGGGCAGGCAGATGAGGGCCGTGGCGACTGCGCCGAGGGTCCCGACCACCGTGACGGCATCCGGGGAGACGCCCATGCGCAGCAGCAGGCGCGCCGGTGGTTCGATGGCCCCACTGACCACCTTGCGGGCAGCCGGGTTGTTCAGCACGGACGCGACTCTATCGGCCGCGGATCGGTTGCTTCCGGCAGCGCGCAGCGGCAGGCTTGCGGAAACTCGAGAAGGAGCCCACTAGATGGCGGACAAGCGATCGGATCGCACTCCAGGCGCAGCACCCACGGCGACGGACCCGGATCGCATCCGGAACGTCGCCCTCGTCGGACCAGCCGGATCCGGGAAGACGACGCTGCTCGAGTCGCTGCTCAACGCGGCCGGAGTGACCAGTCGCCGGGGATCCATCGCGGACGGCACCACCGTCGGTGACAGCGATCCGGTGGCCATCCGTCAGGGTCGGTCCGTCGGCCTGTCGATCGCCACGATCGAGTGGAAGAACGCCGTCCTGAACCTCATCGACACCCCGGGGTATGCGGACTTCACCGGTGAGCTGCGCGCCGGACTGCGCGGCGCCGACGCGGCCCTGTTCGTCGTGTCCTCGGTCGAGGGAGTCGACCTCGCGACCGCCAAGCTGTGGGACGAGTGCGAGTTCATCGGCATGCCCCGGGCCATCGTCGTCACCAACCTCGACAAGGATCGTGCCAACTTCGACGAGACGGTGGCCGTGTGCCAGCGGGTCTTCACGGGTGGCGGCGGTGTCATGCCCCTGTTCCTGCCCGTCCACGGCGACGACGATGTCGTGGCCGGGTTCATCGACCTCCTCGACGAGCAGATCTGGGACTGGACGTCCGGGGCCGTGTCCGTGGCGGCGGCCGAGGACCGGCACCGTGAGCTCATCGAGACCGAGCGCGGCTCCCTCATCGAAGGCGTCGTGACCGAGTCCGAGGACGAGGCCCTCATGGAGAGGTTCCTCGAGGGAGAGCACGTCGAGGTGGACATGCTCACGACGGACCTCGAGAAGGCGATCGCCCGCGGCCACTTCCACCCCGTCATGGGGCACGCCCTGACGGCGGCGAACGTCGGCTCCGAGCTCATTCTCGATCTCATCGTCCGCGGCTTCCCGTCCCCCACGGAGCACCCGCTGCCTGTCGTGACGACGGTCGACGGCTCGCCCGCCGAGCCGATCACCGCCGATCCCGCGGGGCCGCTCGTGGCCGAGGTCATCAAGACGACCTCCGATCCGTATGTGGGCAAGGTCTCCATCGTCCGCGTCTTCTCGGGCACGCTCACCAGCGATGCCGTCGTCCACGTGTCGGGGCACTTCTCCCCGGGCACCGGGCATGAGGACCACGACGTGGACGAGCGCATCGGCCACCTGACCACGATGGTCGGGACGCAGCACACCGACGTCTCCTCCGCCATCGCGGGCAGCATCGTGGCCGTCAGCAAGCTGACCAAGGCCGAGACCGGCGACACCCTGTCATCACCGGAGACCCCCCTGCTCATGGAACCGTGGCGGATGCCGGAACCGCTGCTCCCGCTCGCGATCCAACCGCACAGCGCTGGCGACGAGGACAAGCTCGGCACGGCCCTCAGCCGCGTGGTGGCCGAGGATCCGACGCTGCGGATCGAGCACCCGGAGGAGACCGGTCAGATCATCCTGTGGACCCTGGGCGAGGCGCATGCGGACCTCGTTCTCGACCGCATCAAGACCCGCTACGGCGTCGAGGTCGACTCGGCCGAGCTCCGGCCCTCCATGCGCGAGACCTTCGGCACCGCGGCCAGCGGAAATGGCCGCCTCGTCAAGCAGTCCGGCGGGCACGGCCAGTACGCCGTGGTCGACATCACGGTGGAGCCCCTCCCCGCCGGCTCGGGCTTCGAGTTCGTCGACAAGATCGTCGGCGGCGCCGTGCCCCGCAACTTCATCCCGTCGGTGGAGAAGGGCGTGCGGCACCAGATGACGCAGGGCGTCGTGGCGGGGTTCCCGGTGGTCGACCTCCGGGTCACCCTCGTCGACGGCAAGTTCCACTCCGTCGACTCATCCGACATGGCGTTCCAGACGGCGGGCGCCATGGCCCTGAAGGACGCGGCGGCCAAGGCGACCATGAACCTGCTCGAGCCCATCGTCACCCTCACCGTCGTTGCACCCGACGAGCACGTCGGTGCGGTGATCGCCGACATGTCCACCAGGCGCGGCATCATCAAGGGCACGGAGTCCCTGCCCGGGGGGCGCTCGCAGGTGATCGCCGACGTGCCCGAGGTCGAGGTCTCCCGGTATGCCATCGACATCCGGAGCATCACGCACGGAACGGGCGAGTTCATGCGGGAGCCGGCCGGCTACGGCGCCCTTCCTGCGAACCTCGCGAAGCGGTACACCGAGACCGCGGACAAGTAGCGGACGAGCAGGCGCCTGAGCCCCGGGGTCGGCGCATGACCACGGCCGAGCACGAACGCCTCGAGGAGGCGCGGTCCGGGGCTGCCGACTGGCGGCGCTGGGGCACGTACGTCAGCGAGCGCGCGTGGGGCACCGTCCGCGAGGACTACAGCGAGGACGGGGATGCATGGTCCTACTTCCCGTTCGAGCACGCGCGGAGCCGGGCGTACCGCTGGAACGAGGACGCCCTCGCGGGCTGGTGCGACCGGGACCAGACGCTGTGCCTCGGCCTGGCGCTGTGGAACGGGCGGGACCCGATCCTCAAGGAGCGGCCCTTCGGCTTGTCGAACGCGCAGGGCAACCATGGCGAGGACGTGAAGGACTACTGGTTCTACACGGACAACCTGCCCACCCACGCCTACGCCGCTATGGTCTACAAGTACCCGCAGGCGCCGTTTCCCTACGACGACCTCGTGGAGGCCAATCGCGTCCGCGGTCCCGAACAGCCCGAGTACGAGCTGTTCGACGCCCTCCGGGAGGACTGGCTTGCGGATCGCTACTTCGACGTGGAGGTCGTGTACGCGAAGCCCACTCCTGAGGAGGTGATCTGCCGGATCACCGTCACCAACCGCGGGGCCGACGCGGCGACCATCACGGCCCTCCCCCAGCTCTGGTACCGGAACACCTGGACCTGGCAGGGTCCGAAGGCCCCGGCTCCGCGCATCCGCCCGGTGCGGCCCGGGGTCGCGACGACCACGCACCCGCACCTCGGCGATCGCTGGCTCTTCGTCACCTCATCCGTCGACGAGCGGCCCGCCCTCGTCTTCTGCGAGAACGAGACCAACAACGCCGAGCTGTTCGGCTCCGCCAACGCCTCCGCGACCACCAAGGACGGCATCGACCAGTACGTCGTCCGCGGGGACCAGGACGCGGTCAGCCTCAACGAGGGCAGCAAGGTCGCGGGTCTCGTGACCGCCTCCCTTGCCGGCGGGTCGTCGATGACGATCACCGTTCGGCTCGGCACGGCTGATCTCACCCTGCCGTTCGACGACGCCGACGACGTGATCGCCCACCGGGCGGCCGAGGCTGATGACTTCTACGCGGACCTCGCGGCGCCGGACCTGTCCCCGGACGAGCGCCTCGTGCAGCGCCAGGCCCTGGCCGGTCTGCTCTGGTGCAAGCAGTACTACCACTACGCGGTGCGCCGCTGGCTCAAGGGCGACCCCGGCCAGCCCAGCCCGCCGGCCTCCCGGTGGCAGGGCCGCAACAGCGACTGGCAGCACTTCGCGATGGCGGACGTCGTGCTGATGCCGGATGCGTGGGAGTACCCGTGGTTCGCCGCGTGGGACCTCGCGTTCCACTGCGTGACGCTGGCGCTGGTCGACCCCGACCTGGCGAAGGAGCAGGTGCTCATCCTGCTCTCGTCCACCACCCAGCACCCGCACGGCCAGATCCCGGCCTACGAGTGGTCCTTCAGCGACACCAACCCCCCGGTGCACGCGTGGGCGGCGTGGCAGGTCTACCAGCTCGACAGACGCCAGCGGGGCGTCGGCGACGTGACCTTCCTCGCGACCGCCTATCGGGCCGTCATCTTCGACGTCGTCTGGTGGCTCAACCAGAAGGACTCCTCGGATCGCGGAGTCTTCGGAGGCGGCTTCCTCGGCATGGACAACGTGGGCGTCTTCGACCGCGACCAGCCCCTGCCGACGGGAGGCACCCTCGACCAGGTAGACGGGACGGCCTGGATGGCCACGCTCGTGGTCCAGATGCTCGAGATCGCCATCGAACTGGGCCACTACTTCCCCAGCTACCTCCGGTTGCTCGGGCGCTGGGTCTGGGACGCGTGGCTCATCTCCGCACCCCTCGAGTCGGGGGTCGGGAACGTCTCGTTCTGGGACGAGGGCACCGGCTTCTACCACGACGTCATCGAGTGGCCCAGCGGCGAGACGACCACGTTGGAGGTCTTCTCGATGCAGGGGGTGGTGCCTCTCTTCGCGGGCATCTCGGTGCCGGTCGATGCCACCGAGGCGCTCGCCACCATCGGCGAGACGATGACGCGCCTGCGCGCTGCCTTCGACCTCGGAGACGACTACGCCCCCATGCGGCTGTCGGGGGGCGACGGCAGCCACGTCATGGTGGGCGTCGTCGGCCACTACCGCCTACGCCGCATGCTGGAGCGGGTCCTCGATCCCGAGCAGTTCCTGTCGCCCCACGGCCTGCGGTCCATGTCGCGCTACCACCGGGAGCACCCGTACGTGTTCCATGCGGCCGGCCAGGACTTCAGCGTCGACTATGCCCCCGCGGAATCCCGCACCCGCATGTTCGGCGGAAACTCCAACTGGCGCGGTCCCCTGTGGATGCCGATGAACTTCCTCTTCGTGCAGTCCATCAACTCATATGCCCGCTTCTTCGGCGACACCTTCACGGTGCCCGATCCCTCGGACTCGGATCGGCAGGTGACGCTTGCTGAGGTGGCCGATCAGATGGCCAGGCGCCTGACCGGGCTCCTCGTACGGGACGACGACGGACGGCGGCCTGTGCTTGGCGCGAACGACTACTTCCAGGACGATCCGCACTGGCGCGACCTCATACCGTTCCACGAGTACTTCGACGGCGACGACGGGCACGGGCTCGGCGCGAGCCACCAGACGGGCTGGACAGCGGTCGTCGCTCTCCTGCTGCAGTTCCGGGGCAACCTGCGCTTCGACGACCTGTCCGACTGATGGGCAGAGGCGCCGGCGCCAGTAGCTGAAGCTAAACCGGCAGATGCGGCCAGGGGCCCGACTCGCGCCCGGTGTCCACCGCACCGAGATCATCCGCAGCGAACCGCAGCACCCACTCCTGGGGCGTCACGGGGCGGTAGCGGTGCTCGGCCCGCTCGACGGCCATGATGTCGCCAGCCGACAGCAGCACGGCCACGGGACCCTTGTCGGTCATGAACTCGAGGATCCCCTCGCCGCTTACGACCGTCTCGAACTCATTGCACGCGTTGATGTGCCACGCCCCCATCCCCTCGTCCGAGGCGGCGGCATCCGCGGGCGGGTCGGCGACGATGCGACCGCGCTCCTGGGTGCTGTCACCGAGCACGTCGCGCATCACCTCCGCCGCATCCGGGTCATCCACGCGGAGGATCCGCACTCCGACGAGGGAGAGGAAGGCGCGGGACGGCTCCTCGTCGTGGGTCAGGAACGTCGCCATGTCACTCCGCCTTCCACTCGTCGGCCAGCAGGGTCCGCGTATCGCTGAGCAGCTCGGGAATGACCTTGGTGCCACCGATGACGGGGAGGAAGTTCGTGTCGCCGCCCCATCGGGGCACCACGTGCTGGTGCAGGTGGCCGGCGATCCCCGCACCCGAGACCGACCCTTGGTTCATGCCGATGTTGAACCCGTGGGCTCCCGAGACCGACCGCACGACGCGCATGGCCTGCTGCGTGAAGGCGCCGAGCTCGGCCACCTCCGACGGCGTCAGCTCGGAGTAGTCGGCCACATGGCGGTAGGGGCAGATCATGAGGTGCCCGGAGTTGTACGGATAGAGGTTCAGCACCGCGTACACCTCCTCACCCCGCGCGATGACAAGCCCCTCGTCATCAGGCAGCTCCGGTGCCCGGCAGAACGGGCAGCCCCCACCGGCGGCATCATCGCTTGGCTTGTTCTCGCCCCGGAGGTAGACCATGCGGTGCGGCGTGTAGAGCCGTTCCCAGGCGTCCGTCATCTCAGACCTGTTCGCGCGTCTCGATCGAAGCCACGATCTCGTCGACCGCCGCATCGATGGGCACTCCGTTCTTCTGCTCACCGTTGCGGTAGCGGAAGGACACCGCACCGGCGGCCACGTCGTCGTCGCCCGCGATGAGCATGAACGGAACCTTGGCCCGCTGAGCGTTGCGGATCTTCTTCTGCATGCGCTCGTCGGCCGTGTCGACCTCCACGCGAACACCACGCTGGCGCAGGCGGGCCGCGACCTCATGCAGGTAGGCGTTGTGCGCATCACTGATCGGGATGCCGACCACCTGCACCGGGGCGAGCCAGGGCGGGAAGGCGCCGGCGTAGTGCTCCAGGAGCACGGCGAAGAACCGCTCGATCGACCCGAACAGCGCGCGGTGGATCATCACGGGTCGCTGCCGGCTGCCGTCCGGCGCCTGGTACTCCAGGCCGAAGCGCTCGGGCAGGTTGAAGTCGACCTGGATCGTGGACATCTGCCACGTGCGACCGATCGCATCCTTCGCCTGGACGGAGATCTTCGGACCGTAGAACGCGGCGCCGCCCTCGTCGAGGACGAGCTCGAGGTTCTGTCGCTCCGCCGCCTGCCGCAAGGTCTCGGTGGCCTCCTCCCAGACCTCGTCGGTGCCGACGCTCTTCTCCGGGTCGCGGGTCGACAGCTCGAGGTAGAAGTCGGAGAGACCGTAGTCGCGGAGGAGATCGAGGACGAAGGTCAGGAGCCGGTCGAGCTCGTCGGCCATCTGCTCCTTGGTGCAGTAGATGTGTGCGTCGTCCTGGGTGAAGCCGCGGGCCCTGGTCAGTCCCTGGACCACGCCCGACTTCTCGTAGCGGTACACGGTGCCGAACTCGAACAACCGCAGCGGCAGCTCCCGGTAGGAGCGGCCGCGCGCGTCGAAGATCAGGTTGTGCATGGGGCAGTTCATCGGCTTGAGGTAATAGTCCGCGCCCTGCCTGCGAACGTTGCCGCTCTCGTCGATGTCGGCGTCGAGGTGCATGGGCGGGTACATGCCCTCGGCGTACCAGTCGAGGTGCCCGGACTTCTCGAACAGCGCGCCCTTGGTGATGTGCGGGCTGTTGACGAACTCGTAGCCGGCCTCCTCGTGCCGACGCCGCGAGTAGTCCTCCATGACCCGCCGGACCACGCCGCCCTTCGGGTGGAAGACCGCCAGGCCCGAGCCGATCTCCTCCGGGAAGCTGAACAGGTCGAGCTCGGCACCGAGCTTGCGGTGATCGCGCTTCTCGGCCTCCTCCAGGAAGGTGAGATAGGCGCGCAACTCCTCCTTCGACGGCCATGCAGTGCCGTATACGCGCTGGAGCTGCTCGTTCTTCTGGTCGCCGAGCCAGTACGCGGCGGCCGTGCGCATCAGCTTCACCGCGTTCGGCGGGATGTAGCCGGTGTCGGGCACGTGCGGCCCCCGGCACAGGTCGCCCCAGCAGCGCTCCCCCGACTTGGCGTCGATGTTGTCGTAGATGGTGAGCTCGGCGCCGCCGACCTCCATCACGTCGGCGCCGCCCTCACTGCCGATCAGCCGCAGCTTGTAGGGCTCGTGCGCAAGCTCCCGGACGGCGTCCTCCTCGGTCACGACCCGCCGCGCGAAGCGCTGGCGGGACTTGAGGATGCGGACCATCCGCTTCTCGAGCTCGGCGAGATCCTCCGGGGTGAACGGGGTCGCGACATCGAAGTCGTAGTAGAAGCCGTCCTTGACCGGCGGCCCGATGCCGAGCTTGGCCTCGGGGAACGCCTCCTGGACGGCCTGGGCCAGCACGTGCGCGGTGGAGTGGCGCAGGACGGCGAGGCCCTCGGGGGAGTCGACGGTCACCGGCTCGACGACATCGGTGTCCGTGACGGGGGTGGCCAGGTCCTTGATCTCGCCGTTGATGCGGGCGACGACGACCGACCGGTCACCGCCCACCAGGTCCTGGGCGGTTGTGACCACCGGTCCACTCCTCATGATCGGGCTGCACGCGCAGCCGGGCGGGGATCTTCGGTGGGCGATACTGGGTTCGAACCAGTGACCCCTCGCGTGTGAAGCGAGTGCTCTACCACTGAGCTAATCGCCCGAAGCGCTGGAACTCTACCTCACGCTCACCGTCACCCCGACAGCCAACCGCGCATCGCGATGTGTCGGGCCGGCTACGGCACCGCTTTCCGGATAGCGTGACCACATTGCCCACCTCGAGGAGTCGCGCATGTTCACGCTGAAGCGAGCCGCGGCGGCCACCGCCGCGGCCATCGCGTTGGTTGCCGGGGGGCTGGCATCCGCCGCTCCGGCGCAGGCAGCGCCCGTGACGCTGTCCATGACCGGGCCGTCGAATGCCACCATCAACTCGACGGTCACGTACACGGTGACGGGGTCCTTCTCCGACGGCTACCTGTCGCTGCAGGATCAGTTCGGCACCAGCTGGGCCAACGTCCAACTCGGCTTCGGCGCCCAGTCACCGCAGTACCTGAGCTTCTCGGTCCCGCAGTCCGGTTCGCCGCTCAACCTCACCGCCGTCGCCTACGACACGGGTGGGGTGGCCCAGTCGCAGTCGAACACGATCCAGCTCAACTTCGCGTCGACGGGCGGCACCTACACGACGATCGCCGCGCCCAACAACGCGAAGGTGGGCACGGCCACGCGGATCCAGGCGAACGTGACGATGCTGGGTGGGAGCACATACTCCCCGACCGGGAACGTGGTGTTCACCGACCAGAACGGCAACGTCGTGTCCACGAACGGCCTGACGGCGAACGGTCCCGGCAAGTCGTACACCTACTGGTGGTGGACCCCGCAGGCACCGGGCACGTACATCTTCACCGCCACCTACCAAGGTGACGGCACCGCCACGGGCTCGACGTCGCAGCAGGACGCGATCAATGCCAGCGGAAGCGGCAGCACCATCACCCTCACAGCGCCTGGCACCCTGACCGTCGGCGTACCGGTGACCCTCGTCGCCACGCTCGTTCCGTCGAGCATCCAGGGCTCTGTCGGCTTCACCGTCAACGGCCAGCCGATCAGCGCCAGCATCCCGATCGTCAATGGCAGAGCGTCCTTCACGTGGACGCCGACCGCACCGGGCCCGGCCACCCTCGGCGCCAGCTACACCACGAACGGCGGCCAGTCCGGCTCCACGAGCGACAAGGTCACCATCGTGGCCGGCCCGATCCAGAAGGACGTGATCACACTCGTCCAGCCGGGCTGGGGACCGTGGGTCAACGGCGGCTCGTACACCCTGGGCAACGGCTCGAACTTCACCTTCCAGGCGTCGTCCCTCTCAGGCGCGCCGGTGCAGATCGGCGAGACCGGGCCGTGCTCCGTGTCCGGCCTGACGATCACCGTTCCCGTCGGATCCGGACAGTGCAACATGACGTCGTACAGCCCTGGCGGCAACGGCTACGCGGCCGTCCAGTACGGCTACACCATCACGCTGATCCCCGGGAACCAGACGGCGCTGCTCGACGCTCCTCCGTCGGGCTCGGTCAACAAGGGCCGCACCCTGGCGCTGGAGAGCCCGGCGCAGGTGGACACCAATGCCGGCCAGAACATCACCTGGAAGATCACCAAGGGCAAGAACAGCATCTGCAAGCTGAAGTTCCCGAGCAGCGGTGCGGTCAAGCTGAAGATGATCAAGAAGGGGCAGTGCAACGTCAAGGGCACCGCTCCGGGCGTGCCGGGCCAGTGGAATCCGTACACGGTGACGCGTTCCTACCGCGTGACCTGATCGTTCGACAGCACGTGGGAAGGGGCTCTCGCCCACGCGAGGGCCCCTTCGCATTGCCGTCAGGGGTCGATGTCCTCGGCTGCCCGTTCGGCGAAGGCTGCCCGCATCCGGGTCCCCACCGGCCCTGCGGTCGGCCACTCGCGCTCGTCCACCCTCACCACCGGGTGCACATCCCGGGTTGACGAGGTGAGCAGCACCTCGTCCGCCTCGAAGAGCACGTCGAGTGGCAGCGTCCCTTCCTCGACGTCGAACCATTCGAGCACGAGTTCGCGGGTGATGCCGGCGAGGCAGCCGCTCGACAGCGGCGGCGTCACCACGCGGTTCCCGAGGACCACCAGCACGTTGCTTCCGGTGCCCTCGCACAGCTCGCCCCGGGTGTTCGCGAGGACCGCCTCCGACAGGCCGCGGTCGTGTGCGTGCTTGAGGGCGACGACGTTCTCGGCGTACGAGGTCGACTTCACGCCTGCGATGGGTGAACGCTCATTGCGCGTCCACGGCACGGTCGCCACTGAAGTCGTCACCGGCCACCGCGTTGTGGGGGTGAGGGCGACGACGAGGGTCGGCTCCGAGGCGCCTCGGTCACTGCCGAGCGGGCCGGTCCCTGCCGTGTAGGTGATCCGCAGGCGCCCGAGCCGGTCCGGGCCGAGGTCGGCACCGGCGACCACGTCATCGACAGCCGCCCGGACGACCGCGTCATCGGGCGGCTCCAGGCCGAGCGCCCGCGAGGAATGGCCCAGGCGCCGCAGGTGCCGGGTCAGGGCGAACGGCCCGTCCGGCGTGGCCTTGAGGGTCTCGAACACGCCGTCGGCCACGGTGAAGCCGTGGTCGAGGACATCGATCCGGGCATCCGGGGGCTCCACGAGGCGGCCGCCACTGCGGGTGCCGATCCAGATCCTCATGGCGCGTCAGCCTGCCACGACCCTGCGGCCACGCGGATCAACCGGGCCGCCTTGAGCTCGGTCTCCCGCCATTCGGCGGCCGGGTCACTCCCCCAGGTGATGCCCGCGCCGGTCCCGAAGCGGAGCTCGCCGCCGGACCTCCAGAACGTCCTGATCGTCACCGCGAGCTCGGCCTCCCCGGTGTCGGCGTCCACCCAGCCAAGGGCCCCGCAGTAGTACTCCCGAGGTGCGGTCTCGAGGGAGGAGATGAGCGCCTGGGCGGCGATCTTCGGCGCCCCCGTGACCGATCCCGGGGGGAAGGCGGCATCGACGATGTGGCGCCACGTGACGAGGGGGTCGAGCTCGGCCTGCACGTACGACACCAGATGCACCAGGCCCGGGTGCTCCTCGAGCACGAGCAGCTCGGGCACGGTGACGGTCCCCGTCCTGCTGATCTTCGACAGGTCATTGCGCACCAGGTCGACGATCATGATGTTCTCCGCGGTGTCCTTCTCCGTCAGGTCAGCCACGGTGCGTCCCGTGCCCTTGATCGGCCCCGACCGGATGGTGCGGAGATCGACGTCGACTCGCAGGGCCACGAAGAGCTCGGGGCTGGCCGTCGCCACCTGGACATCGTGCTCCGGCAGGTCCAGATAGCCGCTGAAGGGCGACGGGTTCCCTGCGTCGAGCAGGTGCCACAGGCCGACGATGTCGGCCGCGTCCGGGTGCGGCAAGGGCGCACTGAGGACCCGGCACAGGTTGGCCTGGTACACATCGCCGCACGCGATGGCCTGCCGCAGCGACTCGACCCGCTCCCGGTAGTCCTGCTCACCCAGCGACGACGACCACGCCCCGGCAGCCGGGCCGACCCATCGAGCGGCCAGGTGGGGCCTCGCCTGGTCCCAGCGCGCGAAGCGGGCGAGCACCGGCCGCCCCTCGTAGGGCAGGGCGACGGCCCATCGACCGTGGGTGTCGAGCACGTCGAGGTCGTCGGTCACATCCAGCAGGTCCGTGGCCCAGAGGCCGGACAGGCGGGCCGACGGCAACGCGCTCACGATCCCATCCTGTCCCCTCGGTCGGCGCCCGTCGCCACGTCCGACCCAATTCGCTCTGCGGGCGACGGGTGGGCTATGGTTTCACCTCGATCGCGAGATCACGCGGACGTAGCGCAGCTGGTAGCGCATCACCTTGCCAAGGTGAGGGTCGCGGGTTCGAATCCCGTCGTCCGCTCGCATGACGCGGCCATCCGGTCGCACTCCGGTGGAGTGGCCGAGAGGCGAGGCAACGGCCTGCAAAGCCGTCTACACGGGTTCAAATCCCGTCTCCACCTCCACGTAGCGCGGGCAGGGCCGCACGATCGCGCGGTTGTCGGTGGCCATGGATTCGGTGCAACAATCGACGGCGTGAATGGCCTCTGGACGAGCGGGTATGCCCGCTTGGCGATCCTCACCTCGATCGCGACGCTTGCCGCCTACCTCATCGGCGTCGTCGTGCCCTTCGCCGACCCGATTCCCGCCGCGATCACGGCGGTCGTCAGCACCAAGGTCACGTTCCACCATGCCGCCAAGGAGGGCTCGTTCCAGATCCTCGGCACGATGGTCGGCGCCGCGATCGCCCTGGGCGTCGTCTCCCTGATCGGCTCCGGCGCCATCGTCCTGTTCATCATCGTGCTCCTGTCGTTCGCCATCGCCTGGATACTGCGGTTCAAGTCCCCCGATGAAGCGCCCTTCATGGCCGCGACCGTCGCCATCACGATGATCCTCGTCGTCGGCACCCACCTCACGACGGAAGGTGCCCTCGCCCGATTCCTGGGCGTGGCGATCGGCGCGCTCTGCGGTCTGGCCGCCTCGGCCGTCGTCGCACCGGCCAAGGACACCCGCGTGCTCGGCAACGACGTCGATGCGCTCAAGGAGGACCTGTCGGCCCTCCTCACCACCATGGCGAAGGGGATTCGCGAGACGCCCGAGCCGGCGACCGCCCGGGAGTGGCGCGAGCAGGCGACCGAGCTGCGCAACCGCACGCTGGGTCTCGCGGCCCGCTGGGAGGACCTGTCCAGCCATGCACGCTGGAGCCCGCGGCTCCATCCCGATGAGCTCGCGCGCCTGAAGCGAGAGCTGGATGCCACGTCGGTGATGTCCTCCCGTGTTCTCTCGATCGCCTCTGACCTGTCGGCGACCGGTCGCTCAGCGGCTCCGCTGCCTCCGGCTGCGGTCTCCCCACTCGCCGACCTCATGGCCATGGCGGCGGACAACATCGCCGCGGACGACCCGACGACCTCGATCGGGCGGACCCAGGCCCATGAGGCGGTGCGGCTGGCCGATCAGACCGCCCAGATCGCCCTCGTGGGCGGGATCGTGTCGAACCTCAACCGGATCAACCAGGCGTCCTCTGCCGCACATGATCCGGACTCCGAGGACACGCATTCCGCCACCTAGACCGGTAACCTTTCCTCCGCGGGGATGGAGGGAGTCGGCGTGCCTCAAGGACCCATCGAGGTGGCCGACGACGTCTACTGGGTGGGCATCCGCCTGCCGGATGACCGCTTCCAATGCCACACTTACCTGATCCGGAACGGCACCGAGTCGGTCCTCGTCGATCCCGGGTCGATCCTCACGGTGGACGCCGTCCTTGAGCGGGTCCAGCAGGTACAGCCGCTGGACTCCATCGCGTACCTCGTGTGCCACCACGCCGACCCCGACGTCGCGGGCTCCCTGTCCGTCCTGGCGGACCGCCTGCCCCGACCCGATGTGCAGGTGGTCAGCGAATGGCGCGCTGCCGCATTGCTGAAGCACTACGGCCACCCGTACCGCTACTGGCTCGTCGAGGAGCACGACTGGGCCGTTCCGCTCGGTGGAGATCGCAGGCTCGAGTTCCAGCTGACGCCGTACCTGCACTTCCCCGGCGCGATGGTCTCCTACGACACCGCAACGCACACGCTCTTCTCCGCGGACCTGTTCGGCGGCTTCGTACCGGACAACACCGTGCTGGAGAGCGATGACGTCGAGTATATCCTGGACGCGGCTCGACCCTTCCACCAGCACTACATGCCGAGCCGCGAGCTTCTCACCGCCGGCCTGACGCGCATCCAGCAGCGCTGGCGGGACATCGAGCGCATCGCTCCCCAGCACGGCCATGTCATCACGTCCGCCGCCGTGAATGGCGCATTCGAGGGCCTCAAGTCGATCGACTGCGGCATCTTCACGCTGGCCGACGCGGACATCGACCTCCAGCACCTCCTCCACATCTCCGAAGCGCGCACCGGGATCACCGAGGCGCTGCTCACGTCGGCCGACCCGATCGCTCTCGTGGCCGCCCTGAACAGGGTCCTTGACGACGCCGAGGGCAACTACCGGTGTGCGCTGTTCATCGACGTCCCGGACCGCGGCTGGACGATGTGGGGCTGGGGCGGTTCCCGGGCCGCGCTGCGGCCACCGCCTGACCACGTGCCATGTGTCGATATCCCCGGGAGTCCCGCGGCCAAGCTGTGCCTCCACGCACCGGACGAGGCCGACTCTGACCAGGAGCTGCTCACGATGCTGCGGAGCCTCGCGCCCACGATCCGCCCCGTCATCGACGAGTACCTCGAGGACCACGAACAGGCCCGGAGGGAGTCGGACCTCCGTCGCGCCGCCTTCACCGATCCGCTCACGGGGCTCGACAACCGTCGCGCCCTCGAGGAGCGGGTGCCCTCGGGCACGTATGCACTGATCGCCCTCGACATCGACCATTTCAAGGCCGTCAACGACAGCAACGGGCACGCCGCGGGAGACAGCGTCCTGTCGCAGGTCGCCGCATCCATCAGCGACGCGATCCGCGACAACGACGTGGCCTATCGGATCGGCGGTGAGGAGTTCCTCGTCGTCCTGCCCGACGCCGACTCGCATAGCGCCCGCGTCGTCGCGGAACGCATCCGAGCGCGAGTCGGCGCCCTCGATCTGGTGGGACTGTCACCCACGGGCCGGATCACCATGAGCGCTGGGGTGATCGCGGTGACCGAGGCGGAGACGACGCACTTTGCCTCGATGTCCAGCCGGGCCGACGCAGCCCTGTACACCTCCAAGCAGGCCGGTCGCGACCGGGTGACCGTTGCCGTGTAGTCTGTCGCAGTCCCGAAAAGGACCCCCACGGGCGATTGGCGCAGGGGCTAGCGCGCTTCCTTGACACGGAAGAGGTCACAGGTTCGATTCCTGTATCGCCCACTCTCGAACCCCTTGGAATCCAAGGGGTTCTTGTGGCTTCCAGGCTCGTTCCCGAGGCCGTCTCCCTGCTCGCTATCGTGCCGGGATGCAGCCGATGAGTTCACGTGACCTGACCGACCTGCGCATCGCCGTCCTCGGCACGGGGGCCAACGGCTCGGGAATCGGTGCGGATCTCGTCGATGCCGGGCTGGACGTGACGTTCATCGACCAGTGGCCCGACAACGTGCAATCCATCCGCGACCACGGCGTCATCGTGGACATGAGAGGCGACGTGCGCACCGTCCGGGTGCCGATCCTGCACCTGTGCGAGGTGGCCACGATCACCCGACCCTTCGATGTCGTGCTCCTCCTGGTCAAGGCCTACGACACGCGTTGGGCAGTCGAGCTGATCAAGCCACATGTCGCACCCGACGGCGTCGTCGCGGGAGTCCAGAACGGGATGACCGGTGACGTCATCGTCGATGTCATGGGCGCGGATCGAGCCGTCGCTGCCGTCATCGAGCTCACGGCGGCCATGTACGAGCCCGGGCACGTGGAGCGCCAGTCCGACCGGAGCAGGACGTGGTTCGCGGTAGGAGCACCCCGCGCCGAGTCCCGGCACCACATTCCCGTGGTCGCCTCACTCCTCCGACATGCAGGCGATGTCGAGGAGGTCGACGACATCACGTCGCCGAAGTGGATGAAGCTGGTCCTCAATGCCGGCGAGCTGCTGCCATCAGCAGTGCTCGACACGTCCATCGTCGAGTGCGCTCGTGTGCCCGGAATGCGCGAGGTGATGACCGACGCCGGAGACGAGGCACTCAGGGTCGCCGAGCTCGAGGACATCACGGTGCGGGCGATCTTCGGCATGGAGGGCGACGCTGCATCCGATCCGGCCACCTTCATGCCCACGATCCTGGACGAGCTGTGCGCCAACTACGTCCTGCCCGAGTCGCGGTCGACGATCCTGCAGGACTGGATGAAGGGTCGACATGCAGAGGTCAACGACATCAACGGCTTGGTCGTCGAGATGCTGAGGCGTCACGGGGAGCCCGCCCCGGTCAACCAAGCAGTCGTCGAGTTCGCCCTCGACATCGAGGCCGGCGTCCGGCAGCGCGGCATGCACAACCGGGAACCGCTCCTGGCCCGGATCGACGAGCTGAGGCAGGCCTAGGCCGGAGCGACCGACCGCGCCATCACCCACCGGCGAGGAGAGATCTGCCTCTGCCTGACGAAGCCGACATCGAGGAACATGCCCACGGTTCCGGTGTGCAGGTGCGAGCCCTGCACCGCGAATCCCTCGGTCTCCTCGGGGTACCCCTCGACCACACCGCCGCCGGCCGTGGCAATCGAGGCGAGGGCGCCGGCCAGCGCCGCAGACGCGATCCCCTCGCCGCGTCTCCTGCGGTCGACGAAGAAGCAGGTGATCCGCCAGTCCGGCGGATCCTCCAGTCCAGCTTCGTACTTCCGCCTGCTCTTGACGCGCGGCAACTCCGTGGGCGACCCGAACTGGCACCAGCCGACGCACGTGTCGCCATCCATGACCAGGGCAGAGTGCGTCGTTCCGGCCAGCACCCGCTCGTGCTTCGCCTCCCGGTTGCCCGCGGGCGTGTGTCCCTTGCCAACCCCCTCAGGATGGAAGGCCATGCACCAGCAGCCGCCCCACACCCCGTTGTGGCGCTCGACGATGTCCGCGAAGGCGGGCCAGGTCTCCGCCGACAGGTCGCGAACTATGAAGTCGCCCACGCACCGAGGCTAGCCGCCCGACGGAGTAATTGGCGTTCCGCATGACGGGAGCCGACGCGTGGGAGGACCACATCGTGCGCAAGCATGGCTCCGTGCCGATTCCCTCGCTGCGTGATCGCTGGCAGGAGCGCCCTGTGCTGGGCGCCTGGATGTTCCTTCGTGAACCCATGACTGCTGAGGCAGCCGCTCGCATGGGCTACGACTACGTCGTCGTCGACCTCCAGCACGGCATCGCGTCCGAGCCCGAGGCCCTGGCCATGATGCAGGCCGCCGAGGCCGCGGGCGCGATCCCCGTGGCGCGGGTCGCCACCAACCACGCCATGACCATCGGTCGCGCCCTGGACGCAGGAGCCCTGGCAGTGATCATTCCGATGGTCAACACCGCCGACGATGCCCGAGCCGCGGTGGCAGCCTGCCGCTACCCACCCGAGGGCGATCGGAGCTACGGACCGGTCGCCGCCATCAGCCGTTACAGCGACGACTACGCGCGCGTCGCGAACGCGACCGTCACCTGCCTCGTCATGATCGAGACGGTCCAGGCCTTGGCCAACCTCGAGGAGATCCTGTCCGTTCCCGGCATCGACGGCGTCTATGTCGGCCCTGTGGATCTGTCCCTCACCCTGGGACTGCCGCCTCGTCCCGACAATGACGCTCCCGAGTTCATGGCGGCCATCGACCGGATCCTGGACGCCTGCAGGCGCCACGACATCGTTCCTGCGATCCATGCAGACGAGCGGCTCGCCCGGCGCTGGACGGAGCGAGGCTTCCGCATGATCACCGTGGGCTACGACCAGTACTCCGTGATCCACGGCCTGAACCAGGCGCTGGCGACCAGCCGTGGCGCCCCCGTCGACGGACCTCGCCAGCCCTTCGGCTACTGAGGACGAACTGGGCCTCCCGTTGCGGATTCCCCTGTCATAGCAACGATTTCTTGTGGATTCGCGGTTGCGTCGGGGGTGTCGCTCGACTAGAATCGAACACATGTTCGAACTCCCCGATTACTTCCTCGCGGACTGGCCGCCGCCGGTCGCGGAGGCTCCAGCGTGGCTGGACGAGGAGCTCGACGACCTGCCGGAGGAGCCCTGGACCGATAGCGATGCCCTGGCGACGTCGGTGTGCGGGCCGGCGGGCGTGGGTCAGTTGGCGAACCTGCTGCAGGTTGACCCGGCCGGGCTGTCCGCGGATGAGACGGTGACCTTCGCCCAGCAGGTCAAGAGGGTGTCGGCATTCGTCGCTGGGTTCGAGGCGCGAGCACTCGCTGGGGTGCAGGAGCGGTTGGTCGGGCACTTCGAGGCGGAGAAGGCCGCCCGCGCGGAGTCCGCGTCGGGGTTCGTCACGGCGGAGATGCTCGCCTCGGCGGAGCTCGCGGCCGCGCTGCGGCTGAGTCCCCGGGCGATGGACATCCAGCTGGAGCATGCCGCCGACCTGGCCGGGCCGATGCGGCCGCTGCGCGACGCTCTGGAGGCGGGGTCGCTGTCGGCGGGGCACGTGTCCGCGATCGCGCGGGAGTTGACCCGCCTGCCGTTGGCCGGCGACGGGGACCGGGTTGCGGAGTACGCCGCGCAGTGCGCGCGGATCCTCGCGATCGTGATCCCGTACGCCGAGACCCATACGGCCCGGCAGGCGGCCCGCAAGACCAGGACGCTGGTGCTGGCCGCGGACCCGCGGGGTGCCGATGAGCGGCGCCAGGATGCGGCGAAGCGGGAGCACGGGGTGTGGCTGACGCCGACCGAGAACGGGTCGTGCGAGGTCACTGCCGTGCTCCCGCTCGCGCATGGAGTGGCCGTGATGGACGCCATCACGACCCTGGCGAAGGATCCGCGGTTCGAGACCGCGGACGGGTGCATCACCGCCGGGCAGCGCCGCGTGGCGGCGTTCACGACCCTGGTCCTGGGTGATCCGGGTTCGGTGGCCACGATCACCGGACCCGTCACCGAGGCGAAGGTGCGGGCGTCGGTGAGCGTGCTCGTCCCGCTCTCCACGCTGACCGGCACCGACCCGGCTGCTGCGGGCGGGTCGATCGCGGGGGAGCCGGTGACCGCGGACACCATCCGCGACCTCCTCGCCGACGCGGATCCGTCCTCGACGCTGCGCAAGCTGGTCACCGACGCCGCGGGCTGCATCATCGACGCCGGCCGCGCCCGGTACGCGATCTCGGATCTCCAGCGCCACCTGCTCGCGCTGCGGGACGGGACCTGCCGGTTCCCCGGCTGCACCCGACCCGCCGAGAACTGCGAGATCGACCACGCCGTGCCGTACGACAGCGGTGGTGGCACGGATCTGGAGAGCCTCGGACCGCTGTGCAAGCAACCTCGCAGGCCGTGGTACTCACCACGGCCGAGTCACCAACTCAAGACTCACGGCGGCTGGCACATCACCACGAGCCGACGATCGGGTGCCTGCACCTGGCGATCACCCCTCGGCCGCGTCTACCACCACGAACCACCCGACCCGCGGCCACCCGACCCGGTGGCCCAGGTGTCTGCGGCACCCGTCAGCGGTTCAGTTCCCTTCTGAGGAAGGTGAAGAGGAGTTCGCCCTCCCGCTCGGTGAACCCGTGCAACTCTTCCGGCGTGAAGGTGACCTGATCACCGACGAGCCGGTTCACGATCGTCACGCAGATCATCCCGAACCGAGGGAAGCCCCAGTAGTTGAGATATCCGGCGACCATGGCGCCCTCCATCTCGATGTTGCGCACCCCGTTCTCATCCAGCCACCTCAGCCACGCCATCTTGCTGTCCGGCGTCTCCATCGAGATGGCCCCATCAAGCCGGAACTGCTCGAGGAAGAAGTCGTTCGCGGCGACGGTCTTGCCGGGCATCGCAGGCACGCCTGCGGCTTCGGCCGCAGCCATCAGGTCCTCGACCATGTCCCTCGGGAATGTGCCGTCGAACCAGTACTCCCCGTGGCCCCCTTGGAGGAGGCGATAGGGCTTCAGATCCGCCATGAGCCCCTCGGTGGACACCACCACGGTGCCGGGTGGAAGGCCCACTCCCCCGCTCGTGCCGACGCGCATCCACGCCACGCGGGCCATCTCCGCCAGGTCGCCCCTCTTGAGGAAGAAGACCATCCGCATGAGTTCCTGCAGCGCGATCGATGCACTGGCCATGCCCATGCCGTGCGAGGCGAAAAGGACGCCCGCCGTGTAGCGGGTGACGAACCGGTCCTCCTTGGGGAAGTCGACGATCGGGGCCCCGCCGTTGCGGCGACTCCACTCCTCGGCGAAGGCGCGGGCGCGCTCCCCCGAGCCCCCGAGGATGATGGCCCGCACCCGTCGCAGCTCCTCGAGGAGCGGATCGTCGCTCGCGACGCCGAAGTGGTAGTAGGTGTCCACCTCGTTGCCCGCCAGTACGGGGTCGAGGAAGGTGTGATTGATGTGGTCAGTGTGCATCGAGGGACACCCTAGGGCACCTTCGGACCACTCGCGAGGTACGCAGGACACCGGATGCCCGGAGGAATACCGTCGGGGTGTGACGGATGTGATCACGCTGACCGGGGTCGTGAAGCGCTTCGGACCGGTAACGGCCCTCGACGGCCTGGACCTCACCGTGCGCCAGGGCGAGGTGCATGCCTTCCTCGGCCCGAACGGTGCCGGCAAGACGACGACGTTGCGGGTCCTGCTCGGCCTTCTGCACGCCCAGGCCGGCAGCATGGACGTGCTCGGCATGGACCCCTGGCGGCAGACGGCCGCCCTCCACCGGAGGCTGGCCTACGTGCCCGGCGACGTCTCCCTCTGGCCGAACCTCAGTGGCGGCGAGGTGATCGACCTGCTGGGTCGCCTGCGCGGTGGCGTCGACCCGCGTCGTCGTGACGAGTTCATCGAGAGATTCGACCTCGACCCCCGCAAGAAGGGCCGCTCGTACTCGAAGGGCAACCGCCAGAAGGTCGCCCTCATCGCCGCGCTTGCCAGTGATGTGGAGCTGTACGTCCTCGACGAGCCCACCTCGGGACTCGACCCCATCATGGAGTCCACCTTCCGGGAGAGCGTCCGCGAGCTCCGCGCCGACGGACGGACGGTCCTGCTGTCCTCGCACATCCTCAGCGAGGCCGAGGCCCTGTGCGATCGCGTGAGCATCATTCGCGACGGCCGGATCGTCGAGTCGGGAACGCTCGCCGAGCTGCGTCACCTCACGCGCACGTCGGTGACCGCGACGATCGAGCGTGGAGCCGACGGGCTTGCGGACCTGCCGGGAGTCCACGACCTCGTGATGGAGGACGGCCGCGTGACCGCCCAGGTCGAGTCGGACGCGATGCCGGGGTTCGTGGCGGCGCTCGCCGGCTCCGGGGTCCTCACCCTGGAGAGCCACCCCCCGACGCTGGAGGACCTCTTCCTCCAGCACTACGCCCGGAGCTGAGATGTCCCGGACCCGATCCGGCCCCTTCGTCGGCACGTGGACGATGCTGCGCTTCGCCCTGCGTCGCGACCGGATCATCCTGCCCGCCTGGGTGATCGGCCTGGTGGCGATGGTGTCGTTCTCCGTCGCGGCGACAAAGGACCTCTACCCGGACGCGCAGAGCCGCATCGAGGCTTCGGACGCGATCAACGCAACCGCTGCCCTGGTCGCGCTCTACGGCAAGGTGTACGACCCGACGTCACTGGGTGCCCTGTCCCTGATCAAGATGACGGCCTTCGGAGCCGCGCTGATCTCCGTCGTCTTCGTCTTCCTGATCGTCCGGCATACCCGGACAGAGGAGGAGTCCGGGCGCCTCGAGCTCCTGGTCTCCGGCGTCGTCGGCCGCAGCGCGCCGCTCGCCGCGGCGCTCCTCTACGCGCTGCTCGGCAGCGCGGCCCTCGGCCTGCTCACGGCGGCCGGGCTCCTCGCCGTTGGACTGCCGGCAGCCGGGTCGGCGGCCTTCGGCCTCGCCTGGGCGCTCAGCGCCCTCGTGTTCGGCGTGGCGGCCGGGGTCGCGGCACAGCTCACCGTCTCCCATCGAGGTGCCATCGGGCTCGGCCTCGCCGCCATCGCGCTGGCGTACACGCTCCGCGCCGTCGGGGACCTGGCGGATGGGGATCCCGGCTGGCTGTCCTGGCTGTCGCCCATCGGCTGGAGCCAGCAGATCCGTCCGTTCGCCGGTGATCGCTGGTGGGTGTCCGCCCTGCCGTTGATCGCCACCGCCATCCTCGTGCCGGTCGCCTTCGCCCTGCGGTCCCGGCGCGACCTCGGATCCGGCCTCATCCCCGATCGCCTGGGACCCGCCACGGGTCGGATCGACGGCCTGGTCGGCCTGACCGTCCGCCTGCAGCGCGCGATGCTCGTCGCGTGGCTGGCGGCCGCGGTCGTCATGGGCTTCGTGCTGGGCAGCGTGGCCGAGAACGTGTCGGGACTGCTCGACTCGCCTCAGATGCGCCAGTACCTCGAGCTGCTCGGTGGCAAGCAAATGATCGTCGACGCCTTCCTTGCCGCGGAGGTATCGATCTTCGGGATCATCGTGGGCGGCTACGCCATCGCGTCGGTGGCCCGGTTGCGCGCCGAGGAGTCGTCGGGCCATGCGGATCTCGTTCTCTCCACCGCGACCACGCGAATGCGGTGGGCGCTCTCCGACTTCGGCTTCGCGCTCCTGGCCACCGGCCTCGTGCTCATCGCCGGAGGCGCAGCGATCGGCCTCGGCCACGGCGTCTCGGTGGGCGATCCGGTCGGACAGGTGGCGCGGATGACGAGCGCGGCCGTCGCCCACATCCCTGCGGCGTGGGTGATGGCCGCGCTCGTTCTCGCGCTGTTCGGCTGGCTTCCGCGGGCGGTCCCAGGAGCGTGGGGCCTGCTCGCGGTCTTCGTCGTTCTCGGGGAGTTCGGCTCACTGTGGAAGCTGGCCGACTGGGTGCTCGGCCTCTCCCCGTTCGCCCACAGCCCGACCCTGCCGGGCGAGCAGGTCGCCGCAGGGTCGCTGATCGGACTCCTGGTCGTGGGCGCGGCTATCGCCGCACTCGGACTCGTCGGCTGGCGCCGACGCGACCTAGCGGGCTAGCGACACTCGCAGCGCTCCTCGCGGCTGTAAGGCGCGAGCACCTGGTCGACATGCTGGCCGCAGCCGGTGTACGTGACCTTGTTGCACTGACGGCACAGAGCGGGGCTGCACATACTGACGTCCTCCGGAAAGCAGAATCCGCGACCCCGTGTCGCGGACTCCCGAACTATACCCCGTGGGGTATCCGGGGACAAAATCCGATCAGCCGGTGTTGCTCTTCCGGAACAGGAAAGCGGTGATCGCAACCAGCACGACGGCGATGAAGATCTGCGTCAGGAAGACCAGCCAGAACGAGTCCCCGTAGCCGAACGCGTCACCCACGAAGATGCCGGCGAAGGCGCCGATGATGCCGATGATGATCGTGACGATGCACCCGATCGGCTGCATGCTGGGCACGAGGATGCGAGCGATGAGGCCGATGATGATGCCAGCGAAGATGGCACTGATGATGCCCGTGGGATCCATGCGCGTCACCCAACCATCGACTGGCCATCACGCGCAAGGGAGACCAGCCGCGAGATGGCGCGGTAGTACTTCTTGCGATACCCGCCCCTGAGCATGTCCTCCGTGAACACGCGATCGAGGGGCACGCCGCTCGAGATCACCGGGATGTCCCGGTCGTACAACCGGTCCACCAGCACCACCAGGCGAAGGGCCTGAGCCTGGTCGCGCACGGGGTGCACCTCGGTGAGTGCGAGCAGGCTCATCCCCTCCACCAGGGCTCCGTACCGCGACGGGTGGACGGTCGAGAGGTGGTCGACCACATCGTCGAAGCGATCGAGGTGGGCTCCCGGCACCCGGTCTGCGGTCTGTCGCAGGTCCTCGTCCGCAAGCGGCTCGGGGGCCACCTCCTGCTCGCGGTGCCGGTAGTCCGGGCCGTCGATGCGCAGGACGTCGAAGTGCGCCGACAGGCCCTGGATCTCCCGCAGGAAGTCCTCCGCCGCGAACCGTCCCTCCCCCAGCCGGTCCGGGAGCGTGTTGGACGTCGCGGCGAGCATCACGCCGGAGTCGACGAGCTCGCCGAGGAGGGTGGACATGAGCACGGTGTCGCCGGGGTCGTCGAGCTCGAACTCGTCGATGCACACCAGCTTGTTGGCCTTCAGCGCGTCCACGGCAGCGCGGAACCCGAGCGCACCCACGAGATTGGTGTACTCCACGAAAGTCCCGAAACGCGCAGGACCCGGCACGGCTCGCCACAGCGAGGCCAGTAGGTGGGTCTTCCCGACGCCGAAGCCGCCGTCGAGGTAGACGCCGGCCCGCCCCTCCGGGGGCGCCGCGCGCCGGAACAGAGAGCGCTTGGGTGGCGGAGCACCGACCCGGTGTGCGAACACCTGGAGGGCCTCGAGCGCCGCCCGCTGCGTCGGCTCATGGGGGTCCGGCACATACGACTCGAAGCTGACTCCCGCGAAGTGCGGCGGGGGGACGAACTCGTCGAGGAGGCTGGCCACTGACAGCTCGGGATGGCGGGCGGTCAGCGACTGGGGCACAGCGCGACTCTATTCATGCGACGATCGAGGCATGCAGCCGCTCCGCGTGCCCGACTTCCCCCCGGGCAGACGGTGGGTCCGCGCCGTCATGGCGACGACCCTCGATGGCGTCGTGCGCGGTGAGGACGGCGGCTCCCGTTCCATCAGCAGCGCTGCCGACCAACGCTGGTTCTCCGCGCTGCGCTCTGCGCCGGACGTGCTGCTCGTCGGTGCGGGCACCATCCGTGCGGAGGACTACCGGCCGTCCCGCAAGGTCATCGCGGTCGTGACCAACAGCCTCGACCTGCCGATGTCGTTGCGCATGTTCAGCGAACGGGGCCCCGAGCACCCTCGGCCCGTGGTCGTCACCTCGGAGCACTCGGCTGCCACCGCCAGCGATGACCTGCGCTCCGCGGCGGACGTCATCGGCTGCGGTGTCGATTCGGTCGACCTCACTGTCGCGCTCGACGCCCTGGCCGGCCGCGGGCTGACGCGCGTCCAGTGCGAAGGCGGCCCGCACCTGCTGGCCGACCTTCTTACGGACGATCTCATCGATCAGCTGCTGCTGTCCGTGACGCCACTTCTGCACGGCGGTGAGGCGCGCGACCACCTGATCTCGGTTCCCGGATGGGAGCCACGACGGCTCAACGTGGTCGACGTGCAGCGTGACGACGACACGGTCTTCCTGACGCTGGAGCGCGGCTGATGCTCACCCCGCCCATCGAGCCCATGCTCGCCGCCCCGCTCGGCAGCACGCTCCCGGACGAGCCGGGCATCTCCTTCGAGCCCAAGTGGGATGGCTTCCGCTGCCTTGTCTTCGTCGACGAGCAGGGGGAGGTCGTGCTGCAGGGACGTGGACGCTCCAAGTCCGCCGACGAGATCGTCGACCTCGCCTATGCCTTTCCCGAGGTGGTGGCTGCGATTCGGGGCCAGGTGCCACGCGGAACCGTGCTCGACGGCGAGATCGTGATCCAGCACGACGGGCGGCTCGACTTCGGGGTGCTGTCCTCCCGCCTGCGTCCTCGGTCGGAGGCGGAGGGATCCAACATCGCCCGCCTCGCCGCCGAGTACCCCGCGACGCTGTTGCTGTTCGACGCGTTGTGGTCAGAGGGGGATCTCACCAGCGAGGCGTTCGGATCGCGTCGTTCCGTCCTCGAGACGCTTGCCTCCTCCTGGGAGCCGCCGATCCTGCTCACCCCGAACACCATCGATCGGGCCGTCGCGGAGTCGTGGTTCGTGGGCTACGAGAGCGCCGGAGTGGACGGGCTCATCGTGAAGCCCGTCGCTGATCCGTACCTCCCCGGCAAGCGGGCCCAGGGGAAGGTCAAGCATCTGCGGTCTGCCGATGTGGTGGTGGCTGGCTGGCGCGCGTACACGAAGCCCGGGCCTGAGGGCGAGCCCATCGTCGGCAGCCTGCTGCTGGGCCTCTACGACGAAGGCGGGCGCCTGCACTACGTGGGAGGTGCCTCAGCGTTCACCGCCAAGAAGCGTCGGGAGCTGGTCGACCTGCTCGCCCCCCTGGCGTCGGCGGAGGACGAGCCTCATCCGTGGCGCGGAACGTCGGGGATCCGCATCCCCGGTACCGCCAACCGGTGGAAGAAGGAACAGCCGTGGGTGGCGTTGCGCCCTGAACTCGTCGCCGAGGTCGAGTACGACCAGATGGAGGGCGACCGCTTTCGCCACGGCGTGTCGTTCGCACGCTGGCGGCCCGACCGTGGTCCGACCACCTGCGGCTTCGACCAGCTCGAGGTTCCGCCCGCCGCGAGCATCTCGGGGCTGCTCAGTCCGTCCTAGCCCTGCTCGGCTGCACGCGCGGCGGCTCGCCCGGCATCTTGGGGAAGTCCGGCGGGTAGGGCAGTTCTGGGAGTCCCTCGCGAACGCCGCGCTCCCACCGCTCGAGGGCTGGTTCCAGGCTCACCGCGGCTTCCTGCATGCCGGACCACGGATCGCGGGCACGCGCACGCACGAGGGCGGGCACGGTGCGCAACGTGAAGTCGTGCGGGTCGACGTCCGGCAGATCGTCCCATTCGACGGGCATCGACACCGTCGCATCCGGCTTCGGCCGCAGCGAGTACGCAGAAGCCATGAGCCGGTCCTGCGCATTCTGGTTGTAGTCGATGAACACCCGCTCGCCCCTCTCCTCCTTCCACCACGACGTGGTGACCAGATCGGGGCTGCGCCGCTCCAGCTCACGTCCGACGACGATTGCGGCGTGCCGTACGTTGATGAAGGAGTGATCCGGTCGGATCGGGATGAAAATGTGCACCCCGCGGCTGCCACTGGTCTTCACATACGAGGGCCACTCCCATTCGGAGAGGAGCTCCCGGCACATCAGGGCGACGTCCAGCACGTCCCTCCACCCGCGGCCCGGCGACGGATCGAGGTCGATGCGCAGCTGGTCCGGCTTGTCCAGGCTCGGCGCCCGAACCGGCCAGGCGTGGAAGGTGATCGCGCTCATCTGTACGGCCCAGGCGATGACGGCCGCGGAGTCCGGGTTGAGGATCGTCCCGCGCCGTCCGCTCGGGAACCGCACGGAGAGCCCGCTCACGTAGTCGGGAGTGGACTTGGGAAGGTGCTTCTGGAAGAAGTGCTCACGCTCGTCGCCGACGCCATCGGGCCACCTCTCCAGGGCCGTGGGTCGGTCGCCGACCTGGGCGACCATGGGGCCGGCCACGGACAGGTAGTAGTCGAGCACCTTGCGCTTGGTGATCCCCGGGAACATCTCGCGCTCAGGGCTGGTCAGCCGGACGCTCACGCCACCGGCGTCGACCGACACCGGCGAGCCATGCGAGGAGGCGGCCACCGGCTCACGGTAGCGCTGGATAGGGTCTGCGCGTGTCCATCGCCGCATTGACCCTCTGGATCATCGCCATCGTGCTGGCCCTGTTCGGCGTGGTCTTCGCCGTCCTCGGCCTCAGCTCGGAGCGCAACTACTGGTCCCAGCGGGACCCGTCCGGGGACCCCACGCGCGAGGCGACGAAGCTGCCGGCCGTCATCCGGCGTGCCTGGCGTATCGCCCCGGGCGAGTACCGGGCTCCCCTGCGCATCGCGGCAATCGGGGTCGTCGTCGTCGAGATCGCGATCGCCTTCGCGGTGATCGCCCTGGTCGTCACCCTGGCAGGCTGACGGGCAGCGTGGGCTGCCCGGCCTGGCGCGGCAGGACCTCGCCGACGGGGAACTCGTCGAGGGGCACCGGCACCGAGAGGTGGAAGCCCTGGGCGTACTCGCAGCCCATGGCCCGCAGCGCCTGCAGCTGGTCTTCGCCCTCGACGCCCTCCGCGACCGCGAGCTTGCCGAAGCGGTAGATCAGGTCGAGCATCGAACGCACCAGTTCGTAGTCCTCGTCGTTGCGCAGCATCTCGTCGATGAACGAGCGGTCGACCTTCACGATGTTGGCCGGGACACTGCGGAAGGAGTCGAGGCCGGCGTATCCGGTGCCGAAATCGTCGATCGCCACGTGCATACCCCGGGCGCGCAGCTCGGTGAGGGTCTCGATGGCCTGACGACCGGCGCTCAGTGTCTCCTCCTCCGTGACCTCCACGGTGAGGACCGACATCGGGATGGCGAACTCGGCGGTCAGCCGGTCGACCGTGCCCAGGGCCGCTGAGTTGAGCCACTGCGGCGGGGCGTTGAACGCGACCCGGATGTCGTGGCCGCTGTCGCGCCAGGTGCGAGCGGCCACGCAGGCTGCCCGCAGGACCTGATCGGTCAGCGTGCCGAGAAGGCCGAGTTCCGCCGCGAGAGGCAGGAACGCGGACGGGGGCACCAGCTTGCCCTCATCGTCGCGAAGCCGCACCAGTGTCTCCGCGGCCACGACCCGCCGCGTCTTGCACAGGACGATGGGCTGGAAGAGGCAGACCAGCTCCTCCTCGTCGAGTGCCCGACGCAGGAGGTGCTCGAAGCCCATCCGCTCCCGTGCCGAGCGATCCTCACCCGGCTGGAAGCGGGCGGCCTGGTGCCGGCCCTCGTGCTTCGCCCGCTGGAGGGCGATGTCCGCGCTGCGCAGCAGGTCCCCGGGGAGCTCGGTGAAGTGGTCCGACTCGGCGGCGCCGATGCTGACGGACACGGGCACCGACTGCCCGTCGATGGTGAAGGGCTCCTCAACGCACCGCAGCAGGCGTGCTGCGAGGTCGTCGAGCGTCTCGTCGGCTCGCGGCACCGGACGCAGGACCGCGAACTCGTCGCCGCCCGTGCGGACCAGGAAGTCGCGCGGGGCGATGGTGTCCTCGAAGCGCTCCGCCATCTGCACGATCAGCTGGTCGCCGGCCAGGTGCCCGAGGGCGTTGTTGACCACCTTGAGGTCGTCGATGTCCACGATCAGCAGGCCGACCGGCTCCCGCGGCCGCGCGCCGTCGATGGCCTCATCGAGCCGCTCGACCAGGGCGGCCCGGTTGGGCAGGCCGGTGAGGCTGTCCCGCCGCGCCTGCTGGCGCAGCAGCTCCTCGGAGACCCGGTCCGCGGTCACGTCCTCGAGGACCAGCACGGTGAACTCGTCGAACTGGCCGTTCCCGATCGAGTCCGGATCCTGGAACCGGCGCGAGACGGTCGGACGGAGCCAGCGCACGGTGCCGTCCGGACCGAAGGCCTGCAGGTCCCGTCCCGACTCGAGCATCGTCATGTCGATGGGGTGGGACGGACTAAGCAGGCTGGACAGGCGGACCCCGCTCACCTCCTCGCCGCTCAGGCCGACCAGGCCGAGGAACACCGGGTTCGCCTCGCGGATCACCGGGTATCCGTCCTGAGTGACGGTCAGCCACGCGGCCGGAACGGGCGACTCGCGGAAGACGGCAGCGAGCAGGGTCGACGAGTGGGCGACCTCGTGCTGTGCGTGCCGGCGCTCGCCGACGACTGACGCGAGCACGAAGACGGACACCGTGACGACCAGCATGTACATCTGGGTCGCGAAGATCTCCTCCGCCGTCGGGGAGCCACCGAAGTCGTAGGCGCCCACTCCCGCTGCCGCCGACGCCGACATGACCAGGACGGACAGCCCTGTGAACGTCGCCGTCAGCGGGATCGGGTAGCGCACGGCGGCGGCGAGCAGGATCGGAAGAATGAGGAACTGCGCCCCGGGAACTGCGGTGCCGAACGGGCTCAGGAAGATCAGGACGAGCAACATGCCGAGGACGGCCGTCCCCAGCAGCTGCTCGCGGTGCCTGCTCAGGTAGCCGCCCTCACGAGGCCACTGCGCCAGCCCGAGGACGGGACGGGTTCCGGCGATGAGGCCGACCACGGTCGCCAGTCCCACCTCGACGATCGCGGTCGCCATGTACCGGGGCAGGTAGTCCGCGCGAACCGTCGTGACGATGAGGAACGGGGCCGCACGGATGGCGGCGGCGCCCAGCGCGGCGAAGGCCACCCACGGGACATCGGCCCCGAGGCCGGACAGCGCCCGCCGCCGGTTCCTGATGACCACGGCGAAGGCCGTGACGGCCACCAGGTCGGCGGCCACCTGCACGCTCAGCAGGGGCGTGGGGACGGCGAGCATGGCATACGTGGTGGCCGACGCCGCGGCCAGCACGAGGAGGAGCGGCCACCAGCGGCGACGCGGCAGCTGGATCAGCAGGCCGGCGGCGAGGCCTCCGCTCAGCCAGGTGATGGCCACGCCCTCCGGTGACCGGATGAGCGGCCCCAGGAGGACGACGAGGAGCGTGGCCAGCACCGCCCACACGACCAGGTCGCGCAGGTCCCGCCCGACCGACCGCAAGGCTGCCGAACCCTCACTATGCTCGTCGCTCCCGACCCCCGGAGACAGTGCCGTGTCACCCCCGTTGCCCGCAGTCGCTCGGTCCGCGTCCGAGGCACGCGTGCCCGCCGAGGCGTACGCGGCAGTAGCACTCGCGTGGCTCTCGACGCGGGTCATAGCTGTGGTATCGGTCGATTTGACGCCGTGGATGCTGAATGACGTCGATATCTATCGCTCGTGGGCCGGCCTGCTGGGCAGCGGCACCTTCCCCGCGGGAGATCCCACCTGGCAGTACCCACCCGGCATCGCTCCCCTGTTCATGGCCCTCTCGGCGCTGCCCCTCGACCCCCGCTGGGGCTTCACCCTGCTGATCCTCCTGGTGGACGCCGCTCTCATGGGCGCCCTGATCCTCGCTCACCACCGCAGCCACGACACCTCGTGGCGGGGACTGTGGCTGTGGGCGCTGGCCGGCCTGGTCGTCGGGCCGATCATGATGGTCCGGTTCGACACGGTTCCGACCCTTTTCGCCGCCCTGGCCGTCCTCACCGTGGCCCGTCCGCTGCGTTCCGGTGCCCTCGCAGGCATCGGGGCCCTCACGAAGGTCTGGCCCGCCCTCATGCTCCTCGCGCTTCCGCGGAAGGCGCTCCCCCGAGGACTTGCGGCCCTCGTGGCGACAGCCCTGGTCGGCCTGGCCGGTTTCGCGCTCCTGACGACCGGCAGCCTGTCCTTCCTCGGCAACCAGGGTGCTCGCGGCCTTCAGATCGAGTCCGTAGGTGCCCTGCCGTACGTGCTGTGGGCGGCCTTCGGCGGCCCAGTCGCCTACGGCTACGAGTACGGCTCGATCCAGGTGCAGATGGCCGGCACGGAGATCGTGGGACTCGTCGTCTCCGGCGTGGGCCTGCTCGCCTTCGCCGGACTCGTGTGGGGACGCCTTTCCGGTCGGCTCGAGTCGGCCCTCCCGGGCGATGTGGCCCTGGCCGTGCTCCTGGTCTCCCTGGCCACCAGCCGGGTGAACTCCCCCCAGTACAACGTGTGGCTGATCGGGCTCGCGGCCGTGGCCCTCCTGGCACGGCGCTCCCGCATGGGCCTCGTGGTTGTCCTGATCATCGTCATGTCGGTGCTCACGCAGGTCGTCTACCCGTGGACCGCCACCCAGCTGTCGACCGGTGACCCGATCACGGCGGTCATCCAGGCCGCGCGGATCCTCCTGCTCCTCGCGGCTACCGTGGTGGCGCTGGTCCGCATCTTCCGCGCCAGCAGCCCGGAGGTGACCGCATGATGAGGACCAACTGGTCGGGGCATGTCGCCTTCGCGGCGGAGCGCTGCGAGAACCCGCGCAGCGAGGACGAGCTCCGCCGCCTTGTGGCGTCGACGCCACGGCTGCACGCCGTCGGAACCGGTCACTCCTTCAACGACGTGGCCGACACGGACGGCGTGCAGGTCTCCCTGGCGGAGATGCCCCAGCGCGTGGAGGTCGACGGCGAGGCCCGGATCGCCCGGATCTCGGCCGGCATGCGGTTCGGCCAGGCCGCCCGGCAGCTCAATGACGGCGGCTGGGCGGTGGCCAACCTCGCCTCGCTCGGACACATCGGTGTCGCCGGGACCGTGGCGACGGGCACTCACGGCTCCGGCGATCGGAACGCCACGCTGTCCGCCCTGGTGCGCGGGCTCCGTACGTTGCGCGCCGACGGCTCGATCGAGGACGTCCGTGACGCCGACCTCGCTGGCGAGGTGGTCGGCCTGGGCGCGCTCGGCATCGTCACTGAGGTGGACCTGGTGATCGAGCCGGCTTTCGAGGTCGGCCAGTACGTGTTCGATGGCGTGAGCCACGAGGCGCTCCTGGCGGACTTCGACGTGGCCTTCGGCTCGGCCTACAGCGTGAGCGTGTTCACGACCTGGGAGCCCTCGCTCACCGGTCGCGCGTGGCTGAAGCGCCGGCTCGACACCGACGGCCCGTGGACGGCCACCAGCTTCCTCGACGGCACGCCGGCCCTGACGAACGAGAACCCGGTGCCCGGCGCGGACCCGGCCAACTGCACGAGGCAGCTCGGCACCCCGGGCCCATGGCACGAGCGGCTCCCGCACTTCCGTCTCGACCACACGCCCAGTTCCGGCGACGAGCTGCAGACCGAGTACCTCGTGCCTCGGGACCAGGCTGTCGCGGGCCTCCGCGACCTCGAGGCCCTCGCACCCCGGATCCGCGAGCTGCTGCTCGTGTGCGAGATCCGCACCATGGCCGCTGACGATCTGTGGCTCAGCGGCGCCTCCGGGCGCGCGACGGTCGGCCTGCACTTCACCTGGCAGCGCCGCCCCGAGGTGCTCGACCTGCTCCCGGCACTCGACGAGGTACTGGCGCCGCGCGGCGGTCGACCCCACTGGGGGAAGCTCTTCTCCGCCTCCGCGGAGTCCGTCCGGCAGCGCTACCCCCGCTTCGATGACTTCGCCGCCCTGGTGGGCAGCAAGGACCCGACCGGCCGATTCCGCAATCGCATGCTGGACTGGCTCCTGAGCTGAGGGGGCCCTCAGCGAACGGCCCAGAGCGCGACGGCCGCCGCGGCCGCCACGTTGAGGGAGTCCACTCCCCCGGACATGGGGATGCGCACGACCACGTCTGTTGCCGCCACAGTCGCCGCCGAGAGACCGTGACCCTCGGTGCCCAGCACAAGTGCCAGCCGCTCCGGTGCCTCGAAGGTGTCGAGGGGCACCGCGTCGTCGCTCAGGGCCAGCGCCGCGACGGTGAAGCCGTGCTCACGGAGCGTCTGCGCCCCGGCCGGCCACGGATCGATCCGCGTCCACGGCACCTGGAACACCGTGCCCATCGACACACGTACCGATCGGCGATACAGAGGGTCCGCGCATCGCGGCGTCACCAGAATCGCGTCGCCGCCGAGCGCGGCGACCGATCGGATGATCGCCCCCACGTTGGTGTGGTCCACGATGTCCTCGAGGATGACCAGCCGGCGGCGCCCGGGCACCACGAGGAGGGCGCCGACGGCCGGCAGCCCCGGCCTCTGCATGGCGGCCAGCGCTCCCCGATGCATCCGGAAGCCGGTGATCCCGTGAACGATGGGCGGCGGAGCGACATAGACCGGCAGCGACCCGCCGGCTGCCGACTCCGCGCGTTCGATGAGGCCCGACAGCGGCTCCACCCACCGCTCCTCCATGAGGATCGACCGGGGTCGGTGACCGGCGTCGAGGGCACGTCCGATGACCTCGGCACTCTCGGCCATGTAGAGGCCCTCGTCGGGCTCACGACGCGAGCGGAGGGCGACGTCCGTGAGGTCGGTGTAGTCGACCAGCCTCGGGTCCGCCGGATCCGTGACCGGGATGAGGGTCACGCCAGTGCCCGCCGCACGGCGTCCACGAACAGTTCGGGCTGCTCCCACGATCCGAAGTGCCCACCAGCCGGAAGCACCTCCCAGTCGACGATGTTGAGCGCCCGCTCGGCCCATGATCTCGGCCAGCGGCGGATGTCGTGGGGGAAGATCGACACCGACACCGGGACGGTCACGTAGGGGGGATGCGGATCGGCGGCCTTCTGGCGGGCCCACTCCCAGTACAGCCGCATGGCCGATGGGATGGTCTGCGTCACCCAGTAGATGGTCGCGTTGGCCAGCAGTTGATCGCGGCTCAGGGCCGTCTCGACGTCCCCCTCGTAGGCGGTGAACGAACGGCACATGTCGACCAGCCACGCGAGAAGGCCGGCCGGCGAGTCATTCATGGCCAGCGCGTAGGTGTGCGGGCGGTGCGCATTCATCTGCACGTGCTCGACGCGGCCGGTGGCGACGGCATGGTCCCAGTGCGCCAGCGATGCGCGCTCGAAGTCTGTCAGCTCCTCGACCTCGCCCGGCGCGGGAGGAAGCCCCGTGGGCATGGTGAGGTGCAGGCCCGTCAGGGCGGCCCGGCGGTCGGACCGCGCCAGGTCGGTGAGCAGGTTGGCTCCCCAGTCACCTCCTGCGCCGGCGTAGGAGGGGTAGCCGAGGGCCTCCATGAGGTCAGCGAAGGCACCCGAGATGCGTCGACCGTTCCACCCCCGTCCGCGGGTCGGCCCGGAGAAGCCGTAGCCGGGGATGGACGGGCAGACGACGTGGAAGGCGGGAGCGCCAGGTGCACCGTGGGCATCCGGATCGGACAGCGGCCCGATGCAGTCGATGAACTCGATGACCGACCCGGGCCACCCGTGCACGAGGAGCAGGGGGGTCGCGTCGGGTCGGGGCGACCGCTTGTGGAAGGCATGGATCCTCTGGCCATCGACGACCGCCTCGACCTGCTCGAACGCGTTGAAGCGATCCTGCACGGCATACCAATCGAAGTGGGACGCCCACTGGTCGGCAAGCCCGCGGATGTAGTCGATATCCGCACCGAAGTCCCAGCCGGCGTCGAAGGCGTCGAACCACCGCGTCCGCGACAAGCGCTGGCGGAGGTCGTCGATCACGTCCAGCGGAACGTCGATCCGAGCGGGCTGGAGCACGATGGTCATGCGGCAACGGTAGCCCGCCGCTCCTACACTGAGATCGCGCGGCGAGGTGGTCGGCGCGCCCCGGTGTGCCCCCTGAGAGGTCGCCATGACAGTCGGACTCTCTCTTTCCGCACGTCCCAGCCACGACGCCGACCCTGTCGGGAACCTGCAGTCCGGCGGCCTGCAGTGGCGGGCCCTGAGCACGACGCTCGCGCTGGTTGTCTCGCTGGTCTCCGCCATCACGACCTTGCGTGACGACATCCCTCCCGTTTCGGGGGTCCTCGTCCTCGTCCTCTGCGCGGCGCTGCTCATGAAGATCTGGCTGCGTCCCCTCACCCTGGGGCGACGGATTGCCTCGGCCCTCGCGCTCCTCGTGGGGGGCACGTCGATCGCCCTCCTCGTGACGTACCTGTTCGGCCTGCCCGCACAGGCGGTGCCCCTGCCCAGCCCCTACACGGCGGCCTGCACCTTCCTGCTGGCGTGGGCGACCTATGCCCTCGACTGCCGGCCCGAACGCGCGGCGATCGTGGGCGCAGCGGCAGCCCTGAGCTCGACCCTCGTTCCTGCACTCGCCCTCCTGAGGCAGGCTCCGACGACGAGTGCTGGTGACCCGGTCTACGCTGCGAGCATCCCCGTGGGCAGTGCCGTCATCACGCTCCTCCTTGCCATCGCGGTCATCGCCGCGAGACCTGCCCGGCCGCCGCTCGGCCCGCTTGGCGGCAGCGGTGCGCTCCCCTTCACTGTCCTCGGTCTCCTGGCCGTCGTGGCGTCGTGGTCGCTCGCCTGGCTCCTCGAGGGGGAGCTCCGGGGCTCCGCCGCCCCGCGGGTCACCACGACCGTGATCGTGATCCTGCAGCTGCTGGTCTTCGCCGGAGTGATGGTGGGCTCCCTGATCCTCGCACTGAGGCGGGAACGCGAGCGGGCTCGGCAGCTCGGCGCGCTGGGCGCGGAGGCAGCCTTCCATTCCCTCACGTCCGAGTCCGATGTCGGATTCGCCGTGGTCGATCGGGACGGGCTCATTCGCGTCGCGAACCCGTCACTATGCCGATTCCTGGGGGTAGGAGCATCGAGCCTCGTCGGCACTCCGTGGACGGAATTGAATGCGTCCCTCAGCCCCAGCATGGCGGGCGCCGTCTCTGCCCGGCTGCCGTTCGTCCGCCCCGACGGGCGACAGGTCTGGGCCGACATCCTCGTCACCCCGACCCAGGATCCGCAGACCCTGGTTCTGCAGCTCATCGACAGGACCGACGCCCAACGCCTCAGTGAGGAGCTGCAGTGGCGCGCGAGCCATGACAGCCTCACCGGTTGCCTCTCCAGGCAGGCGATTCTCGAGCAGGTGCACCAAGGCGAGCGCGCGGGCTCCCCAGGGACGGTGGTGGCCATCGACATCGACAACTTCCGATTCATCAACGAAGCCCTTGGAGCAGAGGCGGCCGATGCCGTCCTGCGCGCGCTCGCGGATCTCCTCGATGAAGCGGCGCCGCCAGGCACCCTGATCGGCAGGCTGTACGGCGACGTCTTCCTCCTGGTCACCCCACCCCTGTCGGCGTCGAACGGAACCGATGTCGCAACGCGCCTCGTCGCGCACATAGGCGGGGCGGATCTGACGGACGAACGGGTTCGCGTGACCGCCTGCGCCGGTGTCACGACTCCGCGGGGGGAAGGAGATGACTCCGCGGTCAACGAGGCGCTGGCCGCCCTCGCCGCCGCGAAGGAGGTCGGCCCCGGACACGTTGGGGACTACGGCGCCGGCATGCGCACGGAGGCCGCCGAGATGCTGGAACTGCTCCAGGACCTGCGCAGTGTCACGAGGTCCGGTAATACCGACTCCGCGGTGGTGTTCTGGTTCCAACCGCTGGTGGCCCTGGGCACCCGGACGATCGTCGGGTTCGAGACGCTGGTCCGCTGGCACCATCCGGTCCGCGGCCTGATCCCGGCTGGCGCGTTCATCGCGTCGGCGGAGCACGACCTCGACGTCATCTCCTGGATCGGCGAGTCGGCGCTCCGGGCCGCGGCGGAGCATTGCCGCCGCTGGCACGGTCGGGTCGAGGTGTCGGTCAACCTGTCGGGACGCCAGATCGCCTCGGAGTCGTCTCTCGCGGGGTTCGTCGAGCTCGCCCTGGATCTCTCCCGGGATCCCGACGTGAGGCTGGGGATCGAGATCACGGAGACGGTTGCCGCGCAGCTCACACCACACGCCGTCTTCCAACTCGAACAGCTGGCCGGGGCAGGCTGTCGGCTCTATCTCGATGACTTCGGCGCCGGCTACTCGTCGATCGCGCACCTGCGCACCCTCCCGGTCAGCACGATCAAGCTCGATCGCGAATACGCCCTGGCGGCCATGGAATCCCCGAGCGCCCGCGACCTGGCCGAGGGCATGGCCGCCCTCGCCAGAAGCATGGGCATCACCAGCCTCGTCGAGGGCTTGGAGGACGAGGCCATGGTCGAGCGACTGGCCGCTGCGGGTTTCGAGGTCGGCCAGGGCTGGCACCTCGGGCGCCCCGGCCCCGCGGAGCAGTATCTGCCTCAGTAACGCCGCTCTGTCACCAGGTCGTCGTCAGGACCAGGACGTCACGAGGGCATATGCCTCTCGGGTCGCGTAGATCTGCCGCCGCGGCGCGAACGCGTCCCCGACGACGTGCACGTCCGCGTGCCGTCCTCTCAACTGCGTGAGCAGCTCGCCCTGCGGCACCCCTCCGCAGGCGAGCACGACGGAGTCGACGCCCTCGATCAGGTCCGGCAGTTTCGAGTAGACCTTGCGGACGTGCACCACGCCGGACTCGATCGCGGCCACCTGCTCCGAGGTGCGGATCTCCACCCCGGCCTCCTCCAGCCGGGCCAGGATGCCGCCGATCGCGTACCTGCTGAGCAGTGGGGCCGGACCGAGCGTCGAGTAGACGACGGTGACCGCATGCCCGCGCTGCGCCAGGTGATCGGCGACGGCCAGCGGAGCCATGTGATCGTCCTGGGCGATGACCACGACTCGGTTACCGACGACCGCGCGTCCGCCGAGCACGTCGCGCACGTCATAGACGAAGGGCAGGTCGTCCCCGTCGATACCCGGCCTCCGGGCGCGGGTCCCTGCTGCCACCACGATCGTGTCGGCACCGCTCTCGAGGAGTGACTCGGCATCCGCCGTCACGCCGAGGCGGACAGTCACGCCGGCCGTCGCGAGCCGCCGCTCCTGCCAGTCCAGGAACGTGGCGAAGCCCTCGTAGGTCGGCGCCGCAGTGGCGGTGCGCAGCAGTCCGCCCAGACGGTCGGTCGCCTCCCAGATCTCCACGGTGTTGCCCCGCTCAGCAGCGAGTGCCGCGACCTCCATGCCCGCCGGCCCTCCGCCGACCACGACCACCGTGCGCGGGGCGGCCGCGGGCACCGGCCACGTGACGGTGCTCTCCGTGCCCGCGTGCGGGTTGACCGCGCACGCGTACGCCGTGCGCTCGACGACGACACTGCTGATGCAGTCGTTGCAGCCTGTGCAGGGCCGGATGTCCTCGGCCCGGCCCTCCTCGGCCTTCCGAACCCACTCCCCGTCGGCCAGGAGGCCACGGGCGACGCCGACGACGTGGGCGTGCCCCGCGGCGAGGACCTGCTCGGCCACCTCGGGAGTGGTCACCCGACCGGCGTACGCGATCGGCAGGTCGACCGCCTTGACGAACTCCCCCGACATCTCCGCCCAGGCGGCAGGCGGGTACACGTGGGACTGGATGTACGACGGATTGCCCCAGTTGCTGCCCGCCACCAGGCTCAGGTAGTCCACCATCCCCGTCGCCTCGAGGCGCTGCGCGATCTCGATCCCCTCGGCAAGGTCGTAGCCGCCGGTCGCCTCCTCGAACATGTTGAGGCGGACCCCGACCGTGTAGTCGTCCCCGCAGCGTTCGCGGATCTCGCGGATGATCTCGGTGACGAAGCGCATCCGGTTCTCGAGGGATCCGCCGTACTCGTCGTCACGCTTGTTGGCGAGGGGCGAGAGGAACCACTCCATCAGGTCGTCATGGTTCAGGTGCAGGTCGACGCCGTCGGCGCCGGCCCGCTGCGATGCCTCCGCCGACCAGGCGAACTCGTGGATGTACCAGCGGATCTCCTCGCGGTCGAGGACGTGCGGGATGTTGTTGAGCACGGGTGAGCTGAGGGTCGCCGAGGGAGCATTGGGCAGGCCCCCCTGGGACACCAGCTGCACCGTCGTGAAGGAGCCGGCCCCGTGCACCGCCTCGGTGTATGCCTGCACGCGGTCGTGGAACACCGGCAGCCGGAAGTACCCCTTCGTCCGCGCCCCGATGCCGACAGGGGTGAAGCCGGGAATGAAGAGGTTGTCGATGTGCCCGGTGATGTTGACGACCCAGGCGACGCCAGCCTCGCACCGCGAGCGGATGTACGCGATGTTCTGCGCCGCCTGCTCCCCTGTTCCCCACAGCGGGCCGAGCGGGGCGGTATGCGGCGGCATCATCACGCGGTTGCGCAACGGCATCGTCCCGACCGTGATCGGCGAGAGCAGGGTCGGGTACGCAGTCACCGGGCCTCCGAAGTCATCTAGACGAATCCGTGGCCATGTCTAGCAGGTCACAGCGCCGAGTGGGCCAGAGGCACTGGCTCGGCGCCTCCCCGTAGCATCCCGCCCATGAGCGGGCAGCGGCGCGAGCACATGCGCGACTACATCCGCGCGCAGGCGAATTCCTTCGGACGCGCGGTCGTGCAGGAGGGCCAGAACCATCAGTTGTCGATCGAGTACGCCGACGACCAGTTCTTCCTCGTGGCGTTCAGCCCGCGCGAGTACGTGGAGTATTCACGCGATCCCCTGTCCGAGCAGCAGGCCTGGTCGTACCTCACCGAGGCGGGCATGCCCGGTCTGCGAACGCCCTTCTCGCAGGTCGACGTCTTCACCGATCGCCCCCTCCGCGGAAACCCCGTGGCCGTGATCCACGACGCCGAGGGTCTCACCGAGAACGAGATGTCGTCCTTCACCGAGTGGACCAACCTCTCCGAGGCGACCTTCCTCCTGCCCCCGACGCATCCCGAGGCGGACTACCGGGTGCGCATCTTCTGCCCGGGGCGAGAGCTTCCCTTCGCCGGGCACCCGACGCTGGGCACCTGCCACGCCTGGCTGGAGGCCGGCGGCACGCCCAAGGGCGAGGACATCATCCAGGAGTGCGGAGTCGGCCTCGTGCGGATCCGCCGGACGGCCGATGGGCTGGCCTTCCAGGCCCCTCCCCTGCGGCGCTCCGGCCCGCTCCCCGAGGAGAACGTCGCCCGCATCGCCGAGGGCCTCGGACTCCGGCGCGAGGACATCGTCGACCACCAGTGGTGCGATAACGGACCCGGCTGGCAGTCCGTGCTCCTGGCGGACGCGGAGACGGTCCTTCACGTCCAGCCGGATCCCCACCTCCTCTCCGGCCTGGACGTCGGAGTCGTGGGACCACACTCCGAGGGCGACGCCGACTTCGAGGTGCGCGCGTTCTTCCCGGGCAACTCCGGGCTCACCGAGGATCCGGTGACGGGGTCGCTCAACGCGGCCCTCGCCCAATGGCTGATCGGCGCCGGCATCGCGCCGTCGTCCTACGTGGCGGCGCAGGGGACGGCGCTCCGTCGATCAGGCCGTGCGCGGATCCGCCAGGACGAGGACGGAATCTGGGTGGGTGGTCAGTGCGTGACCGTGCTCTCGGGCACGGCACGGCTCCAGTAGTCGTACAGCTCGGCCCGGTCGTCGCGAGCGCCCACGCCGTAGCCGTCCCCCACCTCCCCGGTCGTCTGGGTCACGACGATCGCCGCCAGGGTCGGCTCGCCCCGACGCGCGCAGTCCTCCGACAGCAGGACGAGCAGGCGGCCCAGGCCCTTGGGCGGGCAGGGCAGGTGAAGAGTGCGCACCAGCTCGCCGTAGGTGATCGTCGCGCCGGCCCTCGCCTCGTCGATCAAGAGTGCCCTCATCGCGGCGACCGACTCCCGGTCCACCGGACGCACGTGGAAACGGCGGCGCTCCGTCTCGATGGTCTCGCCGACCTCGAGCAGGACGTCAGCCGACATCTGCGTGGCGCCCGACGATGGGCCCGGGCCGGGGCGTCATCGAGCTGACCGGATGGTCGGACGGCTCCGCGTCCTCGGCCGAGGACCGACGCAGGAGGACCATCGCGAGGATGGCGCCCACCACGACGAGCGCTCCGGAGACCTTCAGGCTGGTGCCGAGCGCGGAGATGAAGGCCTCACGCACGGCGGAGGTGACGGCCTGCACGTCGGCGCCGGCGAGCTTGTCGAGTGCACCCGTCGCCCCGGCCGTGCCGGCGAGGATGCCGTCCAAGGTCTGGGCCTGGTCTGCCGTGATGGTCACGCCCGCCTGGTCCACCAGCTCCACCGTCCGACTGGTCTGCAGGCTGGTGAACAGCGCGCCGGTCACGGCAACGCCCAGGGTGGCCCCAAGGCCGCTCAGCGTGACGAGCAGGGCCGCCGCGGAGCCGTGATGCTCATGGGAGACGGCGTTCATCGCGGCCAGATTCATCGGCGTCAGCGCGAGCCCGATCCCGAAGCCCATGATCGCGGTGGGCAGCCACAGATCCGCGAAAGTCGTCTCCAGCGTCATGGTGGAGATCCAGAAGACGGACAGCGCCATGAGCGCCAGCCCGATCACGATCGGGAGGCGCGGCCCGGTGCGCGTCGCAATGCGGCCGCCCAGCGGCGAGGCGATGACCATGAGCCCTGTGAGCGGCAGCAGCAGGGCACCGGTCTCGATTGGCGAGTAGCCGAGGACCTCCTGCATGTACAGCGGCAGGAAGAACAGGAGCGCCCCGAAGCTGAAGTCGATGACGAAAACGGTCGTGATGGCGCCCGTGAAGTTCCTGCGCCGGAAGAACCGGAAGTCCACCATGGGGTTGTGCGCCCGTCGCTCGGCGATCACGAAGGCGATCGCCAGGACCACGGACAGGACGAGGAGCACGACGATCGGCGCGGAACCCCAGCCCCACGTCGAGCCCTGGATGAGGGCGAGGGTCAGCGACGTGAGCGCCGTGACCGACAGCAGCGCTCCCGCGCTGTCGACCTTCCGCACCGCATCCGGGTCGCGCGACTCCGGGGTCCATCTCGCCGCCAGGACCGCGATGACGACGACCACCAGCAGGTCGACGCCGAAGATCCACCGCCAGCTGAGCACGCCCGTCAGCACGCCGCCGATGAGCACGCCGATGCCGGATACCAGCTCCGTGGCCGCACCCCACATGCCCACCGCGAAGCCTCGACTGGATCCGGTGAACACGTCAGTCAGCAGCGCCATGGACGAGGGCATGAGCAGGGCCCCGCCCAGGCCCGACAGCGCGATGCCGGCGATGAGCATGGGAGTGCCGGTCGCGACGGCGGCCACCAGGGAGCCGACGCCGAAGAGCGCACACCCCGACAGCAGGACCTTCTTGCGCCCGAAGACATCCGCAAGCTGACCGGCGAGGATCAGGAAGGCCGAGAACGGGATGTAGAAGGCGGTGACCGCCCACTGCAGTTCGGTGATCGAGGTGTCGAACTCGTGATGGATCGTCGGTAGCGCGACGACGATCGCCGCGGTCGGGAGCTGGACGATGCCGGCGGACGCGACGGTGGCGGTGAGCGTCTGCCACCGCCCCACCCGCACGGCTTCGCCCATCTGCGCTCCTGACCTCGACAGTGCCCGATGCCCGCCTAGCGACGGGTCGGCATCTCCTGGAAGAGGCAGTCCTCGGCTCGGGACGCCTTCGACGCGTAGATCAGCACCTTGTAGCACGTGGGGAAGTACCTGGAGCCGTCCATGCCCAGGGTTCCATGCAGTCGCATGCTCTTCGACCCGCCGGTCCACGTCCAGACGAGGTCGCGGCCGTAGACGGTGATGGTGTTCGTGCCACCGACTGTGTCGGGAACAGCAGCAGCCCCGAGGAAGGCCACCCGCGCACGGTAGGTGTTCGACGCCATGCCGCTCATGTGGCGGACCGTCATGCCGTAGCCCAGTCCGTTCATCTTCAGTGCGGCAGATCGCCATCGACCGGCGAGATCGGCGTTCGATGAGGCGATGTCGCCCGCGTGAGCCACTGGCGCGAGGGCCAGGCTGCTCGCGGCGATCAGTGCGGCGCCGAGCAGTGCGGTGAGCTTGCGCATGCTTACTCCTATCCGTCCGCGGTCGCGCGGAGGTCTGAGGTCTGGGACATGGACGCTTGCGACCGTAGCAGCGATCGGACAATCCGGACAGGACCTCGGCCGACCGAGTCGCGCGCTGCCCATGACGCGCGGTCAGTCAGCCACCCACTGGACCGCCTCCATCACCGACGCCCGGAACCGGTTGGCCGTGGCCTCGTCGGAGGTGTCGCCGCATGCCCGGCGGTAGATGTGCAGGCCGGCGCCCTCGATGTCCCCATGGCCGGCCCCCGGAACGAACCAGCGGCGGACCCACGGGAACTGGGCCAGCGAAGAGTCGAGGGCACCGTGCCGGTTGCACGGTGACGGCGGCGCCACAACTGCGGCAACCCGCAGGCCCTCCAGGGCAGGGAGGGACTTCGCGATGAGCCGGTTCGGACTGTCCACCCCGTCGATGAGCACCAGCCCGCGCAGGTCCACGTCGGCTTGCCGCACCCGGGCGGCCAGGTAGCTTCCCGCGGCGGCCCCGGCGGAGTGGCCGGCGACGATGACCGGCCCGGTCAGCCGCCCGCCGAGCGAGGTGGCCATCCGTCGCAGTCGGCTCGGGACCATGTACAGGACGGGAATCCAGCGAGGTGCCAGCGAGGGCCGGACACAGGCCAGGCCGGCCGCGGCGCACTCCGATGCGAAGGCGTCGAGGTTCCGGGGACCGCGGGTGAAGCCGGGCAAGGCCACCACGGTCACGGGGCCTCCCCCCGCCGCCGTCACGTCAGCGGAGCACGTGGAACACGTGCAGCCATCCCCGCGGCCCGAGGTTCGTGGTGACCACGTAGCCGCGGGCTCCGTTGTAGGCGCCCGAGCCGCCGATGATCGGCCGGATCGTCTGGGTTCCGGTGGCGATCGTGGCCGATGTCGCCGGGTAGAGGGACACCCCGCCCACCACCAGTTGGTTCGATTCCCCGCCCACGACGAAGACGAGATTCGACGTGCGCCATTCCGTGCCATCGGAAGCATCGACGGCGACCGTGGTGAGCGTGCCCGTCATGTACTGCCCCGGTGCACTCGCCCCGTCGACGGTGGTCGGGGTGAACCACGTGCGGACGGTGCCGAGACCGGAGCCGATCACTCCGGTGGGCGTCACCGCCGGGTGCCAGATGCGCACGACGGCGGCCTTCACGCCTGGCTGCTCCTTGGCGCTCGCTTCGGCGGCCGGCGCGACCAGCGCCACGGCCGCGATGAGGCCGGCAGAGACGGCCGCTCGCAGGATCCGCATCAATGTCCTCCCGAGTGAGGCAGTTTCCCGGGAGGCTATCGCTCGCCCTGCCGGACTGCATCGCGACCTGCCGAGGGTCACTCCGGTGGGGCCCACGCCGGTGGCCGCCTCTCGAGGAAGGCCGTCATGCCCTCTCGCGCCTCCTGCGAGGAGAAGGCCTCGGCCGACAGCTCGGCCGCCCAGGCGAAGGCGACGGGGCGGTCCATGGCGGGCACCCGACGCAGGAGGTCCTTGGTCCGCGACAGGGCCTGCGGACCGCCCATGAGCAGGCTGGCGACGAAACCCGACACCGCGTCATCAAGCTCGTCGGCAGGGACCACGGCCGTGAGCAGACCCGCCCGCCGCGCGCGGTCCGCGTCCACCCGCTGCCCGGTGAGCAGGAGCTCCTGGGCATCACGGCGGTGCATCACCTGCAGGCACGCGACGGAGATCACGGCCGGCGCGACCCCGACCCGCACCTCGCTGAAGGCGAATCGTGCGTCCGCCGCGGCGACCGCGATGTCCGCTGCCGCGACCAGCCCGTTGCCACCCCCGGCCACGTGCCCCTGCACCCGGGCCACGATCGGCTTCGGGTGGTCGAGCATCGCCGTCAGCACGTCCACGAGCGCCTGGGGACCGGAGCCGGCGAACCCCTCACCGGAACTCGCGGCGGCGAGGTCGGCACCGGCGCAGAACGTCGAGCCCGTGGCCGTCAGGACGACAACCCGCACGGCGTCGTCCTCGGCGGAGTCGTGGAGGGACCGCAGGAGGGCGACCATCCCCTCCGCGTCCAGGCGGTTGCGCGAGTCCGGCCGGTCCAGGGTGATGGTGCCCACCGCGCCCTCGACGGCGTAGCGAACCGGCGGCTCCATCACCGCTTGCCCATCCCCTCCAGCATCGTGATAATGCGAAGCATCACCTCGTCGGCGCCACCGCCGATGCTGCCCAATCGGGTGTCCCGGAAGTAGCGGGCCACCCACAGTTCCTCCGCGTACCCCATGCCGCCATGGAACTGCACGCACGCGTCGGCGACCTTGCGACTGAGCCGACCGGCCTGCAGCTTGGCCATGGTCGCAGCGCGGGTGACGTCCTCCCCCGCCACGTAACGCTCCGCCGTGTGGTGGAGGAAGCCGTGGAGCACGTCGACCTCGGCCACCAGTTCGGCGAGCGAGTACTGGATGTACTGATTGGCCAGCAGCGGCTTGCCGAAGGCCTCCCGCAGCTGGAGGTACTCCAGCGTGCGGTCGAGGGCGCGGCGGGCCCCCGTGATGGCCATGTAGCTGATCCACAGGCGCTCGTCCTGGAACTGGGCCATCTGCATCTGGAAGCCGCGGCCCTCCTCGCCGATCGTGTGGCGCACCGGCACCCGCACGTCGTCGAGCACGAGCTCGGCCGTGTCCGAGGAGTTGTTGCCCATCTTCTTCAGCTTGCGACCCACGCTGAAGCCCGGCGAGTCCGTCGGCACCACGATCAGGCTCATGCCCTGGTATCCGCCCTCGTCCGATGTCCTGGCCAGCAGGCACACCCAGTCGGCCTGGGTGCCCGACGTGATCCACATCTTGCGGCCGTTGATGACCCAGTCGTCTCCGTCACGACGCGCACGCGTGGTGATGCCCGCCACGTCGGACCCGGCGCCGGGCTCGCTGACCCCGATGGGGCAGACCAGCTCCCCGGCAAGGGTCGGGGTGAGGAATTCGCGCTTCAGCTCGTCGCTGCCGAAGCGGGCGAGGGCGGGCGTCGCCATGCCCGCCTGCACGGCGATCGCCATCGGCACCCCGCCGCAGTCGGCGCGGCCGAGCTCCTCGGCGAGCACGAGGGTGAAGGAGTGGTCTGCACCTCCGCCCCCGTACTCGGGGTCGTACTCCAGGCCGAACGCGCCGATCGCCCCCAGCTTGGGGAACAGGTCGTGCGCCGGGAAGATCTCGGCCGCCTCCCACTCGTCGCAGTACGGGTTGATCTCGTGCTCGACCAGTTGGCGAACAGCCTTGCGGAACTGGTCATGCTCCTCGGTGAACAGCATCATCGACCTCCGGTTTCGATCAGGCCGAGGGCGCGAGCCCACAGCTCGGTGAGGGTGCGGACCGCATGGGTGTCGGGTGCGAGGGCCGTATCTCCGCCCTCGCCACCGCCGAGCCAGTTCCGGGCGAAGCCCTCGACCATCGCGCACAGCGCGGCGGCCGAGATCCGCGCGTCGAGGGAGGGCTCGGCCACGCCCTCCCGCTGCATCCCCCGGATCGACTTGGTGACGCGATTGACGTGCGTGTGCCGCAGTCCGTCCAGAACGGCCCGGAACGAACCGTCGACGACGGCGGCCTGGGCCACGACCTCCATCAGGCGGGCCGTGTCCCGGTAGACCTGCAGGTACCGAGCATTGGCCACTGCGATGCGCTCGACGGGGTCACTGACGTCGGGCGTGCTCAGCACCGAGTACATCTCCTCCGTGACCGAGTCGACGACGGCGTGAAGGGCGTCCTCCTTGGTCGGGAACCACGTGTAGACGGTGCCGTGGCTGACGCCGGCCGCGGCCGCAATGTCCCCCATGCGGGTGCCATCGAAGCCACGCTCCTCGAACACGTGGCGCGCTGCGACGATCAGCCGCGCGCGCGTCCTGCGTCCGCGCTCGGACAGCGGTGCACGACCCGCCTCCGCCGCCGCTGTCACAGGTCACCGCCGGGCACCGTGGAGTGGACGAGCAGGTCGTCCGGGATGTCGACGAGGCGGGCCCGCAGCTGCTCCCCCAGACCCTTGGCCTGCGGGTCGACGCGCGCGGTCTGGCTCACCCCGCGACCGAGGAGGCCGTGGATCACGACGTTGACGGCTCGCATGTTCGGCAGGGGATGGATGTCGATGGTCAGGCTCGCCGCCTCCGGAAGCAGTTCGCGCAGCCGCTCCGCACTCAGCTGCGACACCAGCCACTCGTATCGGGCATCCGCGAGGCGCACCGCCGCAGCGTCCGGGATGAGCTCGGCCGAACGGCCGTGGGCAAGGGCGACGGCGGCCGCCTCGGCCGGGTCGACGACCCAGAGACCGACATTCGCGGCACCGCCCTTGTCGCCGCTGCGTGCCCCGACGAAGGTCCCCAGGGGCAGTCGGGCCGTGGTCATGGGATCACCTCCACCGTCGACGGCACCAGCTCGCGCGGAACCGTCGTCGGCCAGTACACGCCGTACGGCGTGCCGGGTGCCGGCGGCGTCGTCGGGAACAGCCCCGGGTACGACGCCAGGGTCGCCTCGATCATCGGGGCGGTGAACGCCTTCCCGACGCGGTCCGCGTCGCGGTCCCGGACCGTGAGCCGGAGGAACGACTGGGCCTGCTCGGGACGAGCCGGGTCCGGGATGGCCGAGTCGACCAGTGCGACCTCCAGTTCGTCGACGGCGAGGGTGGACGCCTGCGCCAGCGCGACGGGATCCTGCCCCTCGGCCTCCGACAGCCCGACGCCCGCGACGGTCCGCAGCGCGAGATCCGCCTTCGCCCGGATGTCGAGGCCGGTCAGCACGAGGGTGAGCGAGTTGCGGTGGCCCCCGAGGTAGTTCATGGCGACCTTGAGCCGATCCGGCGGCGGCGCCCCCTGCGTTCCGGAGATCCGCACGCGATCCCGCCCGACCTGCTCGAGCCGGATCGTGTCGAACAGAGCCGTGACGTCCGGGTTCAGGTACTCCGGGCCACCCACCTCGTAGAGGAGCTGCGCAGTGACCGTGCCGACGGTCACCATCCCGCCCGTGCCCGGGTGCTTGGTGATGATGGCCGTTCCGTCCGAGGCGATTTCGGCGATGGGGAAACCCGGGTGCACGAGTCCCGGCACGTCCTGGAAGAACGCGTAGTTGCCCCCTGTCGCCTGGGCTCCGCATTCGATGACATGGCCCGCGACGAGGGCGCCCGCGAGGGCATCGAGGGACGCCCGGTCGCCGGCCCGTGCGGCCGCGTAGTCCCAGCCGTGGCGCCAGGCAGCGGGCCCGATGACCACGGCCGCGTCCGTCACCCGGCCGGTGATCACGACATCGGCTCCGTCAGCGAGTGCGCGGGTGATCGGCTCGCCTCCGAGGTACGCGTTGGCCGTGATGGGCTGGACACCGGCCTCGGCAAGCGACTCCCCGGTGTCGAGGTTGTCGAGGTTCTCACCGGCCGCGATGAGCTCCGGCAGGCGGGGCATGAGGTCGTCACCGGTGACGACGCCCACCCGCACGGACAGGCCGAGCCGGTCGGCGAGGGCCGCGACCTCTGCGCCGAGCAGGGCGGGATCGAGCCCACCGGCGTTGCTCACGATCCTGATCCCCCGGTCCGCGCAGGTGCCCATCACCTCCTCCAGCTGGGTCAGGAAGGTGGTGGCGTAGCCGTGTCCGCGCTTGAGCTTCTGCCGGAACAGGATGAGCATCGTCAGCTCGGCCAGCCAGTCGCCCGTGAGGACGTCGATCGGGCCGCCCTCGACCATCTCGCGGGCCGCCGAGAGCCGGTCCCCGAGGAACCCGCTGCAGTTGGCGATGCGGATCGGCTCGCTCATGAGTCCACCTCCACGACGAGGGCGTGGGCGTCGACGGACCGGCCCACCTCGACGAGCACCCGGGCGACGACGCCGTCCGTGTCCGCCGTGATGCGGTGCTCCATCTTCATCGCCTCGAGGATCACCAGCGGCTGTCCGGCGGTGACCTCGTCGCCGACGGACACCAGTACGGCCGTTATCGTGCCGGGCACGGGCGTGACTGCCCCGTGCGCTGTTCCCTCGGCCGTCGGATCGGCGAAGCGTGGGAGGACGCGCCATGCCGTCGAGACGAGTCCGTCATCCACGAATGCCTCGTCGCCGTACCGCGTGACGCGGCAGCGGGCGGTGATCACCTCGTCCTCACGTGCCTCGGCCAAGGACAGCTCCAGGGGTCCGCCCCCGCCCCGCCGCTCGAGAGCGACGACCGGCGAGGGACCGGGAACGTTGCGCCAGCCGAGCGGGACCCGAGAATCCGGTCGCTCAGCCTCGAGGACGGCGAGCAGCAGTGCCCGGGCGTGCCGGCCCTCGTCCGCCGCGTCGACCTGGGGCGACAGGACCTCGGGGTTCTCGTCGAGGAAGGCCGTGGTGGTGGCGCCGGCGAGGAAGGCCGACGAGCGCAGGGTCGCGATGAGCGACTCACGGTTGGTGACGGGTCCATGCAGCTCGAGCCCCGCCAGTCCTCGCGCGAGGCGTCGGGCCGACTCGGCGCGCGTCGCGCCGTGGGCGATCACCTTGGCCAGCATGGGGTCGTAGAACGCGGTGATCGTCGAGCCGTCGGCGACTCCCGCGTCGACCCTCAGGGGCAGGTCGGGGGCAGGACGGAATCGGTGGATCCGGCCGGTGGCCGGCAGGTACCCGTGGGCGGGATCCTCCGCGTACAGGCGGGCCTCGATCGCGTGCCCGCTCGCCGTGACGTCCGCCTGGCCGAAGGGCAGGGGCGCACCCTGGGCCACGAGGAGCTGGAGCTCCACGAGGTCGAGGCCGGTGATGGCCTCCGTGACCGGATGCTCCACCTGCAGGCGGGTGTTCATCTCGAGGAAGAAGAACTCCTGGCCCCCACCCTCGCCAGCGACAAGGAACTCGACGGTGCCCGCCCCGACGTAGGCAATGCGCTGCGCGAGCGCAACGGCCGCCTCGTGAAGGAGCCCCCGCACGCGGTCTGTCACGCCCGGGGAGGGTGCCTCCTCGATGATCTTCTGATGCCGCCTCTGGATCGAGCACTCCCGCTCGAACAGGTGGACGACCGTGCCATGGGCGTCGCCCATCACCTGCACCTCGACGTGCCGCGCTCCCGCCAGGTAGCGCTCCGCGAACACGGTCCCGTCACCGAACGCGCTCACCGCCTCACGCCGGGCCGCGGCCACGGCCTCGACCACGTCCTCGCCGCGCTCGACCAGGCGCATCCCCTTGCCGCCGCCACCGGCACTGGCCTTGACGAGCAGGGGAAAGCCGACCGAAGCGCACGTTGACTGCAGATCCGCGTCGTCCATCGACTCGGGCAGCTCAGCTCCGGGCACGAGTGGCACCTGCGCCTCGGCCGCGATCCGCTTCGCCTCGACCTTCAGCGCCATGGCCTCGATGGACTCGGGCGTCGGCCCCACCCAGGTGAGACCGTGATCCACGACGGATCGGGCGAACGCCGGATTCTCGGAGAGGAAGCCGTAACCGGGATGGATGGCGTCGGCGCCGGAGGCCAGAGCCGCGGCGATGATCCGCTCGGCGTCGAGATAGGTCTCCAGGCTAGTGGCGCCGGGGAGCCGCACAGCGCGATCGGCGTAACGAGCGTGCGGAGCGTCCGTGTCGGGGTCGGAGTGCACCGCGACGGTCTCGATGCCGAGGTGCCGTGCGGTGCGCATCACGCGCAGTGCGATCTCGCCACGGTTGGCGACGAGCAGGCGCCCGATGGGGCGACGACCAGGAGCGGTAGGAGACATCGCCATCACATCCGGAAGACACCGAAGCGCTCGGTGCCGACGATGGGTGCCGAGTGGACGGCCGACAGGGCGAGGGTCAGGACCGTGCGGGTGTCGCGCGGGTCGATGATGCCGTCGTCCCACAGGCGGCCGGTGGCGAACAGGGCCGTCGACTCGTCCTCCACCTGCTTCTCGAACGCATCGCGGACAGGTGCGAAGGCCTCGTCGTCCCACTCCTGGCCAGCCGCCTGGGCCTTCTGGCGGGCCACGATGGTCAGCACGCCGGCCAGCTGCTTGGGACCCATGACGGCGATGCGGTGGTTCGGCCAGGTGAAGATGAAGCGCGGGTCGTAGGCACGGCCCGCCATGCCGTAGTTGCCGGCGCCATAGGACGCCCCGATCATCAGGGTGATCATCGGCACGCCGCAGTTGCTCACGGCATTGATGAGCTTGGCGCCGTCCTTGATGATGCCGCCCTGCTCGTAGCGCGTGCCGACCATGAAGCCCGTGATGTTTTGCAGGAACAGGATCGGCACGTCCATCCGATTGCAGAGCTGGATGAACTGCGCACCCTTGTGCGCCTCCTCGCTGAACAGGATGCCGTTGTTCGCGAGGATGCCCACGGGGTAGCCGTTGATGTGCCCCCAACCGGTCACCAGGGTCGTGCCGTAGAGCGGCTTGAACTCGTCGAACTCGCTGCTGTCGAGGATGCGGGCGAGGACCTCGCGCGCCTCGAACGGGATGCGGATGTCGGCCGAGGCGATGCCGAGGAGCTCCTCGGCGTCGTACTGCGGCTCGCGTGGGTGGCGGTCGGGGCCGGGGCCGGCCTTGCGCCAGCCGAGGTGCTCGACGATGTCGCGGCCGATCCGCAGCGCGTCCGCCTCATCGACGGCGAGGTAGTCCGCCAGGCCCGATGTGCGGGCATGCATCTCGGCGCCGCCGAGGGACTCGTCGTCGGCGTCCTCGTCGATCGCCATCTTCACCAGCGGCGGGCCGCCCAGGTACACCCGGGCGGAGTCCTTCTGCAGCACCACGTAGTCGCTCATGCCCGGCACGTAGGCACCGCCCGCGGTCGAGGACCCGAACACCAGGGTGACCGTGGGGATCCCCTCCGCCGACAGGCGGGTGAGGTTCCGGAAGGACGCGCCGCCCGGATTGAACACGTCCACCTGCTTCGTGAGGTCCGCACCTCCCGATTCAGTAAGCGAGACAAGGGGCAGCCGGTTCTGGCGGGCGATGTCCATCGCACGCAGGGCCTTCGCCACCGTGATGGGCGACTGAGACCCGCCCTTCACGGTGGGGTCGTTGGCGCTGACGACGCACTCCACCCCCGACACCCGCCCGATGCCCGTGACCAGGCCCGCACCCAGGGCGTCGTCGGTGCCCCACCCCGCCAGGGGGGAGAGCTCCAGGAAGGCAGAACCCCGATCGATCAGCAGGTTGATGCGCTCGCGCGGGAGGAGCTTGCCGCGAGCGCGGTGCCGCGCCACCGCGCGGGCGTTCTTCTCAGGATCGGCGGTGCCACCACCACTGGTCACCTGCCCGAACAGGGCCTCGATCTCCGCGAGCGCGGTGAGGAAGGCCTCGCGATTGGCGGCGAACTGCTCCGATCCCGGATCCACGTGACTGCGCAGCACCGACGCCATAACCTGACGCTAATATCAACTTGATACGTGCGTCAAGATCCGCGGTAGAGTTCCCCGGTGATCGGATCCGTCGACCCCCTGTCCTCCCTCGCCCCCGGCTGCCTCGATGGACGCGTCGGCCTCGTCACCGGCGGCGGCACCGGCATCGGCCGGGCGACCGCGCTCGCCCTCGCCCGTCTGGGTGCGACCGTGGCCGTCGTCGGTCGCCGGATCGACCGGCTGGAGGAGACTGCGACGCTGGCGCCGGAGGGGCGCATCGTGCCGATGCCCGCCGACGTACGGGAGGCCGAGGAGGTGGACGCCGTCGTCGACCGCCTCCTCGTCGACCACGAGCGCATCGACCTGCTGGTGAACAACGCGGGCGGGCAGTTCATCGCACCGGCCGAATCCGTCTCCCCGAACGGCTTCCGGGCGGTGACCCGCCTCAACCTCGAGGCGGTCTGGTACCTCACCACGCGGGTCGCGGCCCGCGCCATGCTCCCCCAGGGCTACGGCAAGATCGCCAGCGTCACGATGACGCCACACCGGGGCATCCCCTACATGGCGCACTCCTCCGCGGCCCGGGCCGCCGTCGAGAGCCTCACCCGGACCCTCGCCGTCGAGTGGGGGCCGCGGGGCGTGCGGCTGGTCGCGGTGGCCCCCGGTCTGGTGCACACCGAGGCCTGGGAGGGCTATGGCCTCGATCCCGCCACCGTGGCCGGCTCGATGCTCCAACGGCAGTTGCAGGCCCCGGAGGAGGTCGCGGCCGTGATCGCGTTCTGCCTCTCCCCTGCGGGCGACTGCATCACCGGGACGACGATCACCGCCGATGGCGGCTGGGACCTCGTGGGGCCGTATCCGGCGACCTGAGCCGCTCGGCGCCCTCCGATGTCGAGGGCGAACGTGGTCGGGCTGGCGGTGTGCTGTTCCACGACATATTTATGGGATGTCCCGCGACATGCTTATCGCCTGAGCGGCGACGGTTCGCTGCATGTCGAAGCAGCGGGTCATCGTGGAAGCGGTCCTGTCGGGCAAGTCCCAAGGCGAGGTGGCCCGGCTCTACGGGATCTCACAGCCTCGGGTCAGCCAGCTCGTGGCGGCCTGGCGGGCCGGGGGCTGGGACGCCCTGGAGCCGAAGTCCCGACGACCCCGGTCGAACCCGAACGCGACTTCCCCGGAGGTCGTGAACCGGATCCTGGCGCTGCGCGCGGAGCTGATCGCCGACGGCTGCGATGCGGGACCCCACTCCATCGCCGGGATCCTCGAGGACGAGATGGCCACCCCGCCGGGAGTGACGACGATCTGGCGGATCCTGACCCGCGCCGGCGCCATCACCCCCGAACCGCGCAAGCGCCCCAAGAGGTCGTGGATCCGGTTCGAAGCCGACCTGCCGAATGAGTGCTGGCAAGCCGATTTCACCCACGTCAGGCTGGCCAACGGCAGCGACGCCGAGGTGCTGCTCTTCGTCGACGACCACTCCCGGTTCCTGCTCTCCGCGACCGCCCATGCTCGCGTCACCGGGCCGATCGTCGTCGCGACATTCCGTGCCGCGTGCAGCATCCACGGCACCCCGCAATCCACGTTGACAGACAACGGATTCGTCTTCACCACCCGATTCCGCGGTGGCCCCAACAGCTTCGAGATCCTCCTGGCGAACCTCGGCGTCGCCCAGAAGAACGGCACCCCGAACCACCCCCAGACCCAGGGCAAGGTCGAACGGCTCAACGCGACGTTGAAGAAGTGGCTCCAGGCCCGCCCACGGGCAGTCACCGTGGCCGAGCTCCAGGAACTACTGGACCAGTTCGTCGACCACTACAACCATCGGCGCAAGCACCGCTCCCTCAAGCGCCGCTACCCCGCCGAGGTCTATGCCGCCCGCGCCAAAGCCACGCCCGACCACAACGCCGGCGGCCACTTCCGCATCCGCGAGGACACCGCGGACGCCGGCGGCTCGGTCACCCTGCGCCGCGGCGGACGCCTGCACCACATCAAGCTCGGCATCCAGCACGCCCGCGTGCCCGTGCGCATGCTCGTCCACGACCTGCACGTCATCGTCCTCGACCGCGACACCCGCGAGATCCTCCGCGAACTGGACATCAACCCCGACAAGGACAGCCAACCCCGAGGCGTCAAACCCGGACCCCGCCCCGGCCACCGAAAAGGCGGCATGCCCAAGGGCTACATATACCCCAAGAAATAAGAATGTCCCGGGACATCCCATAAGGATGTCCCGGGACTTCACATGGTCGGGCTGGCGGGATTTGAACCCACGACCCCTTGACCCCCAGTCAAGTGCGCTACCAAACTGCGCTACAGCCCGTCGCGCGTCTCCGCGCGAGCAGGGTGACTCTACTAGAGCGGCGGACGGGGTTCGTCGGCCACCCTTGTCACGGACCAGGCGTGATCAGCCCCGACGCCGGGACCGCTTCTCCCGGACCCGCATGACGATTCTGATCGGGGTGCCGACGAAGCCAAACTCCTCGCGGAGGCGCCGCTCGATGAAGCGGCGGTAGCCCGCCTCCAGGAACCCGGTGGTGAACAGGGCAAAGGTCGGCGGGCCGACCTGGACCTGGGCGGCGAACAGGATCCGCGGCTGGCGTCCGCCTCGCAGGGGGTGCGGGTTCGCGTCCTGCAACTCCTTCACGAACTGGTTGAGGCGGCCGGTGGACACACGCGTCTCCCACCCGGCGATCGCCTCCTCCAGCGCAGGGGTCAGCTTCTCGACGTGCCGCTTCGTGCGCGCCGAGATGTTGACGCGCGGCGCCCAGGGCACCTGCACGAGGTCACGCTCGATCTCCCGCTCGAGGTAGCGGCGTCGCTCCTCGTCGGTGAGATCCCACTTGTTGTACGCGATGACGAGGGCGCGGCCCGACTCGATGACCATCGAGACGATGCGGGTGTCCTGCTCGCTCAGCGGCTCGGAGGCGTCGATGAGCACAACCGCGACCTCGGCGCGGTCGAGGGCCGCCTGAGTGCGCAGGGTCGCGTAGTACTCATGACCGCTGGCCTCCCTCGCGCGACGGCGGATGCCCGCCGTGTCGACGAACCACCACCACTCCCCCTTGAGCTTGATGAGCTCGTCGACCGGGTCCACAGTGGTGCCGGCCACGCTGTCCACGACCACGCGATCACCACCGGCCAGGGCGTTGAGCAGCGAGGACTTCCCGACGTTCGGCTTGCCCAGCAGCGCCACCCTGCGCGGACCGCCATGACGGGACAGCCCACTGCCCTGCTCCGGCAGCAGGGCCACGGCGGCGTCGAGCAGGTCGCCAGCCCCGCGCCCGTGCAGGGCTGAGACGCAATGCGGCTCGCCGAGGCCGAGCGACCACAGCGCGGTGGCCTCGAGCTCGGCCGCCTCGTCATCCGCCTTGTTCGCCACGAGGAGGACGGGCTTGCCTGATCGGCGGAGGACCTCGACGACCGCCTCGTCCGTGTCCGTCGCGCCCACCTTGGCGTCGACCACGAACAGGACCGCGTCGGCGTCGTTGACGGCACGCTCGGCCTGGGCCGCGATCTGGGCCGCCATGCCCTTCACCTTGCGATCCCAGCCGCCGGTGTCGATGAGCAGGAACCGACGACCGTTCCACTCGGCCTCGTAGGACACCCGGTCCCGCGTGACACCGGGAACGTCCTCGACGACCGCCTCCCGCCTGCCGATCATGCGGTTGACCAGCGTGGACTTGCCGACGTTGGGGCGGCCCACGATCGCGAGAACGGGCAGCCCGGAGTGCTCGCCACCAGGGCGCATGAGCTCGACGAGATCGTCATCGATGTCGCCGAACTCGAGCCGGGCCGCGGCGAGCGCGGCATCAGCCGCAGCAGGGTCGTCGTCCGCCCCGTCGAACTCCGTGTCGGGCACGTCGTCGGCCTCGTCGCCGAACGCCACCCACTCGTCAGTCATCCGTCCCACCCGTCATCGCGCCGTGTCCTGCGGTCATCCTTCCAGTCCCCTCCGCCCGGACCGCCGCAAGGACTCCTCTGCGTGGTCTGCGACGATCTGGCGGACCTGCTCCTCGACGGCGGCGCGGGTCGCCGGCCTCAGCGGGTCATCGGCGACAGCCAGGCGCACGGGCTCGGCGTAGTAGACCTCGATCCGCGATCGAGGTCGCGGCGGATCGGTCGGGACACGGCCCACTGCGCCGATCATCGTGACGGCCATGACCGGTGCTCCAGTGGCGGCGAGCAGGTAGCCCACCGGGAATCCCGAGCCGGTCACGGCCACGGCCCGGTCGTCGAGGACCGCCGCCATCGCCTGACGCTGCGCATCGATCGCGAAGGGTGGATGCACCGGGATCATCCCGGCTTTCTGCATGACGCCCTCCCCCAGCGTCGCACCCATGGCCTCGTTGGCGACGACGTGCACGGGACGGGTCACCGTGGCCTGCAGGATCGATCCCGCGAGGAGGCCCTCGCCCCCCCGGCACACCATGACCAGCGGCCCGATCGACCCCACATGGTGGGCACCGTGCACGCCGAGGGAGTACCCCAGTCGCAGCGCAGCGGATGACAGGTTGCGAGCGTGGGCGGCCCCCGTCCACGACGGCGGCTCGGCGAGGATCATGTGCGTTCCGGAAGTCCGCGGGCCAGGTCGCACACGTGCGCGATCACCTCATCCAGGGTCATGTGCGTGGTGTCCACCACGATGGCATCCGCGGCCCGCGCGAGCGGCGAGGCCGCCCGGTTGGAGTCCTTGGCGTCACGTGACCGGAGGGCGTCCTCCGTCGCCTGCACATCGGCCACCGGGTGGCCCAGTTCCGCGTCCTGCTTGGCGCGGCGCGCGGCCCGCACCGAGGGGTCTGCCGTGACGAAGACCTTCAGGTCGGCGTCCGGCAGCACGACGGTCGTGATGTCCCGCCCTTCGACGACGATGCCGTGGCCGGCCGCTGCCGCGGAGGCGACCTCGGCCCGCTGCAGTGCGACGAGCTGTTCCCGGACGGAAGGCACCGCGCTCACCGCGCTCACGGCAGCGGTCACGTCCCCACCCCGGATGGGCCCGGCGACGTCGACCGCGCCGACGTGGATGGTCGGGTCCACGGGATCGGTTCCCGAGACGATCACCACATCCGGGGCGGCTTCCGCCACGGCGACGGCGTCGTCGGGATCCACTCCACGCTCGAGCAAGGCCCATGTCATGGCCCGGTACATCGCTCCGGTGTCCAAGTAGCGCAACCCGAGCGTCGACGCGACACCTCGGCACACACTGGACTTGCCGGAGCCGGCGGGACCGTCGACGGCGACTACGGGAGCGAGCATCCCGCCAGCGTAGTGGGCAGGTGAATGCCGCCGACTCCTACGCGCGCACGTCGAACGTCAGCGCCTTGAGGGCGTCGACGAGCCGCGGGACGGCATCCGGCTCGACCATCAAGGCGACCAGGCCACTCGGGCGACCGAGGACGTGCTCGATCCGGATGTCCTCGAGGTTGACCTGGGCCACCCCGACGGCACTGAACAGCCGACCCAGCTCGCCCGGCTTGTCGGCGAGGAGCACGGTGATCTCGCGGAAGTCCGAGCGCTCCGCTCCGTGCTTCCCCGGGATCAGGGCCTGTCCGCTGACTCCCGCGGCCAGGGTGGCACGCACCGTGCCTTCACCGCGGCCGCCCGACGCGAGCGCCGAGCGCACCTGTTCCAGCGAGGTGATGACGCCGTCGAGCACCTCGACGACCTGGCCGGCGTTCTCGGTGAGGATGTCCGACCACAGGTCGACGTTGGAGGCGGCGATCCGCGTCATGTCCCGAAGCCCCTGCCCCGCGATGCCCACGAACTCGGGGCGGGAGTCGACCAGCCGGCTGGCGAGGACGCTCGACAGCACCTGCGGAGTGTGCGAGACGAGGGCCACGGCCGCATCGTGCTCGGCTAGGCCCATCTGCAGGGGCACGGCCCCGCACGTCGTCGCCAGGGCGCGTACTCGCTCGACGTGCTCGGGGCCGCTCTCCGGCAGCGGGGTGATCACCCACAGCCGGTCGTCGAGGAGATCCTTGCGCGCGCCCGCCGAGCCGGACACCTCGCGGCCGGCCATCGGGTGGCCGCCCACGAGCCGTACCGGGTCCGCACCGAGGCTGAGGGCATCGCGCACCACGCTGTGCTTGACGGAGGCCACATCGGTCAGCGTCGCCCGAGGGTAGTCGGCGGAGGCCCGGGCCAGGACCGACGGCACCAGGCGAGGCGGCACGGCCGCCACCACGATCACCGGCACGTCGTCACGCTCGAGCATGCGTCCTGCGCCGGCTTCCCGGGCGATGCGGAGGTTCTCGTCGTCGACGTCCGTGAGCAGAACATCGACGCCCGCGCGGCGAAGCGACAGGGCCACCGACGTCCCGATCAGCCCCGTGCCGATCACGAGGACGGGTCCTTCCACGGCGCCGGGAAGTGCCCCGCTCACTGGATCAGGTCCTGGCGAAGGACCTCGGCACCCCGCAGGTAGACGTGCTGGATGGCGGCCTTGGGCATGTCCAGATCGGCGTGGACGAGCACGCGCACGACCTTCTCCAGCGCACCGGCCACGTTGATCTCCTGGGCGCACAGGAGCGGGACGTCGACGAGGCCGAACGCCCGGGCCCCGGCCGCGGGGAAGGCACAGGTCAGGTCGGGGGTCGCCGTGAGGATGATGCTGACCATCTCGTCGGAGGTCAGGCCATTGCGCTCGATGATGGCACCCAGCAGCTCCGCCACCGCCTCGGCCATCTCGTCGGCGTCGTTGGCGGTCAGGCAGGTCGCCCCTCGGATGGCGCGCAGCGTCATGTCCCCTCCTTCGGCCCCGAAGCCTAACGAAGCCCGGCTACAGACCGACGGCCGTGTAGAGGGCGCGCAATTCCGGACCCGCGATCGCGCGCAGCACTCCCGGGCGCTGCTGTCCGAGATGCACCGGACCGATCTGCGTGCGGACGAGGTCCGTCACCGGGTGGCCCACCTCGGCAAGCATCCGACGCACGATCCGGTTGCGTCCCTCGTGGATGACGAGCTCGACCAGGGTGCGGTCCGGCAGCTTCTGGATCACGCGAACCGAGTCGCAGGCGGCCGGCCCATCCTCCAGCTCGACGCCCTCCCGCAGCTGCCTCAGGGCCGACGGTGGGACCTGGCCACGGACCGTAGCCACGTAGGTCTTGTCCACCTCGTGGCGCGGGTGCCCGAGGCGGTTCGCGAGCTCGCCGTCGTTCGTCAGGATGAGCAGTCCCTCGGTGTCGGCGTCGAGTCGCCCGACGTGGAAGAGCCGCTCGTTGCGGCCCGCCACCCAGTCCCCCACACACGGCCGGCCCTCATCGTCGGACATCGTGCTGATCACACCCCGCGGCTTGTTGAACGCCAGCACGAGGGTGTCGGGGGCCGTGGGCACGCGCTCCCCATCCACGCGGATCACCGCCGTCCGCGGATCCACCCGCAGGCCCTGCTCGGTCACCCGGCGCCCATCGACCTCGACGCGACCATCCGCGATCAGCGCCTCACACGCCCGCCGGCTGCCGATGCCGGCTGCCGCGAGCACCTTCTGGAGACGGACGAGGTCGGCGGACTCGTCCGCCCGGTCGTCACTCACCGCCGGCCACGGATCCGAGGACGTCCTCGAGGTCGGAGAGGTCGGGAAGGTGCTCGGCCAAGGGCGGCAGCTCGTCGAGCGACGCGATGCCCATGCGTTCGAGGAAGTACGGGGTCGTGACATACAGGTGCGCCCCGGACTCCCCGTCGGTACCGGCCTCCGAGATGAGGCCACGCGTGAGGAGGGTGCGGATGACACCGTCCACGTTGACCCCGCGCACCGCGGCGACGCGGCCGCGTGTGATCGGCTGGCGATAGGCGATCACCGCGAGGGTCTCCAATGAGGCCTGGGTCAGTCGGGCCTGCTGGCCGTCGAGGACGAACCTCTCCACGACCGGCGAGCACTCCGCGCGCGTGTAGTAGCGCCAGCCCCCGGCGACCTCGCGCAGGTCGAAGCCGCGACCCTGGTCGGCGTACTCCTGTGCCAGACGGCGCAGCTCTCCCTCGACCTCGTCGACCGGCTGACGCACGGCCGCGGCCAAGGCGACGACGGCCATCGGCTCGTCGGCGAGCAATAGCAGTGCCTCCAGGGCGGCAGCCAGCGAGGGTGCACCCAGGTCACTGGCGTCCGCGTCGTCATCGGGCGTGTCGACGACCGCCTCCTCGACCACTCCCTCCATGGCCTCCGCCGCGGCCTCCTCGGCTGACTCCTGCGTCGGTTCACTCATCGCTGGCGCTTCCTTCCTCAGCGGGGGCCTGGTCCGGCGGTGACGGCTGCCGATCGACGTCACGCTCGACGTCGAACTCGTCGGTCACGTCGACCTCGCCCGCCTCCGATCCGGTCCAGCGGATCGTCAGGTCACCCAGGGGGGTCAGCTGCTCGAACTGCACGACCCGCTCCCGGTAGAGCTCCAGGAGGGCGAGGAACCGCCCGATGACCAGGAGCGTCGTGTCGCAGTCGGCGACCAGGGCCCGGAAGGTGCTGGTGCGGTGCTGGCGAAGCCTCTCGACGACGATGGCCGCCTGCTCGCGGACGCTGACGCGCTGCAGGTGGATGTGCGAGATGTTGACCTCGGGCACCGGCTTCGGCGCCAGTGCGCGCGCCGCCACCGCCGCGAACTGGTCGGGTCCGAGGGTGATGAGCACCTCGGGCAGGAGGGCCGCGAACTCCGGGTCGAGTCCCACGGTGCGCGGGATGCGCTTCGCCGCGCCGGCCATCCGGTCCGCGAAGAGGGCCGAGACCTCCTTGTAGGCCCGGTACTGCAGAAGGCGGGCGAACAGCAGGTCGCGAGCCTCGAGGAGGGCGAGGTCCTCCTCGTCCTCCACCTCGCCCGACGGCAGCAGGCGGGCGGCCTTGAGGTCCAGAAGTGTCGCCGCGACCACGAGGAAGCCGCTGGCCTCGTCGAGATCCCACTCCTGGCCCTCCTGCCGGATGTAGGCGATGAACTCGTCCGTGACCTGGTGCAGCGCGAGCTCAGTGACCTCGAGCTTGTGCTTCGCGATGAGCGACAGCAGGAGGTCGAAGGGGCCCTCGAACTCGCCGACCTTGACCGAGAAGCCGCTGGTCGACTCTCCGGGGTCGACCTCCGCTGCCTCGGTGGTCGCCATCACCGGGCCAGAACCTCCCGGGCCAGCTGGCGATAGGAGTCGGCTCCGGCACTGCCGGGCGCGAACGCCGTGATCGGCTCGCCGGCCACCGCCGCGTCGGGGAACTTCACCGTGCGGCTGATGGTGGTCTGGAACACCGCATCACCGAAGGCCTGCTGAACCGTCTGCAGGACCTCGCGGCTGTGCAGCGTCCGCGGATCGAACATGGTGGGCAGGACGCCGATGATCCGCAGGTCGGGGTTCAGCCTGCTGGCCACCTTGTCGATGGTGTCCTTGAGGAGCGCGACGCCACGCAGCGCGAAGTACTCGGTCTCCATCGGGATGATGACGCCCTCGGAGGCGGTCAGGGCATTCACCGTGAGCAGGCCGAGGGAGGGCTGGCAGTCGATGAGGATGATGTCGTACTCGGGGATCACCGGTCGCAGGGCGCGGGCCAGCGAATGCTCACGCCCCACTTCGCTCACCAGCTGGACCTCGGCAGCCGACAGGTCGATGTTGCTCGGCAGCAGGTCGAGACCGACGATGTCGGTGGACAGGATCACATCGCCGACGTGGCACTCGGGATCGGTCAGCAGGTTGTAGATGGTCACGTCGAGCTCGTTCGGATTGACGCCGAGCGAGACGGCGACGGCACCCTGCGGATCGAAGTCGACGAGCAGGACCCTGCGACCGTAGCCTGCGAGCGCCGCGCCAAGGCTGACGGTCGATGTGGTCTTGCCGACCCCGCCCTTCTGGTTCACCATCGCGATCACCCGAGCGGGTCCGTGCTCGGTCAGTTCCGCGGGCTCCGGAATGGCCGGCGGCCCATCCGCGGCGGGCGCGTCGGAGCGCTCAGCGTCCTGCTGCTCGTCGGGCATCGCGGGGGCAGGCATTCCGGGCAGCGTCGCGTCCGCGAAGGGATCCTCCACGTACTCGTCGCCCGCGATCGGCGGCACGGGAGCAGCGGCGGGAGGGGTCGTCACCTCGCCGGAACCGGTCTGCTCAGAGTCCATCGTCGTCCGTTCCTCGTCCTTCGTCAGCATCGCCTGTGGCGACCCTTCGATCGCCTGCCGAGCCTACCTGCCGAGCCATGATCCAAGGCGAAGCACCGCCGCTGCGGCCCGGCGTGCCTCCCCTGCAGACACCTGCCGATCGAGCTCCACCGTGATGGCGACCGCCTTGAGGGTCCGGTCCACCCATTGGGTGAGGTTGCCGTGGCACTGTGGAAGGGCGCAGGGCACCCGCACGGCCCGCATCCCCATCCACCGGGCGAGGGCCCTCGCGGCCGGCCTGCTGCGGGCATGGGAGGTGTCGACCGCATTCATGGCCTGGTGGTAAGAGATCAGTGCCGTCGGGCGCACCTCGTCGAGGAAGGCCATCATCCCCTGCGTCTCCGGCTCACTGGCGGCCGCCGGACCGGACCAGAAGGGCGTCCCGGCCCCGTTCTGCATCCACAGCACCGGGAAGTTGCGGTTCAGGTCCACCCCGTCCGCGTTCTGTCGACGCCCCTCGGCGGCCCCGTCGGGGTTCAGGCTCAGGACCAGCCACATGCCGACACCCACCGGCGGCTCGGCCTTGGCCAGCCGCCGGATCACGCGGCGGCCACCCGGCTCCGTCCCGTGCATCTGGCCGAGGATCACCATCTGGACCGGTGCGTCCAGCGCCCCGTAGTGCCGGGCGACGATCGGCCGTCCGTCCACCGAGGTCGCGACCACCCGGCGGTCGTTGGCCTCCTGGGCGTGCGCAGGCAGCGCCGGAGCGACCACCGCGGTGGCCAGGGCGCCCGAAGCCACCAGTGCCACCAACCCTGCTCGGAACCCGTTCATCGCGCCCTCGGGTGGCTGTCGGCGTACACCTCGCGCAGGTGGTCCACGGTCACGAGGGTATAGATCTGCGTGGTCGTCACCGATGCGTGCCCCAGCAGCTCCTGCACGACGCGGACGTCCGCCCCGTTCTGCAGCAGATGGGTGGCGAAGCTGTGCCGCAGACTGTGCGGGCTCACGGCGCTGGTGATCCCGGCCCGCTGCGCCGCCTGCTGGAGGATCCCGTAGGCGCTCTGCCGAGACAGCGGTCGCCCCAGCGAGTTCAGGAACAGCCGGCTGGTGCCGCGACCGCGCACGGCCAGGGCCGGTCGCCCCCGGACCAGGTAGGCGCCGAGGGCATCCGCCGCCATCTGCCCGAGCGGCAGGATCCGCTGCTTGTCCCCCTTGCCCGTGACGACCACGGTGAGGCTGTCGAGGTCCACATCGTCCACCGCCAGCCCGGTGGCCTCGGACACCCTGGTCCCGGTCCCGTAGAGGAACTCCACCAGCGCGCGGTCCCTGAGACCTTCGGCAGTCTCCAGGTCGCCCGCGCCCTCGATGAGCGCGGTCACCTCGTCGTAGGTGAGCGCCTTCGGCAGGCGCCGGGGTATGGCCGACGGCCGCACGTGCCTTGCAGGATCCGACTCCGTCAGCCCCTCGCGGGCGACGAACTTGTGGAACGTCCGCACCGCGACCACGACCCTCGAGGCACTCGAGGCACCCAGTGCCCGCATGTCCTCCGCGGGCTGCCGCAGGGACACCGCGAAGTCCGAGACATCGTTCTCGGTGATGTCGGCGATGTCCCCGATCCCGCGTGCCCCCAGCCAGGCGACATACCGCTCGAGGTCCCGCCGGTACGCAGCGATCGTGTTCGCAGAGAGTCCCCGCTCGATCGCGATGTGATCGAGGTACCCGGCGACGGCGTCGGCGACCGAGGTCAGGCGAGGACCTCCGAGAGGGCGACGCTCGGCAACCCGAACGCCTCGGCCACGGCGGCGTAGGTGATCTGGCCGTCGAACACGTTGAGCCCGAGGGACAGGGCGCGGTCGTCCTGCAGAGCCTTGCGCCAGCCCTTGTCGGCCAGGGCCAGGGCGTACGGCAGGGTGACGTTGGTCAACGCGTACGTGGACGTGTTGGGCACCGCGCCCGGCATGTTGGCGACGCAGTAGAAGACCGAGTCGTGCACCGCATAGGTCGGTGCCGCATGCGTCGTCGGCCGGGAGTCCTCGAAGCAGCCGCCCTGGTCGATGGCGATGTCGACGAGCACGGAGCCCGGCTTCATCCGGGACACCAGCTCATTGCTCACCAGCTTCGGGGCCTTGGCACCCGGCACGAGGACGGCGCCGATCACCATGTCCGCATCGAGGACGGCACGCTCCACCTCGTAGGCATTGGAGGCGATGGTCTGCACGTGACCCTGGTAGATGGCGTCCATCTGCCGCAGGCGGGCGATGTTGTTGTCGAGCAGCAGCACCTCGGCCTGCATGCCCAGCGCGATCGCCGCCGCGTTCTGCCCGGCCACGCCGGCACCGATCACGACGACCTTGGCCGCGTACACCCCCGAGACACCTCCCATCAGCACGCCACGGCCGCCATTCGCGCGCATGAGCGCATAGGCGCCCACCTGGGGGGCGAGCCGGCCGGCCACCTCGCTCATCGGGGCCAGCAGGGGAAGCGACCGGTCCGGCAGCTCCACCGTCTCGTAGGCGATGGCCGTCACGCGACGCTTGACCAGCTCCTCGGTCAGCGCTCGATCGGCGGCGAGGTGCAGGTAGGTGAAGAGCACCTGTCCCTCACGCATGCGGTGGTACTCGGCCTCGATCGGCTCCTTGACCTTGAGGATGAGCTCCGCGGACCCCCAGACATCGTCGGCGGTGGGGAGGATCGTGGCGCCGGCGGACACGTAGTCCTCGTCCGGGATCGACGAACCGACACCCGCGGACCGCTCGATCACGACCTCGTGCCCGTGGCGGACCAGCTCGAGCACGCCGGCAGGCGTGATGGCCACGCGGAACTCGTTGTTCTTGATCTCCTTGGGAATGCCGACCTTCACGTTGGCCTCTTCCTGTCCAGTCCGTCCAGTCCGTCCAGTTCGCCCAGTCCGACCCGGCACGGGGTCGAAGCAAGACTACGGGTGCCCGGTGCCTGAAGGCAGGCGATCGGTGGCGATGAGGTGGTCGCGGGCGGGCCAGGGCGCATCCGCGGGGCGCAGGGCGCTCCAGTCCCCCGCCCGACCCGCCCACGCCGCGAGGATGCCCAGGTTGGCGCTCGGGCTGCCGAGGGCGCCGGCGAGCACGAGGTCCTTGGCGTCATCGAGGTCGACCCAGGCCCGCGGCAGGTGCGCCTCCTCCGCCTCGCCGGTGTGCTGGCGGCCCTCCGGCAGTTCCACCAGCCCGCGGGCCAGGTAGATCCTGATGGCCTCGGACGTGCCGCCCGGCGACAGGTAGGTGTCCAGGAGGACCCACCACTCGGCAGCCTCGTACCCGGCCTCCTCGGCCAGTTCGCGACGCGCGGTCTGCCACGGCGGCTCGCCCGCGACGTCGAGAAGTCCGGCGGGCGGCTCGAACAGGTACCGCCCCACCGGATGCCGGTACTGGCGGATGAGGAGAACGCGCTCGTCGTCGTCGAGGGCGATGACGACCACGGCACCCGGGTGCAGGACGACGTCCCTCCGGACCGTGGCCGAGGGGAAGGCGACCTCGTCGCTGACCACCTCCCAGATCGCCCCGGGGAACCGGGACGCGCGCGCCTCGACGGGCAGCGGCTCGCCCGCATCCGCGACCGGACCGGACCATTCCTCGGAGGGCGTCATCCCTGCGCGAGCGCCTCGCTGTTCCGGTCGGCAGCCGCCAGGGCCGCGCCCACGAGACCCGCGAAGAGCGGGTGCGCCTTCGTCGGACGGGACTTGAACTCCGGATGCGCCTGGGTGCCGACGTAGTAGGGGTGGGCGTCCTCGGGCAGCTCGACGAACTCCACGAGCCGCCCGTCGGGCGAGGTCCCGGAGAATCGCAGGCCCGCCTCCTCCAGCTGCGCACGGTAGGAGTTGGTCACCTCGTAGCGGTGGCGGTGCCGCTCGTCGACGTAGGGCACGCCGTACGCACGGGCCACCTGCGAGCCCTCGACCAGCTTCGCCGGGTAGAGACCCAGGCGCATGGTGCCGCCCATGTCGCGGTCACCGGAGACGACGTCGCGCTGATCGGCCATCGTCGAGACGACCGGGTGCGAGGTGGACTCGTCGAACTCGAGCGAGTTCGCGCCCTCGAGGCCGCAGACGACCCGCGCGTACTCGATGACCATGCACTGCAATCCGAGGCACAGGCCGAGGGCCGGCAGGCCGTTCTCGCGCGCGTAGGTGAGCGCGCCGAGCTTGCCCTCGATCCCTCGGACCCCGAATCCTCCTGGGACGCAGACACCATCGAGGTCGCTGAGGTTGCGGGCGGCCCCCTCGGGAGTGGCGCACTCGTCGCTGGAGACCCAGCGGATGTTCACCCGGCAGTCGTGGTGGAACCCGCCTGCCCGGATCGCCTCGGTCACCGAGAGGTAGGCGTCCGGGAGGTCGATGTACTTGCCGACCAGGCCGATGGTGACCTCGTTCCGCGGATGGTGCACGCGCCGCAGCAGGTCGTCCCAGCGAGTCCAGTCGACGTCGCGGAAGGGCAGGTCGAGGCGACGCACGACGTACGCGTCGAGACCCTCCTTGTGCAGGACCTTGGGGATGTCATAGATGCTCGGCGCATCGACGGCGGCGACCACCGCCTCGCTGTCGACGTCGCACATGAGCGAGATCTTGCGCTTGATGCTCGAGGGCACCTCACGGTCGGCGCGCAGCACGATCGCGTCGGGCTGGATGCCGATGCTGCGCAGTGCGGCCACGGAGTGCTGGGTCGGCTTCGTCTTGAGCTCGCCCGACGGCCCGATGTACGGCAGCAGCGAGACGTGGACGAAGAACACGTTGTCGCGCCCGACCTCGTGCCGCACCTGGCGCACCGCCTCCAGGAACGGCAGTGACTCGATGTCGCCCACCGTGCCGCCCACCTCGGTGATGACGACATCGACCTCGGGGGTAGCCATCCGGCGGATGCGCGACTTGATCTCGTTGGTGATGTGCGGGATGACCTGGACGGTGTCGCCGAGGTACTCACCGCGCCGCTCCTTCGCGATGACCGTCGAGTAGACCTGCCCGGTAGTGACGTTCGCCGAGCCGTGCAGGTCGGTGTCGAGGAACCGCTCGTAGTGGCCGATGTCGAGGTCGGTCTCCGCACCATCGTCAGTGACGAACACCTCACCGTGCTGGAAGGGGTTCATCGTGCCCGGGTCGACGTTGAGATAGGGATCCAGCTTCTGCATGGTCACCCGGAGGCCACGGGCCTTCAACAGGTTGCCCAGCGAGGAGGCGGTCAGCCCCTTGCCGAGGGAGGAGGCGACTCCCCCCGTCACGAATACATGCTTGGTGGTCGTCCGCTCCATGGACCGCCAGACTATCAGCGGATCGGGGCGTCGATCGACTGCAGCGCCTGCGCGGCGTCGGCCGTCGGAACCGGGCCCCTGGCGAGGTAGGCGGGGACCCGTCGGGCGTCGTCGGCCATGGCCCGGAACCGGTCCTCCTGCTGCGTCACGAGCGCGGCCAGCGCCTCCTGGACCCGGCGCTGATCGGAGCGCCAGGGCAGCACGGTGATCGCATCGAGGCGCCCCCGGACGGCGGCCACCCGGTCCGCCGCGGCATCGGCCTGATCCTGGACCACCTGCCACAGGGCGTCCTCGGTCTCGGCCGGCAGGTCCGGACGCCACAGGGCGGGTGCGACGTAGGCCACGGCGACCTGCACCTGGTTCTCACCCGCGTGCGCCGCCTCGAGGGAGGCCGCATAGCCGGCGGCGAGGGCGTCGGTCGCTTCGCGATCGATGCGCTGCGTCCACCAGAACCCGGCGAGGACGAGCAGGGCCACGACGGCCAGGACGGCACCGCCCAGCCACGGCACGCGTCGCACGCGCGGCTCCGTGCCGAGGTACTCCATGGTCGACCGCTCGCTCACGGCACCCGCTCCTCGGCTGCCAGCGCGAGCAGCTCCTCGGCGTGCTCGGCTCCCGAGGCGGAGTCCTCCAGGCCGGAGAGCATCCGCACCAGCTCCCGGACGCGATCCTCCCCCTCGACCGCGGCCACACTGGCCGACGTGATGTGGCCGTCCGTGCCCTTGGCCACCACCACGTGCCGGTCCGCGAACGCGGCCACCTGCGGCAGGTGCGTCACGACGATGACCTGGGCGGCGCGGGCCAGTCGGGCGAGCCGCCGTCCGATCTCCACCGCCACCTTGCCGCCGATCCCGGCATCCACCTCGTCGAAGACGAGGGTGGGCACCCCGCTGCGGCCCGCCAGCACAGCCTCGATGGCCAGCATGATGCGGGACAGCTCACCCCCCGACGCACCCTTGCCCAGGGCGCGGCCCTGGGCACCGGGATGCGGTACGAGCAACAGCTCGACGTCGTCGGCACCCGCGTCCGTGAAGCGGTCCGGATTCTCGGTCGAGTCCACCTGGACGGTCAGGACCGCGTCCGGCATGGCCAGGTCGCGAAGCTCGGCCGTCACCGCGTCGCTGAACGCCCCCGCCGCTGCGGAGCGCAGCGCGGTCAGCGCCCGAGCACCATCCAGCACGTCGTCGCGCAGGACGGCCTCCTGGTCCCGGAGCGCGGCCAGCCGGGCATCGATGTCGTCAGCGGATGCCACCGACTGCTCCGCCGACTGCCACCAGGCGAGCACGTCGTCGAGTTCCGGTCCGTATCGGCGCTTCAGCTGGGAGATCGCCTGTCGCCGCTGCTCGATCTCCTCCAGGCGAGCCGGATCGGCGTCCAGCTCACCCGCATACTGGGCCAGCTCCGCGGCCAGCGTCGACAGCGCCTCGGCCAGGTCGTCCAGCTGCCCGGCGAACTCGCCGACCGCGGGATCCAGCGCGCGCGCCCGCTCGAGCGCCCGATGCGCCTCGGCGACGGCTGCTGCTGCACCGCGCTCGTCCGCGGACAGGGCCTCATGCGCGAGGCCCACTGCCTCGACGAGGTCCGTGGCGTGAGCCAGGACGGACGCCTGGGCCTTGAGGGCCGCGTCCTCGCCCGGAACCGGCTCGATCGCGGCGATCTCGTCGATCCCGTGGCGGAGCAGGGCGGCCTCGCGCTCCCGCTCTTGCCGATGGTCGGTGAGGTCCCGGAGCTCGGTGACCACGCCGCGCCAGGCGGACAGGGCGTGCCGATAGCGCTCGATGGCCAGGCCTACGGGCTCGCCTGCGAACAGGTCGAGAAGGTCGCGCTGGTGGCGTGGATCCCGGAGCAGGAGCTGGTCCGCCTGGCCGTGGACCGCCACGAGTGCGTCTGCGATGTCGCCGAGCAGGGCCGCGGGGACGGAACGCCCGCCCGCGAAGGCCCGACTGCGCCCGCCCTCCGACACGACTCGGCTGAGGATCACGGACACGCCGTCGTCGTCGACATCGACGGACACGCCGGACTCGTCAAGACGGGCGACCAGGGGCGAGTCTCGGGGGACGCGCCACACGGAATCCACGTCCGCCTGCCCGGCCCCGGCCCGCACCGACCCCGAGTCGGGGCGGGCACCCCGGGCGAGCGCGAGGCCGGTCAGGATCATCGTCTTGCCCGCGCCGGTCTCACCGGTCAGCACCGTCAGGCCCGGGGCGAAAGCCACCGTGGCCTCGTCGATGACGCCGAGGCCCGCGATGCGCAGCTCCTCGATCATCCGTCCTCCGCGCGCCGCCCCCGCCAGCCCTCGATGGGGAGGGCGAACTTGGCGACCAGTCGATCGGTGAACGGGGCCGGCGCCAGCCGGGCGAAGCGCACCGGCTGCAGGTGCTGGCGCACCTCGATCCGGCAGCCCCCGCAGAGCTCGACCGTGCGGCGCCCGTCGGCGGACATGACCGCCTCCGAGTACTCATCGAGCTCGAAGGCGACGACGCTGCGCGGGGAGACGACGAGCGGACGGGCGAACAGCGCATGGGCGCTCAGGGGGACGACGAGCATCGCCGACACCTCGGGCCACACCACCGGTCCACCCGCAGAGAACGCGTAGGCCGTGGAGCCGGTCGGCGTGGCGCACAGCACGCCATCGCAGGCCCACCGGGACAGGGGACGGCCATCCACCTCGACGAGGACATCGATCATGCGCTTGCGGAAGCGCTTCTCGATGGCGATCTCGTTGAGCGCCCAGGTGGCGTCGATCTGCCTGCCCGCTACGAGGACCCGCACGTCCAGTGTCATCCGCTCCTCGGCGACCCAGCGCCGGTGGACGATGGCGTCGACCACGGCGGACAGGTCCTCGGGCTCGGCCTCCGCCAGGAATCCCACGTGGCCGAGGTTCACGCCGAAGAGCGGGGTGCCGCTGTGCCGGGCGAACTCGGCGGCCCGGAGGACGGTGCCATCACCACCGAGCACGACGACCACGTCCGCGCCGTCGGCGGCGTGATCGTCCGCGGGGACCGTGAGCAGGTCGGCACTGGCCATCGACGCATCGGCCTCGAGCAGGCCGTCGCGGTTGGAATCCGTGAGCACGACCTCGACGCCCGCATCGGCCAGGGCCGTCACGACGCTGCCGAACGCATCGCGCGCCTGCCGACTGCGCGGGTTGACCACCAGCAGTACCCGCCGCGTCGCCTGTGAGGTGCTCATTGGGGACCCTTCTGGACAGCGTCGACGATGGCCGCCTCGAGTACGGGTCCAACCATGCCGTCCGAGGCCATCCTCGCGCTATCGGCGCGCTGCAGCCACAGGAAGTACTCGACGTTGCCGCTCGGGCCGGGCAAGGGGCTCGCGGCCACTCCCGACACGGCCAGCCCCAGGGCGATCGCCGCATCGGCCACCTGCCGTACCGCGCTGACCCGCAGCCCGGGGTCGCGGACGACGCCATCGCCGACGGCGGCCCGGCCCACCTCGAACTGCGGCTTGACCATGAGGAGCATGTCCACGTGCGGACTCGACACCGCTGTCAGGGCCGGAAGCACCAGTTCCAGCGGGATGAAGGACAGGTCCGCGACGACGAGAGCGGGTGCGAAGGGCACGTCCTCGGGCCGCAGGGATCGGATGTTCGTGCGCTCCATGACGATCACCCGGTCATCCGTGCGCACCGGCCAGGCGAGCTGCCCGTATCCCACGTCGACGGCCAGCACCCGAGCCGCACCGCGCTCGAGGAGAACCTGGCTGAAGCCGCCCGTGGAGGCCCCGGCGTCGAGGCAGTCACGACCCTCCACCTCGACCTGGGGGAACGCCGCCAGGGCACCGAGCAGCTTGTGCGCTCCCCGGGAGACGTAGTGGTCCGCCGGCCGCTCGTCGACGACGATGGGGTCGGCCTCGTCCACCTGGGTCGCCGGCTTGGTCGCCGCCGTGCCACGCACCGAGACACTCCCGGCGTCGATCAGTTCTCGGGCGTGCTCGCGTGACCGCGCCAGGTGACGCCGCACGAGTTCGGCGTCGAGTCGACGACGGGTCACCGGCCGTCAGGCGGAGGAGTCGAGGTCGGTGAGGGCGCCGCGCAGCTGCTGATGGACCTGGTCGTAGACGGCCGCATGCTGGTGGACGTCGTCCGGGTCCAGCGTGGTCAGCGCCTCGAGCGCCTCGTCCACGCGAGGCTGGCCGGTGGGCTCCCACATCGGCAGGACGAGTTCGGACTCGACCTCCTCGAGCACGAGGACATCCTCACTGTCCTCCCCGTAGGCGCTCTCCTCCACGAAGTCCTCGCCCTCCGCGGGCTCGCTTCCGTCCACATGCTCGCTCACGAGCCAGCCTCCGGGTCGACGATGATCTTCTTCTTCTTTTTCGCCGGCTTCTCCTCAGGTGCGGCCGCATCCACCGACTCCGGGTCAGCGGCCGGTGCAGCCTCCTCGGGCGCGGCCTCCTCGGGCGCGGCCTCCTCGGGCGCGGCCTCCTGGCGCGCCGCCGCGGCAAGCTCGTGGACCTGCTGCTCGAGCCGCTGGACATGCCTCCTGAGGGCGGCCAGTTCCTCCTCGCGGACGAAGCCCATCCGGCCCACGGCCTTGTCGACCTCGGAGCGGATCATGCCCGTGAGGACATCGCGGTTGTTCTTGCTCGTCGCCACGAGGTCGTCGGCGAGCTCTTGGACCTGGCCCATCATCTCCGGTGCCGGCATCGCCTTGGTGGACAGCGAGAGCCCGGTCGAGATCAGTCCGCTGATCACGTCGCGAGCCTTGCTGGTGGTGGCCTCGGTCAAGCCGCTGGCCATCTGCAGGTAGGTACGCAGGTCATCGAGCATGAGTGGCTCCTTCAGCGGCGGCTCTGCGCCGAGGCGCGGAGGCTGGACGGGACAACGCTACCGGGCCGCGAGGACGCCGACCGCCTGCCCGAGGTCCACGTGCCGCCCGGCATCCGCCGCGGCCCAGACCGCAGCCGCAGCCGCCCGCACCCGGTTCCAGCCCCCGTCGCCCTCCTCGTCAGGCTCCCCCACGAGTTCCAGGAGGCCGTCGCGCACCCGCGCAGTGGCGGCGCCGCAGCGCGCGGTGTCCGACTCCACGACGACCGACGAGTACGGACGCGCCAGGACGCCCAGGTCCGCGCCCAGGTAGGTGGGTCGCTCGGCGGGCACCGCGGCGAGCACGTCTCCCAGCGTCGTCACCCCGGTGAGGACGAGCAGAGTCGGCACCGAGACCCGGGTGCCGGCCTCGATGTCCGTGTCGAGGCGATCACCGACCATGAGCGGGCGGGCGGCCGCCAGGCGCCGCATCGCCTCCCGCAAGAGCGGCGGCTCGGGCTTGCCCGCGATGGCGTCAGGAGCGCGTCCCGCGGTGCGCGCCACCACGTCCACGAGTGCACCGTTGCCGGGGGCGATGCCCTCGGGTGTCGGGAATGTCCGGTCCGGGTTGGTGGCGATCCACGGCAGGCCCTGACGTACGGCGAAGGTTGCCGTGGCGAGGTCCCGCCAGGTCAATGTCGGCGAGAAGCCCTGCATCACGGCGGCCGGACCCTCCTCGAGAGCGCGCACCGGTCGGTACCCGCCCTCCCGCAGCGCCACCTCGATCCCGGCCCCCCCGATGACGAGCACAGCCGACCCGGGGGGCACGAAGTCCGGAAGGACGGAGACGGCGGCCTGCGGCGATGTGATCACGTCGGCAGCAGTGGCCGGGATTCCGAGCTCGACGAGGTGGTCGGCGACCTCCCCCGGCGACCGCGAGGCATTGTTGGTGATGAAACCGCAGGACAGGCCCGCCGCCCGGGCACCCTCGATCGCTGGCGCCGCGCCCGGCACGGCGTGCGGGCCCACGTAGACGACGCCGTCGAGGTCGAGCAGCAGGGCGTCGAATCGATCCTGGAGGTTCGATGTCATGGGTAGACCGGCCCCTCGAGCGGCAGACCGGACTCCTCCCTGGCCCGCAAGGTGGCTCGGACCTGCGTGAGCGCCTGGGCGTAGTCCGTTCGCCCCGGTCGCATGACGGCGGCCATGGCCAGGTGGTCCCGTGCCTCAGGGAAGCGCTGGAGCCGCCAAAGGGACAGCCCGAGCCCATAGTGCGCGTAGTCCTCGGCGGGGTTGCGCTCGGCGAGCTCGGCGAACGCTGCAGCCGACTCCTCATAGCGCTTGGCGTCGAAGAGCGCGCGTGCGTGCGCCTCGAGCACGGACATCGAGTCGGGGTCGTACTCACGCAGGCGGGCCAGCAGCAGCTCGGCCGCGTCGGGGTTGCCCCCCTCGAGCAGGCTCACCGCACGGCGATACCAGTCGTAGGGGGTGCCCTCGGGCTCGGCCATGGGGTCATGCTCGCACGACCGTCCGCAGGGCGCTGAGCCGCGTCACCTCGACCTCCACCGCGCTGCCCAGGCCGCCGGGACTTCGCCAGAAGCGTCGACGGAGAGTGCCCTCGGCCTCCACCCACGTGCCGGGAGCCAGCGTGACGGCCCGTCGCCGGGCCGCTGACCGGAAGGCCTGGCACGGGATCGCGTCGACACGGGGGCTGCTGGCCGGCGCCCCTGCGCGACGGGGGCGGTCGACGACGACGGTGAAGGTCACCACCGCATCGCCGCTCGGCAGGTCCCGGACGTCCACCCGACCGCCCATCCGACCGATCAGGTGCACCGTGGCGGTGGACTCCCAGGCCGACGCCACCGGGTCTTCTCGCAGGTCATCTCGTCGTGTTCCCATGCCGCCATGCTTCGCATGGGCCGGCGGGCGGACCAGTGGCACCCGAGTCCCTGTGCATGGGCGACCACGGTGGGCGTGCGTGTGCACAGCCGGTCCGCACCGCACTGTTCCGACATACTGACGGGGTGAGCGAGATCATCGAGGACTTGGGCAACGACGTCTTTCACGTGGACACCCGGATGGGCGGCTATGAGGGGATCACCTCCGGGTACCTGATCCGCAGTAGCCGGCCGTGCCTCATCGAGACAGGTGCGGCGCGCAGCGCCGACGTGGTGGTCCGGGCCCTCGAGGAGCTCGGCGTCGGCCCGCAGGACCTGGCCACGATCGTCGTCACCCACATCCATCTCGACCATGCCGGCGGAGTAGGGGACATCGCCGAGGCCTTCCCCCAGGCGCAGGTGGTGGTGCAGGAACGTGGGGCGCGGCACCTGGTCGACCCGACCAAGCTGGTCGCGAGCGCCCACCGCGTTTTCGGGGAGGCCATGGACCGACTCTTCGGCGACCTGCGGCCCGTGCCGGCGGAGCGGATCACCGCCATCGCCGAGATCGGCAGCATCGACCTCGGGGACGGTCGACGGCTCGACGCCTTCCACAACCCAGGTCACGCCTCGCACCACGTGGGGCTGCTGGACTCCGAGACCGGTGATCTGTACACCGGCGATGCCGCGGGGGTCTACGTGCCCGAGACCGCGGACGTGCGTCCGTCCACGCCGCCACCGGACTTCGACCTCGACCTCACCCTGTCCTCACTGGGCCGGATGCGGGATGCCCAGGCCAATCGGCTGCTGTTCTCGCACTTCGGGCCCGTGACCACGGTGCAGGAGACCCTGGACCGCTCGGAGGAGGAACTGCGACTCTGGGTCGAGGTGGTCGAGCAGGTGCACGCCGTGGAGCCGAACCTCGACCACGCCGTGGCCATGGTGCGCGAACGCGACCTGGCGCGCAACCCGACCTTCTATGCGGACGACGACCGAGTCCTGAAGTTCGAGGAGCTGTCCAGCGTCGAGGCGAACGTGTCCGGCATCATCCGCTGGCTGAACCGGCGCGATCAGGCCTGACCGTCTTCGCCGGGGAGCCCTTCGTCGCCTGACTCGTACTCGTCCTCGAACACCAGGTCGGCACCCCCGGCAAGCCGCTCCGCGGCGTCCGTGAGGCCTTCCGGGTCCGAGGCGGCCGCCCTGCGCAGCCACGTCTGCGCCTCCTCAGCCCGCCCCGCGCGGTCCAGCAGGTCGGCGTAGGCGTACTCGACGCGCGCCCTGAGCGGACCCACGGGCAGGCTCTTCAGCTCGCCACCCTGCAGCAGCAGCAGCGCGGCGTCGACCTGGCCGAGGTCGGCACGCGCCCCGGCGCCCACGAGCGCCAGCTCGACTCGGGTCTCCTGATCGACCTTCCGGGCATCGACCTCCCGGATGAGATCCAGGGCGCGCTCGGGACGGCCGAGGCCACGCTCGCAGTCTGCGAGCATCGGCACCAGGTCAGCCGACCCGGTCATTCGTCGGGCCGCCCGCAGCTCCGCGACCGCCTGTGCGTAGTCGCCATCGAGGTAGGCGGTGATGCCGGCTGCCTCCCGGACCGCAGCGACCCGCCCCGCACGCCGCTTCGCGGCCGCAACATGTGCCCGGGCGGTGGCGATGTCACCGTCCACGAGGGCCTCATCGGCCGCGGCCAGGTGACGGCCGACGCGATCCGCGAGATCCTCGGGAAGGGTGCGCAGCTCGTTCTGAACCGCCGGGTCCAGGCTGTCCGCCGTGATGTGGGCGGGCAGGTAGGGATCCCGCGGGCCCTCGCGCCGAGGACGTTCCGCCGCCGAGGCCGCGTCGTTCAGCCGTCGCGGCTTGCCCGAACGCGGGCCCCCTGGCGTGCTGGCTCTCCTGCCGGGCTCACCGCCCCGAGGCTTGCCCCGCGACGCTCCCGACGGCTTACCCGAGGCTCCCGACG
>WGLX01000007.1 GCA_016125355.1 Actinomycetales bacterium | reverse complement strand
GCGAGCGATCCATGACCTTGGTGACGGCCACCACAACGATGACGGAGGGGCAGGTGACGACACCGGAACTCATGACGGCATGATCAGAACACTGACCTGAGCGCGAAGAGCGAAAAGCCACCACTCAGGGGGACGTCACCCCATTCGGCTGCACTTGCACTCGACGATCCGACTTGCAGGGCTAACGGAGCATGGTCAGCCCGGTCGCCTACGCGCATCCAGCTCCGTCACGTTCGCCCAGTCGATACCTAGCCGCGGGACGACGTCCGGGAATGCCTCCACCCAGGCAAGCCAGAGTGCGTCAAGCCGCTCGCCGATGCTGGCCCCCTTGTCGACCTGGACCTCCCGTCGAGCCCGGTCATGGATCCGCTCCTGCATGGCCCGGGCGTAGTGCCGCTCGGTGGTCTTCTTGTCGGAGTGCCGCAGCAGCAGTGCCGCCTCAGTCAAGCTGCTTCCACTGTCCAACAGGACCGAGGCGGCGAACGCGCGCAGATCCTTGACCTTCATCGGGTAGCGCCTCGGGTCCAGAGCCGGCAGCGACTCGTCTCCCGTCAGCCCGGCGGCCTCCCTGGCCGGGATCCACACGTCCCGCCGGAAGTTGGTGTTGTCCAGTACGCCGATGCTGTGGGTATGGGCGGGCGAGTACGTCGGCCGCCGGAAGAGGAGGCGGCCCGCCGGCATCGGCAGGGGTGGCTCCCGGAGCCGCTGGTCGGCCAGAGCAACCAGCCGCCGCCACAGCGGCCGTGGGAGTGGCACCGTCGCCGTCACGCCCGCCTTGGGCGGCTCCTGCCGCCAGTAGAGGTTCTCCAGCCCGGGCAGGTCGAGCCTGCTCCCGGCCTCGACTTCCTTCTGGGTGCGCCGCACGAGCACGCGCTCGATGGTGATCAGCGGACGGTCCCGCCAGACGGCCTGCTCGTGCAGGCTGACGGCTTCGCTCCACCGCAGCCCGCACCAACCCAGCAAGGCCAGGAGCAGCCGGTCGTGCTCCTGCTCGGGTGTCTCGACGAGCGTCGCGAACTCCGCCCACGACGGCAGCAGCACGGGGTCGACGGACTGCATAGCCGCGCGCCGCGCCTTGCTGGTCTCGATGCGGACGTGGGTCGCCGGGTTCATTCCGAGCCGGCCCTCGCGGACCTCCCACGCCAGGGCCGCCGCCAGCACGCGTCGGGCGTTGCCGATGGTGCCGGCCCGCACACCGTCGGCGGCCAACTGGTCCATCCATGCGCGGATGTCCCGCCCGGTCAGCAGATGAGCCGGGACCCGCCCGATGTCGGCGCCCGGCCGGCACACGTGGTTGGCGAGCACCCCCCGGTAGTCACGAACGGTGCGGATGGCGATCGGTGCCAGGGCCGAGCTCTCCCGCGCCTCGATGTAGTCCGCGAGAACGTCCTTCACTCGCCGGACCCGACCGGTGGGGCGACCCGTCGGCCGCAGGCCCGCGTTCCGGTCCATGTCGACGATCGCCGCACGCAGCGCCCGCCATGCCGCCCCCTCCGTCCGGAAGACTCCCGGCACCGGCCGTCGGTGCGGGTCCAGCCGGTTCGGCAGCCGCGCCTGCCACGTCCCCGACCCGCCCGGCACCCTTCGCACCGAACCCTCGACACCCTTCCGCCTGCTCACGATCGCCTCCCTCGCGGACCGGCGCTCCGACGCGGCCCGCAGTCCTGCGTAGCCGTCATCACGGTTGAACGTGTGCCCAACACTGCAATCCGTGGACGAAGGCACAGAGATGGCGTGACTGTGGACAACTCCCCGTGGCACTTGGCGGGGTCAACTTCGCCGGTCGCCGCGATGTGCTCGAGATCCATGAGTTGCCCCCTTCGTGCGGCCCAGCCGTCGCGGGCCTCTACCTGGTCAACCCCACGGACCCCTTGGTGCCTCGCAACACGACCGATGGCACAACGGACCATCAAAACAAGGACTCACGAGCAGGACCTGACCAAACCGAGATGAGGGACACCCATCACGACGGATGAGCCCACAGCAACCACAGGCACCCCGAGGGATTCATCCACAGGGAGCGGAAGCCAGCAGCAGGAACTCCCAACCTCAACCGGGTCTGGCTGCAGACGCGCAGCAGCCTCGACCTCATCTCGTGGATCCAGAGCAAGCTCCCTCCCCAGCGGTCGTAGTGGAGGTCACGTTCCGGCCCGGCAACGTCTGGCGGGTCGGGCTGGTCATCCTCGGGGTGATCGCCCTGGGTCTGCTGCTGCAGTTCATCATCCGCGACGGCGGCAGCGTCATCTTCACGATCCTCATGGCGTGGTTCGCCGCCATCGCCATGGCACCCGCCGTCGATCGCCTGTCCCGCCACATGAAGCGGGGATTCGCCACGCTGCTGGTGATGCTCACCTTCGTGGCGCTCATGGTGATCTTCATCGTCGCCTTCGGGGCGCTGCTCCTCGCGCAGGTCACCGAGCTGATCTCGCGCATCCCCGAGCTGATCGACTCGGCGCTGACCTGGGTGAACTCCACGTTCTCGATGAGCTGGACCACGGACGACGTGCTGTCCACCATCGGCGGGAGCACCGGTGACGTCGACTTCGGCGCCCTCGCCGCCGAGTTCGGCCCCAACCTGCTGAGCATCGTGACGTCAGCGCTCGGGAGCATCTTCGGACTGTTCACCTTCGCCCTGTTCGCCTTCTACTTCTCGGCCGCCGGACCCAGCCTCGAGCGCTGGGTCACGAGCCTGTTCCCGTCGCGCTCGCAGGGCGTCGTGCGCAACGTCTGGCACCTCACCGCGGAGAAGACGGGCAACTACGTCGGCGCACGCGTGGTGCTGGCGCTGCTCAGCATGGTCTGCACCGGCATCGTGTTCGCACTCATCGGGATGCCCTACTGGCTGCCCTTGGCCATGTGGACCGGCATCGTGGCGCAGTTCGTGCCGACGATCGGCACCTACATTGCCATCATCCTGCCCGTCCTCGTCGGCCTGCTCAGCCCGAACCCGTGGCTCGGTGTCATCGCACTGGCGTGGGGCCTGCTCTACCAGCAGGTGGAGAACCTCACCATCGAGCCCAGGATCAGCGCGAGGGCGGTCGACGTCAATCCGGCGGTGGGCTTCGGTGCCGTCCTGCTGGGCACCGCGCTGTTCGGCATCGCCGGGGCCTTCCTCGCCGTCCCCGTCGCCGCGATGCTCCTGGCCCTCGTGGGCATCTACGCGAAGCGATACGAGCTCGAGGACGAGCTCGAGAGCGACCGCCCGCCGACGCACGAAACCACCCCCGAAGCCGACACCCCCGCACCCACCACGGAGCCCGAGTCCCCATGAGCACTGCTGTCGAGGACGTCGCCGAGTCCGGCCCGTCCGCTCTCTCCCGGTCCACGCCACCGCGCGTGTTCTCCCCCACCTTCTCGATCCCCGGCCTCCTCCTGGCGGGCCTGTTCTTCGCGGTGTCGGTGCAGCCGTCGCTGCTGCCGCGCGCCGGGTACGTGCAGGGGATCGCGGCGGGCATCACCATGGCGATCGGCTACGGCATCGGCGCGGGTGGCCAGGCACTGTGGAACTACCTGCAGATCCCGAAGCTGCCGGCGAAGGCTCGCCGCATCGGTCGCTGGATCCTCGTCGCCCTGATCATCTGGATCGTCGGCTTCAGCGCCTGGCGGTTCGTGGGCTGGCAGAACGAGATCCGGACGCTGTTCGGGATGGACTCCATCACGTTCACGGTGTGGCCGGTGATCATCGGGGTCGGTCTCCTGACCTTCGTCCTGCTGCTGGTCGTGTCCCGCTCCTTGCGCCTGCTGTTCCGGACGGTCTTCACCCGGCTGGGCCGACGACTGCCCCGGCGCCTGGCGATCGTCCTCGGCGCCGGCGGACTGCTGCTGCTCTTCTGGCTGCTCATCTCCGGCCTGCTGGTCAACGGCTTCTTCGCCGTGTCCAACGTGATGTTCTCCAGCCGCGACGGAGCGACCACCGAGGGCATCGTCCAGCCGCAGTCCGCGCTGCGCTCGGGAAGTCCCGACTCGCTCGTGCAGTGGGACGAGCTCGGGCGGCAGGGTCGCTCGTTCGTGGCGACGGGTCCGACCATCGAGGAGCTCGACGCCTTCAGCGGCGGAGGTGCGCAGGAGCCCATCCGTGCCTACGTCGGACTCAAGTCCGCCGAGACGCTGCAGGAGCGGGCAGACCTCCTGCTCGAGGAGCTGAAGAGGACCGGTGCGTTCGAGCGCGAGGCGCTCGTCATCGCAACGACGACGGGCACGGGATTCCTCGACCCCAACGGGGTCGACCCGGTCGAGTACATCTTCAACGGCGACATCGCGATCGCCGGCGTGCAGTACTCGTACCTGCCGAGCTGGATCTCGCTGCTGGCCGACCAAGCCGCCGTCAAGGAGACCAGCACCGTGGTCTTCAACACGATCCACTCGTACTGGTCGACCCTGCCCGAGGACTCCCGACCGGACATCTACCTGTACGGGCTCTCCTTGGGCTCGTACGGAGTCGAGAGCGTGCTGAACTCGATCAGCATCATCAACGACCCGATCAGCGGCGCCTTCATGAGCGGCCCGCCCTTCGTCAACGACCTGCACACCGAGATCGCGACCGGCCGCGAGCCGGGCTCCCCCGAGTGGCGTCCCATCTACGGCGACAGCCGCACGGTGCGCTTCATGGCCGAGGAGGGCTTCGCCGTCACCGAGGGCGAGTGGGGCCCGACGCGCCTGGTGTACCTCCAGCACGGGTCGGATCCGGTCGTCTTCTTCTCGCCCAGCCTGGCGTGGCAGCCGCCGTCCTGGCTCGACGAGGGCCAGCGGCCGCCGGACGTCTCCGAGCGCATGGTCTGGTTCCCCCTCGTGACCTTCTGGCAGGTGGCCCTCGATCTCCCCGGAGCGGGCAACGTCCCGTGGGGGTACGGCCACATGTACTCCACGCGGGCCAACACCGAGGGCTGGGTGGCCGTGACGGATCCGGCGGGGTGGACCCCCGAGCGCACCGACGAGCTGGTGTCGGTGCTCGAGAGCCAGGGCTACACGGGAGACTGACCCGGTGAGCGACGACCCTGACGGCGACCTGCGCCTGCTGCGTGCCTTCGAGCCCGTGGTGCGGCTCACGCAGGGCGAGTTCTTCATGCCGGTCGGAGTCGCGGAGTACGTGCGTCACTCGAGCCTGTGGCGGAGCCGGCCCGACGGCACGACCGATCTCGTCGCGGCGCCCGGGTCCCTGGACCTCGAGACGCTGGCCCACCTCGGCCGCCAGGTCGATGGCCCCGGCTACTCCCTCAGCGGCATCTCGGTGCCGCACACGCGCAAGGAGCGCATCCGCAGCTGGTTCCGCACCGAACGCCCGAAGTTCCGTGCCGGCCACCGACTGGCCGAGGTCGGCCTCACCGGTCGTGCCATCGACACGCTGAGCCGGGTCTCCCTGCTCTTCCGCGGCGCCGTGCCTGGCGGCAGTGCGGTCGCGTCCCTGGCCCTGCAGAACGAGTACCTCGAGCCCGACCGGCCGGCCTACCACGCCCGCGTCGTGCGCGACGGCGGCTGGATCGTCTGCCAGTACTGGTTCTTCTACTCCTTCAACAACTGGCGTTCCGGCTTCTCGGGAGTCAACGAGCACGAGTCCGACTGGGAGCAGGTGACGATCTACCTCGACGGCTCGGGTCCACTCGACGCCGACGGCCTGCCCGCCCCGAGGTGGGTCGTGTTCTCCGCCCATGACGAGGTCGGCGACGACCTGCGACGTCGGTGGGACGACCCCGACCTCAGCCTCGTGGACGGGCGGCACCCGGTCGTCTTCGCCGGAGCGGGCTCGCACTCCGGCGCCTACCTGGCCGGCGACTACCTCATCACCGTCGTCCCCCCGCGGCTCGGCGGCATCGTCCCGGCGATCCGCCGCATGGCCAAGATCTTCACGCCGTGGACGCGCGCCGCCCAGGGGTCGGGCCTCGGCATCCCGTACATCGACTACGCGCGCGGCGACGGACCGAGCGTGGGTCCGGGCCAGCAGTACGAGTGGTCACCGGTCGTCATCGACGACGAGACGCCGTGGGTGCGCGACTACCGCGGCCTGTGGGGCCACGACACCCAGGACAGGCTCGGTGGCGAGCGCGGCCCTGCCGGCCCGCGCTACGAGCGCACCGGCGAGGTGCGCGCGTCGTGGGGCGACCCCGTCGGCTGGGCGGGCCTGGGAAAGGTGGCGCCCAACCGGGAGGTCGAGCTCGCGCTCGTGGCGGATCGGATCCGGCACATCGACGTGGAGCTCGGACGCCTCGACGGCGACGTCACCGAGTCCCGGGAGGGCATCGCGGAGCAGGCGGCTGGCCTCGCGCCCGGCTCCCCAGACGTCCGTGCCCTCGCCGCGGAGGAGAAGCGCATCAGCCACGAGCGGATGGCCGCCGTGCGACTGCGCGACGAGCGGACCCGGATGGTGCGCGCCCTGGACGAGGGGCTGCCCGAGGCTGATCCGCATGCCCACCTGTCGCACCGCCGTACCCCGCTCACCGCGGTCGAGCGGAGCCGATCGCGCTTCCTCGGCGCCTGGGCGGTCATCAGCACGCCGATCATCCTGCTGTTGGCCGCCTCCCTGTTCCTGAACGGCACGCTCTCGCGCCCGGTGCTGGCCATCGGGATCCTCCTGCTGGTGCTGGCGGTCGAGGCGTTCGCCCGCGGCTACTTCCTCGCCTACCTGGTGCGGGTGCTGCTCCTCTTCGCGATCGCCAACCTCGTGGTGGCCTTCTTCCAGAACTGGCAGTTCGTCATGGCCTCGGTGTTCGCTGCCCTCGCGGTGATCGTGTTCGTCGTGAACATCAGGGACGCACGCCGGGGCTGACCACCCTCAGCACCGGGTCCTTCGCGGCGCGCCCGTCCCCGCTGGAGACACCGCGCAGGCGCCGGCCCACCCACGGCAGGAGATGCGCGCGGATCCACTCGGCATCGCGCGCGAGGTCAGCACTGCGGGACGAGGCCGGTGCGGGGGGCAGCGGTTCATCCCACCAGCCGGGTGCCCCGCCGAGGATCTCCGGATCGTCGACACCCAGGCCGTCGAGCACGGCCGCGGCGACTCGGGCGTGTCCGTCGGCATTGAGGTGCAGCCGGTCGGAACGCCACAGCCGGCGGTCGGTCAGCACCGGCACACGTTCGAGGTCGATGACCACGGCCCCCTGCTCGTCGGCGACTTCACGGACGTTGGCGTTGAAGTGCGCGAAGCGATCCGCCAGCAGTTGCGCCAGCCGGCCCGTGCCGCCCGCGCGGCCGATCGCCGTGAACAGCACCACCCGTTCGCTGCCCTCCGACACCCGGGTGACGGCCGCTCGATAGCGGCCGAACAGGTCGCCGAGGTCCGTGCCCCGGCGGAGGACATCGTTGGGTCCCGCGTGGAAGGTCGTGATCGTCGGAGACATCCCGAGGGCGGGCTCGACCTGCTCCGCGACGACCTGGTCCAGCAGCTTGCCTCGCACCGCGAGGTTCGCGTACTCGACGGCGTCGCCGGTCGCAGCCGCCTGCTGTGCCAGGCCGAGGGCGACGCGATCCGACCAGCCTCGGTGGTGGCCGTCGGCCCGCAGCTCGTCGTTCATCCCCTCGGTGAACGAGTCGCCGACGCAGACGAGGCGGGTGACGGGCATGCACCGGTTCTACCGCACGCATCGATGCCCCCCGCGGGCGGCCGGTCCCCGGGCTACCGGAGTGTCAGGGCCGACAGCGCGGCGTTGACGATCGACCCGGAGTCGAGGTCGTGGGCCGCATACAGGTCGGCGATCCGTCCGGACTGGCCGAACTCGTCGACGCCCAGGGCCACCTGCGGCACCCCCAACGCCGAACCCAGCCAGGAGAACGCGTGCGAGGCCGCGTCGTGCACGGACACGATCGGTGCAGGCTCTGCCATGACGGCGCGCAGGGTTCCGGGGAAGGACGGAGTCGTCGCCGTGCGGACGGCCTGCCGCAGCGTCCGCTGCCACGACCGGAACAGGCGCCCCGGTGACGTGACATCCACGACGTTCGCGATCACGCCCTCGCCGGCAAGTTCCGCCGCCGCAGCCAGCACCTCGGGAACGAGCGCTCCGCAGGTCACCAGGTGGACGGTAGGGACGCGGCCATCCACCTCGGGGACGTGCTCGGCGACGCGTTCCCGCCCGTCCACCAGCACGTACGCACCGGCGAGGACCTGACGTCGCAGGACCGCATCCCCCAGGCGAGCGCGGACATCGTCGAACGGCGCCTGGTCGATCGAGCGTGTCGTCAGCCGGAAGTAGTGGGCCAACTCCGCGCTCCGCAGGTCGGTTGCCGTCTCAGGGGCGACGCCGCTGACGTGGGCGAGGGAGTCGAGGAGGAGCCAGTCGAGGGCCTGGGCGTAGGCGGGCTCGTGCAGGACGACGCCTGGCAGCTCCATCCCGACCGATGCCGTGATGGTCGACTGGTGCGCACCGCCCTCCGGAGCCAGCGTGACCCCGGACGGGGTTCCGGCGACGACGAATCGGGCACCCGAGTAGACGGAGTGGATGAGCGCGTCAAGGCCGCGGAGGACGAACGGGTCGTACACGGTCCCGATGGGGAGGAGGGTCTGGTCATGGAGGTCGGCGGAGCGACCCAGGGCACCCAGCATGGTGAACAGGTTCATCTCGCTGATCCCCAGTTCGATGTGCTGGCCGGCGGGGCCCTCCTGCCAGCGGAGCGCGCCGTCGTCGTGCCACGACGGCCGCGTCTCCGGTGCGAACACGCCGACGCGGTTGATGAAGCCGCCGAGGCTGGTCGACGTCGCGACGTCCGGGGCTGTCGTCACGAGCAGCGGCCGGACCGAGGCATCGCGCGCCAACTCGGCCACCACTCGTCCGAACGCCTCCTGCGTCGACGTGCGCCCGGTCGTGCGGATCCCCGAGGTTGACGGGAGGGCGCTGATCCCGGCGCCCCGGTGGACGGGGCGGGCGAGTTCCCGCGCACGTCGGTCGCACAGGGCCGCTTCGGGCGAGCCCGCGGGGAAGCGAGCCCACTCGTCGTCCACCGACAGGCCCGTGGTCGCGCGGAGTGCGTCGACCTGCTCCCCGGTGAGGAGAGCGGAGTGGTTGCGGGGATTGCCTGCCGTGGGCAGGCCCCAGCCCTTGACCGTGTAGGCGAACACCACACTGGGGCGGTCCTCGACGGCATCGCAGGCGGAGAAGGCCGAGAGCAACTGCGCGACGTCGTGACCGCCGAGGTCGCGGATCAGCTCGGCGCACGCGTCATCGTCGTACTGGGAGAGGAAGGCGCCCACCTCGTCGGGGGCTCCGGCGAGGAAGGATGCCCGTGCCTGGTCGGCGGGGACGCCGAACAGCGACTGGTACTGCTCGTTGGGCACGTCGTCGAGCCACGCCCGGAAGGCCGGTCCGCCGGGCCGTTCGAAGGCCTCCAGCTGACTGCGGCCGTACTTCACCTCGACCACGTGCCAGCCCGCAGCCTCGAACTGTGCGCGCCACTGGTGAATGCGCACGCCCGGCACGACCCGGTCGAGCGACTGGCGGTTGAAGTCGACGACCCACATCACGCTGCCGAGGCCCGACGTCGCCGGATCGGCGACGGCCTCCCAGATGTTGCCCTCGTCGAGCTCGGCGTCACCGATCAGGGAGATGAACCGCGAGGAGGGGCGGGCACCGAAGTGCGCGTCGACGTAGCGCCGGGCGGCGGCAGCGAAGAGGGGGGCGGTCGCGCCGAGTCCGACGGACCCGGTCGAGAAGTCGACGCGGTCCGGGTCCTTGGTGAGCGAGGGGTAGGCCTGCAGTCCGCCTGCCTCGCGCAGCCGGGTCAGGTAGGCGGGGTCGAGTTCCCCGAGCAGGTAGTTGATCGCATGCAGGGCAGGGGAGGCGTGCGGCTTGACGCTCACCCGGTCGGCCGCCTCGAGGTGCGCGAACCACAGGGCCGTCATGACCGAGACGAGGGACGCGCTCGAGGCCTGATGGCCGCCGACCTTCAGGCCGTCGGGATTGTCCCGCTCCCTGTTCGCGTGGTCCACGATCCGCACGGCCAGCCAGAGCACGCGCTGGGCGATCGCGTCCAGCGTCGCCGGGTCAGGAGCAGGCTCAGGCATGGCTCAGGGCGCGGTCGAGATCGGCCTGCAGGTCGGCTGCGGACTCCAGCCCGACGGAGACGCGCAGGACGCCTGCCCCCGGCTGCGCCTCCTCCGCGACGACGCGATGCGTCAGGGCCGCCGGATGCTCGATGAGGGTGTCGACTCCGCCGAGCGACACCGCGTGGGTGATGAGGGACAGTGCGGCGCACACTCGTTCGGCGCTGGCGAAGCCACCGGCCAGCTCGAAGGCGACCATGGCTCCGGGACCGGCCATCTGGCGCCCGATCAGCCCCTGCGGATCGGCGCCGGGCAGACCCGGGTAGAACACGCGGGCGACCCCTGCCCGGCCGACGAGCCACGCGGCGAGGTCGGCGGCCGTCGCCTGCTGGGCGAGCACCCGCACCGGCAGGGTGGCCAGCCCGCGATGGAGCAGGTACGCCGACCACGGGTCCAGCACTCCCCCGGTGATCGTCCTGATGGGACGCAGCTCCTTCGCCCGCGCCGGCGACGTGACGACCACTCCACCCATGGCATCGCCATGACCCCCGATGTACTTGGTCGCGCTGTGCAGGACGTAACCGGCCCCGAGGGTGAGCGGGCGCTGGAGCACAGGGGTGGCGAAGGTGTTGTCGACCAGCACGGGGACGGTGCCGGCCTGCCGGACCACGTCCGCGATGTCGCGCAGATCGAGGGTCGGATTGCAGGGGGACTCCATGACCACGAGGCCCGTGCGGTCGGTGACGGCTGCCGCGACCTCGTGGGCATCGACGTAGTCGACCTCCGTGCCCACGAGCCCCGACGCCAGGAGCGCGTCCGTCCCTCCGTACAGCGGCCGGACGGCGAGGACGTGCGGCAGTCCGGCTGCGACCCTGCTCAGCAGCACCGCGGTCATCGCGGCCATGCCGGTCGCGAAGGCGATCCCTTCCGCCTCGTGGACGACACCGCCGGGGTCGTGCGCCTCCAGAGCGGCGATCGCCGTCTCGAACCGGGCGACGGTCGGGTTCCACGCACGCCGGTACACCGACGTCATGCCCGGCGCCGGCCGCTCGCCGGCGGCGAAAGCGTCGTAGGCATCGCGCCCCGCCTCGATGCTGGGGAGGGGGTTCGTCGTCGACAGGTCGATCGGCATGGTGTGGACACCGAGATCGGTCAGGTCCTCCCGGCCGGCGTGCACGGCCAGGCTGGCGAGGGAGGGGACGGCGCTCGGCGCGGGTGCGGGGGTCGGAGTCATGGGCACAGGATCGCCCAATCACTGCTGAACATCCGCACTCACCGAATATCCTGCGGTCGATGACGTGATTTCCGTATCACCCGCGCGGATGGCAGCAGGGAGGGGCGCGATGTCGAAGAAGGTGCGGCACCTCGATCCCGTCGATGACGCACTCGTACGCGAGCTGGTCCGTGACGGCCGCCGGCCCAACAACGCCCTGGCCGACCGGGTCGGCATCGCGGCTTCCACCGCCCTGGCCCGCATCCGGCTGCTCGTCCAGCGCGGCGTGATCCGCGGGATCCACGCCGATGTCGACCCGGCAGCAGTCGGCTGCCCCGTGCAGGCGGTGATCGCGCTACGCCTGCGCACCCACGATGCCGACCACGTGCTCGGGTTCGCGCAGCGGGTGTCGCTGCTGCCCGAGGTCATCGAGGTCTTCCACGTCTCGGGCAGCGAGGACTTCCTCGTCCACGTGGCCGTGGCCACTACCGGTGACCTTCGGGACTTCGCCTTGGAGTCCCTCACCTCGGACCCCGTGGTCGCCCATGCCCAGACGCACCTGGTGTTCGAGCACCGCCGTGGCAGCTTCATGACGTGACTGCCAGCCGGACCCCTACGACGTGAAGAGCCCCGCGTAGGCGTTGAGGGCCGGCTGGCCGCCCAGGTGCGCGTACAGCACCGTGCTGTCGCGGGGGATCTCGCCGGACGAGACGAGGTCGATGAGCCCGGCCATCGACTTCCCCTCGTAGACCGGATCGATGATCATCCCCTCGAGGCTGCCGGTGAGCCGGATGGCGTCCATAGTCGACTGCACCGGGATGCCGTAGAGGTCACCGGCCCAGCCCTCGAGCACGGTGATCTCGTCGTCGCGCAGGTCGCGGTCGAGCCCGATCAGTGCCGCGGTGTTGCGAGCGATCCGCGCCACCTGGTCCCGGGTCTTCTCCAGCGTGGCGGAGGCATCGATCCCGATGACGCGACGCGGGCGGTCCTGCCCGGCGAAGCCGGCGATCATGCCGGCGTGCGTGGAGCCGGTGACCGTGCACACGACGATGGTGTCGAAGAAGACGCCGAGCTCCTGCTCCTGCCGCTCGACCTCGTACGCCCAGTTGGCGAAGCCCAGCCCGCCGAGCCGGTGCTCGGACGCGCCGGCGGGGATGCCGTAGGGCGTGCCGCCGCGCGCCTCGACGTCGGCGAGGGCCTGCTGCCACGAGTCGCGGATGCCGATGTCGAAACCGGAGGGGTCGAGGCGCACCTCGGCTCCCATGATGCGCGACAGCATGATGTTGCCGACGCGGTCGTTGGTGACGTCCGGCCAGTCGACCCACTTCTCCTGCACGAGCAGGGCCTTCATGCCCAGGCGTGCGGCGAGCGCGGCGACCTGGCGGGTGTGGTTGGACTGGTAGCCGCCGATGGACCCGAGGGTGTCCGCGCCCGAGGCGATCGCGTCGGGAGCGATGTACTCGAGCTTGCGGATCTTGTTGCCGCCGTAGGCGAGGCCGCTGTTGCAGTCCTCGCGCTTCGCCCACACCTGGGCGCCGCCGAGATGCGCCGTCAGCCGCTCCAGCTTGTGGACCGGGCTCGGGCCGAACATGAGCGGGTAGCGCGGGAAGTCCTGCAGGGCCATGCGTGCTCCTCGGGTGGCAGGTGCGTCGGGTGACGAGCGCCCAGCATGCCCTAGTGGCTCATCAACTCCACCAACTGGTCGAGCGCTGCACCCCAGCCCGCCTCGAAGCCCATCTCGTCGTGGATCCGTCGACCTTCCTCGTCAGCGTGCTTGACGGTCGCGGTGTACCGCGTGCCACTGCCGAGCGGCTCCAGCTCGATGACCGCCGTGAACAGCGGCACGCCGAACTCACCCACGGTCGGGCGGAAGCCGGGCAGCAGGGCACCGGTCCACACCAGGCGCCGCTCCGGCACCACCTCGAGGACGCAGCCCGTCCCGCCTCCGACCTCGCCCTCCGGCCCGGCCATGACGGTGCGGAACATCCCGCCCGGGTGCAGCTCGATCTCCGCCTCGGTCGTCCGCCAGGGCCGCGGCGTGAACCACTCGACGAGCAGGGCCGGATCGGTCCAGGCGCGCCAGACGTCGCCGGGCGGGATCGACAGGTCGCGGGCGAGCACGAGGTCGAGCGCGGGATCGACGGGAACGCTCATGCCCAGGCCCCCAGGATCGCGCCCATGGCGGCCAGGCAGACGATGTCCTGGCCGACTTCGAGGATCCACGCCCGGATGGAGAATCCCGCGAAGAGGTGGTGGCTCAGGGAGGCGGCGGCGGCGAATCCGACCCCCATAAGCGCCCCCACCGCGAGCCCACCGGCCCAGGTGACCTCCTGCCCGCTCATGCGGACGAGCTCGATGACGAGCGCCAGCACGGTGGCCTGCACGAGGACACCGAGGATCGTCAGCCCGAACACCACTCCCATCGGCAGTCCGCTGGTGGGGGGCTCGTCGTAGCCGCGCCCCATCGCCTTCCACCACACCGGGAAGAGGGTCTTGGGGCTGAACCAGGCGAACCCGATGAGGAACGACACGAAGCTGGCGACGAGGACGGCCAGCCAGTTGATCTCCGAGAAGGGCATGGGCGAGTATCCCGCGCGGAGCGCCGCTCGTCATCTGTCACGCTGGACCCATGCCGGATCGGGACCCCCTGCAGTCGGCCCGCGAGGCTGCCGCGAGCGGCCACTACGCGCGGGCGATCGACCAGACATGGAAGTCCGTCCGCCCTGCCGTCCTCGCCAATGACGCGCGGGTGCTGGACGAGGCACTGACCCTCGCCGAGTCCATCATGCAGGGCGCCGACGCCGACGCCGACGCGCGGCAGAGCGCCGAGCAGCTGGCCACCTACTGCGCGGGCTGCCTGGCCGAGCCCCACGACGTGTTCCCGTTCTCGATGAAGGGGCTGTTCAGCCGGCGGAAGCCACGCGTGAAGCGGTGCCCCGACTGCGCCGAGGAGATCCAGCTCGATGCGCGGGTCTGCCGCTTCTGCGGCTACCGCTACCGCGAGCCCGGCGCCTGACCGTCGTCCCCGCGATGCCGCGCGGCGGCCTCACGTCGTCGTCCCCAGACGAAGGCGAACACGAAGCTGCCCGCCAGCGCGGCGAGCAACGTCACCCACGTGGCCACGGGCCCTGTGCGCACCGTGTCGACCAGCAGCGCCGCGAACAGGCCTGCGTTGATGAGCACGGCGAGGACGAGCGGCCAGGCGCGGGCACCCGTCCGCGAGCGAAGCCGCAGGTGCCCGGCGCTCACGGCCCCGTAGACCACGAGGAAGGCCAGGCTCGTCATCTGGCCGACCGCCGAGAGCGGGAAGAACAGCACGAGCAGGACCACGACGACCGCGGAGACGAGAAGGGCGATCGGGATCCGTCGGTCGACGTCACGACTCATCTCCGACGGCAGCTGGCGGTGCGCGGCGAGGTCGGCGCCCACACTGGAGGCCGCGAAGATCGTCGCGTTGACGGCTGAGGCTGTCGCGAGGAGAGCGGCCCCGCTGATGACGACGAACCCGGCGCGCCCCGCGATCGCCTCTCCGGCATCGGCGAGGACGTGCCCGGAATCGGCCAGGATGGAACTCAGCGGCACCAGCGCGACCACGAGGGCGCTCACCACGACGTAGATGACGCCCACGATCGCGAGCGCCGAGAACATCGCACGCGGCAGCTCCTTACGGGGCGATCGCATCTGCCCCGAGGCATTGGCCACCACACCGAACCCCTGGTAAGTGACGTACAGGAGGGCGGCGCCTGTGATGACCCCGATGAGCCCGGGGGATGCCGCTGATGTGACGCGCTGCGGATCTGCCTTGAACAGCCCGAGGACGACGAAGCCGACGAGGATCACCGTCTCGATGGCGATGATGACCGTCTCCGCGCGGCCGACGAGTCGGGATCCGAGGAGGTTCACGATCGTGAAGACCACGACGATCCCCGCACCGATGGCCTTGCCGGCCCACGACGGCAGGTCCCCACCCACGAGGGCTCCCACGTACTCGGCGAAGCCAGCGGCGTAGAGCGACGTCGCGATCAGATAGGCGACGAACTGGAAGACGTTGACCCCGCCGGACACCGTCCCGGTGCCCAGTTCGACCCGGATGAACTGCGCAGCGCCACCGGTGCTGGGGTAGGTGGCTCCGAGCTTGGAGTACGAGTAGACGGAGAAGACCGCCGCCAGTCCGGCGACAGCGAAGGACACGGGGAGCCAGGCGCCCGCGCTCGCGGCCGCGAGGCCGAGCAGCGTGTAGAGGCCGGCGCCCATCATCCCGCCGACTCCCAGGGCCGTGGCCGCCACGAGGCCGATGCCGTTCCCGGTGACGGGAGACGGCGTGGGGGCGCTTGCGTGGGAGGGCGCGCTGCTCATGGGGCAAGGGTAGGAGCGCCCGGGTGGGGGCGGAGGTACGCCAGAGGTGCTGTGCGCTCAGCTCCTCGCCGAGTTCCGACCACGCACGAGCCGGCTCAGGTCGTGGGCGTCTCGAGGTCGGGCAACTCGATCTCGCGGTGCCCCGTGCGCTCGGCGGCGACACCTGCGCCGACGACGCACGCGATGCCCACGAGCTGCAGGGCGGTCGGTGCCTGGCTGAGGACGATGGCTCCGATCACGATGGCGATGGCCGGCTCGAGTGCCATGAGGGTGCCGAAGGCCGACTTCGTCAGTCGCCGCAGGGCGTAGAGCTCGAAGGTCCACGGGATCAGGGGCAGCAGGATGGCCGCCCCGGCGGCGACGAGCAGAACCTGCACGGTGAGATTCCCCCAGGACTGCGGCACCCCGACGACGGCCGCGACGAGTGCCGCCACGGGCAGCGAGATGGCGAGCCCGTCCACCCCGGAGAACCGGTCGCCCACGTGCTGGGTGATGACGATGTAAAGGCCCCAGCCCACAGCGGCGATCGCGGCGAGGGCGATGCCCAGCAGGTCGGGCGTCCCCTGCCACGGCTCGGTGAGCAGGACGACGCCGACGAAGGCCAGCACCGGCCAGGCGAGTGCGCGCCGGTCGCGGCTGTGCAGGGCCGCGACGGTGAGCGGGCCGAGGAACTCTATCGCCACCACGGTGCCGAGGGGCAGACGGTCGATGGCGGCGAGGAAGGCGAGGGTCATGAGCCCGGACACGACGCCCAGCAGGACGGGCGCCCGCAGCTCCCGGAGCGACCACTGCCAGTAGCGGGGGCGGGCGATGAGCACGAAGCCGATCGCCCCGAGCGTGAGTCGCAGCCAGGCCGTCCCGCCCACGCCCACCTCGTCGAAGAGCCCGACCGAGATGGCGGCGCCGAGCTGCACCGACAGCATCGCGACGACGGCAAGGGACCACGCGGGCACGCGGTCGAGCGGAGTCGTCGACATGGTGCACAATAATGCACTATCCGACCATCCGGAGGAACCATGCCCCTGGACGACGAGGTCGACCGACTCCCCGCGGCCGTCGGCACGCGCGTGCGCGAGGCCCGGGTGCGCCGCGGCTGGACCCTCGATCAGTGCGCGGATGCCAGCGGCGTCAGTCGTCGCATGATCGTCAACGTGGAGGCCGGAACGACCAACGCGAGCCTCGCCACGCTGCTGCGCCTGGCCACCGCCCTCCAGGTCAGCCTGGCGTCACTGGTCGCCGAGCCGGCCGGGTCCGGACCCGTCACGATCACCCGGCCCGACGATCGCGAGCCGGTCTGGGCGGGAGAGTCCGGCGCCACTGCGGTGCTGGTCGCCTCGGCCGACACCCCCGACATGCTCGAGCTGTGGGACTGGCGGCTCGCACCCGGTCAGGTCCACCACTCCGAGGCGCACCGGCCGGGCACGCGCGAACTGCTGCACGTGCAGGCCGGCCGGGTGCTGCTCACCGTGGGCGGCACCGAGCACGTCCTGCGCGCGGGGGACGCGGCGAGCCTCGCGGGCGACGTGGCCCACAGCTACGCGTGTGACGGACGCGGCCCCGCACGCTTCTCGCTGGCGGTGTTCGAGCCCCGCGCTCGCGTGCGTCCCTGAGACGTGTCAGCCCGCGCGCTGGCGCAGGGCGCTCTCCAGCTCGGCGAGGTCCGCCTGCAGCCTGCGGATCCGATCGGCGAGATCGGCATCGGCGCCTTCGGTGGCGCCCGTCGACTCGCCCGCGGCCGCGCCACCCGCCATGCTCTCCCGCGCCCGCTCCATCGAGCCGATGACGATGCCGATGAGCAGGTTGAAGACCACGAACGCGGCCAGCAGCACGTAGCTGATGAAGAAGACGATGGCATACGGGCTCACCGCCTCGGCCTGCTCGAGGTAGGTCGGGAAGTTCTCCAGGGTGAGCAGGATGAACAGGGTCAGCATCGCGCGGCCGATCGTCCCCCAGCTCTCCGGCAGCGCCTCGCCGAACAGCGACCAGCCGACCATCCCGTAGACGAACAGCAGCAGGATCGTCAGCACCACCATGCTGAACAGCGAGGGGATCGACTTGATGACCGTCAGCACGAGGACGCGCGCATCGGGCAGGTAGCGCACGAGGCGGACGATGCGCGCCAGCCGCAGCAGTCGCAGCAGCTGGGCCTGCTCCCGCACGCCGGGGATGAACACGGCACCGATCACCACCAGGTCGAACACGTTCCAGCCGCTGCGGAAGAAGTCCGGCAGGTGGCGGCCGTACGAGGCCAGCCGCAGAACGAGCTCGACGACGAACACGGCGAAGCAGATCTCGTTGAGCAGGATGAGGGTGTCGCCGTAGTCCGCCATCACGGCCGGGTAGGTCTCCAGGCCGAGGATGACCGCGTTCGCGACGATCACGACGGCGATGACGGTGGCGAAGCGGTCGGAGTCGACCAGCCGGGCCAGTCGGCCCGTGCGGGTGTCGTCGGTCATCCACGTGCTCCCTGGCGGTCGATGGTCCATTCACAGTAGCGGCGCCGCGTCAGGTCGGCGCGGAGCCGCCGGACCACCGTCGAGCCGATTTGCGCGATCCGGACGCCTTTGGCACATTGGACGGAAGCAAGGGGAGTATCCCCATCGCTGTCGGTCGTCAGTACGACGCTCACGCGTCCGGCCGACAGGCCGCCCTCGGGCGGTGGCGAGAGACCTTGTGCCGTGATCGCACGACACAAGGAGCACCGTGGACGTATCCCTCTGGGTCTGGTTCGCCCTGCTGGGCGGCATCATCGCCATGCTGGCGGTCGACCTCTTCATGCACCGCGACAGCCACGAGATCCGCCTGAAGGAGGCGGCGATCTGGTCCGCGATCTGGGTCGCGATCGGCCTGGCCGTCGGTGGCGTCATCTGGTGGGGCTACGGATCCGAGTTCGGACTGCAGTACTACGCCGGGTACGTGATCGAGAAGTCCCTCGCCGTCGACAACGTCTTCGTCTGGGCCGTCATCTTCGGCTACTTCGCGGTGCCGCGGCAGTACCAGCACCGGGTCCTGTTCTACGGGGTGATCGGCGCACTCGTCTTCCGTGCCATCCTCATCTCGCTCGGATCCGTCCTGATCGCGAGCTTCGCCTGGATCCTGTACGTCTTCGGCGCCTTCCTCATCCTCACCGGCATCAAGATGCTGCGCCAGCGCGACGAGCACATCGACCCGTCGAAGTCCCGCACTCTCAAGCTTTTCCGCCGATTCGTCCCCACGACGGACGAGTACGACGGCCAGCGCTTCTGGACTCGCCGCAACGGCGTGCTGATGGCCACGCCCCTGCTGGCCGTGCTCGTCATCGTCGAGGTGACGGACATCATCTTCGCCGTCGACTCCATCCCGGCCATCTTCGCCGTGACCCAGGAGCCGTTCCTGGTGTTCGCCAGCAACGCGCTGGCCATCCTGGGCCTGCGGGCCATGTACTTCCTGCTCGCTGACCTCATCCACCGCTTCATCTACCTGAAGCTGGGCCTGTCCCTCGTGCTCGTCTGGGTCGGCATCAAGATGATCGTCAGCCACGCCCTGTGGAAGATCCCGACGGTGCTGAGCCTGGGCATCGTCATCGCGATCATCGCGACGTCGGTGATCGCGAGCCTCATCGCTACCCGGCAGCGGCCGGCTGACGAAGCCGCCGAGGACCCCGCCCCCGAGACCCTCGTCAAGGAGAAGCCATGAACCGTCCGCGCCTCATCGCCCTGTCCACCAGCGTCGCCCTGGCCGCCCTCCTGCTGACCGGCTGCGCCACCGCGCAGGGGGCACTCGACCAGGCCCAGGGCGTCGTCGACGACGCCCAGTCGCTGGTCGACTCGGCTGCCTCGCTCGCCAGTGCCCCCGACTCGATCGCAGAGGCGTGCGCGACCGCGCTCGAGGGTACGGCGCCCGGCACGCCCGTCGATGTGGCGCAGGAGGCGGTCGCGGCCGCGACCGCCCAGATCGACGAGGCGCTGGGGATCGCCGGCGCCCTGCCGATCGTCTCCGACTTCCGCGACGTCCTCGTCGGGACGGCCGAGTCCCTGGTGACGGACGGCAGCGAGGCCGGGGTGGCGGCGGCCCGTCAGGCGATCGAGGGCGTGTGCGCCGTCACGCAGTAGCGGGACGGGCCGGGGACTGGCGCCGACGGTCCCAGCGGTAGATCCCCAACGCCACGAGACCGACGAGCAGCTGCGGCAGGAACCAGACGACGCGCCAGATGAGGTCGGCGGCAAGGGCCGTGGACGAGTCCACGCCGAAGCCGACCAGGAGCGCCACGAGGGCTGCGTCGACCGTGCCCAGTCCGCCCGGGGTCAGGGGGAACATGGTCAGCAGGAGGGCGATCGAGTAGGCCGCGAACACCTCGATCAGCGTCAGAGGAGTGGGGAAGGCGCCGAGGGCAGACAACGCCGCCAGCAGCACGAGCATCGGGGCGAACTGGGCCGCCACGTTCGTCACGGTCAGCGAGCGCCACCGCTCCCCCACCATCGACGACGCATGCGTGTGGAAGGTGACGAGGGCATCCGTGAGGTCGGGCGCCTGCTTGTGCACCAGGCGGAAGAGGCGGTCGGCCAGCGGCTGCACCCAGGACGCGAGGCGCCGCGCCCCCGACTCCGAGCGCAGGATCGCCGTTATCGCCGCGATGGATGCGATCACGATGACGAGGCCGACGATCGCCGCCACCGCGAATCCCGCGATCGAGTCACCCTCGATCAGCAGCAGTCCGACGGCGATCGAGGGCGCCCCGAGGGTGATGAGATACGTCCAGGCCCCGTCCGCCGACACGGCGGCTGCCGCCTGGGCCGGCGACACCCGGTAGCCGGCGAGGATGGAGTACTGCGTCGCGACGGCTACCGCACCACCACCCGGGACGATGTTCGAGACGGTGAAGGCGGCCTGCCGTGACATGAAGGCCGCTCGGTAGGCGAGCCCGGGGATGGCGGCGATCTCCGTGAAGGGGTACACGACGATGTTCACCAGGCTCGCGGCCACGAGCGCCAGGATCCAGATCGGCGGCATCGCCTGGATCTGCTCCAGCGCCTCCCCGTAGTCGGCCAGCCGCGGGAACAGGAACAGGAACACCAGCGCCAGGATCGCGATCGAGACGACGGCACCGATGATGGTGCGACGCCGGGAGGACCGCGGTGCCTCGGGCTCACTGCCGGTCACGACTCACACCCTCCCCTGGACCGCACGCGATGTCACGGTACTGGGAGTCCGACGTCGTCAGCCCCGCATGGCCGTGCCGCGTCGCCAGTACCCCATGAACGCGACCTGGCCGCGGTCGATGCCGGCGTCGATCACCAGGTGACGGCGGAGGGTGGTCACCACCCGGCTCTCGCCGGCGATCCAGTAGTAGTGGCCGGAGACGGCATCGGCGGACGGCAGGAGCTCCCCGAGCCCGGAGTAGGTCGGCGTCTCCCAGAGCAGCTCACCGGCGAGCGGCTCGGCCACGTCGGCGACCGGCTCACCGGGATCCGCCGCGCCGGCATCGGACACTCCGACCACGGCGAGCACCGCCGGCACGAGCACGGCGCCCGGCTCCGACTCCCCCCGCGATAGCCAGCGGACCTCGACCCCCGACGGGGCTTCGATCGGCAGCACGTCGTCGGCGTGGGGCACCTCGATCAGGGCCACGCCGCGCATCTCCCGGGGCGCATCCTCCAGGATCCGCGCCATGGCGGGCGCGGCCGTCTCGTCACCGGCGAGCATGACCCACCGCGCCTCCCCCGGCGCGAACTCGCGTCCGCCGGCGTCCTGCCCGTGACGGGGTCCCACGACGAGCACGCCGTCCCCGGGCCGGGTCGAGGCGGCCCATCGGGTGCCCGGGCCGCTGGCGTCGTCGAGGTGGATCACGATGTCCAGGGTCAGTTCCGTGCCCGTGGCGTCTCGTCGCACGTGCCGCAGCGAGTAGGTGCGCATGGCACCTCGCTCGTCCTCGGGGACGGCGAGCCACGCCGCGTACCAGTCATCCTCGTCGCCGTCGAGGTCGGGCAGCCTCCCCGAGGCCCCGGGGAGGATGAGCTTGATCCGCTGGTCGAACGTGTGGCCTGGAGTGCCGACCTCGTCGAGTTCCGGGCCCCTGAGCGTGATCCTCGCGAACGTCGGCGACGGGCGTTCCACGGCGGTCACCGAGGCGCGCGCGAGGACGTAGGGACGATCAGCGGACATGGTGCCTCCCACAGGGCAGGACGAGTGGAGTTCCGGAGACGGGATCGGCGATGACGAGGCTGTCGAGGCCGAAGACGTCGGCCATCAGCTGCTCGGTCACCACGTCGACCGGCGGGCCGATCGCGTGGACGCTGCCCTCGCGCACCGCGACGATCTCGTCGCAGTACCGCGAGGCGAGGTTGAGGTCGTGCAGGACCATCACGATGGTGGTGCCGCGGTCCTGATTGAGGTCGGCGAGCAGGTCGAGGATCTCGACCTGGTGCGCGACGTCGAGGAAGGTGGTCGGCTCGTCGAGAAGGAGGATGTCGGTCTCCTGGGCGAGTGCCATCGCGATCCACACCCGCTGCCGCTGCCCGCCCGAGAGTTCGTCCACGGACCGGTCGGCGAGGTCCGCGATCCCGGTCGCGTCCAGGGCGGCGGCGACGGCCTCGTAGTCCCGCACGCTCCACCCGGCGAGAGCGCGCTGGTGCGGGTGGCGCCCCCGGCCGACGAGCTCCGCGACGGAGATACCCTCCGGTGCGGTCGGGCCCTGGGGCAGCAGCCCGAGGACGCGCGCGATCTCCTTCGACTTCTGCTGCTGCAGCGAGGATCCGTCCAGGAGGACGTGCCCGCCCGTCGGGGGGAGCAGGCGGGCGAGGGCGCGCAGCAGAGTCGACTTCCCGCAGCCGTTGGCTCCCACGATTCCCGTCATCCGGCCGGCCGCGATGGTCAGGTCCAGGGCGGCCAGGACGATCCGGTCGCGGTAGCCCACCGTGACCGCGCGGGCCTCGAGGCGGTGGTCGGTGGTCACAGGGACCCTCCGGAGCGGTTGACCCTGACGAGCAGGAAGAGGAGGAAAGGTGCCCCGAGCGCGCCGGTGACGACGCCGACCGGGTAGCGGTTGTCGAAGGCGTTCTGGCCGACGAGGTCCGCCACCAGGACGAGGAGGGCACCGGTCAGGGCGGCCGGTACGAGCAGGGAGCCGCCGCTTCCGACGACGCGCGCGGCGATCGGTCCCGCCATGAAGGCGACGAAGGCGATGGGCCCACTGGCCGCCGTCGCGAACGCCAGCAGGCCCACCGCCGCGAGGATGAGCAGCAGCCGGGTGGGCCGGACGCGCACGCCCAGCGCAGCAGCCGTGTCGTCTCCGAGCCGCAGTGCCGACAGGTCGCGCCCGAGCAGCAGGAGGGCGGGGATCAGCAGTGCGCACGCGACTGCCAGGGGAGCGACGCTGGCCCAGGTCGCGCCGTTGAGGCTGCCGGTCAGCCACTGCATCGCCGACTGGAGGTCCCATTCGGAGGCCCGGGACAGGACGTAGGCCGTGATGCTGTCGAGGAGCGCCGCCACGCCGATGCCGATGAGGATCAGGCGGGTGCCGGCGAAGCCGTTCCGGTGCGCGAGCAGGTAGATGGCCGCCGCCGTGCCCAGGCCGGCGGCGAGCGCGAGGAAGGACACGGCGGTGTCGCTCAGGCCGAGGGCGACGATGCCGACCACGGCGGCGGTCGCCGACCCCGCGCTGATGCCGATGATGTCCGGAGCAGCCAGGGGGTTCCTCAGCATGGTCTGGAACGTCACGCCCGCGATGCCCAGACTCGCCCCGGCCAGGACGGCCAGGGTGGCGCGTGGCAGGCGCAGGTCACCCACGGCGAAGGATGCCCCGTCGACAGCCTGGCCGCTGACGACGCGCAGGACGTCGACCGGTCCGTAGAAGGTGTTGCCCACCATGAGGCTCGCCGCGAAGGCCGCCACCACGCCGGCCGTGAGACCGGCCACGACGGCGGTGCGGGTCCGCAGGCGGCGCTGGCGGATCGCGACGAGGGTGGCGACGCTCACAGCTCCCGCACCTTCTGGCGTCGCACGATCCACACGAAGACAGGGGCACCGATGACCGCCGTGACGATGCCCACCTCGATCTCGTCCGGTCGTGCGATGACGCGGCCCACGACGTCCGCGCCGATGAGCAGGCCTGCGCCGACGATGGCCGATGCGGGAAGGACCCATCGGTAGTCCCCTCCGACGAGCAGTCGGCACACGTGCGGGACCACGAGCCCCACGAAGGCGATGGGTCCGGCCACTGCCGTCGCTGCACCGCACAGCACCACTGCTCCGGCCCACCCCAGGAGCCGGGCTCGGGCCACGTTCTCGCCCAGGCCCGCCGCGACGTCGTCGCCGAGCGCGAGGGTGTTCATCCCGCGCGCGAGCGCCAGGCACGCCAGCACGCCGATGACGGCGAAGGGGGCGGCCAGCGCGACGCGGTCCCAGGTGGCCCCACCGACGCCGCCGACCTGCCAGAAGCGGAAGGTCGTCATCACGTCGACACGTGGCAGGAGGATCGCGCTGATGAGCGAGGTGAACGCCGCCGCCGTTGCGGCCCCCGCGAGGGCGAGCTTCAGGGGCGTCATCCCGCCGTACCCCAGGGAGCCGACGACGTACACGAACACGGCCGACATCCCGGCACCGACGATGGCGAACGCGATGTAGGCGTAGGGGCTCGAGATGCCGAACGCGGCGATCCCGATGACGACGGCGAGAGCGGCACCGAACGAGACCCCGAGGATCCCCGGGTCCGCCAGGGGATTGCGCGTGACCGCCTGCATCGATGCCCCGGACACGGCGAGCATGGCGCCCACGAGGAAGGCCAGCAGCGTGCGCGGGATCCGGGCGCTGACCGCGGCCTGGGCGATGCCGTCGCTCGTCCCGCTGAGCCCGCCGAGGATCTCGTCGACCGAGACGACGCGGGTGCCGAAGGCGAGCGACGCCGCCATGAGGACGAGGACGAGCACGACGCTGAGCCCGAGCCACGCCAGCCGCGCGGCCGCCGGTCGGCGCACCGACGCGGTGCTCGGCGGCCGCACGGCCAGGGTGGCGGTGCTCACGAGCTCGGCGTCAGCGCGCTGGCGAGCAGGGCGAAGTAGTCGTCCACGCCCCAGCCGATCGAGAGCGGCGACGGGTTGGCGGAGGCGGCCAGCGGCGTCGAGTTCTCGAGGACGGCGACGGACCCGTTGGCGATGGCGGGGATCCTGGACAGGAGCGGGTCCGCCTGCAGCTGGGCGACGATGTCGCTGCCGGGATCGCCGTACGTGACGAACAGGTCGACGTCGGCGAATCGATCGGCTTCCTCTGCACTCACGCTCGTGTAGAACTCCGTGGTGCCCGCGGAGACCTCCTCGACGATCTCCGGGACGGGCAGGCCGAGGTCCGCGAGGAACCCGGGTCGGGTGTCGTGGCTGGTGTAGATGCCGATCTGGCTGAAGTCCGTCGGATCGATGTACGAGAAGAGGACCTTCGCGTCCTGCAGGTCGGGGTGTGCGGCGAGGGCGGTGGCGACGTCAGCCTCGAGCTCAGTGACGAGGGCCTCGGCTTCCGCGGTCTTGCCCAGCGCAGCGGCGTTGGTCCGCACCATGTCCTCCCACGAGGTGCCCCAGGCGACCTCGGGGAAGGCGATCACCGGAGCGATCTTCGACAGGGTGTCGTAGTCCTCCTGCGTGAGGCCCGAGTACGCGGCGAGGATCACGTCGGGCTGCGTGTCGGCGACGGCCTCGAAGGGGATGCCGTCGGTCTCGTCGAACAGCACCGGGGTGGGCGCCCCGAGCCCGGTGAGTGCCTCCTCGACCCACGGCAGCACGCCGTCGGCGTCGTCGTCACCCCAGGTGGCCTTGCTCATGCCCACGGGGACGATGCCCAGGGCGATGGGCACCTCGTGGTTGGACCAGGCGACCGTGGCGACCCGCTCGGGGGCCTCCGGGACGGTGGTCGTGCCGAAGGCGTGCTCGACCGTGACGGGGAATGCCGCGGCGGCGGTGCTGGCCGCGGGAGTGCTGGCCGCCGGCGAGCCCACACCGGCGGACGGGCTCGCCGCGGGCGAGGCGACCGGTGGGATGCTGGTGCTGTCGGCCGTCGGCGCGGAGGCGCAGGCGGTGGCCGTGAGGGCGAGTCCGGCGAGGGCGGTGGCGCCGAGGATGCGTCTGGTGAGCAACGTGACCCCTTCATAGTTAGGTAAGGTTTGCCTAACTTAGGGGTGCCTAAGTTGCTCTGTCCAGCGCCCGGGACGTGGCGTGGGTCACCCGGGCCGTGCCACCGGCCTCAGCGCGGGGAGTCGAGGGCCCGGAGCAGCCGGGGGCCGGCGACGGTGCGGTAGGCCGACTCGAGCAGCTCGGCCACCTCCTCCCAGTCGGTGCCGGTCGCGTCGAGGTCGAGGGCGAGTCGGTCGGGGTAGTACTTCGGGACGAAGAACCGGGGGTCGACGCGCAGGCCGTCCTCGTCGTCAGGATCGATCCGCACGTTCAGGGCGTGCGGGTGGTCCGGCCCGGCTCCGTACACCGCGAACACGCGCCCGGTGCCCGCCCGGAAGTTCGGGCGGCCGTGCGACTCGAACTCGACGGCCTCGGGCAGTGCCGAGCAGAGCTCCCGCAGGCGCCTGAGCAGCGGGTCGGTGTCGTCGTACATCCGCGGGTGGGCCATGACGCCATGGTGCCGCGAACCACCTAGATGTCCCAGTCCGGGTCCGAGTGCAGCTCGACGTTCAGCCAGAGCACCTGCCCTGGGCGACGCAGTTCGTCAGCCAGCTCACGTCGGAATCGATCGGCATCGCCGACGGTCCACCCGTCGTCGTCCTGAACAAGGAAGTCGAGTTCGACATACACCTTGCGCCCGAGCTTCCCCACGCGCATCGACGGCTCCGGCAGGTCGTGCCGCCGCCGCAGCTGGGCCACGGCATCCTGGATCGGAGCGGTCACCTCCACATCGGGAGATCCCTCGAGCAGTTCGCGGAGGCTGGTCCGGATCATCCGCAACGGCGTGGGAGCCAGGAGCAGGACAGCGGCAAGCACCAGGGTCGGGTCGACGAACGCCGCGATGCCTGCACGGCCGGTCGCCTGGAGGGCAGCGGCGATCGCGAATCCTACGAGCATGACGAGCGAGAGGACCGCGCTCGCGCGCCACTGCGTCACCTCGGCGGCCAGCAGGTCCGACCCCTCCTGCCGCCGGCGCAGCCACCCGGCCACGACTACGGATGCGGACAACGTGACGGCCGCGTATGCGAGCCCGAGCCCCGCGGCCGCCTGCGCCCCGCCCGCGACGATCGTCTGGATGGCTTCGAGTCCGGCGTACCCGAGCGATCCCAGCAGCACCAGTCCCTGGATACCGACCACCAGCGGGCCGAGGGTCTCGCGCCCGAACGGATAGCGCTCGGTAGGTCCTGCTGCGATGAGCCGACCGGCGTGCAACCCCAGCCACGACAGGAGGAGTCCGACAAGGGCGTAGAAGCCGTCGAGCAGGATGATCTGCGAGTCCGCCAGGACGCCGGCGGCGATACCCACGACAGCCATCGCCGCAGCGGTCGCGGCGGATACGAGCAGTCCGCGGCGTTCGACCGTCGACGGGTCGCTCGAGCCCGCCACTAGAAGTGCCACACCAGGGGCACCAGCCCCACCGAGACGATCCCGAACAGCACCACGAGCGGCAGGCCGAGCTTCCAGTAGTCGCCGAAGCGGTAGCCGCCCGGACCCATCACCATCAGGTTGGCGGGAGTCGACACGGGGGTGAGGAACGCGACGGCCGCTCCCACGCACAGGCTCATGAGCACCGGGCGGGCGGAGATGTCCAGCTTGTCGGCCGCCGAGACGGCGATCGGGATCATGATCAGCGCGGTCGCCGTGTTGCTGATCAACTGCCCGAAGGCCACGGTCACGACGAAGAGTGCCGCCAGGAACACCACGGGGCCGGCGTCGCCCACGGCGTCGACCATGAGGGTGGCCACCATGTCACCGGCGCCGGACGTCGTCACGGCCGTGGCCATCGGGATCATGCCGGCCACCAGCAGTACCGTCGTCCACGAGATCCCGCGATAGGCCTGCTGCACCGTCACCACGCGCAGCAGGACCATCGCGAGGGCGGCGGTCAACGCCGCCACGACGGCAGGGACGACGCCGGTGGCCAGGAGGATCACCATGGCGGCCAGCACGGCCAGGGCCGCCGTGGATCCCCGGCCCAGCGGGACGGTCTGCCGCCGGACGAGCTCGGGGGAGTTCACGACGAGGAGGTCGTGCGAGCGGGCGGCGGCATCGAGCGCCTCCCAGGACCCCTCGACCAGGAGCACATCGCCGTCCCGCAGTCTCATGGCGTCGGCGCCGAGGTCCCGTCCCCCGCGCGAGATGCCCAGCACCACGAGGCCGCCGTCGATCACCTGGCTGGGCCGGACGGTGGTGTCCGACAGGGCCGACCGCGGCGGGACGACGACCTCGGCCACGCCCGCGTCCTTCGTCAGCAGGTCGCGCTCCACGTCGTCGGCGGACCGTCGCGCCTCGATGTCGAGTCGCTGGTCACGGGCGAACGCGACGACGTCCTCCTCGGCGCCGAGCAGCGTGAGTCGGTCGCCGCTGTGCACGTCGCCCTCGGACGACGGCACTCCGACCCGCGCGTCCATGACCGTGACCAGGCGCAGCGCAGGTGGAAGGGACGCATGCGGGGCCGAGCGCGGCCGGCCGACCAGCGGCGAGGACTCCGTGACCCGCAGGTGCCACACGCGATCGAGTCCCCAGTCCCGCACGATCGTCCCCGCCATCCCGGACAGGTCCGGGGGGAGCTGGTCGCTGGTGCGATCCGGCAGCACGCGGCTGCCGATCAGAAGCACGATGAGCACCGTCCCGAGCACCAGCGGGATGCCCACGATGGAGAACTCGAAGAAGCCGAAGGCCCCCACGCCCGCATCGGCCGCCGCCTCGGAGATGACCACGTTGACGGGGCTGCCCGTCAGCAGGAGCAGGCCGCCCGCACTGCCCGCGAAGGCGAGGGGCATGAGCAGGCGCGAGGGGGGCAGGGCCCTGCGCAGGGCGATGACGACGACCATCGGGATCAGTGCGGCGGCCGTGCCGTTGAGTCCGATCAGGGCCGTCAGCACGGCGGCCAGGACCATGACGACGACGAGGAGCCGACGCCACCCTCCGGACGATCGCCCGACGATCGCCTGCGCCACCCACGCGGTGACGCCGCTGGACTCGAGGGACTCGGAGACGACGAACAGCGCGGCGATGAAGATGACGGCCGCGTCCCCGAAACCGGCGAGCGCCTGCGGGAGGGTGAGCACGCCGGTCGCGTACAGCACGAGCGCGGAGCCCACGGCGACCAGTTCCACGGGAAGCCGGTTCCAGACGAAGAGCACCACGACCACCCCGAGGGTGGCCAGGGTGATCGCGGCGGGGCTCATGCCGGTCAGCCGGCCACGGCGGCGATCGCGATGATGGCGCCCGACACCACGAACATGCCCAGCAGCAGCGGCCACACGAAGCGCAGGTACTTGTCGTACCCCACCTTGGCGATCGCCAGGCCACCGACGACGACCACGCTTGTCGGCGCCCACATCAGGGTGAGGCCGGCACCCGCCATCCAGGCGGTGATCGTGGTGGACCGGGCCACGCCGGCGAAGTCCGCCAGGGGGGCGAGCAGCGGCATGGCCAGCGCGGCGTGCCCCGACGTCGACGGGATGAGCAGCGCCAGCGGGATGTTGATGACGATCGCCACGACGGCGAACACCCCCGCCGACGCCCCCTGCACCAGCGTCTCCATCGAGTGCAGGATCGTGTCGAGGGTCTGGGTGTTCGTCATGATGACGGACACCCCGCCGGCCAGCAGCACGACGAGCGCCGGCCCGATCATGTCGGCGCAGCCGGCGCCGATCAGCCGGACGATCTCGCGCTCCCCCATCCGCGCGACGACGCCGACCAGCACCGACGCGAGGATGAAGAGCATGGCGAGCTGCGGGAACCACCACCCCAGCTCCCAGCCGAACGGCTCGACGGACGTGGCGTGCTCGGCGAGGTAGTCCGCCGGGCCGCCGGTGGACTGCAGGAGGCTCGACCACGGGATGACCGAGAAGATCATCAGGCCGAACGCCCCGGCCGTGATGAGCAGCACCCACTTCTGCGTGCGGGTCAGCTGGTGCGGGGTGCCCTCGGGCTCGTGGGCGACGTGCTCGGCCGTGAGGTCGGTGTCGCTGGCGTCCTCCCCCTGCGGCTCGTCCCATCCGACCATCGATGCCGCCGGGTCGCGACGCACCTTCGCGGCATAGCGCAGCACCCACGCGACCGACATCGCCGTCAGCAGCACCCACAGCACCAGCCGGAGTCCGATGCCGTCACCGATGGAGACGCCGGCCTCCCCCGACGCCACGCCGATCGAGAACGGGTTCACCGTCGACGCCATGACGCCCGTGAGCGCCCCGAGGATGATCATCGCCGACGTCGTCAGGCGGTCGTAGCCCAGCGCGGTCATCAGCGGGATGAGGAGGGCGTAGAAGCCGAGCGTCTCGACGGAGAAGCCCATCGTCGACCCGAGCACCGAGAAGAGCACCATGACGGCGACGATGAGGAGCCAGCCCTTGCTCCGGAGCCGGTGCGCCAGGGCGCCGACGGCCACTTCGAGGCTGCGGGTGGCGAATGACACGGAGATGAAGGCTCCGATCGCCATGATGAACGCGATCACGCCGATCTGGCCGAACATGCGGCCGACCGTCTCGGTGTCCACCACCCCGGTCTCCGGGTTGAGCAGGCCGTAGAGCCCGTTGACCGGCGCGAGCACGAGCTGCTGGATCCGCTCGCCGAAGGTGAGCGGTGAGGCGATCTGCTCGAAGGTGCCCGGCACCGGGGAGCCGTCCTCGTCCAGCTGGTACTGGCCGGCCGGGATGACGATGGCCGCGAGCCAGACCAGCACCGTGACGATGGCGAGGGTGGTGACCGCCGAGGGGAACGACCAGGAGCGCTTCTTGGCAGCAGGCTCGGCCGTCTCGACCGTCATGCGTCGACCGGATCCCGCTCGATGGGGCAGGTCATGCAGTGGCCGCCACCGCGGCCGCGGCCGAGCTCCGACCCCACGATGGTGATCACCTCGATGCCCTCCTTGCGCAGGAGGGTGTTGGTGTAGGTGTTGCGGTCGTAGGCGAACACGACCCCCGGCTCGGCGCAGACGAGATTCGCTCCGGAGTCCCACTGGGTGCGCTCGCGCTGGTAGGCGTTCCCGCCCGTCTCCACGACGCGCAGTCGCTCGAGCCCGAGGGCCCCCGCCACGGTGTCGACGAAGGACCCCTCCTCCTTGCGCAGCTCCAGCCCGCCGGGGCGGTCGGACGGGTAGTAGGAGAAGGCCTCGATGCCGTAGACGATGTCGGGGTACAGGAGCACGACGTCGCGGTCGGCGAAGGTGAACACCGTGTCGAGGTGCATCGCCGCGCGCAGCTTCGGCATCGCGGCGACGATGACCCTGTCGACAGCGCCGCGCTCGAACAGCGCGGCGGCCAACTGGCTGATGCCCTGCCGTGACGTGCGCTCGCTCATCCCGATGAGGACGGTCCGGTTGCCGATGGGCATGACGTCACCGCCCTCGACGGTGGCCAGCCCCCAGTCCCGGGTCGGATCGCCCCACCACTCGTTCACCCTGCCCGCGAACCGCGGGTGGTACCGGTAGATGGCGGTCGTGAGGATGGTCTCCTCGTGGCGAGCCGGCCAGAACAGCGGATTGAGGGTGACACCGCCGTAGATCCAGCACGTGGTGTCGCGCGTGTAGAGGGTGTTCGGCAGCGGAGGCAGCAGGTACTCGTTCACCCCGGCGGCGTCGCGCACGAGCCGGAGCATGTCACCGCCCACGGTCTCGGGGAACTCGTCCGTCGACAGGCCACCGATCAGGGTCTCGGCCAGCTCCCGGTCCTCGAGCCCGTCGAGGTAGCTGCGCACCTCGTCGACCAGCCCGAGTCCGACCTGGTTGGGGACCACCTGGTTGTCGAGGATCCACGCCCGTGCCTCGGGCACCGCCACGGTCTCGGCGAGGAGGTTGTGCATCTCGAGCACGTCGATGCCGCGGTCGCGCATCTTCTGGATGAAGTCGAAGTGGTCGCGCTTGGCCGCCTCGACCCACATGACGTCGTCGAAGAGCAGGTCGTCGTTGTTCGACGGGGTGAGCCGCTGGTGCGCGCGCCCCGGGGCGCAGACCATCACGGTGCGCAGGCGGCCGACCTCCGAGTAGACCCCGAACTCACCCATGATCACTGCCCTTCCTGGTCGTCGTCTGATCCGAGCTCGCGCATGAGGATGGCCTTGGCGATGATCGACCTGCGCAGCTCCTCGAGCAGCACGCGCTCGTTCGGTGCGTGGATGGCCGCATGCCCGTCCGTGGCGCCGAACAGGAGGATCTGCGCCTCCGGCACCGCCTGCTGCAGCGACGTGACGATCGGGATGGAGCCGCCGCTGCCGAGCATGCCCGCATCGCACTCCCACGCCCTCCCGAGCGCGTCGAGTGCGACCTTCACCACCCGGCCGTCCTGGTCGGCCATGAAACCGTCACCGGCCTCACCTGCGGTCACGTCGATCTCGACGCCGAACGGCCGCAGCGCCTCGAGGTGGTCGACCAGTGCCTGCTGGGCCTCGGCCGCCGACTGTCGGGGATGCACACGCAGGTTGAGGACGGCGGATGCACGGGAGGCGACGGCATTGACCGGTGCGTCCGCGGCGGGCGCGTCGAACCCGATCACCGTGATGGCCGGACCGGTCCAGATGCGCGTGCCGAGCGAGCCGCTGCCACTGAGCGGGACGGCCTCCAGCACGCCGGCGTTGCCCCGGAACTCGTCCTCGTCCAGTTCGATCCCCGGCCAGGGCTCCTGCAGCAGGCCGGCGACCGTCACGTTGCCCTGCGCGTCGTGCAGCGTGGCCAGCGCAGCGATGAGGGCCTGCCGCGCATCGGGCGCCGCCCCGCCGAAGAGCCCGCTGTGGGCGTCCCCGGACATCGTCCGGGCATCGACTCGGACGGAGGCGGATCCGCGCAGCGCCGTCGTCATCGTCGGGACGCCCGGCCGGACGCTGCCGACGTCGGCGATCACCATGACGTCGGCCGCGAAGGTCGCCGGGTCGCGCGGCGGGTAGACGTCGAACGGGCTGCCGTACTCCTCCTGCCCCTCGATCACGATGCGGACGGTCACCGGCGGAGTGCCCTCGAACACCCGCACGGCAGCGAGGATGCCCATGATGTTCGCCTTGGAGTCTGCCGTCCCTCGCCCGTAGACGGCTCCGTCGCGCTGGACGGGCTCGAAGGGAGGCGTCTCCCACAGTCCCTCGTCACCGGCGGGGACGACGTCGTAGTGCGAGTAGAGCAGGACGGTCGGCGCGCCCACGGGCCCCGGCACGGTGCCGACGACGACGGGGCCCGTCTTGCCCTCGATCACGAGGTCGTCGATCTGCGGGACGCCGGCCTCGGTCAGCAGGCGCACGACGGCATCGTGGGCGGCCAGGACGGGCTCGGGCGGGAAGCCCTCGGTGGCGACGGACGGGATGCGCACGAGGTCGGACAGCCCGTCGACGACCCAGGGCATCAGTGCGTCGACGCGGGCGCGGACCTCGTCGTCGGCCAGCGTTCCGCTCATCTCGTACCCCCCACGAGTTCGTCCGCCCGGGCCCGCGGAAGCGGAACCCGGCTCATGCCCCCTGAGGGACCTCACGCTACCGGCAGGCACAGACCATGCAAGCGCCCAGCGGCAGGTGCCAGACTCCCGTGCATGGAGTTCGCCGAGGTCGTGCGCCGCCGCCGGATGATCCGCCACTTCACCGACGAGCCCGTCGCGCCGGAGGTCGTGGATCGGCTCCTCGCCGCCGCGCTCCGGGCGCCGTCCGCCGGCTTCTCCCAGGGATGGGCGTTCCTGGTGCTGACGGACGACGAGGACCGGGCCCGCTTCTGGCCGTTCGTCCCCACGCGGGTCGAGCAGACGCCGACGATGCAGCTCGCGCCCGTCGTCATCGTGCCGCTCGCGCACAAGGCGACCTACCTGGAGCGCTACGCGGAGCCGGACAAGGGCTGGGAGGACCGGGCGGAGGCCCGGTGGCCGGCTCCGTACTGGTTCATCGACACGGGAATGGCGTCCCTCCTCATCCTGCTCACGGCCGTCGACGAGGGACTGGACGCGTGCTTCTTCGGCATCCAGCCCGACCAGCTGGCGCCCTTCCGCGCCGAGTTCGGCATCCCCGACGACTACGCCCCCCTCGGCGGCATCACCGTCGGGCACCGCGCACCGGACACCCCTGCCCAGCCGGCGGCGGTCGACGAGCGCCGACGAGGAGCAGAGTCGGTCGTGCATCGCGGCCAGTTCGGCGTGCACGGATAGGCGGTCGGTGCCTTCCGTCGGCTGCTCCTGGCGCGTTAGCCTCCCCGCATGGCAGCACCGAAGACGCGGCCCACGGATGCGGACGTCACGGCGTTCCTGGACGCGGTGGAGAGCCCACGGCGACGAGCCGAAGGCCATGCGCTGCGCAGCCTGATGGAGCGCGTGACCGGCCAGCCGGCCGTCATGTGGGGCCCGAGCATGGTCGGCTTCGGCGCCACCCCGTACACCAACACGCTCGGCACCTACGAGTGGTTCGACGTCGGCTTCTCGCCCCGCAAGCAAGCGCTGACGATCTACGGGATCCACAACGGCTACGAGCCCGACAGTCCCCTGCTCGCGGACCTCGGACCCCACACCACCGGCAAGGCGTGCGTGTACGTCAAGAGACTGGACGACATCGACCTCGACGTGCTGGAGCGCCTCGTGCGCGAGGCCTGGGCCACGGTCCACGGCTGACACCTTCCGCACCGGGGCCGCGTGCCCTAGCGTCCGGCCATGTCGATGCGCCGCCTCGCCACCTGGCTGGCGGCCCTGGCCGTGTCGACCACGGCGCTCATCGCCCCCACGGCAGTGGCCGACGACGCCCCCGCCTGGACCTCGATCTTCGCCGGCACGCAGTTCGACGGCGCGGGCTGGTCGGCGTGCCCCGACCCCATCCACGTGTCCGTCGACTCCCGCGCGGTCGACCCGGCTCGGCGATCGACCCTCGTGAAGGCCACCAAGCGCGCCCTGGCGATGTGGAACCGGGGCCATGTCGTCACGTTCGCCTACGGCGGCGAGGTCCCTGTCGCCTTCGACTCGGCCACGGGCGTCTCCCGGCCGGCAGACGGCGTCGACCGTGATCGCTGGATCTACTTCACCGTCGTGACGGACCGGCAGAAGTCCGGGTTCGACCCCTTCATCGTCGGCCTCGCCGGGCCCATCCGGGTGGAGACGACGACCCACACGATCCTCGAGGCCTCCGCGGCGTTCCGTGCCTCGTACGTCAACCGGGTGCCGTTGGCCCAGAGCACCGAGGTCATCGCCCACGAACTCGGTCACGTCATCGGCCTGGGGCATTCGAGGTCCCGTCGCGACCTGATGTTCGGGACGCTGCTCGGCGCCACCGATCTCGGTCCCGGCGACCGGGCAGGCGGGTGGGCCCTCCTGCAGCCCTGCCGGGTCGTGACGGCCGACGCATCCGCGTAGCCGTCAGCGATGACGACCTCGACCCCTCCCCACATCGGGCGTACTGTGCGCGCATGACGCATCCCTTCCGAGCGGCCGTCGAAGCCCGCGATCTCGAGGCCGTGCGCGCCACCCTCGCCGACGACGTAGTGTTCTTCAGCCCCGTCGCCTTCCAGCCCTTCCAGGGGAGTGATGTCGTGACGGAGGTGCTGGGTCACGTGATGGACGTCTTCAGCGACTTCGCGTACACCGACGACCTCGCAGGGGACGGGACCCACGCGCTGGTCTTCCGCACGTCGGTGAACGGCAAGCAGGTGGAGGGCCTGGATCACCTCGTGCTCGACGCCGACGGTCGGGTCGCGCGGCTGACCGTCATGCTTCGCCCGCTCAGTGGAGTCATCGCGATGGCCGAGGCGATGGGCCCGCGGGTAGCTCACCTGCCCAAGTCCGCCACGTAAGTGCCAGGCAACCAGGAGGTCCTCCTAGCCTCCTCGTCCGTCCAGCAGAGGGCGAGCCGCATCCCATGGGCCGAGCCGTTCATCCGCCCGGCGGCGGGCCAGGCCACTCAGCGCCTCGAGAGCGATGCGATTCGCGAGCAGCGACGTGATCTCCGCATGGTCGAACGGTGGGGACACCTCCACAATGTCGATGCCGACGACGGGAAGCTCGTAGGTGATGCGGCGTACCGCATCCAGGAGCTGCCGCGAGGTCAGCCCTCCCGGCTCCGGCGTCCCTGTCCCGGGCGCGTGGCCCGGGTCGCACACGTCGACGTCGACTGACAGGAACACTCCGTCGCACTCGTCCAACGCGATCTGGAATGCCTCTGTCAGACAGGTCTCGAGACCCCGGACGCCGATCTCGGTCATCTCGTACGACCGCATGCCCTCACGGGCCATCCAGTCGAGGGTCTCGGGACCCGGCCAGTAGCCGCGCAAACCGATCTGCAGGAAGCGATCGCCGCGCACGGACCCACTCTCGATCAGGCGACGCATGGGAGTCCCGTGGGCGATGAGCGACCCGAAGTTGATGTCGCCCGTGTCTGCATGCGCGTCGAAGTGAATCATCGACACTCGACCATGCCCGATGTGTTGTGCGACCCCGGCAGCGTCCGGCCAAGCGATCGTGTGGTCTCCACCCAGCACCAGAGGGATGGCACCGTTCCTCGAGACCGTGTGCACTGCCCGCTGGAGGTCGGTGACTGACCGTGCCGCATCCCCTGAGAACATCTCGACGTCGCCGGCATCGTAGACCCGGAGGTCCCGCAGGGCATCCACGCGAAGCGCCAAGGACGGACGGGAGCCGTCATGCTCCAGGTAGCAGGACTGGCGGATGTACTGCGGGCCGAAGCGAGTTCCACTTCGATACGACGTGCCGCCGTCGAAGGGGGCGCCGAGGATGACCACGTCAGCGTCGACGTACGTCGAGGCGTCCGCCCAGTCGCATCGGTCGACCCCGAGGAACGTGATGTCGGGGCCGTACTGGGCGCCGTAGCGTGCCATCACACCCTCCACGAGACTGTCAGGCGCGCGGGGCGGCGGAACGCGAAGCCCGACGGCGGATCGTGGTCGATGAGCCTCAGGTCGGGGAGCTGCATGAACATCCTTTCGAGTGCCGTGGCCGTCTCGATCTTGGCCAGATGCACCCCCAGGCAGGCATGGATGCCGAAGGCGAACGACAGGGCCCGGGCTGCATTGGAGCGACGCATGTCGAAGGACGTCGGGTCGGGGAACGTCGCAGGGTCGCGGTTCGCAGCCAGGACCGAGATGCCGACGAACTCCCCGGCCGGGATGACCACTCCGTCCACCTCCAAGGGCGTGCTCGTCCATCGCTCGACGAACGCAACCGGTGGCACGAGGCGGATGGCCTCGTCGGCGGCACCACCGATGAGGGAGGGGTCACTGCTCACCTCAGCGAACTGGCCTGGGTGCTGAAACAGGAGCAGCAGGGTGTTCATCACGGAGGCCTGGATGGTCTCGACTGCCCCGAACATGATGACGCGCAGTTGGGCGACGATCTCCTCGTCGGTGAGCCCCTCGGGGTCGGCCACCACCTGCGAGGTGATCGAGTCCTCGGGATGACGTCGGCAGCGATCGAGTTCGGCGTGCAGGATCGCGTCGAGCTCGGCTCGGGCGCGGTCCGCGTCCCGTTGCGGCTCGGGGTTCCCGTCGTAGACCATGGCGGCGGCGAAGGCCGCGTAGATGCGGTCGATCTCAGCAGTCTCCCCCAGCGAGAGGCCCAGCATCCGGCCCGCCATGCGCACCGCGAACGGTGCTGCGAAGGACTCCCCCAGCTCGGCAGTTCCGATCGACGTCATGGCCGCGAGCAGCGAGTCGGCCTCCTCGACGATCACCTCGCCGAACGTGCTCCGGACCGTGCTCAGCTTGAAGGGACGTTCGAAGGGCCGCCGCAGACGGGCGTGCTCATCCGCATCGGTCGTGAGCATCATCCGACCGAGTGACGCGCGCACCAGGTTCTCCGCGACCTCCACTGTCACGTCTGTCCGCGGTGACAGCACGGTGCGAGCGGCAGCACGGCTCGTCACGAGCCAGCCGCCGAGAGCGGGGACCCAGGACACGGGCTCGGCGGCCCGTAGTTGGTCGAGTGCCGACTCGCGGCCAGCCTCCTGGAGATCATCGAACTCCAGCTTCGCTCCGATCGGGAACCGCTTCCTGCGTTCCGCGTCTGCTTCCTCGTCAACGATGGTCTGGCGCATGAGCATGTCCGTCATCGCACCCCCTGGAACCGGGTAGGGGCATAGGGCGCGGGGTCCATGAGCGGGATGCGGCCCGCCACGAGGTCAGCGCCCAGTGCACCGGCGGCAGGCGCAACCTGCAGACCGAAGCCGCCGAAGGCAGCGTGCCAGAAGAAGCCGGGCACCCGGGCGTCGAAGCCGATGATCGGCCGTTCGTCGGCGGTGTAGGTGCGCAGACCGGCCCACGTACGCGTGAGGGACCGGACCGCCAGGGTCGTGGTGTCGTTGATGACCTCTATGGCCCGCGCCAACTCCCACTCGTCGGGGCGCGGATCTCCGGGGCGGACGGGAGTCGCGTCGGCAGGAGAAAGAAGGAACGAGCCAGCATCGGGCTTGACGTACCAGTCCATGTCGACGTCCACGATCATGGCCCATCGGGAACTGTCCTCGTGAGTCGACGCGGCAACGCCGACGGATCGCCGATGGGCGATCACCCCCAAGGGCTCCGCGCCGGCAAGCGCGGCGACATGGTCGGCCCAGGCGCCGGCCGCATTCACGAGGATGGAGGTGCGGATCTGCTCGGGCCCCACGCGCGCCAGCCATCCGGTTCCCTCGTCTGGGGCCAGTGCGTCCAGGCTGTGGTTGAGAAGGACGTCGACTCCCCCTCTCCGAGCGCTCGCCAGCAGGCCCTGATGAAGGCGTGCGACGTCGAGGTCCGCACCGCCGCGATGCCGCACCCCGGCCAGCACGCACCCGGCGCGGAGAGCCGGGAACCGTTCCCGAACCTCACCTTCACCGAGCCGTTCGATGCCGCTCGAACCCGCCGGGTACCTCTCCTCGAGCGCACCCGGCTGGGCGGCAGTAGCGACAACGATGAGATCGCGCGGCGACAGAAGGCTCGGCGAGCTTCCGTCCAGGCCTTCCTCGAGGGCCAGCCGGCTCGCCGAGGACAGTGCCTGTACGAATGCGTCCCCGTAGAGGGGATCGAAGACGGCGACCGAGCGCCCGCTGGAGTGCAGCCCGGGCGTGGGCGCCGCCTCGACGATGCCGATGCGGGCATCGGTCGACGCGGCGAGGGACTCGGCGATGGCGGCGCCGGCGACACCGGCACCCACCACCAGCACGTCGTACGCACGTGTCAGCACGCGCGCCCCCTGACGTCCGAGTCCCTCGCCTGTGTCATCAGCCGACGACGTCGATCGGCGCGTCGCCGTAGACGAAGCAGTTGCACTTCGGCTTGTACTCGAACGAGGTGAACTGATGCTGACCTGTCCGTCCGTCGAGGGTCATGTCCAGGTTCCCCCACGGCGACTCGTAGTCGGTACCGAGCGCCAGCGCCCCTTCCGCGAACGACTCGGCGTTGACCACCCCGGTCACGTTGGCCAGGGCGTCTGCAAGGAACCACACGCCTGCGCAGTTGATCAGGCTGACGCCACGTCCGTTGCTGTCGGCGATCTGCTGGCCTCCCGCGGTCAGGTCGGCGATGCACTTCTGGGCCGTCGCGTTGAGCGAGTCGACCTCGGAGTCGTCCACGGTCGAGCCGAAGGCGAAGCCGGTGACTCCGGTGAGCGTGCCCGGCGGAAGCGCGGCACGGACAGGGTCCGGTGTGTCGAAGGTGCTCATCGTCGCCTTCGGGGTGAACCCGGCGGCCGCACCGCCGGCGATGAACGTGCCGATGCCGATTCCGTTGGGCTCGAGGGCCATGAGTCGGTCGACTCCTGCCTCGGCCATCTTCGGCAGCTCGGTTGCTGCGGCGTCGCCCGCCTTGGCGAAGTCGTCTGGGACGCTCCCGACGTAGACCGGTGTCGCACCGGCAGCCTCGAGGGCTGGCGCCATCACCGTGTCGTAGACGGTCTGGAAGGTCGGGTTGTCAGCGCTGACGAGGACGCCGAGCTTCCCGTCGGTGAAGAAGCCCGAGTCCGACAGGGCCGTGACGTATGCGGGAGCGAATCGGGTCAGGCTCATGGTCTGCGGCGCGTAGAAGCCGGGATGGGCCGCCAGGATCTCCGCCGTCACCGGCTGCGTAGGTGACGAGGCGATGAGGATCGTCCCGGCGTCCTGGAGGCACGTCAGGTAGGCATCCGTCGCATCACTGCGGAGCGCGAGCACGGCGAACACCTGGTTGTCCTGCGTGAAGGTGTTGCAGGCGGCGTTCTCCTGTGGTGCAGTCGGCTGGGACGGGTCGAAGTCGGCAGTGACGAGCGTGATGGTGCGGCCGTTGATGCCACCCGCCGCGTTGATCTGGTCGACGAGGATCGGCACCTGCTCTGCGGCCGACGGCACCTGGAGCCCGGTGCCGCCCTGGTTCTCCTGCGACTTCAGGTTGGTCTCGAGGCCGATGACGATCTCCGTGTCCGACACGCCGGGTCCGGGCTCGGCCGCGGCGGAGGATGCGGGAGCGGCGGACGCTGATGCAGCGGAGGTCGCCTCCGCGGAAGTGGAGTCTTCCTGGCTGGCCGTCGTCCCGCAGCCGGCCGTCACCAGGACGGTCATGGCGGCAGCGGCCGTCAACCAGGCTCGCGGACCTGGGCGGTGGATTCTCATGGTGATGGCTGTCCCTTCGGGTTGGTGCCGTCGACGACGGCGGGTGCGGTGGTGGCGAAGCCGTCGACGACGGCGGGTGGGGCGTCTGGGTGGGAGGCGGTCGAGCCGAGGAAGACTGCTCGCAGGAGGTCGCTCCGGCCGCGCAGATCCTCCGCCGGACCGTCGAATCGGAATCGGCCCTTCTCCAGGAAGTAGGCGCGCGTCGCGATGGAGAGCGCGACGTTGACGGACTGCTCGACCAGGACGATGGCAGTCCCGTCCGCGTTGATCTCGCGGACGAGATCCAGCAACTGCGACACCACTACCGGGGCAAGGCCCAAGGACAGCTCGTCGATGCACAGCAGTCGAGGGCGCTGGATCAGGGCCTTGGTCATGGCCAGCATCTGCTGCTGGCCGCCAGACAGGGACGACGCGTTGCGCAGCCGCGCGTCCCGGAGGGACGGGAAGGTGCCGTACGCGAGGTCGATGGCCGCGTGGGTCCGGGCGCGATCAGCGCGGACGCTCCAGGCGTACGCCTTCAGGTGCTCGTCGACCGTGAGCCCTTCGAACATCGCCTTGCCTCCCGGCACCTGGACGATGCCGAGCCCCACGCGCCGTTCGGCATCGATGTAGGTGATGTCCGACCCACGCATCCTCACGCTGCCGGCGTGCGGGAGATGGAGGCCCGAGACCACCCCGAGCAGCGTCGACTTGCCGGCACCGTTCGTGCCGAGCAGAGCGACGATCTCCCCCTCCTCGACAGTGAAGTCGACTCCCTGCAGCACCTCCACGGGTCCGTACCCGAACCGGACGCCGCGGCACGCGAGCAGGGGCAGTCGCGCCCCGTCCTCGACCAGGATGCGCAGTTCTTCGCGCTCGACCACGGCGTCCACCAGGCGGTCGAAGTCGGCACCGATGGTGGTGCCCGCGCTGCGGAGCACCAGCGCGCACAGGAGTCCCGGCACGGCGATCGCGGCGATGGCGCCGGCCGAGCCCAGGCGGGTGTCCAGTCCGGACAGGAGGAGCACGCCGCCGAGTCCGCCGACCGCCGCGTAGGCGATTCCAGACAACGCGGCCAGATGGGGCCGCAGTTGCGGCTCGACGATGGTCATGCCGGCTACTGAGGCGACCGGGGTCACGGCTGCCAGCAGGGCGAAGCCTGCGCACAGCAGCAGGACGACCAGCCACAGGGCCGGCGCCACGACCATCGCAGCAAGGGCGACCATCGACCCGGCCAGGAGCCAGGCCGCCCAACGGAGCACCGAGCGCGGATCCGACGTGAAGGTCCGCTGTGTCGTCCTTCCCATGATGAGGAGGGCCACCACCTGCGCCGCCGCCATGACGGCGTACACGGCCGATCTTCCGACGGGGCCCAGCCCCCATCGGAAGTCGAGGAAGAAGAACAGGTAGGTGGTCATCGGCACGAAGGCCATGCCGATGACGGCGTACGCGGCCAGGAGGCGTCGCGCAGTGGGGATGAGGAGGATCCGCCGGGATGCCTCGAAGAACCGCAGGTGCACGTCAGGCACGTCGCCGTCGCGCTCGTCGACGCGCTGGGCCTTGCTGCGCACGGCCGCGCGTACGCGACGATGGTCGAGAGCCCCGAATCCCGGATCGCGCAGCCGCAGTGCGAAGACCGCCGCCACCAGAGCAAGGCCACCGAGCACCAGGAACACCCCACGCCAGGTCAGGCCCCACCAGGCAACCGCGAGACCCACCACAACCGGCGAGAGCAGGTTGCCGAAACTCGCCATGGCCTCGTAGGCGGAGATCACCCGCATCCGCAGGGTCGGCGGATAGGAGTCTGCGAGCAGTGGGTGGTGGACGGCGACGACCGCGCCGGTGGAGATGCCGTCCAGCACGAAGAAGAACAGCAGGCCCCAGAAGGCGGTGGCCAGTCCGGTGCCGGCCGTGGCGACGGCCCAGACCAGACCGCAGGCGATGGCAACGGCGGCGCGGCGCGGATGGTGCTCGACCGCAGCGGCGACCGGCAGCGCCGCCAGGGCGATGGCCAACGTCTTCAGCGCCACGAGAGTGGCGAGCTGTGTCTGGCTCACGCCCGTTCCACCGGCGATCTCCGGCCCCAGGACGAACACGGCGAAGGACTGGGCGCGATCGACCACCACGAGCCCGCCCAGCGCAAGGAGCGGGTACCAGCGCGAGCCACTGGCGCGCATGGCTGAACGCAGCCCACCCGACATCGTTCCCGCACCGACGCCGAGGAGCGTCTTCGCCTGGTGGTGCATCTCCGTCCGGACCTGCTCAAGTCGGCCGAGTGCCGCGACGTCGTCCTGCCGAGAGGTCATCGGAACACCTCGTCGACGTCGACCGAGTCCGCGAGCTCGCCCACGCGGCGGCCCTCCTCGTCCAGGGCGATGACCGTGATCCGGTGCCGCCTGGCCTGCTCCTCGGACACTCCCGTCGGCCTCGGCAGGGCAGGGATGAGCACCTCATTGCCAGAGGTGAGCAGCACCCCTCGCGTGGCCAGGGCAGCGGTCTGGCATGCGACATCGCAGGCCTCGAGGTTGCGCTGGTCCTCGGGCAGCAGGTCCGTGATGGGGGTCCCGGGCCGCGGCGGACTGACGTCGACGAGCACAGCGAACGAGTCCTCGCTGGGCCGGGGGTCGCTGAGCGTCCACGTCACCGGGAAGGGCACCGTCACGCCAGTTCGATCGGCGGGCAGGGTGATCGTCAGCCGGTCGTCGGCACGGAAGTCGAGCCCCGAGGCGCTGCACCCGGTGAGACCGACACTCACGGAGACACCGAGGACGAGTGCCATGACATCCCGGCGCATCAGGGGGCCGTCCAGCCGGCAGCGGTGCCGGACCTCGCCAGCGCCGGTGTGCTGTCGCCCAGGTAGGCGGCCACAACCTCGGGATGGGCGAGGACGTCGTCGGCGGCACCGTCGGCGATGATGCGGCCGTCGTGCATCGCAATGACGCGCTCCGCCAGCCGACGGACCATCGCGACATCGTGCTCGATCACGACCAGGGTGCAGTCGAGCGCATCAGCCACGGAGCGAAGGACCCCGGACAGGGCTTCGACCTCGGCCTGCGCGACCCCCGCCGCCGGTTCGTCCAGCAGCAGCAGCCTGGGCTGCAGGGCGGTGCAGCAGGCCAGCTCGACGATCCGGCGCGTGCCGGTGGACAGTTCACCGGCGCGCAGGTGGGCGTACCCCGTCAGGCCGAACCTCTCGAGGTGCTCCGACGCCCGCTCGTGCACGGCCTTGCGACCGTGGTCGGCACCCGGCGTCCGCGCGCAGGCGACCTGAAGGCACTCGAGGGTCGTCATCGACGGGAACAGGGCAGCATCCTGGAAACTCCGGACGACCCCGCGGGACAGGCGCCGCTCAGGAGCGAGCCTGGTGATGTCCGCACCATCGAGAAGGACGCGCCCGGACGTCGGGGACACCGAGCCAGCGATCAGCTCGAAGAGGGTGGTCTTTCCCGCGCCGTTCGCGCCGATCAACCCCAGCACCTGCCCTGGCGGGACCTCGAGGTCGACATGATCGACGGCTGTGACGCCGCCGAAGGTCTTCGTCAGCCCTTCGACGCGCAGGGTCGCCGCCGCCTTCAGTGACGTGGTCATCCGTCCTGACACCTGAGGCAACCCGTCGACAGGCACCGCGGGCTGATCGACGCCTCGGACGATCCGCGCCCTCAGTGGGGCGACCAGTGCCGGGAGGCCGCGAGGGAGGTAGAGCAGGAGCAGAAGCCATCCGAGGGCGGTGGCTGCGAGCCCGGCAGAGTCGAGGGGCACGAAGAGCGGCACTCCGATCACGTACAACGCGCCGACGATCGGACCCGCGACGACATCCAGCCCGCCGATGACCGCCGCAGCGAGCACCTCCGTGTTGCCCTGCAGGGGGAAGATCCCCGCAACCACCACGGACTGGGCGTGCGCCAGGAGGGCTCCTCCCATCCCCGCGAGGACTCCGGCCACGGCGAAGCCGGCGAGTTTCGTCCGGGCCGCCGCGACTCCCATGGCCCGGGCCGCGTCCTCGTTGTCGCGAACTGCGCGCATGGATCGCCCCAGTCGGCCGTTGCGAACCACCGTCGTGAGCACCACGCACGCGGCCGTGACGAGGACCGCGAACACGAGGTACCTGCGTCCCGTGTCGAGGGCGAATCCGGAGATGACCGGCTGGCCCGCGAGCACTCCGGTACCCAGGAGTTCCGGTAGGAGAAACCCGCTGGTGACGACAGCCAGCGCGAGCGTCGTGGCCGCGAGGAACGGCCCCCGCAGGCGCAGGGCAGGTAGTCCGACGACCAAGGAGACAAGGGCACCGGCTGCGGCCGCAGCCGCGAACCCTGCCGGGAACAGTCCGGTCGCGGCGATGGTCAGGGCGGACGCAGCACCCGCGATGCCGGCAATGGCCATCTGGCCCAACGACAACTGCCCGGCCAAGCCCGTGATGACGAGGACTCCCATGGCGATGACTGCCACCGCCAGGACGCGCGCGAGACGCGCGGCATCGGCGTTCGAGATGAAGGCCCCGAGGATCGACACGGCGATCAGCAGAATCCCCAGAGCTGCCCACGAGACGAGCCGGAGCCGGCGTCGGGCCGCAGGCCCCACGGACGGGAACCCCGTGACGGCAGACCAGGAGTCACGCACAGATGTGCGGCCGCCGCGGTCGTGCTGGAGGAGCAGGGCTGCGAGGAGGACGCCCAGCAGGACCACATCCGTCACTCCGGGCTGGGTGACGTTCGCTGCCACGAAGGCCTCGAGCACGCCCAGGCCCAGAGCCGCCGGCACCGCGATGGCGATGCTGCTGAGGCGGGCGATCACGGCCACGGTGAGGGCGCGCAGCAGGAGGTTCGGCCCGAGGGCCATGCCGACCGAGGCCCCCCTGGTGGGAAGGAGCAGCGCCACGGCCACGGTCGAGAGCATCCCGGCGGTGATCCACGCCAAGGACGTCATGCGAGCCACGGGAATGCCTGCCAGGCGGGCGGCGGGCCGGTTGGCTGCTGTGGCACGGATGCCCAGCCCCACACGGGTTCGGTGCAGCATCCCGATGACGGCCAGGACCAGGGCGGGGGTGGCGATCGCGATCGCGGTGTAGGCGGGCGACAGTGTCAGGCCACCGGGGGTCAGCGAGGGCAGCCAGTCCGGAGCCGGGTACCTGGCGGCCCCGACCCCGGACGGGGTGACGACGACGGCCAGGAGCAGGAAGAGCTGCGCGAACCCCACCGTGGCCACCACCGCGATCACGCGCGGCACTGCTGCGAGCCGATGGACGACACCGAGCTGCACGATCCACGTGGCGGCACCGCCGACGATGACGGCGACGACGAAGGCCAGGGCGTACGGGAGGTGCCACGCGGTGACGGCCAAGGCGAGGAAGGCCGCGCCCAGCACGCCTGCCTCAACGATGGCGAAGTTGATCACCTTGCTGGCACGGAACACCAGGATCAACCCAACGGCGACGAGCAGGTACACCGCGCCACTGAGGATGCCCAGGAGGAGCGTCGTCCCGGACATGGTCAGTCCGAGGTCAGCCATGGTGCACCGGAGCCACGTCGTAGGGCGACCAGTCGGCATGGTCGTCGAGCGGGTAGGGAGGCCGCGCTGTCGCCTGGCGCGGGTACGCCGACAGGTCGAGGCTCGTCACCCCCGGTGCGTCGGCCGTGACGATCGCTCCGGCAACCGCCTCGAAGCCCGCCCGGAAGTGCGTGGACGACTTGAGCACGACGATGTCGTACTGCGTCGCCGTGACCCCGTGGATGGCGAGAACCGCGGGGTCGAACACCTGAGTCGGCTCCGTGCACACGATCAGGTCGATCCCGTCGACCCCCAGCAGGGCAGTGGGACCCATGTCGTACGACGCCCCGCGCCCCATCGGCGTCGTCGCCACCCAACGACCGTCCGTCACTGCCTTGACCATCGCCCGGCACGCCACCGGTCCTCCCTGCAGCGGTCCCATGCGGCCGCCGAGGTCGATGTCGATCATGGCCCCGGCACCCGCCGCGTGGGCCTGGGCCACCGCCGCCCCATCCGTCAGCGCCGCGATCAGCGCACTCGACACGTTCGCTGCCATCAGCGCGCGCAGTATGTGCGTCCCGTCACCCGGCGCTCCCCCTCCGGGGTTGTCGGACGAGTCGCTGAGGATGACGGGGCGGCCCGTGCCGGCGGTCCGAGCAAGGGCGATCGCCTCGGCCACCGCTTCCTCTGCTCCCACCGCGTTCTTGACGAGTGCGTCCCTGCGCTCCCACACCAGCGCGGCGAGCTCGGCCGCGAGCGCCTGTGCGTCCGCCGGTCCTGCGGGGTCCACGCTGACGCCGACGTGGACTCCGGCCTCCTCCACGTCACTGAACGGGAAGCCGTGCTGGATCGACGCATCGATGACGCCCTCGGCCTCCTCGATCCGCTGGCATGCCTCGAGGAGCTCGGCCATGGGCTCGCCTGGGGCAGTCGCCCCCGCTGTGACGATCAGGGGGACGTGCACGATCGCGGTGATCGGTGTCCGGCGCTCAGCCGCGAGGTTCACCGCACGCTCCATCGCCTCACGCCCGCGCTCGGCCATGTCCGTGTGGGGGTAGTGGTGGTACGGCAGGAGCAGGTCCGCGAGGTCGGCAGCCGCCGACGGCAGGGTCGAGTGCAGGTCCAGCGTCGCGACGATGGGGACCGCAGGACCGACGGTGGCACGCACGCGGCGGAGGAGATCGAGCTCGAGACTGTCGATGTCCTGCGCGACTCCGGCACCGTGCAGAACGAGCACGAGCGCGTCGAGGGGCCCGGACGCCGCGATGTCTCCGAGCAGTCGGCCCGAGAGCTCCGCGTACGCACCGGCCGAGACAGTGGGGCCGGGCGTGGCGATGGCGAATGTGAGTGGGATCGCCTGCACGCCCAGGTCGGAAGCCGCTGCGAGTGCGCCGCCGATCTCCGTCAGGCTGCCCTGGTAGGCGTCGATCATGTCCCGGTGGGCCGTGACGACGAACCGGTCGACCGACCCCGCACCGGTCCACTCCGTCACGTAGGTGTTGGTCTCCTGGAAGACGCCACCGATGCCCACGCGCATGGTCAGGCCACGCGTCGCAGGACTCGTGCGCCGACGATGAAGTACGTCGCGGGGCCACCGCCGACGGGAACAGTGAACTCGAAGGGGAAGGAGGCCGGATCCGACGCGTCGACGAAGAGGGGTCCGGTTCCGTGGACGAGTCGGAGGGTCTCCTCGCGTCGCCCGCGCAGTTCGTCATCGTCGCTGAGTCGCACCAGCAGACTGGAGCCGTCCTCTGACAAGCCCACCGATGCCGTCTGACCCGCACGGGCGTACTCCCCGATCACACTGGCGAGGGGGGGAGCCGGATCCTCGGGCGGCACGGAGCCGGGTGGGCTCACCGGGATTCCGCCCACCTCGCCGAAGAGGCGGAAGGCGGTCTCGAAGTTCGCACCGACTCCGGTGGAGGAGTTGACGAGGCAGGCGACCGCGAGTCGGCGTCGCGGCGCCACCAGGAGGAGCGCCGAGAAGCCGGCGGTGTCCCCGGCGTGCCCGACGACGAGTTCTGGCGCCTCGTCGAGGAGGAACCACCCGATGCCTTGACCCTTGGTCATCGAGGCCGGTTGGTCCGCCACGTGCGACTGCATCAGGCGAGTGGAGGCGGCGCTCAGCACCCGGGTGCCGTCGGCCGCCGCGCCGTCGTCGCAGTGCAGGGCGGCGAAGGCGAGGAGGTCGGCGACCCGGCCGAAGCTGCGCGATCCCGCGGGGGCCTGTGACCATGGCATCGTGGCCAGCGGCGCCGGTTCCCACTCACCCGGAGGTCCGACGTGGCCGGTGGCGACCCGATAGGCGAGGACGTCGTCGAGCAGGGTGAGGGGGGTGGCGACACCCAGGGGGTGAACGAGCCGAGTGGTCAGCGCTCGATGCCAGGGCAGTCCGGTCAGCTTCTCGATGATGCGTCCCGCGAGCACGAAGCCGGTGTTGCAGTAGGACCACTGCTCGCCAGGTGCGTGGATCAGCCCGATGGCCTCCAGGCGCGGAATGATCCTCTCGACCGCGTCGTCGCCTCGCCCGGTGTCGAAGAAGCTGTCCCCCTCGATGCCACTCGTATGGGTCACGAGCGAGCGAATCGTGACGTCGGAGAGATCGGGGTCGCCCAGCAGGCGCAACTCGGGCAGATGCCGGGTGACGGGATCGTCCAGCGAGAGTGCGCCCTCGTCGACCAGCTGCATCACCAGAGTGGCCGTGTACATCTTCGTCAGCGAGCCGATCTGGAAGAGCGTGTCCGGTGTCGCCGGATCTCCCGTGAACGCGTTGCGAGTCCCACCCGCGGCGACGGTCACCCTCTGGCCATCCAGCAGCCCCACGGTCATGCCGGGCACGCGATGTCGCTCAACCACGTCGGCGACCAACTCCGCAAGCGTGCTCTCGTCCATACGGCTGTTCCCTCCGATCATGGTCACGCCCCCTCGTAGACGGGGTCTCGCCCCTCGTGGAAGGCGGCCGTCCCCTCCCTGATGTCCGACGAGGCCATGCACCGCGCCGTGGCATCCACCTCGAGCGCCATCGCTTCCTCGAGGGTCTGATCGAAGGTGCCCCGCACGATCCCGACCGCCTGGGTCACGGACAGCGGCGCGTTCGCCGCGATCCGGCCGGCGAAAGCGGCCACGTCCGCAGTGAAACTCCCCGGACTCGAGACGCGGGAGACGAGCCCGATCCGAGCAGCCTCCTCCGCATGGACGACCTCGGCCGTGACCAGCAGCTCCAGCGCCTTCGACAGCCCCACGATGCGCGGCAGCAGCCACGTGACTCCGTTCGTCTGGAACAGTCCTCGCGCGGCCTCGACGAATCCGATGCGCGCGCTGTCCGCGGCCAGCCGGATGTCGCATGCCATGGCAAGCTCCGCGCCTGCACCAACGGCGACTCCGTTGATCGCTGCGATGGTGGGTCGAGGGTGGCTCAGCAGCAGCCTGGTGAGCTGCTGGAACTCCTCGAGCAGCACACCGGCGGTGTGTGCCGCCTCGTCCGGATCACCTCCGGCATCAGCACTCAGCCGTTCGGCCAACTCGTCCAGGTCCTGACCCGCACAGAAGCCGCGCCCCTCCCCGGTGATGACGACGACGCGCACGCGGGGATCAGCCGCCGACGCCGCAAGGGCCGCAGCCAGTTCGACCAGGGTGCGCTGGCGGATGGCGTTGAGCACTTCGGGACGGGCCAGCGTGATCGTCGCTATCCCATCGGCGACGTCGTACCGCACATCGGACGCGGCCTGTCGGTCGTTGTCGTGAGCGCGGCCCTGCAGTCGAGGCCAGTCCGCGACGAGGACGGACTTCGCCACCTTCTCCGACGATGTCATCGGCAGGGAATCGACGAAGACGACATACCGCGGCACCTTGAAGGGAGCCAGCCGATCCCGCGCCGCCTGCCGGATTCCCTCCGCGAGGTCGGATCCACCGGTCACCCCTGGACGCAGCGCCACGACCGCTGCAACCTCCTCGCCGCGGACCTCGTCGGGCGCGGCGATGACGGCGACTGCTGCCACGTCGGGATGGGTCACGAGAGCGTGCTCGACCTCGACGGCGGAGACGTTCTCGCCCGCACGGCGCACCATGTCCTTGAGCCGACCGACGATGCGCAGGCGTCCGTCGAGCCCACGCACCGCGAGGTCGCCGGTGTGCAGCCAGCCGTCCTGCATCGTCGCGGCTGTCTCGACGGGCCTGTTCCAGTACCCCAGCATCATCGGTTCACCCGCGACGATCAGCTCGCCCGCCTCTCCCGGTGCCGCGTCGCTGCCCGCCGGGGTGACGACGCGCACCCGCTTCGTGGAGACCGGTACCCCGAGGTCACCCGTGCCGACGCTGGCGTCATCGTCGATCGGGACGACGAGGTCGACACCCGTCTCGGTCATGCCGAAGGCCTCACGCCACGGAACTCCCCACCGCTCCTCGAGGTCGGCGTGCAGAGCAGGTGGGATGCCCGACGAGACGACGAGCCGGACGGCGTGCTGCCGCTCCACCTCGCGCGGAGGCTGGCGCAGCAGCATCGTGGCCATGGCTCCCACGACGTAGAACGTGGTCACCTCGTGCTCGACCACGGACTCCCAGAAGGTGGAGGCCGAGAACCGGGGGAGGACGACAAGCGGCACCCCGGCCTCGAGACACATGACCAGGCACCACTGCGGGTCCATGTAGGTGAACGCCTGTGCTGTCAGGACGACGTCCCCGGCACCCAAAGCGAGGGCCTGCGCGGCGATGCGTCCGAGCTGGACCCAGTAGCCCTGGGTGAGCATGCAGGCCTTGGGCAGCCCTGTGGTTCCGGACGTGTACTGCAGGCTCACCAGTGTGTCGTCGTCGACGGCGGCCGCTGGCACCGGCGTCGCGAGCTCACCCCTGCGGGCAAGATCGCTGGTCGACAGCACGACTCGGATGGCGGGAGCACCGTGCGCGACCGGCTCAGCCGCCGTCCGGAGGTCGTCGTCGACGACCAACACGATGGCCCCAGAGTCGTCGAGGACGTGCTGGAGATCCTGATCGCGGTAGCCGGCGTTGACGGGGACGACAACGGCACCCACCTTCGACGCGGCGAACAGCACGAGCGGGAGTGCCGATGTGTTGGTCGCCTGAACAGCCACCCGATCGCCGAAGCCCACGCCCAGGTCGGCCAGTGCAGCGGCGAGGTCGTCGCTGCGTCGGTTGACGTCGGCGACGGACAACGACTCCCCGCCCGCGAAGCGCAGCAGCTCGACATCGGGACCCGACTCGGCACGGTCCCGCAGGAGTCCGGCCAGACCGCCGCTCATGCCCCCACCTCCACGGGCAGGTCGATCCACGAGGACTCCGCTCCGGTGTACACGATCCACGTGGCGGGCTCGTCGAGCGCGACGCCACGGAAGGTGCCGGCATCAGCCCCGGCGAGAGCCAGGCGCAGACGCCACCCTGCGGGAACGTGCGCCGACACGGGGAACAGGGTGAGCTCGACCGTCTCAGCCTTGCCGGGGGTCATGGGCGCGGCGAGCGCCCGAGTGCACGGATGGTAGGGACCGGTGACGGCGTACGGCGCAGGACCTGTCGCACGATGGAGCAGTCGCAGGATCCCCTCGGTGAGGTAGACCACCTTGCCACCCGGATCCACGGCCTCCAGGTACGCATGGACGGCGCCGTCCGTCGCGGTCGACGACATCGTGAGGTGCAGGACGGGGGATCCGGTGACGACGATGGGGGCGTCAGTCGGCTCCGCCGTCCACACCACGCACCGCTGGTCGGCGCCGACTCGATCGGCGTAGTGCACGGGTGCCTGGCCCGCCTGGGTCTGCCAACGGTTGCTTCCCGCCCCCGAGCTGGCCTCCGGGTCCACCCGATAGGTGACCGAGCCCTCGGACGCCGGCACGCGGGCGAGTGCCGCATCCGCGGTCAACCACAGGCGCTCGGCACTGACGCCGATGGGCGGCCACACCGTCGTGGATCGCCACTCGTCGGTGCCGACGGTCACGTAGGTCAGGACTCGGCCGGTCATCGGCGCCGCATCGTCGGCCAGCCGCTCCTCGAGCCAGTCAGCCAGGTCAGCGCGCTGCTCGTCCACCGGCGGCACCGCAGGCAGGCCCGGCTCGCGCCGGAAGGGCGACGCGTCGAACTGGCCGCCGTGGCTCCAGGCACCGATGACCGCGCGCTGCGGGTTGGACGTGGACATGAACCGTGCGATGACGCCCGCGGCCGTACCCGCGTCGTACCAGCTGCCGACATGTCGGATCTCGGTGCCACTGGCTTCCGTCTGCTCCCGTCGGGCGAACGGCGCGGAGTGCGGGTAGCCGAGGACCTGTGATGACTCGTCGTCGTACGCCTCCATGCGGCCGACGACGTCGAGAAGGTCGACATTGGCGACGTGCTCGGCCACTGCCGCCGCCACGAGGCTTCCGTCGTCGCCGTCAACCGGCTTGGGATGCCCGAACCACGCCCGCAGCTCCCGTGCCTCGTCGTCGTTGGCTGCCACCAGCTCCGGTGCGTCGAGGTCGAGCGCGCGGTTCCCCGCTGCCCATTCGGTGAGGAATGACTCCAACAGCACGCCGCCCGGGAAGGCGAGGTGGGCCCACGGGTCGTAGTCGGCGAACCGCGGAGCGACGGCGATCACCGCGGGACGGCCGAGGGAGCCGATCAGCTCGGCTGTGTTGCCGTCGTAGGAGACTCCGTGCGCGCCGACTCGTCCATTCGACCACTCCTGCGCGGCTATCCAGGTGACGATGTCGTCGAGGTCGGACTGCTCCTGCAACGACCACGGCCCCGGCCACACTCCGAAGGAGGCCCCCGTGCCGCGGACATCGACCGTGACCAGGGCCAGGCCCGCGCCGGTGACAAGCGCCACCTCACCCTCGTGCGCAGTCGAGTCGAGCGAGCCGACGGCGGCTCGCCAGTAGCGAGTGGCGCGCATGACCGTCCCTACACGGTGCCCCGCGACCGCCTCAGCGGGGAGCCAGACATCGACGGCGATCCGGGTGCCGTCGCGCATGGGCACGTACAGCGCACGCCCCGCCTCGACCGCACTCTTCACGTCCTGCCCTTCGTCGATGTGGGCCGAAACTAACGAACGATCGATCGTTCGTCAATAGCGAACGATCGATCGCATTCGAGGCGAGTCCGTGGCAGGGTGTGCCCCGTGACCACCACTGCGACCCCCGCCTCCACCGAGCAGCGCATCCATCTGGCGGCATTGCGCCTGTTCTCGCGGCAGGGCTATGCCGGCACCGGGATCCGGGAACTCGCCGACGAGGCGGGACTCAGTCCGGCTTCCCTGTACAACCACATCGGCAGCAAGGAGGACCTGCTCGTTCGGATCATGCTCGAGGGGAACGACCGTCTGGAGCGCACGGCGGTGGCAGCCGTCCAGGGGATCGAGCGACCGGAGGTCCGACTCGCCCGGCTTGCCCAGGTGCACGTCTTCGTGCACGGGTCCTTTCGACAGGAGTGCCGAGTGATCGACGCGGAGTTCAGCGAACTGAGCGGTGCTCACCGGCAGCTCGTCCTGGACCAGCGCGACGCGTACGAGGCCATGTGGGCCTCGGCCCTGCAGGACGGGGCCAACTCCGCCGTTCTCTCGGTGGCGGACCTCCGCGTCACCCGGCTTGCGCTGCTGTCGATGTGCACCGGGGTGGCCCACTGGTTCCGTCCCGAGGGGCCGAACGACGTGTACGACATCAGCGTGAGGCATGTCGACCTCGTCCTCGCCAGCACCCGCGCTGCGCGCGGCCGCCGCAGCATCCGTGCCGGCGACCTCACACTGCTCGACCGCGCCTGGTTCGACCTCGCCCTGCCCGATCAGCCTGACCGCCAGGCGTCGGCGTGACGGACCAGGCGGTGTGACGCGAGATGGGCCCCCTCCTTCTCACCGTCGGCGCCGTGCTGTCCGTCGTCGTCGCAGCGGCCGGCATTTTCTTCGCCTACAGCTACCACCGCTATCACGCGGTGCCGCTGGTCGCCCGCCCCTGCAGCGGGGACCACGCAAGCGTCGAGGTCGGCGGCTTCCGGCTGCACGTCCGGGAGCTGGGCACGGAGAACGGCGGCGTCCCGATCGTCGTCCTGCACGGCGGCCCCGGTCACAGTCTTCTCAGCTTCAGGGATGGGCTGGACTTCCTCGGCGAGAAGCGTCGGGTCCTGCTGTACGACCAGCGGGGGTCGGGCTTGTCCGAGGTCAAGCCCGGCGTCGATGCATACTCCGCTCAGGCACTGGTGGAGGAGCTCGACGAGATTCGTCGCACCGTCTTGCACGCGGACACGATCGACGTGATCGCCCACTCGGCCGGAGGTGCGCTCGCACAGCAGTACCTCATCGAGCACTCGGCACACGTCCGGCGGTTGGTGCTCGTCGGAAGCACCTCCGCCAACAACAACATGTCCCACTCGCTCGTCTGGCGCGTGCTCGGGCCGGGACTGTATGCAACGGCGATGGGACTGCCGCCCGCCGACCCGGTGCAGGCAGACGCGTGGTTCCAGTCCGACCAGGTGGCGTCCGACTCCCACCGGCTCTTCGATCCCGACGACCTCTCCCCCGTGACCGACACCGGCCCCATCACCTTCGCCACGTGGTTCGCCGTGTCTCAGTCCCTCGCCGGCGACGACCGTGCTGCACAGTTGCGGACTCTCCCGACGCCGACCCTGGTCCTGTACGGAGAGGCGGACTCGCCGTACACGGGTGCACGGGCTGCCGAGCGCATCGCGGGCACGCTGCCGGCGGCGACGGCCGTGTGCGTGCCTCGCAGTGGGCACTGGCCCTTCTTGGAGAATCGACCCGAGTTCCAGCGGGTCGTCGGCACCTTCCTGGCACCAGAGGCCTGAGGCACACTGCCCGTTCCGCCTCCCCTCGGCCACGGTGATCACGACCTCGCGGGGCCTAGCGTCTCGTCAGGCGTCCATGCCTGTGCATGGTGCGGGAGACCGCCTGCTCGGCCACCCAGCGGCGCAGCTCGATCATGGGGAACCGCGTCACGGGAGACCGGTCCACCGCTATGCCCGCGGCGAAGGCTGCGCCGTGCACCTCGTCCGATGCGCCTGTCAGGAGCCGCAACCGCACGGCCCCACTGTCGGAAGCGGCGTCCACCAAGGCCGACAACGCCGCATCGTCCTCCGCGCCGGCATCGCTGACCACGAGTTGGACCCCCGTCAGCGACGCGACCATTCGCAGCAGCGGCACGGCGTCACCGTCGGCTTCCTCGGCGCGCACGATGACCAGATCGACCGGCCGGTAGCGCAGGATGTTCGCCTCCGCGGACAGGCCAGTGGGGTCGTGCTCGCTGCAGAAGTAGGTGGACCAGGTACGAGCGAAGTCCTCTCGGACGGTGGCGGGATCGGCGATGGCCGCACTCCAGTTGCCGTAGGAGTCAAGGTGACCTGGGCCGCCGGGCTTGCTGCCGGCGCCGATGGATGACTTCTTCCAGCCGCCGAACGGCTGACGCTGGACGATCGCACCGGTGATCTGCCGATTGACATAGGCATTGCCTACGTGGACCGCAGACAGCCAGGTCTCGACCTCCGCCGGGTCCAGGGAGTGAAGCCCGCCTGTCAGCCCGTAGTCCACCTGGTTCTGCCACGCGATGGCGGTATCCAGGTCGGGCGCGCGCATCAGGCCCAGGACCGGGCCGAAGCACTCCGTCAGGTGGAACCACGAGCCCGGTCGAACCCCGAGCCGCACCCCCGGGGTCCAGGCACCGGCGTCGGCGTTGACGCATCGCGGCTCGACCAGCCACTGTTCGCCTGGCTCCAGCGTCAGCAGGGCCCGCTCGAGCTTCGGTGAGGGCGGCTCGATGAGCGGGCCCATGATCGTGGCCGGATCGACTGCCGCACCGACCCTCAGACTGCGCACAGCGTCGGCGAGCCGCGCGTGGAACGCCGGGTCGTCGTAGACGGGTGCCTCGACGATCGCCAGGCTCGCGGCGGAGCACTTCTGCCCGGCGTGTCCGAACGCGGACGTGACCAGGTCCTTGATGGCATCGTCGAGGTCGGCCGCCTGGGTGATGATGATCGCGTTCTTGCCGCTGGTCTCGCCCAGGAGCCGCAGGCTCGGCTTCCAGCCGGTGAACAGCGCGGCGGTCTCGTAGCTGCCCGTCAGTACGACCAGGTCGACATCCGGGTGCGTGATGAGGTGCTGGCCTACTTCGTCGTCGGGGGTACAGGCCAGCTGGATGAGACCCTCAGGGACGCCAGCCGAGGTCAGGTGCTCCACCAGTGCGGCGGCGACGGGTCGGGCCTGAGGCGCTGGCTTCAGGATGACTGCGGATCCTGCCGCGACCGCATGGACGAGTCCGCTGGCGGGGATCGCGTAAGGGAAGTTCCACGGGCCCGCGACCACGGCGAGTCGGTACGGACTCCAGGTGGCCCCGTCGCGCTCGTGCTGCTCGTGAGCGAGCGTCAGGTGGGCGGCATACGTGGCGAAGTCGATGGCCTCCGACACCTCGGGATCGCCCTCGCGGACGGTCTTTCCGGCGGTGTGCGCCATGATCGCCAACGTAGGCCCTCGATGGGCCTCCATCGCGTCCGCCATGGCTGCCAGCGCCCGGCGTCGCTCAGCCCATGAGGTAGCGGCCCACTCCTGCTGTGCCCGCAGGGCACGTTGTACAAGCCCGTCAACCGTGTCGCGACGGTCGACCACCGGCGGATCGGGAATGCCGGTTCGATCGAGCGCATCTGCGATCCACGCACGGTTGGCGGGCACGGTGAAATCCGAGTCGGCGCTGTTGCGGAAGGAGCCGTCCACCGGATGCGCCGGGGCGGGGCAGGATCGGTCCTGCACCCGTCGCGGCTCGACAGGCACCGTCGAGCGGTCCCGAACGGCGGCCCGGAACCGCGCAACCTGCTCTGCCCACGTCGGTGACCCCGGGCGGATGTCGAACAGTGCCCGAAGGAAGTTCTGGGGCGCCGCGTTCTCATCCAGCCTCCGGGACAGGTAGGCGATGGAGGCCTCCCGGTCCGCCCGGGCCACCACGGGCGCGTACAGCAGCAAGTCGCCTGCGGCGTCGCGCACCGCACGAGCCTGCGGCGGAGCCATACCCTCGAGCATCTCGATCTCGATCCGGTCCCCGTCCGCCCGCGAGTCGCGCAGTGCCAGCGCCCACCCCACTTCCAGCAGGTTGTGACTGGCGACCCCGACGCGCACCGCCTGCGGGTCGCCGAGAGCAAGGATCTGCTCCAGCATCCGCTTGTAGGACGCGTCGACATCGTGCTTGGTCGGATAGGTGGCCAGTGGCCAGTCGTGGAGCTCTGCCTCGACTCGTTCGTTGGCGAGGTTCGCCCCCTTCACGAGGCGGATCTTGATACCCGAGCCTCCGCGCCGGACGCGGTCGTTGGCCCAGGCACACAGGCGCTCCAGCGCCGCATGGGAGTCCGGGATGTACGCCTGCAGGACGATCCCTGCGGACAGATCCAGGAACTCCTCGCGGTCGAGCACCCGCATGAACGCGGACACGCTCAACTCGAGATCCCGGTACTCCTCCATGTCGAGGTTGACGAACGATCGCGGCTGCGCGTCGCGAGCCGCTCGATAGAGGCGAACCAGCTGCTCCTCGATGCGCGCCACCGAGTGCTCCCATGCCAGCACGTCCAGATTGGCGCAGACGGCTGAGATCTTGACACTGACGTAGTCGACGTCGGGCCGCCGGATGAGGGCCTCGATCCGACGAGCTCGCTCCTCGGCCTCCATGTCTCCGAGGATGGCTTCGCCGAGGATGTTGACGTTGAGACGGAAGCCCGCAGCCTTGCGCCGGGCCAGGTACTCGGCGAAGTCCGGATCGTCGGCCGGGAGGATCACCCCGGAGGTGTCCCGGTCCACTCGCCACGACACGAGTCGCTGCGCAGTGCGCGGAACGCCAGGCGCGAGCGCGCCGAGCGCACGCAACCCCGCCCCGTCGACGGGACCGAGTGCTGGCGGCACGCCTCGCGACGTGAGGTCGTGCAACCGCTCCGCCGACCTGCGGGGATCCCGGATCCGCATGACCTGGTCGGTGAGGTCCAGCAGCAGGTCCATCCCGTCTTCGTCCGCGAGCAGCCGCGACAGCCGACGGGCCCGCCCCGACTCCTGCCGCGTGGGATGTGCTGCCTCCAGGATGGAGGCAGCACGCCGCTCGGCCTCCGCCACAAGGCCGGCATCGGTGGTGGCGGAGCGGGGGTCGTCGACAGCAGGCATGACGGCAGTCAACCTTCCCTCAGCGACTCCGTCTTGTGCGATGCTGATGCCGTGCAAGTCGAATTAGTACAAAGCGAGGCGGCCCGCATGTTCGTTGACCTGGTCGGTGGGCTGCCGCAGGTGATGGGATCGCTCAAGGGCCTGGATGGCCGGTATGCGTATGTGAATGAGGGCTTCTGCTCTCGCGTCGGTGGAGACCTCCCCCGGATCATCGGCGCGACGGTGGACGAACTGTTCCCCGCAGACTTGGCTGCCTCCTACGCAGCTCAGGACGAATCAGTGCTATCGACGGGACGGCCGCTGCGTGCCCACCTGGAGCTGATCGTGCGAGCAGATGGCACTCTCGGCTGGTATGTGACGTCCAAGTCCGTCGTCCGGGATCATGAACGACTGCTGGGTCTGGCCGCCGTCTCCATCGACCTGCGGGCCCAGCTGCAGAGCGCCCATGCAGGGCTGGCCGCCGCCATCGCGGCCGTCCGCGCAGATGTCCGCCGACCGTGGCGGGTACCCGAGCTCGCTGCCATCGCCGGGCTCAGCCACGTGCAGCTCGAGCGACAGTGCCGCCGGACGCTGGGCATCTCGCCGAGGAGTCTCGTCCAGCGACAGCGGATCGAGCACGCCGTGCACCTCATCACCACGACGGACGACACCATCGGCGATATCGCCGCAGCGTGCGGCTTCTACGACCAGAGCTCGTTCACTCGCCAGTTTCGACGACTCCTGGGCCTCACACCGGGGGCCTACCGCTCACGCCGTTGATGCTGCGGAAGGGCCCGAGGGAGCACGTCACCGCGGGCGCGGGATCCGGAATCGACCGGGGTCGAACGGCGTCAGGACGTCGGGGGTCCGTCCGGTCAGGACCAGTTCCCGAACGAGTCGGCCGGTTCGCGGTGCGAGGGTGACCCCGAGCATGGCGTGCCCGGTCGCCAGGATGGCGGCCGGGCAGCCGGGTAGCTCTCCGATCGCCGGCAGGCCGTCCGGCAGCATCGGCCGAAGGCCCGACCACGGCCGAGGCGCCGGGCCGAGGTCACCGCGGAAGTAGGGTCGGCTCGACGCGACGATGGCAGCGGCCCGCCGGAGGTCGAGCGCCTCCGGATCCCCACCGAACTCCATCGTTCCCGCGAGCCGTAGGCCCGAGTCGAGGGGTGTGACCGCCACCCTCTCTGCAGCAAGGTAGATCGCACGCCTGGGCCGCACGGGTGGCAGCGGCAGGTCGAACCCGTAGCCCTTGCCGAACCGGAGCGGGATGCGGCACCCCAGGGAGGCGGTGAGGGAGGCGCTGCCCACACCGGCGGCGATGACGACGCGGTGGGCCCCGAGGATGCGGCGCCCGGCGAGGACCTCGACGTGATCACGGCGCCGTCGCACCGCCACTGGGACCTGCTCGGTGAGCAGCGGCACGCCCATGGCCTTCAGGCGCGCCGCCAGGCCGTCGACGAACGTGCTCGGGGACAGGTACGCCTGATCAGGGCTGAGCAGCCCGGCGTCTGCATGGTCCGACAGCGTCGGCTCCAGATCGCGCAGGTCCGCACCACTGAGCGGGACGAGGTCTGCTGACCCGAACCTCGCCGACTCGGCGAGGTCATGGGCGTGATGGTCCCGCTCATCCGCGGAACGGAACACGAGCAGGACGCCGTCGTCGTGCATCTCGAACTCGACGCCCGCGGCCCGGTACTCGCGGAACAGCTCGAGGGTTCCCCGGCCGAGTTCGCCCACGGCGGCGAGCCCCCGCGCGAACCGCGTCGGCGTCGAAGCAGCCAGCATCCTGAGCATGAAGGCCACGTGGCCCAGGCTCAGGTCGGGAGCCACTCTGAGCGGGGACTCGGCGTCCAGCATCCACTTCAGGGATGTGGCGATCACTCCGGGCGCGGGGACAGGGGCCGAGAGGATCGGCGTCACCCAACCCGCGTTCCTGCGCGCCGCCCCCGAGCCCACGGCGGCGCGGTCCACGATCGCCACGTCGGCGCCGCCCCGGGCAAGCTCGTACGCGACCGACAGGCCCACCGGCCCCGAACCGATCACGACGACGAGACCCGAGTCAGCCACGGTCAACCTCCTCGAGGAGGAGCTGTGCGATCGCGGCGTCCTGGATGCCGAGTCCGACGCTCGTATAGACGATCAACGCGTCGTCGGTGGTCGGTCGCTCCTCGCGGCCGATCAGCACGTCACCCAGAGAGATGACGCGGTCGGGCTGCAGCGCTCCCTCGCGCAGCGCCGCCGCCACGGGACCGCTCTGGCGGGAGGCGGTGTCGGCGTCGTCGGCGAACACACGCCCTGCTCGGCGGATGACGTCGGAGCCGAACTCGGATCGGTCGGGGGCGAACGAGCCGATGGTCACGACTGTCGTACCCGGAGCCAGCCAGTCGGCCGTGATGACGGGGTCCCGCGAGGTCGTGCACAGGATGACCACGTCGGCATTCGAGACAGCACGGGCGACGGAGCCACCGCGACCCACGGCGGTCACCTCTGCCAGGGGCCAGTGATCCAGCAGTGCCGTCTGGTGCGCCGCGGCCTGTAGGCCAGTTCCGACGATCGCGACGCGCGGCGGCGTGCTCGCCCCCTCCGCGGGCCGAAGCGCCTCCACCGCGACGAGAGTCGCAGCCGCCGTCCGCATGAGCGTGACGGACTCCCCGTCGATGGTGGCCACGAGCTGACCGGTCTCCGGATGGAGGACCAGGATCAGCGCCTGCACGTTCGGCAGCCCCCTCTGGGTGTTGCCCGGTGTCACGGATCCGAGCTTCGCCACAGCCGGCCCCTCCGCCGAGGCTCGCGCAAGGTAGGAGAAGGCCGTCCCCTGCCTGAAGTCGAGCAGCGCTCGCGGCGCGAGGGCTGCCTCGCCGCGGGCGTACGCCTCGAAGACCGATCGCTGACTGTCCGTGACCATCCTGGTGGTCAGCCAGGACCGGACTTCCTGCGCAGTGATGTGCCGGACACGCGCCACAGGTCCCGGCAGTGCCCTACTCACGTTGAGAGCGCGACCAGGCGTCGGCCCCTACTGCGGCCAGGATGACCAAGCCCTGGACGATTCTCTGGACGATGGGGTCGATGCCGTTCAAGTTGAATCCGTTGCCCAACAGTGCGATGAAGAACACGCCGACGACAGTCCGCCAGATCGCACCGGACCCGCCTGCGATGGACGTGCCGCCGACGACCACGGCGGCAATGACCGTGAACACGAGCCCGAAGTCGTCGCTCGCCTGAGCCGTCAGTGTGCGCGCCGCGTTCAGTGAGCCGGCGAGTCCAGCGGAGAGCCCGGCGAGGGTGAACGCCCAAATCACCACCCGGTCGACAGGCACGCCCGCCAAGCGAGCCGACTCACGGTTGCCGCCGACTGCGAAGACGTACCTGCCGAATCTGGTCCGCTCGAGCAGGATCATCGCGACTACCACGCAGACAACGGCAATCCAGGTGGCGCTGGTGATGCCGAGGATCTTCGTCGTCGCGATCGCCCGCATGTCGACGTTCGTGATCCGGAGGATGGAGCCGCCGCTCACCAGATAGGCCAACCCGAAGATGATGAGGGAGGTCGCAAGTGTGGCGATGAACGCGTTGATCCGTCCCTTCGCGACGACGAAGCCGTTGAGCAGGCCACACAGCACGCCAACGGCCGTTCCGACCAGCATGAGGATCCAACCGGATTGGTTCGATTCCATCATGCGCAGGGCCACGAGCGGCGCGAGGATGTAGACGGCGGAGAGCGAGACGTCGAACCCGCCGGAGATCAGCACGATGGTCGCGAAGACGGCCACGATGAGCGTTACCGCCTGCTGGTCCATGATGTTGCGCAGGTTGTCGACGGTCAGGAATGCGGGCGTGGTGATGGCGAGCAGCAGGAACAGCAGGAGTGCGGCCCACACGATGCCGTAGTTGCGCGCGTAGGCGCCGACCTTGTTCACGCTGATGACTCCCCATTCCCGCTCAGCCCGAAGGCAGCTTGCATGATCGACTCCTCAGTCGCCACGAACCCGTCGAGGCTCGCCACCACGCGACCCTCGTGCATGACCACAACGCGATGGGCGAGGCCAAGGACCTCCTCCAGTTCGGAGGACACCACCAGCACCGCCATTCCCTGAGCTGCCAGATCGACGATGAGGTCGTAGATGGCGCGCTTGGCTCCGACATCGACGCCGCGCGTCGGTTCATCCGCGACCAGGAGCACGGGCTGGCGCATGAGGGTCCGGGCGAAGAGCACCTTCTGCTGATTGCCGCCGGAGAGCGTCCGTACATTCGCCTCGACCGACGAGGTCTTCACCCCGGCCCGTGCACTCCGATCCTCGGCGACCTCATCTTCGGCCCGCACGGAGATCAGTCCGAAGCGCTCGACGTCGCGCAGGTACGGCAACGTGACGTTGTCGCTGACCGGCCGATCGAGGATCAGTCCCTGGTCCTTGCGCGACTCGGGGATGAGCGCGACGCCAGCCCGCAGCCCGGAGCGGGGCGACGACGGGCGATACTCGGCATCGTTGATCCGCATGGTGCCGCTGTCGACCGATGATGCCCCGTAGATCGCGTGCGCGACGTCCGACCTTCCGGCTCCGACCAAGCCAGCAAGGGCGACGATCTCGCCCTTGCGAACACTGAAGGACACATCGGCGAAGCGCCCAGCGCTCGTGAGCCCGGAGACGTCCAGCACCACCGGCGCATCCGGCGCGGGGGGAATCTTGAACGGGAAGGTCATGTCGAGTGGCCGGCCGGTCATGGCCACGATGAGGCTGTCATGGGTCTCATCCGCAGAAGGGGCGGTGCGAACGACCCGCGAGTCGCGCATGATCGTGATGGTGTCCGCAAGACCTCGGACCTCGTCCAGGAAGTGGGAGACGAAGACGAAGGTGGTTCCGCGTCCGGCCAGTGCGGTCATGGTGGCGGCAAGTGCGTGCGTCTCACTCTTGGAGAGCCGGGCGGTCGGCTCGTCCATGACGATGAGCTCGGCCTTCCGGGCCAGCGCACGGAGAATCTCCACCTTCTGCTGGTCGCTCACGCCCAATCGGCCGACGATCGCCGTGGGATCGACGTAGATGCCGACGCTGTCCGTCAGCTCCGTGAATCGTCGTCTGAGGGCCTGACGGAGCACCCACGGTCCGCGGCTGCTCTCGATGCCGAGGAACACGTTCTCCAGGACCGAGCGCTCGGGGACGAGCGACAGTTCCTGGGCGATGATGGTGACCCCGGCCTCGAGGGCCTGTCGGGGCGACCCGAAGTGCACGGGCCGCCCCGACAGTTCCATCGAGCCGGAGTCCGGCTGGACCACCCCCGCGATGATCTTCCCCAGGGTGGATTTCCCCGCACCGTTCTCGCCGACGAGGGCGTGGATGGATCCTCGCTCCACGTCGAGGTCGACCTCAGCCAGCGCCTGGGTGGCGCCGTACCGTTTGGACAACCCCCGGCAGGACAGATGCGGTCCGGACATGTGCGGGAAGACCTCAGCCCGCCCACTGCGCGGTGTAGTCGCCGACGTTGTCGGCGGTGATCAGGCCCCCGTTCGGGAAGTCCTGCAAGGGGTCGATGCCACCGGTCACTGTCCCGTCGGCAAGGGCGGCAACCATCGCCTGCATGGCCAACTGGCCCTCGGTGAACGGTGCCCCGTAGACGTCTCCGAACCAGCGGCCGTCGGAGAGAGCGGCCAGGGCGGCCTCGGAGCCACCCAGTCCGATGATCTTCACCTTGTCCAGCATGCCTGCGTCCGTCAGGGCCAGCTCGGCGCCCTGCATGGCCTGATCCGAGCCCACGACGACGCTGATGTCGGGCTGCTTCTGGATGACGTCCTGCATCGCTGCGAGGGCGACGTCCGGGCCGAGATACTGGCCCTCGGCCTCAGCGACCACGGCGATGTTCGGCTGGTCGGCGATCGTCTCGTCGAACCCCTGCTTCAGGGCCGTGTCGATCGGTGTCCCCTTGATCCCGTAGAAGTAGACGACATTGCAGGGATCGATCCCCTCGCACGCCTGGACGGTCAGCTCGCCGAAGAGCTTGCCGGACTGCAGCGGAGGGACGAGGACCGATGCTGCCGGGCCTTCGAACTGCGGGTCGGCCGTGTCGAGCTTCTCGCCGACGATCTGGTTCAGGACCACGACCTGCAGTCCGGCGTCGATCGCTGCCTGCAGGTCAGGGATGATGGCCGCGCCGTCGATGGCCGAGATGACGATCCCCTTGTAGTCCCCGGCCGCGATGATGTCCTGGATCTGCTTGGCCTGGGTGCCGGGCGTGAACTGCGCATCGAACTCGACGAGCTCGATACCCGTCCCCGCACCGACCTCCTCCATGGCGGCCTTGGACGCCTGGAGCCACGTGTTGGCCGAGCTGGCGTTGAGGAAGGCCACCTTGCCTTCGACGGAGGGCGCCGCGGCGCTGGGAGCCTCGGACGGTTCGGCTGCCGCTGCTGACGTCGCAGCAGCACTCGGCTCCGCGGAGTCCGGCGACTCGCTGGAACTGCCACCACAGGCAGCCAGGAGCAGGGTCAGGGCAACGCCGGTTGCCGCCAGCAGCGGTAGCCGGGTCGGCTTCACTCGATTCATGCGTACTTCCTTCCAGCGTCGGCTGGCCGGGCGCCCGCCGTGCGTGCCGAGCATAGAAACGGCCATCATCGGCCCGAATAGGCTGGACGCACAATCTCGGTCGCTGGCATGTGCAGATCGCCAATGCTCCCAGACCCGCGTGAGTGCCACGATCGCGGTGATCGGCTCGCGGGCTGAGGTCAGCAGGTCACCCCCACCGTCGCAGTAGGAGGAACTCATGTCCCGGCGCATCCTGTGGATCAATCCAGTCGGCTCGGACGCCTACAACGCCGCGATCGGGGAGGCGCTGCGCCCCGAGTGCCTTCCGGACACCCGCGTCGACGTGTGCTCATTGCCGGACCTTCCCGTGAACCACCTCGAGTTCAACGCCTACGAGATGGTCACCGCGGGAGCGACCATGGGGGTGATCCGCTGGGGAGAGCAGCAGCAGTACGACGCCGCAGTGATCGGCTGCTTCTACGATCCGGCCCTTCGCGGCGCTCGCGAGATCTCCGGCTCGATGGCGGTCACAGCACCCGCCGAGGCGTGCCTGCACATCGCCACGACGCTGGGCGAGCGTGTGAGCATCCTCGTCGGCCGGGACAAGTGGATCCCCGAGATGCACGAGAACGTCGTGAAGTACGGCTTCCAGGACAAGCTCGCCTCGTTCCGTGTCCTGCGGATGACGGTGAACGAGTTCCAGCAGGACCCGCAGTGCACCGAGGACCGCATCCTCGACGAGGCACGTCGGGCCGTCGACGAGGACGGAGCCGACGTCATCGTCCTCGGTTGCACGATCGAGTTCGGCTTCTATCGCACAGTCCAGCAGGAGATCGGTGTCCCCGTGATCGACGCGATCGTCGCGCCGATGCGCTATGCCGAACTCCTGGCGGACCTTCGCGCACGGCATGGCTGGGGAACCAGTCGCGCCGTCGGGTACGGCCGGCCGGACCAGGACGAACTCGATGCCTTCGTTCCCATCGTCACCCCGATGATCGACCTGGACCCTCGTCCCTGAGCCCGGTTCAGAGTCCGCGTTCAGATCCCGGCGTGCGACTCCGCCCGCTTCAGCTTGATCACGCGACACGCCAGCTGCACGGCAAGGCGCTCGTCCGGGTCGTCGAGATCCACCGTCAGCAGCGCACGCAGTCGGTCGAGGCGATTGAGGACGGTGTTGCGATGCACGGCCAACTGAGCGGCCGTCTGCGTCGCAGACGACTCGTGGTCGAGGTAGCTCTCCAACGTCAGGAGCAGCTCGCCGTCGGAATCCACCGTGAGCAGCGGACCGAGGAGCGTCCGGGCGAACTCGGCGAAGGAATCGGACGCATACCAGCCCAGGAGGATGCGCCGGACTCCCATCTCGTCGATGTGCTGCACTCCGTGGCCCCCGCCCGCCGCCTGAGCGATCGTCGCCGCCTCCTTCGACTCCGCCAGGCTCGACCGGAGACCGGGCAGGCCCGACTCCGGCCGACCGATACCGGCGTGGAGGCGGATCCGCGTGACACCAGAGACGAAGCGCGCGATGGCATCCCTCAGCGAACGCACCAGCAGGGAACTCACCGCTGCCGTCGGCTCCTCCTTCGCCACGGTCCACAGGGTCCATCCATCAGGTCGTTCGATCATCGGACCGTCGATGCCCGCCGCCCGGAGGAGCCGCGAGAGCTCATCGGTGAGGGTCAGGATCCGCAGCGGATCGACATCACCGGCGGCCTGCAGGTAGATGCCGGTGCACCACCCGTCGACCTGCCATCCCAGGACCGCCAGCTGTTCGAGGAGGACGGGCTCAGGACGCTCCTGCCCCGAGACGATCGAGTTCAGGACCCCCAGTCGGAAGCGGGCGTCCCGCTCTCGCTGCAGGCGATCGACGACGAGGCGTGAGGTCAGGAACCAGGCCGTCATCCCGAGGGCGTCGGCCGTGACCACCTGCCGGCTGGCGGTCGGTGAGTCCAGCCGAGCGGACAACCAGTAGCTCGGCCGCTCGCCGGTCGCGAGGCTCAACGGGTGCGTGACGAACGCCGCATCACCGTCCATGAGCACGGACGGCACGGTCAGGAGTCGTCCCGGCTCGGTGGGCGACCCCTGATCGTCACCCGCGATCACCGTGCCGTCCGACCCGATCAGCGCGATACGCGCGCTCAGCCGGTGGCCGATCCGGGAGAGCAGTTCGTCGGTCGCATCACGGGCCGTTGCCTGCTGCAGGGCCTCGAGCACGTCGAGGATCAGCGAACTGCGCACCACGAGCGGATCCCGCACCACACGCCGGACATGATCGGCGAGCGTGAGCGGGTCGTGCTCACTGTCGATGACGAGAGGGAGCCCGATCTTGTCAGCGAACCGCAATGCGGCCAGAGCGAGCAAGGACCGCGGGCCGCACAGGATCAGGGCGCTCGCCCCCGAGTCGACGGCGACACGAAGGGCGAGATCGATCTGATAGCTGTCAGCGCGACCCCGCCTGCTGTCGAGGGCGATGACCGACCCGTCGAGTCGGGTTCCCGGGGGGAGGGACTCACCCAGCGTTCCCACGACGGCGTCGCGTACGGGTCGGTGGAGTCCCGACGCGCCGCCGACCACCTCGACGGCCGCGGCGAGCTCCTGAGTCGCCAGGAGGTGGCGGACGGTGACCGGGGCAGCGTCCGCCTGCTCCCGGGCGGCAGCCTGTCGGGACCGTGACGTGGGATGGGCCGGCGAGGTCACTGCCCCATCGTCGCACCCGACGGGAGGAGTGCGGACAAGGACTCGATCAAGGTCCGCGAAGCCACCCACCGGGCGTCGGTCTCTCCCAGGACATCGACAAGGACACTCCCGAACGACGCCAGGTCGGCCGGCCTCTGGAGTTCGGGAAGGACGGGCAGAGCGTGGATGTCGACCAGAGCGCCGCCCAGGATGGGATCGACCGTCGGGATGAGGTCGGCCATGAAGTCCAGGCCCAGGGCGACCCGGTCCGCGCCCACGAGGTCACGAGCATGTCGTGCATGCCTGGCGTAGTCCCGCGCGGTCGGGCGGTCGGCCAGGAACGCTCCGAACGCGTTCATGGCGACGAAGCCACCTGACCGCGCGATGGCGCGGATCTGGTCGTCCGTCAGGTTTCGCGGATGGTCGTGCAGTGCCCTGCACGAGGAGTGGCTTGCGACGAACGGCCTGGTGGCCACTTCGTTGACATGCCAGAACCCCGCCTCCGACAGGTGGCTGACGTCGACGACGATGCCCAGTTCCTCCATCTGGGCCACGGCCTCGACGCCGATCCTCGTGAGGGTCCCTCGCGTGTCGTGCTCGCCGACGCCGTCGGCCATCATCGAACGGCGATTCCACGTCAGGGAGACCATGCGAATCCCGGAACGGAACATCGGTCGCAGCAACTCCGGGGAGTGCCCCACGGGTTCGCTGCCCTCCAGGGCCAGGACGAGTGCGATCCGACCTGAGCCGATCGCCTCTTCGATCTGCTGGCCCGTCAAGCAGATGGAGACGTCATCGGCGTGCATGGACGCGATCCGCCAGGCTTCCTCGATCACGAGGAGGGCACGACGGAGAGCACCCTCGCCCACGAACTGCTCCTCCGTGAACACCGGGAGCACCTGAAGGACGACTCCTCCGGCCCGCAGTTGAGGCAGCCAGAAGTCACCGAACGGGTCATCCACTCCACGCTCGTGCTGGTGCAGGCAGCCGCTGAGGAGGTCGTTGTGGCAGTCGGCCATCGGCAGGGGGCTCATGACGACTGTGCGACCCGCCCAAGGAGAGCGTCCAGCACTCCCCTGTCGAAATAGAGGCTGGCTGTGGCTATCCGGCCGTCGATGACCTCGATCACCGAGCACCCGTGGAGGTCAAGGACGCCCAGGGTGTCGGCCACCTCGGCGACCGGCGTCCCACTCATGCGCCACCGGACCGCTGCTCGTTCCCCCGTCGACACGATCTCGATGATGTCGCGGTGGTAGTCGGGGTAGCAGGACAGGAGCTCGGCGTTCGCTCGCGCATCCTCCTCGGCCGAGCCGATAGCCGGCCGCCCGTTGACCTCGACCGTCAGATCCGGAGTGACGAGGGCCGCAGCGCGCGCGAGGTCGTGGTCGTTCTCCGCCGCGTTGTAGTCGCGATAGACCTGCTCCGCTGACATGAGCTACGCCACCAGCAGTGGTCCGGCGGCCTTGACCTGGACCCGGCATCCCTGTCCGGGGAGATAGGTCATGGGGACCTCCACCACGCTCGTGATGCGTACCCGCGCCGGATCGGCCCCGGATCGGATCGCTGCCTCCGTGGCGAGCTGCTTCGCGTTGTCGATGCACGCCTCGCGGCCGAGGCTCTCGTAGCGGTAGACGCGGTCGACACCTCCGGATGCCTCCGCGATCGCGGCCCCGAATGCATTCGCCACCGCGTGATGCGCCGGCCGGACCACCTCGTCGACCCCGGGCACGGACGCCGGAACCAGGTGTGACCCGCCCCCGACTGCGATGAGTGGCAGGGCTGTGCGGCTGGCCTTCATCCGCTCGCACAGCAGCTGGACCTGCTCATCGACCCAGGCCAGCGCCGCGCTGACAACGTTCGCATCCAGATCCGCGACCCGGCTCGCGTCCCCGAACCCTGACAGGCGACCCGACCTGGTCGAGATGTCAGACAGGGTCAATGTGGACCCGCCCGTGATCAGGGCTTCGCTGATGACCCGGTATCCGACCGAGTCGGGGCCGACGACCACGCCATCGGCCGCTGGCCGGACGACCGTCCCGCCACCGAGACCGATGGAGATCAGGTCCGGCATGCGGAAGTTCGTTCGGACGCCGCCCACTTCGACGGCGGCAGAGGACTCGCGGGGGAAGCCGTCGATCAGGATGCCGACGTCGGCCGAGGTGCCGCCGACATCGATGACGAGGGCGTTGCTGAGTCCAGCGAGCGCGCAGGCTCCACGCATGGAGTTGGTCGGGCCGGAACCCACGGTGAGAATCGGAAGACGCACGGCTTCGTCGGCCGTCATGAGGGTGCCGTCGTTCTGTGTCAGGTAGGAGTCGACTGCCAGTCCGTGAGCGCGGAGTGCGGCATGGAACCCCTCGACGACGCGACGAGCAACTCCGAAGAGGGCGGCGTTGAGGATTGTGGCGTTCTCACGCTCGAGGAGTCCGAGCGAGCCCACCTGGTGCGACAGGGAGACGCGCAGCTGATCACCGACCTCCTGCTCGATGATCTCGGCCGCCCGAAGCTCGTGCTCGCTGCTGGCGGGCGCGAAAGCCGAGGACACAGCCACGTTCGGGACCTTGCCGACGCACTCGTAGGCGAATCTCCTTACGGCATCCTCGTCCAACGGTGCGATCTCGACGCCGTCGTATTCGAATCCGCCCTCGATGATCGCGCGGGGGCCGATCACCGCCCGGTGGATGTCCTCCGGCCATGCTGCGCCCGGACGGATGGCCAACGAGGAGGGGGCGGCCAATCGCAGCACACCGACCTGCTCCAGCTCGCGCCGCTGGATGATGGCGTTCGCTGGATGAGTCGTGCCCAGCATGGCCTGGGTGATGGCGGACTTGTCCACTCCCGAGATCACTGCTTCCAAGGCCGAACGGATGCCATCCGTGGGGTCCGGGGTAGTAGCGGACTTGGTGCTCGCGATCACCTTCCCGGTCTCGTCCACCACGACGGCGTCGGTGTTGGTGCCACCGACATCGATGCCGATTCGCAGACGGCTCATCGGGCGTTCACCTCCATGGGGACGTAGTCCACGTCATACCCGAATGCCCTCGGGCCGACGATGTCGAGCATCCCGGGCTGGTGCCATTCGGGCGCACAGGGCAGACCGATCACGTTGACCCGCTGGCCGTAGGCCAGTGTCTCGGTCGTGATGGGCTGGGCATTCTCGTAGTCGAGGAAGCAGATGAGGTCAGGGGTGGTGATGACGGCCCTCCCGTCCTCGAACGCGATGAGCAGTTCGTTCTGGATCTCCACCCGCATGGTTCGATTCGGGTCCCCCAATGCCTCCAGGACGACGGTCCCCCGGGCGAACCCGCCGGTGGTTCGACGATCGAGGTCGATGATCTTGCCGGAGAAGTACAGGCGAGCGTCAGCGAAGTCGAGGAAGTCCTCGAACGCGTTGAGCTCGCCGCGCTGCACGGCCGCGAGCCTGCGCCCCAACTCGATGCAGTACGACATGCTGCCCTGGATGGCGTAACGGCCGATGTCCCCGGCACTCATGGAGTAGCACGAGATGCCGTTCGCCATGCCCAGCTGCATGACCGAGGCTCGGGCGAGCCTCTCCGCAACCTGATTGGTCGTCGCCTCGAAGACGACTCGGTTGCCCTTCTCGTCGGCCACGCTCATCGGTGATGCTGAGATTCCCGCGAGGGTGAAGACGCACATCTCGATCTGCGGGAACGCCCGTCGCATCGAGTCGGCGTCGATCACCGGCAGCCCCATCTCTGCCGCGACGGCCAGCGGGATCAGGGTGTTCATCCCGCCCACCTCGATGGGCATCAGGGCCACCGGCTGCTTGCCGAGGTAGGAGGCCAGGGCTTGGACGCATCCGGTGAACTCAGTACCCGCGGGCACCTTCTCGACGATCACCGTCGGGGCGCCGATCACGGCAACCGTCAGGACGAGCCCGTCCGGATCCAGTTCTCCCGGCTCGACGATGGTGACCGGGCCGAAGTCCTCCATGGCTTGACGAACCATGAGCCGAGCGATGTAGGGATCGCCGCCGCCTCCTGTGCCGAGGAGGGTGGCCCCCAGCACCATGTCGTCAAGATCCTCGAGCGTCAACTCACGCATCCATCGTCCTTCCGTCCTTCCGGTTGGCGGCCTTCTCACCAGGCTCGAGGCTAGGGCTCATGCGTCGTCCCCCATATGGGCGCACCACACAGATCTGGACACTCTGGTGGGCACAACGCACAGATGAGGTCATGCCGTCGACCACGTCAACGTCATGCTGGCGGGTCGACGGAACGCGAAGCCGCCGGGCAGGTCGTGGTCACCCAACGCCAGGCTCGGGAGACGGGCGATCAGCTCCTCGACGGCCACCTGTGTCTCCAGCCGGGCCAAGTGGACTCCGAGGCACGTGTGGACGCCGAAGGCGAACGACAGCGCCTGCGAGGCGTTGGGACGATGGACGTCGTAGCTGAGCGGTGAGCTGAATGTGCTCGGATCGCGATTGGCAGCAAGCACCGACACCCCGACGAACTCACGGGCCGGAATCCGGACGCCGGACAATTCGATCTCGTCTCGGGTCCACCGCTCCACGAACGCGACAGGAGGGATGAGCCTGATCGCCTCCGCGACCGCCCCGATCAACAGCCCCGGATCTTCCTTCACCTCCTGGAACTGCGCCGGATGCTGGAGCAGGAGCAGCAGGGTGTTCATGGTCGACGCCTGGATGGTCTCGATGGCACCGAACATGATCACGCGCAGTTGCGCGACGATCTCCTCGTCGCTGAGGCCTTCGTGCTCGAGCGCGACGCGAGACGTGATGGAGTCGGATGGGTCTCGGCGGCATCGCGCGAGTTCGGAGTGGAGCAGAGTGTCGAGTGTCGCACGGGCACTCTCTGCCTTGAGCTGCCGACCTTCGGTGTCACCGTCGTAGACCATGGCCTCCGCGAAGGCGTTGTAGATGCGTTCGATGCTCGCGCTGTCTCCGAGCGACAGGCCCAGCATGCGGCCGGCCATCCGCACAGCGAACGGTGCTGCGAAACTGCCACCGAGTTCGCAACGCCCCTCGGCCACGAAGGTGTCGATCAGCGAGCCGGCCTCTCTCCTGACCGTATCGGCGAACAGTTCATGGACTGCCCGCGGCTTGAACGGGGCTTCGAAGGGCCTGCGCAACCGGCGGTGCTCATCTGCGTCACTGGTCAGCATCATCAGACCGAGCGACCGTCTGACCAGGTTCTGCTCCGACTCGACCGTGATGTCGGCTCGGGGTGCAAGCAGTGCTCGCGCTGGATCGCGACCGGTCACCAGCCACCCGCCGAGAGCGGGTACCCACGAGACCGGCTCCCGCGCGCGTAGCTCGTCCAGGACGCGCTCCTTGCCTGCCTCCAGGAGATCGTCGAACTCCACTCTCGCTCCGATCGGGAATCTCTCCCGTCTCGCGGCGTCCTCACTCTCATCGACCACGGCTTGAGTCACGAGGGTCGTCATGGTTCGCCCGCCTTCCCCCGACTACCCGAACGGGCAGCCGGCACCGCGATGGTCCAGTCGACTGCCGGGCCGCGAAAGCAGCAGGAGCACCAGCGTGTGGGCAGCCGCTAGGCAGGTTGCACAGAGGGAACGAACGTGACCACGGGTACGTTGCGGATCCCACCATCTCGCAGGGAGGAACCCATCGAGTCAGCGCCCATGCGGCTGGGAGCGGATCGAGCGCCCACCCTCGAATATGCCGCATTCCTCGTTCAGGCCGCTTGGGCATCATTCGACTCCGCCCGCATGCGTGAGCCCGATGGGAACCCCGACGTACTCCGACTCCTCTCGGCTGGACTCCCCCTGCATGGCACTCCTCCGATCGATGCCCTCGATGAAGCGCGCAGCGTCCTCGACCACTCCCTCGCCCAGGCACGCCCGCGCTTCCTCGCCTACGTCGGCTCCAGCGGCCTGGAGATCGGGGCGATAGGCGACCTGCTCGCTCACTCCTACGACGTCAACCTCGCTCTCGACGCACGGGCGGCGACCCTGCTCGAGGAGCAGACTGTCCGTTGGCTCGCCGACTTCGTGGGCTACCCAGCCACCGCCGGATGGTTCACGAGCGGGGGCACCGTCTCGAACCTGTCCGCCCTAGCCGCCGCGCGAGAGCGGAGCCTCCCCGGCGCCCGTACCGCGGGAGTGACTCCGGGCAGCGCCGCCATCTACTGCTCGGCCGAGGCGCACTACTCGATCACTCGAACTGCCGAGGTGCTCGGCCTGGGGTCCGCAGCAGTTCGCAGCATCCCCGTCGCGCTTCCGAACAGGGGTCTTGATGCGGCTGAGCTGGAGTCCACGATCGTCGCGGATCTCTCACAGGGGATCGTGCCCGTCGCTGTCGTCGGCACTGCCGGCACGACGCTGACCGGCGCGGTGGACCCGCTCGACAGCATCGCCGACATCTGTTCGCGACACGGCATCTGGTTCCACATCGACGGTGCCTACGGACTGCCGGCGGCCAGTACAAGCAGGGCCTCGGTCTTCTCGGGCGTGGATCGGGCGGACTCAGTCTCCATCGATGCGCACAAGTGGATGTTCGTCCCGAAGTCGTGCAGCGCGCTCCTCACCCGACATCCAGCGGCTCTCGCCGCCGCCTTCGCCCACGATGAGGCGTACGTGCCGCACGAAGGCGAGGTCCCCAACGCCGTCGACATGACGCTCGAGTACTCCCGGCCCTTGCGAGCGCTCAAGCTGTGGTTGGCCCTCCGCGTCCATGGGAGCACCCAGATGCGCGAGGCCATCGAGGGAACTCTGGACGTGGCCGGATACTGCTACGACCAGGCTCGCCAATTCGACGACGTGCAGGTGCTTCCCGCACGTCCGACGCTCAGCACGGTTCCCCTCCGCCACATCCCGCAGAACTGTCCGGACCTCGATGGCCACAACCGAGCCCTCGCGGCAGCCATCCAGGTGGACGGAAGCTCCTACGTCTCACCAGCGGTCATCGATGGCGAGGCCTGGTTACGGCCATGCATCATGAACTTCCGCACCACCACGCGCGACGTCGATGTCTTCCTTGGGGACGTGCGGCGACTGGGCCGTCGACTGTGCGGGCGGCACTAGGACGACTCCATCCGGATGGGGTTGTCCACCACGATGTCGTCGAGGATCATGCTGCTCTCCGGCCGGCCGTAGTCGGCCAAGTGATCGAGCAATCGCTCGAACGCCACCATGTCCTGGACCGCCACCAGCAGCACCGAGCAGTCGACTCCGGTCACTCGATGCATCTGAAGGACTTCGGGCCAGTCCCGCACTGCAGGATCCCGAAGCACGCACGCGGGGCCGTAGCACTGCATCCGAACGAAGGCCCTAACGGGACGCCCCGCGCGGGCGGGATTCACTCGCGCGCGATACCCCGTGATCACCCCGGAGTCCTGGAGTCGGCGCACCCGATCGGCGGTCGCCGGCGCCGAGAGGCTGACCCGGCGCGCCAGCGCGTTGAACGAGAGCCTCGCATCGACCTGAAGCTCCGCCAGAATGTGCCAATCGACCCGATCCATCCGAACTCCCTTGCATGTGTGAACTCTCAGACCCAGATCAGTGTCGATCGACAGGTCTCGAGCCTCAACGGGTTCTGATTGCCATTCCTTCTTCCGAGTGTGGACGGCACGATACCGGGATGTCTGAACCGGAGTTCCGAACCATCTTCGAGCCCTTCCGCATCCACTCCGTCGAGCCGATGAGGTCGACCACGCGCCAGTATCGACGGCAGGCCCTGAGCACTGCCGGCTACAACCTCTTCCAAGTGGACGCTCAGGATGTGCTCATCGACCTCTTGACGGACTCGGGGACAGGGGCGATGAGCCGCGACCAGTGGGCGGCCCTCCAGCACGGGGACGAGTCCTACGCCGGGTCTCCGTCGTTCTACCTCTTCCGGGACGCCGTCCAGTCCCTCTTCCCGTTCACGCATGTCATCCCGACACACCAGGGGCGGGCTGCCGAACGCATCCTCTTCAGCGTCATCGGAGGCCCGGGGAAGATCATCCCGAACAACACCCACTTCGACACCACACGCGCCAACATCGAGTTCACGGGCGCTACGGCCATCGACCTGGTTATCCCCGAGGCAAGCGATCCGCAGGCGGATCTTCCATTCAAGGGGAACATGGATCTCGAGGCGCTCGACTCGCTGCTGGCCACGAGGGCCGACGACGTGCCGGCCGTGGTCGTCACGATCACGAACAACAGCGGCGGCGGGCAACCGGTATCCCTCGCCAACCTCCGGGCTGTCCGCCGACTGTGCGATGCCTATGGCAAGCCGCTCTTCATCGATGCGTGCCGCTTCGCCGAGAATGCCTGGTTCATCCGCGAGCGAGAGGAGGGCCAGAACTCGCGCTCGGTGACGGATATCGTGCGCGAGATCGCGAGCCTTGCCGATGGCATGACCATGAGCGCGAAGAAGGATCCGATGGGAAACATCGGCGGCTGGCTCGCACTGAACGACGATGACTTGGCTCAGAGGTGCCGCGACCTGCTCATCCTCACTGAGGGGTTCCCAACGTACGGTGGTCTGGCGGGCCGCGATCTCGAGGCACTCGCTCAGGGGCTCTCGGAGGCGGTCGATCACACCTATCTCCACTACCGCATCCGGTCGACGGCGTATGTCGGCGATGCCTTGCGGGACGCGGGGATTCCCGTCCTCTCACCCACCGGTGGCCACGCTGTATACATCGACGCGCGCGCCATGCTTCCGCACATCGATCCTCTCGCGTACCCGGGGCAGTCCCTCGCGTTGGCTCTCTACGAGATGGGCGGGGTACGCACCTGCGAGATTGGCACGGCGATGTTCGGTCGTCAGCCGGACGGCTCGGAGCGGCCGGCGGCACTCGACTTGGTCCGTCTCGCCATCCCACGGCGGACGTACACCCAGAGCCATATGGACTACGTCATCGAGGTGTGTCGCAAGGTCGCTGCCGAGGCATCGGAGCTGCCGGGCTATCGCATCACGCGGGAGCCCGCCACGCTCAGGCACTTCACTGCCGTCTTCGAGCCCCTACCGAGGTGATGGGTGCAGTTCGTGGTCGGGCGGTAGGCGGCGCCTCCTCGAAGCGACGCGCAGCCTCAACCGTCGGCACATGGTCTCGAGTGACCGCCAACACGATCTGATTCCTCTGCTCCGCAACACCCAGATCCACAAGCATGCTCAGCAGTGTCACGGATCAGGCGAAGCCACCGTCACCCATCAGGCGAAGCCATGTGACCCAAAGGGCGGAGCCAGACATTCCCATGAGTGGGTCGCGTGGTGTGCTGTTCCACGACATATTTATGGGATGGGTGACGTCCCCGGTGGTGGTGGGTTTTCGGCCTTGAGCGTGGCGTAGTCCGCGACGTAGAGGGCCATCGTGCAAGGGTCAGTGAGTTCGGGCTAACGAGACTCACGAGAGGACACCTTGCACGATGGCTATGGACCAG
>WGLX01000040.1 GCA_016125355.1 Actinomycetales bacterium | reverse complement strand
CTGGTCCATAGCCATCGTGCAAGGTGTCCTCTCGTGAGTCTCGTTAGCCCGAACTCACTGACCCTTGCACGATGGCCCTCTACGTCGCGGACTACGCCACGCTCAAGGCCGAAAACCCACCACCACCGGGGACGTCACCTGCGGGCAACGCGCGCATGCATGAAAGCGTTGTACGCGCAAGTGGACTCACCTCCTCAAGTGGCTAATTCTTTGCGTCTTCATGGAGCCTTTTCGGACGCGTCCGCAACGCGTTGTTCCGGGGCACTCAACCGCGCCGAGGAGCTATCCACCAATCCCTAGACTTGGCCCAGCGAGCGGAAGTGGTGGAATTGGCAGACACGCCAGGTTTAGGTCCTGGTGCCCTCGGGCGTGCGGGTTCAAGTCCCGCCTTCCGCACTCAAGTGCCGAGCAGGTCCCGTAGCACCGGGGCGAGCGAGCGCATCGCCTGCCCGCGATGGCTGATCGCGTCCTTCTCCTCTGACGTCATCTCTGCGGTCGTCACGTGGTACCCGAACGGCAGGAAGATCGGGTCGTAGCCGAACCCGTTCGAGCCACGCCTCTCCCTCAGGATGAAGCCCTCGAGCCGTCCCTCGACGACACGCTCGGTGCCGTCGGGCAACGCCACCGCCGCAGCGCAGTGGAACGCAGCCGAACGACGACGGTCCGGCACGTCGTTGAGCTGGCCGAGCAGCAGATCCAGGTTCGCCTCATCGTCACCGTGACGGCCCGCCCACCGTGCCGAGAAGATGCCAGGCATCCCGTTGAGCGCGTCCACGCACAGGCCCGAGTCATCGGCCACCGCTGGCAACCCCGTGGCCTTCGCGACCTCACGTGCCTTCAGCAGTGCGTTGCCCTCGAAGGACGACTCGGTCTCCGGCACGTCGGGCAGTTCCGGGAACGCGTCGGTACCGAGCAGTTCGACGTCAAGTCCTTCTGTGTCGAGGATGCGACGCAGCTCGTCGAGCTTCTTCCTGTTCTTCGTGGCCAGAACGACCCGCGTCGTCATGGTCAGGTCCGCGTCGGCAACGCCGCGGCGAGGGCCTGGGCCTGAAGCTCGGCCAGGGTGGCGCAGCCGCGCCCAGCGAGATCCAACAGCTCATCCAGCAGCGCACGTTCGAAAGCCTCGCCCTCGGCCGTGCCCTGCACCTCGACGAAGCGACCATCGCCCGTCATCACGACATTCATGTCGGTGTCCGCCCGCACGTCGTCGTCGTAGTGAAGATCGAGGCGCGGTTCACCATCGACGATGCCGACGCTCACCGCGGCCACCGACCCCTTGAGCGGATCCACGCCCGGCGCCAGAAGCCCCGCTCCTCGCGCCCACGCAAAGGCGTCGGCCAGGGCGACGTAGGCGCCCGTGATGGCGGCCGTCCGCGTCCCGCCGTCTGCCTGCAGCACATCACAGTCGATGAGGATGCTGTTCTCGCCCAGAACGTCCATGTCCACGACGGCGCGCAGGGAGCGTCCGACCAGCCGCGAGATCTCCTGCGTGCGGCCGCCCAGCTTCCCCTTGACGGACTCGCGCTGGTTGCGGGTGTTCGTCGAGCGGGGCAGCATCGCGTACTCCGCGGTGACCCAGCCCTTGCCGGAGCCCTGGAGCCAGCGCGGCACGCCCGGGGAGAAGGACGCCGTGCACAGGACGCGGGTGCGGCCGAAGGACACCAAGGCAGAGCCCTCGGCCTGGTCGAGCCAGCCCCGCTCGAAGGTAACCGGACGGAGCTGATCGGCCGCACGGCCATCGGATCGAGTCATGCCGCGACCCTACCGAGGGCCGGTGTCAGCAGGTGATCGTGAGCCCCGGGTGCGCCTGGTCGATCGGCCCATCGAATTCGGCAGACGCCTCCGCGAGGACGACTGCGGGATCGTTCAAGACAACGTGATGGGTGAGCACGAGCCGTGACGCGCCCGCCTCGCGAGCTGCCCGTCCGGCCTCCGAGGCGCTCATGTGAACGGCCGGAGGGAACTCCTTACCGACGAACGAGGCCTCGAAGAGGGCGACATCGGTTCCCTCCGCGAGAGCAACGAGCCGATCGTTGTAGGCCGTGTCCCCCGAGTACGTGATCGAGTGACCGTCGGCACAGACGCGCACCGAGAAGGCCTCGACGGGATGGACGGCATGCACCGCTTCGATCGTGAAGGGACCGACGGTCATGGGCTCGCGGGTGAAGGTCAGGTACTCGAACTCGTGATCCAGTCCCGCCTCGTCCTCCCGGCCGTAGATGGCCACGGCGCGGGCACGCGCGTTGCTGGGACCGAGGACGCGAAGTCGCTCCGAGCGGGGTGAGTAGTAGTGGCGCTGCACGTAGAGGGACCCGATGTCGGCGCAGTGATCGAGGTGGCAGTGGCTCAGGACGACCGCCTCGAGTGCCCCGGGCCATTGGAGGTCGACATGCTGCTGCAGGACGCCGAACGATCCGTTGCCCATGTCCAGCACCAGCCGAGAGCCCTCGTGCTCGATGAGGTAGCACGACGCCGGAGACGCCGGACTCGGGAACGATCCGGCGCAGCCGATCACGGTGAGCTTCATGACGCGGTCACCACGCTTCCGATCTCAGGGCCGAGGAACCGGCGCCCCAGTCGCTGGAAGTCGTCTGGATCACCCGTCGCCATGAACACGTGCTGCGGCTCGGGCAGCGACGGGTCGCGCAGCAGGTCCTTGGCCACGAGCGTCCGGTAGACGTCCTTGGCCGTCTCCTCCGCACTGCTCACCAGTGTCACGTCCTCGCCCATGACGTAGGAGAGCACGCCCGTCAGCAGCGGATAGTGGGTGCAGCCCAGGACGAGGGTGTCGATACCGGATTCCTTCATCGGTGCCAGGTAGTCGGTCGCGACGTCGATCAGCTCCGGCCCCCATGTCACGCCGGCCTCGACGAACTCGACGAAGCGCGGACAGGCCGTCGATGTCAGCGACACGTGGGTCGCGGCGGCGAAGGCGTCGTCGTAGGCACCCGACGTGATCGTCGCGGTCGTGCCGATCACCCCGACCCGGCCCGACCGGGTGGCCGAGACCGCGCGGCGGACGGCCGGGTGGACGACCTCGATGACGGGCACGTCGTAGCGCTCACGCGCATCCCGCAGCGTCGCCGCAGATGCTGAGTTGCAGGCGATGACGAGGGCCTTGACCCCCTCATCCACAAGCCGATCCATGATCTCGAGGGAGAAGGAGCGGACCTCCGCGATAGGCCGCGGGCCGTACGGGCCGCGCGCGGTGTCGCCGACGTAGCGCACCGGTTCGTGGGGCAGTTGGTCGAGAACCGCGCGGGCGACCGTCAGGCCGCCCACGCCGGAGTCGAAGATGCCGATGGCCGCGTCATTCATAGGGGCCCCAGCCTAGGGCGATGGATGTGGGGCAGGTGTCAGGACCTAGGCCCACAACTGGCCGTCGAGGGCGGCCTCCGCCTCGTCCACGGAGCCGTCGTAGGCGCCGGTCGACAGGTACTTCCATCCGGCATCGCAGACGATGAGGGCGATGTCGGCAGGTTCGCCGTCCCGGACGCACTTCCTCGCCACCCCGAGAGCGGCGTGCAGGATGGCACCCGTCGACGGTCCGGCGAAGATCCCCTCCCGCTCCATGAGATCGCGCATGCGCCGCACGGCATCGTGGGGACCCACTGAGTACCGCGTCGTGAGGATGCTCTCGTCGTACAGCTCGGGGATGAAGCCCTCATCCAGGTTGCGCAGTCCGTAGACCAGCTCGCCGTATCGAGGTTCCGCCGCGACGATCTGCACGTCGGGGCGCTGCTCGCGCAGGAAGCGGCCCACTCCCATCAGCGTTCCGGTGGTGCCGAGGCCGGCGACGAAGTGGGTGATCGTCGGCAGGTCGGCCAGCAGTTCCGGTCCGGTCGTCTCGTAGTGCGCCCGCGCGTTCGCCTGGTTGCCGTACTGGTAGAGCATCACCCAGTCGGGGTTCTCGGCAGCGATCCGCTTCGCCACGCGCACCGCCTCGTTGCTGCCCCCCGCCGCGGGCGAGTAGATGATGTCCGCTCCCCACGCCTGGAGAAGCTGGGTGCGTTCCGTGGAGGTGTTCTCCGGCATGACGCAGACCAGCCGGTAGCCGCGCTGCCGGGCCACCATCGCCAGCGAGATGCCGGTGTTGCCGGACGTCGGTTCCAGGAGGGTCGCGCCGGGTTGAAGCCTGCCGTCCTTTTCCGCCTCGGCAACCATGGCGAGGGCCGGCCGGTCCTTCACCGATCCGGTCGGGTTGCGGTCCTCGAGCTTGGCCCACAGCCGGACGTCCGCCGTCGGCGACAACTGCGCCAGCCCGACCAGCGGGGTGCCCCCGACGGCATCGAGCAGCGAGTCGTAGCGCACATCAGCCTCCGGCGACGGCAGGCAGGATCGTGATCGAGTCGCTGTCGGCGACAGGCGTCGTCAGTCCGCCGAGGAAGCGCACGTCCTCGTCGTTGAGGTAGACGTTCACGAACCGGCGCAGTCCGCTGTCGTCGATGAGTCGCTCGCGGATGCCGGGGTATCGAGCGTCGAGATCATCGACCACGGCGGCGACGGTGGTGCCGCGGGCACTCACCACCTTCTCCCCCGAGGTGTAGGGCCGAAGGATGGTGGGAACGCGCACCTCGATGGACATGCCGTCGACCCTAGGTCGGTGGATGAAAACGCGCGACCCGGGTTCGCGTAGCTGCAAGTGATTTGCAGCAGGTCAGGCGACCTCGATCCGAACCTCTTCCTCGGTGACCGTGCCCTCGACGATGCGGAAGGACCGCAGCTCGAACGGGCCCTCCTCGCGACCCGTCTCACGCGTGGAGACGAGGACGTAGTGCGCCTCCGGCTCCGAGGCATAGGACACGTCGGTCCTCGACGGGAAGGCCTCCGTGGCGGTATGCGAGTGGTAGATGACGACGGGCACCTCATCGCGATCGTCCATGTCGCGGTACAGCCTCAGCAGGTCGGTCGTGTCGAACTCGTAGAACGTCGGAGACCGCGCCGCGTTGACCATGGGGATGAAGCGTTCGGGGCGGTCACTGCCCGCCGGACCCGCGATCACCCCGCACGCCTCGTCCGGGTGGTCGGCACGAGCATGGGCGACCATGGCATCGACGAGGTCCTGGGAGATCACGAGCATCCCGGCAACCTACTCGGACCGCATGAGCCTCTGGATCAGCGACTCCTGCAGGAAGGTCAGCCAGTCGTAGACCTGGAACAGGGTCGCGCGCGGATCATCCTCCGGCAGCGCCGCCAGTTCGTCGTGGCTCTCCTCGGAGATGTCCAGCCGCACGCCCAGAGTGAGGCGGGTGTCGTTGAGGAAGCCCAGCCAGCGGTCGATGTCCTCCCCCGCCACGTCGATCGTCAGGCCACGGGCATCGAGGGCCGCGATGACGGCCTCTGCGTTGCCGGCCTTCGCCACACGCAGGTCCCGCTCGGTAAACCGTCGGAACCGGGACGAGGCCTCCTCGTCGTCCGGGTAGGCGTCGGGCAGGAGCCTCAGGAGCGCCGGATCGTCGGGAGTCGTCGCGGTGGGGTCGAGGCCGACGAGGGCCACGAGCGGGTCCTCCGCGTCCGCCGACTCCGGCGCCACGAAGTCACGCAGCTGCTCGGCCAGCGAGCGGAGCAGGGCAGCCTCGACCTCCTCGAGCTCGATCCGCGCCCCGTCCGCTCCGGAGGGCAGCGGGCTCACGACCGCCATCAGCGCGCCTTCTCGAGCGTGGCCCAGAGTCCGTAGCCGTGCATGGCCGTGACGTCGCGCTCCATCTCGTCCCGCGATCCCGAGGAGACCACGGCCTTGCCCTTCTCATGGACGTCGAGCATCAGCCGCTCCGCCTTGGCCCGGTCGTACTTGAAGTACTGCATGAACACGAACGTCACATACGACATGAGATTGACCGGGTCGTTCCACACGATCGTGATCCACGGGACCTCCACGTCGGCATCGAGATCGGGCTGGGCGACCTCGGTGGGGACGACAGACATGCCGCCATTGTGTCGCAGCCCATGAGGCTGACGCAGGCGCCAGCGAAACGCTGACGGGTATCCACAGAAAACCCTTGGCATTGCTTGTGTTCTGTCTCATCCATCACTAGGATCGAACACATGTTCGAAGCCGTCTCCTCTCCCGTCCCCGTGACGTTGACGCGGGTGGCTTCGATTCGGGAGGGCTGGCATCCGCGTCCGCTGTCGACTCTGACATCCCTCACCCGGCTCGATCCAGAGTCGCTCACCGCCGATGAGGCACTCTCTGCCATGGTGTCGTTACAGCGTGAGAGGGCCGCCCTCGACGCCCTCGAGTCCCGGCTGCTCGTGCGCGCCGCCGGCGCCACCCGAGTCGTTCGCGACGTCCTCGTCGAGGAGGACGCCCCGAGCGGATCCGTCCGCGGTCGCACGATCTCGATGGTGGACGAGATCGTCGACGAGATCGCCGCGGTCCTGCGACGAAGTCACGGTTCGGTGCAAGGCGACCTCGGCCGGGCACGCCTTCTCAACGGGCCGCTCCGTCGCACGCGCGATGTGCTGTCGGCGGGGCGCATCACGGCGGAGCACAGTCGGGCCATCGCCGACCAGGCATCGCGGATGGCCACCTGCCCCTGGGGAGAAGACCCCGCTGCCGACGCGGTGCTGGCCGACCGGTGCGCGGCACTGCAGGACCGCGTGCTCGACCGGGCCGAGCGCGAGACGCCGACCGAGACTCGCCAGCGCGCGCGTCGCGCAGTCGCCGCGATCGACGCCGAGGGTGCTCGTGCTCGCCGGCGGCGCGCTCGCTGCACCCGAGATGTGCGCGCCTGGGCAGAGGACGACGGCCAGGGCGTGGTGATGGCTCGCCTCACCGCCATCGATGCGGCGTGGGTGCACTCGGTCGTCGAGGCGCACGCACGTGCCCATGCCGACGACGGCACGCTCGACGTCGCCGCCGACGCCACGTGGGGTGAGATCCGGACTGCTGCCTTCCTCGACTTCTTCCGGCAACCGGACGCTCCGGAGGCTCCGAAGGCCTCCACGGCCACGCCGAGCGTGGACTTGCAGATCGTGGTCGACCTGTCCACGCTGGCGGGAGTGACCTCCGATCTGCCCGCCTCGGTGTCGGTCGGCTCGAGCGCGCAGGCTGACGCCGACCGCGACGACGTCCTCGCGCTGCTCGCCGACGCGTCCCTTCCGGTCACGCTGCGGCGGCTGGTCTGCGATCCGCTCACCGGCGCGCTCATCGATCGGGGCGCCCATCGCTATACCCCGAACCCCGAACTGGTCGCCTGGCTCATCGCCCGAGACCGGACGTGCCGGCACCCCGGCTGCACGCGGCCTGCGATAGGAGGCGACGTCGACCACGCGACGGACTTCGTCGAGGGCGGCACGACGACCATCGGCAACACCGGGATGTTCTGCCGTCGTCATCACAACCGCAAGACCCACTCCCGCTGGCGCATCGAAGACTCCCGGGCGGACGGCTCGTGCACGATGGTGTCCCCTGCCGGGCACCGGTTCCGCCACGAACCGGTCAACCTCTCTCCCGGAGCGATCGACCCAGACGCCCCTCCTCCCGCGACGCCCGATCCCCCGCGCGACGACCCACCATTCTGAGCTCGCCCGAATACTGTGTCCGTATGACCGTCGTCCGCATCCCTTCACGCGATCCCCGCCTGCCTGAGCCACCGCTGCTCGCCCGCATCCGGGACGGCGTGATCGGCGACGACCAGGTCATGTGGGGTCCGTACGGCCCTCGGCGGGTGACGTACGCCGACTACACCGCCAGCGGCCGAGCGCTCACCTTCATCGAGGACTTCATCCGCGACGAGGTACTGCCCCGCTACGCCAACACGCACACCGAGTCCAGCGGCACGGGCCTGCAGACGACCCGCCTGCGCGAGGATGCCCGACGCCTCATCCATGATGCGGTCAACGGCAACGACGACACCCTCGTCATCTTCACCGGTTCGGGGTCGACCGGGGCGATCGACAAGCTCATCGGGGTCCTCAACCTGCGGATCCCGGCCGACCTCGATGCGCGCTACCACCTGTCCGCATCGATCCCGCCGGACGAGCGGCCGGTCGCCTTCATCGGACCGTTCGAGCATCACAGCAACGAGCTACCGTGGCGCGAGTCCATCGCCGACGTCGTCACCATCCACGAGGACGCCGACGGCCACATCGACCTCGAGGACCTCGAGCGCCGGCTCATCGAGTTCGCCGACCGCCCCTTGACGTTCGCCTCCCTGAGTGCGGCCAGCAACGTCACGGGGATCATCTCCGACACCGACCGGGTCTCCCAGCTGCTCCACGAGCACGGCGCCCTGGCGTTCTGGGACTATGCCGCGGCCGGCCCCTACATCGACATCGACGCCAATCCGCGACGCGAGGACCTGCCCCTGGCGCACAAGGACGCCATCTTCCTGTCACCGCACAAGTTCATCGGCGGACCCGGTACCCCGGGCGTCCTCATCGTGCGGCGCGGGCTGCTGACCAACTCGGTCCCGGATGTCGTCGGCGGGGGCACGGTGGCCTACGTGAACGCCGAGGACCACCGGTATCTGGACGATCCGGTCCATCGCGAGGAGGGCGGCACGCCGGCGATCATCGAGTCCATCCGCGCCGGGCTGGTGTTCCAGCTCAAGGAGGCGGTCGGCACTGACGTGATCCGGGCCCACGAGGACGACTTCCTCCGGCGCGCCGTCACCGCATGGAATGACAACGAGAACCTCCAGGTCCTCGGCAATCTCGATGCCGAGCGCCTGTCGATCCTGTCCTTCGTCGTCCGCCGGCCGGAGGGTCGCTACCTCCACCACAACTTCGTGGTCGCGGTGCTGAACGACCTCTTCGGCATCCAGTCCCGCGGCGGCTGCTCCTGCGCCGGCCCGTATGGGCATCGACTGCTCGGCATCGACCTCGTGCGTTCCCATGAGTACGAGCGCGAGATCGCGCACGGCTGCGAGGGCATCAAGCCCGGCTGGGTCCGCATCAACTTCAACTACTTCGTCTCGGACGCCGTCTTCGAGTACATCGTCTCGGCCGTGGCCCTGGTCGCGGACCACGGCTGGAAGCTGCTGCCCCAGTACCGGTTCGACACCACCACCGGGCGCTGGCACCACCGCAACGGACCGGTCGAGCCGCCGCTGCGGCTGGCGCAGGTGGGCTACGACGCCGAGGGCGTGCTGCGCTACCCGCGCCATGACGACCGCGCGCCGGAGTCGGACCTGGCCGGATACCTCGAGGACGCCCACGCCTACCTGGAGTCGCTGCCGGACGACCTGGGCGCCTCGGCGACCGAGCGGGAGGGACTGTCCACCGATTTCACGAACCTCCAGTGGTTCGAGCTGCCGGCTTCGTCCCTGGGCCTGTCCCCTACCTCGTGACGCGGATGGGGATCTCCGTCGAGGCGTTCGCCAGGATGGAGCCCTTGCCTACGGCCACGACCCGGTAGGTGTACTTGCCCTTCTTCGTCGGCACCGTGGCGATCAGCCGCGCCCGGCCCTTGGCGTTCGCCCTGGCCGTGTCGACGTTCTTCCACTTCGCGCCCCGCTGGATCTGCAGGGCCAGGGTCTGACGCGCCATGGCCGGGCGTGACCACGCACGGACGATGACCTTCTTGCCACGAGGCACACGCACGCTCTTCGGCGTGGCCGTCACCAGGGCCTGCACCTGCGTCGTGAACGGCGCACTCGCCCCCTCCGTGCGGGCGTCCGCCGCCGGTACCGAGACCTGCCAGTCACCCGTCCCCGTCGGCGCCACCTGGAACGCGACCACCCCATCGGGACCCGTGGTGCCGGTCTGGACGTCGGAGAACTTCTTCTTCTTGCCCTGCGGACGGAACTGCAGCACAGCGGGAACGCCTGCGAGGGGAGCGCCCCCCGAGGTCGCGGTGGCCGTGATCGTCACGGGTTGCCCGAAGACGGTCACCGGCACGCCGGAAGCAGCCACGTCGGTCGTGGCCGGGGCCAGCGCCTGGCCGTAGCCGCGCAGCATGGGCCACTGGGCCGGATCCTCCCCGCCGACCGTCCAGAAGGCGGCCGCGTTCAGGCCGAACTCGCTGACCAGCTGGGTGCGGGCCAGGACCGCCTGCGGTCCGACCCACCACATCACGCGCTTCGCGGTGCAGGTCTGCTGGACCCCCGAGGAGTCCGTCCACGTGAGGTTCTTGTCGTAGTAGACCCAGTTCTCCTGGTCGCTGTCCGACCACTGGACCTGGTCGGGGGTCACACCCGCGGCCGCCAGCACCCCGGCGACCTCGCTGTCGTTGACCGACGCCTTGGCCGTGAGCTTCTGGTAGGCGGACGACCCGCTGCTCGGACACGATCCCGTCGTCATGTACTTGCTGCCGCTCTTGCGCGTCCAGGCCCGCCCGTAGGTGGGAACGCCGATCTGCAGCTTGGCAGGGTCCATGACGCTCGCGGAGTACTGGACGATGGCCCGGACCCACGGCATCGGCGCCACCGGGCCGTCAGCTCCGACGTGGTAGTCGTACGCCATGATCCGGATGCGGTCGGCGGCCGGGGCGATCCCTGCGATGTTGTAGACCCAGTACCCGGAGTTGGGTCCGCAGGTCCCGCCGGTCGAGCATGGCGGCGGGATGGTGACCGCAAGCAGCTTGCCCTGGGCGTGCAGGGCGGCGCTCAGCTCGTTGATGAACGCCGTCCAGTTCGGCTGGGTGGACCGCCAGGTCGACGAGCCGTCCGTGAACGCGAAGGTCTCATAGTCGAGGTCGATCCCGTCGTACCCGTTCGCCACGACGAGATTGACGATGTCCGCCACATGCTGGCCCCGAAGTCCGGGATCGGCGAGGGTCGACGCCATGCGCCTCTTACCCGATCCGTCGGCGATCGAGGGCAGCACGATCAGACCGGCCGCCTTGAGCTGCTGCATGGCCCACGCCGCGTTGGCGGCGCCGTTGCCGTAGTTCGGGTTGAAGCCGACCTTGACGCCCCCACCCGAGTTGGCCGTCGCCGAGAGCCAGAACGGGGACACGTCGGTGAACAGGTCGGCGTTCTGCACCGCCGAGTTGATTCCCTCGGGGTGATTCGGCGAGGCCATCCAGTAGGGGATCCAGCCGCTGACGATCCGCTTCGGGCCCGGACCGTCCGCCTGGGCAGTCGGAACGGCGACGACACCCCCGAGGAGAAGTGCCGATACGAGCAGCGCGAGCAGACGACGCAAACCGGAGCCTTTCGGGAGTGGGTGGAGTAAGGACGGTCTGGGATTTCCCTCCATTCTGCGACACGCCCAGTCGGACCCCGGGCATCGCCCCCGATCCCGGGGTGTCGCACCATGGGTACCGTGCGCCTTCCCCGTTACCTGACCGCTGCCCTCGCGTCCGCCCTGTCCGTCACCCTCATCGCTGCCTGGGCCCCGGCCTCGCAGGCTGCGCCGGACCCGCATGTCGACGTCCTGATCAGCAAGCGGATCGAGAACAAGCGGCTCGGGAACACCGTCGGGCTCCTCGCCGTGGATGCCGCCACGGGTGAGGTCATCAGCGACCACTCCAGCGACCGGCCGATGCTGCCCGCATCGAACATGAAGATCGTCACCGCCTTCAACGCCCTCGGCGCTCTCGGACCGGATACCCGGTTCGTCACCCGGGTCCGGGCCGGCGCGACCCCTGGAGAGCTCATCCTCGAGGGCGGTGGTGAGCCGCTACTGAGCACGCGGGACCTGCGTCGCCTCGCCAACAAGTCGGCCCGCACCCTGCCCGCAGGAACGCCCATCACGGTCCACGTGGACGACGACCTGTTCCAGGACACCGGACGCGCGCCGGGGTGGCCATCCGGCTATGTGCCCTCCGTCGTGTCCAACGTCCATGCCCTCGCGCGGATCTGGGACTACAGCAAGGACCCCAGCGCCAATGCGGCCGCCGTGTTCGTCAAGCGGTTGACGGCCCTCGGCTACCCGGTGACGCTGGGCGCCCCAGCGGATGCCGGCGACGCCGCCGTGATCGCCGCCACCAAGGGCACGACCGTGGCCGACGCTGTGCGCGTCATGCTTCGCATCTCGGAGAACAACGTGGCCGAGGTGCTGTACCGGCAGGTCGCGGCCGGCTCGGGCTTCCCGACGACGTGGGCCGGCTCGCGCCAGGCAGCGGAGACGGTGCTGACCAACCTGGGGGTCGACCCGACCGGCATGTCACTGCTCGACGGCAGCGGGTTGTCGCGCAACGACCGGGTGAGCCCACGCTTCCTCGTCAACGTGCTGCGGGTGGCCCGCGTGACCAATCCCGCGCCGTTCAGCGTGATGTTCGAGGACACCGCACTGCCCATCGCGGGGGTGAGCGGAACCCTCGATGACCGCTACGGGCGCTTCACCACCAAGCAGTCCCGCTGCGCCCAGGGCGAGATCAGGGCCAAGACCGGCACGCTGCACGACACCATCAGCCTGTCGGGCATCTCGATGTCAGCTGACGGCGAGCGGATCTTCTCGATCCTCGTGAACAACCGCCCCGAGCGGTACTACCCGATCTACACCCGGCAGGCGGTCGACGGCCTGGCGGCCACCATCAACGGCTGCTGGAACTAGCGGCGGATCGACGGCCTTCGGACCGTCAGCGCAGGGCCCGGGCGATCTCGCCGGCGGCCCGCGCCACGCGCGGACCGACATCGACGTCGTTGAGCTCACGCAGTGCAAGGACGCCGACACTGGCCTCAAGGCCCGGGACTCCGAGGACCGGGACGGCGATGCCGTAGGCCCCCTGGGGTCCATCGCCCGTGGCGATGACCCACGGCGGGTCAAGCGGGCGACCTGCGGTGGTGCGCGCAGCCAGGATGGCCCGGCCCCCTGCGGAGTTCTCCAGCGGCTGGCGGGCCCCCGCCCGCGAGGCGACGTGCACGTCCGAGCGGGTGGGCTCGACGACCACGGCGGACAACGCCTCTTGACCGTCGACCACGGTGAGGACGGCAGTGGCATTGACCGCATCCGCGAGAAGGCGCAGCGCCGGCAGGGCCGTGTCGCGGACGACCGGCTGCACCTGCTGGCCCATCGACAGCATCCCCAGCCCGAGGCGGCACCGCCCGTCGGCTGATCGCCGGATGAAGGCATGCTGCTCGAGGGTGACGACCAGCCGGTAGACGACCGTGCGACCGACGCCGAGGGCTGCGGCCAGCTCAGTGACGGTGAGCCCATCGGGGGACCCAGCCACCACCTCGAGGACGCGCAGCCCCCGGTCGAGGGTCTGTGAGGTCTCAGCGGCCATGCTGCCGGCGGCTACGCCTTGGCGAGCGAGCGCAGCTTGAACGCGGCAATGATCTCGAAGATGCCGCCGATGATCAGCCAGATGCCGGCGACGATCGCGATGGCGAACAGCGAGCGGATCGGCCAGACGAGGACGACCACGCCGCCGATCAGCATGAGGATGCCGCCGAAGATGTTCCAGCCGCGCCCCTGCTTGTACTCCGCCGACTCGAACAGCAGCCCGAAGCCCTGGAAGAGGAAGGAGATCGCGATGAAGATGGCCAGCAGTTCTACGGCCTTCAGGACACCGCTGATCATGATCAGGCCCAGGATCAGCGAGATGGCGCCGAAGATGAACAGCAGCGCCCGCATGCCACCGGTGAGTCCGGTCCGGAATCCCCGGACGATCTGGAAGATGCCGGAAACCAGCAGGTAGGCCCCCAGCAGGATCGCGAGCACGATGATGGTGGCGGCCGGCCAGACCAGCGCCATGATGCCGATGATGATGCTGACGATGCCCAGCGCCAGCACGAGCCCCCAGTGCTTGCCGATCTCAGTCATGTCCTCTTCGACGATGACGACATCAGGATCCGCAGTTGCCATTTCGTGTCCTCCTCTTGAGCGGCTTTCGCCCCGACACGGCAACTGTAGAGCGTTCAGCGCCCGGATATCGGTCGAGACACGAGCCGCGCCGGCACGACAGGACCTCAGACCAGGACGCGCGCGAGGAAGTCGCGAGTCGCCTGCTCACGCGGATCGTTGAAGATCTGCTCCGGTGGCCCCTGCTCGAGGACGATCCCATCGTGCAGGTAGCAGACACGGTCGGCCACCTCGCGGGCGAAGCCCATCTCGTGAGTGGCCATCACGATGGTGAGGCCGCCGTGCTTGAGCTCGCGCACGGCGTCGAGTACCTCGCCCACGAGCAGCGGGTCGAGGGCCGAGGTGATCTCGTCGAACAGCATCAGCTCCGGCTGCATGGCCAGGGCGCGGACGATCGCCACCCGCTGCGCCTGCCCGCCCGACAGCCGGTCCGGGTACTCTCCCGCCTTGGCCGCGAGGCCGAACCGCTCCAGCAGGGTGATGGCCTCGTCGCGCGCCCTCCCGCCGTCGGTCCGGTTGACCTTCCGCGGCGCCAGCATCACGTTGTCCAGCACGGTCATGTGCGGGAACAGGTTGTACGACTGGAAGACGATGCCCACGCGCCGACGGACCTGGTCGAGGTCGACCGACGGGGCGGTGACATCGACGGAGCCGTCCAGCATGATGCGACCGGCGTCGACCGGCTCGAGTCCGTTGATGCACCGGAGCAAGGTGGACTTCCCTGACCCCGAGGCTCCGATGAGGACGACGACCTCGTGCAGGGCGACATCGAGGTCGATGCCTCGGAGGACTGGGTGCTCGTCGAAGGACTTCCATACCCCGCTCACCCCCAGCAGCGGCTCAGACGCCCCGGTCATGCCACTCCCCCGGCACGCTGGCGCCGCGCCATCCGCGCCTGCACCCAGTCGGCGAACCGGGTCATGGGGATGGTGAGCGCGATGAAGATGACCGCCGCAGCCACGTACGGGGTGTAGTTGAAGGTCGACGAGGCATCGATCTGCGCCTGGCGCAGCACTTCGATGGGCCCGAGGACCGAGACCAGGGCCGTGTCCTTCTGGAGAGAGATGAAGTCGTTGAGCAGTGGCGGGACGACGTTGCGCACTGCCTGCGGGAGCACGACGTAGCGGTTCGTCTGCCAGACGGACAGCCCCAGGGAGCGGGCCGCCATGCGCTGGCTCGGGTGCACGGAGCCGATGCCGGCACGGAACACCTCGGCCACGTAGGCGCTGTAGGACAGGATCAGGGCGGTCGTGCCCCAGAACACCGGATCACTGGGCACTCCCTGAAGCCGCAGCGCCGGCATGCCGAAGCCGAGCAGGAAGATCACCAGGATCGTCGGGATGCCGCGGAAGACGTCGACGTAGATCGTCGCGACGACGCGCAGGGGCAGGAAGATGGGCGCCCGGAGCGTGCGGGTCAGGGCGATGACGAGGCTGAAGACCAGGATCAGCGGCTCGGCGATCAGGAAGATCTTGATGTTGAGGAGGAAGGCCTCCAGCAGCCCCGGCAGGGACTCCGTGAACTGCTCGGCGCTGAAGAAAGTCTCCTGCACGGCCGGCCAACCCGGCGTCCTGGAGACGAGGAACGACACCACGACGACGAAGGCCACGAGGCTCGCCATGCCCACGAGGGCATTGCGGCGGGCAGCACGACGCGCCAGCGCCTGGCGCTCCGGGTCGCGATATGCGATGGGAGTGCCAGGCGCCGGCCTCGTTGTCGTCATGGGGTCACCCATACGAGCGGCGGGTCGCTACTCCGCGATGTACGGAGCCGCCTCGCCGGCGAGCCACTGGTCCTGGATGGCCTGCAGCTCACCGCTGGACTTCAGGTCGTCGAGGACGAGGTTCACGCACTGCACGAGCGGGTTGCCCTTCGCGAACAGGAGTCCGAACTCCTCGCCGCCGGCCTGCGCCTGGAACTGACCGACGATCTTGGAGTTGTCGATCTCCGCAGCCGTGATGTAGTACGCGGTCGGCAGGTCAACCACGATGCCGTCGATCTGCCCGTTGTTGAGCGCGCTCTTGGCATCGTTGGTGTCGTTGTAGACGTAGGGGTCCTGGTTGGGCTGGACCACCTGGGTGATGAAGTCCAGGCTCGTGGTGCCCACCTGGGCGCCCAGCTTGGCGTTGCGCAACTCCTCCAGCGTCGTGGCATTCGCGATCGGGGAGTCGTTCAGCGCGACGACGGCCTGGTTGACCGTGTAGTAGCCCTGCGAGAAGTCGACCGCCTTCTGGCGCTTCGGCGTGATCGAGATCTGGTTGATGTCGAAGTCGAAGTCCTTGTCACCGGGGGCGTAGGACTTGTTGAACGGCACGACCGTCCAGTTGACCTCGCTGGGCGAGAAGCCCAGGCCCTTCGCCACGGCGTAGGCGACGGCGGACTCGAAGCCCTGGCCGTTGGACGGGGTGTCATCGACGAAGTACGGCGGGTAGGCCGGGCTGTCCGTGCCGATCGTCAGCGTTCCGGGGTTGATGACGGTCAGGTTCTCCTTCGAGCACTCTGCCGGGAGAGCGGCCATGCTCTCCTCGGGCATCGCCGACTCCGACGCGGCCGGTGCGGTGGACTCGCTCGCCGCCATGGAGGGCGCCTCCGACGCGGCCGGTGCAGCGGCGGTGGACTCGGCTGAGCTCGTGGACTCCTGGGCGCAGCCTGCGAGCAGGGTGCCGACGGACAGCAGGGCGACCGCGGGCAACAGCAGGCGACGGGTGGTCATGCCAGACATGAGTGCATCTCCTTCACGCCCGCAGCCTTCCCACGGGCGCCGCTCATCCTGTCAGACGGCCTCCGCCGCCCCGCCGTCCGGTACGGACCGGGGCGCCATACGGCCTGCGGCGACCACTGCCAGCAGGGCCATGACCGTCGAGCCAAGCCACAGTGCCGTGTACGTGGTCGCGGTGGCGCCCCCGTTGACGACCGCCCACGCATGTCCGAGCCCGAGGAAGGAGATGACAACGACGTTCATGACCGAGTCGACGATCTGCAGGGCGGAGGAGTTGAGGCCCAGTTGCGCCGGCGGGGACAGGCGCATGACCTGAACGGACACGGACGGCATGGCCAGGCCCATGCCCAGCGCTCCCACGGCCCACGACACGGCGGCGGTCCAGGGCGGCACGGCAGGAAGCAGCGCGATGGGCAGGGATAGGACGCTGCACGCCACGATGGCGGCCCCGAGCCGCACGGCCGGGCCGCGGTCCTGGTCGCCCGGCAGCCGGCTCTGGGCGTAAGAGCCGAGCGACCACATGGCGGCCGCAGTCGCGAGGACCATCCCCGCGTAGGTCGTGCTCACGCCGCGGGTCTCGACGAGGGCAAGGGGCACGAAGACCTCAGCCGAGAAGAATGCGGCCGCGATCAGGCCGCGCATCATGACGCTGGCCGGCAGGCCCCTCTCGAATCGCAGCGCACCGTGCGGCAGCACGTATCGCACCGCGATGATGACCACGGCAAGGCCGACCGCCCCCTCGGCGAGGCCGATCACGCTGAGCTGCAGCAGCCCGTACTGGAGGGTCATCAGCCCGGCCGCGGTGAAGGCCCCCGCGATGAGTCGGGTGCGACCCGAGTCGTGCGGGGTGCCCCCGTCGTACTCCTTCAGCCGCGGGAAGAGCAGCAGGGCCGGGGGCAGCACGAAGATCGGCACGAGCCAGAAGACCGCCCGCCAGGTGACCGAGTCGGCGAGCCAGCCTGCCACGAGCGGCCCCACCAGGGACGGGACGATCCACGCCGCCGCGAGCACGGAGAACGCCTTCGGCCGGACGCTCTCGTCATAGGCGCGGGCGATCAGGACGTACACCGAGACGATCACCAGACCCGCCCCGATGCCCTGGAGGGCACGGCCGCTGACGAGCACGACCAAGGTGGGTGCCGAGCCGGCGACCACCGAGCCGCCGGCGAGCGCCAGGACCCCCCACACCAGGGCGGGTCGAGGCCCGACGGCGTCGGACCACAGGCCGCCGACCACCATGCCCAGCAGGGAAGCGACGAGGAAGGCGTTGAACGCCCACGTGTAGTCGCTCAGCGCGTTGAGGTCACGAGCCACCACCGGCATGGCCGTGGCCGTGCCGATCGCCTCGAAGGCCAGCAGCGTGATGAGGGCCACCACGCCCACCGTCAGAGGCCGGTAGGGACTCCCCCAGACCGAGCGTGCGTTCGTGGGCGCCGGGGCGGCGCTCAGCCCTCACCGCCGGGCGGCATCGACTTGATGATCGCCTCGCACTCGGGGCAGACCGGGAACTTCTGCGGATCGCGGCTCGGCACCCAGACCTTCCCGCACAGGGCCTTGACCGGGGTGCCCATGACGGCGCTCTCCACGATCTTGTCCTTCTCGACGTAGTGCGAGAACCGCTCGTGATCACCCTCGTCATTCGAGACCGTGCGCTCCTCGAGGAGGGTGCCACCGGACAGGCCTGGGGTCTCGAGAGGTGTGGAGGACATGGCCCGATTCTAGGCACGGAACGGCTGCCCGGGATGCGGCCCCGAGGGACCGGACCGGGCGCGATACCCCCGGGGGCATGTACAATGCTGCCATGGCAACCACAAACCTGACCGAGTCCACGTTCGCCGACACCGTCAACGGCAACCCGATCGTCCTGGTCGACTTCTGGGCCGCCTGGTGCGGACCCTGCCGGATGTTCGCCCCCGTCTACGAGACCGTGTCCGAGGACAATCAGGACATCGTCTTCGCCAAGGTGGACACCGAGGCCGAGCCGGGTCTCGCCGGCGCCTTCGGGATCTCGTCGATTCCGACCCTCATGGCCATCCGTGACGGCGTGGTCCTCTACTCGCAGGCCGGCGCGCTGCCCGAGCAGGCCCTCGTGAACCTGGTGCAGGCCGTGCGCGACGTCGACATGGACGAGGTCCGCGCCTCCATCGCCGCCCAGGAGACCGAAAGCGCACCGGCCGAGTAGGAAATGGCGGAAGGCCCCCACCAACAGGACCTTCGTCCATGCCTGCGCTTGCTTAGCCCCAACTAGCGTGGTAGCGCACGCTGGCGCGAAAGGGGAGGGTGAGCGACGATGCCGCAGCAGCCACTTGCTCAAGTTCCGAAGGACGCACAGTGGTACTGGCAGGAGCATGGGTCATGCCGTGAGGCCGATCCCCTGCTCTTCTTCCACCCCCAGAACGAGCGCGGGTCGTCCCGGGCCCGGCGCGATCGCGCGGCCAAGCTCGTCTGCGCGGGCTGCCCGGTCCGGATGGAGTGCGCGGACTACGCCGTGCGCGCCCGAGAGCCGTATGGCGTATGGGGCGGGCTGTCCGAGGAGGAGCGCGAGCACATCTACGCCCGACTGGATTCCCGCCACTACCCCCGTAGCCGGGGCGAGGGCATCAAGGCGGCCGGCGACGACTTCACCGAGGCCGTCTCCCCCCGCACCCTGGGCATCGCCTAGCCCTGGCCTTCGAGGGGGAGCGCAGCCCGATAGCGTTGCCCGATGACGCTGCACGGCCGAGACTTCCTCAAGGAAGCCGACTTCACCCCTGCCGAACTCGACGGTCTTCTTCGGCTTGCTGCCGACTTGAAGGCCGAGCGCCGCGCCGGTCGCGAGGAGCAGCGGCTGAGGGGCCGCAACATCGCCCTCATCTTCGAGAAGACGTCGACGCGAACCCGTACCGCCTTCGAGGTCGCCATGTACGACCAAGGCGGCCACGTCACCGTGCTGGACCCCTCGGCGTCGCAGATCGGGCACAAGGAGTCCATCGCGGACACGGCTCGCGTGCTCACCCGCATCTACGACGGCATCGAGTACCGCGGCTCCGCGCAGGCGGTCGTCGAGGAACTGGCGGCCTATGCGAGCGTCCCCGTTTACAACGGCCTCACGGACGAGTGGCACCCGACGCAGATGCTCGCCGACTTCCTCACGATGCGTGAGCACGCCCAGGCTCCTGAGGAGCCGCTGCGCTACTGCTACCTCGGCGACGCCCGCAGCAACATGGGCAACTCCCTGCTCGTCATGGGCGCCCTGATGGGCGCTGACGTGCGCATCGTGGCACCGCGTGAGCTGTGGCCCAGCGACGATGTCCAGACGCTCGCGCGGCAGGCAGCACACGAGACCGGCGCCGCCATCACGCTGACGACGGAGCCTGACGAGGGCGTCCCGGGAGCCGAGTTCGTGCACACGGACGTCTGGGTCTCGATGGGCGAGCCCAAGGACGTGTGGGCCGACCGTGTCGAGCAGCTGCGCCCCTACCGGGTGGACACGGCCATGATGGCGCGCACCGGGTCACCGACCGCGAAGTTCATGCACTGCCTGCCGGCCTACCACGATCGGGGCACGGCCATCGGCCACGCGATCGCGGAGGACTTCGGACTCGTGGACGGGGTCGAGGTCAGCGACGAGGTCTTCGAGTCCCCGGCCAGCATCGTCTTCGATCAGGCGGAGAACCGCATGCACACCATCAAGGCCGTGCTGGTGGCCACCCTCGCCTAGTCCACCTCACGCGAGTGGCGGCTTGTGCAGGTGGCCGGGCGAGCCCGGCCCCGCACAACCCGCCACTCGCGTGAGGTGGGGGGTCAGCCGGCGGCGCAGCCTGCCTCGTACAGGGATGAGGGAACGGTCGCATCGTCGGCCGACGTACCGCACACCTTGGCCTTGTCCTGCGGGACCCAGAACTGGCCCTCCGCCTGGAAGATGAACGACGTCGGCGCACCCTGTGGCGCGTCCGACGCGGTCGCTCCCTGGCCGAGGATGCCCGTGGCCACGGCCCAGCCGTCGGCGCACTGCAGGTCCTGCAGTTCGAAGGTGTTGTCCGCCCCGAGGGCCTTCGCGGCCTCGTCGGCGACCGGCGCGATGTTCTCCTGGGTGCACTCGGTCATGCCGCCCACCAGCGACGGCGAGGCAGCGGCATCCGCGCTCGACGACGACGAGCTGGAGCAGGCGGACAGGGCAGTCGCACCGACCACGGCAAGAGCGGCGGCGATGGCGAGACGAGACGTGCGGATCATGTTTTCCCCTCAGCTTCGGCAGATGTGCGGGCATGGACCGACCACACGTCGACCCACGGAACAGCCCCCCGAACGCGGGTAATCTACCGGCTCGCCTCCGGGCGCTACTGGGCGGCGCGCAGGCGCTCGCGGAGCGCCGCGAGCTGGCCCTGCAGCTCGGCCGGGACATGGTCGCCGAACTGCGCGAAGTACTCCTCCGTGAGGTCAGCCTCGGCCAGCCAGGTGACCGGGTCGATCTCGAAGAGCTCCGCGCGCTTCTCGGCACTCAGGTCCAGCCCATCGAAGTTGAGGGCGCCCTCGGCGGGCAGCACGCCGATCGGCGACTCGACGCCCTCGGCGGTGCCGTCGATGCGCCGGATGATCCAGTCGAGCACGCGGGAGTTGTCCCCGAAGCCCGGCCAGATGAACTTGCCGTCGGAATCCTTGCGGAACCAGTTCACCTGGTAGATCCGCGGCAGCTTCTCCGGCTGGGTGAACGTGCCGAGCTTCAGCCAGTGGCCCCAGTAGTCGGCCATGTTGTAGCCGCAGAACGGCAGCATGGCGAAGGGATCACGCCGGAGCTGGCCCACGCCGCCGACCGCCGCGGCGGTCATCTCGGACGACACGGTGGCACCCATGAACACCCCGTGCGCCCAGTCGAAGGACTCCGTGACGAGCGGCACGTTCGTGGCGCGCCGGCCGCCGAACAACATGGCCTCGATGGGCACGCCGGCCGGGTCCTCCCAGTTCGGGGCGATCGAGGGGCACTGCGACGCGGGCGCGGTGAACCGGGCGTTCGGGTGCGACGAAGGCTCCGGGGAATCCGGCGTCCAGTCGCGACCCTTCCAGTCGATCAGGTGGGCCGGCGGCTCCTCCGTCAGGCCCTCCCACCACACGTCGCCGTCGTCGGTGAGCGCGACGTTCGTGAAGATGGAGTTCGCGTACAGGGTTCTGATGGCGTTGGCATTGGTGTGCATGCCCGTGCCCGGAGCGACGCCGAAGAAGCCCGCCTCAGGGTTGATCGCGTAGAGGCGACCGTCCTCGCCGAAGCGCATCCAGGCGATGTCGTCGCCCACGGTCTCGACCGTCCAGCCGGGAATGGTCGGCTCGAGCATCGCCAGGTTCGTCTTGCCGCAGGCCGACGGGAAGGCGCCCGTGATGTAGTGCTCGGAGCCGCTGGGCGACGTGAGCTTCAGGATGAGCATGTGCTCGGCCATCCAGCCCTCGTCGCGGGCCATGGCGGAGGCGATCCGCAGGGCGAAGCACTTCTTGCCCAGCAGCGCGTTGCCGCCGTAGCCGGAACCGTAGGACCAGATCTCACGAGTCTCGGGGAACTGCACGATGTACTTGGTGTCGTTGCACGGCCACGTGACGTCCGCACGCTCGTTCCCGTCCGCGTCGACGAGGGGGTAGCCCACCGTGTGCACGGCAGGGACGAACTCGCCGAACTCGCCGATCTGGTCGAGGGCGGCCTGCCCCATACGGGTCATGATCCGCATGTTCAGCACCACGTAGGGCGAGTCGGTGATCTCCACGCCGAGCTGGGCGATATGCGACCCGAGCGGCCCCATGGAGAAGGGGATCACGTACATCGTGCGGCCCCGCATGGCACCGTCGAAGAGTCCCTTCAGCGTGGACTTCATCTCCGCCGGGTCCGCCCAGTTGTTCGTCGGGCCGGCGTCCTCCTCGCGCTGCGAGCAGATGAAGGTGCGGTCCTCGACGCGCGCGACGTCGCTGGGATCCGACCGGGCCAGGAAGGAGTTCGGCCGGATGTCCGGATTCAGCCGGATGAAGACCCCGGAGTCGACGAGCTGCTGGGAGAGTCGCTGCCACTCCTCCTCGGATCCGTCGGCCCAGACCACGCGGTCGGGCTTCGCGAGCGCAGCCATCTCCTCCACCCACTCGAGGAGCTGCTTGTTCTTGGTGGGGGCGTTCTCGAGGCCGGGGATGGTCATTCATCGCTCCGTTGCGATCGAAGGTGGCGCGAGTGGCGAACTCGGCGGGGAGGACTCCAGCATGCACCCACCGCGTGGGTGGATGGACCCCAACAAGCCATGAAAGCGCTGTCCTGTGACCAAGTCCACAGGCGCAGAGTCAGCTGTTCAGGCCGACCTTCGCCGTGCCCGAGGCGCCGAGAATGGTCGCCTTCGGCGCCGTGGCAGCGGCTCCCTTGCCACCAGATCCGGCCGTGCCACCCGACCGGGCTATCGCGGCATCGACGGACGAGTTGAGCAGCCGGGCGAACGCCCTCGCACCGGTCGGCTTGAGGTGTGTGTGGTCCTGGTAGAACCACGAGGGGTTCTTCTGGGCCACGGCATTCCAGTCCACCACCGTGACGCGTCCGTCCGGGAAGGACTTCGCGCACTGTCGGATCGTGGCGTTGTTGGAGTTCTCCCACGACCTCGGAACGAACACCGTCACGAGGAACACCCGGCGCTCGGGTCCGGCCGCCTTCACGAGCCGCCGGCAGGTGTCGAGCGGAAACGTGCCGTTCGTGCCGAGATGCACGACCACGTTCTGCGGCAGCTTCGAGCCCTTCTTGCGGATCAGCGACGGTCCGACGTAGGCCTGCCGGCTCACCGCGGCGTCCACGGCGAAGCCGCGCGCCCTGAGGGCGGTCCGGGCGCCGAGCATGACGCTGTCGCCCACGGCGTAGCGATCCTTCGAGGGGGCTGCCTGCGCCGGCGCGACGGCGATGAGGCCGGAGAGGACCATCAGGGCGGCCGCGACGACCGTGAGTCGGGTCAGGGAGCGCACGCCCCTATTGGAGCACGCGGCCGATGCGAGCGACGATCTCCCCCAGGATCGCGGGCGACGTGGCGAAGTTCAGGCGCGCGAAGCCCCTGCCGGGAGGCCCGTACGTGGGGCCGGGGCTCAGCGCCAGCCGCGCCTCGTCCAGGAAGCGCGCCGCTGGGTCCTCCCCGAGGTCGTATGCGCGGAAGTCGATCCAGGCCAGATAGGACGCCTCCGGAGGCGCGTATCGGGCGAGCGGGGCGTGCTCGGCCAGCAGGTCCACGAGGAGCCGGCGATTGGCGTTGAGGATGCCGAGCACCTCGGCGAGCCACTCATCCCCCTCGAGGTAGGCGGCCACGCCGCCGATCACGCCCAGGTGACCGGTCCCGAAGAGGACCTCGAGCGGGATGCCCTTCGCCAGGCGCGGGCCCGTGCGATCGGTGCCCACCACCTGAGCGCACTTCAGCCCGGGGATGTTCCAGGTCTTTGACGCGGAGATGAGCGAGACGGCGTTCGCCTCCGGGCCCGCCACCGTCAGGTACGGCACGTGCTGCGCGCCCGGCAGCGTCAGCGGGGCGTGGATCTCGTCCGCGATGACCAGCACGTCGTGGCGCTCGGCCAGCTCAGCCACCACGCGGAGGGTCTCGCGGGAGGGCACGGACCCGGTCGGATTGTGGGGACTGCACAGCAGGAAGGCGGAAACGTCGGGTCGGGCGAACGCGTCGGCGAGCGCGTCGAGGTCCCACGTGAAGCCGGAGTCCGGTGCCTCCAGCAGCGGCACATCGACGACGACCCGACCCGTGACCGAGCGGATCGCCGGGAAGAACGGCGGGTAGATCGGCGTGTTGAGCACCACGGCGCTGCCGGGCTCGGTCAGTAGCTCCAGGGTGGAGGTCAGTCCCGCGAGAACGTCCGGCACGACCACCACGTTCCCCGGGGAGACCTGCCAGTCCCAATGACGGGCGGAGAAGTCCACCAGCGCCTCCGCAACACCGTTGGCGCTCCGGTAGCCGGTGTCCGAGCGGTCGATGGCCGCGTGGAGGGCGGCGGCGACGGGCGGTGCCAGCGGGAAGTCCATCTCGGCCACCCACGCGGGGATCACGTCGGCGTCGTAGTACTGGTACTTCGCAGACTGCCTCTCCCTGAGGTCGGCGAGGGAGATGGCGTCAAGGTCGATGATGGCCATCGTCAGATCATGCAGGATCGCCCTACGCGGCCAGCGAGCGGAACCTCCTCAGCCGCAGGCTGTTCGTCACGACGAAGACCGACGAGAACGCCATCGCGGCACCGGCCAGCATCGGATTGAGCAGCCCGAGCATGGCCAGGGGAATCGCCGCGACGTTGTAGGCGAAGGCCCAGAAGAGATTGCCCTTGATGGTGCCCAGCGTGCGACGCGACAGGCGGACCGCATCGGCAGCGGCCAGCAGGTCGCCCCGCACGAGCGTGATGTCGGCTGCCTCGATGGCGACATCGGTACCGGTCCCCATGGCCATGCCGAGGTCCGCCTGTGCGAGCGCCGCAGCGTCATTGACCCCGTCACCGGCCATGGCGACTGTGCGCCCAGCAGTCTGCAGGTCGATGACCGCCGAGACCTTCTGCTCGGGGAGCACGTCGGCGATGATCTCGGTGATCCCGACCTCGTCGGCCACGGCACGCGCCACGCGCTCGTGATCGCCGGTCAGCAGGACGGGTTCGAGCCCGAGACCCCGAAGGGCCTCGATGGCCGCAGCGCTGTCGGGCTTGACCGTGTCCGAGACGACCACGAGGCCGGCCGCGGCACCGTCGACCGCGACGGCGATGACCGTGCGACCCTTCGCTTCGGATTCGCTGCGGAGCCGGGCGAGGTCGGCCGGCTCCTCGACGGCCCACTCGGCGGACAGCCACGCCGGGCGACCGGCCACGACGGCGCGACCGTCGACGACACCTTCGACTCCACGACCGCCGAACGACTGGAACGACTCGACGCCCGGCAGCGCGCCGAGGGAGCTGCGGGAGTGATCGGCGATGGCGCGGCCGATCGGATGCTCGGACGCCGCCTCGACCGCACCGGCCAGTCGCAGGAGATCCTCCGCGGAGAGCCCGCCGCTGGGGTGGACCTCCGTGACGGCCATGTGCCCCGTCGTGACGGTGCCCGTCTTGTCGAGCACGATGGTGTCGACCTGGCGCGTGGACTCCAGGATCTCCGGCCCCTTGATGAGGATGCCCAGCTGAGCCCCGCGGCCGGTACCGACGACGAGGGCCGTCGGCGTGGCCAGGCCCAGGGCACAGGGGCACGCGATGATCAGCACGGCAACCGCTGCCGTGAACGCCATCTGCGCGTCGCCGGTGACGATCAACCACGCCACCAGTGTCACCAGCGACAGGCCGATCACGATCGGCACGAAGATCCCCGACACCCGGTCGGCCAGTCGCTGGACCGGCGCCTTGCCGGACTGCGCGCGCTCGACCATCTGGGCGATCCGGGCCAGCTGCGTGTCGGAGCCGATGCGGGTCGCCTGCACGACGAGGCGTCCGCCGGCATTGACGGTGGCGCCGATCACCTCGTCGCCGACGCCCACCTCGACGGGCACGGTCTCCCCGGTGACGAGGCTGTTGTCGACCGCCGACGCACCCTCGACGACCACGCCGTCGGTCGCGATCTTCTCCCCGGGACGGACGACGAAGGCATCCCCCACGACGAGCTGCTCGATGGGCACGCGCTGCTCGACACCGTCCCGCAGCACGGAGACCTCCTTGGCCCCCAGCGTGGCGAGCGCGCGCAGGGCTTCACCGGACCGGTTCTTCGCCCGGGCCTCGAGATAGCGACCCAGCATGATGAACACGGTCACCGCCGAGGCGACCTCGAGGTAGATCTCCGGGGTGTCACCGGAGTGCTGTGGCACCAGCGAGAAGGTCATCGTCATCCCGGGCTCCCCCGCACCTCCGAGGAAGAGGGCGTAAAGCGACCACAGGAACGCCGCCAGTACACCGAGCGAGATGAGGGTGTCCATCGTGGCCGCGCCGTGCTTGAGGTTCACCCACGCGGCCCGATGGAAGGGCAGCGCTCCCCAGACGACCACCGGGGCCGCCAGGGTCAGCGATGCCCACTGCCAGTAGGTGAACTGCAGAGGCGGGATCATCGCCATGAGGACGACGGGGATGGTCAGGATCGTGCTGACGACGAGGCGCTGGCGCAGCTCGGCCAGCGCCGGATCGGCGGGCTGCTCGCCGGCCTCGGCCGACGCGTCTCCGCCTCGAGGGGTCTCCGGCTCCGGTGCGTGCGCCTGATACCCCGTGGCCTCCACGACCGCGATGGCGTCCTGGATCGACACGTCCGGAGGCAGCACGACGTGTGCCTTCTCGGTGGCGTAGTTGACGGTGGCCTGAACCCCGGGGACCTTGTTGAGCTTCTTCTCGATGCGCATGGCGCACGAGGCACAGGTCATCCCCTCGATCTCGAGGTCGATCTCGGCCGCCATCGGTCTAGCCCACTAGCTCACGAGCTCGTAGCCCGCCTCGTCAACGGCCTCGCGGACGGCCTCAACGTCGAGCGGTGCCTCGCTCTCCACGACCACCGTCGAGTTGCCGCCCGCGACGAGGTCGATGGAGACGCCCTGCACGCCCGCGAGCGCGCTGACCTCCTGCGTGACGGCGTGGACGCAGTGGTCGCAGGTCATTCCGGAAACGGTGTAGGTCTGAGTGGTCATGGCCGCAGATTACGCCAGCGACAGGAACAGCTTCTCCAGCTGCTCCTGGGTCATGGGGGCATCATCGGGGTGCTCCCAGCACTGCTGCAGCCCGTTGGCGACCACCTTGAAGCCGGCCCGGTCCAGAGCCTTCGACACGGCGGCCAGCTGGGTGACGATGTCCCCGCAGTTGCGCCCATCCTCGATCATGTGGATGACTCCGTCGAGTTGGCCACGGGCCCGCTTGAGGCGCATCAGGACGTCGTGGGTGACGGTCGGCTCGATGTTCATGCCTCAAGGATACCCCCTGTACCCCCAGGGGTATCCTCATTGCATGACCCATTCTCACGGAAAAGGTGTCCTCGACGAGCTGGCGCCCCTGGGCCGCGACCTGCGCCGCGCCATCCCCGACGTCTACAAGGGCTTCGGCGAGCTGCACCACGCCGCACTCGCCGACGGAGCCCTCGACACCCGAATGAAGGAACTCATCGCCCTCGCGATCGCCGTGGTCGAGACCTGCGACGGCTGCATCGCCTCGCATGCCCGCGGTGCCGTGAAGGCCGGCGCCACCAAGCAGGAGGCCGCCGAGGCCATCGGCGTCAGCTTCCTCATGGTCGGGGGTCCGGGCACCGTGTACGGCCCGCGCGCCTACGCCGCGTTCTGCGAGTACTACGACGCCGCCCATCCTGAGGAGGCGGCCGCCGAGTAGGCGGCACTACCGTGACGCCGTGACCAGCGTCGGTGCGCTCCGCGCGTACCTCGTCACGGCCACCCTCTCCCGGTCCGCCACCGAGTCCGCTGGGCCGGCGCTCCTCGTCGGCAGCATCGCGACGATCGGCAACCCCACGACGGCCTCCTACGTCGTCGCCTCGCTCACGGCCTCCGCCGCAGTGGCCGGACCGATCGTGGGCGCCGCCATCGACCGGGCACGCTCACCGCGCCTCGGATTCGCCAGCTCGATGGCGATCATGGCCGGCGGGCTGGCCGTGGTCGCCCTGCTGCTGGGGCACGTACCGCTCGGCGTCGTCATGGCGGTCGCGGTCCTCGCCGGCGTCGGCTACCCCTCCCTGACCGGTGCCTGGAGTGCGCAGATCCCGAGGCTGGTCCCGCCGGACGCCCTCAACCGTGCCTACGCCTCGGATGCCGCGACCTACAGCGTGGCCGCCGTGGCGGCGCCCCCGATCGCCACCTCGCTGGTGGGCCTGGCCGCGACGGCCCCCATCTGGCTCGCCGTCGCGGTCCTCGCGATCGCGATGGTCTCGCTCACGCGGGTGCCCCTCGCTCGCCGATCCGCTCCCCCGCGGCATGCCCACCTCGTCCACGACCTGCGCGAGGGGCTGGCCACGATGGCCCGGCGACCGGGCCTGCGCCGCAGCTCGATCATCACCACCGTGGGGTTCGCGGGGCAGGCAGCCATCTTCGTCACGGCTCCCGTGCTCGCCACGGATCTCGGCCGGACCCTGGGGTTCACCGGCCTGATCCTCGGGGCCTTCGCCGTGGGCGGAGTGGCGACGGCCGCGTGGTTCGCCCGCCGCCCCGTCCAGCGACCGGACCGGGCGATCATCGTCAGTACGGCCCTCTCGGGGCTCGCCTTGGTGGCCGTCGGGCTGGCGCCGACCCCCTGGCTGCTGCTCGTCGCCGCCTTCGCCATGGGTGCGACGGAGCCACCCCTGGTCTCCGCCATGTTCCAGGTGCGGGTCCGCGAGTCACCCACGGACCTGCAGGCCCAGGTGTTCTCGACGTCCGCCAGCCTGCGCATGACGGCCTTCGCCCTCGCCACGGCGGCCTGCGGCTGGCTGCTCGGCCCGCTCGGGGTCGGAGCGGCCATCGGCCTGGGCGTCCTCCTGCACGCGATCTCACTGGTGGTCGGCGTGATGCTGGGACCTCCCCTTCCCTCCCGCAAGGAGTGGTGGCACCGGCATGGCGAACGCCCGCACAGCGACTAGCCTGCGTACCCATGGCCGGTCGGATCGCCTTGGTGGGCAGTGGTGAGTACCTGCCCGTCATGCACGACATCGAGGCCTGGCTGCTCGCCGACCGGCCGGCGCGGTACGTGCAGCTGGCCACGGCGGCGGCGCCCGAGGGAGATGCCGTGCTCGCACGCTGGCACCGTCTCGGCGCGGAGGCGGCCGAGCGGCTCGGCGTCGAGCAGGTCGTCGTCGACGTGCGCACGCGACGCGACGCGGATGATCCCGCGCATGTCGAGGCCATCGCCGGCGCCGGACTGGTCTACCTGTCCGGCGGCAACCCGACCCACCTGGCTCGCACGCTCCAGGACACCAGGGTCTGGGCCGCCATCGTCGCGGAGTGGCTGGATGGGGCATCACTCGCCGGCTGCAGCGCCGGAGCCATGGCCATGGCGGGCTACGTCCCGGACTTCCGGCATCCGCGCAAGGGCGGTACGGACGGCCTCGGGGTGATCCCCGATCTGCGGGTGCTCCCCCACTTCGACAAGTACCGCCGGATGATCCCCGACTTCGCGCTGCGCCCGCTGGTCTCCGACGGCCGGACCGTGGTCGGTATCGACGAGGACACCGCCCTGCTGTCCGACGGCGTGCCCCGCGAGGACGGCCTCTGGGAGTTCCGATCCCGCGGGGTCGGGTCGGCCTGGACCGTGGAGCACGACCGTGTTCACCGCATCAACGCGCCCCTGGCGCTCCGGGTGACTGGGTGACCGGGGTCCTGCGCCCCGGGATCCGCACCTTCAAGCCACGCCGCAGCCGGATCACCGCACGCGCCGAGCGCGCCCTGCTCGAGCAGGAGCGTCTCCTCATCCCCGCGTCGGACGACCTGCTCGACCTCGCCTCGATCTGGGGGACGGACGTGCCCGTCGTGATGGAGATCGGCTTCGGCGACGGCCGGGCGACCGCGGCGATGGCAGCCTCCGATCCCGGGACCGGCATCCTCGCCATCGACGTCCACACGCCGGGCGTCGGCGAGCTCCTCTGGCGGCTTGCCGACGCAGGGATCGGCAACGTCCGGGTCATGGAGGCCGACGCCCTCGGCGTACTCGCCGGGATGATCCCCGCCGCGTCCCTCTCCGGGCTGCGCACCTACTTCCCCGATCCGTGGCCCAAGGCCCGGCACCACAAGCGGCGCATCGTCCAGCCCGCGGTGCTCGACCTCGTCGCGACCCGCCTGCAGACCGATGGCTGGTGGCACCTCGCCACCGACTGGGCCGAGTACGCCGACAGCATGCGCGCCTGCTTCGCCGAGGATCCGCGATGGGAGGGCGGGCCGATCCCCCGGCCCGAGAATCGACCCGTCACCCGCTACGAACGGAGGGCGCTCAACGAGGGACGTGGGGTCACGGACCTGCTGTACCGGCTTCGACCAGTTGTCTAGACAGGTGCAGAATGCGGTCATGACCGCAGCCCAGCAGCCCCTCGCGCCCACTCGCAGGATCTCCGACTCCGACCTCGTCGTGTCACCCCTCTGCTTCGGCGGGAACGTGTTCGGCTGGACGGCCGACCGAGATCAGTCCTTCGCCGTGCTCGATGCGTACGCCGAGGCCGGCGGCAACTTCATCGACACCGCCGACGTCTACTCCGAGTGGATCGAGGGGAACACCGGCGGTGACTCCGAGCGCATCCTCGGGGAGTGGCTGGCGGCCCGCGGCAACCGCGACCAGATGGTCATCGCGACCAAGGTGGCGAAGCTCTCGACCCACCGCGGCCTGGCTCCGGCCAATATCCGGTCCGCACTCGACGACTCGCTGCAGCGCCTCCAGACGGACTACATCGACCTGTACTACTCGCATGAGGACGATGAGTCCGTCCCGATCGAGGACGTGCTGGGCACCTACCGCGAGCTCATGGACGAGGGCAAGATCCGCTACATCGCCGAGTCGAACTTCACGCCTGAGCGCCTGCGGGAGTCCCTCGACGTGGCCCGCGCGCACGACCTGCCCGCGTACATCGCCGTGCAGGATCACTACAACCTCATGGAGCGGGCCGGCTTCGAGGCGACGTTCACGCCGATCGCCCTGGAGTACGGCTTGTCGGTGCTCCCCTACTACTCACTGGCGCGCGGCTTCCTCACCGGCAAGTACCGCGCCGGAGTGACGATCGACAGCCCGCGGGCCAAGGGAGCCACGCCGTACGTCGGCGAGCGGGGCGACCGCGTACTAGGCGTGCTCGAGACCGTCGCCGCCGCGCACGACGCGACGATCCCGGCGGTCGCCCTGGCCTGGCTCCTCGCGCAGCCCGCTGTTGCCGCGCCACTGGCGAGTGCCCGCAATGTCGAGCAGTTGAGCGACCTGCTCGCGATGGGGACGATCGAGCTGACCGCCGGCGAGCTCGCCGCCATCAACGAGGTCTCCTCCTAGGCCGACCGGGCCCGCCATGAGCCTGTTCGTGGCCGTCCGGCCGGACGCGGCAGCCGCCGAGGACCTGCAGGAGGCGATCGCCCGCGCTCGCCGGGCGGCGCCAGGCCCCGAGCTTCGCTGGCAGTCCCCCGGTCACTGGCACCTGACCCTGGCCTTCCTCGGCAACCCCGACGACTCCGTCGCCGACGAGGTCGCCGCCCGGCTCGCCGACCTCGAGGCCACGCCGTCCATCCCGGACCTGCGCCTTGCCGGGTCGGGAACGTTCGGTGGGCAGGTGCTGTGGGTCGCCCTGGAGCCCGGACCTGCGCACGATGCGCTGGCCGACATCGCCCGTCGCATTCCGCCCCTGATGCGCGGGAGCGGAGCGGTTGCGGACTGGCGCCCGTGGCGCGCCCACCTCACCATCGCCCGGGCCCGACGCGGCTCCCCGGAGCGAGTCGTGGACGCGCTCGACGGCTACATAGGGCCGCGGTGGGGCGTCTCGTCGGTGCTGCTGATCCGATCGACGGGCGGTCCGAGGCCTCAGCATCACGTCATCGAGACGATCCCGCTCACGGGCGTCAGCCCAGGTCCTCCACGATCACCCGCTTGAGCACCTTGCCCGACGGGCCGGTGGGCAGGCTCTCGTGGACATGCACATGCCGCGGGTACTTGTGATGGCCGACGCGTTCCTTCACCCATGCCTGGAGCTCGATCGCATCGACCTCTTGCCCGGGCACGCAGACGACGACGGCGTGGATCTCCTCGCCGTAGTGCTCGTCGGCCACACCGACCACGGCGACCTGGGCCACCGCGGGATGGCCGGCCATGACCTCCTCGACCTCGCGGGGGTACACGTTGAAGCCGCCTCGGATGATGAGGTCCTTCTTCCGGTCCACGATGAAGAAGAACCCGTCCTCGTCCATGTAGCCGATATCCCCGGTGCGGAACCAGCCGTCGACCATGACCGCGTCCGTGGCCTCGGGCTTGTTGAGGTACCCGCTGAACACGTCATGTCCACGGATGACGATCTCCCCGTTCTCCCCCGTCGGCAGCAGCTCGATGGCGCCTTCGACCTCGGCGCTGGCGATCGCCACGTCGACGCCCCAGAGGCTGCAGCCGATCGAGCCGACCTTGCGGCCGTAGCGCTCCTGGTTGAACGTCGCGACCGGCGAGGTCTCCGAGAGGCCGTAGCCCTCGTACACATCGACGCCGAAGACCTCATTGACCCGCTCGATGGTGGCGACGGGGATGGCGGCTCCGCCACTGACGGCGAGCCGGAGTGGCGGCCGATGCTCCGATTCGGCCGCCGCAGCGAGCAGGGCCATGTACATGGTGGGAACACCGGCGAAGAAGGTCACGCCCTCGTTGACCATGAGCTCCAGGGCGCCGGGGCCGTCGAAACGCGGCATCAGGACGATCGTGGCGCCCACCCGGAAGCCCGCGTTCATGACCACCGTCTGCCCGAAGGAGTGGAACAGCGGGAGCACCCCGAGCATGACGTCATCGTCGGAGAGCTGGATGGTGTCGAAGGCGCAGATGGTCGCGTTCCAGACCATGTTGTCATGGGTCAGGACGGCACCCTTGGGCTTGCCCGTCGTCCCCGAGGTGTAGAGGATCACGGCCTCGTCCGACGGATGCCGCGGCGTGAGGTTGGCGATCGGTTCCACCTGCATCGCCATCTGGTCGATCCGCGCGACGGCCGTCATGTCTGAGTCAGAGTCGAGCACCGAGTACAGGGGCACCTCGGCGATCTCAGCTCCCTTGGCCGCCTCCCCGAGCAGGGGCGCCGCCGTGATGAGCGCTGAGCACTCGGAGTCAGTGAGGGTGTAGGCGATCTCGTCGGCGCGCAGCAGGGCATGGACAGGAACCACTGTCGCGCCGAGTGCCAGTGCGCCGTAGTAGGCGAAGGCGAAGTGCGGGATGTTCGGCAAGAGGAGGGCGACGCGCGATCCCGGCCCGATGCCGTCCGCCGCCAGCACCGCGGCGTAGCGCCGCGCCATCCCCCATACCTGGGCGTAGGTCAGCCGAGTCTCACCCAGGACGAGGGCGTCCTTGTCCGGGTATCGCCGGGCCGACTCGGCGAGGATCGAAGCGATGGACAGTCGAGCCGACATGACGCCTCCCCGTGCAGATGTGGTGTCCTCAGGCTAGGTGAGATACGCCACGCCGTCACCGGTTCCGTCGCATCACCCCGCGCGTAGCCGGGAAAACGACATTCTGCGCGATATGGTCGGCCCGTGACCGAAGCGCCGGAGAGTGCCGCCGTGATGGCATTCATTCGGGAGCGCCAGCCCGAGGTGCTGGCCGAGGCGGTCCGGCAACTGTCCGGATGCAGTCTGCAGCAGCTCCCGGAGGTAGCGCACGCGGTTTCCGGAAACGTCGGCTCCTACCAGTTGCCCGAGGCGCATGCCGCGGTGATGGAGCTTCGCAGGGTCTTGGGGGATCCTGCATCGACTGCTGCGGACGTCGAGGCCGCCCGGTCGCTCACACTGTCCGTCCTTCGTGCATCGGAGTCAGGGTCCACGCATGAGTGAAACCGTTCTCGTCATCGATGATCAGGCTGACGTTCGCCAGCTGATCGGGGTCGCCCTGAAGGAGGCCGGCTATCGCATCGTGGAAGCCGACAGCGGCCCCACAGGGATCGACGCCTACCACGCCAATGCGCCGGACCTGATCCTGCTGGACATCGGGCTCGGCTCGATGGATGGTCTCGAGGTGTGCCGTCAGTTGCGCGCGCTCACGACCACGCCCATCATCTTCCTCACCTCGCGGACCGACGAAGTCGACGAGCTCGTGGGCTTCGCCGCGGGGGGCGACGACTACATCACGAAGCCGTTCTCACCGAAGGTCGTGGTCGCGCGGGTCAACTCCCTCATGCGCCGAAATCAGCGCGGCGATGAGAACTCCAAGACCGTCTACACCGCTGGCCCCATCACCCTGGACACCGACGCCCACGAGGTGCAGCTGGACGGCGAGCCGTTGGAGCTGACCCGCACCGAGTTCGACCTGCTACTCGCGCTGATGGAGAATCCGTCTCGCGTGGTCACCCGTGAGGCCTTGCTGCAACGAGTCTGGGGTGACTGGTACGGCGACTCGCACGTCGTCGAGGTGCACATCTCCCGCCTGCGCAACAAGGTCAAGAAGGCCGGCGGTCCTTCGGTCGGCGTCGCTGTGCGGGGCGTCGGTTACAAGTTGGGGCTGGACGGCTAATCGCCGCTGAGGGCCAACCCGTCGGTTTGCCCATCGTTCAAGTCAGACCACTCACCACTTCTCGCTCTTGTACGCCCAGCCACTGCTGCCCGCGCTGTTGTTGGCACGGACGCGGTAGCACGCGTGATTGTTGTTGCTTCCGTTGTAGTAGGTGCTCGTCGATGTGCTCGTAGTGCTGGTCCCACTACCGCTGAAGTCGTTGCTACCGCAACTCGACCCGGACTTCTCCACCATCTGCCAGTTGTAGGAGGTAGCTCCGGACACCGCGCTCCAACTCGCATACGAGGTGCAGTTGTTGTCGCGCCGGCCGCACGAGCTCACGTTCACGCTCACGCTGGGTGTGGACGGAGCGGCCTGGACCACCTTGCAGTACCAATAGCCACCGTTGCTGTTGTAATTGTTGGTCAACGTACCCGTCGCGCACTCCCATTGCCCGGTGGAGGTGTTACACGTCGGTGCCGTATTGGGAGGATTATTGGCCTGGCTCGACACCTGGCCTGGGCACTGCTGGACCGGCGCGGCCTCGCAGCCTCGACCGTCTCCCGTCAGGACCCAGTCGGGGGCGTTGCAGGTCACCGTGCCCGTCGCCGGGTCGCACGTTCCGTTACCCGTGGTGAAGTCGGCGCACAGGTCCGGGATCAGCTGGCACTGACCGCCCACGAGTTCGTAACCGCTGTCGCAGGTGATCGTGTTGTTAGCGCACTGGCCGTTGTTGCCGTCGAAGGCGCCGCACACGTCCGTCACGCACTGACCGCCGACCTCGATGAACCCGGCGTCGCAGGTGATCATGTTGGTGGTGTCGTCGCACTGGCCATTGCTACCGTCGAACGTGGCACACACGTCCGTTACGCACTGACCGCCAATCTCCACGAATCCCGAGTAGCAGGTGATGGTGCCGAGTTGGCAGTCCCCGTTGTCCCAGGAGGTGAACGCGGCGCATGCGTCCGCGCCACCTCCTCCGGCCTGGGCATCGGTCTGGCAGGTGTAGGGGGAGGCCTGCGACCCATCACCGGTCAGCGTGTAGCCAGCCTCGCAGGAGTTCTGGTCCACCGCGCCGGTACCTGTGTCACAGACTGGTGCTGGGTCCTGGAACCATGAGGACGAGCAAGCGCCCGCACCCTGATGCGCCGGTCCGGGCATGGCATCGGCTGCTCCGAAGAAGGCGCGAGCGACAGAGCCGCCCAGCACGATGAGGACGGCCACCAGGGCAACCGCCACGAGCCCGATCATCAGTGCGTACTCGACCGCGGTCGCACCACGGTCCCCTGAACGCCGACGTCTCGCAGATGTCGTAGCGATCCCTGAAAGTCGCATGCATAGCATCGTCGATAGAGTTCCTCTCGATTTGCTCACGACCCCCTCTCGAATCCCTCTTGCACTCTTCTTGCTGTGAACGAAGGGACTCTCCGTGACAGAGCTGCGACATTCCCGCGATGTGATCTACACAAACCCGTGGATGACGCTCACCGAGGACCAGATCGAGCGGGCGGACGGCTCGCGTGGAACATACGCGGTGGTGCATGCGCCGGACTTCGCCCTCGTCATCCCCTTCGACGGCGAGCGCTACCACCTTGTCGAGCAGTACCGGTACCCCGTCGACGGCCGCTATTGGGAGTTCCCGCAGGGCTTCGCCGGCGACGGCACGCTGACGCCCGAGCAGATCGCCGCCACCGAGCTCGCCGAGGAGGTCGGGCTCGCGGCCGGGACGCTCACGAGGCTGGGATTCCTGCACGAGGCCTACGGCCGCTGCTCGAACGGCTTCCACGCCTTCTTGGCCACCGACCTGACTGCCTCGTCCACGGCCCAACCGGACGCGGAGGAGGTTGGGCTCCGCATGGCGGCATTCACCGCCGACGAGCTGTGGGCCCTTGTCGAGGCAGGCTCCTTCACCGATGCCGCCTCGCTCGCCGCCTGGGCGCTCCTGGAGCGACACCGGAATAGAGAAGGTCACTAGACTCGCCCAATGCTCGATGCCTGCCGCTGCCTGTTCTGCAAGGCGTCCACCTGCGCTCCCGCCCCGTCTGCCGATGGTCGCTGGGCCATGGTCTGCGCAAGCTGCGGGGCGCAGGGACCGATCCACGGCGATGCGGACGCGGCGCGCGAGGCCTGGCTGTCCGCCATCCACGCCGAGGACCTGCTGCGCACGGTCATCGACGAGTCCCCCGACATCATCCTGATGAAGGACTGGGACGGCCGATTCCTGCTGGGCAACGCTGCGCTGGCCCGTCTCTACGGCACCACACCCGACGCCCTGGTCGGAGTCGACGACGGCGCCTTCAACCCCAATCAGGAGCAGGTGGCCTTCTACCTCGAGAACGTCCGGTCCGTCATGCGCGGCGGCAAGACCGAGATCGTCATGGAGTCCTCCACCGACGTCGACACGGGTGAGGTGCGGCACTTCCAGTCCATCAAGAAGCCCCTCCTCGGGCCCGAGGGCGAGCCGCGCATCCTGGTGATCGCCCACGACATCACCGACATCCAGCGGGCACGTGAGCAGATCGAGGCGCGGGAGCGCAGCTACTCCTACGCCATGGCGGCTGCCGGGGACGGCATCTGGGACTGGGACCTGCGCAGTGACCTAGTCACCCACAACACCAAGTGGTGCGACCTGTTCCGCCTCGACGACTCACGGCTCCAGCACCCCATCGAGGTCTTCGTCGACATGATCTACCCCGATGACCGCCCCGAGGTGGAACTGTGCCTCCGCCAGGCGTTGGAGGGGGATGGTCATTATGAGCACGAGCACCGCATGATGCGACGGGACGGCACGGTCATGCACGTGTTCGACCGCGGCGAAGTCGTGGAACGAGACGACGCGGGTAACCCCACGCGCATGGCGGGAGCCGTCACCGACGTCACCGACCGGGTGCTCGCCCAGGAGCGCGTTCGCGTCACGACCGAGGCGCTCATCGACGCGCACCTCAGTCTCGAGCGCAAGGTCGAGGAGCGCACGGCTGCGCTCGCCCAGGCCAATGCCGACCTGCGTCGACTGGCCTGGCGGGACGCCTTGACCACACTGCCCAACCGGCTCGCCGGAATGGAGCGGCTCAAGGAGGAGCACGGCCGGATCGCCCGGGGGGGGCTCCTCGGCGGTGGTGCTCATGATGGACGTCGACCTTTTCAAGGGCATCAACGACGCGTACGGGCATCCCGTGGGCGACGACGTCCTGCGACACGTCGCCGAGATCGTTCGCTCGTCCTTGCGCGTGGGTGACTTCGTTGCCCGCTTCGGCGGCGAGGAGTTCATGGCGCTGCTGCCCGCCACCGGCCTGGCGGGCGCCGAGTCGGTCGCGGAGAAGATCCGCGCCGCCGTCGAATCCACCGTGGCCGCGCCCTCAGGACCCGTCACGATCAGCATCGGCGGGACGATCGCGGTCGACAGCGACGAGGACATCGACCTTGCCGTCAGGCGCGCCGATGCGGCCCTCTATGAGGCCAAGCGCAATGGCCGCAACCGCATGGTGTTCCAGATGGCAACCGCCGAGGTCGCTAGCTAGCCTCCGCCTCCGGCTCGGCGTCCTCGTCGCCCAGTGGTTCGAGCACGCCGATCCGTCGGGCGCGTCGGCGCTGGTACATGGCGGCATCCGCGTCCGCCAGGAGCCGATCGCACTCCATCGAGGCGGGATCGACGGTTGCCACTCCTGCGCTCACGCACGGACGCCACTTGGCCGGATCCATCCCCGCTTCCACGACCCGCTTCACGACGCGAAGCTCGAAGTCGGCGGGTACCGGCGGCTCGCCGACACCGACCACGATGAACTCGTCCCCGCCCCAACGGCCGACGAGATCACCAGTCCGCGCGGCTGTCCGCAGGGCGTTGGCCACGGTCACCAGGACCCCGTCCCCGAAGTCGTGACCGTGGACGTCGTTGGCCCGCTTCAGGCCATCCACGTCGATGAAGACCATGAAGAGCGGCTCGTGGTGCCGGTCCGCCACCGACGCCAACTCGCCGATGCGCTCCTCGATCCCGTGCCGGTTCACCAGGCCGGTGAGCGGGTCGCGCATGGCGAGGGACTGCAGCCTCGCGGTCGCCATGCCCAGGGCGTCGATGCCCCGGAGCCGGATGCGCAGGAGCACGGCGCCGAGGCCCACGGCCGCAACGCCCGCCGCCATCCAGACCAGCAGTTCCTGCTGGTCCCAGGCGGCTACGGCAGGCAGCAGGCCGGCCAGCATCAGCACCCCTGCGACGCCCTGCGCCACGTAGTCCAACGTGAGCGGACCGAACGCGATCATCGCCATCAGCACGTAGGCGAGCCCCAGGGGCGTGGGGTCCCGGAGGACCTCCAGCTCGAGCATCGCCACCACGGCCAGGGCGGCGGTCGCCGTCACCCACGGCACCAGAGCGGGCGGGAAGGTGCGCCGCGACGTGAGCCACCCGAAGCCTAGGAACATCACGACAACGCCCAGATGAAGTGCGTCCGCAGCGCGACCCTCACGACCGGATACCCAGTAGTTGAGAATGCTGAGCGCGAAGATCAGCAGCCCGAGCCACAGCAGGGCGACCGGCGCCTCGTCCGCCGCCACCCGATAGCGGTGTGTGACGCGATCATGCCCGTTCATGACATCGACTCCCCAACAGGGTGACGCCCCAAGCGCCACTCCTTGGAGGATGGCGCACCGGGTTCTCGCGCCCCTTGCCTTTGCCTCTCAGTGGGCTCACGTTTCGAGATGCGCCCGCTGGCGACCGTCCTAGCGGCGCTGCGCCGCGTGCCGCCCCGCGATGAAGCCGAAGGTCATGCCCGGGCCGAGGGTGCCGCCGGCACCGCCGTACACCCCGGCCGTGGAGGACGACATCGCGTTGCTGCACACGTAGAGGCCCTCGATGGGCCGGTCGTCCCAGTCGATCACCTGCGCGTTGGCGTTGGCCCGCGGACCGCCGCAGGTGCCCAGCACGCCGGACTCCATCTTCACGGCGTAGAAGGGCGCCGTATCGATGGTCCCAAGCGTGCGATAGACGCCCTCGAAGTCCTTGTCTCCCCAGAACTGGTCGTAGGTGTTGTCGCCACGGCCGAACTCGGTGTCCCTGCCCGCGACCACATCGGCATTGAACGTCGCCACGGTCTTCGCCAGTTGCGCGGCATCGACACCGATCTTCTCGCCGAGCTCCTCGATGGTGTCCGCCTCGACGGCCCAGTCGGGGACGGTGCCCTTCGAGGTGGGGTTGAAGAACCGGTACTTCTCCACATACGGACGGTCGACGATGATCCAGAACGGCAGGTTCGGGTAGTCGTGCGTGTTGGCGTCGAAGTTGTGCAGCACCGGCCCGATGGCGTTGTAATTGGTGGCCTCGTTGACGAACCGCTTGCCCGCCCGGTTGACGAGGATCGACCGAGGCCGCGTGCGCTCGGAGTTGCCGATGAGGTAGTTGGCCTTGCCGCGGCCGTGAGCGGCCATCTCCTGGCTGGACTGCAGCCACCATGACTTGCCCATGTTGCCGAGGCTGGCACCGACCTCCATCGCCATGAGCAGGCCGTCGCCCTCGCACTCGGGCACGCTGACCGGGCCGGTCATCGGGCCGCGCAGGAACGAGTGGACCAGTTTCTCGTTCCACTCGAAGCCGCCGGTGGCGATGATCACGCCCTTGCGGGACCCGATCCGCAGCCTCCTGCCCTCCTCCTCGGTGACGACTCCCACGACCGTGCGACCGTCAGTGATGAGGTGCTGGGCGCGCGACTCGCGGTGCAGCGGGATGCCGCGGTCGAGCACACCCTTGAGCAGCGAGCCGATGAGTGCCTGACCCTGGCCACGGCAGTCCCGCTCCTCCCGCTCTGCCAACACGTCCTCGGGGAGGTTCGGCGTGTAGTAGTCCTCGATCATGCTGGTTCGGCGTGGCCACCCGGTCTTGGGCGGGTTGACCCACTTCGCCCATGAGCCCAGCTCCACGAACGGGAAGACGTCGTTGTCGAGGGAACGACTGCCGTGCTCCTTGGCGCCCTCGGCCCACGACTGGTAGTCCGGGAATCCCTCGAAGAGCCGCAAGCGAACCGGCGTCTTCTCCTCGAACCAGCGCAGCATCTCCGGACCCTCCTCGAGGAAGGCGCCGAAGGTCTCGGGGTCGAGGTGACCCTCGTCCGCGAGGCCGTCCACGTAGGTGACGATCTCCTCGTACGAGTCCTCGACACCGTGGTCGGCCTGCTGGTCGTTCAGGGGGATCCAGAGCATCCCGCCGGACATCGCCGACGTGCCGCCGATCATCCCGAACTTCTCCAGGATGAGGACCTCGCCCGCTCCGAAGTCGTGGGCGGCGAGAGCGGCGGTCAGGCCGGCCCCACCGGTTCCGAGGACGACGACGTCGACCTCCATGTCGAACGCGGCAGGATGGCTGGGCTCATTGGTCACCCGCAGACCGTACACGGCGACTGTGCTTTTTCCAAGCCAGTTGACATGTAAAACATGTCGATCGACATGCCAAGGCCGCGGGCCACGGGAAGACAGGGCACAATGCCCCCATGCCCGTCCTCGTCGACCATGAGAAGACCCGCGACCAGATCGCGGGCCTGGCGTGCCGGATCGTGGCCCGCGAGGGCCTGTCAGCGCTGACCATGCGGCGCATCGCAGCGGAGGCCGGCACCAGCCGGGCGATCGTCAGCACCTACTTCCGGGACATGCGGGACCTGGTCCTCGCCACCTTCCATTGGGTCGCGGCTCGCCAGGTGACCCAGATCGAGGCGGCCGAGGCGGCCGGCCTCGGAGTGGAGGGCTGTGTGGAGTCACTGCTGCCCCTCGATGACGAACGTCTCGATGGATGGCGCGTCACCATCGCCTATCTGGGATTCGCCGTGGCCGATCCGGAACTCGCCGCGATCGAGCGGCAGCGGATCGACGGCGCAGTCGGCCGGTTCGAGAGGGCACTGCTCCGTGAGGGCCGCTATCCGCGGGCATCCGCGGAATGCCGACGCGAAGCGCAGCGCATCGTCTCGTGCCTGCTCGGCGTCGCCATCGACTACTCCTTCGACCCGGCCGCCCAGGCCCAGCCGCGAATGCGGAAGGAGATGGTGCGCCGGGTCATGGGCGGCGCGTACCTCCCGCCCGCCCACTAGGTGGGCGGTGTCTCCAGGTCGGGCAGCTCGACGGGTCGATGCCCCGTGCGCTCGGCTGCCACGCCCGCCAGCACGACGCAGCCGATGCCGATGAGCTGGGCGAACGCTGGGATCTGGTGCAGGACGAGAGCACCGATGGTCAAGGCGATCGCGGGCTCGAGTGCCATGAGGGTGCCGAAGGCCGCCTTGTTGAGACGCCGCAGCGCGTACAGCTCGAAGGTCCACGGGATGAGGGGCAGGAGGATCGCGGCACCGAGGCCGATCAGCAGGACCTGCACGGTGAGGTTGCCGATGGCCTGGGAAATGCCGAAGAAGGACGCGACGATCGCAGCGACCGGGAGGGAGATCGCGAGTCCATCCACTCCCTCGAAGCGATCACCGACATGCTGCGTGATGACGATGTACAGACCCCAGCCCGCAGCGGCGCACGCGGCGAGCAGGATGCCGATGAGGTCGGGTGAGCCCTGCCACGGCTCCGTGAGCAGCACCACGCCGGCGAAGGCCAGGAGCGGCCAGACGAGTGCTCGGGCGCTGCGGCTGTTCACTGCCGCCACCGACAACGGGCCGAGGAACTCGATCGCGACAACGGTGCCGAGGGGCATGCGGTCGATGGCGGCCAGGAAGGCCAGCGTCATCCCCCCGGAGACCACGCCGAGCAGGATCGGGGCCCTCAACTCGGCGAGCGACCACCTCCAGTACCTGGGACGCGCGATCAGGACGAAGCCGAGTGCCCCGAGGGTCAACCGCAGCCACGCCGTACCGGCCACGCCGACGTCGTCGAAGAGTCCTATGGAGACAGCGGCGCCCAGCTGGACGGAGAGCATCGCCGCGACTGCGAGCATCCACGCGGGCACGCGGTCGATGGGTGAGGTCACGAGGGTGCACGATACTGCACTGATCTAGTGCAAGAATCGACTCCATGGATGACGCCGACATCGCCCGCATCGTCGGCGCTCGAGTCCGAAGCCTGCGCACGGCCCAGGGGCTCACGCTCGATCGACTCGCCGACCTCAGCGGGGTCAGCCGCCGCATGATCGTCAACGTCGAGGCAGCGCGGACCAATGCCAGCATCGCGACACTCCTCCGCCTGTCCACGGCGCTGAGGACCACCCTGGCCGAGCTCGTGGACGCATCACCCCGGGCCGACCGGGTCAGCGTCATCCCTCGGGCAGACCAGCGGCAGGTCTGGCACGGCGAGGCGGGCGGCTCCGCCGTGCTCGCCGCGGCCGCGGACACCCCGGACATGCTCGAGCTCTGGGAGTGGACCCTGATGCCGGGTGAGGCGTACACCACGGAGGCGCATCGCGCGGGCACCCACGAACTGATCCACGTGCGCAGCGGCCGACTCACCCTGACCGTCGACGACACCACGTGGACCCTGGATCCGGGGGACGCCGCACGTTTCGTCGCCGACGTCGGTCACGTGTATGCGAACCACACGAGGCGTCCGGTCCGCTTCGCCCTCACGGTCCTCGAGCCCCGGACCTGACGGGGCTAGGAGGAGGTCGTCACCGAAGGGGCAGCCGGATGGTGAAGGTGGACCCGTGACCCTTCCCAGGTGACGAGGCGGTGATCGTGCCGCGTTCGTCCTGCATGATCGCCCGCGAGATGGTCAGGCCGACTCCCGATCCACCAGAGCGCCGGGGAGCGCCGGGAGCCCGGTAGAAGCGCTCGAAGACGTGCTCCACCTCGTCCGGTGCGAGGCCGACGCCGGTATCGGTCACGGACGCCTCAGCGTGCTCGCCCCGGGCCGTGACGCTGACCGTCACCGTGCCACCGGCATCGGTGGCGACCATGGCGTTGCCGAGCAGGTTCGTCACCACCTGGTTGATGCGGTCCGGATCGATCGAGACCGGCACCTCGGACGGCGCGGAGACGGTAAGGGCGATGCCGGCGTCCTCGAACTGCGGGCGAAGTCGCTCGGCGGCGGTCCGGACGAGGGCCGCGAGGTCGGCATCGACGTCGACGAACTCAAGGCGGTGCTCCTGCGCGCGCGACAGGGACGACAGGTCCTCCGAGAGCCTTCGGAGTCGGCGAAGCTCCCCCGTCACCGCCGTGAGCGTCGACTCGTCCGAAGGGAAGACGCCGTCGATCATCCCCTCCACATACCCGTCGAGCGCGGTCAGCGGTGTGCGCATCTCATGGGCGACATCGCCGAGCAGCCTCGTCCGACGGGCCTCCGTGTCGGCGAGCTCACGAGCGAGGGTGTTCACGTCGGTGGCGAGCGCCGCCATCTCCGGCTCGGAGGGGAGCGGCACCTGCGCGTGGTAGTCGCCTGCGGCGATCCGACGAGTCGCCGCTCGGACATCCTCCAGGGGCCGGAGGAGCCGATAGGTCACGAAGGCCGCCACCGCACCGGCGATCACCAGGCTCAGGACCAGGCCGGCGAGGAGGGCCAGGTCGAGCGAGGAGAGGAATGCGTCGCGGATCGACCGCGAGGCCCCCAGCCTGCCCGTGTGATCACCCATCATCCCCTGGCCGTCGGTGACCCCAGCCATCATGCCCATGCGCTGGTCGAAGAACTGCGGAGCCAAGAGGCGCACGGTCGCGAAGGCCGTCAGAGCTCCGATGACCGCGACCACCGCGTACGAGATGAACAGGCGGATGGGAAGGGTGACCCTCATTCGGGAACCCCCATGAACTTGTAGCCGACCCCCCGCACTGTTCCGATGAATCGCGGCGCCGTGGCGTCGTCGGAGAGCTTGGCCCGCAGGGACCTGATGTGGACGTCGACGACCCGTTCATCGCCGTAGAAGTCGTAGCCCCAGACGCGCTCGAGCAACTGCGCGCGCGAGAAGACACGGCCCGGGGACTCGGCCATCGCGGTGAGGAGATCGAACTCGAGCGTGGTCAGGTCGACTGCTTCATCCCCGACGTGGACCATGCGTCCGTCGACGTTGATGGTCAGCCCCTCGTACCGGAGCACGGTCCGTTCATCGCTTCGCATGATGCGGTCGCGCCGCAGCACCGCACGCACGCGGGCCAGGACCTCGCGGGGGCTGAACGGCTTGGTCACGTAGTCATCCGCACCGACCTCCAGGCCGACGAGCTTGTCCACCTCCTCGGCTCGGGCGGTCACGAGGATCACGTATGCCGAGCTGAAGGTACGCAGCCGTCGAAGCACCTCGAGCCCGTCGAGGTCCGGCATCATGACGTCGAGGAGCACAAGATCGACGTCGCCGCCCCGTGCGATGCTCAGCGCGGTCTCCCCGTCCTCGGCTTCCTCGACCGCGAAGCCGTCCGACTCGAGGTACCCCCGCAGAACCAGCCGGATGCTGGTCTCGTCATCGACGACGAGCACTCGGCGCACGGCACGCTCCCTCGATCAGGTCAGTCAGCTCCACATCCCGCCACGGTGCCCGCCCATCATGCCGCCGAAGCCATCGTGGTCGCCATCGACCATGAGGGGAAGCATGTCGTCGAGGTGGTCGAGGATGTCATCACGCTGCTGATCCGTGAGGTCGGTGTTCGATTCGAGACTCGTCTTCATGGAGGCGAGGATGGCGTCCTGGAACTCCTGGCTGGTCATGCCCTTCGCAGCGGCGAGGTCGGCCAACGTGGCCCCGTCGTGGATCTTGGCGATCAGATCGTCCGTCGTCAGGCCGAGCACCGAGGCAGCGGCCGCCATCATCGACTGGTCACTGAAGCCCTGGCCGTAGCCCCCGCCCATGCCGTAGCCCCCACCCATCCCCCAGCCTCCGGCCATCGGTCCGGTCCACGAGGAGTCCGACGATGAGGCATCCGGCGATGAGGTTCCCCAGCAGGGTCGCCAGCCGTCCCACGCCCCGCCGGTCGCGGCCACCGCTCCCCCGGCCCCCAGGACCGCCACGCCCACGACGCCCACACCCGCCAGCGACAGGATCAGTGCCTTCTTCGTACCGGTCAGCCTGGTCATCAGCCTCGTCCTCTCGCGTGCCCCGTCGATGAGTCCACGATGGCCCGGTCCTATGTGTGAAGTGCGGTCGTGACGATGAAGATTCCGTGAAGACGGCGACCCGGTGCACTCGCGGTCCCCCGGCCCCTGTGGGAGCCTGACCACGATGACAGCGATGTCCACCCCACCGCCACGGACCGAGTCCGCCTGGATCGCCTGGGCGGTGCGGATCGTCGCCGCAGCCGGCATCCTCGTCGTGCTCTGGGCGAGCGCCACCGGCAGGGGGGCCATCCTGCATGGGCACCCGCTGTACGCCGTCCTGCTCGCGCTCACCCTGCTGGGCTGCGCCCTCGTCATCTGGCGATCGTTCCGGCCCCGCCCCGCCAGAACCGGATGGCGTCGCGTCGGCCGCTTCGCGCTGGTTCTCCTTTCGGTCGCCTGGATCGCGTTCATGGCCTGGCTGCGACCGTTCACGGCAGTGCAGCCGGCACTCGATGCCATGCGATCTGATGCCTCCGTCACCGTCGCCGAGTACCCGACCCAGATCGTGATGACTCCCACCGGGACGGTCTCGAGCACCGGGGTGTTCTTCGAGCCGGGCGCCAAGGTCGACGCCCGCGCCTACGCGGCCATCCTCCGCCCCCTTGCCGAGGCTGGCCACACGGTCGTGATTCCCAAGCAGCCCCTGGGGATCGCGTTCCTGTCGCTGCCCACCTTCGACGCCACCAGGTCGGCATACCCGGGCATCGATCGCTGGGCGGTGGGCGGCCACTCACTCGGCGGCACGGTCGCGGCGATGCAGGCCGACGCCGGCGACAGTGACCCGGTCTCCCCTGCCGTGGGCTTGCTTCTCTACGCCAGCTATCCGGCGAACGACATCAGCACCTCCCTCACGGCCAAGGTGCTGTCCATCTCCGGGAGCAACGACGGTCTGGCGACGCCGGCCAAGATCGAGGATTCGAAGGCCACGCTGCCGGCCGGGTCGACGTTCGTCACCATCGACGGGGCCGTCCATGCGTTCTTCGGCGACTACGGACCCCAGCCCGGGGATGGGACGCCGACCGTGAGCCACGACACGGCCCGTAACGAGATCTCGCGTGACAGTGTCGCGTTCGTCGACGGACTGTCCGCCGTCAGTTCGCTCCCACAAGGCGGTACCGATAGCCGCGGGTGACATAGCGCACGGGCACGAGGCCGGTGGCCGGGTCCCGCCCGTCGGCGGCCAGCTCCCGCAGTCGACCGAGGAGTTCATGACGCGTGGCGTCCGGCAAGGCGATCACGTAGCTGCGTGACACGATCATGTCGACGACAGAGTCATCGCTGACCTCGTTGACCCATCGATGCTCGGTCGTCCCGATCGGCGAGAACGGCGCTCCGACGACGGGTTCGTAATCCGCATCCGGGCTGGTTCCATACTCATCGAGCAGGGCGCTGAGGCGGGCGATCCACGGGTCGTCCTCATCACGGTCGTTCCAGACCAGCCCCAGCGTGCCGTCCGGCCGCAGGACACGCGCCACCTCCGGGACCGCACGATCGGGGTCCACCCAGTGCCAGGCCTGGCCCGAGACGACGGCATCGGCCGAGGAGTCCGCGAGGGGCAGGCTTTCTCCGGTGCCTGCAAGCGCGCGGATTCCCGGCAGGCTCCGGGAGAGGTAGGCACGCATCTGCGGGTCCGGCTCCACCGCGACCACCGAGGTCGCACGGGCAGCGACCGCTCGCGTGAGCTTCCCGGTCCCCGCACCGACGTCGACGACGACCTCGGGTCGATCCGCCAGCAGCCATTCCACGACCGCGCGGGGGTAATCGGGGCGGCCCCGTTCATAGGCCTCCACGGCCTCGCCGAATCGGCGCCCCGCGGGGTCGTTGGCTGGCACGGCGCTACTGGGTGGTGGCGGTGTAGATGATCATGACTCCCCCGAGCACCAGGAGTACAGCGCCGATGACAACCCCGGTCCGACGGGAGATGCCGAGGTTGGGGCCCTTGGTGAGCGAGACGATCAGGGCCACGATCCCGGTTACGGTGAGGATGATGCCCGGCACTCTCAGGTCCATGCCCTGGTCCTTTCCGCGCGGCCGGCGGTCTCGCCGCTCGCGATTGTAGGGCGGGTAACCCCGTGCACATGCAGCGCAGGCACCCGGCTCAGCATGCGACCCACGGCCCGTGCTTCGGCCCGGCGATGAGGACGAAGCTGAGCGTCCAAAGTTGCGCGCGCGATGGGTCAGATGCGCGGACCGAGCACGGCTTCGGAGGTGCGGGGGGCTGACTCCTTCAGCTCCACGAACACCGTCAGCGTGTCCGTCGACCCGATGTTGTGGCCGGCGTGCTCCTGTGCGTCAAGCCACCGCACCTCTCCCGCGGGGATGGACACGTCCACCGTGCGACCACCGTGGACCAGCCTCCGCTCGAAAGAGGACAGCGTGATCATGACGCTGTCGGGGTGAGCGTGCGGATGGGTGGATTGCCCCGGGAGGTCGTGGTAACGGAGGACGCGTACCCGCTCGTTCTCGAAGACGACCGAGTACAACTCGGAATCGGTTTCCACCGGGTCGGCCATCGGTCCTCCTGTGTGCGGTGTGTCATGACGCTACGCATCTTTACGGGACTACAGTGCCATCGTGGGCACCACCGTACCGCGAAAGCATGACAATCGGAACCCTCCGTCCTACCTCGAGGGCGGACGCACAGCCCAGAAGCGCCGCACCCGGGATGCGCTGGTCCACGCCGCACGGGAGGAGCTGGCTGCCGAGCGGCCGGTGACCGTGGAGTCCGCCGCCACCGCCGCCGGCATCTCGCGGACCACCGCCTATCGCTACTTCAGCAACAGTCGGGACCTCATCGCCGCAGCCCACCCTCAGATCGACCTCGCCCACCTGCTGCCGGCGGACGCGCCAGATGACGTCGAGCTCCGACTCGGCATCGTCCTCGATCGCTTCCTCAGGGACGTCACGCTCGCGTGGGAACCGCAGCTGCGAGCGGCGCTCCGCGTCGCCCTTGACCCGCAGCCCGACCGCAGCCGGGATACCGGCGAACTGCGACGCGGCCGAGGCATCGGCTGGGTCCTGGACGCGCTCGATCCACTGGCGGACAGCCATCCAGGGATAGACCGCCCCCTGCTGGCTCGGGCCATCCGGTCAGCCGCGGGCATCGAGGCTCTGGTGTGGCTCACCGACGTTGGCGGGCTCTCGCGTGAGGAGGCTGCGGAGGTGATGCACGCATCTGCGCTGGCCATCCTTCGCGAGGCGATGCGCTCGGGCACGTGGCCCAGCGCATCCACAGGCGCCTGATCGGCGAACCCCAATACGAAACGACGAAGACCCAGGGGAACACCCTGGGTCTTCGTGCGTCGTGGAGGTATTCGGGTGCTTCGCACGCTCGACCTCCCCTCCTCACTCGGAAGGGGAGAGCGCAGGCGCTCTCCCCTTCTCTCGTTCGTCGTGGGTAGCTAACAGTTGCTCCTGAGCAGGGGAAACACGGGAACATTTCGGGCCACGCAAACCCGAAAATGCCCTCCGTTCAAACCGCGCGAGCTTGACCGCTACCCGTCTACCGCCCGGAGGCCCATTCGGGCTTGGGCCCGATGAAAGCGGCGTCAGCCCGGATACGGACTGCCTCGCTGTTCCGCACACTGTCCATCGGCACCAGCCAGCGATACCGGTAGTACAGCTCCCGGCGAATCAGAGCGACCCTGGCTTCGTGGTCCAGCGCCGCGACCCTGCCGGCCGACTTCAAGTCCCCGTAGCGGACCACGGCAATCTGCCGGAAGTCCGCATACATCTGGTCGGTGAAACCCTCGACCCAGGGCACCGGTGCGAGGTAGGCGAAACTCGCGAAAGCGACAGAGGGGCCGTCAGGCGTGTCCTTCCACCCTGCTGACACCTGCGCTCGCTGGGACGCGGACTGCCGGCTCAGGTCCCGAACCCGTGCAACGGTCACCGGATCGTCGTCTCCGGCCTTCGTCACAAGCTCGCAACTGGGCGAGAGAACGAGCACCCCCATCCAAGGAGCAGGCTTCTTGCCCGTCGAGATCAGGTCCCGGCCGAAGGCGTCGGCGGTAGGGGCCTTGAACAGGTCGCCGTACCGGTACGGATACTCAGAAGCCCTGCTCGCGGGCACCCAAAAGTCTGGCGGGTACCACGGGTCATCCGCCCGGGCGGGGACGCTCACTCGTCGTCGAAGGCGGAGTAGTCGTCATCATCGGCGCCTGTGCCCACCGCGCTGACGCCGACCAGCTCGACACGCGCCAAAGGCCCGCCGTCCTCGCCGGCCACAAGAGCGACAGGAACGCGACTCATCAGCCTGCCCAGGCCGGCGAAGTCCACCGCCACAGTCCCCTCATCGCTGTCGTGCAGCACCTGGTCCAGGACCTCCAGCGGACTCACCCCCGCCCGCATAGCCGCGTCGAGGAACGGCCGCACAGCTTCCAGGTCGCGGCGAAGGGCGTCCAGTCCCGCAGCCTTGACGGCCAAGGTCTCCGCGAGTTCCGGCGACAGGACATACGCCTGAGTCCCGCTGTACCGCGTCACCACCACGGCAGCGCCCGCCGAGACAGACTCGACAACCTTCCCCGGCGATCCGTGGAGGGCCGAACTCGACACCCGACGAATGTCAGGAGCAAACTCCTTCAACGCATCCGATCCTGCCGCTGTGCTCACCACACCACCGTACCTTTCCAGCAGAGTGTTGCGCAACATGTTGCGCAACACTCACAGTGCCCGGAAGTGCCCACCACGCAAGAGGCTTGACTCGCCAAACCCGCGGCCGCAGAGCCGTCCCGGCACCGGCCAGCCAAGCCCCCCGAGCCCGGCCCAAGCCGCCAGGAAACGACAAGACCCGCCAGGAGAACACCCCTGGCGGGTCAAATGTCAGCACCACGTCGTGGAGGTGCCGGGAATCGAACCCGGGTCCGTGCAGGTCCCTTCCGTTCTTCTACGTGTGTAGCCACGCTGTCGCTGCTCGACCCCCGCACTTCGTGTGGCACTGTGCGGTGGCGGTCCAGTCACTGTTTGGTTTTCCGCCCGCTCCCGTGACCGGAGCGTTTGGTGAGTCCCCTAGCGACGCCAGATCCCGATTCGGGGACGCATCGGGCTGGCGGCTTCTCTAGTGCTTAGGCCGCGAGGGCGTAAGCGGAAGCGGTCTGCTTGTTATTGGCAGTTATTTGTTTCCAAGGATGCTTAACGAGATCACCTTGGCTTCTCGACACGCTTCACCGGTCAAGACGTCTGTCCGTCGAAACCTGTCACCCCCTGTTGAGTTGTCAAAGCCCGCGAGGGCCTTGTCGATGGTACGCCGACCAGCATGCACAACAAAACCTCACCGTCGGGCATTCCGGACGGCCTTCGACGTCAGACCCCCGCCGTAGGTTGCTGCCATGCCCACCTCCTCGGATCTCCTTCCCCCGGAGCCGTTCGAGGATCCGTCCTTGACGGAGGCCGACCAGGAGGCCCACCTCGAGGCTCTCCTCGCCGAGCCCCGGTCGTTGCTCGACGCCGACCCCGAGTCCTTGACGCACTACGGCCGCGTCGAGATGCTCGTCCAGATCCAGCAGGCGGCGTCGCGGCTCGCTGCCCTCGAGGCTCGTGCCCTGACGGCAGCCGCCGGACTGACGAAACGCACCAGGCGGGTCGACGTCTACGGCGAGGAGTCCGAACGGCGAATCGAGATCACCCTGGCCGACGAGGCGCGTGAGGAGATCGCCGCCGCACTCCGCCTCTCCCCCGGCCAGGTGCACGACCGGCTTGCGATGGCCCGTCTCCTCCAGACCGCCCTGCCCACCACGGGCGCTGCGCTCGAGAGTGGGCGGATCACCGCCCAGCACGCGCGCGTCATCTGCGAGCAGGCTCGTCGCTTTGATGGCTACGACGTCGTCCTTGCTCAGGATCCGTCCCTGGACTCACCGAGCGAGGCAGCGCGGCGGGCGTGGTTCGTGGAGGCCTGCACCGAGCTGGAGCGCCGGGTCGTCCCGGTCGCCGAGCGCACGACGCCGAGCCGAACCCGGACCGCGGCGCGGCGAGCTGTGGGTTCCATCGACGCAGACGGCGAGGAGCGGCGCCGGCAGCAGGCCCGCCGCAGCGTGGATGTCCACCTGGTTCCCCTCGACGACGGTCTCGCCCTCCTCGAGGCATGGCGTCCCGCGGAGGACGCGGCCCGCGTCCACGCGGCCATTGACGCGCAGGCAAGGAGCGCCGTCGAGTCGCCGTGGTCGATCGGGGAGCGTCGCGCGCAGGCGCTTGTCGATGCCGTCTGCGGCGAGGCGCGGTCCGCCGCTGTGCACACGGAGATTCAGGTCGTCATCGACCTTGCCAGTCTCGTCGGCGCCTCGCAGGAGCCCGGAACGGTGCGCACGGGATGCGGGCCGGCCCAGACAGTCACGGCACAGGCCGTTCGCGATCTCCTGGCCGATCCAGGAAGCCCAACCTCCCTGCGACGGATGGTGACCGATTCCACCACGGGCCACCTTCTCGACCGCGGCCGCCGTGCCTACGCGGTCACCGGTCCCCTGCGCGACTACCTCGTAGCGCGTGACCATACCTGCCGATTCCCGGGCTGCAGCCGTGCGGCCGCGCGCAGTCAGGTCGACCACGCCATTCCCTGGGAGCATGGCGGCGCTACCAATCGGGTGAACCTCGGGCACCTCTGCACCAGGCATCACCAGCTCAAGACCCACGGCGGGTGGACGATCGAACGGTCCGACCCGGATGGTTCCTGCACCTGGCGATCTCCGAGCGGCCGGCGACATGACACCGACCCGCCACCCTTCTGACCACGATGCTCGGTCAGTCGATGCCCTTGGTGCGACGCCCGGTGGCGCGCTCCGTCTCGCGCTTGGACTCCCGCTCCGCGATGGCCTGCCGCTTGTCGTAGTTCTTCCGGCCTCGGGCGACGGCGATCTCCACCTTGGCGTAGCCATCCTGGAAGTACAGGGAAAGCGGCACGAGGGTGACGCCGGCATCCTTCACCTTGTTCGCGATCCGGCGGATCTCCTCGCGATGCAGCAGGAGCTTCCGTGCGCGCCGGGGCTCGTGATTGGTCCAGGTGCCCTGCGTGTACTCCGGGATGTGCACTCCGCGCAGCCACACCTCGCCATCGTCCAGCGTGGCGAACCCGTCAGTCAGGGTCGCCCGGCCGGCACGCAGCGACTTGACCTCGGTTCCGGTGAGCACGAGGCCCGCGACGTACACGTCGTCGATCGCGTAGTCGTGCCGCGCCTTCTTGTTCTGGGCGATGAGCTTGCGCCCCTGCTCACGCGGCATCGTCAGTCACCAGACATCTCGGTCGAAGCGGAGGCTGCGGCAGCCTCTGCCGCCCGCCTCTCGTACAGGAGCGCCGTTCGGCTCTGGGCGATCCATGACGAGACGATGAGCGTAACCGCAGCGATCGCGGCGATCATCACCCAGAGGTACACGAAGACGTCGATCGCTGCGCCGATGGGGGGCGCGTTCGGCATGTACTGGCGCAGGGCGGGCAGCGCGAAGAGCACCGCTCCCGCGTATGTCATGAGGCCGACCTCGACACGGCGCCGCCGCGTCACGGTGAGCAGCCCCACGGTCAGGGCGAAGGCCGAGAGGATCATGGCAAGGAGGAGCAGCACGCCGGCGAAGATCTTGGTCGAGAAGGCGCGTGTGAACACCACGCTCAGCGACGATCCGGCGGCCGTGTCGTAGCCCACCATTCGGGTATCCCACCCGGTGAGGCCCCAGTCCGTCTGCCCCGAGCCTCCGGGAGGGCTCACCGTGCTCGAGTCACCGGAGATGCTGGTGGGGACCAGCCCCGTCGACGTGAAACCGCCGCCGGAGTCCTTCACATAGGTGTCCGCGGTCACGAAGACGGCAGCCTCGTGCTTGTCGAGCGGGTAGAGCGCCTGTTCCCCGTTGATGCCGACATCGTCGTTGATGTCACGCATCACCTCGCCCGCCTGGTATCGGACCTCGCGGGCCCCGCTCCAGCTGGAAATCGTGAGGCGGACGTTGCTCAGCAGGACTCCGCGATCGTCAACGAGGTTCTCCCCCGGCTCGAAGGCGAAGTGCAGCGTCGCAACTCGGAACGCGGCATCGACGTTGGCAGGCCCTACTCGGACGAGGATGCCATCGGGGTTGGTGGTGGGGTTGCCCTGGAAATCCAGGCCGCCCTCGACGTCGTAGTACCGCACCACGGTGCCGTACAGGATGGCCACGATGGTGGCGACTACGGCCGCGATGATCCAGCCGCGCCGGGAGACGCGCCGCGGCTCGGGGATGAACGGAGCAGCGGTCGGCGACATCAGACCCGAAGGTACTTGCGCAGCGTGAAGAACGCCGCGATTCCGGCCAGCCCCACACCCGTGATGAGCATGATCGGGGCGATGGCCGCCACCGCATCCCAGCCGACGAAAGCGGTGAACTGGAATGACGGCGCCAGCACCTGGTCCACAAGGACCACCTTCATGACGATCAGCGAGCCGATCGCGAGGATCGCCCCGATCGCCGCGGCAAGGGCCGCCTCCAGCAGGAAGGGCAGCTGGATGTAGAAGTTCGAGGCGCCCACGAGTCGCATGATGCTGGTCTCCCGGCGCCTGCTGAAGGCCGCGACCCGCATCGTGTTGACGATGAGCAGCACCGTGACGATCAGCATCACCAGCGCGATGAGCAGGGCAATCAGCTGCAGCCCGCCGAGCAGTCGGAAGAACTTGTCCAGGATCTGGCGCTGGTCATTGACCTGCTCGATACCCGGCCGGCCGGCGAAGGCGGATGCGACCACGTCGTACTTCGTCGGATCCGACAGCTTGACGCGGAACGATTCCGGCAGGGCGCTCTCGGTCACGTTGTCGACGATGGGAGAGTTCTTGAACTGCTCCTTGAAGCGCTGGTACGCCTCAGCCTTCGACTCGTAGTAGATCTCCTGCACGAGCGGCTTCAGAGACTCGAGGTCGGTCCGGATCTGGTCACGCTGGGCCGACGTGACCGCACCTCCCGCGCACGAGGGGGTGTCGCTGCCCTTGCTGCACAGGAAGATGGAGACCTCGACCTTGTCGTACCAGAAGTCCTTCATCGTCGAGACCTGCGCCCGGACGAGCAGCGCGGCCCCGAAGAGGCTGAGCGAGACCGCCACCGTGATGATCACGGCCACGGTCATCGTGAGATTGCGCCGGAGGCCATTGCCGACCTCGCTGGCGACGAAGGTAGCCCTCATCGGGCGTATCCGTAGACGCCGCGGGACTGGTCGCGCACCACGTGCCCTGTCTCGAGCTCGATGACGCGGCGGCGCATCTGATCGACGATCTGGGAGTCATGGGTAGACATCACGACCGTGGTGCCCAGCTTGTTGATGCGGTCGAGCAGCTTCATGATGCCGATGGACGTGCCGGGGTCGAGGTTTCCCGTGGGCTCGTCGGCAATGAGGAGCATCGGCCGGTTCACGAAGGCCCGCGCGATGGCCACGCGCTGCTGCTCGCCACCCGAGAGCTCGTCCGGTCGGCGACCCTCCTTGCCCTCCAGGCCCACCACCTCCAGAACCTCCGGGACGACCTTCTTGATGTGGTTCGACGGCTTGCCGATCACCTCGAGCGCGAACGCGACGTTCTCGAAGACGGTCTTGTTGGGGAGCAGGCGGAAATCCTGGAAGACGGTGCCGATCTGGCGCCTCAGGGCCGGGATCTTCCAGTTCGAGAGGCGGTTCAGCTCCTTGCCGAGCACCCACACCGAGCCCTTGTTGGCCCGCTCCTCACGCAGCACGAGGCGGAGGAAGGTCGATTTGCCCGATCCGGACGGTCCCACGAGGAAGATGAACTCCCCCTTCTCGATCTCCAGCGACACGTCATCGAGCGCCGGCCGATTCTGGGTGGCGTACTGCTTGGTGACGTGGTCGAAGAGGATCACCGGGACAGTCTAAGCAGGCTGGGTGGACTTCTTGCGCCACCGGATGCCTGCTTCGATGAAGTCGTCGATTTCCCCGTCGAGGACGGCGGAGGTGTTCCCGGTCTCGTGCTCGGTCCGCAGGTCCTTGACCATCTGGTACGGGTGGAGGACGTAGGAGCGCATCTGGTTGCCCCACGAGCCGGCGGTGTCGCCCTTGAGGGCGTCGAGCTTGGCCTGCTCCTCCTGGCGCCGCAGCTCGAGCAGCTTGGACTGGAGGACGGCCATCGCGGAGGCCCTGTTCTGGATCTGGGACCTCTCGTTCTGGCACGAGACGACGATCCCCGTCGGGAAGTGCGTGATGCGGACGGCGGAGTCGGTCGTGTTGACGCCCTGCCCACCTGGACCCGACGAGCGGAAGACGTCGATCCGGATCTCGTCCTCCGGGATCTCGATGTGATCGGTCTGCTCGACGACGGGGATCACCTCGACCTCCGCGAAGGAGGTCTGCCGGCGGCCCTGGTTGTCGAAGGGCGAGATCCGCACGAGTCGGTGGGTGCCCTGCTCGACCGACAGGGTGCCGTAGGCATACGGGACCTTGACGTGGAAGGTCGCGGACTTGATGCCCGCCTCCTCGGCGTACGAGGTGTCATTGACCTCGAACGGCCAGTTGTGCCGCTCGCAGTACCGCGTGTACATGCGCAGCAGCATCTCCGCCCAGTCCGCCGCGTCGACGCCACCCGCACCCGAGCGGATCGAGACGAACGCCTCGCGCGCGTCGTACTCGCCCGACAGCAGCGTGCGGACCTCGAGCTCGGCCACGGCCGACTCCAGGGACTCCAGCTCCTTGACCGCGTCGGCCAGCGCCGCCTCGTCCGACTCGGACTCCGCGAGCTCGAACAGGATCGGGATGTCCTCCATGCGGCTCTGCAGCGCCTCGAAGCGCCGGATCTCCCCCTGGGTGAACGACAGCCGCGACGTCACCTGCTGGGCGTTCTCCTGGTCGTTCCACAGGTCCGGGGCACTTGCCTCCTCCTCCAGGTCCGCCACCGCCGTGCGCAGCGCCGGCAGGTCCAGCACCGACTCGATGCTGGCCATCGTGGAGGTCAGGGCAGCGATGCGATCGCTCACGTCAACAGCAGCCATGGTGACTCAAGGGTACGGAGGCGAGTCAGTCCCCGCTCTGCCGGTACGCCAACTCGGCCTCGGAGGCCACCGCCACGCGGGCGGTCAGCCAGTCCTGGACCAGCGGCAGCCGCAACGGGGCGCTCAGGACGACCCGAACGCGCTGGCCGTCACTGCTCACCTCCTCGACCACCATGCCCTCGGGCAGGTCTCGACCGAACTGGTCGAGCAGGCCGCGCACCCGGCCGGGGACCGCCGAGCGGTCCAGCGCGGTCGCCGCCGCCGCGCCATCGCGGTAGTAGGCGTCGAGGTCGATGGCCTGCGCGCCGGCGATCGCCGCGGCGTCGGCCACCGTCACGAGGGCTCGCCTTTGCAGGAATGCCGCCGACGCCGTGACCATGACGACGACCCCCGTCAGGACGACCACGACCAGGCCGAGCGCCAGAACCAGGACCGTTCCCTGATCACCCGGCCTTTGACGGGTCACCGGGCGTCCGATCGGTAGTCGTCGATGGGCTCCACATGGCGGGAGCTCACCGGGATGGACGCTCCCGGCAGCCACGGCAGCGACACCTGCCACGACAGCTCGGTGACGACGATGCTGCCCGGTGACAGGCAGGGACCGCCCTCGCAGGAGACCCTCAGTGCTCCTTCCGGAAACGCCACGTCGTGGTCCGCGAACGCGAGTCGAGCCGCGGCCAGGGCTCCTGCGCGCGCGGCAGAGGCGGTCGGAGCCGTGGAGAAGGCCCGAGCCGCCTCACGTGCCCCGAGGGAAGTCGCGAAGGCCGCCGACTGGAGGTGCGCCACCGACACGGCCGCGTACGACACCGGGATGAGAAGGCAGACAGCGACGACGACGAACTCGACGATCGCGGATCCCCGGTCACCACGCCTCATCGGCCCTCGACCAGGACATGGCCCCGGACCGTGAGCTCGGTGGGGAGCATCAGGCCCAGCAGCGAGAGCCGATAGTCGATCCGCGTCTCCACCAGAGGCACTCCGTCGATCACCGTGGACCGCGTCGCGATGCCCACGACACTCTCCTCCGCCACCGTGCCCGCGAGCAGGTCGCGGATCCGCGCCTCGGCCGCCCCAGGGGCGGATTCCGACAGAGCGGAGGCACGAGCCCCCTCCGTGGCAGCAGACGCCAATGTGGCGCGCACGGTGAGCGAAAGCACCAGTTGCAGGACGGCCAGGCCCACGAGCAGGAGCAGCGGGGTCACGAGGACGAACTCGACGACCGCACTGCCCCGGCTTCCTAGCCCCCGGTCACCGAACTGATGGCGCGCTGGAGGACGGCCGTCAGCTGCTGGTCCGCCACCAGCCACAGGGCGGTCACGAGTCCCGCCGTCATCACTGTGACGAGCACCCATCCTGGCACGTCCCCGCGGTCGTGCCGCAGCGTGCGCCCCAGTCGAGTCGTCCACCTGTCCATGCGTGCTCTCCCTTCCTCGAATCCACCCACCGTGGGCAGTCCCCTTCACGGCACCACCAGCCGAAGCGACGTCAGGCCGGGGAACAGCGCAACCACGACGACAGCGGGGAGCACGAGGAAGACGATCGGCACCAGCATCGCCACGTCCTTTCGGCCCGCCTCCTCCATCCACCGTCGGCGCGTCGAGACTCGAATATCCATGGCCTGAGCCCGTGCCACCTCGCCCATCGAGGTTCCGAGCTCCGAGGCGAGGATCAGCGCATCGACGAACCGGCGGACCTCGACCACACCGCTGCGTTGCGCCATCCCGGCGAGGGCGCCCTGCAGGGAGCCGCCCGACTGTGTGCGGCGCACCGCGTCGTCGATCTCGTCCGACAAGGGCCCCGGCAGTGCAGCCGCCGCAGTGGCGAGCGCCGTCATCGGCGAGGTGCCGGCACTGAGGGCGAGGGCCACGAGATCGGCGACCATCGGAAGCTGCGCCCGGATCGCGCGCTGCCGACGCCGCTGCCGACGCTGGGTGTCGAGGCTCTCCAGCCACCAGCCGGCGCTGCTCCCTGCGGCGATGACCAGCATCAGGCCGGGCAGCCGGGACGTCGCTCCGATGGCCACCCCAGCGAGAGTCGCGGCCGCCGCTCCGATCGCCGCCCAGCGCAGTTGGCGCGGGTGATCGCGGTGCGCGCTTTGAACGCGTCGGCGTCGCGCCAGCAGCGTGCGCAGCCCCCAAGCCGTCCGCCGTGAGTCCACGGGCCGTTCGATGCCGACGAACGGACCGATGCGCTCCTTCAGGGGCAGGGGGCGCCGATCCCGCCACCACCAGGCCACCAGCAGCATGCTGACCCCCGCCAGCAGTCCCACCAGGCCGCCCGCCGCGCTCATCGCGGCCCCCCGGCGTCCTCCGGCAACCGGCCGGCCCGGGCCATGAGCCGGTAGGCGGCCAGGCTCGTGAGCGCAACCCCCACGAGCAACAGGGCCCCCGTCGGGGTGCGGTAGGCACCGACGGTTCCTGGTCGCGTGCACATCACCGCGAGCGTGAGCCATGGCGCCGCCACGGCCAGGCGGCCCGCGGTCACGGTCCAGCTCTGTCGCGCGAGGATCTCCGCGCGGATGCGGGCGTCCTCCCGCAGGAGCGTGCTCAAGGTGGCCAGAACGGTCCCCAGCTCCGTGCCTCCCACATCCCGAGCGACCGTGAGTGCAGCAACGACGCGATCCGCCACCGGGTCCGATGAGCGGTTGAGCGAGCCGAGTGCGTCGCGGAAGGACCCGGTGGCCCGGTACTCCGCCAGGAAACCGCTGAAGGTCGTACGCAGGGCGGACGGGCCTGAGCGGGCGAGCGCTGCCACCGCCTCCGGCAGCCCGACCCCCGCGCGCACCTCCGACCGAAGGTCGTCCACCGCGTCCGGCCAAGCGAGCATCCGCTCCTGCTGACGCCGACGGTCCCCGCGTCCATGCCACCAGCGCGGGGCTGCGGCCCCGACAGCGGCGGCCAGCACCCCGACGACCGGAATGCCAGTGAGGACCACCGCGAGCACGCCGGACGGCACGGCGAAAGCGGCGCCGCGGAGGAGCAGTCGGCGGGACGTCCTCCTCCGAGCAGGGGACGGCATCCGTGGCCGGGTCAGCGCATCGAGGACCAGCAGCATGCCCACTCCGCCGAGCAGCCCGAGGGCGACGCCCAGCGCCGGACCGGTCACGGCGTGCCCGCCAGCAGCCGGGCGATGTCGATGCCATGGGCGGCGAAGCGATCGGCATGCGGAGCGGCGCTGGCCACGCGGATCAGGCCCGCGTCCGACCGCTCGAACACGCGCGACAACTCGACGATGCCCCCTTCCACCCGACCCGAGACCGAGGCGATCTCGCGGACCCGTCGGCCCTCCCGGCCGGTACCGAGATGGACCACCAGGTCGACGCACGCGGCCACCGTGGGCACCACGAAGGCGGCGTCGATGTTGGGCCCGGCCAGCAGGGGCAGCGTGCACAGCTTGGTGAGCGCCTCGCGGGCGCTGTTGGCGTGGATCGTCGCCATCGCCGGCATGCCCGAATTCATGGCGACGAGAAGGTCGAGTGCCTCGCCCTGCCGCACCTCGCCGACGACAAGCCGGGTCGGGCGCATGCGCAGAGCCTCGGTGACGAGGCGTCGCAAGGGGATCTCCCCGACGCCCTCCAGGCCGGCGGCGCGCGTCTGCATGCCGATCCAGTCCGGGTGCTCGAGGCGGAGCTCGAACACCTCCTCGCAGCTGATGATCCGCTCGCGCGAGTCCGCGGATCCGAGGAGCGCGTTGAGGAAGGTGGTCTTGCCGGACTGCGTGCCCCCAGCGACCACGATGTTGAGCCCGGCCAGCACCGCGGCGTCGAGGAACGCGGCGGCCTGCCGCGTGAGCGCCCCGAGCCGCACCAGGTCTGCCAACGTCCGCGCGGACACGACATGCCGCCGGATGTTCACCGCCCAATGGCGCCGGGTGATGTCCGGGATCACGACGTGCAGGCGGCTGCCGTCCGGGAGCATCGCGTCGACGAACGGGCTGCTCATGTCGAGGCGTCGGCCGGAGAGGCGGAGCATCCGCTCGACCAGGCCGCGTACCTCGTCCTCCTCCAGCACCACCGTGGTGAGCTCGCTGGCTCCCCCGCGAGCCACGAACACCCGGCCCGGGGCGTTGATCCAGAGTTCCTCGACCGTCGGATCGTCGAGGTGGGCCTGCAGTGGCCCAAAGCCGGCCACGGCATCGAACGCCGCCCGCGCCAGGCCCTCGGAGTCAGCACCCCGCGGCAGGCCTGCGACGGCATCGGCCGCCAATGCACGGACCGCCTCCCGATCGATGAGCGGATCGATGCCGCGGGCGCGCACCTGGTCGCGCACGCGTTCCGTCACGGTCACGGTATCCACGCCGCGACGGTAGGCGGGACGGTGGGCGTGGTCGACCAGATTGCGTGCGGCCTGTGGACGACGCTTGGCTGTGGATCCGCTTCTTGACGGACCACTGCCATCGTGCGCAACAAGCCCGGTCAGTGACGCTCGAGGCCGGCATCGCCAGAGTTCAGGCGCAGAAGCGCTCCCAGGCCGCCGCGACGAACTCAGGGTGCTCCATCTGCGCGACATGCCCGCAGTCCGGGAGGACGAGCACGTGGGCGTTCGGGAAGTGCTTGGTCACGCGGTGCGCGCTGCGCGCGTCGACCAGCGGGTCCTTCCGTCCGTACACGACGAGCGTGGGGCAGGTCACGCGGCGAGCCAGGCGCCATGGCCGATTCGGGCCGGGATCGACGAAGGTGCGCAGGAGGCCGCGCAGCGACCGAAGGAAGGCATCGGAGACGTAGGGCAGGTGATCGCGGGCACGCACCTCCTCCTCGGCCTCGTCCAGCCGCTGCTGCGAGATTCGGGTCGGGTCCGCGAAGGTGACGTCGATCGTGCCCTGCACCCGACCCGCCGCGTCGACCTCGAGATACCGGGGTACCAGCCGCTCGCCGATCCCCGGGACGGCGATGACCGGCAGATGGATATTGGACCGGGTGGCGAAGACCGAGGGCAGGGCGGGCGAGACCAGCGTGAGCGTCCTGACCAGGTCGGGACGCCGAGCCGCCAACTGCAGGGCCACGGCCCCGCCGAGGGAATTGCCGAAGAGGTGCACGGGGGCCTTGGCCCGACCGCCTGCCACGAGGAACTCGATGAACTCGGCGACGCTGCGCGCGTGTCCCGCGGGGCTCATGTCGCCGTCACGGGGTGGAGGCGACCAGCCGAATCCGCCGAGGTCGACCGCCCATCCATCGACCTGCTCCTGCAGCCGGCCCATGAGATCGGTCCAGTTGAGGGAGGAGCCACCGAGTCCGTGCACGAACACCGCGGTCGGGAGGCCGTCCGACCCGCCCGGCGCATGGCGGGCGCTGATGGTCCGGGTGGGCAGCAGGTGGTCTTCCCGCGGCCAGGCGACGAGCGAAAGGGTCACGAGATCAGGGTAATGCTTGTTACCGGTGAGTAGGATGCCCGTGTGACCACGGCCGAGGGAACACGAGCGCCCCGCCTGCCCCGCGAGCAGCGGCGGCAGCAGGTGCTCGCGGCGGCCCTCGACGTCTTCTCCGCCTCCGGATACCACGCGGCCTCCATGGACGAGATCGCCGAGTGCGCCGGAGTCTCCAAGCCGGTCCTCTACCAGCACTTCCCCGGCAAGCTCGACCTCTACCTCGCCCTCCTCGATGCCGGCATCGAGGACCTGATGGCCGCCGCGCGCGCGGCCCTCGGCGGGACCACGGACAACGCAACGCGCGTGGCAGCCATGGTCGCCGCCTACTTCTCGTTCGTCGAGAACCCGAACGGCGCCTACCGGCTCGTCTTCGAGGGGGACATGGTCAACGAGCCGGTCGTTCGACAGCGCGTCGACGACGCCGACCAGGCGCTCGCCCGGCTCAGCGCCTCGGTCATCGCCGAGGACACCGGACTCGCCGAGGGCGAGGCTCTGCTCCTCGCCTACGGCATGCAGGGGATGGTCCACGTGGCGGCGCGGCGCTGGCTGCGTGCCGAGGACGGCGCGCTCGACCGGGATGCCGCATCCGAGCTCATCGCGTCCCTCGCCTGGCGCGGCATCAGCGGCTTCCCGCTGACGCATCCGCCTCAAGCGAACGACGTGGCGCCGTAGCCGCCGCGTGAGCTAGAACTGTTCCCAGCACGGAACGTCGTCGAAAGGACAGCTGTGGAGATCAAGATCGGCGTGCAGGACACCGTCCGAGAGGTGGCTCTCGACAGCACCGACAGCCCGGACGACGTCATCGCCGCGGTCGAGGCCGCGATCGCCTCCGGCGGCACGTTGAAGCTGCTGGACGACCGGGGCCGCACCGTCATGGTGCCCGGAGCCAAGATCGCCTACGTCGAGGTGGGCGCCAGCGCCAAGGGACGCGTCGGGTTCGGCTCCTAGCCTCCCTCGGGAAGCGCTCGCTACGCCGCCAGCCCGAGCGCCGTCATGCGACGCGCGTGGTTGTCCGTGAGCCTGGCCAGCATGCGACCGATCTCGGCGAGGTCGGTCCCCGGTCGGTCCACGCCGCCCACGAGCAGCGTGGAGAGCGCGTCGCGCTCCGCTGCCACCCGTTGGGCCTGTGACAGCGCCTCCCCGACGAGCCGCCGACCCCACAGCGCCAGCCGACCCGCCACCCTCGGATCGACCTCGATGGCCGCCCGCACGCGCTCGATCATGAAGGCGGAGTTGCCCATGTCGTCGCACACGTCGAGGACCAGCTCCCGGGTCCGCGGGTCGAGCAGGTTCGCGATCTCCCGGTAGAAGTCCGTGCCGATCCCATCACCCACGTAGGCCTTGACGAGCCCCTCGAGCCAGTCGCTGGGGGCGGTATGCGCGTGGAAGCCGTCCACCGCTGCGCGGAACGGGGCCATCGCTTCAGCAGGGTCGGCCCCCATCTCGGCGAGGCGGTCCCGCAACGCCAGGAAGTGTCGGTATTCGGCCGTCGCCATGCCGGCGATGGCCGCCTTGTCGTCGATCTCCGGCGCGAGTGCGGCGTCGGCCGCGAGCCGCTCGAAGGCGGTCAGCTCGCCGTAGGCGAGGACCCCCAGCAGGTCGATCACCGCAGCCCGATAGTCGGCATCGGTCTCGAGCGCGGAGGCGGGGATTCCCTCGTCAGTCATGGTGGAAGAAGGCTACCCACCCACGGGCGATAGGGTGCGACCAATGACATCTACCGTGGATCCCACCACCGCACCCACCTTCACCGAACTCGGCGCCGACCCGCAGATCGCGGAGGCTCTCGCCGCTGACGGGATCACTCACGCATTCCCGATCCAGCAGCAGTGCATTCCCATCGCGCTGCGCGGCACCGACATCATCGGCCAGGCGAAGACCGGCACCGGCAAGACGCTCGGCTTCGGCATCCCCCTGCTCCAGACGATCACGCCCGGGCAGGGCGTTCCCCAGGCGCTGGTCGTCTGCCCGACGCGCGAGCTGGGCCTCCAGGTGGCCACCGACATCGAGCGGGCCGGACGGATCAAGGGCGTGCGCGTGCTGGCCGTCTACGGCGGCCGCGCCTACGAGCCGCAGATCGATGCCCTCAAGGCAGGGATCGACGTCGTGGTCGGCACCCCCGGGCGCCTCATCGACCTCGCGCAGCGGCGCGACCTCGACCTCAGCGCCATCAAGATCCTCGTTCTCGACGAGGCCGACGAGATGCTCGACATGGGCTTCCTGCCCGACGTCGAGCGCATCGTCTCGATGATCCCGGCCCAGCGACAGACGATGCTGTTCTCGGCCACCATGCCCGGGCAGATCGTCAACCTGGCCCGTCGCTACATGTCCCAGCCCATGCATCTGCGGGCGGCAGACATGGGCGACGAGAACGCCACCGTCGACGCCATCGAGCAGCACGTCTGGCGCACCCACCCCATGGACAAGGTCGAGCTGCTGGCGCGGATCCTCCAGGCAGACGGCCGCGAGCTCGCGATGATCTTCACCCGTACCAAGCGCAAGGCCCAGAAGGTGTGCGACGACCTGACCGATAGGGGCTTCGCCGTCGGCACCGTCCACGGCGACCTCGGCCAGGGTGCCCGCGAGCAGGCCCTGCGGGCGTTCCGCACGGGCAAGGTGGATGTGCTGGTCGCCACGGATGTGGCGGCGCGCGGCATCGATGTGGACAACGTCACGCACGTCATCAACTACGAGTGCCCCGACGACGAGAAGACCTACCTGCACCGCATCGGCCGGACCGGCCGGGCGGGCCATTCGGGTACCGCGGTCACCTTCGTCGACTGGGAGGACATCGCGCGCTGGCAGATGATCGATCGGGCGCTGAAGCTGCCCTTCAAGGACCCGATCGAGACGTACTCGACGAGCGACCACGTCTACACCGGCCTCAAGATCCCGCCGGGCACCAAGGGCACCCTGCCCAAGGAGAAGCAGACCCGCGAGGGCCTGTCCGCGGAGGCCGTCGAGGACCTCGGCGAGACCGGCAAGAAGAAGCCGCAGGGCGGCAAGCAGCACGGAAGCAAGCCGCACGGCGGGAAGCACGGCCACAAGGACGGCAAGGAGCACGGCAAGGAGCACGGCAGGAAACAGCACGCCGATGCTGTCGCTCGCACCGAGCCCGATCCCGAAGCCAAGCCCAAGCGGCGTCGCGCACGGCGACGCACACGCGGCGGCAAGCCGGTCACGCCGGAGGCGTAGTCCCCCGCGTCCGCGCGCGGCGCTGGTACATGTCGTCGTCGGCAGCGGCGACCAGTGCGTCGAAGTCGACGTGGCCCGACGCCGCGCCCACGCTGACTCCGGCTGACCACACCGGGCCCGACCCCAGGGCCTCCAGCACGTCGGCCATGCGTGTCTCGATCACCGCCGCATCGGGTGCCTCGCCGCGCCCCACGACGATGAACTCGTCCCCTCCCCATCGTCCGATGAGGTCTCCCGTGCGCACGACCCGTCGGATGGCGCGTGCCACCATGCGGATGACCTCGTCGCCGACGTCATGCCCCCTCGTGTCATTCACGGCCTTGAGCCCGTTGACGTCGACGAACAAGGCGAACACCGGACCCTCCGATCGACGGATCATCCGTCGACCCAGTTCCTCGATGCCCTGCCGGTTGAGCGCCCCCGTCAGGCCGTCGGTCAGTGCGCGCTCGGTGAGGGCCGACGTGGTGTCCGCGACGGACACGAAGCTGCGTCGCCGGAAGTACAGAGCCACGCAGCCGCCGGCCAGGGCAACCGTCGTCTGCAGGGACACATCGATCGGCTCCACCTGCCCCCACATGGCCGAGCCGTACATCGCGTGGCTGCGGGCCGCCACGATCGTGACCGCAGCCACGATGACCACCGCGGCTGCCATCGTCGGGCGCCAGAAGAGCGTGAACGTCGGGTAGAGGGCGCACAGGATCACGATGTAGCCGACCCCCGTCGCCGACTGCGAGGTGACGAGCCCGGCCAGGAGAACCAGCACGTTGAGTACCGCGGCACCAGCCCAGACCCAGGGCAGGACGGCTGCCGGAATGCGACGGACCCACGCCAGAGCGGTCAGGGTCGCCATCGTGGCGAGGACAAGCACATCCAGGGGCTGGAAGCCGTCGAGGTCCCAGGTGAACAGATCCAGGACCAGGATGAGGACCGTGGTGCCGAGCAGGAGCGGCCCCGACTCGCGGACGAGTTCGCCCCGGGCCAGCGCCACGATGGACGGTGGCGTCCGACCGAGTCCCTGCAGCCTCACGTCACCAAGGCTAGACGCCGCGATCTGTCACGATGCAGCAAGGGATTCGGCGAGCGCCCGGTAGTCGTCCGCCCCGGTGGAGCGGGTCGCCGTGGCCAGGATGCTCCGACCGGCCGCCGGGGCCTCGGCGAAGCGGATCGACCGACGGATTGGCTCGAAGACCCGCACCCCGTAGCGCGGACCGAGATCCGCGAGGACGGCCCTCGCGTGGGTCGTCCGCCCGTCGAAGAGCGTGGGCAGCATCCCCGCGATCCTCAGCTGAGGGTTCGTCAGTCGCTGCACGTCGGCGATCGTCTCCATGAGCTGCCCCACGCCCCGGTGCGAGAGGGTCTCGCACTGGAGCGGGATGAGCACGGCGTCGGCGGCCGTCAGCGCGTTGATGGTGACGATGCCGAGGGACGGCGAGCAGTCGAGCAGGATCCAGTCGTACCGTCCTGTGAGACCCGACAGCCACTCCTTCAGCACGTACTCCCGCCCGACGACCGATGCGAGCGCGCGATCCGCCCCGGCCAGGTCCAAGGTCGCAGGGACGAGGTCGACGCCGTCGGGCGTGGCCATGAGCACGTCCCGGACGGCTATCGCCCCGTCGGGCGCGAGGAACACGTCCGCCCCGGATCGCTCGAGATCCTCGGGATCGAGCCCGAGGGAGAAGGTGGCGCAGGCCTGTGCGTCGAGGTCGACGACGAGGACCCGATGCTCCCGCTCCGCGAGGGCGGCGGCCAGGTTCACGACCGTCGTCGTCTTGCCGACGCCGCCCTTCTGGTTGGCCACCGCGAGGATCCGAGCCATGTACGGGACACTAGGCCCCGTCAGGTTTGAGCGTTCCCGTTGGGGGGTATGACGACGTCGTGACGATCGAGTGGCTGCTCCCCGACGATCTCACCGCCGCGCGCGCCGCGCGCGAGGAGGTGATGGCCGAACTGCGCCGACTCGGCCTCCACGAGGATCTTGTCGACGACGTGGCGCTCGTGGCGTCGGAACTCGCGGCGAATGCGATTCGACATGGCGCCCCGCCCGTCGTACTCCGACTGATGGTGATCGAGGACGCGGTGCGGGTGGAGGTGCACGATCAGGGCCGCGACACCGACCCTGCGGTCCGGGAGGCCGCCGACGACGCGGGTTCGGGGCGGGGGCTGGCCATGATCGATGCCCTCGCCCGGGTCCACGGCTGGCAACGGGATCAGGACGGGATGAGTGTCTGGGCGGAACTGCCGCTCAGAGGATCCCCCAGTCCGTGAGGGCCTCCACGAGCCCCTCGGTCAAGGCGAAGTCACCGAGCTCGCCAGGCGCCACCCAACGAGCCTCCCGCGCATCGTCACCGGCCACGGGGTCGGCGTCCGCCGCCAGGCTCATCAGGTAGTCGCGGATCACGAGCACCCGGCCGCCCTCGTCGTCGCGCTGGACCTGCCCCACGTAGCGATCCACCCGGGCGAGGAGACCGGTCTCCTCGCGCAGCTCGCGAACGCAGGCCTCCTCCCAGTCCTCGTCGGGCTCGACCCTGCCGCCCGGGATCGACCAGAGTCCCTCCGCGGGCGGCTTGCCCCGCTTGACGAGCAGCAGTCGCCCCGCGCTGTCCAGCACGATCATCCCGACGCAGGGCACCAGCTCCAACTCGGTCACGTGCGGATCTTGTAGTCCTCGAGGAGGCGCCGGGCGATGATCATGCGCTGGATGTCAGCGGTGCCCTCGCCGATGAGCAGCATCGGCGCCTCACGGTAGAGCCGCTCGATCTCGTACTCCTTGGAGTAGCCGTAGCCGCCGTGGATGCGGAAGGAGTCCTCGACCACGTCCCGGCAGTACTCGCTGGCGAGGTACTTCGCCATGCCGGCCTCGAGGTCGTTGCGCTCCCCCGAGTCCTTCTTGCGGGCGGCCATGACCATCATCTGGTGGGCCGCCTCGACCTTGACGCCCATGTCGGCCAGCCGGAAGGCGACCGCCTGGTGCTCGGCGATCGGCTTGCCGAACGTGACCCGCTGCTGGGCGTAGTCGACACCGAGCTCGAAGGCACGCTGGGCGAGTCCGCAGGCCCGGGCGGCCACGTTGACGCGTCCGACCTCGACACCGTCCATCATCTGGTAGAAGCCCTTGCCGGTCTCGCCGCCGAGCAGGTCGTCGGCAGACAGCCGCAGGCCGTCCATGACCAGTTCTGTGGTGTCGACGCCCTTGTAGCCCATCTTGTCGATCTTGCCGGGGATCGTCAGGCCCGGACGGACCTCGCCGAAGCCCTCCGGCTTCTCGATGAGGAAGGTCGACATCTTCTTGTAGACGCTGGCCCCTTCCGTCGCCTCGGCATCGGTGCGCACGAGCACGGCCACCAGGGTCGAGGAGCCTCCGTTGGTCAGCCACATCTTCTGGCCGTTGAGCACCCAGTCGTCACCATCCCGGACCGCCTTGGACGTGATGGCGGAGACATCGGATCCGCAGCCCGGCTCGGACATGGAGAACGCGCCGCGCACCTCGCCCGTCGCCATGCGCGGCAGGTACCGCTGCTTCTGCTCCTCGGTGCCATGCTGCATGAGCATGTAGGCGACGATGAAGTGCGTGTTGATGACGCCCGAGACGCTCATCCACCCGCGGGCGATCTCCTCGACCACGAGCGCGTAGGTCAGCAGCGACTCGCCGAGGCCGCCGTACTCCTCCGGGATCATGAGCCCGAAGACGCCCATCTCCTTCAGTCCGTCCACGATGGCCTGCGGGTACTCGTCCGCATGCTCGAGCTCGTTGGCCACCGGGATGATCTCGTTGTCCACGAAGTCGCGGACGGCCTCGAGGATCGCCTGCTGCTCCTCGGTCAGCCCCTCCGTCTGCGCAAGACGTCCCATGATCAGGCCTCCGGCTTCTCGAACTGCTTGGTGCGCTGCATGCCTGCAGCGCGTCCCTTGGCGGACATGACCAGGGCCATCTTGCGACTGGCCTCGTCGATCATCTCGTCACCGAGCATGACCGCGCCCTTGGCGCCGCCCTCCGCGGACGTGTAGTAGTCGTACGCGTCGAGGATCAGCTCCGCGTGGTCGTAGTCCTCCTGCTTGGGCGAGAAGACCTCGTTCGCCGCCGCGATCTGGTCGGGGTGCAGCACCCACTTGCCATCGAAGCCCAGCGCGGCCGACCGGCCGGCAACCCGCTTGTAGCCCTCGATGTCCTTGATGGCCAGGTACGGGCCGTCGATGGCCTGCTTGTCGTACGCCCGCGCGGCCATCAGGATCCGCATCAGGATGTAGTGGTAGGCGTCGCCCACGTCGTAGCCCGGCGGCTGCTCACCGACCACGAGCGACTTCATGTTGATGCTGGCCATGAAGTCCGCAGGGCCGAAGATGATCGTCTCCACCCGCGGGCTGGCCTGCGCGATCGCGTCCACGTTGATCAGGCCCTTGGCGTTCTCGATCTGCGCCTCGATGCCGATGCGGCCCACCTCGAGGCCGTTCGACTTCTCGATCTGCGTCAGCAGCAGGTCCAGCGCCCCGATCTGGTCCGCGGTCTGCACCTTTGGGAGCATGATGCAGTCGAGGTTGGCGCCCGCACCCTCGACCACCTCGACGACATCGGCGTAGGTCCACTGGGTGGTCCAGTCGTTGACGCGGACCGCCCGCACCTTGCCCTCGTAGCCGCCCTCGTTGAGCGCCGCGACGATGTTCTTGCGGGCGTCCGGCTTGGCGATCGGCGCGACGGCGTCCTCGATGTCCATGAACACCTGGTCGGCGGGCAGGCCCTTGGCCTTCTCCAGCATCTTCGGGCTCGACCCGGGCACCGCCAGGTTCGACCGACGCGAGCGCAACTCGTGGGACATGGGACTCCTTGATCTGGTGGACGGATTCCGGGTGTTCGGGTCCTGGGTGGGCGTGAGGATCAGGCGGGCTGCAGGCTTCGGGTCGCGCGGATGACGTCGAGGACCCTGGCCATGACGGCCGTGAGGTCGTAGTCCTTCGGGGTGAACACCGCGGCCACGCCGTCCTCCAGCAGCTTCCGGGCATCGCCGTCGGGGATGATGCCGCCCACGATCACGGGCACGTCGTCGAGCCCCGCTGCGCGCAGCCCCTCGAGAACCTCGGGCACGAGCTGGAGGTGCGAGCCGGACAGGATCGACAGCCCGACGCAGTCGACATCCTCCTGCACCGCGGCCGCCACGATCTGCTCCGAGGTGAGCCGGATGCCCTGGTAGACGACCTCGAAGCCGGCATCGCGGGCGGCGACGGCGACCTGCTCCGCGCCGTTCGAATGGCCGTCGAGCCCGGGCTTGGCCACCAGGAGACGCAGCCGATGGCCGAGCGCGTCGCCCGTGGCCGCCACGGCGGCGCGCAGTTCAGCGAGCCCGGAGCGCTCACCGGCGCCGACCGAGCCGGTCACCCCGGTGGGTGCCCGGTACTCGCCGAACACCAGTCGCAGCACCCCGGCCCACTCGCCCGTGGTCACTCCGGCGCGGGCGCACTCGAGGGAGGCGTCCATGAGATTGACGCCACTGGCCGCATCGGCACGGAGGCGGTCCAGGGCACGCTCGACGGCCATCGGCTCGCGCTGCGAGCGCCACTCGTCGAGGGCCAGCACGGCCCGCTCCTCGACCGCGGGATCGATGCGCTGGATGGCCCCTTCGAGGTCGGCCACGAGCGCACTCGGCTCGGTGGACGTGAAGTCGTTCACGCCGACGATGATCTCCTCGCCGGCCTCCACCCGACGGCGGCGGTCGGCGTGCGAGGACACCAGGGCTGCCTTCAGGTAGCCGGACTCCACGGCGGCCACCGCACCGCCCATCTCCTCGATGACGGCCATCTCGGCACGGGCCGCATCGACCATCTCCGCGACCTTGGCCTCGACCACGTGACTGCCCGCGAAGATGTCGTCGTACTCCAGGAGGTCCGTCTCGTACGCGAGCACCTGCTGCATGCGAAGGCTCCACTGCTGGTCCCACGGACGCGGCAGTCCCAACGCCTCGTTCCAGGCCGGCAGCTGGATCGCCCGTGCCCGGGCATCCTTCGACAGCGTCACGCCGAGCATCTCGAGCACGATCCGCTGGACGTTGTTCTCAGGCTGGGCCTCCGTCAGGCCCAGGGAGTTCACCTGGACGCCGTAGCGGAACCGACGCGCCTTCTCATCGGTCACCCCGTAGCGGTCGCGGGTGATCTCGTCCCACAGCTGGACGAAGGCCCGCATCTTGCACATCTCCTCGACGAAGCGCACGCCCGCGTTGACGAAGAAGGAGATCCGCTGGACGACATCCGTCATCTTCTCCGGCGCCACCTGCCCGGAGTCGCGAACCGCGTCGAGGACCGCGATGGCGGTGCTCATCGAGAAGGCGACCTCCTGCACGGGCGTCGCGCCCGCCTCCTGCAGGTGGTAGGAGCAGATGTTGATGGGGTTCCACCGGGGCGTGTTCTGCACACACCAGGCGATGACGTCGGTGACCAGCCGCATCGACGGCTCCGGCGGGAACACGTAGGTGCCCCGCGACAGGTACTCCTTGATGATGTCGTTCTGCGTGGTCCCCGTGAGGTCGGCCCGGTCCGCGCCCTGCTCGTCCGCGATGGTCACGTACAGCGCCATCAGCCACATCGCGGTGGCATTGATGGTCATCGACGTGTTCATGCGGTCGAGTGGGATGCCATCCAGGAGGGCGCGCATATCGCCGACGTTGGCGATCGGCACGCCTACCTTCCCGACCTCGCCCCGGGCCAGTCGAGAGTCGGCGTCGTAGCCGGTCTGGGTGGGCAGGTCGAAGGCGATGGACAGGCCGGTCTGGCCCTTCTCGAGGTTCTTCCGGTACAGCGCGTTCGACTCACGCGCTGAGGAATGTCCGGCGTAGGTCCGCATAACCCACGGCGTGCTCCGACCCATCGAATCCGCCTCCGTGTATCGGTCCCTCGCGGGATCCGACCCTGGACTCAGTCTGCCCTGTTGGTGATCTCGTTGGTGAGTTGGGGGACGACCTGGAACAGGTCGCCGACCACGCCGTAGTCGGCGAGCTCGAAGATCGGTGCCTCCGGATCCTTGTTCACCACCACGATCGTCTTGCTCGTCTGCATGCCGGCCCGGTGCTGGATCGCGCCGGAGATCCCATTCGCGATGTACAGCTGCGGCGAGACCGTCTTGCCGGTCTGCCCCACCTGGAACTGATGCGGGTACCAGCCCGCGTCCGTCGCCGCCCGCGACGCCCCCACAGCCGCGCCGAGGGAGTCGGCCAGCGCCTCGATCACCGAGAAGCCCTCCGCACTGCCCACGCCCCGGCCCCCGGAGACCACGATCGCCGCCTCGGTCAGCTCCGGACGACCG
>WGLX01000038.1 GCA_016125355.1 Actinomycetales bacterium | reverse complement strand
GGGCGTATCGAACCGCTCCCCCTCGAAGTTCATCCCGCACCAGTAGGACCCATCGTCGTGCCGCAGGAACTGCACCCACTCAAGCAGCTCGGCGGCGCAATCGGTCTCTCCGATCGCATCGAGGGCCATGGCCAGCTCGCACGTCTCCGCCGCGGTGATCCACGGGCGGTCCGAGACGCAGCGCACGCCAAGCCCCGGCACGACGAACGCGTCCCATCGCTCATCGATCCGTGCCTGCGCCGCCTCGCCACGAAGGACCCCGCCGAGGATCGGGTAGTACCAGTCCATCGCCCAGCGTCGCTTGTCGAGGAAGGCGTCCTCGCGCACCGCGATCGCCGCGGCAAGCGCTCCCGCGGACAGCTCCCAGTCGGGGCGCGGCTCCCCTACCCGCTCTGCGATCGCGACCGCACAGCGCAGGCTGAGGTGCACGCTTGATGAGCCCGTCAGCAGGGCGCCATCGCCGCGGTCGTCGGCACGCCAGGCGATCCGGCCGTCAGGATCCTGGCAGTCGAGGACGAAGTCGATGGCCTGCTCGACGACGGGCCACATCCGCCGTAGGAAGCCGGCATCGTCCGTCGACAGGTAGTGGTGCCACGCCCCGACCGCCACGTACGCGGTGATGTTGGTGTCGCGGGTGCGGTCGGTCACCTCGTCCCCGACGTAGTACGAGTACCAGCCGCCGTCCGGCAGCTGCCGCGTCACCAGCCACTCGTAGGCGTGCTCGGCCCGGTCGTGGCGTCCACCGACGTCGAGCGCCATGGCTGCCTCGACCATGTTCCACGGATCCGCCTTGCCGCCGGGCACCCACGGGATGCTGCCGTCGGCGCGCTGCACCGACGCGATCGCGTCGACCGTCTGGTCCAGGTCTGCCGAGCTCACGGCTTCTCCGCGTAGATGACCAGGCTCTTGCCGATCACCGGGTTGAGCGCCGCATCGGCCCACCGCAGCACCCGGGGGTTCTTCATGATCTGCCACACCAGGACGTCGTGGTACTTCCGGGCGAGCAGCCGATCGGCGTTGTTGACGCCGCCCGCGCAGCGGATCCACCAGTACGGCGAGTGCAGCGCATGGGCGTGATGCGACCCGCGCAGCACGAGGCCGGACTCCTGCAGCCGTCGCTCGAGGTCCCGCTGGCGGTAGATGCGCACGTGACCGCCCGGGAAGTCGTGGTAGTCGTCGTCGAGGGCCCAGTTGACGCGCTCCGGGAGCCGCGCAGGAACGGTCACTGCGATCCGGCCGCCCGGTGCCAGCACGCGGGCGAGCTCGTCGATCGCCGAGGCGTCGTCGGGGATGTGCTCCAGCACCTCCGCCGCGATGATCCGCTCGAAGGCGCCATCGGCGAATGGCAGCGACAGGGCATCGCCCTGCACCGTCAGGCCGAAGCCGGCCGGAGGCACCTCGCCCTCGGCACGCATGGCGTCGACCATGTCGCGGACCTGCTTCAGCTCGCCGAGGTCGGCGTCGAACGCCACGACGCGGGCCCCGCGGCGCAGTGCGGCGAACGCGTGGCGCCCTCCCCCGCAGCCCATGTCGAGCAGGTGGTCCCCGGCCGCGACGCGCAGCCGGTCGAGGTCAACGGTGAGCACGTCGGGTCCTGCGGTCGTCCTGCTCCTGCCGGGCGGCGAGCTCTGCCCGCCACATCTCCACCAGTCCCACGGCGTGCGCATGCCAGGTGAACCGCTCGAGGACCCGCTCACGGCCGGCCGCGCCCAGCCGCGCGCGCTGCGCCGGGTCGCCCAGCAGCTCGAGGATCATCGCCGCCAGGGCAGAGGGGTCGCCGGGAGCGACGGTGCGCGCGGCCTCGCCGTCGGGCCCCACGACCTCCGGCAGGGCGCCCCCGGTGGTGGCCAGCACGGGCACCCCGCAGGCCATCGCCTCGGCCGCCGGCAGCGAGAACCCCTCGTAGAGCGAGGGCACCACGGCCAGCTCCGCCTCGGCATAGAGCTCGACGATGCGCTCATCCGTCACGCCGGACACGAACTCCACGGCGCCCTCGAGCCCGAGCGCCTCGATGAGCCGCGGCACGCCACTGCCGTCCTTGAGCCGACCGATGACGACGAGATGCGCGTCCGGGCGCTCGACGCGGGCCTTGGCCAGCGCCTCCAGCAGGAAGCTCAGGCCCTTCAGTGGCACGTCGGCACTGGCCGTCGTCATGAGGCGGCCCGGCACCCGCGCGATCTGCGGGAGGGGTCGGAAGACGTCCTCGTCGACGCCGATCGGGACGACCGTCATGTGCTCGGCCGGCACGCCCATCTGCGCGGCGATGTCGCGCTTGGACGACTCCGAGACGGTGACCAGCCGAGGGATCCGCGGTGCCACGCGCAGCTGCATGCGCAGGAAGCCGTACCAGCGGCGCAGCGCGAGCCGGCGGCGGAAGGTCGGTGCGTGGGCGAGGTCGAGCTCGCGGTCGACGGTGATCGGGTGGTGGATCGTGGCCGTCACCGGCCAGCCGTCCCGCATCATGCCGAGCACGCCGCCGCCGAGGCTCTGGTTGTCGTGCACCAGATCGAAGTCGGCGCGTCGCTCGCGCAGCAGGCGGCGGGCCCGCTCGGTGAATGCCCACGGCTCCGGGAACCCGGCGAGGCACATGATGCCGAACTCGCGGACGTCGACGGAGTCGCGGAACTCGCGCACGTGCGGGACGCGGAACGGGTCCGGCTGTCGGTAGAGGTCCAGGCCCGGCACCTCGACCAGCTGCGCCGGGTCGTCGAGCTGCGGGTACGGCTGTCCGGACAGGACCTCGATGTGGTGTCCGAGCCGGGCCACCTCGCGGGCCACGTAGCGGGTGTAGACGCCCTGGCCGCCGCAGTGCGGGTTGCCCCGGTACACCAGCCAGGCGATGCGCAGCGGCTCGTCGGCGGCCGGCTCGGGCTGGGGCATGGCCCGAACCTACCCCCCGGTAGGCAGGGCCGGGGGCCGGAGGTCAGGTCGTGGCCGGTTGGGCCAGCAGCTGCTGGATGGCCCGCTCGGTGGCGTCGTACGCGCCCTCGCCGTAGTGCACCAGCCGCACGACGCCGCTGCGGTCGATGAGGTACCGGGCCGGCCAGTAGCGCTGCGACCACTCCCGCCACGAGCGGAAGTCGTTGTCGATGGCCACCGGGTAGGTGATGCCCTGCTCGCGAAGGGCCTCCCGCACGTTGCCGACGTCCTTCTCGTAGTCGAACTCGGGTGAGTGCACGCCGACGACCTGCAGGCCCTGGCCGCCGTAGGTGGCGTTCCATTCGTTCAGGTGCGGCTGCGCCCGCTGGCAGTTGATGCAGCCGAAGGTGAAGAACTCGACGAGGACGACCTTCCCGCGGAGCCCGTCCACCGAGAGGGGGCCGTCGGTGTTCAGCCACTGCTGGATGCCCGCAAAGTCGCGTGCCGGGCCGCAGTTGGCCAGCCGCGATGGGTCGGCCTCGCAGTCGTTGAACGAGGTGCGGGGACCCAGCACGGAGGCGTCTGCGGAGTCGTCGTCCGTGACCGTCGCCAGGGCCGTCCGGGCGACGGACGTGTCCTCGACGGACCGCTGAGCGGCCGAGACGTAGTCCGGGACAAGCAGCGCCGCACGGTCGGTCCAGCCGAAGGCGATCGCCACCCCGGTCGCCAACAGGATCCCGCCGGCGACCTGACGGACCAGGGGCAGGCGCCTGCGCAGTCCCCGGATCCGGGTGACCGCCTGCTGGCCGAGCATGGCGACCAGCGTCAGGGGCACCGCGACCCCGATGGCGAACGCGGCGGTGAGCACGAGGAGCTCCGCCGATGTCGACTGGCTCGCGGCCACCACCGTGATCGCGGCGAGCACCGGCCCCGCACACGGGACGAAGACGAGCCCGAGCATCGCGCCGAAGCCCAGGGCGGACACATCCCGACGCGGCTGCACCCGCCCGAGGCGGGCGAAGGGCCCTTCGACCAGCCGACCCAGCGGCGGCACGAGCAGGGACAGTCCGACGAGGACGAGGGCGCCGATCCCGATGCCCCGGAGCACGCCCGAGGGGATGTGCAACTGCGCCACCAGCCACGCCGCCGTCAGGGTCACGAGGGCGAAGGCACCGACGAGCCCGGCGACCACGAGCAGCGGACGCCGACGATCCGGGGCCGCGGCCTCGGAGCCGGCGGCCGGCAGCGCCGCGGAGGCGAGCACCCCGGGCAGGACGGGGAGCACGCATGGCGACAGCCCGGTGACCAGCCCGGCTACCAGGCCCACGACGATCAGCACCAGCACGCGTCCACTATCGATCGTGGCGGTCGGGCTGTCCCCCGACAGGCCTTACGGGCCTCTTACGGCGGCGATCTGCCGGCCACGCATCGAGGGCTCCCGGGGAGCAGAATCGTCCCGTGGGCCTGTCACGTCCGGTGGCGACCGCCGGGTTCGCAGCCGCGACTGCGATCGGCGTCGTCGCCTTCCGCCGGATGCACCTGAGGTGGGGCGCGCGGCCTGAGGAGTCGGCCGCGGAGCTTCCGGGAGACGGCCTGCTGCCCGACGCGCGACTCGTGGCCACGCGGGCGATCGCGATCGACGCCCCACGCGAGTCGGTATGGCCGTGGCTGGCGCAGATGGGACAGGGTCGCGGGGGCCTGTACTCGTACGACCGCCTCGAGAAGGTGTTCGGCTGCGAGATCGCCAGCGCGGACCAGATCGAGGCGCAGTGGCAGGACGTCCGCGTCGGGGACGAGTTCCGCATCCACCCGAAGGTGGCCCTCCAGGTCGCACTCGTCGAGCCGCCACGCGCCCTGGTGGTGCGCTCCCCGGAGGCCCGGGCCGGCGAGCCGGGGGCGCCCTACGACTTCACGTGGGCGTTCGTGCTCGAGGCGCATGAGCCCGGGCGGTGCCGGCTCGTCGTGCGGGAGCGGTACGCCTGGGCCGCGCCCGCAGTGCGCGCCATGGTCGAGCCGTTGGCGGCGGTGAGCTTCGTGATGTCGGAGCGGATGCTGCGGGGAATCCGCGACCGGGCGGAGGCCGTGTCCGCGGGGTGATGCTGCGGGGTGATGAGGTCGTCGCGGTCGCCCCGCTATCCTTGGCGGGCACCACGCGGGTGTAGCTCAATGGCAGAGCCCCAGCCTTCCAAGCTGGCCATGCCGGTTCGATCCCGGTCACCCGCTCCACCGAAAACCCTGTGATATCAAAGGGTTTTCGCTTTTCTTGCAGCCAACTAGGCAATCCTCTCTTTGGCTCAAATGGGCCCTTTTGGGCCCTCCTAATGGCCCGCTAATGGCCCAACACGGCGTGTCGCGCCCACCGCAGCCCTTCCCAAATAGGGATGAATCAGACACAACTGCCGGGGCTGCGGGCCGGACCACGGCGGCCCGATCGGTCGTCGCGCGTGACGTCCTCTGTACTGACGTCGCTCTGCGACGGCGAACCTGGGCTGAAAGCCAGCGAGGACTAACTGTCGTTTGACGATAGTATCGTTAGTCGATACTATTCAAGGGTGATCCGGTCCTTCAAGGACAGCAACACCGAGAAGGTCTGGAATCGTGAGCCGGTTCGGGCCTTCGGGTCGGACCTGCAGCGGGCCGCGCAGAAGAAGCTCCGTCTGCTGAACGCGGCATCTGAACTGAACAGCCTTCGGGTGCCGCCTGGCAACCGCCTCGAGAAACTGTCGGGCGATCGTGCGGGGCAGTACTCGATTCGCGTGAACGATCAGTACCGGATCTGCTTCACCTGGGCTGACGGCGGGGCTGACGATGTCGAGATCACGGACTACCACTGAGGAGGGCGAGACGATGAAGAAGGCCCATGAGCCCATCACGCCGGGCGAGATCCTGCTCACCGAGTTCCTTGAGCCGCTGGGGATCACCCAGTACCGACTCGCCCAGGCCACCGGCCTGCCGCAGACCCGCATCAGCGAGATCGTCCGCGGCAAGCGCTCCATCTCGATCGACACCGCACTGCGGCTGTCGAAGGCCCTCGGCGTCGACGACCGCTTCTGGATCAACATCCAGACCGACTACGACCTGGAGGTCGAGCGCGATCTCCACGCCGACGATCTCGCGAAAGTCACCGCCCTGGTCGCGAGTTGATCCCACCGAGTCACCGCCGCACCGCAGGGACGAGGCGTCCGGCGAGATAGTCGTCAATGTCGGTGCGTCGCAGGCGAACGAGGCGGCCGACCTTGACGAACGGGATGCGGCGCTCACGGATGAGGCGTCGGACGAAGTGGTCGGTGATGTTGAGGTAGGCGGCCGCCTGCTCGACGGTGAGGTATTCGCCCGTCGACGCCGTCGGGGTCGCCGATCGCGAACGTGCAGTCGCAGGGGTGCTGGTGCCTTCGGTGATGGTCATGTTCGGGTCCTTTCGAAATTGCTCTCCTACCTTGAAAACGGAATGACCCCTTCGGTGCCTCGCATTTTTCTGACTTCGTGGCCTCGATGGGTCTGGGTGTGCCTGGGTGGTTCTAGGCGAGACCAAGGCCCATGCCGCCTGGCGTCGGCATCGGGGCGTAGCCGAGGCTCTGGGGCGGGTTCGATCCGGGTGCAGGGTGCCGGGCTTGGCTGGGCGAGTCGATGACGTCGCTGCGCTTGGTCATGGCGGTCTTGGCGCGGTCGAGGACCTCGTCGGTGAGGTCCTGCGGTGTCCACTCGGCGGCCTGCGCCAGTTCGTGGTCGGTGAGGTAATCGCGGGCGTCGAGGACGAAGAACGTCACCTGCCGGGCTCTAGATGCGGAGACATACATGCTGGCGGCGTCCTTGCCGGGTTGGACGGTGGCGATGTGGGCGGTGCTGGTCTGGCCTTGGGCCTTGTGAGTGGTGGCGGCGTACCCGTAGTCCAGGTGACGCAGCAGGATGCGCGGGCTCATGGTGCGTTCGTGTCCGTCGTCGAGCCTGATGCACACGCGGTCGGGTGCGACGGTCAGGACGGTGGCGCGCTGGTCGCGCACGAGTCGCCGGGCTTCGTCGCGGCCGGTGGTGGGGGTGACGACGCGCAGGACGGTTCCGGGGGCGAGGACCCGGTCCGCGGTCGGGGTGCGGTACGTGATCGCCTCGTCGGGGTCGAGGGTGCCGCGGTCGAACAGGAGCTGGTGGATCCGCTCGTTGAGCTCGTCGGCCTCGGCGTTGGTGACCGCGTCGCAGGTGACGTTCTCGGCGCCGTGCTCGAGCGCGTAGTGGGCTACCGCGGCGGCCGTGATGGCGAGCTTCTCGTCGTGGTTGCGGGCGACGACGGTGGTGCCGGTGCGGCGCAGGATCTCCCACGCGTCGTCCAAGTCCCGGGCGTGCAGCGCGGCCGCGAGGGCGCGGCCGTCGTCGGTGAGCTGCCGCTGGTTCGTCTCCAGACGCACGACCGCGTCCGGGTGCACGGCGCAGAGCACGTGGAACGCGTCGCCGGCGCCGACGGCGCGAAGCTGTGCGGTGTCGCCCTGCAGCACGAGTCGCCGGTGGTTCGCCTGGCACCAGTCCGAGACGGTGGCCAGGGTGCGGACGTCGGCCATGGACGCCTCGTCGACGACGATGATCCGCGCCCCGATCGGCTCGCCCTTGGTGATGCGCGCGCAAAGGGCAGTGAGGTTCATCCATGGCGCCCCGGACTCGTGTCCGGCCTTGGACGCGGCACGGGTAGCCGTGGACGTGACCAGCAGCTCGCGTTCGCCGAGGGCAAGGTGGGCGGCGGCGAGGACGCTGGTCTTGCCGGAGCCGCCGACGCCGGAGATGAGCGTGATCGGCGCGGCGCCGTCGACGATCGCGGAAACGGCGCGCTGCTGCTCGTCGTTGAGGCTCCACCCGCGCTGGGTCTCGAACCGGGCCACCCCGTGCGGGGCGCGTCGGTGGCCGAGGACGATGTCGCGGGAGGCCGCGAGGTCGACGCTGGCCTGCGTGCGCATCAGCAGACGGGCCTCGTGGTCCAGCGCGGCGCGGGAGATCCACTGCTGCCCGCCGGTCTTCATGCCCAGGTCACGGGATGTGTCGGCGCGCTCGAACCCCTGCTCGACGACGACGCGGATGATGCGCTCGCGTTCGGCGTCTGGCATGCCGGCGGTGGCGAGGTCGACCACGGAGCGGATCCTCGCCAGGCTCGCGGTGGACTCGTGACGGCAGGCGACCCCCTCCACCCAGTCGACCCACTGCTCGTCCGTCCACTGCATCGGGGGCCGGTACCCGTAGCTCTCGCCCTGCACGGTTCCGGTGCGCAGCGCTGCCAGGTCCCAGCCCTCGGCCTCGGCGCGGGCGAGCACGTCGGCCCTCAGCTGCGCCCAGGTCGGCTGCACGTCGGACTTCGCCGCCGTGACCCGGGTCTTGGCGGCGCGGTCTCGACGGGCGCGTGCCTTCGCCGTACGCGGGACATCGTCCGCGGCCGCGTCCCGCTCAGCGTTCATCGCGATCCGGCCGCGGGAGAACGCCGCGAGATGGTCGGCGGTGAACGCACCGACCTGCCACTCCCCGGTCTCCGGGCTGAACCACACCTCCCCCAGCAGGCCACGCGCCTGTGCTTCTTCGATGACGTACTCCTGCCCCCAGGCGGCGAACCGGGGCGCGTTGATGATCAGCTCCCGGCCGCCGTCGGCCATGGTGCGCACGACGCCGTCCTGGCCGACGAGGACGTTGGGCAGGGTGCAGTGCACGTGCAGGTGCGGGTCACCGGCTCGGGAGGAGATCTCCGTCGCGATGAACCCCGCCCACCCGTCCGCTTCCAGGATGGTGACGTTCTCGCCGTCGCCGCGGTGGCCGGTGGAGCAGAACCCCGCCTCGCCCATCAGCCGCTCCAACGCTCGCGTCGCCGCGGCCTCGAGGGCGTCCATCCAGAGTTCCTGGTCGGCGGGGTCCCCGGTGATCGCGTACAGGCTGAACGACTTCGGCAGGGTGAGGGTCAGCTCGTAACCGGCGTTGCCCGCCAGCTCATGCCGTCCCGCCGCCGTAGCGGCCGCCTGCCAGATCCGTCCGCCGAGCTTGAGGTCGGTCAACAACTCGAGCTCCAGGTCGCGCAGGTCTAGCTGCGTCGCTGCGTCAACTTTGGTGCGCCCAACCGGCACGGGTCCGGTGAGGCGTTCACGGACGACCGCGCCGAGCATCTCGAGCATCCGTTCGGTGTCGATCTCGGCGCCGGCGCGGGCGGCGACTCGCAGTGCACCCGCGGCGGTCAGGAATGACACCGACCGGTCACCCGCGGCTGCGCGGGTCAGTGCCCGCCACCACGCCGCCGCGTCACGCGACGCGAACACCGACTCCGCGTCCAGACCCGCGGCCTCCAGGGCGTCGGTGATCGCGGCATGGACCGGTGCTGCGGGGACGCGCGCGAACTTCGACCGGCGGGTCTTCACTCCGTGCGTCAGGTACGCCCCGGAGAACGCCCGCTCGATCAGCACCAGGTCCGCGTCACCACCGACAAGGTCGCCGGGCCAGAAGCCCGTCAGTCGCGCGGTCGCTCCCGCGCCGACGAACCGCACCCGGCGCGCGTCCACGTCGCCGTTGCCGACCCGGTAGGCGACCTGACGGTTCGCGACACCGGTCGTTCCGGTGACGCGGTACCAGACCTGGCCCATCCCCGACGCTGAATGGGCGATCGTCGTCACCTTCGCGTGCGCCGTCATCGCGACACCTGAGAATCCGGATTCCAAGCCGGATAGTGAATGGTGGTTGGTCGTTGAGGTTGATGGATGGTGTCGTGGTGATGTGAATTGGGTGGTGTTGATGATGGATATGAGTGATTGTGGATAGTGGGATATGGATTGATGAATCTGTTGATAGTGATGGATGTAGTGGTGTGAATCGTTGATGGTGACGTCGTCGTTGTGCCCATGACCGGCCCTCCCGCGGAGACACCCGCGGGAGGGCGGGCGGAGAAGGAAAAGCCCTCTCACTCACCCAACGGAATTGACCCCTTCGGTACCTCGCATTCGCCAGTTCGGGCCCGTGGACACCGCGACTGAGACCAAGCCGTGGAGCCATCGGGAGTGGCCACGAAATAGGGCGCTCGCGGCGGCGAGAACCAGGAGGTGAGCCGCCACTCAGGGCAGTGACGGCCCGCCTCACTCGAAGTATCGCCCCGTCTCGAGGCGTCAGACAGGACATCCCAATGCCCGCCCCAGAAGGTGGCCCTCCAGGGGTTTCCCATGGTCCAACCCGCGCCCCTACCGATCCGCCAATTTCGCTTCTAGCCGCGCAGCGAGCGGAAGGCGACGCATGATCCGTCAGCCCACTAGGGCGTCGATGCGTCGTGCAATTTCGGGTTCTGGGTGAGCGCCGAGGAGGGTGTCCACGGCATTGCCGTCCTTGAGGAAGACGAGGAGCGGGATGCTGCTTGCCTCGAATCGGGCGGCGGTTCGGGGGTTGTCATCGACGTTGACCTTGACCACCTTGACGCGTCCCGCGTACCGAGCGGCGATGCGCTCCAGCACGGGAGCCACCATGCGACAGGGCCCGCACCACGGTGCCCACAGGTCGACGAGCACCAGCTGTGAGGTGCCTGCTGCGCTGGCGAAGTCAGCGTCGCTGGCGTCGACGACCCACGGCAGGGCCGCCTTGCATGACGCGCATTGCGGCCGACCAGCGGCTGCCGCCGGCACCCGGTTGCGGCGCGAGCAACTGGGGCAGGTGACCACGACCGCGCTCATGTCACGCCTCCGACTTCTCCGTGTCCTCAGCGACAACGGGGGCTGACCAGGACGTGGCAACCTGGCCGAGTCCGACCGCCACGCCGCCGACGGCTATGAGCAGTCCGACCCCGCCGTCGAGTCGTCGGTCGAGGCCGGTTGCCGCGTCCACCGACCATCGGCCCGGCCCGAGAACGGCCAAGGCGGTAGTGGCCAGCATCAAGGTGACCGGCCACTCGACGCCGTTCTTCTCCTCCGGCCAGCCGTTCGCCCGGTGCACGGTCATCACAGCGGACGTCATGGCACCGTTCACCGCAGCTGCCCCTGCGGCCGTCCCGAGGCCCAAGGCAAGGGATGCAGCGGCAGCGCCCTCGGTGGCCGTCATCGCCATCCAGGCGCGTTCGGGGTCGCGGTAGCCGACGGACGTGAGCCATCGAACGGATCCGTCCCGGGATCGGGCATGCTTCACCGCGGCGTAGCCGAACACGGCGGCCACCGCCCCCCTGAGGATGAGTCGTCCGGCGTCGTCCCAGGCCATGTGGTCTCCCTACCGGTGGTCGGTGTCGGTGCGCAGTCGCACGAGCCAGTCTCGCGCAAACAGTCCGCGTGCGTCATACCCCCACTGGTCGTAAACCTGCGGCGGAACGGTGATGTCTCCGACGTACAAGTCCCCTGCGGCGTCGCTGCCGATCAGCCCCCTCTTAGGGGCGGCAAGGGTGAGAGTTGCTGCCGCGCCGATGTGAGGTTCGAGGTAGGTGCCATTGGCGGCGGAGAAGCCCGTGGGTACGTCAAGGGACAGCACTGGCGCAGTGGCGCCGTTCGCCCACGCCACGAGTTCCGCGGCTTTGCCGGACGGTGCCCCACGCAGGCTGTAGCCGATCAGCGCGTCGATGACCAGGTCCGGAGTTCCGAGGGTGCTCACGTCGTCGATGACCGCAACGTCGACCCCGGAAGCCCGAAGGATCGAGACCTGCTCCCGCGGTGCGGGCGTGAGCTCCTCGACGGGAGAACTCAGGACGACACGCACATCGATTCCGCGGTTCGACAGATGCCGCGCCGAAGCCAGACCACCTCCGCCGTTGCCGCCCGACCCGCACATCACGACCACTCGTGCCGGGTCGAAACGCGTGATCGCGAGCGCGGCGAGGTTGCGTCCGGCGTTCTCCATCATCTGCAGAAGTGAGACGCCAAGATCCTCGATCATGACGCGATCGACCTCACGCATCTGCGCCTCATCGACCACGGGCCACAGAGCCGCTTCACTGTCACGCATGATGCACGCTTCTTCCCTTCCCGAACGATCACTGCTGAGTTTGCACGCTCTACCGGGCATGCACCTTCTGAACCTTTGAGTTCCTCTCGCGCTCGTCGCACGCTGCGCTTCCAGCTCGGCGGGTCGATGAGCAGAACGCTCGCCGTCGTCACCTCGATGCGGGAGCTCGGCCGTCGAGCTCCCGCATCGCGGCGCGAATGATCATCGATCCACGTTGACCGTTACCGACGCCATCGGCATGGACATGAGCGGCATGTGGTCATTGCCCACCAGCAGGGCCGTGAAGGTGTGCTGGCCCTCGGTGAGCCCCTTGAGGGACACGCCCTGAGTCACATCGCTGGCCATCGTCACCATGTGCGGCATCATGTCCATGGGCGTCTTCGCATCCATGGGTAGGTCCACGAAGATGTGCCAGTGGCCTTCACCGTCAACGTTTGCCTTGCCATAGCAGTCCCCACAGAGGACGAAATTCTGGATGTCCGCCGTGAGCGTGAACGAGCTCCCGTGCACGGTGGAACCCGATGCCGGACCGACCAACGCGATCGTCGGTGCCTCGGGTCCGGAGTATCCGGCCGGCTCGGGGAGGAACGGACCTGCGTAGGTGAAAGACACGCTCACGGCGGCGGCGGACACCTCGCTGTGGTCGTTCCATGCGGGGACTACCGTGAGGACGTGCTCCCCGGGCTCGAGGCCGACCATCGAGATCGTGTCCTTGTTGCCGTTCCTGACCGATGGTGACATGTCGATCAGGTGCCCGTCGATGATGGTGTGGAAGTGACCCACACCGGGGATGAGGGGCGTTCCCGCGTATCGAGCGTCGAGCGTGAAGCCCGACCACCGAACGGTGACCGGCATGACAGGGTCGGTGACCACCTGGTGGGCGGCAGGCTCGACGATGGAGATCGCGAGGGGCTTCTTGTCGGTGTGACCGGCAACGGGGGACGCGCTCGCAATGGCTGCACCATTCGTAAGCGACGCTGCAACTGCCATAGCGGTCGCTCCGACCTTCAGCGTCATTCCGCGACTGAGGATTCGATGTCTCACGTGGGAACCTTTCGTATGACGGGAGGCACGATCAGCTGATCGCCCACCCCGGGAACCCGTTGCAGGCCATCATCTGTTCCAGAAATCGCGTGACAACGCGACTGCGTAAACGCAACGGCACGCAGCAGAATCCGACGTGCTAGTCCCACTGCGGCTTATGTGGATTGGGAGGTGGATAGTCATCGCGGCGCAACTCGTAGTCAGCGATCTGCTTCATTCGTCGGGTGTGCCTCGGGCCGTGACTGAAGTCCGCCGAGACGAAGGTATCGGCGATGGCGATCACGTCTGATAGTTGATGCATGCGGGCTCCGATCGCCATCACGTTGGCATCGTTGTGCTCCCGAGCAAGCAGGGCGATCACCGGTGACCAGCACAGCGCAGCGCGAACTCCATCGGCCTTGTTGGCGGCTATCTGCTCGCCATTGCCCGAGCCGCCGATGACGATCCCGAGGCTGCCGGTGTCGTGTACCACCGCGGTGCCAACCGCAATGCAGTAGGCCGGGTAGACATCGTCCTCGTGATACTCGAAGGCTCCGTGATCAGCGACCTCGATGCCCTGTTCGCGGAAGTGCACGATGAGCGCTGTCTTCACGTGGAAGCCAGCGTGATCCGAGCCGATGTGGAGTCGATGCACGTGCATCACTCGACCTCTCCTTGCGGGCTGCAGGCAGCGAGTGGGTCAAGCGAAGATCTCATGCATCGACAAGGTGCTGCAGGTGGAATCGGATCTGCAGGGCCGCCGCCGCTCCTTCCCCCACCGCTGCGGCGAGCTGCTTGGTCGAGCCCGCCCGGATGTCTCCCGCGGCGAAGATTCCGGGCACCGACGTGGCCATCGTCCGGTCGGTGACGATGAATCCTCGCTCGTCCAGTTCGACCAGTCCCCCGAGCCAGTCCGTGTTCGGCTTGAGGCCGATGAAGACGAACGCGCCGGCCGCTGCGTGCACGGACTCGACACCATCGGCACCGGCGAGCCGAAGACCCGCCAGCTTGCCGTTGTCGCCGGGCAGGAACTCCAGCACACTCGTGCGCATCAGCAGCGACATCTGTGGATGGGCAGTGACCTTGTCCAGGAGGATCCTCGAGCCGGCCACTGCGTCGGACCTGTCGATGACCGTGACGTGGTCAGCGAACTTGGTGAGGAACAGTCCCTCCTCGAGTCCGGAGTTGCCCGCGCCGAGCACGACGAGCTCACCGACCCCCTTGTAGAACGGACCGTCGCACGTCGCGCAGAAGTGCACGCCCGAGCCGATGAGGTCGGCCTCGCCCGGTGCCCCCGTGCGCCGGTACGTGGATCCGGCCGCGATGAGTACCGCGCCAGCGACCACCTCCTGGCCCGTCGACAGCGTGATCCGCCTGCGACCCTCGGAGGGATCGATGGACGAGACCGAGACAGCCGACAGCAACTCCACTCCGTACCGCGCGGCCTGCTGGGCGAAGCGATCGGCGAGCTCGGCGCCTCCGATCCCGTCCGGGAAGCCGGGGTAGTTGTCCAGCCGCTCGGTGACGCCCGCCTGCCCGCCCAGGGCCGAGCGCTCCACGACCAGGGTGCGCAGGTCCTCGCGTGCCGCGTAGATGGCAGCCGTCAGGCCCGTCGGACCGCCACCGACGATGACGACGTCGTAGGTGCTGCCAGCGGCCGCGCGCGTCAGGCCGAGGCGCTGCGCCAACTCCTCATTGGACGGCTCGGACACGTGCGATCCATCAGGGAAGACGATCGTCGGGATGATCTGCTTGCCCCCGTTGAGGGCGAGCACCGTTTCGACCTCCTCCGGGTGCGCCTCAAGGTCGATGTAGCGGTAGGGAATCCGCTGATCGCCCAGGAAGGACTTGCTGCGCCGGCAGTCCGGGCACCAGGTCGCTCCGTAGAGGACGATGTCGGGTCCGTTCATCGTGTCTGCTCCTGTCAGGGTCGACGGGTCACGGCCTGGAAGGCCTTGGTGGCGAAGCGGAATGCCTTCCACTCGCGGGCCCGGAAGACCGGGTCGACGGGAGTGTCGAACACGTGGTTGGCGTAGTTGGACATCGTCTTCACACTGAGGGCGAGGATGATGTAGAGGATGTGGGTCTCGGTGTAGCCGGCGGAGAGGAAGGCCTCGACCGCCTCACGGGTTGGCCTGCCCCGTTCGAGGAGGAAGTGGCGGGTGAAGTCGCTCAGTGAGTCGAGTCTCGAGTCGGGCAGCGGCTGACCGGCCCTCAGCGCGTCGGTGACATCGTGCGGAAGCCGACTCTTCGTGTCGGCGATGACACTGTGAGCCGCGACGCAGTACTCGCACCCGTTCTCGGCACTGATCGTGAGGAACACCACCTCCTGCTCCTGCGGGGTGAACCCGGACTCCTCGCGAAAGCGCGCGTATCCCGACAGATAGGTATCCAGGAGCCCGGGTGCATTGGCCATTGCCCGGTACATGTTCGGCAGGAAGGGGCCGGATCGACTGCCTCGTTCTAGGGCAGTTCGAGCGGGCTCATCCGCCGTCGCGAGGTCAAGGAGCGGGAGTGTCAGCGTGTAGTGCTCGGTCATGCCCCGGTAACCCCGTGCCCGGCCGCCGCCATTCCCCGAGGATCACAGCAGCCGATCGAACGAGCAGGACCAGCAGGCCCGCGCGCACAGCAACGTCGGCGATGTTGAAGTAGGCCGGATACCACGGAACGCTGATCCAGTCCACGACTCCTGCGGGAGGAAGCCAACGATCAAGGGCGTTGGCGATCGCGCCCCCGACGAGCAGCCCCCATCCGAGGACCGCCCACGGGCCTCGACCCCAGCACCAGGCGAGCGCGATGACCACGACAGTCATCGCGCCTGCCACGGCATCGGCCAGGGCCGGCACGGAGGCCAGCATCCCGAATGCCACTCCCGGGTTCAGGCGCACGTCACCTGACTCGAGTGCGGCAGCCTTCGTCGCCAGGTCGACGACCAGCACGGACACCGACACCGCCAGGATCATCAGGCGCGAGCGACGTCCGCTCATTCGGCGTTCACTCGACGGTCACTCCTCGCCAGAAGGCGACATACCCGCCGATCTGCGAGGCGGCATCGGAGGGATGCGGGTAGTACCACGCAGCATCCGCATTCACCTTTCCATCGACCTTAACGCTGTAGTAGCTCGCCTTGCCTTTCCAGTAGCACGTCGTCGTGGTGTCGCTGGGTACGAGGTACTCCTCGTGCACCGACTCCGGGGGAAAGTAGTGGTTGCCCTCGACGACCACTGTGTCGGCCGACTCCGCGATGACCTGACCATTCCACAGCGCCTTCACCGTCGACTCCTTTCGATCGATGCCCGGGATGGGCACACCGGTAACCCGGTGGGGCCGGCGCTGGCTTCCCACTTCATCTGCGTTTCGGGAATACCGGGCCGTCTTTGGCGGGTATCCCCCTCGGCAAGGCACGCCCAGACGAAGGGACCTGACGTGCACGACGACGCTCAGCGCTACCACGACGTTCGCCAGTACACCGAGGCACTGGCGGCGCCGCTGTCGCCGGAGGACCAGACCGTGCAGTCGATGCCCGACGTCAGCCCGACGAAGTGGCATCGAGCGCACGTGACCTGGTTCTTCGAGACCTTCATCCTCGCGGACCGGGACCCCGACTTCCGTCCCTTCCACGACGGGTACTGGACTCTGTTCAACAGCTACTACGAGTCGAAGGGGCCGCGCTACCCACGCCCCGACCGGGGACTGATCAGCCGACCGGGCGCTGCCGAGGTGACGGACTACCGACTCGACGTGGACAAGCGCATGATCGACCTCCTACTGACCCTGGGCGAGGATCTGGAGTCCGACTTCGCTGCGCTGCTCGATCTCGGCATCCACCATGAGCAGCAGCACCAAGAGCTGCTGCTCATGGACATCAAGCACGTGCTGTCAGTCAATCCCCTTCGACCGTCCGCGTATCCCGAAGGCGCGCACCATGTGGACCGACTGACAGCGGCGCAGGAGTGGCTCGAGATGGCGGGCGGAATCGTCGGACTCGGCAACGACGCCAACGGGTTCGCCTTCGACAACGAGTGGCCGCGGCATGAGGTCCTTCTTCGGCCCTTCAGGATCGCGCGTCGTCCGGTGACCAATCGCGAGTGGCTGGAGTTCATGCAGGACGGCGGCTACAACCGCCACGAATTGTGGCTCTCGGACGGATGGGCTCGCGTGAACGCGGAGGGCTGGCGATCACCGCTGTACTGGATCGACGATGCGGGGCAGTGGCTCCAGCACACCCTGTCCGGCACCCGCCCGGTCAATCTCGATGAGCCGGTCGTCCACGTGAGCCACTACGAGGCGGACGCCTTCGCGGCCTGGGCAGGTGCCCGTCTGCCCACCGAGGCCGAATGGGAGGTGGCTGCCACCGCATCCGTGCTCGAGCACGCTGACGATCAGGTATGGCAGTGGACGTCCTCCGCCTATCTGCCCTACCCGGGCTTCCACGCTGCTCCGGGCGCCGTGGGCGAGTACAACGGCAAGTTCATGTCGAGCCAGATGGTTCTGCGGGGCGGCTCGTGCGTCACTCCGCCCGGTCATGCCCGGCCGACCTACCGCAACTTCTTCCCTCCTCACAGCCGCTGGGCGTTCTCCGGGCTGAGATTGGCCGCCGATGCTTGACCTCGACTCACCCCTTGCGATGGACGTCCGCATCGGAATGACGCGGTATCCCAAGCGACTGCCACCTCGTTGGCTCTACGACGAGACCGGATCGCGGCTGTTCGACGAGATCACGCGCCTTCCCGAGTACTACCCGACCGAGGCCGAGCGCCACATCCTTCGGGAGCACGCCGCAGAGATCGTCCACCTGTCGGGCGCGACAACGGTGGTCGAACTGGGCTCGGGTACATCGGACAAGACGACCACTCTGCTCGACGCCTTCGCCGCCCAGCAGTCCCTGCGGGCGTTCGTGCCGGTGGACGTCAGCGTGGAGGTGCTCAACGAGGCCACCCATCGGCTGCGCGCCCGTTACCCGTGGGTGGACGTGACGCCGGTCGTGGCCGACTTCACCGAGTCCCTGCCGATTCCCGTCGGCGGGACCCGCCTGGTCGCCTTCCTCGGCGGGACATTGGGAAACTTCTATCCGGACGAACGACGGCTCTTCCTCGAGCACCTCGCCCGCGCGACGACGTCCGGCGACTACATCCTGCTGGGAACCGACATCGTGAAGAGCGCCGACCGGCTCATCGCGGCATATGCCGACGAGGCCGGCGTCACCGAGCGCTTCATCCTCAACGTCCTGAACGTGATCAACAACGAACTGGATGCCCGGTTCGAGCCCGGCACCTTCCAGTACATCCCGATCTGGGACGCCCCCAACACGCGCATGGACCTGCGCCTGCGGTCCCTGTGCGACCAGCAGGTGCCGATCCCCGGCGCCCGTGTCACGGCATCGTTCAGCGAGGGGGAAGAGATCCGCGTGGAGATCTCGACGAAGTTCCGAATCACGGACGTGGCCGAGGAGTGTGCCGCCGTCGGCCTGGCGCCCATTCGGACCTTCACCGATCCGGCCGGCGACTTCGCCCTGACCCTGGTCAGGCACGCATGATCACCGACGTCGACGCCGTCGTGATCGGCATGGGCCCAGGTGGCGAGGACGTGGCCGGATCGCTGGCTCAGGCAGGACTGTCCGTCGTCGGGATCGAAGCCGAGCTCGTCGGGGGCGAGTGCCCCTACTGGGGATGCGTCCCCAGCAAGATGATGATCCGGGCCGCAAACCTGCTCACAGAGGCCAGACGCGTCACCGGCATGGCAGGGTCCGCCGTCGTCTCCCCGGACTTCGGCCCGGCGGCCCGGCGCATCCGGGACGAGGCAACCGACGACTGGAACGACCAGGTCGCCGTCGACCGCTTTGTCGGCAAGGGCGGGACCTTTGTGCGTGGACGCGCCCGCCTGACCGGCCCCGACTCCGTGAGCGTGGGTGACCAGGAGTTCCGGGCACGCCGAGCCGTCGTCGTGGCGGCCGGAACGAAGCCGGCGATTCCGCCGATCGAGGGACTGGCGGACACCCCCTACTGGACGAACCGCGAGGCCATCGCCGCGAAGGTACCCCCGGCTTCCATGATCGTCCTCGGCGGCGGCGCCATCGGCTGCGAGCTGGCACAGGTGTTCGCCCGGTTCGGCACCCAGGTCACCATCGTCGAGGCCGCGACGCGACTGCTCCCCCTGGAGGTCCAGGAGGCCGGCGACCTCATCGAGCGGGTCTTCCTACAGGAGGGGATCTCCGTCCTGGTCGGCACGTCGGCGCGCTCCGTGCGGCACGACGAGGACGGCTTCCACGTCACTGCGGGAGAAGGCGTTCTCTCCGCCGAGCACCTCCTCGTCGTGACCGGGCGGCGCGCGAACCTGTCCGGCATCGGGCTCGAACTCGCCGGACTGGATGCGGACTCCCGTTTCATCGAGGTCGACGCCCAGCTATGTGCGGTTCCCGGCGTCTGGGCCGTCGGCGACGTCACCGGAGCCGGCGCCTTCACGCACGTCGCTGCGTACCAGGCAAGGATCGCGACCGCCGCCATCCTGGGCACACCCCTTCCTGACGCGGACTACCACGCGCTACCGCGGGTCACCTTCACCGACCCGGAGGTCGGGTCGGTCGGCCTGTCCCCGGAATCTGCAGCAGAGGCAGGCATGAGAGTGCGCGTGGGCTCGACGCAGGTCCCCCATACGGCGCGCGGCTGGCTGCACAAGACCGGCAACGAGGGCTTCATCCAGGTCGTCGAGGATGCCGACGCCGGAGTCCTGGTCGGAGCCACCAGCGTGGGGCCGACGGGTGGTGAGGTCCTGGGCCTGCTGACCCTCGCCGTGCACGCACGCGTTCCGGTATCCGAGTTGCGCGCGATGATCTACGCCTATCCCACGTTCCATCGTGGCGTCGAGGACGCACTCCGCGACCTGAGGAATGCATGAGGGCTCATGCTAAGTCGAAGTACCGCCAGCGAACGATGGGCGCGTCGAGCATCCTTGCCGCATTGATCGTCCTGGTGTCCGCCGTGGGCCAGCCGGCCGCGGCCGCACCCGATCGGAATCTGCGAGCCGTGCGCGATCAGGTCCGCACGTTGCAGGCGAGATCCGAGGCCGCGACCGAACGCTACAACGACTCGCGGTTGCGCCTCGAAGACGTAACGCGTCGGCTGCGGGCCGTCGAACGGAGGGCGGCACGGGAACGGCAGGAGCTCCAGCGCGCACGATCTTCCATTGACGCCGTGGCCCGTGCCGCGTATGTGATGGGTGGCGTCGACACGTCACTGCATGTGCTGCTCACGGAGAGCCCTGGGGACTTCCTCGCCCAAGCGGCGGCACTCGATCAGGTGGCCCGCTCACAGAGCTCAGCCCTCCGCCGATCTCGAGTCACGCGGCTGCGCTTGACCCAGACCGAGGCGGAGCTCGCAGATAGCCAAGCCCTCGCCACGCGCTACCGGAACCAGATGGCCGACGCCAAGGCCGAGGCGGACTCCCGACTCGACGAGGCGGAGGGGATTCTCGCAGGCTTGGAGGCCGACGAGCGGCGCCGACTCGTTGCGATCTCGGAGGAGGAACGACGACAGTCGGTGGCGTCGGCGACCGAGGCAACCGCTCGACTGACGGCCCGACCGGGAGCCCCTGCCGCGAATGACCGAGCGGCATCGGCCGTGGCCTTCGCCCTGTCCCATGTCGGCGATCGTTACGTCGCGGCGGCGGCCGGTCCCAGCACATGGGACTGCTCGGGTTTGACCATGGCGGCCTGGCAGCACGCCGGTATCGCACTCCCCCACTACAGCTACTCGCAACTGAGCGCCACCCAGCGAATCCCCCTGAGCGAGGCTCGGCCTGGCGACTTGGTCTTCTACTTCGGCGAGGGTGTTCACCACGTCGGTCTCTACATCGGGGGCGGCAAGATGGTGCACGCTGCGAATCCCAGCGACGGCGTTCTCGTCACCGACATCCTCGGCCCGTGGTACGAGAAGTACTTCAGCGGAATCGGTCGGGTGGTCGCGTGAGCGCAGACTCCCCCGGTCAGGTGAACCGACTTGCCTGGCGCACGCCGACCGATGCCGTCATCCTCATCTGCCGTGGTCGGACAGTGCGGCCGTCAGCGCGGATCGCGGCGATCGTCGGCACACTGCTGACGCTCGTGAACCAGGGAGAGATCCTCCTGTCCGGCCGTGCCGACATGGCGACCTGGTTTCGCGTGGCAGCCAACTACGTCATCCCCTACGTCGTGTCGAGCATCGGCTTCCTGGCCTCCTACCGAGTGAACGAAGCGGATCACTCACGAGGGTCCTGACGATGCAGGAGAAGTTCGGCCACCAGGGCCGTCCAGCCAGTCTGATGACTGGCGCCGAGGCCGGCTCCGGTCTCAGCATCGAAGTACTCGTAGAAGGCGATCAGGTCTCGCCACGCATCACTGCTTCCGGCCTCCTGCATGTCCGGTTGCGAGGCACGACGGCCCGTTGAGTCCGGGATGAACAGTTCGACGACCCGGCTGGCGAGCTCATCGGCCGCATCGTTCAGGCTCATGGACCGTCCCGAACCCGTGGGAAACTCGACCCGCACGTCGTCGCCGTAGTAGCGGGCGAATCGGCGCAGCGCCTGGATCAACAGGATGTTTGCCGGCAGCCAGATGGGCCCGCGCCAGTTCGAGTTGCCCCCGAAGGCGCCGGTCTGGGACTCGGCTGGCTCGTAGCCGACCGCGGCCTGGAAATCCCCTATCCGAAGCACGAAGGGGTTGTCCAGGTGGTGCCGGGACAACGACCTCACCCCGTGGGGGGACAAGAACTCCCCGGGGTCGAAGAGCCGGCCCAGGATCCGGACCAGGCTTCTTGGGTCGATCAGACTCAGCAGCCGCCCCTCGTGCCCGTCCCGCAGGTGGGTCTGCGCAATGGGGGCTGCGTGCTGAGGCTTGGCCCGGATGAAGGCATCCAGGCTGGCAGCAAAGCCGGGCAGCCGTGCCAGTGTCTGCCGGCCCAGGGTCGTCGTCGCTGTGATCGGCAGCAGCCCGACCAGCGAGCGGACCCGCAGAGGGAATCGCCGCCCGTCCTCGGCGACGAGGACGTCGTAGAAGAATCCGTCCTCCTCATCCCAGAGGGACGAGGACCGGGCCGCAGACGCGATGTAGGCAAAGTGCTCCAGGAACTTCGTCGTCATGTCCTCGTAGCTGCTGTCGTGCCGGGCGAGCACCAACGCGATCTCGAGCATGTCCAGGCAGTACATGGCCATCCACGCCGTTCCGTCGCTCTGCTGGAGCTCTCCGGCGATCGGCAGCTCCCCTGACCGGTCGATAGGACCGATGTTGTCCAGGCCCAGGAACCCACCCTCGAAGAGGTTGAGCCCACTCATGTCCTTGCGATTGACCCACCAGGTGAAGTTGAGGAGGAGCTTGTGGAAGACCCGTTCGAGGAACTCGTAGTCGGCTGCGCCCGTGCACTGGAAGACCTGGAGCGCTGCCCACGCATGCACGGGTGGATTGACATCTCCGAAGGCCCACTCGTAGGCCGGCAGCTGACCGTTGGGGTGCATGTACCACTCGCGCAGCAGCAGCAGGAGTTGGTCCTTCGCGAACTGTCCGTCGACGTGGGCAAGCGGCACGCAGTGGAAGGCGAGGTCCCAGGCGGCGAACCAGGGGTACTCCCACGGATCGGGCATGGAGATCACGTCATGAGCGGACAGGTGGCTCCAGGCCGCGTTCCTGTCGCGGGCACGCCGGGGCGGGGGCGTTGGCCCCGATGGGTCCCCGTCGCGCCATTCCTCGACATCGAAGTGGAAGAACTGCTTCCCCCACAGCAGCCCGGCCATCGCCTGTCGCACGACAGCCCCCTCGTCCGTCGACAGTGACGATGGGCACAGGTCGGCGTAGAACTCGTCGGCCTCGGACCGCCGCTCGGACATGACCTCGGCGAAGGACCCGCCCAGATCGCCGGGCAGGGCACCCGCGCTCAACCGGACCCTGATCTCCCGCTTGTGGCCCGCCGGGACAGACACGACATGGTGCACCGAGGCCTTGGTCCCCGTCAGGTCGGGATTGACGGTCGCGGCGCCGACCACGATGTGGTCGTTGATGCCGTCCTTCGGGAAGGCCGGCCCTACGGAGGCCCCGAACAACCGCCGCGTGTTCGTCTCGTTGTCGCAGAAGACGACGTCCGCCTCGGGGTCATGTGCCAGCGTCCACACACCGAGTACCTCGTGCGTGGCGCGCACCTCACCGCGGCCCGCGCTCTGCAGCACGGGGACGGGGGCGATGCTTCGACCCCAGGCCCAGGTGTTGCGGAACCACGCGGTGGGGAGCACGTGGATCGTCGCGTCCTCGGGCCCACAGTTCTCCACCGTGATGCGCATGAGGATGTCGTCGGGCGTCGCCTTGGCGTAGTCCACCGTCACTGCCCAGAATCGACCGTCCGCGAACACGCCTGTGTCGACGAGCTCGTACTCCCCCTCGCTCATGCCTCGCCGGGCGTTCTCCGTCACCAGGTCGCCATAGGGGAACTCCTCCTGCGGGTAGTGATAGCGCCACGTCAGCCACGAGTGCGTCGGCGTGCTGTCCAGGTACCACCAGTACTCCTTGACGTCCTCGCCGTGGTTGCCCTCGTGGCCCGCCAGGCCGAACATCCGCTCCTTCAGGATGGGATCGCGGCCGTTCCACACGGCGAGCCCCAGGCAGAGCCGCTGGTCCTCGTCGCAGACGGCGGCCATCCCGTCCTCGTTCCACCGGTAGGCCCGCGAACGGGCGTGATCGTGCGGGAAGTAGTCCCAGGCGGACCCGTCCGCCGAGTAGTCCTCACGAACGGTGCCCCATGCCCGCTCGGCCACGTACGGACCCCACGTGCGCCAACTGGCCGTCCCGTCGTCGGCCGCACGCAACCGATCGGCCTCCGCGCTCATGACGTGGCTCCGAGACGCCGCCAAGCGGGCAATGATGCAGCGACGGGCCCCGGCGCGCGCACCCCTAGCGCCAACGCATCAAGGATGTCCGACCCGAACCCGATCACGTCACGCCGGTCCACTGCGAGTGGCCTCGTCGGTGCGAGGGCCCGAGTCGAGCGACCGGAATCCGCCGACGATTCGCTGAGTTGCGCTTACGAGCACTATGCCGGCCCAGACCCACGCGATCGTTCCAGCGTATGCGGGCACGAGGCACCACAGTGCGTGAACGGCGATGGTCTCGGTGCCTTCCGCGAGTCCGCCGAGGAAGGACAGTGAGCGGCCGTCGTCGATCCGTCGACCGGTTCGCTCCGCGATGGACGAGAAGGCCAGGAAGGCCGAGCCGTTGATGTAGTACGCGAACAGCACCGCAAGGAAGGGCAGCAGCGACTGACCGGACCCGACTGCGACGCCGATGACGAAGGCGCCGTAGACCGTGAAGTCCGCCATGATGTCGAGGAACCCCCCGGCTCCCCGGTCGCTGGTGCATCGCCGCCGGGCGAGAGGTCCGTCGAGGCCATCCAGCAGCCGCGAGACCAGCCACATCCCCAACGCGGCCGCCCACCACGCCTGCGCTGCCGCGATGGCGGCGCCTAGCCCCACGGCGAGGCCGGCGAGCGTGAGCCGATCGGGGGTGACGCCCCGGCGGTCCAGCCGCTCCGCAGCTCGGTCCAGCGGCTGCGTCAGCAGCAGGCGCGCTCGCGCGTCGAGCATCAGGCGTGCCTTCCGCGTTGCCGGCGGGCGACCAGGACCCCGCCCATGGTCAGGATCGCGAACACGAGGATCGCGGCGACGAACTCCCAGGACGCTGGTGACGTCCCGAACGCGCCGAGCGCCACATAGGCCAGCGTGCCCGGGATGATCCCGATCGCCGTCCCCAGGGCATACGCGCGGAAGCCGATGGAGGTGAGCCCGGCCGCGTAGTTGATCACGGTGAAGGGGATGAGCGGGATCAGTCGCACGAGCACGATGGCCGCGAACCCGTAGCTGGTCACGAGGGTGTCGAGACGGGCAAGGTGCGACCCGGCCATCCGCTCGACCGCATCGCGGCCCAGCCAGCGGCCCACCACGAATGCGGCGCATGCGCCCAGCGTCGCGCCGACCATCACGATCACCGCACCGGGCAGGAACCCGAACGCGATCCCCGCCCCGATGCTCAGGACCCCCTTGGGAAGGACGAGGAGCGTGCAGGCGACGTAGCCGGCGATGAAAACGATGACGCCCGCCGTGCCCGTCGCGGCCACGGTCGACGGCAGCGCCGCCGGATCGGGCACCCCGACCCGAAGGGCAACAGCGGCTGCGGTCACCAGCAGGCCCACCAGAACGCTGAAGCGCACCCAGATCCCCCACGACGGGCCGATCCTCGGAGCTGCGACGACGTCCTCCACGGGAAGGGAAGTCTTCGGGCCCCTCGATGTGTTCCCGATCCGACTGATCGATCTCGACCGCGGAGGATCCTGTGCCCATCATCACCCCTCGCCGCACGCGCGGCGCCGTCGTCCTCGGCGCCGCCGCACTGCTGGCCAGTGCCTGCTCCGCGGCTGTGGGCGCGACCAGCGAGCCGACCGGACCCTCGACCGGTGCGGCCGCATCGTGGGACCAGATCATGCGGGCAGCTCAGGGCCAGACGGTCTCGCTGTGGATGTGGGGAGGCGATCCTCAGGGAAACGCCTACGTGGACGATGTGCTCGCCCCTGCAGCAAAGACGCTTGGCGTCACCCTCACGCGAGTGCCGATCACCGACACCAAGGACGCCATCAACCGGATCCTGGCCGAGAAGCAGGCGGGACGGTCGGACGGCGCAGTGGACCTGGTGTGGGTGAACGGCGACAACTTCCGCACCGGCCAGCAGGCTGGGATCTGGCAGTGCGGCTGGGCCGATGGGCTGCCGAGTGCCGCCCTCACCGCGCCCGGGGACCCGCTGCTCACGAGTGACTTCGGCACCCCCGTCGACGGGTGCGAGTCTCCGTGGCACAAGGCGCAGTTCACGTTCGTCTACGACTCTGCCCGCGTCCCGGACCCGCCGCACAGCATGAACGGCCTGCTCGAGTGGATCCAGGCGCATCCGGGTCGGTTCACCTACCCGGCGCCGCCGGACTTCACCGGGTCAGTGTTCGTACGAGAGGCGCTCTACGCAACTGCCGGCGGCTACGCCCAGGTGCCGGCGCAGTTCAGCCAGCAGGCGTACGACGACGCCACTCCCCCGCTGTGGGACGCCCTCAACGCGATCCGCCCGTCCCTGTGGCGCGGCGGCGACACCTACCCCAAGGACTCCACCCAGCTCGACGAGCTGTTCGCCTCCGGGGCCGTGGACTTCACCATGAACTACGGGCCGGCGACGCTCACCAAGCTCGTCGGCGACGGCACGTTCCCGGCCACCACGAAGGTGCTCACCCTCGACGAGGGGACGGTGGGCAACGCCAGCTTCCTGGCCATCCCGGTCACCTCTGGGAACTCGGCCGGAGCACAGGTCGTTGCCGACCTCGCGCTGTCTCCGGCGCAGCAGGTGGCCAAGGCCGACCCGTCGGTCTGGGGCCAGTTCACCGCACTCGACGTGTCCCGCCTCCCGGCGACAGAGGCGGCCGCGTTCGCCGCCCTCCCCGCGTCGCCGGTCGTGCCGCCGTACGACGTGCTCTCGCGCCACGCCAACCCCGAGCTCGCAGCCGCCTGGGTTCCCGCGCTGGACGATGGGTGGCGACGCAACGTGCAGGCGGCCGGCTGATGCGTGCGCGGCTGCTCCTCCTGCCGGCAGTGGTGCCCGTGGTGGTGGTGCTCGGCGCGACGCTGGCCCTGGGCGGTGCCCAGAGCCTGGGATTGATGCCCGTTGTAGGCGAGCCGGCCTTGAATCTGCGCGCCTACCGTGCCGTCGTCGCCTCCGGGGACCTGTGGCCGGCGATCACCGTGAGCGTGACGGTCGCGGGTGCCGCCACCGCCCTGGCCCTTGCCGTCGGGCTGGCGACCGCTCTCGCGGTGCGGGCCAGCCGAGTCGGCGGGCGCATCCTCGGCGCCTTGGCGGCGAGCACCATCCCCATCCCGCACGTCGTGGGAGCGGCTGCGATCGGCCTGCTGCTCGCGGACACCGGGTGGCTGCCCCGTCTCCTAGGTCTCGATGAGGGGGCCTGGCCCGCGCTTGTCGCCGGTCCGTGGTGGGGCGCCGTCGTCCTCGAGTACGCCTGGAAGGAGTCGGCGTTCGTCGCCCTTGTCGTGCTCGCGTCCCTTGCTGCCGACACCGGCGAGCTCATGGACACTGCAGCCGTTCTCGGTGCCGGACGATGGGCCCGAGCCCGCCACATCCTGCTCCCGCTGGCACTGCCCGGCCTCGTGACGGCGGGCGCCATCTCCTTCATCTACGCCGTCGGCTCCTTCGAGGTTCCGTGGCTCCTCGGTCGCTCCTCCCCTGAACCGCTGTCCGTGCTCGCGTACCGCCTGTTCACCTCCACCGACCTGACGGTGCGGCCGCAGGCCCTGGCCGTGGCCGTGGTGACGGTGGCCCTCAGCGCAGCAATCGGACTGGCTGCGCTGGGCCTGCTGCGTCGCCGGCCGGTGCTGGCATGAGGCGCCGACCGGCCGGCGGGCGCGCGCTGATCACCGGCGGCCAGGCGTCGCTGGCCCTGTGGTTCGCCCTGCCCCTCGTGCCGGTTGCACTGTGGGCTTTGGCCAGCCGGTGGAACGACTCACAGGTGCTGCCCGAGGAGTGGGGACCAGCCGGTGCCGGATCCGCACTGGCCGACGGAGCGGCGGCATCCTTCGCGACGTCTCTCGCCCTGGGGCTGACGACCGCGGCCCTGGCCACTCCCGCCGGAGCGATGGCCGCCTACGCGCTGGCATTTGGCCGGCTGCGAGGCGAGCGCGCCGCCGCGCTCCTGCTGCTCGCACCGGTGTTCGTCCCACCGTTCGTGATCGTGATGGGCGTCAACGTCGCGTTCCTGTGGCTGCGCGTGCCGCCGGCGGTCGCCCTGGCCCTGGTCCTGATGGTCACCGCCATCCCGTACACCACCTTCGTCATGCGGGCGGCCCTCGCCTCCTACGACATCGGCGCGGAGGAGGCAGCCCGCACGCTCGGGGCGAGCCCGCGTGGCGTCCTGCGGCGCATCCGCATCCCAATGCTGGCCGGCGGGCTCGCTGCCTCGGCCTTCCTGGCATTCCTCGTCGGGTGGAGCGACTACGTGCTGACCCTCCTCATCGGCGGTGGGCAACTGGTCACGGTGCCCATGCGCGTGGCCGCGGCCGCGTCGGGAACGGGAAACCACGCGCTGGTGGCCGCCCTCTCCGTCGCGGCCGTGGCGCCACCGCTGCTGCTCCTCCTGGTGATCAACCGCCTTTCCGTACCGCGGACATCCCGGCCAGCGACCGACGCAGACGCCAGAGAGCGGGCGGACACCGAGTTGACAGGAGCATCGGCGTGACGTCATCGGTCGATCTGGTTGCTGCTAGCCGGACCTATACCGGCGCACCCGCCCCTGCGGTCTCAAGGCTCAGCCTGCACGTTGCTGCCGGCGACGCGGTAGCCGTGCTCGGGCCGTCGGGATCCGGGAAGACCACCGTGCTGCGGTTGATCGCCGGCCTCGACGTGCCCGACGAGGGCGACATCCGCATCGCCGACACGACCGTCCTGGGGGTTCCGCCCGAGCGGCGCGGCATCGCGATGGTGTCGCAGAGTCCTCGACTGTTCCCCCACATGAGCGTGCTCGACAACGTGGCCTTCGGCCCGCAGATGTCCGGCGTCCCCAAGCGGCAGGCTCGGCAGGCGGCCGAGCGATACCTGGACCTGGTCCACCTTCCGGGCATGGGCCGACGACGCCCGGCCACGCTGTCCGGCGGGCAGCAGCAGCGCGTCGCGCTGGCCCGCGCCCTCGCTGCCGAGCCCGCCGTCCTGCTGCTGGACGAGCCCTTCAGCGCACTGGACCCCAGCCTGCGGGCGGACATGCACCGGCTCGTGACCGAGCTGCGCGCACTCCTGCAGCCGACGATCGTGCTGGTGACGCACGATCACCAAGAGGCCGCGCTCCTTGCCGATTCCGTCGCGATCCTGATCGACGGACAGCTGCAGCAGCACGTCGCGGCAGCCGCCCTCTACGACCGTCCGAACTCCCTGACCGTGAGCCGGTTCCTCGGCTGCCTGAACGAGGTGCCCGGGCACGCGCGGGCGGGGAGGCACGTATCGGCTCTCGGCACGATCGACACCGCATATCCGGACGGACAGGCGGACGGTGACGCCGTCCTCGTCATCCGGCAGGAGGCGATCGCACTCACCCGCGCTGACGATCCGGCCGCGAACGCCACCGGATGCATCGAGCGGACGACCCCCAGGGGTGCACGCACCCTGGTGGAGATCGCAACGACGGCAGGACTCCTCTTCGCCGAAGTCCAGCCGGGGCGGCGGTACGGGCACGGCGACGTCGTCGGACTGGTCCTGCCGGCCGATCAGTGCGTGGTGATTCCGACCGCCTCACGGACGGTCACCGCCGGGCAGGTCCCGGCCTCGCCAGTTCCGTCCGGTCGCTGATCGATCAGCGGGAGCAGTCGCCGCAGCGCGGCGTTCTCGCCCGGGTCGAGGACAGCGTGCTGGGCGCAGGCCGGCACCAGCTCGTCGGTGTCCGGATGGGCCATCGTGTAGACACAGGCTTGGAGGCGCTCCTGCGTCGCGCGGACCGCCGGGTCGTCGCTGACGACCCCGTTCTGCAGGAGCCGCCAGGCCGGGGCCACCTGGGATGCGTCCATGAACGAGTGCATGACGAACGTCATGGGTTGTACGCGGCCCCGCGCCCGCAGCACCGCTGGCCCGGCGCGCCGAGCCAGCCCAGCGGCGTACCGCGAACCCGCGACGATCACGGCGGGATGTCGCACTCCCCCGCGCAGCAGACGAACGGCAGCGATCCGGGTCGGCACGCCGCCAAGCGTGATGCCGCCTAGATGGGTCAAGAACGCGTCCCGGGCGGCCAGGTCCGCCGGCCTGTTGTCGTCGAGGAAGGCAAACCATCGGCCGTCGGCCACGAAGCCGAACGCCGACCGGTTGCATCGGGGGTCGCCCATCTGGGCGGCCGCAAAGGGAATTCGCGTCCCGACACCTGCCTCGATCATCGCCCACACGTCGTCGCCGGCCACATCGCGGAATCCCTCCCGCCAGCGTCGGTCGTCCCCCACGAATGCAGCCGGCTGGAAGGACATCATCGAGAACCCCATCGTCAGGACTTCACGCACTACCTGCGGGATCTGGTCGATGTTGGTCGGCGTCACGGTCATGTTGTGTGCGAGGTACGCGCGCACTCCGTGCTCACGCCGTAGGCGGCGGAACATCGCGACGAACCGGCGCCGGTGGGGATTGAGCTCCCCCTCCGATCGCGGGCGGGGAATCCCGCGACGCCCGCGCATCAGGGAGTCGACGTGCGCCGCGAACGAGAGCCGGTTGAACCGGCGACGCCCATCCGTACCGATCGCCAGGGCCTCGAGGTAGTCGTAGTCGAAGTCTCCGTGTGTCATGCTCATCGGCTCGCGCCCATGCCTTCTCATCGCGAGCAGGGCATCAGCATGCGCATCGGGCGGGAGCAGGGACACCTCCCCACCGATGAGCTGCGCATGCGATCGCGGACCGCGTCGCGAGCGCAGGTGCGCCATCTGGCGCTCGACCTCTCGGACGGTGTGGTCACCGTCGACCCGCACCTTGTTCGCATCGCTCGAGTGGTAGCAGGGGCTGCAGGTCAGGTTGCACTTCGGGAACACGCCATGGGTGCCTTCGCACCCCACAGCGTGCCGTCCCACCAGCTGAGCCGGCGTCTTCACGCCGTCGGGCAGAGCGGCCCACCTCTCGGCGAGGATGCGCTGCTTCACCGGATCCAGCGGCCGCGTGGCCCGCTCCCACCCTCGCAGCTGGTCGAGAAGTGCGGACACGCGGCCGAGTTTCATGCCCACCTCCGGGAGATCAGTTGACCTCCCGGGAACCCACCCGGTTGGGCTCGGTATTCCGGCGGGCTAGGGCTGGCCGGTCTCCGCCTGCAGGGCGCGGTCGAGCGCGGCCTTGACGCGATCCACCGCCTCGTCGGAAGGCGCCAGCGTCGATCCGAGATCGCTCAACGACGAGTGCAGGGCCTGGAATTCTTCCGACAGGGTGCGGCACTTCTCGCACTCCTTGAGGTGGGCCTCGACCCGGCGGCGGTCGTCCTCGGACAGCGGCGCCGACGGGTCGCGGTCGAGGAAGCGCTGGAGGTTGCGCGCGGTGCGCCGGCACTCGCGCATCAGGAAGTTCGACGTCATGACAGCCTCCCGGTTGCCTTGAGGTGCTTGCGCATGCGGTCACGGGCTCGGCTCAGCCGGGACATGACGGTCCCCACGGGTATTCCCAGGGCCTCGGCGCACTCTGCATAACTCAGCCCGTGGACGTCCACCATCACCAGCACCGCGCGGAACCTGGCATCGAGGGCGTTGATGGCGCGTTCGAGCTCCTCGTCCAGCACGTCGACGAGGACGGCGTCCTGCGGCGTCTCGGGTCGCTCTGCCCCGAAGGCGGGCTTGGGGTCCGCCAGCGCATTCCAGTCCTCAACGAGGTCCGGTCGGGTGCGACGCCGCAGATTCGACCCCGTGTTGCGCAGGATCGTCAGCAGCCAGGCCCGCGGGTGCGCCCCGTCGAACTGGTCCATCGCGCGATAGGCGCGGATGAGTGTCTCCTGGACGAGGTCCTCGGCATCCGCTGCGGAACCGGTCAGCGTTCGAGCCACCCGGAGCAGGACAGGGATCTCCGGCTCCACGTGTCGCGCGAACGCCTCACGACGGGCGGCGTCGCTCATCGGGCTGGCATCGGACGGCTGCACCTGACCATTATGGCGCTCCCCCATCGGCCGAACTCGGGGCCGAAACCGGGAATGCGCCTCACGGCTCATCGGGTTGACTCGGCATGAGCATTCGACTGCGCACCGCGCTCCCCCTGTTGGCCGGCTCCGCCCTGCTGCTCGCCGCGTGCTCCTCCACCGGCGCCGCCGCTCCCGACCCGTCAACCACGCCGACCGCATCAGCCCCGGCCCTCAGTGACACGAGCCCGCCCGCAGGCCCGCCATCGGCGGCGGCGGAGCAGGCCGGCCCGGCGGTGTCCACGGCGTTGGCCTTCAGAGCGAAGACCGTGGACGGGCAGGCGTTCGATGCCGCCGCGCTGGCCGGCAAGCCGGTGGTCATCTGGTTCTGGGCACCGTGGTGCACCGTGTGTCGCGCCGAGTCGCCGGACGTTGCCAAGGTGGCGGCCGAGTTCAAGGACCGCGTCACGTTCGTCGGCATCGCCGGCCTCGGGCCGGTGAACGACATGCGCGCGTTCGTATCGGAGACCAAGACAGGCGGCTTCACGCACCTCGCCGATGTCGACGGATCACTGTGGGCCCGCTTCGGGGTGGTGGCGCAGCCGTCGTTCGTGTTCATCACCCCGTCCGGCGAGGCGCAGGAGTTCACGGGCGGACTCGGGGAGAACGACCTGCGTAACGTCGCCAACCAGCTACTCGCAACCTGACCGATGGATAGGGGTCTGCTCGCACTCGCCCTTGTCGCCGGGGCCGTTGCGGCCTTCAACCCCTGCGGATTCGCCTTGCTGCCGGCCTACCTGACCGTGCTCGTGGCCGGCACTGCCGACGAGGCAGCCACCGGCGGACGTCGCGCAGCCATGGTGCGCGCACTGCGGTTCTCCGCGGGAATGACGCTCGGCTTCGTGGCGGTCTTCGGACTCTTCGGCGCCGTCGTCACTCCCTTGGCCCTGTCGGTCGAGCGCTTCCTCCCCTACGTCACCGCCGTCGTGGGCGTCAGCCTGATCGCGCTCGGCATCTGGCTGCTCCTTGGACACTCGCTCGCCATTCGCGGACTCGCAGGTCGGGGCACCGGACCCACGCGCCGCTGGGGATCCCAGATCGGCTACGGCGTCACCTTCGCGCTGGCGTCCTTGTCCTGCACGATCGCGCCCTTCCTGGCCGTGACGTCGACGGCGCTCGGGGCAGCCAGCTGGTTGAGCGCGATGGGCGCGTTCGTCGCCTACGCGATCGGGATGGGCACCGTCGTGCTCGTCCTGGCTCTGGCCGTCGCCACGTCCAGCGCGGGCGTCGCCATCCGGATGCGTCGCGCGGGACCGACGATCACCCGATTGAGTGGCGTCCTGCTGGTCATTGCTGGCGCCTACGTCACGTGGTACGGCTGGTTCGAGATCCGCATCCTGTCCGGCCAGACCGTCGACGATCCACTCGTGAACGCCGGGCTGGAGCTGCAGGGCGCGATCACGCGTTGGGTGAGCGGCCTTGGCCCGACCGCCGTCCTGTTGACGGCAGGCGTCCTCGCCGCCGGCTTGGCTATCGCCGTCGTGGCCTCGCGCCGGCGGAACAGGACGAGCGAGGAGACCGGTTAGCCGGCGGCACGTCAGGACCCCTCGGGGACGGCCGTAACGACGACATTCGCCTGGTAGCCACCCGCGTTGGGGTCGTAGAACCCGCCGCAACTGATGAGCGTCAGCCGCGCCTGCCCGTCGAGCGCGAACAGGTCGGGAGCGGCATCGCCAAACGCCGACTTCTGGATGAACTCGCGCGCCACCACGCGGTAGCCGAGCAGGGACCCGTCTCGAGTCGTCACCTGCACGCGGTCGCCGACGTCGAGGCGCCCGAGGTCCTAGAACACACCGTGGCCCTGGGCGCGGCCATCGCGGTGCGCCACGAGAACCGCAGATCCCGTTCGACTGCCCGGGGCTGCGGCATGGCGGTACCACCCGACCTCGCGGATGTCCTCGGGCACCTCGACGGCGCGCGCTCGATCCAACCCGACATAGACGATGTCCGTGTCGACGCCGATCGCCGGGATCACGATCCGCGCCGGTGGCGCGGGAGCGGCGGCCGGCAGTACCGACGAGGCGGATCGCGCCCTGCGCAATGATCCAGCGACCGTGCCCTGATCCGTGGGTGAGGGCAGGGCCCTGGGGCGACTGCCGACCGAGGTCACCACGGCGTTCCCAGCGTCGACCCTCGATGCGACGATCAGCCAGGCCCCGGCGCCGAGCATCGCCACGCTCACCCCCAGGACGAGGATGCTGGAACGGCCTCGCCTCATGACCGCACCGCGACCGTGCGCCGGATCGCCAGCGGCACCTCCCGCCCCGGGCGGGCGATGCCCGCCAGCCGCTCGGCTGCGGCGCGACGGCGCTGCTGGTCGACGTGCGGCAGGTAGAGGGCCTCAACCACCAGGGAGGCATCACGCTCATCCCCCAGCGGGTGCGCGAAACGAAGCGCCCGATCCGCCACGACCTCGAGCCCCGCCCGATCCAGGAGGGCGGCCAACCTCCCACGACCGAAGCGCTGCGGCATCTCCGGCAGGTGGCGCAGCCCGAGCACCAGAGGGACGGCCACCCGCAGATCCCTCCATCGCGCTGGCCAGCCAACCGGCCGGATCGAGACGAACCGTCCTCCCGGCCGCAGTATGCGAGCAACTTCGGCCAGCGCCGCCTCCACCGGCGCCATGAGCATGATCGCCATCGAGCAGACAACGACGTCGGCGCCGTGGTCCTCAACCGGCAGGTCGCGGGCGTCAGCGCGGATCAGGGGTCCACGGCCGCGAGCGATGCCGGTGGCCAGTTCCTCTGCCGATACGTCGAAGCCGAGATAGGAGTCAGCATCCGTGAAGAGCGGCTGGAGCGGCGCGCTGCCGCAGGCGAGGTCGATCACTCGGCCGGGGTTCGGAGGAATGGCCGAGCGAAGCCAGTCATAGGCCGTTCCGACGTCGGCGCGCGGGGCTCCGCGCAGGACCTGCTCGGTGATGCCGGGGTGCTGGCGGTGGTAGTCCAGCAGGTAGTTCTGCCAGCCGACCTCACCCAGTCCAGGCGGCACCAGCGTCACCTCCCGTCGCATCCAGTGTTCATGCGGATAACCCGATGTCCGGTCGCTCACATTCCCCACGGGTACGGGAAGGATCGATGCCTGCCGCGGGGTTTCCCCGATGTGCGAACCGTGCGGGAGCTCCTCAGGTGCCACTGGGCATCTCGACGACTGCAGCGCTATCTGGATGCGGACCCGACGGCCGCCCTCTCCGACGCTGAGGTGACACGGCTGCAGTCACACCTCGCTGAGTGCCGCATCTGCCAGGAGTCCGCGTCGGAGTACCGGAGCCTAGCCCGACTCCTGAGCCGCCTCCGGCCCCTGACGGCACCGGATCCCGACACCGTTGCACGCGTACGCGCGCAAGCCACACGTGCAACGGACGAGGGACGGCCATGAGCGGACGAGCGCAAGCCACTCACGCCGGCCGAGGGACCGGCTTCGACCTGGCCGTCGTGGGCGGCGGCAGCGCCGGCATCGTCGGGGCCAAGACGGCGGCCAGCCTGGGCGCCTCCGTCATCCTGATCGAGCGCGGTCGGCCTGGCGGTGACTGCCTGTGGACCGGGTGCGTGCCCAGCAAGGCACTGATCGCGAGCGCGGACGTCGCCGCCACCGCGCGGGACGCGGGCCGGTTCGGGATCGCTGTCGGGTCGGTCCACGTCGATTTCGGCGCGGTGATGGCGAGGGTGCAACAGGCGATTGTCGACATCGAGCCGACGGACTCCATCCCGACGCTCACTGACGCGGGCATCACCGTGCTGCAGGGTCGAGCCCGCTTCGTCGCCGGTGGCCTGCTCGACGTCGACGGCGTGACTGTCCCCTACCGTCGGGCCCTGCTGGCCACCGGGGCTCGGCCCACCGTTCCCCCCATTGCCGGACTGGAGTCGATCGACTACCTCACCTCCGACTCGCTCTGGGAGTTGACGACGCTGCCTGAGCGCCTCGTCGTCCTCGGCGGCGGGAGCATCGGCTGCGAGCTCGGCCAGGCCTTCGCGCGGCTCGGTGCGACCGTCACGATCGTCGAGGGACTGCCCCGGATACTGCCGCGCGAGGATGCGGATGCGGCTGCCATCATCCACGCGTCCCTGGAATCGGACGGGATCACCATCCTCATCGAACATCGAGCAACTGCCGTCACGCCCGTCAGCGAGGGCAAGGGCACCCTCGTGCTCAGTCATGGACAGGACACATCCGAGGTCGCCTTCGACCGCCTCCTCGTCGCTGTCGGGCGCACGCCCAACACGCAGGACCTCGGGCTGGACCTCGCCGGTGTGCGCCTCGACGAGCGCGGCTTCGTCGTCGTCGACAGCTCCCTGCGCACGACCAGCAACCGCATCTGGGCCGCCGGCGACCTCACCGGGCATCCGCAGTTCACTCACGTCGCCGGCGTCCACGGCAGCCTCGCCGCAAGCAACGCAGTGCTCGGCCTGCGTCGACGCATCGACCCCGCCACCGTGCCACGCGTGACCTTCACCGACCCCGAGGTCGCCGCCGTCGGTCAGCCCACCGACCCGACGTCCGCCCCCACCGGGGGCCGTCGGATCACGCGCACACATGGCGAGGTGGACCGGGCCGTCACGGAGGGTCGGACCGAAGGGTTCGCACGCCTGACCGTCGATCGACGCCGTCGCATCATCGGCGCCACCGTGGTCGGGCCCCGGGCCGGCGAGTCCCTGGCCGAGCTGACGCTCGCGGTGCGCCGCGGACTGCGCACGCGCGACCTGGCCGGCACCATCCACCCCTACCCCACATACGCCGACGGCCCGTGGAATGCCGCTATCGCCGACGTGCAGGAGGGCCTGGCATCACCGGGAATGCGGAGAGCCACCCAATGGCTCCGATCACTCGCCAGGTGGCGCACCAATGAGGTTCGCTGAGTGCATGAGGTACTCCCCACCACGCATTCCCGCAGACGACGGCCTGGCCCGCGGTCGCGCGTTCCACGATCTCATGGAGGGGCGCAGAAGCGTACGGATGTTCTCCGACGACCCCGTGCCGCGCGAAATCATCGAGACGGCAGTGGCGACGGCCAACACCGCGCCCAGCGGCGCCCACCAGCAGCCCTGGACCTTCGTGGCGACGACGGACCCGATCATCAAGCACCGCATCAGGCTGGCCGCCGAGGAGGAGGAGCGCGAGAACTACGAGGGCGGTCGACTCCCCGACGCCTGGCGCGAGGCGATCGCCCCGCTGGGCACCACCTCGGACAAGGGCTTCCTGGAGGTCGTGCCGTGGATCGTCGTCGCGTTCGCGCAGAAATCGACGGGCATGCCCGACGGCGGCATCCGCAAGAACTACTACGTGAACGAGTCCGTGGGGATCGCCTGCGGCCTGTTCATCGCGAGCCTGCACACGATGGGACTCGCCACGCTGACGCACACGCCGAATCCGATGGCCTTCCTCACCGAGATCCTCGATCGCCCGTCTACCGAGCGCCCGTACATCCTGTTCCCGGTCGGCTACCCGGCAGTGAACTGCGAAGTCCCCGACTTGGTGCGCAAGCCGCTGTCCGAGGCGCTCGTGGAGGTCACCGCGCAGGCTTGAGCACTTCCACCAGCTGCTCGAGAGATGGCGCGCCGTCGACTCCGTCAGGAGTCGCGTAGAGACGGCACGCGAGGCCGTACTGAGGCGACTCGTGGGCGAAGGGATCGGCACCATCGATGCGGATCGTCGGGCTGCCTGCGAACCGCTCGGTTTGGGCTTGGTCCTCGCTAGTGATCTGCAGCAGTTCGATGCTCACGTCGGCATCGTCCAACCCCTTGAGTGCCTGAGTGAGCCGATCCCTTGCCAGCGTCCAGTTCGGGCAGTCGTCGAAGTAGAGCAACTCGATCAGCATCACGTCACCTCAACAACCATCTTTCCTGACGCCGAACTCAAGCAGCCAGTGCGGCGAGGACTGCGCCGATAGGAGGATTGGTCAAGGTGGTGCCGTCGGGCAGGACGACGGTCGGGACCGTCTGGTTTCCCCCGTTGACGGACGCGACGAACTGCGCGGCCGATTCGTCGCGCTCGATGTCGATGTCGGCGTACCCCACTCCCGCCCGATCGAGCTGGACCTTCAGCCGCTGGCAGAACCCGCACCACTGGGTGCTGTAGACCGTCAGTTCCGATGTGCTCATGTGTCCTCCAGGTCGTGTTGTTGCTTGGGGAACACGTCGGTCTGCTCGTGTCATTCCCGCCGTATTGCAGGCTCAGTCCAGGTGAACGCGAGGCCCGCCGGTCACCGGCGTGAGGGAGTCGATCTCGGACACCTGGCGCAGCCCATTCGGGTCGATGACGGTGATCCGGCCACGTCGGAGGTTGACCAGGCCTCGATCCTTCAGGTCGCCGAGCACCTTGGTCGTTGTCTCTCGGGAGGTTCCGACGAGGTCGGCCAGTTGCTCGTGCGTCAGCCGCACGTCGGCGCGGCCGCTGCCGGCCATGGCGGCGAGGGCCGAGGCGATGCGGGCGGGGACGGACTTCAGGACTGTGTCGCCGAGCCGGCGCTCGAGCTCGGCGACACGGGCGCCGAGCGACTCGGCGATGCGCGAAGCGATCCGTGGGTCGGACAGCATCAGCCGGTGCACGTCCTCGCGACTCATCACGCAGACGACGCACCGGTCGAGCGCTTCGGCGTATGCGTCGTCCATCTGCTGCCCGAGTGCCAGCATCTCCCCGAACAGCTGGCCGGCTTCGATGATGGCCGTGGTCAGGCTGCGGCCGTCGGGGCCGAGTCGGTACAGCCGCACCCGCCCCTTCTTGAGGATGAACAGCACCTCACTGGCCTGGCCGGGAGAGATGAGCAGAGTGCCCAGGCTCACCTCGCGCATCGGCGCGGAGCGGGCGATGCCGTCCATCTCCTCAGGCGACAGGTCGCGGAAGATGTCGAACTCCGACAACCGCCACACGCGAGCCGGATCCGTCCATGCCTGCACGCCTGCAGGGTAGGCCTTATCCATCACGGTTGCGCCAGCCCTCGATGAGGAGGGCGAGGTCGTCGGGATCGGGGTTCCCGAGGGACACGATCCGGTCCTCGACGATGTACGTGGGCGTGCCGACGAACGGCACGCCGTCGGGGACATCCTGCGCGGAGACATCCAGAACGGTCACCCGTGCGTCGGGAAGCCGGCGCCTGACGCCCTCGACGATCTCGGGCACGCGCGCGCACGCGGGGCAGTCCGGGGTCACCAGGACCAGGACCGGTGGGACCCCCGACGGGGTCCCACCGAGATCCGAGGCCACGGCCATCAGCCGCGCGTCGCTGTCCGACGCAGCCATGCGCCGGCGACGAGCCCGAGAACCGCGCCGAAGATCATGTGGCCCATCAGGCTCTGCCAGATCATCGTGTCGAACGTGAACAGCGGCATGCCGAGCTTGGCCGGCATCAGGACCAGAGGACCGAGCAGCCACCACACCATGCCGTAGACCACACCAGCACCGACCGACGCGGCCAGCGAGATCCTCCGAGTGGCGATCAGGACCCCGAAAACACCGCCAATGAAGGCAGAGATGGCCAGGTGCACCACCCATGCGACCGCGATCGAGTCACTGCCGACCAGCATGGCGATCATCGGCATCGCGTCCATCATCTGCATCATCATCCCGAACACGACACCACCGGCCAGGCCACCCACGACCCCGCCGACCACCCCATTACCGAGCGATGAGCGGGCACGTGTCCCGGTCCGCTCCGACTGCGCCGTCGTTGCCACGTTGACTCCTCTCAATGCGCCGATGGTCGGCGCGACCTGCCGGACGCTAGGCGCGAGTACGCGGCGAGTTCTGTGAGCGCGCCCACATTCGACTGAGGAGTTCGCGGGCATGCTCGTCTGGTGCGCACAGACGAACTCACCGCAGGAGGTCGACCATGAGCATCGAACCCGTGGACATCCTCGCGATCTTCGCCGTACTGGGACCTGTGGCACTCGTGGTGCAGCATCGAAGGAAACGGGTGCGCGTCTACTGCTGCTCGGGCGCCGCCCCCGCCTGCTACGACCTGCGCATGAACCCCAAGACGGCGTCGGCCGTGTCCGCCACTGACGCCGACTCGAACCCGTGGGCCGATGGGATGGAGGACACCGACCGCGCGATGGCCTCGCCCGGTCCCGACTCCTACTGACCGCTGGCCTTGCTCCTCCGCCGGACCGGACGCAGCGGCACCACGTTGTCGGCCCGGGCCAGCTCGCTGAGGGCGGCGGCGACAGCACGGGAGTGGTCGGTGGTGGAGTGCATGTAGATGCGGCTCGCGGCAGTGGTGCTGTGGCCCATGCGCTGCATGAGCTCGGCCTCGGTGGCCCCCGCCAGGGCCGCCAGGGTCTGGCCCGTGTGTCGCAGGTCGTGGAAGCGAAGGTCGTCCCGGCCGACCTTCGCGCGGGCACGAACCCAGATCGACGACATCTGTGACTTGTTCACGGGCCGGCCCCCCGCGGTGCAGAAGACGAGGTCGGTCGCCTCAGGACCGGTGAACTCGTCAAGGTGGGCCTGGAGGACCGGCACGAGATGGGGCGGCAACGTGACCACGCGGACGCTGGCCCGAGCCTTGGGTGTGTCGAAGTCCATCCGGCCCTTCAGCGGATACACACGCTCGCTGACCGAGAAGGTCTCACCGTCGAGATCGATATCCGATCGCCGGAGTGCTGCAAGTTCCCCGAGCCGGGCACCTGTCCAGGCGGCCATCAGAACCAGCGCCTTGTACCTCGGCGGGACAGCGTCGGCGAGCCTGGTGACCTCGGCCGGTGTCGCCGTGGGTCGCTCGGCGGCGGTGCTGGAGCTGGCGCCCTTGATCAGGCAGGGGTTCCGCGGAATGAGGCCATCCTGGGTGGCGGTGGTCATGGCAGCGCGCAGCAGTCGGTAGGTCTGCGCCGCCGAGACTGAGCCATCTGCGGTGGACGCCGCGCTCGGCTCCCGGCCCTTCTTCACGAGTGCTTCACGCCGCTCCTCGGCCCGCCGCGCGAGCTCGATGCGCATATGGGCGTACCAGGTCCGCACCACATCGGGGGTGAGGTCGCACAGGGGCGTCTTGCCGAGCGTCGTGCCGGCGATGTTGTTCCGCAGCTTGGACTCGTAGAGCTCACGCGTCGTCGCCTTGAGCCCAGGGTGCTCGTAGATCCAGCGTCCGACGTACTCGGCCACCGGTTCGGTGACGAGTCGCGGTGCCTGCCAGGTCACCCGGACGAGGTCTGTCTGGACAGTGGCGAGGAAGGCCTGAGCATCAGCCTTGGTGGCATACGTCATGGGCGCCGAGTACGTCGTGCCGTCGACGACGTACCTCACCTGGTAGCGCCCCGAGGGCCTCTTGCGGACTGACCCGAAGGCTCGTCGACCGCCCTTGTTCGCCACGCCAACCACCTCTTGTGTCCGATATCCGGCCGAATCTGCCAAGAACTCTAATGGCCCGCGAATGGCCCGACAAGTGTTGTGGGTCAAAAAGTTGTTTATTTGCAACCTCTTTTGCGCTCTCTTGTCCTCCCTTCCAAGCTGGTCATGCCGGTTCGATCCCGGTCACCCGCTCGCGTGCGTGAGGCCTCCCGGGGTTCCGGGGGGCCTCACGCATGCGATCCGAGGGTTCGCCCGGGATCGGGAGGAGGTCGCCGGAGGCGAGCGACGGACCCGGTCACCCGCTCACGCACGGTCTTGACGGGCGCGGGTATTCGATCCATGGTCGAGTCATCCATCCGTCACCCTGAGATGGAGGAGGTGCCCTTTGCATGGATCCCGACGATCCGGCCTTCGCCGGCCAACGTGAGTACACGCCGTTCTTCCTGCGCATCTACGACCCGGTGATCCTCGGGTTCCTCGCCCCTGCGGTCTGGCGATGCCCGGCATCACGCCTGGTCGACGGCTACCAGCGGCACGTCGGCAGCCGCCACCTGGACGTAGGCCCGGGCACCGGCTACTTCCTCGATCGCGCCGGCCTGCCGGACGCGCACTCCGTCACCCTCCTGGACCCCAACCCGAACGTCCTCGACTATGCCTCCCGGCGCCTGGAGCGCCTCGACATCACGACGGTCGAGGCGGACGTGTGCAGGGCACTTCCCCTGCCGGGGACCTACGACTCAGCAGCGATGAACGGCGTGCTGCACTGCCTGCCGGGCCCGCTCTCACGCAAGGCAGAGGCCGTCGCGCACGTCGCTGCGGTCCTCGCACCCAGCGGCGTCCTCTTCGGATCGTCGATCCTCGGACGATCCGCTCCCCACACGAGACTCGGACGCAGCATCCTCAGGACCAACAACCGGCGCGGCACGTTCGACAACCTCGACGACACCGAGGAGGGTCTCTACGAAATCCTCGACGCCTCGTTCGAGGCGGTGTCCCTCGAGAGCGTCGGCACCATGGCCGTGTTCTCCGGCAGCATCCCGCGCGTCGGCTGACGCCCGCCTGAGGTCAGCGGGTCGGCGGGGCATCCCTCGGCGCGAGCAGGCCGCCGATCTGGCGGAACAGCGAGTCCGCCGCGTTCGCCGGGAAGCCGTCCGCGAACGCCGCCTCCCGATACGTCGCCGCCACCGCGATCGCGACCCGCTTCGACGGCAGGTAGGCGGCGACCGCCGAGTACCCGCCGAACATCGGGTTCTGCATCACCCAGTTGCCCGTGGTCACCAACCCGATGCCATAGGAGTACCCGACGCTCTGCGTGAAGCAGGAGCCGCCGCACGCGGGATCCGGCGACCCGAAGCCGCGCAGGTCGGTCGAGATCATCGCCCGGTACGACGCACGGGAGAGCAGCGCACCGGTGCCGAAGGCGATGGCCGTGGCGTGCAGATCGTCGATGTCGGTGGTCTGGACGGACCCGCGGGCGAGCGTCCAGGACGGGTTCCAGAACGTGGACTCCTCGAGGAACGGCCGGCCGTCCGGCACCTGGAGGTACTCGCGACGCTCCGCGGAGAACGAGTGGAGCACGGGTGAGGGAATGCGCGCCGTCTGCGTCGCGTGCGTCTGGTCGAGGCCGAGCGGCGCGAGGACCCGGGTGCGCAGCAGCCGGGACAGGGGCATCCCGGTGATCTTCTCCAGGGCCAGCCCGAGGATCACATAGCTGGTGTGCGAGTAGTTCCAGTTCGTCCCGGGCTGGAAGAGCAGGGGCTTGTCGATCACGTACGACAGCTGCTCCCGCGGGGTCCACCGACGGAACGGGTTCTCCTCGAAGGCGTCGGCGAACTCCGGCTGCCGCACGTAGTCCGGGTATCCCGAGGTCATCCGCGCGAGCTGACCCAGGGTGACCCTGTCCGTGTTCGCGATGTCCGGCAGCCACCGGGACACCTTGTCGTCGAGGCTCACTCGGCCCTCGTCGACGAGCTGGAGCAGCACGTTGGCCATGTAGCCGATGGCCACGGCGCCGTTGCGGAAGTGCATGTCGGTGGTGGCAGGGCCGCCCGTCATCGACTCGCCGAAGGCGCGCCTGCTGATCACGCGGCCGTCGATGCTCACCTCGACGATGACCGACCGCAGGTGCTGGTCGCGCATCGCCGCCCGCACGATCCGGGCGATGGCCGCGGCCTCAGCATCGGACGACGACGCGGCCGGCCGGTCCCCCGCGGTGGCCGCGGTGGCGCCGGTGCCGACGAGCAGCGTCGCGCCGAGAAGCCCCACCAGCAGGGCCCTGAACGTCCGCTGCGCCATCTCAGGACCCTAGCCGACGACACGGATCAGGCGGTCGCCCTTTGCCGGCGGGAGCCCCTGAAGGCCTTGACGAGGTTCACCACGACGCTGATCCCCGTGCCGATCAGGGCGACCCACAGGATGGCCGTGACCGTGAGGGTCCACGGGAAGGCATACGCGGAGAAGTCGAAGGGGAACACGTCGATCAGGGCACTGGTCGCCGCCAGGGCGACGATGCCCGTGACCACCTCCCCCACGGCCTTCACCCGAGGAGCGTCCTCGACGACGTAGAGGGCGTTGGCGAGCATCGTCACCGCGATGGACGCGTTGACGAGCGGGAGCACGTCGACCGCGTCGGCCGTGATGAACGGCATCGCCTCCCAGCCCGGCCATGCGTTGACCAGGACGAGGAAGACCGCATTGATCAGGATCGCGATCACGTAGCCGATGCGACGACCGGTCCGCTGGGAGACGGTGATCGCCTGCTGCGGGGCGTTGTAGGCAGTGGCCATGGCAGTCCCTCCGCCGCCGGGGCGGGGCCGCGCCCTGCGGCACATCCATGGTGGCACCGTCGAGGGCGTTGAGTCGCGCCACGCGCCATCGGCGCGGCAGATCTGCCGTTCGCAGGAACTCAGGCCGGCTCGCCGCAAGAATCGCGCCCATGACCCAGCCCTGGCCCGAGCACCCGGATGCAACGGCGTACCGGCAGGCCGCCGACGCGTTCCGTTCCGGGGACCTCGTGAGACTCCGGGCGCTGATCGACGACGACGTGGTCTGGCACGTCCCGGGGGACCATGCGATGGCGGGCGATCACCTCGGTGCCGAGGCCGTGCTGGCATTCCTCGACCGGCTGCGTGCGATCGGCTTCACCGTGCGGGAGCACGACGTGTTCGGGAACGACGCACATGTCTGCGCGCTGAGCGAGATGGGTGCCACCCGCCCGGGCACGGAGGTCCGCACCCGCGTGGTCAGCGTCTTCCACTTCCGCGACGGCCGCCAGGATCGAGCGATGGCTCTATCCCGACGACGCAGCCGCGTGGAACGCCATCTTCGAGGTGACCTGAGCACACCGCTCGCCAGAGTGGCGGGCCATCACCCCGGCTACCGCCCGGATATCCACCTCGCAGCGGCATCCGCCGCCCGCTACCGTGACCGCGACGGTGGAGGGGATCCCGCAGGGAGGACCGTGACATGGCACCGAGGTCGCTGAGGGTCGCTCGGCGCGTGGTGACCGACGACCTGCGCCGACTGCACCGTCACCTGCTCGTCGCCCTGGCCGTCATCCTCGTCGTCGAGGCAGTCGCTCTGGCGCTCGATCTCACCCCGTTCACCCGCGGCCGCGCCGGCTGGCCCCAGATCTACCCCTACACGATCGTGGGCATGGCCGCCCTCGTGGCCGCGATGGCGTTGTTCCGGGCGGGCCGACCCTGGGCGCGGTGGACCGGCTGGGCGCTCGCCACGGTGACCCTTCTCCTCGGTTCCGGCGTCGATCTCGGCGTCGAGTTCGGGGTGCTGCCCAGCACGGACCCCTCGTCCTCCGGATTCACCTGGGTCACCGCCCTGCCCTCCCTCGCCGCGGTCGCCACGTCGATCGCCGTACTCCTGATCCCGGCGTCGCGGCGCGGACTGGTCTGGACGCGGCTCGGCCTGCTCGTCTTCGCGGGCTCGGTGTCCGCACTCATCGTCCTGGGGTACCTGTACGGATCGGACCAGCTGATCCGGAGCCTCGGCGTCACCGGCACGTCCCTGCCCGCGGCCCTCATCGGCCTGCTCATCCTCGGGGCGGCCGCATCCGCCCGCCCCGATCAGCCACCGCTCTCGAGCCTCGACGAGCGCTACGACAACCGCCTGCTGCGCTGGATCCTGCCGATGCTGGTCGCCGCCCCCTTCGTGCCGGCGATCGTCATCGGGCTGGTGGGGATGGTCATCCCCGACGAGGCCACCGCGGCCGCCGTCGCGGAGCTGGCGACCGTCCTGCTCCTCGTCGCCCTGATCGCCGCCATGGGCACGGCGCAGAGCCGAGCACGCCGGGAGCTGCTCATGCAGCGCCAGCGCGTCTGGGATGCCTTCTCCCAGGCCCCCGCGGCGAACGCCATCGTGGCGCTCGACGGACGCATCGTGGCCGCCAACCAGTCGCTCGTCCGGCTCACGCAGCGCACCGAGGCCGAGCTCATTGGTACCTACGTCCCCGACCTGATCGCGGACGGCGACCACATCCGCGTCGCCGAGGGCATCGCCGAGGTCGCAGCGGGGCGGGACAGCGTCCGTCGGGAGATCCGGTTCCGCGGGATCGGGCGGAACGTCTCCTGGGTCGACCTCACGCTGGCGGCCGTTCGCGACAGTGACGATCACGTCATCTACCTGATCCTGCAAGGGACGGACCTGAGCGATCGCAAGCAGCTGGAGCGGGTGCTCTCCGAGCACACCCTCCGCGACCCGCTCACCGGGCTCCTCAACCAGGACGGCCTTGACGACCAGATCGAGGTGCTGTGGCGCGCCCGTGCCCCCCGAGAGCAGGTCGTCGTGGTGTGCCTCGACGTGCACGACGTGAATGGCGTCAATACCCAGCTCGGCCACGCGGCCGGTGACGACCTGCTGCGCGAGGTGGCCCGTCGACTGAAGCTCAGCGTGCGCGACGAGGACGTGATCGCACGCACCGGAGGCGATGAGTTCGTGGTGGTCACCACCGTCCGCGCCGACGACGCGAACGCCACCCAAGCTGTGGTGAGCCGCCTGCAGGCGACGCTGTCCGGCCCGGTGGCCGTCGGGCGCGACGTGGTGCCGCTGTCGGTCTCCGTCGGTGCCACCACGCTCGCCGATCTCGCCGACGCGGTGCCCGCCCTCCACCGCGCGGCCCAGGCGCGCCAGACCCCCAGCGGGCTGCGTCGGCGCGACACCGATCGCTGACCGCCTACCCACCCCAACGAACCCGAGGTTGGCGACCCGGCTCCCTGGGATACCGGGCCGCCAACCTCAGGCCGGCGGCGCTCCGGAGGGGTCGGAGCATCCGCCTCGAGGAGACGTCATCGGGGGCCCGTCAGCCGACGTTGGAGGATGCCAGCCGTGGCGCCCGTGCCCCGTGCGCGAGCGCCACCGCCGCCTTGCAGGTCACCACGACATCCCACGCGAACAGGACCGCGATGACCCATCGGAACACCGGCCCCCAGCCGGGGTCCCAGGACTCGATGTTGAAGGGGAAGAGGATCCAGAGCTGGCCGAGGGCCACCATGGCCACCAGCCCCGCCACGTATCGCACCAGCGCCCTCGTGCGCAGGCGGTCGTCGACGAGGATCAGGGCCTGCCCCACGAGCAGGACGATCAGGGCGAGATTGACCAGGGCGATGACCGGCGCCGCCTTCGGGGTGATGACGGGGAGGATCCCCCAGCCGGGGAACACGTTGATCAGGACGAGCGCGCCGGCGTAGACGAGCAGGCCGGCATACGAGGGGACCACGCCCTCGCTGCGCCGCCGCCTCCGAGACTTCCGTCGATGAGCCATGACACCTCCTCGCACCGCCGGTACGGCGTCCGGATGCGGCAGGTATCGGAGTGTGCGCGACGGGTCTGGAGCCGGGTTGCGCGTCGAGCGGGATATGGGCCGTATACATCTGGGATATGACCGGTCATGCTGCTACGTTGCAGGCGCATCGGGTGCGCGCTGCACCCCCCACATCAAGGAGAAGCAATGCCTCTCGGTCCCGTCGACGTCTACGTCATCGGCTTCCCGGACAACAACTTCAGCGGTGAGATCGTGCCCGCCATCCTCGAGCAGGTCGACAAGGGCGTGATCCGCGTGGTCGACGTCCTCTTCGTGACCAAGGACGACGACGGCAACGTGGCGACCCTGTCCATCGAGGACCTCGGCCCCGAGGGTGCCGCGTTCGTCGAGATCGACGTGCTGCAGGCCGGCGCCCTGAACGAGGAGGACGCCGACGAGATCAGCGATGCCCTCGAGAACGGCAGCTCCGCGCTGCTGATCGCCTACGAGAACACCTTCATGCGGGACATCCTCATGGCCTTCGCCCGCGCGAATGCCGTGCCGATCGACCACATCCGCATCCCCGCCACCGTCGTCAACGAGGTCGTCGCCGGCTGACGCCGGACGACCGCTAGAAAGGAAACAGACATGGGACTCGTTCGCATGGCCGCTCGTACGGCCGTCGTCGCCGGCACCGCCACCGCGGTCTCCAGCCGCGTCGCCTACCGCCAGGCCGACAAGCACGCCGAGAAGGTGGCCGAGCAGCAGGCTGCCGCCCAGCCGGTGGCCGCCGCGCCGGCGGCGCCGGCCGCGCCGTCGGTCGACGACCAGACGGCTCAGCTGACCAACCTGGCGAACCTGCACGCGCAGGGCATCCTCTCCGACGAGGAGTTCGCCGCGGCCAAGGCCAAGGTGCTGGGCATCTGACCTCGCCTGACCCGCTGTCCCGAGGTCGGCTCGTGACCTCGCCTGACCCGTACAAGCACCTCGCAGGGGTCTACGACGAACTCGTCGTAGACCCCTGCCACGCCTCCTGGGCCGATCACCTCTCCCTGCACTGGTCCGCCGATCACGTCCACACGGTCCTCGACCTGTGCTGCGGGTCCGGCCTCATGACCGCCGAGCTCCTCCATCGCGGCTACGCCGTCACCGGCGTCGACGCCTCCCCCGCCATGCTCGCCCGGGCTCGCAACCTCCTCGGCCCGGACGCCGACCTGCGCCTGGCCGTCCTGCCGGACCTCCCGGCGGGCGGGCCGTTCGACGCGGCGGTCTCCACCCTCGACGGCCTGAACTACCTGACCCTGACCGCGTTCTCCGAGACCATGGCCGCCGTCGCCGATCGGCTGCGCCCGGGCGGCTGGCTGGCGTTCGACGTGCACGCCGAGGGCGCCATCCCCTTCCTCCAGGAGCACGCCGTGATCCACGGATCCGACGGCGACGCCGACTACACCCTCACCACGAGCATCGACCCCGTCACCCGGCGCTGCTCCAGCGTCCTGGATTACCTGGCTGCCGACCCGGCCGCCGCCTTCGTCGAGGAGCACATTCAGTACATCCATACGGCGAGCGACATCCGCGCGGCGCTCTCCGCCGCGGGCTTCACCGTCGTCGCCGTCACCGATGAGTACTCCGACCGGCCGGTCTCCACGGATACGCTGCGAGCGACCTGGATGGCTCGTCGAGGAGGTGCCTCGTGAGGCCCATCGTGATCCTGCTGCGGGGCGTGAATGTGGGCGGCAACAACCGCGTGCCCATGGCCGACCTGCGCGAGGCCCTGACCTCCGCCGGGTTCGCGGACGTCCGGACGTACATCCAGACCGGGAACATCGTCGCCGGCCATCCGTCGGACGACCCCGAGACCGCCGCCGCACACGTTCGATCCGTGATCGCCGGCACCTTCAGCCTCGATGTGCCCGCCATCGCGCTCGGCGCTACGGACTTCGACAAGGCCATCGCGGGCAACCCCTACCCGCAGGAGACCGACCACAAGCGCCTCCACGCCATCGTCCTGCCCACCGCACCGGACGAGCAGGTGCTGGCCGCGGTGCAGGAGCGGGCGGAGGCCGTTCGCGCCAAGGGCTCCCGTGACTCGGTCACGGTCGTCGACCGCGTCGCCTACCTGCACACGCCCGACGGTTTCGGCACCAGTGAGCTCGCCAAGGCACTCAGCGCCCGTCGCAGTCCCCTGGCCGATGGGACGGCCCGCAACTGGGCCACGATGAACCGGCTGCAGGACATGGCCGCAGGGCACGTCACCGAACCGTAAGGGTTGCCCACTGGCCGGACCCGGCGACTCGTGGTCCCATGGGGCCATGACGGATCAGCAGGAACGCGAAGCGAAGGGAACACCTGTCGGCAGGCGCGTCGTGCTCGGGATGCTCGGCCTGGGCGCCGTCGGCGTGGCCGCGGGGAAGTGGCTGTCCGAGGGCGTCAGCACGGTCGTGGCCAACACCGCACCGGGCGTCGCCAACGTCCTTCCCGCGGCGGGCGGCTTCCGGATCTACACCGTCACCGATGGCTACCCCGAGGCCGATCCCGCGACCTACCGCCTGTCGGTCTCCGGACTCGTGGCCACGCCCCTCACGCTCTCGCTGGCGGACCTCAAGGACCTCCCGCAGACGCAGATGACCAAGGACTTCCAGTGCGTCACCGGCTGGCGCGTCGACTCCGTCCCGTGGTCGGGCGTGCTGCTCCGCGACCTGCTCTCTGCCGCCGGTCCCGAGTCGGACGCCGCGGCCCTGAAGCTGCACTCGTTCGACGGCGCGTACACCGAGTCGCTCACTATGGACCAGGCCAGCCGCGACGACATGCTGATCGCGACCACGATGTACGGGGAGCCCCTCGAGGTGCAGCACGGCGCCCCGGTCCGCCTCGTCGCCGCACCCATGTACGGCTACAAGTCGATCAAGTGGCTGCAGGGCATCGAGCTGACCCGCGACGTCCAGCCCGGCTACTGGGAGATGCTCGGCTACGACGTCGACGCCTGGGTCGGCCGGTCCAACGGAAGGGCGGGCGATGAGCCAGTCGTCTGAGACCGCGCAGGAGCGGACGCTGCCGCGCTTCTCCCGAGGCGAGCGCTGGGTGCACCGCTCGATCGCCATCGACATGGGCGTGCTTCTCATCACGGCGGCACTTCTCTACTTCCCGTCGCTGGCCGGGGTGGTCGGCAACCGCCAGATCGTGCGCGTCATCCACGAGGCGGCCGGCTGGGTGATCCCTGTCCTCCTGCTGCTCGCGCTGCTGTCCGCCGCATTCCGGGCGGACGCCGGGCGACTCAACCGGTTCCGGCCCAGTGACTGGGAATGGCTGCGCAGCCGGGACCGCCGGTCCGGCCGACTGCCGGTCGGGAAGTTCAACGCGGGGCAGAAGCTCAACGCCGCGTTCACGCTCGGCGCCATCCTGGTGATGCTCGGCAGTGGCGCCATCATGTTCTTCAGCAGCCTGTTCACGGACGCGATCCGCACGGGGGCGACCTTCGTGCACGACTGGCTGGCGCTGGCCGTCGCCGTCGTCGTCATCGGCCACATGTACATGGCGTTCAAGGACGCCACGGCCCGCATGGGCATGCGCACGGGCGAGGTCCCGGAGGACTGGGCACGCCGCGAGCACCGCGCGTGGGCCGAGGAGACCCTCGACGCAACGACCGCCCCGCCGAGTCCCCGCCCGTGACCGGCCGAGGCTCGGCGCATCAGCGACCGGAGGCGATCTCCTCGACGCCGGCGACCAGCCGATCGACGTCGGACATGCTCGTGTAGGGCGCGAGCCCCGCACGCACGGCGCCCGCCGCGCCCAGGCCGATCCACTCCGACGCCTCGATCGCGTAGAACGACGACGCCGGCGCGTTGACGCCGCGCTCGGCAAGCTGGGCATGCACGTCCGCCGAGGGCACCCCCTCGACGCTGAACAGCTCGGTGGGCGTGCGCAGGGGGGCATGGTTGTAGCAGTGCACCCGGGCGATCCCGTCGAGGCCGTCCCGCATGCGCGCATGCAGCACGTCCTCGTAGGCCTCCAGCTCCCGCATCGATCGCACGAGCCGCTCACGGCGGCTGAGCCGGTCCTCGTCCCCCGGCACGAGGTCGGCCAGCACGTCGATGGCCGCCGTGACGCCGGCCAGCAGCTCGTACGGCAGCGTGCCCAGCTCGAAGCGCTCCGGGACCTGCTCGGTGCTCGGGCGCAGCTTGTCCGGGTGCAGCGTCTCGAGCAGCGCCGGCGAGGCGGCCAGCATCCCGAGGTGCGGCCCGAGGAACTTGTACGGGCTGCAGACGTAGAAGTCCGCCCCGATGGCCCGCATGTCGATGGGAGCGTGTGCCGTCAGGTGCACCCCGTCGACGTAGAAAAGGGCAGCCGCGGGGGCCAGGGCCGCACCGAGGGCCGCGACGTCCGGGCGCGTGCCCAGCAGGTTGGAGGCGCCGGTGACCGCCACCACGCGGGTGTTCTCGTTGACGAGGGAGAGCACGTCCTCGATATCGAGGCGGCCTGTCTCGCGATCGAAGGCCGCCCAGCGGACCGTGGCGCCAGTGCGCTCCGCGTACGTCACCCACGGGCGGACGTTGCCGTCGTGGTCGAGACGCGTGACGACGACCTCGTCGCCTGGACCCCAGTCCTGGGCCAGCGTCCGGGCGACCTGGAACGTCAGCTCCGTCATGCTCCGCCCGAAGACGATGCCCGCCGGGTCGGCATTGACGAGGTCGGCCCCGGCCATGCGCGCCTCGACGGTGATGTCGTCGGCGTTACGCTCCGCCCGGGTGATCCGGCCGCGGTTGGCCAGCGGTGCCGTGAGGGCGGCCGCGATGGCGTCGGCCACCACGTCAGGCGTCTGGGTGCCCCCGGGGCCGTCGAAGAACGCGGTGCCGCCGGCGAGCGCTGGGATGCGTGCGCGGATGCGCTCGACGTCGTAGGTCATCGGGCCACGTCCCACCACACGGTGGCCACCTCGCGCGGGCCGGCGTCGGACTGTGCGATGAGCGCCGCCGCCACCTCGGCGTCGCGGTCCTCGGTGAGGCACAGGCGGATGCGGGCGAAGCGCACCCGCTCGTCGTCCGGGAGCTCCACCCGGCGGCCCCAGGTCTCGTCCTCCCACAAATCGGTGTGCGCGTCGAAGCCGAGGGCGACGGCGATGGCGCCGAGGTCCTCAGCGGTCGGACGGGTCGGGCGATCGAGGTCCCAGAACTTCTTCCACAGCGGATTCATGTTCGTCATCGGGTGGTGCTGGGGCAGCTCGAGGACGACGCGGCGACGGGCGTGGGCGTCCAGGGCGCGCAGGAACGGCTCGATGTCCGCCACGTTGTAGGCGACGTGGTGGCACACCACGACATCGCACTCGGGAACCTCGTCCGCGACCGCCGGCCAGTCGCCGAGGAACTCCTGATGGTGCACGCCCCGACGGGTCGCGGCCTCGGCGTAGGCATCGAGCATGCCCTGCTGGTGGTCGACGGCGACGAGGGTGGCGGCCGGCGGGACGAGCGCCAGCGAGGCGCGACCGCCGCCGGAGCCGACGTCGAGGACGCTGCCGCCGTCCGGCACGGCGGCGCGGGCGATCTGGTGCGAGTGCGAGTCCGGGATCTCGTCGTCGACGGTGAACATCGACACGGGGTGGATCCACGGCTTCTCCGGCGCCTGGGCGAGGATCTCGTCCGGGACGGCCCAGGACGCGAGGTCGGCGCGCCAGTGGTCGAGAAGTGCTGTGGAGTCGGGAGTCGTGTCGGTCATGGTCCGACGGTAGTGGCTACCGTGGGGCGGTGCAGGAGCGGGAGGACGCAGTGGCGGAGGGCTCGCCGGCGGGCGGGGCGGACGAGGTCGCGCACCCGTTCGTCCGGCTGCTCGGGGGCGTGCGCGGCGCGCTGGAGAGCGTGCTGCCGCCGCTGGTCTTCATCTCGGTGTACCTCGGGCTCGGCGGCGAAGCCGAGGAGGACCTGACGTGGGCGATCGTCGCGGCCGTGGCGCTCGCGCTCGTCTTCACCGCCTGGCGACTCCTTGAACGGAAGCACCCCGCACGGGCGCTGGGCTCGCTCCTCCTCGTGCTGGTCAGCGCGTACATCGCGGGCCGCACCGGCAGCGCCGCCGACTTCTTCTGGCCGCGGGTGCTGCTCAATGCGGCATCGGCGCTGGCCTTCGTCGTCGCCAACCTGATCGGCTGGCCGCTGATCGGCGTCATCCTCGGCCCGCTCGTCGGCACCCGGATGACGTGGCGGCGGGATCCGGTCCTGCTGCGCGCGTACCGGCGGGCGTCGTGGCCGTGGGCGGCCCTCAACGCGCTCCGGACCGTGCTGCTGCTGCTCTTCATCGAGGGCGACAGCCTGTGGGCGCTCGCGGTGTCGGGGGCGTTCTTCTACGGGCTGACGATCGTCACGGTGGCGGCATCCTGGTGGCTGATCAAGCGCAGCATCCCGGCCGACCACCTCGGCATCCGCCACCCCCACGTGCCCGCCTGACCCCCCCTCAGGTTTGAACCGCTTCCCGGCTCAAATCTGCAAAACTGGGCCGCTTTCGGGCGGATTCCGTGGAATTGAACCGCTCAGGTCGGAGCCGCGGTCGTCGAGAATGGGAAGCGGACGAAATCCGCAGAATTCCCGCGGAACCGGCTCAAATCTGCAGATTTGAGCCGGGAAGCGGTTCAACTCTCAGGCGGGTTGGCAGGAGGGGCACCAGTAGAGCTTCCGGCCCTGGAGGTCGGCCACCTGCACCTCGGCGCCGCAGAGCAGGCACGGGCGGCCGTCCCGCCGATAGACGTAGACCTCGCCGCCGTGCCGGTCCTCCCGTGGCGCCCGCCCCATCGCCTCCGGCAGGTGCTCTTCGCGCACCGTGTCGATGCGGCCGCGCTTCGTGCCCTTCGTCATCAGCACGACGAGGTCGACCCACAGGGCATCGAACGTCTCCCGCGACACCTCCCGGCCCGGCCGGTAGGGGTTGAGCTCGTGCCGGAACAGCACCTCGGCCCGGTAGATGTTGCCCACGCCCGCGAACACCTTCTGATCCATGAGCAGGGCGCCGATCGATGTCGACGACCGGTGCACCCGCGACCACGCGCGCTCTGGGTCCGCGTCCTTGCGGATCGGGTCCGGACCGATGCGACGCACGAGGTCGCGCTTCTCCGCATCCATCAGCAGCTCGCAGGCCGTCGGCCCCCGCAGCTCCGCCCACGCCTCGTCCGTCCAGATCCGCAGCCGCACCTGGCCGACCGGAACGGGCCGCTCGCCGCGGCCGAACCGCCACTTGCCGAACAGCCCGAGGTGCACGTGGATCCACGTGCCGTCGTCGACCCCGATGAACAGGTGCTTGCCATGCGCCTCGACGCGCCGGATGCGGTGGCCGTCGACGTGAGCCGCGCCGTCGGCGAACCGGCCCTGGGGACTGTCGGCATGCACCTGCTTGCGCGTGAAGGCCCGCCCGAGTCGGCGGGCGTGGTGGTGGATGACGTTCCCCTCGGGCACGGCCAGCATCCTGACAGGACTCCCCACCCAGGCAACTCCGGGGTGATACTGGCCCGGTGACCACGGCCGAGCAGGACTGGGCCGCCCTCGTCCAGGAGGCGGCGGTGGCGAAGGACGCCGCCGCACTGCGCGCCCTGTACGTCGAGGCACAGCTGCTCTTCGGCGACCAGGCACCGCACCTGTGGTCCGAGGCGCTCGCCGCCTACGACGCGACCGCGGTCACCGGCTGAGGGGGTCCGGTTGACCCCTACCGCCATCGGTATCGACGGGTACCGCCACGGCTGGGTGGCCGCCCGACTGTCCGACGGCGGGATCACGTGGGCCACAGCAGTTGTGCCGGCGATCGCCGACCTGCTGCCGCAGGATGCGGTCGTCGCCGTCGACATGCCCATCGGCCTCCGGGACGAGGGGCTGCGCGACTGCGACCAGCTGGCCCGCGATCATCTGCCCGGGGCCGCCTCCCGTGTGTTCACCACGCCACCCCGCCGAGTCCTCGAACTCGGCCTGGCCGCCCCCAACGACGAGGCCCAGGCCCTGAGCGTGCGGCTCACCGGCCAGGGCGTGGCCCGCCAAGCGCTCGGACTGGCCAGCCGGATCCTCGCCCTGGACGCCGTGCTGGCCGCCGATCCCGCGCTGACCGTGATCGAGGTGCACCCGGAGCTGTCCTTCGCCGCGATGGCCGGACAGGTGCTCGAGCGCAAGAAGTCCGCCCCCGGCGTGGGGCAGCGGATGGCGGCCCTGCTCGGCTGGCGCGACGACGTGGCCTCCGCACTGGGATCGGCCCCGCCCGACGTGCCGGTAGACGACGCCCTCGACGCCCTCGCCGCGCTGTGGTCAGCCGTGCGCTGGCGAGACGGCGTTGCCCGAACCCTTCCGGCCGAGACCCGCACCCAGCCCTTCATCGCGATCTGACGCGCATGAGGCCGTCCCGCCCGGGAGCCGGTGCCGATGCGCGGCCACCCGCGCATAGGCGCGCTCGACCACGGGCCGCAGCACGGCCGCACCCAGCACGGAACCGACGGTGCGATATGGCTGCCGGCACAGGCCCAGCGCCGCCGCCACCGCCGCGCCACTCGACAGGTGCCGGGCACCGTCGACGTACTGGACGGCCGCCGCGCACTGCTCCTCGGTGAGGCCGAGGCCATCGAGGTCCGCCTTCTGCCAGGGGACGACGTCGAGACGCCCGGCTCGACGCGCCAGCCACCTGGCGCTGGTCGTGCAGAAGCCGCAGTCCCCGTCGTAGACGAGGACGGCTACTCCAGCCACGGCTCCTCGTCGCGCGTCCGCTTCAGCTCGAAGAACCCGGGCGTGACCGCGAGCGTCCTCGTCGCCTCGAACAGGCGGACGGCGTCCTCGCCCCGCGGCACCCGCGAGATGATCGGGCCGTAGAACCCCACCTGCTCGCCGTCGTCCCGAACGAAGCCGAGAATCGGCGAGCCCACATCCGGTCCGCCGAGCGCCATGGCCCGCTTGTGGGACAGGCGGACGTCCTCGTCCACGTCGTCCGTCCACGCGACCTGCGCGATCGACTCCGGGAGGTCGCATTCGGCCACGGCCTCAGCGAGGATCTCCGACACGTCCCGACGCTCGTCGACATGCCACCGCCGGCAGATCGCGCGCATCAGCGGCACGAAGGCCGCCTCGCCGGCCTGCTGCCGCGCCATCTCCAGGACCCGCACGGGACCCCAGGCCTTCTCATTGAACTCCCGCCACTCGGGCGGCAGGTCGGCATCCTCGTTGAGCACCGACAGGGACATGACGTGCCAGGTCACCTCGACGGCTCCCTGACGCTCCACCTCCAGCAGCCACTCGGCCGTCAGCCACGACCAGGGGCACAGCGGGTCCAGCCAGAAGTCGACGTCGATCGAGTCCATGCCCGCCATGATGGTTGGATCGTCGACATGACGCATTCCGAGAACATCACCCGTTCCGAGGCGAAGGACCGCTCCGCCCTCATCGATGTGCAGTCGTACGAGGTGGATCTGGACGTGACGACGACGGGCGCGACCTTCCCGTCCGTGACGAAGGTCACCTTCACCTGCACGTCCCCGGGTGCATCCACGTGGATCGACCTCATCGCGCCCGCCGTGCGCCAGGTGACGCTCAACGGGGTCCATCTCGACATCGCCGAGGTCGTGCAGGGCCCCCGGATCACCCTGCCGGACCTGGCCGCCCAGAACGAGGTCACGGTGGTGGCCGACTGCGCGTACATGAACACCGGCGAGGGCCTGCACCGCTTCGTCGATCCGGTCGACAACGAGACGTACCTCTACACGCAGTTCGAGTCCGCCGACTCACGGCGCATGTATGCGAGCTTCGAGCAGCCTGACCTCAAGGCGACCTTCCAGCTGACCGTGCGGACCCCCGGACACTGGCAGGTGGTGAGCAACTCCCCCACGCCCGAGCCCACCGTCCACGAGGACGGCTCGGCCACCTTCGCCTTCGCGCCCACGCCCCGCCTGTCGACGTACATCACCGCCTTGGTGGCCGGCCCCTACCACCGCGTCGACGACGAGTACGCGGGACCGCACGGCACCTACCCGCTCGGCGTGTACTGCCGTGAGTCGCTGGCGCCCTACCTCGACTCGGACGAGATCCTCACGGTCACGAAGCAGGGCTTCGCCTACTTCGAGGAGCAGTTCGGCTTCCCCTACCCGTTCGCCAAGTACGACCAGCTTTTCGTGCCGGAGTTCAACGCCGGCGCCATGGAGAACGCCGGCTGCGTCACCATCCTCGAGGACTACGTCTTCCGCTCGCGGGTGACGGACGCGGCGTACGAGCAGCGGGCCAACACGATCCTCCACGAGCTCGCGCACATGTGGTTCGGCGACCTCGTGACCATGACGTGGTGGGACGACCTGTGGCTGAACGAATCGTTCGCCGAGTGGGCCGCGCACTGGGCTAACGTCAATGCGACCCGCTACACCGATGCATGGACCACCTTCTCCAACCTGCGCAAGGCCTGGGCCTACCGGCAGGACCAGCTCCCGTCCACGCATCCGATCGCCGCCGACATGGTCGACCTTGACGCGGTCCGCGTGAACTTCGATGGCATCACCTACGCCAAGGGCGCGTCCGCGCTGCAGCAGCTCGTCGCCTGGGTCGGCGAGGAGGAGTTCCTCGCCGGCGTGCGCAGCTACTTCGCCAAGCACGCGTGGGGCAACACCGAACTGCGCGACCTCCTGGTCGAGCTCGAGGCCACCAGCGGACGGGACCTGGGCGCATGGACGCACGAGTGGCTTCAGACCAGCGGCGTCAACCTGCTGCGCCCGCAGATCAGCCTGGGCGCGTACAACATCATGACGAAGGTCGTGATCGAGCAGGAGCCGCCGACCGTGCCCGAGGGCATCGACCCCACCCTGCGATCGCACCGCGTTGGCATCGGCCTGTACGACGTGAAGGACGGTGCGCTGACCCTTCGTGAACGCATCGAGGTGGACGTCGTGGGACCGCTTACCGAGATCCCCCAGCTGAAGAACGTCATGCGGCCCGACCTGCTGCTGGTCAACGACGGCGATCTCACCTTCGCCAAGATCCGTCTCGACCAGAACTCCTGGCAGACCGCCGTCGAGCACCTTGGCACCCTGTCCGACCCGCTGGCCCGGGCCCTCATCTGGGGCGCGGCCTGGGACATGACGCGCGATGGGGAGGTGTCCACCGGAGACTTCCTCTCGCTCGTGCTCTCGGGCATCGGCACGGAGACGGATATCGGCGTGGTCCAGGGAGTGCTCCGCCAGCTGCGCACGGCGATCGACTTCTACGCGACGCCGGAGCATCGCGCCGACTACCTCGCCCGGCTCGCCGACGCGACCCGGACGCTCGCCGAGGCGGCGGCTCCCGGCAGCGACCACCAGCTGGCCTTCACGCGGGCCTTCACCTCGAGCGCGTCGACGCCGGACCAGCTCGACACCGTCGCCGCCCTGCTCGACGGCTCACTCCTCTGGGACGGCCTGGCCGTGGACACGGACCTGAGGTGGTTCCTGCTCCAGCGACTGGTCATCACCGGTCGCGCACAGGACACGGCGATCGATGACGAGCTGGCCTCCGACGACACCGCGACCGGTCGTCGGCAGGCCGCGATCGCACGCGCCGCCCGACCCACGGCGGAGGCCAAGGCCCAGGCGTGGGCGGACATCATTGACCGCACGGACCTGCCGAACGCGATCCTTGAGGCGACCATCGGCGGCTTCGTCAATGCCGACCAGCTGGACCTGCTGACTCCCTACCGGGACCGCTACTTCGCCGTGCTGGCGCAGGTTTGGCAGGAGCGGACGATGGAGATGGCCCAGGCCGTCACCATGGGCCTGTACCCTGCGCTGCTCATCGACGAGGCGACGCTTGCGGCGACGGATGCCTTCCTGGCGCAGGAGGGACTCAACTCGGCCTGCCGCCGACTCGTGAGCGAGGGCCGCGATGGCGTGGTGCGCGCGATCAGGGCGCGGGCGACCGACGCTGCCACCCCCTCCTGACTCCCCGCGCGACTCCCCGCCGAGTGGCGGTTTGTGCGGAAGAGGGGTGCGCCCAACACCCACACAAGTCGCCACTGGCGACGAGGAGGGGGCGGGGGGAGGCTGGCGGAGCGCCTAGGAGGGCTCGTTGAGGTGCAGCACACGGGGATGCCGCGCGTGCTCGGCCAGCAGGGTCACGCCTTCGCGCACGCCACCCACGAGATCGTCGGCCAGGAAGCAGCTCTTCATCGCCAGGACGGCGAGCTCACAGGACCGGTTGTCGAGGTTGACCGCCACGTAGGAGCCGGTGACGATCTCGATGGCTCGAGCGGCCGGGTCGACGGCCACGAGGATGCCGGCCTCCGGAGTGTGCATCTCCGCATGCAGTGCGATCGCCGAGTCACGTCCCGACTCCAGCGGGCCGAGGTAGACCGCGAACTCGTAACCGGACATGTCGCGCGCCTTCTCGACGATCGACGCCAGGCTCGCCCGCTGCCCGTTGGACAGGGCGCTCAGCTCTCCGGAGCCGCCGAAGGCCACCAGGTCACCACTTGGCACTGACGCCACCTCCCACCACGGGTGCATCCAGGGCCGCGCGCATGCGCGACGGATCGGGGACGGCAGGCGCGCTGGTCAGCAGGTAGGGGCTGGCCGCATAGTCGCCGCCGGAGCGACCACCGCGCGTCCATGACGTCGCGAAGACGAGGGCGGAGACCACGATCGCGAACGCGACCGGGACGCCGATGAATAGTCCGATTGCCTGAACCGCGTTCACGACGCCAACCCTAACGGACCGTCGCCACCAGCCGCTCCAGCAGATCCGACCCGGACCTCAGCTGCTCCAGCGTGACCGCGTTGCCATGGCCATCGGTCATCGGCACGCGCCAGTTCGGGTACTCCTGGTCGGTGCCGGGCTGGTTCTGGGCGCGCCGGTCACCCACGACGTCGGGCAGCGCAATGCCGACAAGCCGCGCCGGGGACGCGGCCACGGCCCGGTGCAGCGCCACGGTGAGCGCCTCGAGCCCCTCGTCCGTGGAGAGGTCGACGTCCTCGGCCAGCCAGCCATGAGCCGTCAGGACGGCGGCCCAGGCCGCCCGCTCGCGCGCCGCGTTCTCCCGCTCCTCGGCCTCGGGAGTGGTCAGCAGGTCGAGCTCGGCGCGGATCCGCACATGCTCGTCGCGCAGGTAGCCCGCAGTCGGGGGGAGGTCATGGACGGTGACGCTGGCCAGCACGTCGCGGCGCCAGGTGTACGGGTCGCGGATGACGCCGCTCTCGGTCTCGAACCACAGGATGCTCGTGCCGAGGATGCCGCGGTCGACCAAGGCCTCCTGCACCCACGGCTCGACGGTGCCGAGGTCCTCGCCGACGATGATCGCCCCGGCACGGTGCGCCTCCAGCATGAGCACGCTGAGCATGGCGTCGAAGTCGAAGCGCACGAACGTGCCCGCATACGCGGGGAAGCCCTGCGGCACCCACCACAGGCGGAAGAGCCCGAGCACGTGGTCGATCCGCAGGCCGCCCGCGTGGGCGAGGACGGTGCGCAGCATGTCGCGGTACGGCACGAAGGCCGCCTCGGCCAGGGCGTCCGGCCGCCACGGCGGCTGCGACCAGTCCTGCCCCATCTGGTTGTACATGTCCGGCGGCGCCCCCACACTGACGCCGCGCGCCAGCACGTCCTGCAGGGCCCACGCGTCCGCACCCTCGGGATGCACGCCCACGGCGAGGTCGTGCATGACACCGATGGCCATGCCGGCGGCTGTGGCCTGCGCCTGCGTGCGCGTCAGCTGTTCATCGATCAGCCACTGCAGCCACATGTGGAAGTCGACGACCTCGCGGTGATCGGCACGGAACTGCGTGACCTCCGGCGCCCTCGGATGCGCAAGCTCGGCGGGCCAGTCCTCGGGCGCCCCGTGCTCGTCCCCGATGGCACACCAGGTCGCGAAGTCCTCGAGCCCGCTCCCCTGCGCGACGACATACGCGTCGAACAGCGCCTGCCGCTCAGCGGACAGCGGGACCCGCCGGATCGCCTCCAGGGCGGTCCGCTTCGCCCCCCACACGGCATCGCGGTCCAGCAGGTCCGCCGTGAGGTCCAGCCGGCGCAGCTGGGCGGCGAGCTCCTCGATCCGGGCGCGCACGGGCGCCGCGAGCCCCTCGAACTCCGGAATGTCCTCGATCCGCAGGTACAGGGGGTTCGCGAACCGACGCGTCACCGGGAGATAGGGCGAGGGGGCCATCGGCGGCACTGGCGAGGCCGCGTGCAGGGGGTTGATCAGCACGAACCCCGCCCCCAAGTCGCCACCACTCCACGTGGCGAGGTCCGCGAGGTCGTGCAGGTCGCCCATCCCCCAGGACGCCCGGGACCGCATCGCGTAGACCTGCGTCATGAAGCCCCACTGCCGGTTCCCGGCGATGGCCTCGGGATCGAGGCGCGTGGGCGCGATGACCAGGGGGGCATGTGCCGGGATGTCATCCGATGTCGCGTGGATGGTGTGCCAGCCGAGCGGCAGGTCCCCGGGGATCCGGAAGCTCGCCTCGCCGACGAGGACGCCATCGACGTCGACCGGATCCACCCAGTAGTCCATCTGCTCGAGATCGCGCCGATCACCATCCTCCAGCTCGACCCACGCCGCCGCGGGTCGGCCATCCGGAACGTGGACCCACAGGCGCTGGTCGGCGCCCTGGCGCATGACGAAGACCGGGGGCAGCGTCCGGCGCCAGTCGCGCAGGCGCTTCTCCTCGCGGGCCCGGGCGATGGCCTCCGGGCTGGAGACGTCGAGGCCCAGGGCGGCGAGCACTGCCCCGACCGTGGCCTCGCCCACCTTCACGAGCTGGCCGGCCTGGTCCCAGTACTCGGTCGCGACGCCGTAGGCCTCCGCGAGCTGGGAAAGGTCCTCCGGGACGGGGCGCCATTCGGGCGCGGACGGGACGCTCACCAGACCTCCGGGTGTCGGTCGGCCCACGGGCGTGCAGCCTCGAGCTGCGCGGCGAGGGCCAGCAGGGTGGACTCCTGCATCGGACGCCCGACGAGCTGGATGCCGACCGGCAGGTTCTCAGGTGTCCAGTGCAGGGGAAGGCTAATGGCCGGCTGCCCCGTCATGTTGTACGGCGACGTGTACGGCGTGAACCGCTTCTGCGCCTCGAAGTCGCCGTTCGGGTCGGCGTCGTCGCGGATCGCACCGATCTCCGCGGGGAGCTCGGCCAGCGTCGGCGTCAGGATGACGTCGAGGTGCTCGGTCTCGGCCAGCGCACGCTCGGCGTGCTCGGCCATCATCCGCAGCGCGTGCTCCGCCTCCTCAGTCGAGACCTCGCGCCCCCGCGCCCACAGCCACCGCGTGAGCGGTCGGAGGTGCGCCTCAGCGCTCTCGGGGAGGGGGATGCCGGCCGCGCCGACCGCCCACACGAGCTCGAAGTGCGGCACGGCGTCGAGCGGCACGGGGACATCGACCTCGGTGACGTCGTGGCCGAGGTCGATGAGCAGCCGCGTCGCTGCCTCGTAGGCGGCAAGCGCCTCCTGGTGCGGCTCCGTGTCGGCGATGACCGGCTGGGAGTAGCGGCCGATCCGCAGTCGGCCGAGGCCACCACGCGCCTGCGTCGTCCGCAGCTCGGACAGATAGGCGGCGTCCCGACCGGTCATCACCCCGAGCAGGGCCGCGGCGTCGGCGACACTGCGGGCCAGGACGCCGTGGACGCCCAGCCGTCCGGGACCCTCGGGCATCGGCCCGTTCGAGATGAGCCCTCGAGAGGTCTTGAGACCGACCAGCCCGCACAGGCTCGCCGGGATCCGGATCGAGCCGCCGCCGTCGGACCCATGCGCGACGGGGGCAAGTCCGGACGCCACCGCGGAGGCAGCGCCGCCGCTGGAACCGCCGGCACCGCGGCTGAGGTCCCACGGCGTGCGGGCATACGGCCCGACGTCGCTCTCCGTGTACGCGGGCAGGCCGAACTCCGGTGTCGTGGTCTTGCCGGTCATCACCGTTCCACCGCGACGCAGCTCGGCCACGACGTCGTCGTCCTCATCGGGCACGAGGTCTACGACGCGCGACCCGAACCTCGTGCGCACGCCACGGAAGCGGTTGAGGTCCTTCACGGGAACGCTTACCCCGAGCAGCACCGGCAGCCCATCCGGATCGTCCGCCTGGGCGACGGCGGCGTCGGCCGCCCGAGCACCCGCCAGAGCCACCTCGGGGGTCACGAGCGCGAACGATCCGACCACGTCGTTCAGCCGCTCGATGCGCCCGAGGTAGTGCTCGGTCACCTCGACGGAGGACACCTCGCGACGCCGGATCGCCGCGGCCTGCTCCAGTGCCGATAGGTCATGCAACTCCACACGGAAAGCCTAGGGTGGAGCCCGTGACGAATGCTCCTGACACCCGTGGGCCGCACTATCCCCTGGCTCCACGCGTGGACGTGGTGGACGACCTGCACGGCGTGGCTGTCGAGGACCCCTACCGCTGGCTGGAGTCCCCCGACGATCCCCGCAGCCAGGACTGGGTCACGCAGCAGCACGCGCTGATGGCAGAGGAGCGGGCCACGTGGTCGCGATTCGACGCCTTCGCCGGTCGGGTGCAGGAGCTCCTCGGCGCCGGCACCGTCTCCCCGCCCTACTGGCGCGGGCAGCGGTACTTCCTCAGCCGTCGCCAGCCGGGCCAGCAGTTCGCCGTCCTCTACGCCGTCGAGGCGGATGGCACGGAGCGCGTGCTCATCGACCCCATGGCCCTCGACCCGTCCGGCGTGACCACCCTCGACGCGTGGCAGCCGTCCAAGGAGGGCGACCGACTCGCGTACCAGCTGTCGGTGGGCGGCAACGAGGAGTCGCTCCTCTACGTCATGGACGTGGCCACCGGCGAGACCATCGAGGGCCCCATCGACCGCTGCCGCTACTCCCCCATCGCCTGGCTGCCAGGTGGTGCGGCGTTCTACTACGTGCGGCGGATCGCCCCCGATCACCTTCCCGAGTCCGAGCGCAACTTCCACCGGCGGGTCTACCTCCACCTCGTCGGCTCCTCCCCGGACGAGGACGTGCTCGTCTTCGGGGCCGGCATGACGATGACCAACTACTACGGGGTCGAGGTCAGCCGGGACGGCCGGTGGCTGCAGGTGTCCGCGGCGGAGGGCACCGAGCCGCGGAACGACCTGTGGGTCGCGGACCTCACCTCCTCCCCCGCCGAGGCGCCCGCCTTCACTCTCGTGCAGGGCGATGTCGATGCGCAGACCTCGCTGACCTTCCTGCGCGACGGCCGCGTCCTCGTGGCCACCGACCTCGACGCGCCCCGAGGTCGGGCCGCGGTCACCGAGCCGGGGCGGTGGACCAGAGAGCACTGGCAGGACCTCGTGCCCGAGGACCCCGAGTCGGTCCTCGAATCGGTCACGATCCTCGACGGCCCCGAGCTCGACGAGGACCTCATGCTCGTCGTCCGCACGAGTCACGGCGTGGCGCACATGAGCCTGCACCGCGCCTCCGACGGCGGCTGGCTGCGGGATGTCGAGCTGCCGGGCGCCGGCACGATCGGTGGCCCGGTCGAGCACATCGACGGCGGCCCCGTGACCTGGTTCGTGTTTACCGATCACACGACCGTGCCCACCGTCTACTCCTACGACGCGCGCACCGGCGAGGTCGCCCTGCACGCGCAGCCCCCGGGCACCGTCGACGTGCCGACCGTGCACTCGCAGCAGGTCACCTACACGTCGACGGACGGCACCGAGATGCGGATGTTCGTGCTGTCGCCGGCGGCCACCCCGGACCGGCCGCGGCCGACGATCCTGTACGGCTACGGAGGCTTCGGCATCGCCCTGAACCCCGGGTACTCGGCCGCCATCCTGGCGTGGGTCGAGGCGGGCGGGGTCTGGGCGGTCGCCAACATCCGGGGCGGCGGTGAGGAGGGCGAGGACTGGCACCGGGCCGGCATGCTCGGCCGCAAGCAGAACGTCTTCGACGACTTCCACGCCGCAGCCGAGTTCCTCATCGAGGAGGGCTGGACGACGTCGCAGCAGCTCGGGATCTACGGCGGGTCGAACGGCGGCCTCCTCGTCGGCGCCGCGATGACCCAGCGACCCGACCTGTTCAACGCCGTGGTCTGCGTCGCCCCACTTCTCGACATGATCCGGTACACCACGTCGGAGCTCGGACCCACGTGGACCGTCGAGTACGGGGACCCCGAGGACCCGGAGCAGTTCGGCTGGCTGCACGCGTACTCCCCGTATCACCGGGTCGTCGACGGCACCGACTACCCCGCCACGATGTTCGCCGTGTTCGACAACGACACGCGCACGGATCCGATGCACGGGCGCAAGATGTGCGCGGCCGTCCAGGCGGCGACGTCAGGATCCCGGCCGATCCTCCTGCGCACCGAGGGCGACGTGGGCCACGGCGCCCGGTCGCTCGACAAGTCCATCCAGGAGACCGCGGACACGCTGTCCTTCTTCGCCCGCTGGACCGGACTCGACGCGTCGGACGCCGCGGGGGCGGTGACGTCCGATGGATGAGCTGCTCACCAACGCGAGCGACTTCTTCGACACGTTCTCGTGGGTGGTCGTCGCGCGCATCCTCATCGTCCTGATCATCGCGATCGTCGCCCAGATCGTCGGCAGCCACGCCATCCGACGGCTGGCGAAGACCTTCGCGGAGCGTGCGCCGAAGATCCGGCCGTCGAGCCTGCGCGGTGCCGACAGCGCCGAGATGACGCAGGCCCTGCTGAACGACCGCCAGCAGCAGCGCGCCAACTCGCTGGGCTCCCTGGCACGCAGCGCGCTGACGCTCACCATCTGGACGATCACGGTGATGACGATCCTCACCATCGTGGGGGTCAACGTCGGACCCCTGCTCGCCAGCGCCGGCGTCCTCGGTGTCGTGCTGGGCTTCGGCGCCCAGACCCTCGTCGCGGACTACCTCGCCGGGGTCTCGATGATCTTCGAGGATCAGCTCGGCATCGGCGACATCGTCGATCTCGGCGTCGTCATGGGCGAGGTCGAGCAGGTCGCACTGCGCTACACGCGAGTCCGGGACACCTTCGGCGTGGTCTGGTACGTCCGCAACGGGACGATCCAGTACGTCGCCAACCAGTCGCAGGGCTGGACCTTCGCGCTGGTGGACATCCCGGTGCCGACCGAGCAGGACATCACCAAGGTCGCGGACGTGATCACCCGCGCCGGTCGGGAGATCGGCCAGGACCCGGAGTTCCGCGATCTCCTGCTCGGGGACCCGTTCTACTCGGGCGTGGTGTCCGTGACCGCCACCACGACCGTTGTTCGGGTGAACACCAAGATCGTGCCGAGCACGAGCGAGGCCGGGACCACGCGCATGCTCCGCCAGCGGCTCGTACAGGCCCTGCAGAACGAGGGGATCCGGATCCCCTACGACGGCGTGCAGATCCAGACGATCCACGCCACGGCCGCCGTCCGGCACGAGCCCCCGGGGGCCGACCGCCCCTCCGGTCCAGCACAATGACCCCGTGACGAGCGAGACGCCGGAGCCCGCGGGCGAATCGACCACCCCCTACGAGCAGTTCGGGGGCGAGGCGTTCTTCGAAGGGCTCGTCCACGGGTTCTACGAGCGGGTCGCGCGCGACCCGATCCTGCGGCCGATGTATCCCGACGAGGACCTCTCCGCGGCGGAACGTCGCCTCCGCATGTTCCTCATGCAGTACTGGGGTGGGCCGCAGACGTACAGCGAGGAGCGCGGCCACCCGCGACTGCGGATGCGGCACATGGACTTCTCGATCGACTCGGTGGCCCGCGACCGCTGGCTGAGCCTCATGCACGACGCCGTCGCCGACATGGACATGGCGCCGGAGGCCGAGTCGCAGCTGTGGATGTACCTCGTCTCGGCCGCCTTCGCCATGCAGAACGTCCCCGACGACCCGATCGGGCAACCCCTGCCCACCACACAGACCTGAAGGATCACGCACCGTGAGCACCCATGACATGACCGCCGATGACTGGTGGCGCGACGCCGTCGTCTACCAGGTGTACCCGCGCTCCTTCGCGGACAGTGACGGTGACGGCATCGGCGACATCCCGGGCCTGATCGACCGGCTGGACTACCTCGCCGACCTCGGCGTCGACGCCATCTGGGCGTCCCCGTTCTACACCTCGCCGCTCCACGACGGTGGCTACGACGTCGCGGACTACCGGTCGGTCGACCCCCGTCTCGGGACCCTCGCAGACGTGGACCGCCTGATCGAGCAGGCGCACGCCCGCGGCATCCGGGTCATCATGGACATCGTCCCTAACCACACGAGCAGTGAGCACGCCTGGTTCCAGGAGCTCGCGACCACGGAGCCGGGAAGCCCGGAGTGGGACCGCTTCGTCATCCGTGAGGGCAGGGGCCCGGATCGCGAGGAGCCGCCGAACAACTGGCGCAGCGTCTTCCACGGGCGCGGCTGGTCGCATGTACGCGATGGCGCCGGCGAGCCGACCGGCTACTGGTACCTGCACCTGTTCGACACGACGCAGCCGGACCTCAACTGGGAGAACCCCGAGGTGCGCGCGGAGTTCGTCGACATCCTGCGTTTCTGGTTCGACCGCGGCATCGACGGGTTCCGCATCGACGTCGCCCATGGCCTGGTGAAGGAGGAGGGCCTGCCCGACTTCGACTACACCGTGCCCGACGACCAGAAGCACCAGGCGATGTTCGACGAGGACTCCGCCCATGCGCCCTTCTGGGATCAGGACGGCGTGCATGAGATCTACCGGGAGTGGCGGCGCGTCGCGAACGAGTACTCGCCGACCCGGATCTTCTGCGGGGAGACGTGGGTGCCCAATCCCGTGCGGCTGGCGCGCTACCAGCGCCCCGACGAGCTGCACACGTCCTTCAACTTCGACTACCTGCAGGCGGGCTGGGACGGCAAGGCCATGCGGATGTCGGTCGACGAGACCGTCGCCAACCACGCCGCCGTGGAGGCACCGCCCACGTGGGTGCTGTCGAACCATGACGTGATCCGGCACCGCACGCGCCTCGCACCCGTCGACGCCCACGGTGATCCGGACCTCGAGCGGGGGCTGCGACGCGCGCGTGCGGCGACGCTGTTCACCCTGGCCCTGCCGGGATCGATGTACCTGTACCAGGGCGAGGAGCTGGGCCTGCCCGAGGTGACCGACCTCGACCCGGCGGTGCGCCAGGACCCCGCGTGGCATCGCAGCGGGGGCACCGATGGCCTGCGCGACGGCTGCCGGGTTCCGCTCCCGTGGTCCGGCGCGGTCCCGTCCTTCGGGTTCGGCCCGACGGCGAACTCGTGGCTGCCGCAGCCCGCCGACTGGGCGGACCTGTCCGTCGAGGCCGAGACCGGCGTCGAGGACAGCACGCTCGAGCTCTACCGGCGAGCCCTGCACCTGCGTCGAGCAGAGACGGCCCTCGGCGAGGGGCCGTTCGCGTGGCTCGACGGGCCAGGGGATGACCCGACCGACCTGCTCGCTGCCGTCCGCACCCCCGATGACGGCCTGTCGGTGATCTCTGTCCTGAACCTTGCTGACGCACCTGCGGTCCTGCCGGCGGAGTGGGGCACGGAGGTGCTTCTCGCCTCCAGCGACGACGTCGCCGTGCTCGACGTGCACGAGGGGCCGGCCGCGTTGGCCGTCGGCAGCGAGACTGCTGTGTGGCTGCGTCGCCCCATGACCGAGCCCTAATCTGGCCGTGTGCAGGTTGAGTTCCGCGCATCGCAGCGCTGCAGCCTCGGCGTAGAGGTCGAGTTCGGCCTCGTCGACTCGGCGAGCGGTGCGCTGGTCAGCGCGGCCCCCGCCGTGCTCGAGGCGATGGCCGACCGGCACCGCGATGCGGACCTGCCACGGGTCAAGGCCGAGCTCTACCAGTGCACGCTCGAGGCGATCACGGGCATCTGCGACACGGTCGCCGAGGCCCGCGAGGACCTCAGCGCGACGATCGGCGAGATCCGTGAGATCGCGGGCCCGATGGGGGTCGACCTCATCAGCGCCGGCCTCCACCCGTTTTCCGAATGGCAGGCGCAGCGGCAGTCGGAGGGTGAGCGGTACGACGCCATCGTGCAGCGCGTGCAGTGGCCGGCCCGGCGCCTCGTCACCCACGGCGTCCACTTCCACGTGGGCGTGCGGTCCGCTGAGGCATCCATCCAGGTCACGAATGCCATGGCGACCCTGTTGCCGCTTTTCGTCGCCCTCTCCGCATCGAGCCCGTTCTGGCACGGCTTCGACACGGGCCTGCAGAGCGCCCGCACCAAGATCTTCGAGGCACTGCCGACGACGGGCGTCCCGCCGGCGATCGCGGACTGGGCCGAGTTCGAGTCCTTCATGACCTCCCTCATCAACTCCGGGGCGATCACCACCATCCGTGAGGTCTGGTGGGACATCCGGCCGCATCCGGACTTCGGGACGGTGGAGCTGCGCATGTGCGACGCGATGCCCACGCTCACCGAGGTCTCGGCGCTCGCCGCGCTGGCGCAGTGCAGCGTGGCCCGGTTCTCGGAGCTCATCGACCGCGGACACCGGCTCCCGGGCCAGCGCGACTGGGTCCTCCACGAGAACAAGTGGCGGGCCGCCCGCTATGGTCTCGATGCCGCCCTGGTGGTGGACACCAAGGGCACGACCCGGCCCATCACCACCGTGATCGAGGAGACCGTCGAGGAGCTCATGCCCTACGCGAGACGCCTGGACTGCGTGACGGAGCTCGAGGACATCCATCGCATCATCGACGTCGGTCCAAGTGCCAGTCGGCAGCGAGCCGTCTACGAGCAGACCGGGAGCCTCGAGGTGGTCGTGACTGCCTTGCGTCATGAACTGGCGGCCGACGACCCCGGCGGGTTCCGCCCGGAGGGGCGCGGATGAGGGATGTCGCCCGCATCGTGGCCGCGCACGAGCACGAACTGATCGCCCTGCGGCGCCACCTGCACGCGCAGCCCGAGCCGTCGGGCAAGGAGGTCCTCACCACCGAGATGCTGGTGGACCGCCTGTCGGTCGAGGACCTGGCTCCCGTGGTACTGGCCAGCGGAACCGGCGTCATCTGCGACATCCCGATGGGACGGGACCCGAGCGGGCCCGACGGCGGTCCGCTTGTGGCCCTCCGCGCGGACATCGACGCCCTCGCGATGGACGACCGGACGGACACCCCCTACCGGTCCCGCCACGAGGGATACGCCCACGCCTGCGGCCATGACGTCCATACCGCGGCCGTCCTCGGAGCGGCCCTGACGCTGCTCGACGTGCGGCGTCGGCAGCCGATGGCCGGCACGGTGCGCCTGATCTTCGAGCCGTCGGAGGAGGTGGTCCCCGGCGGCGCCGTCGAGGTCGTCGAGGCAGGCTGGCTCGATCACGTGCAGTCGATCTTCGGCGTGCACTGCGACCCCAAGGTCGACGTCGGCCACGTCGGCCTGCGCAGTGGCCCGCTGACGTCGGCCGCCGACCAGTTCGAGATCACCCTGACCGGGCCCGGGGGTCACACGGCACGGCCCCGGCAGACCGTCGACCTGGTCCGGTGGACCGCCCGCGTCATCGAGCGGCTTTGGGACGAGGCGCAGGAGCGGGCCTCAGGCGCGGTGACCCTGGTGTTCGGGTCCGTGCATGCCGGTGCCGCGGCCAACGTGATCCCGTCGTCGGCGCGGCTGACCGGATCCTTCCGGACCCCCGACCCGACGGTGTGGCCCGAGGGCGAGGCGCTCATGCGCTCGGCCCTGGCCGCCATCGCCACGGAGGAGGGTATCGGCTCGCCTCCGGCATGGGATCTCGCCTACGCGCGCGGCCTGCCCCCGGTGGTCAACGACGTCGCGACCACGGAGCTCGCCGAGGGGGTTGCCGGGCGGCTCTGGGGCCGCGAGGCCATCCGCGAGACCCCGCAATCCGTGGGCGGCGACTCGTTCGCGTGGTACACCGAGCGCGTGCCCGGCACCTACGTCCGGCTGGGCACCCACGACCCGTCGTCGTCCCGGCCTCGGCAGGACCTGCACTCCGCCACCTTCGACGTGGACGAGCGGGCCATCGGCATCGGGGCGGCGCTGCTGGCCGGCTGCGCCCTGCAGGCACTCGACGGGGCCCATCCCTAGCGGACGACGTGCAGGCTGAGCCGGGCCGCCGGCCCGGAGGCGTAGGCGAACACCTGGCCGCGGGTCGTGCTCAGTCTCTTCCACGGCCCGTTGGTCGCCGTGGCGATGCGCGCCCGGTCGTCGGCCAGCATCCCCAGCTGGCGTGCGGCATGGAGCGCCCGCAGGGGCAGTCCGCCGAAGCTCGGTCGGGACCAGATCTCCTCGGCCACCTCCTGCTGCCCCTTCTGCGGCAGGCCGGCCGCCCGCGCCTCGAACTCCTTCGTCGCCCGATCCACGACCGGGACCTGGTCGCCCGCCACCCCGGTGATCGGCAGCTGCCAGCCCTCCCGCGGGGGCAGCTCGTCGAGACGCGGCATCGCCGAGAGGTGCGGCGCGATCCGGGGCAGTCGGTCGATCACCACGCCGTCCTCATCGCCGGAGGCCAGCAGGTCGGCCAGGGCGCCGAGCGAGGTGATCTGGTCGAGCGCGTCGTCGGGAGCCACCGGCTCCTGCGTGGGAACGGCGGCGAAGACCAGCACCTCCATGGGCGGCCGGGTGAAGACGCCGATCGCGCTGATTGCGGTGACGAGGCGTGCCGACGCATCGCGATCCCACCGCAGCTGTCGCCGGCAGTGGCTCTCCAGGGCACGCGCGTCGGAGGCCGCCAGGCGAATCGTCACTGCTGAATTGTCAGCGGCTCCAGAACCGCCCGCAACTCGTCGGACATGCGGATGGGACGCCCGGTGTCCGGATCGATCACCGCCATGAGGGTCGATCCCTCCGCGGCGACGTCCCCGTGCTCGTCGATCACGCGGTAGGCGATCCGGTACGACGAGTTGCCGAGATGCTCGATCCACGTCTCGACCATGACCGGCTCCGGGCTCAGCAGCAGCGGCTTGCGGTGCGTGATCTCCTGCTTGACGACGACCTGGGAGAAGCCCGGCCCGCGGACGAAGCCGAGGTCGCGGAGCATGCCGACCCGCGCTTCCTGCAGGTAGTCGTGGAAGACCACGTTGTTCACGTGTCCTAGCGGATCGAGGTCGCTGAAGCGCCGGTGGACCGGTACGCGGATCACGTCAGTGACGGGTCAGCTTGCGGTACGTGGCCCGGTGCGGGCGGGCAGCCTCGACGCCCAGGCGTTCGACCTTGTTCTTCTCGTACGACTCGAAGTTGCCCTCGAACCAGAACCACTCCGAGTCGCCCTCGTAGGCGAGGATGTGGGTCGCGATGCGGTCCAGGAACCACCGGTCGTGGGACGTGATCACGGCGCAGCCCGGGAAGTCGAGCAGCGCATTCTCCAGCGAGCCGAGGGTCTCGACGTCGAGGTCGTTCGTCGGCTCGTCGAGGAGCAGCAGGTTGCCGCCCATCTTGAGCGTCAGGGCGAGGTTCAGCCGGTTCCGCTCACCGCCCGAGAGCACCTTGGCCGGCTTCTGCTGGTCGGGGCCCTTGAATCCGAAGGCGGAGACGTAGGCTCGCGAGGGCACCTCGACCTTGCCGACGTTGATCCAGTCGAGTCCGTCCGAGACGACCTCCCACACGTTCTTGGTGGGGTCGAGTCCGGCGCGGGACTGGTCGACGTACGACAGGGACACCGTCTCACCGACCTTGATCTCGCCCGACGTCGGCTGCTCGTCAGGATCGCCCGCCGCGCCCTCAGCAGCAGCGACGATCATCTTGAACAGCGTCGTCTTGCCGACCCCGTTGGGCCCGATGACGCCCACGATGCCGTTGCGGGGCAGCGAGAACGACAGGTCGTCGATGAGGATCCGGTCGCCGAACGCCTTCGTGAGGTGGCTGACCTCCACGACGAGGTTGCCCAGGCGCGGACCCGGCGGGATCTGGATCTCCTCCATGTCGAGCTTGCGGGTCTTCTCGGCCTCGGCCGCCATCTCCTCGTAGCGATCGAGGCGGGCCCGACTCTTCGTCTGCCGAGCCTTGGCATTGGAGCGCACCCACTCCAGTTCGCCCTCGAGGCGCTTCTTGAGCTTGGCGTCCTTCTGGCCCTCGACCTTCAGGCGGGTCGCCTTGGTCTCCAGGTAGGTGGAGTAGTTGCCCTCGTACGGGTAGGTGCGCCCGCGGTCGAGCTCGAGGATCCACTGGGCCACGTTGTCGAGGAAGTAGCGATCGTGGGTGATGGCGACGACGGTGCCGGGGTACTTCTCGAGGTGCTGCTCGAGCCACTGGACCGACTCGGCATCGAGATGGTTCGTGGGCTCGTCGAGGAGCAGCAGGTCCGGCTGCTGGAGCAGCAGCTTGCACAGGGCGACGCGACGCTTCTCACCGCCGGAGAGCACGGAGACGTCGGCATCGCCGGGCGGGCAGCGCAGCGCGTCCATCGCCTGGTCGAGCTGGGCGTCGAGGTCCCACGCGTTGCGGTGGTCGATGTCCTCCTGCAGCTTGCCCATCTCGGCGAGCAGTGCGCCGTAGTCGGCGTCGGGGTCGGCGAGCTCGGCGGAGATCTCGTTGAATCGGGTGATCATCGCCATGGTCTCGGCCACGCCGTCCTGCACGTTCTCGAGCACCGTCTTCGACTCATCGAGGTTGGGCTCCTGCATGAGGATCCCGACCGAGTAGCCCTCGTGCAGCATGGCCTCGCCGTTGGAGACGTCGTCGACGCCGGCCATGATCTTCAGCAGGCTGGACTTGCCGGCGCCGTTGGGCCCGACCACGCCGATCTTGGCGCCCGGGAGGAAGGACAGCGTCACGTCGTCGAGGACGACCTTGTCGCCGTGCGCCTTGCGCGCCTTGCGGAGGGTGTAGATGAACTCGGCCATGGGCGCAGAGCCTAGTAGGGGGCCGGTCAGTCGCAGGAACCCGAGACTCCCGGGGCGGTCAGCCACACGTACACCCCGTCCGCACAGGCCTGCTTCCAACCCCGGGCACGCAGCCGATCCGACAGGCCGCTGTTGCCGGCGAGAACGGCGTCCGTGGTGCCCGGGTAGCGGTCCAGGGTGCCCGACCAGCCCGGCAGTCCCTTGATGGCATCGAGGTAGGGGGTGAGGACCGTGCCCCCGTACCGATCCGTGCGGCCGTCCAGGGCCACCCGAACGCCGCCCAGCAGCTCCGCCTGGCCGCCGAGGGCGTAGTCGACGATCACCCGGCGCTCCTCCGGGATCTGCGCCATGGCATCCCAGACCCGCAAGGGCATCTGGGTGGAGACCGGCCGGGGACTGATCAGCAGTCGCGCTGCGACGGCGGCCATGAGCACGGAGACCACCGCGAGGACGACCACGGCGGTCCTCGGCCGTATGCGCTCCACGCGGACGGATGGCCGCGTCCATGCCTGGGCGAGGCGCCGCCCGACGAGTGGGGCGAGCAGGAGCATGCCCACCGCGAGGTAGCGGCCCGCCATCGTCATCACGAGGATCACGCCCGCGACGTAGAGCATGTCCATACGGAAGGTGCGCCAGACTCGACCACTCAGGGCCGCCAGACGCACCAGCGACAGCGCCCAGAGGCCGACGAGGAGCAAGGCGAGCCAGACATTGCCGTTGTTGGCCTGCGGCGCGAGCCACTCCTGGATGAACGGCGACGCCGCCTGCTCGATCTTGCGGACCTGCGGGTAGTACTCGAGCCCGAGCGGGGAGATCATGGGGGCGACGAGCGCCGCGAGCACCACCGCCCAGCCTCGTCGGATGCTGCGCAGGAGGATCGGAAACCACTTCAGGCCGCCCACCCCGAGGGCATGGATGACGGCGACCACCACGAGGACGGGACCGACCAGCACGCCGGCCCCGTGGAACCACGACCACACCATGACGATGAGGCCGATGACCCACCACCGGGGCCAGCGGTCGGTGTACATCACCCGCAGGACCATGACCCCGATCCACGGCAGGATCACCAGGGAGATCGTCTGCGGGCGCTCCTGGACATAGGCGACCATCGTGGTGCCCACGATGAGTCCGGTCACCGCCACGGAGCGGTCGACGGGCAGGACGTTCCGGGTACGGACCACTCGGGTGATCGCCAGGAGGATGGAGAGCATCAGGCCGACGGACAGCGCGATCCGGAAGCCGATGATGCCCGACCACGACATCCCCTGGTGCAGCAAGTACAGCAGCACCTCGGCTGCCGGCTGGCTGGTGATCCAGGACGGGTCGGCAGGACCGTAGGTCCACGACGGGTCTCCCCCGAAGCGGCCGTTGGCGAGGATGTCGCCGCCCATGAGGATGTGCCAGTAGAGGTCGACCTCCTTCACCGGACCCCACGCTGGCAGGACGGCAAGCGGGACGAGGAGCCAGGCGAGAAGTCCCCACGTGGTGGTCAGACTGGGGCCGAGGCGGCCACGGGACCGGTCACGCGCCATGTCGGCATGCTTCCACACCGCCTCGCCGCGCGGATGGAGCGACGGACCACTATGCCGCCGGTCCGGCGGCGTTCATCGCCTCCTCGATCGCGCGCTGCTCGCTGCGGATCACGGAATCGCGCTTGACCCGCTGGAACTTCGCCGTACCGCGGGCGAGGTCGGGGCCCACCGACGTGGCCTCGACGTCGAAGTACCGGACGACGTGCGAGGAGTCACCGCAGGGCCTCTGCACCTCTCGAGTCCGCACCCGCCCGATGACCAGCACGGGCATCCCCTTCGTGATCGACTCGACGACGTTGGCCGCGAGCGCGCGCCAGCACGACACGTCGAGGAAGTGGGTACCAGACTCGACCCATTGCTGGGTCGTCTTGTCGAAGCGCCTCGTACCCACGGCGAGGCGGAATGAGGCGACCGCATCGCCATTCTTCGAAAACCGCAGTGAGACGTCGGTGACGACGTTGCCGGTCAGGTACAGCGGGATGTCGTTCATGGTTCTCCCTTCAGGTTCCGGCGTGCCCGGAGGCACCACCCTCAACCGTCGAAACCCGCGATCACAGCCTCCCGATGAGGTTGTGCACGGACGTCCGTGCACCGGCGAGCCTGTGGAGGGCGAGCCCGTCGTGGGAGATGGTCCTGCCGCTAGCCTTCGCCCATGCTCCGCCGCATCCACCGCGCCTGGTGGGTCGCGGGCGTCACCTTCCTCGTGCTGCTTGCCTCCGCGGCGTTCCGCTCGTCCTTCGGCGTCATGGTCGTCCCCATCGAGGACGACCTCGGCTGGTCGCGGGCCGCGACGAGCATCGCCGTGTCGGTCAACCTGGTCTTCTACGGGGTGACAGCGCCGTTCGCGGCCGCCCTCATGGAGCGGTTCGGGGTGCGCGCGATCATGGCGATCGCGCTGGGCTTCGTCGCGCTGGGCAGTGGGCTCACCGTGGTCATGACGGACTCCTGGCAGCTCACCCTCCTGTGGGGTGTCACGGTGGGGCTCGGCGTCGGCGCGACGGCGCTGGTGGCAGGCGCGCTCATCACGAACCGCTGGTTCGCCACGAACCGCGGGCTGGTCCTGGGCATCATCGGCACCGCGTGGGCCACCGGGCAGCTGATCTTCCTGCCGCTGCTGTCCGCGCTCGTCGAGTCCCGCGGCTGGCGGTCGGCCTCCCTCACCGTCGCCGCCATGTGCGTGGCCCTCATCCCGGCCGTGCTGCTGGTGATCCGCGACCGACCGGCGGACGTCGGCCTGCGGCCCTACGGCGCGACCGGAGAGCCGACCGCCGAGGAGACCGCCTCGAACACCACCGGCGGAGGCTGGGCGGCCGCCGCCGTGGCGCTGACCACGCTCCGCCAGGCGGCGCACTCGAAGGCCTTCTGGCTGCTGGCCGGCACCTTCTTCGTCTGCGGCTGGACGACCAACGGCATCATCAGCACCCACTTCGTGCCCGCCATGCACGACCACGGCATGGGCGCGACGACCGCTGCGGGCCTGCTGGCGGTGGTGGGCCTGTTCGACATCGTGGGCACGATCGGATCCGGCTGGCTCACGGACCGCTTCGACCCCCGGATCCTGCTCTCGGTCTACTACATCCTGCGCGGCATCGCCCTCGTCACGCTTCCCGTCATGATGGGCCCGCACGTCGAAGCATCGATCCTCGTCGTCATGGTGCTCTTCGGACTCGACTGGGTGGCCACCGTGCCGCCAACCGTCACCCTGTGCCGCGAGGCATTCGGGCCCGACAAGGGCGCCATCGTCTTCGGCTGGGTCTTCGCCGCCCACATGATCGGGGCGGCCGTCGCGGCCACCGTCTCGGGGACGATCAGGAGCGTCTCCGGCGACTACCTCACCGCCTGGCTGCTCGCCGGGATCCTGGCCATCGTCGCCGGCGTTGCGGCCCAGTCGATTCCCCGCACCCGTAGCGCACTCGTGCCGACCTAGGTCTGGGAGACTGTTCGCGTCCGCGCCCGTAGCTCAATGGATAGAGCAACCGGCTTCTACCCGGTTGGTTGGGGGTTCGAGTCCCTCCGGGCGCGCTGTGTGAAGTCCCGGGACATCCTTATCGGATGTCCCGGGACATTCTTATTTCTTGTGGAACTTGTAGCCCTTGGGCATGCCGCCTTTGCGGTGGCCGGGGCGGGGTCCGGGTTTGGCGCCGCGGGGCTGGCTGTCCTTGTCGG
>WGLX01000027.1 GCA_016125355.1 Actinomycetales bacterium | reverse complement strand
GTTTCGGACACCCAAGCGGCCTATTGGGCTATCCCCAGCCCCACAAGCACGAGCAGACGACAATTTCGCGCTATGGATGCGCCGTCGACGGGCGATCGGACCGATGGCCGTCGGGTGCAACGCACGCGCTATGCGTAGGTCCAGACGGGGGGTCGGGCACCGCCACCAGCCGTGGACGAAGGCTCGCCTGGAGATCGAAATCGACTCCCTCCAGCGGGCCCGATCGCCCACCATCCCGCCTGCCCCACGGGCTGACACGTGACACGGTGGCCAACTGGCGGATTTCAGCCTGGCTGCGGGTCGCAAGGCACGCCCGCGAATCCCGGCCACGTGATGGGAAGCGAGGCGGCCCCGCCGACCCATGACGGGGCCGCCTCGCCACGCCTGCATGGCAAGCGGCGCTACGTGTTGGCGGTCCCGATCGTCGCTCGCCTCCGGTCCGCCCGGGGGCCATTGGAGGTGTTGCTACCGCACTTCCGGGTAGCGGGGAGGGCGCCGCTCGAAGAACGCGCTAGCGCCCTCGAAGTGGTCGCCGATCGGGATGAGGTCCGCCCAGTGCTCGGCTTCCCGTTCCAGTGCCGCGTCCAGCGGGAGGTTGAGCCCCTCATCGACGCAGCGCTTGATCCGTCGAACGGCGGCTGGGCTGTTGCCTGCGATCTGCTGGGCGATGGCGAGCGCCTCCGCCAGAGGGTCGTCGGCGATGCGGTCCACGAGGTGAAGCCGGAGCGCCTCGTGTCCGTCGACTCGTGCCGCCGTGCACATCAGGAGCTTCGCCGCACCCGGCCCGACGACGCGGGCCAGCCGCTGCGTGCCGCCTGCGCCGGCCAGCAAGCCCCATCGGGACTCCGGCAATCCGAGCAGGGCGTCGGGAGCCGCGACGCGGATATCGCACGCAAGCGCCAGCTCAAGTCCGCCTCCGAGTGCGTAGCCGTGGATCGCCGCGATGGTTGGGGCGGGGATCTCGGCTACGCGATCGAACACGCTCTGTGCCTCGCGGACGAACCGTTCGGCGGCGGGGCGGTCGCGAACGGTCGCGAACCGCGAGATGTCGCCTCCGGCGGAGAACCGGCCGTCGACCCCGGTGATGACGATGGCTCGAGCCGCCGCGGTCTGCAGGTCATCGGCGACCGCGGACAACGCTGCGGCGAACTCGGCGCTGAACATGTTGACCGGCGGCGAGTCGAGGACGACCTGGATTACGCCGTCGGCGCCCTCCTGCACTCGGACCAGGTCGGTGCGCGCGATCACGGCGTCTGCCGGCGCTCGACGAGGTGCTCGTCGAGCACCGGTCTCTCCGCTAGGTCGCCCTTGAGCACCTTGCCTGAGACGTTGCGTGGGATCTGGTCGACGAACTCGATGTACTTCGGGACCTTGTAGCCGGCGACCTCCTGTCGGACCCACTGCGAGAGCTCCTCGGGCGTCGGTTCCGCGTCGGGGGCCGGGACGACGAACGCCTTGACGGCCTCGCCCCAGTGTTCGTGCGGCACGCCGACGACGGCGACGTCCGCAACGGCGGGATGGGTGCGCAGGACGTTCTCGACCTCCTGCGGGTAGACATTCTCGCCTCCGGTCTTGACGAGGTACTTCGCCCTGTCGACCATGCGCACGCGCCCGTCGGGTGTGCGGACGAACACGTCTCCGGTGTGCAACCAGCCGTCGGCCAGGGTCTGGGCCGTGGCCTCGGGACGGTTCCAGTAGCCCTGCATCACCGAGCCGCCGCGGACGACGAGCTCCCCGGGTTCGCCGGGCTCTGCGTCCACGCCTGTTTCGGTGACGATTCGGTAGGCCATCGCGGGCATTACGTAGCCGTAGGTAGCCGGGTCGGCGGCAAGCTGCTCCTCGGTGGCCCACGTGAGGTAGGTCCCGGCTTCCGTCTGACCGTAGATGGCGATGCACCTCGCACCGAGGCGTGTACGCACCAGAGACGGAATGTCACGCCGCTCCAGGCCGGCCCCTGTGATGACAAGGCGCACGCTCGACGGACGCGCGCTCGGGTGCTCCACGAACGGCGCAGAGATCCCCGGCACCACGAAGACGACCGACACGTCGTGCTCCTCGATCAGAGCGTGCATCCGTCCCGGGTCCGGCACCGACTGGGTAACGACCGTTCCTCCGAGGACCAGCTGCGACATCACCATGCCCAGGCCGGCGATGTGGAAGTACGGCAGCAGCGCGAGGTAGACGTCTTCACGGTCCATGCGCAGGGCCGCGGCGATGTTCATCGCGTAGTGCGGCCAGGTCCGCTGCGCCAGGGCGCAGCCCTTGGCGTCACCGGTTGTTCCGCTCGTGTAGAGCAGAGTCCCCGTAGTCTGGCCATCGACCGCGTCCGCGAGTGCCGCGGCATCGTCGAGGTCGGTCGCATCGATGCCCGTCGTCAGGTCAGCCAATCGCGTCCAGCCCGGGGCGTCGTCGCCGATGATCCAGCGGCGAGGCACTTCAGCATTGGCACACGCGGCATCAGCGGAGGCAACCAACGCGGAATCGGTGACGATCGCCACGGGGGAGCAGTCGCGCAGGTTGGCCGCCACCTCCTTGGGGTTCAGACGGGTGTTCATCGGCACGCTGATCGCGCCCACCCGCGCAATCGCCCACAGCAACTCGACATAGGCCTTGCTGTTCAGGGCCAAGATGGCCACGCGATCCCCCGGACGCACCCCGGCCGCCGAGAGCCCGGCACCCAAGGCGACGACGTTGTCGTACATCTGGGAGTACGTCGCACGGTCTCCGCTGTCGCCATCGACGAGAGCGAGCCGGTCGGGCTGTTCCTGGGCCATACGGAGCAGCAGAGTGAACAGCGAGGGCGAGCTCAAGCCAGCAGGGGGCACGAGCACAGTCATGACGCCTCCTCGATATCAGATACATACTAACTATTCAGTATGTATCACGTACTGTAGCGTCCGCGCTCGACGAGGGAGGCGAAATGGCGACATCGGCAATCGGGCCGGTTCCGAACGAGACGCGCCGTGAGCGCAGCATCACACACCTTCTCGACGTGGCCGAACGACTGTTTGTCGAGCGCGGGTACGCCGCAACGCCCGTGGAGCGGGTTGCCAGCGATGCCGACCTCACGAAGGGCTCGGTGTACTTCTACTTCACCAGCAAGGAGGGCCTGCTCGATGCCCTCCTGACGCGTGCCCAGGAGACCGTCTTCTCCCCTTCTCTGGCGATCCTCGACGAGGCCGATGGATCGGCGACCGAGCGACTTGCTCGCTACTTCAACTACCTGGGCGCCACGGCTGAGAACACCGGGCGCACTCAGCGTTACCTGCTGGTGCTCATGGTCTCGCTGCAACTCGCCGCCGTACCTGAAACGGCCCGCACGCGCGCGCACACGATGCTCACGGCGATCCGAGAGCGGGTGGAGCGGGTTATCCGCGCGGCCCAGAAGGACGGGGAGATTTCGGCGGATGTGCCGGCGGCCGAGAGCGCCGCGATTGTCCAGGCGATGACCGAGGGAATGCTCCTGCAGTGGCACCAGCGGTCGACAGACCTCGACGGCCAACAGTTCTTGCGCGCCGGCCGGACAGCGCTGCTGACGGGCCTGCTCACCTCGACGTCGACGCCGCTCAAGCGACGGCCCGCACGATGAGCGGCATTCCGTCCGGCTGAACGCGGCAACTCAGCGGCTCGCCTCGCCGAGCGTGGCGATGTGCGAGCCAATGGTCAAGAACGCGCTTTCCCGGTGCGAGCACCGGGTGGCCCTCGGGCGGAGGGAACTGCGCGAGGGACGCGCAGTCCTCGGGCCCATGTTCCCCGAACCAGCTCTTGCCGGGCTCGAGCGGCCCGGTCATCCGTGACTCCACGTGCGCGACCGCACGTCAGCAGGCCGGACGGGATCACGTCGACGCGCAGTGTCGCCGTCCCCGCTCCGCCTGTAATCGGGCCGCCGCACGAGCCCACGGGCTGGAGATGATGGTGACGGGGACACCGCAGCCGGATACCGTGTCGGGTTCGCGACCACCGCTGACGAGGCCACGCACCAGACCCGATTGATACTGTCGGCCTTCACAGGGTGAGAAGCACCGGGGCTGTTATCGCCCCTCCTTCTTGAGTCCGTCAGCGATGACTTCGACGATGTGGCGTCCTCGCAGGCCAGCGAGGTCGGAGATCTGGGTGCGGCACGAGAACCCGTCCGCCAGGATCCCCCTCGCCGGGGCCGCGGCGGCCAGGGCAAGCACGCCCTGCTCGGCGATCCGCTTGGAGACCTCGTAGTGGCCCTTCTCCATGCCGAAGTTGCCTGCGAGCCCGCAGCAGCCGGCGGAGATCTCCGTGTCGCAGCCCATCCTTTCCAGCAGCTGCTGATCCTCGTGATACCCCATGACCGCGTAGTGGTGGCAGTGGGGCTGTGCGAGCAGCTCCTCATCAACCCGTGGTGGATTCCAGTCTGTACCGTTCAGGAACTCCGCGATCGTCCTCACTGCTCCTGACACCTCACGTGCCCCCGCCTCGTCGCCAAGGAGCCCCACGAGATCGGATCGCAGTGTGGCGGTGCAGGACGGCTCAAGGCCGACGATGACGCGTCCGGCGCGCACGGCCGGCAAGAGGGTGGCGACCGTTCTGCGTAGGCGATCTCTCGCGGCAGTGAGTTGACCAGTCGAGATCAGCGTGAGCGCGCAACACGCCCCCGGCTCGGCCAGGTGGACCTCGGCACCCGCGTAGCGGAGCACCCGGATCGCGTCCACCGCGATCCTCGGCGTGATCGAATCTGTGAAGGAGTCGACCCACAGCGTCACCTTCGGCCGTGCCGCGACAGAGGAGTCCACATCGCCGCCACCGACGTGCTCGACACGGCTACCGGCGAGACGTGACTGCGCCAGCATTTGCCTTGCCTCTGTCGTGCGATGGAACGGCCTCGGAGGGAGCGATGGAAGACTTCGCCGTGGATCCGCACCGATCAGGCGCAGCATGACGCGCTCGGCAGGAGGAGTCCTGCCGGCGACGTTCACCAGTCGCGCGAAGGGTGCGATGAGCCGGAGCCACTGCGGCAGTCTGCCGAGCGTGTAGTGCGTAAGCGGACGAATCCGGCCGCGGTAGCTTTGGTGAAGAACCTCCGACTTGAAGGTGGCCATGTCGATGCCGGTGGGGCAGTCGGTCGCGCACGCCTTGCAACTCAGACACAGATCGAGCGCCTCATGCACCTCGGGAGAGCGGAACTGACGGTCGATAAGGCTGCCGTTGAGCATCTCCTGCAGCACGCGGGCTCGACCTCTCGTCGAGTCCGTCTCACGGCGAGTCGCGGTATAGGAAGGGCACATGAAGCCGCCAGTGGCCCGATTGTCCGCACGACACTTGCCGACTCCGACGCATCGGTGAATCGCCTTCGTGATGTCGCTGTCGTCGCTGTCGAAGCGGAACCCGTCGCTCGCGGACAGGGTTCTCGCCTGCGGACGGCGTAGGAAGGCGTCGACGGCCTGCGCTTGCACGATGACGCCTGGATTGAGGATGCTGCCCGGATCGAGAAGAGACTTGAACTCGGTCATGGCCTGGAGGGCTTCTTCCGAGTAGATCACCGGGAGGAACTCGCTGCGGGCGCGCCCGTCACCATGCTCTCCGGAGAGGGAGCCTCCGTACATCGCGACGAGTTCGGCCGCGTGAGTCATGAATCGACGAAACACGCTGGCATCCGCCTCGAGCGGGAAGTCGATGCGAAGGTGAACGCAGCCATCACCGAAGTGGCCATACGCCAGTCCCGAGAGATTCTCCGATGCCATCAGGCTGTTAAGCGCACGCAGGTAGTCTCCGAGATGCTCCGGGGGTACAGCCGAGTCCTCCCAACCCGGCCACGCCTGTTCGCCACTGGCCGTGCGCCCGGCGAGCCCGGCCCCGTCTGCCCGGATCTGCCACAACCGCGACGCGGTGCGCCCGGCGCGGTAGGTCCGGGAGTCGATGCATGACGATGCCGAGACGATCGCCTCCGCGGACCTAGCAGCCTCCGCCTCACTAGCGCCGCCAACCTCGATCATGAGCCAGCCGCCCCCGCGCGGAAACTCCAGCGCAGCATCGATGCCCTTGGCTTCTCGGATAACCGCGACAAGTTGTGCGTCCAAACCCTCCAGGGCCAGCGGCCTGAAGGGAAGCAGCGCGGGAACGTCGTCGGCGGCGCTGGGCATGTCCGGGTAGCCCAGCACAACGAGCATGGGAGCTATGGGCTTCGGCACGAGCTTCACCGTCGCCGTCAGGATGAGGCCGACGGTACCTTCGGTGCCGGCGAGCGTGGCTGCGAGATTGCTGTTCCTCTCCGGGAGCAAGTGTTCAAGCGAGTATCCCGATATCTGCCTGTCGAACCGACCGAACTCAGTTCGGAGCACTGCGAGGTGCTTGGCCACGAACTCGCTGAGCCCGGGCACGACACTCAGCGCCCCCTCCCCGGAGCCCGCATCGATAACCGTGCCGTCGGCACGCAGCCATCGCATCTGAACGATGTTGTCTGCGGTGCGGCCATAGGACAGCCCGTGCGGGCCGCAGGCGTTGTTGCCGATCATGCCGCCGATCGTGCATCGGTTCGCGGTCGACGGGTCGGGACCGAAGCGCAGCCCGTACGCGGCAACTGCTGCCTGCAACTCGCTGAGGACGACCCCCGGCTGCACGACCGCCGTACCGGCCACCGGATCGATCGACAGGATACGGTTCATGTGGCGGGAGAAGTCGAGCACGATACCGGCGCCGACTGCGTTACCTGCGCATGACGTCCCGCCACCGCGTGCCGTGACCGGAACCCGGTGGCGGGCAGCGATCCTGACCACATCGATGACGTCCTGTTCCGTGCGGGGCATGACGACAACTTCCGGCACGAGTCGGTAGTTCGATGCATCCGTCGAGTACGCCGCGCGCTGGACGGTGCGGTCGTCCACGTCGCCGAGCAGCGCGCCCCGCAGCTCGGCGACGATGGACCGCCAGTCACGGTCTTCGCCGGAGGCTCGAGCGACGTCGGCTCTCGTCGCCTTCGCTGTCACGTCATACCCCGCTCTCGAACTGCGCAGTCCGGCCCGGCGACCCAGATGCACGGCGTTCGCCCGGCGTGATGCGTCGCATGCTCAACCTCGCTGGAGCGGGCTGGCGTTCACGCTCGCGTCGAACGCCTCGACGAGGAACAACTCGATCTGGTCGCACATCTGGATGAATACCGGATGGTCGCCGACCATCCACTCGTTGTGGCGGCCGGCCACCCTGTACAGCGTCTTCGGAGTGCTCGCCACGGCGAACAACGCCTCCGCCTCCGCGAACGGGTGAAGGGTGTTGTCGGTTCCGTGTGCGATGAAGAGGGGGATGTTCAGTCGCGACGCTGCACCTTCAACGTCGAGTTCGATGATGGACTCGGTGAACTGAAGGCGGGTCGGGTGTCCGAATCCGTACATGTGCGCCAGTTCTTGGTCGACAACGGACTTGCTGGCGGGATCGAGTGGATAGTGCTCGAAGGTGTCGGCGAGTCGCGATTCTCCGGCGGTGACGCGCAGAATGCGATCCTCTCGCACCTCCTCGATGATCCGAGTCCACTCGTCGTACGTGTGCACGGACCTCAGCCAGCGCTCACCGTTGTAGAAGCCGTTCATGGCGACGACCGCAGCGACGTCGTGCCCCTTCGCGGCCGCGGCGACGACGTTGGCGGCCCCCATGCCCCAGCCGAGCAATGCGATGCGCTTCGTGTCGACCTGCTCGTTGGTACGCACGAAAGTGACCGCGTTACGCACGTCCTGGATCTGCTCGTCGAGCAGGACCTTGCCCTTGGCGCCCTCGCTGTCGGCCATTCCTCGATAGTCGAAGCCGAAGCAGACGTAGCCTCGTCGTGTGTACAGTTCGGCGAACATCTTGGGGTAGAAGTCTCGGAAGCCCTGATACCCGGAATTCACGATGAGCACGGGGTGCGGCTCGTCGGGCTGGAAGCCGTCTGGGTAGTAGTAGCTGGCCTGTAGTTTCGCGCCTTCGCTGTAGAAGGTCGTCTTGTTTTCAATCATGGACTTCTCTCGTCGCCGATGTGAGTAGGGGGGGGCGGTGGTGCGTAGCGGGGTCCGCGGTCAGGGAGCGAACAGGCGAAGCGGCACCTCCCCGGAGGCGGCGCCAAGTCGGCCGCGATCGACGCCCTGCGCGGCGATAACGTCGACGAGCAACGTCAATGCGGCTGGCGGGTTGGGGGAGTCGGGTTGGCCTGCATCCGAGGACAGCACCAGCCGCTCTCCCGCGGCATCCGCCACTTCGGCCAGCAGCTCGGGTGTGCAGCCCGGCTGGTGCAGGAGCTGGTAGCAGGTGATCTCAACGTAGCCGCCGCGGTCGGCCAGTTCCTCGATCTCGGAGGGGGTCAGGCCAGGAACCGTGTATGACGGATGAGTGAGAAGCACGCGCTTGATGCCGTAGTACTCGACTCGTTCCAGCAGCCAGCGGCACTCATCCCTGCCGACGTGGCCGGTGGCGAGCACGGCGTCATGATCTGCGATCAGTTGGAGGACGGATTCGGCCGCTGCCATGGTGGATTGGTCCACCGGCGGAAGCGCATAGGAATGCTGACCGAGACGGGGAGCGCCATGACACAGGCGCGGCAGCCCAGCCGCCTGCTGAGTGTGCGAGTCGGCGGTGGGCATCCAGATCACGCGCCCGCCGGCCTGCAGCGTCGCCGCGACAGCAGCCGGGTTGATCCCGCCGCAATGCTGGTTCAGGGCGATACCGCCGAAGACCTGCAGACCGGTCGCTCGTGCGGCGGCATAGGCCCGACCGACGGTTGACTCGTAGTGCGCCTTCAGCACGAAACCGTCGTAGTCGCTGTCGGCGAAACTCTGCGCGATGTCACTGTCGTCGCCGATGCGATCGATCACATCCGGGCCGGCGTGTACGTGTGCGTCAAACATCTGCTGCTCCGCGCCTTGTCATTCCGCGGTGCTCTTACCCGAGCGCGCAACGGGGGAGGCCTTGTGGTCTGCCGTGGAGCGAGCGCCCTTCCGTGTCGAGGCGGGCGCTGCCAGCGTGCGGCTCAAGTAGACCGCTGCACGGGAAATGATCTGCGCGAGGTCATCGACCCGGTCACCGATCCGATAGCTCGGGGCCGAGACGTTGATCGCTGCGGTGATGCGGCCTTGGACGTCGCGGATCGGAGCGGCCACCGCGGACAGGCCGTCCTCGTGTTCGTCGACAGCGACGGCGTAGCCCTGGGTCCTGGCCTTGGCCACGCGCGCAATGGCGTCGCGCGCGGTCCGTGGCATGCGGGAACCGCCCCCGACACGAGCCGTCTGCTCGAAGACCGACCTGATCGCCTCGTCACTGTCGTCCATCATCAGGGCTCGTCCCGATGACGTCCCGAGGAGCGGCACTGTCCTACCGACCCATCCGGTCACGCTGACCTCACGCATCGGGCTCTCCGTCAGTATCGTCAGCACCTCGTCGTGGCACCGGATGGAGAGGTGAACGCTCTCGCCAGTCTGTCGCACGATCTGTCGCATCACCGCGGGAGCGGTTAACAGCAGCCGCTGATCACCTGCCCTGGCGGCAATCGTGAACACACGCCACCCAAGGATGTACTTGCCGCTGTCGGTCTTCTCCGCCAGCCCAAGGTGTACCAGTGTCTTCATCTGCCGTGACACGCTTGATTTGTCACGTCCGATCCTGCGCGCGATCTCCGATGCGGTGACCCCCATCTGGCCATTCCCGATCGGCTGCGCTAACGCTTCCAGCACCGCGACGATGCGGGCCGCAGACGTCTCCTCGCCAAGATCCACGCTCCCAGCGTAGATAGAGCGGTGCGAAGCCAACAACATCAAGTTGCACTAGACGCAACGGTCCAACCACGGGGTCGGGAACTGACGGGCGTCGACCACTTCCTCGTCTCCGTGGCGAGGGCGTTGAACAATGACTGGGTCAGAGGCGGATCGCGATGTTCTTGGTCTGGACGTAGTTCATCATGCCCTCGAGGCCCTTCTCGCGGCCCATTCCGGACTGGCCGGTGCCGCCAAACGGCGTCTCGACGCCGCCCGCGAACCACTCGTTGACGTAGATCTGGCCGCCTCGCAGAGCGCGTGAAGTCCTCAGCGCGCGTTCGATGTCGGTGGTGTAGACGCCCCCCACGAGACCGAAGCGGGTCCCGTTGGCGATCGAGATGGCCTCACCGTCGTCCCGGTAGGAGAGCACGGTCAGCACCGGGCCGAACACCTCCTCCTGGGCGATCTCGAGGGACGGATCGGGTGCGAACACGACGGTAGGCTCCATGAACGCGCCCCGCCCGGAAGGGGCACGACCGCCGACTACGACGCGCGCGCCGTCGCGCTCTGCGCGATCCACCATTCCCTGAACGGAATCGCGGTGATCCGCGGAGACGAGGGCGCCCATGCCCAGGCGCTCGGTGGTTTGCGTGATTCCCGCGCTTACCTGCAGCGAAGTGGCCAGTGATGCCGACAGATCGAGCAACTCATCCAGCCTGCTTTCATGCACGATGACCCGAGACATCGCGGAGCAGGTCTGGCCCGCGTTGTAGAAGATCCCGTAGCGCATGTCCGTCGCGACCCTGGCGAGGTCGGCGTCGGGGAAGACGACGGCCGCGGACTTTCCTCCGAGCTCGAGGACGGTGGGAACGGTGTTCTCCGCGGCTGCGTGGGCAACGGAGACACCTGTCGGGACTGAACCGGTGAACACCACGAGGGCGACCAGCGGATGGGATGCCAGGGCAGCACCCGCAACCGAGCCGTGTCCGCACAGGAGGTTGACCGATCCGGCGGGGAACCCCGCGTGTTCCGCCGCATGGGCGTACCAAAGGTTGGAGAGCGGCGCGAGCTCGGGCGTCTTGATCACACTCGGGTTGCCGGTGGCGAGAGCCGGTGCCAGCGAGCGCGCGGTCATCTCAAAGGGGTAGTTCCACGGGATGATGTGGGCCACGACGCCGCGGGGTTCCATCTCCACGAAGTCCACGTAGTCACGACCCAGGGGAATCGACCTGCCGCTCAGGCTCTCCGCGAGGTTGCCGTAGTACTCGAAGAAGCGAGCTGCTCCGTCCACCTCCGCGCGCGCCTCGAACAGGGGCTTACCCTGTTCGAGGGTGATCGTCGTGGCGATCTCCTCGCGGTGCTCGAGGATGAAGAACGCCGCCCGGTGCAGCATTCGCGATCTCTCGACGGGCCTCATGCCGCCGAGTCGGCCCGATGCGTGCAACCTGTTCGCCGCGCTGACAGCGTCATGGACGTCTTCAATCCCAGCCAGCGCCTGCTCGCTGATCACGTCTCCGGAGGCCGGATCGACGACCTGCGTGGTGCGCGCGCGGTCGCCGCGCCATGTGCCATCGACGTAGTTCTCGGAGAATGCCGGGAGCGAGATGCTCTGGTCCATGGGCGCTCCTCAGAACCTGTCGACCACGGCGATGCCGGTCAGCGTGCCGGCCTGTAGACGTTCGAGCACGTCTTGCACCTCGTCCAGGGACAGGCGCTGTGTGACGAGCTGGGAGAGATCCAATGCGCCGTTGGCCGCCAACGCCAGCAGGTCGGAGAACCCAGTCGCACCGAGGCCTCTCATGCCGAACAGGCTGAGCTGGCGAGAGTAGACCAGTTCGAGAAGTGGGAGCATGACGGTGGCGTGCTCGCCCGTCGGCATTCCGATTTGGACGTGCCGCCCCAGCGTTCGAAGCGAACGGAGGGAGTTGTCAAATGTGGAGCTGATCCCCATGGCATCGACCGATACATGTGCCCCTCCGTCCGTAGCGGCCCTCACCGCGTTGCCGACGTCTGAGTGCCTGCGCGGGTTGATGGTGTGCTCGGCGCCCAGCTCGCGGGCTTTGTCTAGCGCGGCATCCGAGACGTCGATCGCGATGACGCGCGCGCCGAGCACGCGGGCGAGCATGATGGCGGACAGTCCGACGCCGCCGCACCCGTGCACTGCGAGCCACTCGCCTTCTTGGAGTGCTGCACGGTCATGGATCCCGCGCCACGCCGTGGTGACCCGACAGCCCAGGCCAGCAGCCTCGACGAAGTCGACGCCCTCCGGTAGCCGTACCACGTTGAAGTCGGCATGCTGGACCGCGAGCTGTTCGGCGAATGCGCCCCATTGAGAGAAGCCGATGAGGCGTTGCTGGTTGCAGGCAGTCGGCGAGCCGGCAAGGCAGTCGGCGCATCGACCGCACCCCAGAACGAAGGGCGCGGTCACTCGGTCGCCGACCGAGAAGCTGTGGCACTGCGGACCGACGTCGGCGACCACCCCTGCGAACTCGTGGCCCATGACGTGTGGCAGAGCGATCGTCGGGTCCGATCCATTGACTGTGTGAAGATCCGACCGACAGACTCCACAGGCCCGAACCTCAACGATTACGCCATCCGCGGGACAGTCAGGGGAAGGCACAGTTTCCACCGCGACGGGAGCGTGAAGTTCAGTCAGGAGCGCAGCTCTCATGGCGTTGGTCCTCCAATAGGCCGTGCCGTCATGTGATCGGCGAAATCGCAATGGTCGGGTGCGTCGGCGAAGTGAGTCGCCCCCCTGTGCGTCGCCGGCGCCGGGGGCCCGCCCTGCGCGGTCCGCCAGCGTAGGTCGGGTACGCCGAACCCGGCAACGGGGAGGTGCTGTAAATGCAACCTTGGGGGCTTTCTCGCGGTTCGACTCATCTTCCCTGCTGCTCTCGAACGAAGGTGGTGACGAGGTCGAGCACTTCTGCGTTCCAGGTCATTCCCATCTGCCACTCCTCTCCGAGCATCTCGGCGATGAAGATGGAGTGGAGCAGGGGGAACGAGGCCGTTTGGCGGAGCGGGACCACGTCGGCGCCAACGCCCTTGGCGAGTGCGCTGTACTCAGACACCAGTCCGTCGTTGGGCCAAAATTCGGGGTCGCCACCTTCTGTGTTGAGCGCCGTGCCGGCGACCATGAGCGTCGGGATGTCATCAAGCACGCCGGCCTGTGCCTGGTTCCAGCCGTTCTCTCCCATCAGATACCGATAGGTGTTCTGCCTCTCGAGCCCGAGGAAGCGATCCCTGTCGGACTGGAACGCTTTCACCAGAGCCAGACACGAGGCCTGTCCTTGGCACTCGCTCGGGTCCACTTCACCCGCGATGATGCGCAGCGGGTTTCCGCCCATCCACGGCGTTCCGAGGGTGATCAGCGATCCGACCGTAACCGGGCTGGCGGTCTCCTGAAGCACCCGGGTGGCGGCGCGGGCGAACAGTCCGCCATTCGAGTGGCCGATCCAATCGATCGTGGTGACGCCATGAGTCGTGTGCAGGTAGTCGATGAAGCGCGCGAGATGTTCACCGGCATTGTCGATGTCCCCGGTGGAGATGATGGTCATGTGCGCCGGCAGCCTGAAGGGGGACCCACCAAAGCTGCCGAAACTATCCGGGGGCGGTTCCTCAACTGGGCCGCGCGCGTTCATCGCCGGGGCCGTGTAGACCGCGATACCGGCCATGATCAGGGCCTCACGCAGCGCGGTGTTGGTGTTACCGGCCGCGAGTCCGACGCGACATGCCTCATCGGGTGTCGTGTACGGACTGACGGCATCCCCGCCGGAGACGAGCACTGCAATGCGCTTCTTCATCAAGTTGACCTCCAAGTGACGTGCTTCGACTGAGTCGGCGACGGTGAGAGTGGGCCTGAGCGCTGACATTCGCGATCAGTGGGAGGCGACTCCTCTGAGCCGCGCACGCCAGGCACTAGCGATGGGGTGATTCGCCCTCCCTTCGCGCCCATCGTCAACGAAGTCGACCAAAACCCCCTACGTGTCTCCGCCTAGTGCTACTGTCTCAGATACATACTAACCAGTCAGAATGTTTCTTGGAGCCTGGCATGCGACTACGAACGTGAACGTGCATTCCCGGACCGGTTGCCCGCCGTCGGCCCGGCCGACCGTCTGAGCCGACGGATAAGAGCACTCACAAGCGAATACGGCTTGTTCGAGACGGCTTTCGGCCAGGCACCCGGAGCCACGCAGACGGTGGTCCTGTGACCTGATCGGCGCAGTCCGACGCTCTTGCGAATCGGGGGTCTGTTGGCACGGGGCTCGGTGCTCAGGGCGCGAAGGCGTCACCAGACGTTCGCAGTACCACGAACCAAGGAGGATCTGTGACCACGGCGTTCCGATCAACCCCGTCCCTACAAGCGGACGTCGGTGGTGGCCGGATCTCTGTGCACGGAGCTGTGAAGCGCTACGGAACTTTCGAGGCGCTCCGCGGCGTGGACTTGGAAATCGAGTCCGGGGAGTTCTTGACGCTGCTCGGCCCGAGTGGGTCCGGAAAGACGACGCTGCTGAACTCGATCGCCGGTTTCGAGAAACTCGACGAGGGGGACATCAAACTCGACGATCGAAGCCTTGGGAACCTGCCCCCGCACGATCGGAACTTCGGCATGGTGTTCCAGGCATACGCGCTGTTCCCCCACCTCACCGTGCTTGAGAACGTCGCCTATCCACTGCGTGTTCGAGGCCTTCGGAAGGCCGAAAGGCAGGCGAGGGCGCTGCACTATCTCGAGGTCGTGGAACTCGTCGACTTCCGGCACCGGTTGCCGTCGGAACTCAGCGGCGGCCAGCAGCAGCGGGTCTCGCTGGCCCGTGCGATTGCCTACGAGCCGAAGGTCCTGCTCATGGACGAGCCACTGGGTGCCTTGGACCGGCGACTACGGCAGTCGCTGCAGTACTCGATCAAGGCACTGCACCGAGAGATCTCCGCGACGATCATCTGCGTCACACACGACCAGGATGAGGCCCTGTCGATGAGTGATCGCATCGCGGTGATGAACGAGGGCCGTATCGAGCAGATTGGGCTACCCGAGGACATCTATCAGCATCCCCGAACTCGCTTCGTCTCGTCACTGCTGGGGGAGACCAACTTCCTGGAAGTGCGTCCGGTCACTTCGTCGGCGGGAATCACGATCGTCGAAGAGCGGAGTTCGGGTCAGCGCTTTGGGGTCAAGGGCGATATGCGCGGCACGGCGCAGTTGCTCTCAATACGACCCGAAAATGTCCTGCTCACGCAGGAGGTGCAGGAGGAAGGCATTTCCCTCGCCGTGCGAATCCGCTCACGCACGTTTCTCGGTTCGAGCTGGCGCTACGAGTGCGAGATCAAGAAGGGGCCGACGATCATCGTCACCTGCCCCGTCGGCGGGGCCACCCATGCCGAAGGTGCCCTCGTGAATGCCACCTTCCCATCGAGCTCCTGCGCCATCTTCGATGCGGATGGCCGCAGCGCATCCACGGAACTGACAGAGCCCAACAAACACTCATCGAATCAAGGGAGAATGCTGTGACCAAGCGAACAACCAGAAGGCTGACGTACGGCGGGGGCGCGCTGCTCGCCATTGCAGCGCTTGCCGGGTGCGCCGCCGGGGCCCCAGCGGAACAGGCGTCCACGGCAGCAGAACAGGCGTCCACTGCGGCCGAAGAGGCACCCGCGGCCGGCAACGTCGTCGTCGTTGACGGGGGCGGGAGCTACCACGATGTCGCCTCGCAGACCATTCTTCCCGCCTTCACCAAAGCGACCGGTATTGATGCCACGGCGGCCTCCTACGACTTCTCGCTGGGCGCGATCCAGGCGCAGATGGAGGGAGCGAAGGACTGGGACGTGGTCATGTTCGCAGCGAACATGCCCGAAGAGATGCAGGCGCAGATGTTCCTCCCCCTCGATCGGAAGATCGTGACGGGAGAGGGAGTACCCGAAGGTCTAATCAACGACTACCTCATCGGCTCCTCGATCAACGGCTTCCAGGTGACCTATCGCACAGACGCATACCCCGGGGCCAAGCCTCAGACGTGGGCGGACGTGTGGGACTGCGACACCTTCCCCGGAACCCGGCAGATGATGAACTGGCCCGCCGGGACGCTGGAAGCGGCGCTGCTGGCAGACGGAGTCGCCGCAAAGGATCTCTACCCGCTCGACTTGGATCGGGCTTTCGCTAGCCTCGACAAGCTCGTGAAGAAGTGCGATGTGGTCTGGTACAACACGGGTGCCGATCAGATCCAGAACTTCGCAAACGGCGTTGCGACCATCGGCATGGGGTGGAACGGCCGCGTATATCAGGCTCAGCAGGAGGGCGTCGACATCGAGGCATCGATGGAACAGACCATCTTGGCCCCGACTCGCTGGGGGGTCCTCAAGACGTCGAAGAACCCTGAGGCCGCGATGAAGTTCATCCAGTGGGACACGAGCCCGGAAGGCAATGCGCTCGAGGCGACCGCCTACCCCGGTCAGGTGCCCGTCAACTCCGGAGCGTTCGACTCACTCGACCCGAAGCTGGCCGAGACTCTTCCGACCAACCCGAAGTATGCCGACACGGTCGTCCCGACGGACCTTGCCTACTTGGACGCCTCGTTCCCCGCCATGTACGACCGCTGGCAGACCTGGTTCACCGGAATCTCTTGATGACCAACGCGTCAGTTGCACGACCGAGCACCCGACGATGGGGCTCCCTGGGGGCGGGATCGCTGGCAATCCCGCCCCTAGCGGTTCTGGCGGCGTTCTTTCTCGTTCCGGTCGTCGTGATCGGCTACCGCAGCCTCTTCGTGCCGGAGTTCTCACTCGTCAACTACACCAACCTCTTCACCAAACCGTCGTTTCTCCGCACCCTGGTCAACTCGGCTTCAATCTCCCTGATCGCGACGGCCTACGCCCTGGTCCTCGGTTCCGTCCTCCTACGAGCACTGATCCGCAGTTCCCAGTGGATTCGTGCAGCGATCCTGGTCTCCTTGGTACTCCCGCTGGTGACCGGTGGCGAACTGGTCAGACTGGTGGCGTGGAAGATCATTCTCAGTCCTGAAGGCCCGCTCAACTCGGCCTTAATGGCTACCGGACTCATCGACAGCCCGCTCGTGCTGATCCCAAATCGATTCGCGGTGATCGTCGGACTGCTTCATGTGATGTTGCCACTGTTCGTACTCACGGCCTTCAGCGCCATCAGGCTGGGTAACGTCAGACTGCACCATGCGGCCCAAGGCATGGGTTCGACCCCGTTGCAGACGTTCCTCACCGCCGACTTGCCGAAGATCACTCCGGCGGTCTTGGCGGCGTTGCTCGTGACATTCGTGATCGGCTTCGGCACCTACGCCACTCCGAGTGGACTCGGTGGCCCCGGAGACACCGTGCTGCCGCAACTAGTCATCGACCAGTTGAAACTCGTCGGAGACACCGGTCAGGCCGCAGCCGCAGGAGTGCTGTTGCTCGCGGTCGCGCTCCTCGTTCTGGTGCTGCTGACCGCGCTCGGAGGAATTCGGGCCATCTACAGCCCAGCTGGCTCGGGTGCACCGCGATCAGCGAGGAACATGTCCCTGGCGGCGGGCTGGACGGCGTTGATCATCAGCAAACCGATGACGGCCGTGTTCAGGGCAATTCACCGCGCAGGGTGGCTCCGAGGGCTCACGAAAGCGCTCCTCGCACTCATCACGCTGCTTCTCGTGCTCTTCCTCATCGCACCGACCGTGATCGGCGTGGTCATCTCCTTCACCGAGAGCTCGATTCTGACCTTTCCCCCCAAGGGGTTCTCATTCCACTGGTACGGGCAGTTCTTCACGGACCCTGTGTGGGTGTCCGCAACCAAGAACAGCGTCGTCGTCGGCGTGATCTCCGCAATAGTCGCCACCGCATTGGGCACGATGACCGCATACGCGCTGGTCCGTGGAAGGTTTCGTCGGAAGACGGGCCTAATGACCTACACGATGCTGCCCTTGCTCATTCCGTGGGTCGTCGCGGCCCTAGGCCTCTATCTGGTGCTCGTCCAGATTGGTGCCGCGTACACGTTGCCCGGCCTGGTGATCGGGCACGTGATCATCGCGTTGCCTTTCGCTGTGGTGCTGATGACCCCCGCGATGTCGACCTTCGACTGGACCCAAGATCGGGCCGCACAGGTAGTCGGAGCGAGCCCGCTCCGGCGTTTCTACGACGTCCTGCTCCCCCACCTGCGTCCTTCGTTGTTCATCAGCCTCTGGTTCTGCCTCGTCACATCATTCACGGAGATCGCATTCGCGTTGCTCATGAGCAACACCTACATGAGCACGCTGCCCGTAGTCATGTTCGACGGCATCCGATACAACGTGAGTCCTACGGTTGCGGCAGCGGGTGGCGTGTTGACCGCTGTCACTGTTGGCGCCCTCGCCCTCGGCTTCCTGGCGCATACCGTCGCGACGAAGCGCACGTCGAGCAGGAGAAACTAGAGGGCCTCGGGGGCCGGTTGCGTCGTGGTCGCGGACGCCCCGGCAAAGCGATGCGACGGATGCCACGCGATGAGTTCTGGCCTCGTACGAGGTATCGCTGCTGGATATGACGTCGCGAGATGGTGGGCAGTGGATCCATGATCGATGGGTGATTGCAGCGAATATCGGTCGCGTACGCACGGGCGCGCCGCGGCGTCCGATGCGGACGACTCGATCTGACCGGATGCCTGCCACTGTCAACGAGTGGCGCGACAGCGGGGCCGTGTGTGCTGCGAGTCACGCCCGGTGGCCATCTGATAGCCGAGCTCGCGCTGCGGTGGACACCACCACCAGCACGAAGGAGGTCGACGGGGTTGGACGGCCAACGTTCAGCTCAGCGTCGTCGTGATCGTGAATCCGTCTGACGCCGGGGTGTCCCGCTGCTACGTTGGCAGGGCCAACAGCTGGTGGATGGCTCTGGGAACAGTGGAATCTCGGCGGGCCCGGGGCGGTTCTCATGACCCCAGAGGAGTGGCCGATGCGTGGACGAATGATCGCCCCACCGTTGATCGCGATTGCGATGGTCTGTGGAGCGCCTCCCGTGTCGGCGGACGATGGGACTGCGAGGTTGCCGGCCGGCGTGCAGGCGATCATGGACTCTCCGGCGTACCAGTCCGCGCAGTGGACGTATCGAGTGGTGCCCCTCGACGGAGGTGCGCCGCTCTACAGCGCAGGTGGATCACACCTGATGAACATGGGTTCGATCGGGAAGCTCTACTCGGTCGGAACGTGGCTCGCGATGGTTGGAGCGGACTGGACCACGAAGACGCCGGTCTTCAAGGTGGGTGGCAATCTGGTTCTGGTGGGGAAGGGCGACCTGGTGCTCGGTGGGCGGCAGGCCGATACCGGCACCCTCGGGTACAGCGTTCCCCCGCAGCCGGACGCCAACGGGATCCCTGGCGCCAAGCCCGCGCCCGGCGATCCGCTCGCGGGCCTGAACTCGCTCGCGCAGCAGGTGAAGCGATCTGGCGCGACGCGGGTCAACGACGTGCAGGTCGACGACCGGCTGTTCCACCGGTGGGTAGCCCACGATGAGGTCATCAGCCCGATCGTCGTCAACGACAACCTCATCGCCATCCAGACGACCCCCACCAAGAAGGGCGAGCCTCCATCCTTGAGGATCGTGCCCGACACCAAAGCCTTCCGAGTGGTGAACAAGGTCAGGACCGTCGCTTCCACGGGCGACCTCGACCTGGCCATCGTGCCGCTCGCTGGAAACGTCCTCGAGGTGCGGGGCACCATTCCCGTGGGGGCTTCCCCGACGCTCAACGTCTACCACGTGCCGGACCCGGCGACCTTCGCAAGGACCCTCTTCATGGAGGCCCTGGAACGCGCGGGCGTCGAGGTCAGCGCGGATCCGCTCGCCGCGAACAGCACCAAGGGACTGCCACGCCGGTACCCGTCGCGCGACCGGGTCGCCTCGTTCACGTCTCCCACCTCGAAGGCAACGGCGACGTTGATCTGGATGATCAGCCACAACTATGGCGCCAATCTTGTGACCTGCCTGATCGCCGTCCACAACGGGTCGAAGGACTGCACTGACGGACTGGCGGCTGTGCATGACACCATCGCCTCCGTCGGCATCCCGGATACCGCGGTGTGGCTGCTCGACGGGGCTGGGGGCGAGATGTCGGCAACGACTCCCGAGGCGATCACGACATGAGTCGCCTGGCTGCGAGCTCAGCCCTGGGGAGACCAGCTCACGTCCATGTTGCCCAGTCTTGGCCGGGCCGGTTCGCTCAAGCCGTTCCAGGTGGGCACGGCGGCGACGGGCAAGGTGCAGGGCAAGACCGGCACCTATGCCGCGGGCGAGCCCGGGACCAACCGCATCCTGAGCCCGGGACAGGCGCTCGCGGGCCTGATGGAAGACTCCATGGGGAAGCAGTACGCCTTCAGCGTCTTCCAGAGTGGTGCGAGTTTCCCCACGCTCGACGGCCTCCTGCTAGCCGCCAGGGACGTCGCCGATGTCAGCGCGGGGTTCCAGCAGGCGCTGCCATAGTGGAAGCGTCAGCGAGGGTCTGTCCAGGAGACTGCGTCGTCGTCGCGGCACGCCGAGCGGTGCTGGAGACGACGGGACATGCTGTCTGAGCGAGGAGACGTTGGCGCCCGAAGCGGTTTGATCGGCGGCCTGCTGTGGGGGAGTTCCGGGGCCTCCCGACCCTGGAGAGCACCTTGTCGGGCACCTGATCGACATCACGGTCGTCGAGGTGGTTGAGCGATCGAGTTGGCGGCGGGGGATTCGGTTGGCTGCGCATGCAGTGGTTGTCTGAGCAGTCGCGCGGGGAGCACGCGGTGGGGACGGGAGGTCGGAGTTGTCGCGTGGCGCCGTGCGGTCAGGTGGGGTTAGCCGTGCGGCAGAGGTGGCTGCTCCGCGGATTCATCGGGTAGCCGCCGTACGGTGGTGCGGTCGCGGCTGGTGTGCGTCGAATTATCGGTCGGCTCGTGACGCGCGTCATATCGGGCATGCGTGCTGCGACGTACCCTGAGTTGACGCACCGGTTCTCCATGTCGAGGGGGTCACGATGAAGGGTCGCCGTCATGAGTCCTATGTCACTGACGGAGTTGGCGCGCAAGCACGTCGCCATCGCTCGGACCGCGAGCAGCGGTCGCAGCGCCCGCACGGTGATGGGACACCCTGACACAAGGCTCCGACAGACCGTGATGGCCCTGGTGTCCGGTCACGAGTTGGCCGAGCATGAGAGTCCGGGCGCCGCCAGTCTCCAGGTGCTTGTCGGTGCGGTGCGCCTGACGGCGGGCTCGCAGACGCTGGAGCTGAGGGCAGGGGACCTCGTGGCCGTTCCGGGTGAACGCCACAGCGTGCTGGCCCTCGAAGACAGCGCCTTCCTGCTCTCCATCGCCCCTGCCCGGTAGTCGTCGGCATGTGGCCCTCGACCGGCATGGTGCAGACGCAGCAGCGTCGGCCACGTGTCGTGATCATTGGCTCGGGGTTCGGCGGTCTGTTCGCGGCGAAGGCCCTGAAGCGGGCTGATGTCGACGTTGTGCTAGTCGCCAAGACGAACCACCACCTCTTCCAGCCCCTCCTCTACCAAGTGGCCACTGGCATCCTCTCGGAAGGGTCGATAGCCCCTGCGACGCGGGAGATCCTCCGGCGACAGTCGAACGCGGAGGTCCAGCTCGGCGAAGTGGTCGACATCGACGTGAGCAACAGGACGGTGACGTCCTGGACCCCCGAAGGCCCCCGGCAGACTTCCTTCGACAGCCTGATAGTCGCGGCGGGTTCGAGGCAGTCCTACTTCGGCAACGATCGCTTCGCGGAACATGCGCCGGGGCTGAAGTCCATCGACGATGCGTTGGAATTGCGCGGCCGGATCCTCAGTGCCTTCGAGTTCGCCGAGGCCGAGCCCCATGCCGACCGCGTCGAGCAGTGGTTGACATTCGTGATCGTCGGCGCGGGTGCCACGGGCGTCGAGTTGGCGGGACAGATCTCGGAGTTGGCCCGGTACACGCTGCGCCGAGACTTCCGCCGGATAGACCCGGCACGGGCCCGCATCATCTTGGTGGACGCGGCTCCGATGATCCTCGGCACCTTCGACGAACAACTCGCGGCGAAGGCGATGAGGAGACTGCTGCGCCTGGGCGTCGAGGTGCGACTCGACACGGCGGTCGTCGATGTGGATGGGAACGGTCTCACCGTCAGGGGCGCAGATGGGGATACGAGACGGATCCAGGCGAGCACGGTCATCTGGGCGGCGGGTGTGGCTGCTTCTGCACTCGGCCGGCACTTGGCCGACCAGGTGGGCGTGGACGTCGACCGTGCCGGACGGATTCCGGTCGAGGCGGACTGCTCGCTTCCCGGCAACGCCGACATCTTTGTGGTCGGAGACATGATGGATTCCGGGCTGCCGGGCGTCGCGCAGGTCGCGATGCAGTCAGGCACCTACGCAGCGTCCGTCATCGCCGCACGAGCCGCAGGCCGCCCGGTCCCGGGACCTTTCCGGTACCGCGACAAGGGCAGCATGGCGACAGTCTCCCGGTTCTCGGCCGTGGCGAGTGTCGGACGGGTGCGGATCTCGGGGTTCGCTGCGTGGCTGATGTGGCTGTTCGTCCACCTGCAGTACCTCATCGGATTCAAGCAGCGGGTTACGACTCTCCTGCACTGGCTCATCAGCTTCCTCGGACGCGGTCGCGCCGAGCGGGTCGTCACCCGTCAGCAGGTGGCCCGATGGGCACTCGACACCGAGCCCCACACCTAGGCGGGGCGACCGGACCGGACAAGGCTGCCTCCGCAACGGGCGTGACTCAGGCGTGGCGCCGCGCGCTCTGGCGTGGACCGTGGCTCTCCGCTGCGGGTCTGCGTGGGGGGTCAGGCGGCGGCGACGGCCCGCTCCCAGGCGGCGCCGTCGAGGGCGATGATGGCTGCGGGGAACAGGCCGTTCTCCTCCTTGTCGATGTGCCGGCGCAACTGCAGTTCGAACGCCGGGAGGTCCGCCACCTGCCCCGCAGCGATGCGGGCCAGCAGTCCGTCCAGTTCCGCGTGTTCGGCGCACAGGCCGTCCACGTGGTCGGTGAACTCCGGATCGACACGCAGTTCCGCGAACAAGGAACGTTCCTCGCTGACGGTGTGGGGATCGAGCAGGGCAGCCATCCGGGCCGCGGCGTCGGGGACGGATTCCGGCGAGGTGCCCTGAACCGCGCGCCGCAGGTCGCCGAGGGCATTGACGATGTCGACATGATCGGCGGAGTAGCGCGCGATGAGGGTGTTCGCCCGACACCCGCAGTAGGAGCACACGACTAGCGGCTCAACCGCAGGTGCCAGGCGTCCGGGCCCTCCTGCAGATACTCGATGGTGATGCCGTCTGCGTACCGTGCGCGGGCCTGAGCCAGCAGCGGCAGGGGATTGTGGGGCGCCACGAGGACGAGCGCGGCACCAGGAGCGAGCGAGTCCAGTGCACCGAAGATCGCGGCGTGCCGGATCTCATGGGGGATCGTGCGGGCGTCGAGCACGGGGTCGGCATGGGCGCCTGCGTCGCCGCAGGAGCATCCACCGCTCACGATGGGAAGGGGCAGGGACGCGGTCGTGTCGGCCATGGATCCTCATTTCGGCAGGTGGTTGTCGTGGTCATATTAATACAGTGCATACTGTAGAAATTATGGGACCGCAGACACCCCGTCATCCGAACGCCACCGGGGCCCTGACCCCGGCCCGTGCCCGCATCCTGGAGTGGCTCCAGCACCAGACGGCGGCTGTGCGGGCGGAGGACGCGGCGGCCGTGTTCGGGCAGCACATCAACACCGTGCGCGGGCATCTGGACCAGCTCGTCGCGCAGGACCTCGCCGTGCGCTCCCGGGAACCCGGTCCCGGACCCGGTCGGCCGTCCTGGCGGTACCGAGCGCACCCGGAGCACCGGGAGGCCGACCCGCGGGTGCGGGAGTACGGCGCGCTCGCCGCTGCACTGGCCCGGCACGTCGCGCGCACCAGTGCGAACCCCGTCGACGACTCCTTCACCGCCGGCGTGGAGTGGGGCCGTGAACTGGCGGCTGCGTCAACGCACCGGACCGGATCCGGGGCGTCCGCGCGACGGGGCGTCGTCGAGATCCTCGATGACCTCGGTTTCGCTCCGGTCACCTCCTCCCGGGCCACCTCGGTGCGCCTCACCCGATGCCCTCTCCTCGACGTCGCCGAGCGCTACCCCGACATCGTGTGCAACGTCCACCGAGGGCTGGTGGCGGGGGCGTTGGAGCAGCTGGGCGACCGGCCGCACGCGGTCGCTCTGCTGCCGTTCGCCGAGCCGGACGCGTGCCTGCTGCACCTGGATCCCGGAACGGTGCCGTCGTGACCGTTGTCCCCGCGCCCGCACTCCCCGCGGTCCGACCGGCCCGGCGGCCGGGTCCCCCGGGCCGCCTCGCCCTGCTGCTCCTCGGCGGTGCCTGCCTCCTGGTAGAGCTGGATGCCGGGCTGCTCCTGCTCGGACTCCCCGCGCCAGTGACGGCAGAGCGGCTGCTCGAGGTACATGCCCAGCTGATGCTGGTCGGCTTCCTCGGCACCCTGATCAGCCTCGAGCGTGCGATCGCGAGCAGACGCCCGTGGGGTTACCTCGCCCCGATCAGTACCGGCGTCGGGGCGTTGCTCATGCTCACCGCCCTGCCGCTCGTCGTCGGCCAGGCCGTGCAGGCCGCGGGTCTGGCCGTCCTCGTCGGTGTCTACGCGGTCGTCTGGCGACGGGCTGGCTCCACAGCATTGGCGATCCAATGGCTCGGCGCCTTCCTCGCCGTCGGTGGCGCCCTGCTGTGGATCGCGGACGTACCCACCGCCACGGTGTTCCCGTGGCTGGCCGGCTTCCTCGTCCTCACGATCGCGGGCGAGCGCCTCGAACTGGCGCACATCGCTGCGCCTCCGCCCGCGGCCGAACGGGCACTGCTTCTCATCTCGTGTGCCATCGCGGCCAGTGCAGCGGCCAGCGTGCTGTGGCCGACGCCCGGCAGTGAGCTCTTCGGCGCCTTCCTGCTTTCCCTCGTGGCCTGGCTGCTGACGTACGACGTAGCCCGACGGACCGTCCACGCCCACGGGCTCCCGCGCTTCACTGCGGTGAACCTGCTGCTGGGCATGTTCTGGCTGGGCGTCGCCGCCGTGACGTGGATCGTCCGCGGCCCGCTGACCGACGGACCCGGCTACGACATCGTCATCCACGCCATCGGGCTCGGCTTTGCCATGTCGATGGTGCTGGCGCACGCACCGATCATCCTGCCAGCCATCCTGCTGCGACCGCTGCCCTACCGCCCGGTCCTCTACATCCCCACGATCGCCCTTCAGTCGGCCCTGCTGGTCCGCTTCGCCGGTGACCTCCGTGAAGTCGGATGGGCGTGGCAAGCCGGTGGAGCAGGCACGGTCGCCGCCCTTCTGCTGGTCGCAGGAACGGTCGCCGTCCTGGTGGTGCGGCGATGAGTCGCTCCGCCTGGCACACCCGCACCGGCGCGATGGTCCTTGCGTGGCTCGCGGCCGCCGGAGCCGTTGCCGCCCTCCACCGCCAGGTGCCGGCTGCCTCCTGGCTCATGGTCCACCTGCTCCTGCTCGGGGCCGTCACGACCGCTCTGCTGGTGTGGACCTGGCATTTCAGCGTCGCCGTCCTCCGCGTGCCCACGCCCGCGACCCGGCGAACCGAGGCCGCTCGCCTGATCGTCGCCAATGTCGGCGTCCTAGCCGTCGCCGGCGGCGTCGCAGCCGACCATCCAGTCGGCATCGCACTCGGAGCACTGCTCCTGGTCGGCGCGGTCACGGCCCACCTCGTCGCGCTTATCCGGATGCTGCGCGCCGCGCTGCCGTCCCGCTTCGCGATGACGGTGCACGCCTACGTCGCCGCTGCCGTTCTGCTCGTGCCCGGCATCGGCCTCGGCTTCCTGCTTGCCCGGGGTTCGTGGGAACCACGGGTCGACCAGCGGCTTCTCCTGGCACACGTGAGCATCACCCTCCTGGGCTGGGTGACCCTGCCCATCCTTGGGACCCTGGTCACGCTGTGGCCGACGATCCTGAGGACCCGGATGGCACCCGCAGCGGAGCGGATGGCGCGACGAGCCCTGCCCCTGCTCGTGGGCGGAACGGTCGCCACCGCAGCCGGAGCCTTGGTCGGACTGACGGCGCTGCTGCTGGCCGGCGTGGCCGCCTACCTCGCCGGCCTTGTGCTCACGGTCCTTCCCATGGTCTCCGAGATGCGGCAGCGACCACCGACCTCCTTTGCGGCCTGGTCCGTCCTGGCGGGCGTCTCCTGGATCGCGACCTCGCTCGCCGCCTTCGCCATTGTGGCGCCGCAACCACAGGCCTTGCTGCACCTGTCCGGAGTACTGCTGGCCTCGGCGGTAGTCGGCGGCGTCCTGCAAGTCCTGCTCGGCTCGCTGAGCTACCTGCTCCCGGTCATGATGGGCGGGGGACCGGCAGCGATGCGCGAGCGGAACGCCCGCGTCGACCGCGCCCTCGCCCCGCGCGTCGTCATCCTCAACACCGCACTGATCACCTGCATCCTGCCGACCACCAGCGCTGTCCGCGTCGTCGCCTCGGCCCTCGTGCTCGTCGCGGTGGCATGGACCGCCTATCGGCTGGCCGACAGCCTGCGGGCCCGTCACCGGGCCGACATCGTCGTCGAGGACGCGAGTGCGGCTGGCCCGGCAGCCATCGCGCCTCGTCGCAGTGGCGGGGCCATCGTCGGGCTCGCGACCGTCCTGCTCGCCGTCGCCGTGGGGGTCGCCGTCGACCCCGCGGCGGTCGGCGCCGGCACCGTCTCCGCCGCCCCCGCGTCGGCCGGGGCGACAGCCACCGGTGCGGCGACCCGTGTGATCGTGACCATGTCCGGCATGCGCTTCAGGCCATCCGTCATCGAGGTGCCGGCCGGCAACACGCTCACGATCGAGGTCGTGAATGCCGATACGGATGTCCATGACCTCGTCCTCGAGACAGGGCAGCGGACGCCGCGGCTGGCGCCCGGGGACACGGCGTCGATCGAGGTCGGCGTGGTGGGCCGGGACCTCGACGGCTGGTGCTCGGTGGCCGGTCACCGGCAGATGGGCATGGTCCTGGCGATCGCAGCCACGGGGTCGACGCCGGGCGACCAGCTGCCCCTGCTCCACGCGTCGAACGGCATGGCCACGGACGAGCACGCCGGGCACGGATCCGACGGGACTGACGCAGCATCGGCTGTCGCGATCCCGGACCTGATGGCCGAGCCGGGACCGGATGTGCAGCCGAGGAGCGCCGTCCTGGCACCGGCCTCCGCCGAGACCGTGCATCGGGTGCGCCTCGTCGTCACGGAGGTCGAACGGGAAGCCGCCCCCGGTGTTCGCCAGACGCGGTGGACGTTCGGCGGCACCGCGCCGGGGCCGGTCCTGCGCGGCCGGGTCGGGGACACGTTCATCGTCACCCTGGTGAACGACGGGTCCATCGGCCACTCGATCGACTTCCACGCTGGTGCCCTCGCCCCGGACGGGCCGATGCGGACCATCGCGCCGGGCGAGGAGCTGGAATACCGATTCACCGCGACGCGGTCCGGAATCTGGATGTACCACTGCTCGACGATGCCGATCTCGATCCACATCGCCAACGGCATGTTCGGCGCGGTCGTCATCGACCCACCGGACCTGGCTCCCGTCGACCGGGAGTTCGTCCTCCTGCAATCGGAGTCCTACCTAGGCCCTCAGGGCGGAATCGCCAACGCCGAGGCGGTTGCCTCCGGTGACTACGACCTGGTCAGCTTCAACGGGTACCCCATGCAGTACGACCACCACCCCCTCCAGGTCGGCGTCGGCGAGCGGGTCCGGATATGGGTGCTGGCGGCCGGCCCCCATGTCGGATCGGCGTTTCACGTCGTGGGAGGTCAGTTCGACACCGTCTACCGTGAGGGTGCCTACGATCTGGTGCCGGGCAGCGGGGGCAGCCAAGTACTCGGGCTGTTCCCTGCCCAGGGCGGCTTCGTGGAGTTCGCACTTCCAGAGGCCGGGCGCTACCCGTTCGTGTCGCACGTGATGTCGGATGCCGAGAAGGGAGCACACGGAATCATCGAGGCCTCTGACGGGCACCAGGGCCGAGACGAGGTTCCGGGAGAGGGTCAACGCTGATGGACGACGAAACGGAGCGCGAGGCTGCGGGCGAGCCCGCGTGCGCACTCGACCGGGTGTGCCCGGTGTGCGGAGGCCTGGAGGGCCATCGCTCGGGCTGTACAGGTGAACCGTGACGGGCACGCTCGCTGACATCCTCGGCGTCGAGGTTCCCGTCGTCCTCGGTCCGTTCGGTGGCCTGTCCAGCGTCGAGCTGACAGCCACGGTGAGCGAACTGGGCGGCCTGGGGTCCTACGGCCTTTACGGGTACGACCGTGACCGGATCCAGTCTGTGGTCAGCGACCTGCGCGCCGCCACCCAGCGGCCCTTCGCCCTCAATCTGTGGCTGGAGACCGGCGACGAGGCGTGGGCAGTTGACGTCTCCCTGGACGAGTCTGTTCGTCCACTCGCTCCACTATTCGCCGAACTGGGGCTGACACCGCCTGAAGCATTCCCCGAGCGCTTCCTACCGGACCTCGGGGAGCAGATCGACGCCGTCATGGAGGCGCGTCCGAGAGTCGTCAGCTTCGTCTACGGCGTCCCGCCCCCCGACGTCATCGAGACGGCTCACCGGGTCGGTGCCGCTGTGCTGGGCACGGCGACGACGGCCGACGAAGCGGTTGCGCTGGCCGAAGGCGGTGTCGATGCCGTCATCGCATCGGGTGCCGAGGCGGCCGGACACCGAGTGTCGTTCCTGCTACCGCCGGAGGACTCCCTCGTCGGGACGATCGCCCTGGTGCCCCAGGTCGTCGACGTCGTCGACGTGCCCGTGATCGCTGCGGGCGGCATCGCCGATCGCCGCGGAGTGGCGGCAGCGTTCGCGCTCGGGGCACAGGGCGTGCAGGTCGGGACGGCATTCCTCACTACGAGACAATCCGCGGCAGCGGCCTCCTATCGAGCAGCGGTGAGGGATGCTGCCGCTCATGACACGATCCTCACCCGCGCAATGAGCGGGCGACTGGCCCGCGGGCTGCCCAACCTGGCCACGCGGATCATCGAGGCCGAGGGAGGCATGGCTCCCTTCCCTGCGCAGAACTGGTTGACGGGGCAATTCCGGGCGCAGGCTGCCCGCGCGGATCGAGTCGACCTGCTGTCCCTGTGGGCAGGGCAGGCCGCAGCTCTCTCGCAGACGGATGAGGCAGATGATGTGTTCAGGGAGTTGGCGGCTGGACTTCCTGAAGGGCGGTGACCCAAGCCGATGAATGCCTCACCGTCATGGCGAGCGGTCAGAGCCACGTAGTCCGCTGGGCCGGACGCATCGGTAGTGCGCAGGTCTGAGCCGTGGCGGCGGGCTCCCAGGGTGGCTCTTCAGCCCCACGGCTAGCCCTAACTGCAGCCAACGTTATGGGTCTCCAGAGGTCTGGTGGAGGTGAAAACCGTTGGTGCGACTAGATTTCCCCCACGATCGCGAGGGCGGGGAGTTGTCTCGTAATGCGTAGGTCCGGGGTTCAAATCCCCGAGGCGGCTCCATGTGAAGTCCCGGGACATCCTTATCGGATGTCCCGGGACATTCTTATTTCTTGTGGAACTTGTAGCCCTTGGGCATGCCGCCTTTGCGGTGGCCGGGGCGGGGTCCGGGTTTGGCGCCGCGGGGCTGGCTGTCCTTGTCGG